>NZ_JAUYWF010000005.1 GCF_030708455.1 Halomonas sp. SSL-5
CCGAGAATCGGCGCATTGAAGAAGTAACGGCCACCCACGTCTACCGTGGTCAACAGCATCATGCCGAACAGGGTGGCGCCCGCCACACCCTCCAGCAGTAGCTGCAGAACATGGCCGACGCGCGACCATGGTGATACTGAGTTGGTCATGAGTCTGCTTCGCTCCTGGTCGTCACGGAACATTGTTAGGGGCATCACCATGCCGCCATACAGTATCCATCGCAACTAATTAGCGAAAAGAAACCACTAAACTTAAGTTGTAGAAGCACAAGAAAACACTGATTACAGTCAACTTTTATCGCCTATGGCCGACAAGGCAGCCGCAATCCCCGGCGCTCGGGCTGGACATATAGTTTCAACAGAAACTATGCTGCCGGTTCACAACAAGCCTGTAGGCGACCTGACGACACCGGAGGACACATGAGCAAGAAATTCGCATCCCACGCCGATACCGAAGAGAAGCAGATCAGCTTCGACAAGCTGGCCGAGGGCCTCTACGCCTACACCGCCGAGGGCGACCCCAATACCGGCATCGTCATCGGTGATGACAGCGTGATGGTGATCGACACCCAGGCCACGCCGATCATGGCCCAGGACGTGATCCGCCGGATCCGCGAGATCACCGACAAGCCGATCAAGCACGTGGTGCTGACCCACTATCATGCCGTGCGCGTGCTGGGCGCCTCCGCCTACGAGGCCGAGAACATTTACGCCAGCCAGCACACCTACGACCTGATCGTCGAGCGCGGCCAGCAGGACTATGAGTCCGAGGTCGGCCGCTTCCCGCGCCTGTTCAAGGGTGTCGACTCGGTGCCCGGCCTGACCTGGCCGAACATCGTCTTCCAGGAAGAGCTGACGGTCTACATGGGCAAGCGCGAGGTGCGCATCATCCACCTGGGCCGCGGCCACACCAAGGGGGACACCATCGTCTGGCTGCCCGAGGAGAAGGTGATGTTCTCCGGCGACCTGGTCGAGTTCGGTGCCACGCCCTACACCGGCGACGCCTATCACGAATACTGGCCTGCCACCCTGGACCGCCTGCAGGCCATGCAGCCCGAGAAGCTGGTGCCGGGACGCGGCGAGGCGCTGCAGAGCCCCGAGCAATGTCAGGAGGCCATCCAGGGTACCCGCGACTTTCTCGCCGACATGTACGAAAGCGTCAAGGCGGGCAAGGCGGCCGGCAAGTCGCTCTCCGAGTGCTACTCCGAGACCTACGCCAAGCTCAAGCCCAAGTACGGTCACTGGGTGATCTTCGATCACTGCCTGCCCTTCGATATCACGCGCTGCTATGACGAGGCCGGCGGCGAGTACCCGGATCCGCGTATCTGGACCGCCGAGCGTGACACCGCCATGTGGCACTCGCTGCAGGAAGCCGTCGAGAACCAGTAACGGAACAGGGCAGCCGCCGATGCCTCGACATCGGCGGCCTTTCGGGAGCACGCCATGCCAACCACTTACAAGAATCCTGTCTATCCCTATCGACGCCCGTCGGAGCTCGACCAGCCGTCGCCCCGTCACTGCCCGGTGGTGATCGTCGGCGCCGGCCCCTCCGGCCTGACCGCCGCCATCGACCTCGCCCAGCAGGGCATCGACAGCGTCCTGCTGGACGACAACAACACCGTCAGCGTCGGCTCACGGGCCATCTGCTTCGCCAAGCGCACCCTGGAGATCATGGACCGCCTGGGCTGTGCCCAGCCCATGCTCGACAAGGGCGTGACCTGGCAGCATGGCCGCGTCTTCTTCCAGGAGCGCGAGGTCTACGACTTCAACCTGCTGCCGGAGGAGGGGCACCGCATTCCGGCCTTCATCAACCTGCAGCAGTACTACCTCGAGGAGTACCTGGTCGATCGGGCCGAGGAGCTGAAGGAGCACATCGACTTGCGCTGGCTGCACAAGGTCACGGAAGTCGATGCGCAACCCGAGCTTACGGCGATCACGGTCTCCACCCAGGACGGTGACTACCGCCTGACCTGCGACTATCTGCTGGTGGCCGATGGCGCCAACAGCAAGATCCGTGACCAGCTCGGCCTGGAGAGCAAGGGGCAGATCTTCCAGGATCGCTTCCTGATCGCCGATGTGATCATGAAGGCCGACTTCCCCACCGAGCGCTGGTTCTGGTTCGACCCGCCCTTCCATCCCAACCAGTCGGTGCTGCTGCACAAGCAGCCGGACAACGTCTGGCGCATCGACTTCCAACTGGGCTGGGACGCCGACCCGGATGAGGAGAAGAAGGAAGAGAACATCCGCCCCCGCGTCCAGCAGATGCTCGGAGCGGACGTGGAGTTCGAGCTGGAGTGGGCCAGCGTCTATACCTTCCGCTGCCGCAAGATGGATGATTTCATCCACAACAGGGTGTTCTTCATGGGCGACGCCGCCCACCAGGTCTCGCCCTTCGGTGCACGCGGCGCCAACGGCGGGGCCCAGGGCATCGACAACCTGGCCTGGAAGCTGGCCCGCGTACTGAAAGGTGAGGCGCCCGACGCCTTGCTCGAGACCTACAACACCGAGCGCCAGCACGGGGCCGCGGAGAACATCCTCAACTCCACGCGCGCCACCGACTTCATCACGCCCAAGAGCCGCGTCAGTCGGTTGTTTCGCGACAGCGTGCTGGAGCTGGCAGAGCACCACCCCTTCGCCCGTAGCCTGGTCAACAGCGGCCGCCTGTCGATGCCCTGCCGCTATGAAGACTCGCCGCTCAACGCCGACGACGACGCCAGCTTCCCGGAGGCGCTGCGCCCCGGAAGCCCGGCCAAGGACGCGCCGATTCGGCTGTGTGGCGAGAGCGCCTGGCTGCTCAACCAGCTCGGTAACCGTTTCGTGCTGCTGCTGGACGCCCGCCTGCCCACCGGCCAGGCCGAGGTGCTGGCACCGGAACTCGAGACCCTGCTCGGGAACCAGCCGGACCTGGATCTGCTGGTTCTGGGGCCGGCTTCTCGTGCACTGAGCGGCCTGCCGCGAACCACCCTGATCGAGGATGCCGACGGCCTGGTCGTCGAGCGCTATGGACTGACCCCGGGGGCCGGCTACCTGATTCGGCCCGACCAGCACGTGACGGCCCGCTGGACCGACAGCCGCCGCGAAGCAGTCGAAGACGCGATCGATCGCGCTCTGGGGCGGCACCTAGACCCGCTTTCCCACAACCAGGGAGGTCGCCATGCCACGGCTTGAGCTGAACCCGAACTTCACCGACCCCGACGCCTTCTACGCCGCCCTGACCGATGCCCATCGGGAGCGCAGCGAGGCAGAAAGCGAGCGGATCAACGCACGTCTCATCCTGCTGCTGGCCAACCATATCGGTGAGCAGCAGGTCCTGGAAGAAGCCCTGACCCTCGCCGCCCGCGAAGTCGAAGAAGCGCGGTAACGGGTCATGCCACAACAATCAAAGGCACCGAAGAGGACACCAGCATGGCTGAAGAACTGAACTATCAGAACGGTTTTCGCAACCACTTCTCCACCGAGGCCCTGCCCGGGGCGCTGCCTGTCGGCCAGAACTCGCCGCAGAAGTGCGCCTATGGTCTCTACGCCGAGCAGCTCACCGGCTCCGCCTTCACGGCGCCCCGCCACCAGAACCTGAGGAGCTGGCTCTACCGCATTCGCCCCTCGGTGGTGCAGAGCGCCTATCAGCCGCTGGAGAACCGTCAGGTCCATACCTCGCCGCTGGACAAGCCTGCCGCCGACCCCAACCAGATGCGCTGGGATCCGGCCCCGCTGCCCAATGAACCCACCGACTTCATCGATGGCCTGCTGACCATCGCCGTCAACGGCGATGCCGGCGCCCAGACCGGTGTCGGGGTGCATGTCTACACGCTAAATCAGGACATGACCGACCGATTCTTCTACACCGCGGATGGCGAGCTGCTCTTCGTACCGCAGCAGGGTGCGCTGCGTCTGCGCACCGAGTTCGGCGAGATCGATGTCGACAACGGCGAGATCGCCGTGATCCCGCGCGGCATCAAGTTCCAGGTACGCAAGGGAGAAGGCGTCGACGCCGCCCGCGGCTATATCTGCGAGAACTACGGCAGCCCGATGGAGCTACCCGGCCTGGGGCCCATCGGCGCCAACGGCCTGGCCAACCCGCGTGACTTCCAGAGCCCCGTGGCCGGCTATGAAGATGTGGAGGGCGACTTCTCGCTGGTGGCCAAGTTCTCGGGGCGCTTCTGGGAGACCCGGCTCGGCCACTCGCCTCTGGACGTGGTCGCCTGGCACGGCAACTACGCGCCCTACAAGTACGACCTGGCCAACTTCAACACCATCAACACGGTCAGCTTCGACCACCTCGATCCGTCGATCTTCACCGTGCTGACCTCGGCTTCGGACACCCCGGGAATGGCCAACCTGGACTTCGTCATCTTCCCGCCGCGCTGGATGGTGGCCGAAAACACCTTCCGCCCGCCCTGGTTCCACCGCAATCTGATGAGCGAGTTCATGGGCCTGATCCACGGCGAGTACGACGCCAAGGCAGAGGGATTCCTGCCCGGCGGCGCCAGCCTGCACAACTGCATGTCGCCCCATGGCCCCGATGCCGAGACCTTCGACAAGGCCTCCAATGCCGAGCTGAAGCCGCAATATCTGGGTGATACCCTGGCCTTCATGTTCGAGAGCCGCTACGTCTATCACCCCACCGAAGCGGCTCTCGCCACCGAGTATCGCCAACGCGACTATGTGGATGTGTGGTCGACCCTGCGCTCCAACTTCACCCCCGAGCAGCGCTGAGCCAGCCCCATGCACCAATGCGGGGCCGTCAGGCCCCGCCCCTGACGAAAGGACCGAACTCGAATGAAACTGGCAACGTTGAAGAAAGGCCGCGACGGCGAACTGATCCTGGTCTCTCGAGACCTCACCCGCGCGGTAAGCGCCGCCGACATCGCCTCCACCCTGCAGCAGGCGATCGAGAACTGGGACGCCGTGAGCTCGCAGCTCGATGCACGCTACGCCGAGCTCAACGAAGGCAAGGCCGAGGGCGCCTTCGACCTCGACCAGAGCGCCCTGCACTCCCCCCTGCCGCGCACCTACCACTGGGCCGACGGCTCCGCCTACCTCAATCACGTGCAGCTGGTACGCCAGGCACGTAACGCCGAGATGCCGGAGACCTTCTGGCACGACCCGCTGATGTACCAGGGCGGCGGCGACAAGTTCATCGCCCCCACCGAGGATATCGAGGCGATCAGCGAAGAGCACGGCATCGACTTCGAGGGCGAGATCGCGGTGGTCACCGACGACGTGCCCATGGCGGTCACTCCCGAACAGGCGGCCAAGCACATCAAGCTGGTGATGCTGGTCAACGACGTCAGCCTGCGCGGCCTGATCCCCGGCGAGCTCGCCAAGGGCTTCGGCTTCTTCCAGGCCAAGCCGGCATCAAGCTTCTCGCCCATTGCGGTCACCCCGGACGAGTTGGGTGACGCCTGGCAGGATGGCAAGGTCCACCTGCCGCTGACCGTGCATCTCAACGGCGAGAAATTCGGTGAGCCGGAAGCCGGCCCCGACATGATCTTCAGCTTCCCGCAGCTGGTGGCCCACGCGGCTCGCACCCGTTACCTGGGCGCCGGCGCCATCGTCGGCTCCGGCACCGTCTCCAACCCGGATCCCGATGGCGGCCCCGGAAAGCCGATCAGCGAGGGCGGCGTGGGCTACAGCTGCCTGGCCGAGGTGCGCATGGTGGAGAAGATCCTGCACGGCGACAGCAAGACGCCCTTCATGCGCTTCGGCGACCGGGTCCGCATCGAGATGTTCGACCGTGAGGGCAAGAGCATCTTCGGCACCATCGACCAGCAAGTCGTGAAATACGAGCCCAAGTAAGCCAGCGGAGATGCAATGATGACCATGCTCTACGGCTACTTTCGCTCGTCGGCCACCTACCGGGTGCGGATCGCGCTGAACCTCAAGGGGTTCGACTATGACCAGTCACCCGTCAACCTGGTCAAGGGTGAGCAGCGGGAAGCCGCCAACCTGGGGCGCCATCCCCTGGGCATGGTGCCCTCGCTGATCACCGACGAGGGCGTCACCCTGACCCAGTCGATGGCCATCTGCGAGTACCTCGACGAGCGCTACCCCGAACCGCCGCTGCTGCCGGCGGACGTCACCGAGCGCGCCCGGGTGCGTTCGCTGGCCCAGATGGTGGCCTGTGAGATCCACCCCCTCAACAACCTTCGAGTGCTCAAGTACCTGGTAGGGGAGCTCGGGGGTGATGACGAGGCCAAACTCACCTGGTACCGCCACTGGATTGCCGAAGGCTTCCAGGCGCTGGAGACCATCCTCACCGCCGAGGCGGGAACCGGTGACTTCTGTCACGGAAACCTCCCGAGCCTCGCGGATATCTGCCTGGTGCCACAGGTGTATAACGCCGAGCGCTTCGAGTGCGATCTTTCGGCTTATCCGACGATCCAGCGCATTACCGCCAACTGTCGGGCGCTACCCGCCTTCCAGCAGGCGGCACCGGAGGCGCAGCCGGACGCCCCCTGATAAAAACTGGCGGGCCACCGAGCGGGCACGGCATACGGCATGACGCCGTGCCGTGCCCGCTTTTACGTCACTACACGACAAGATCAAGGAGGACCCCATGCTCCGGCTGACTTCCCCTGCCACCATCATCGTGCTGGCCGCACTGACCGCCCTGGGCCCTCTGGCCACCGACATGTACCTGCCGGCGATGCCGGCCATGGCCGAAGCACTGAATACCGGGCCCGACCAGGTCCAGCTGACGCTGAGCCTCTACATGGCCGGTTTCGCCATGGCCCAGCTGTTCTGCGGCCCAATCTCCGACCGCTTCGGGCGACGCCCGGTGATGATCGTCGGCTTTACCCTTTTCCTGGTCGCCAGCCTGCTGTGCGCCTTCGCCCCCACTATCGAATGGCTGCTGGCCGGCCGCTTCCTGCAGGCCTTCGGGGGTGCCGCCGGCCCGGTCCTGGGGCGCGCCGCGGTGCGCGACATCTACGGCCCGGTAGAGGCCGGGCGCGTGCTCTCCTACATGGCCAGTACCATGGCCATGGCACCGGCGCTCGCCCCGGTGGTGGGGGCGGGGCTGCTGCTGTTCTTCGGCTGGGAGTCGGTCTTCCTGCTGCTGGCCGTCTATGCGGCGATCATGTTGCTGATCCTGGCCCTGCTGATGCCCGAACCACTGCCCGAAGATCGGCGGCAGTCGGTGGCACCCGGAGTGATACTGGCCAACTATCGCATGCTGCTGACGCAGCGCAGCTTCGTCGGCTACACCCTGATCAACGCCAGCGGCTTCGCCGGCCTATTCGCCTTCCTCTCCGGCTCCTCCTTCGTGCTGATCGAGTACATGGGCCTCAACCCCTTCCAGTACGGTGCCGGCTTCATCCTGATCGTGGTGGGGTTCTTCTCCGGCACCCTGTTCAGCGGCCGCTACAGCCACCGCCTGGGACGCGACCGGCTGCTGCTGCTGGCCACCCTGCTGTGTGCCCTGGCCGGCACCACCATGGCGCTCCTCGCCATCGGCGGCGTTCACCGGCCCTGGGCCGTGATCGGCCCGCACATCCTCTTCTTGTTCGGATTCGGCATCGTGATGCCCCAGAGCATGGCCGGCGCGCTGGCACCGAACCCCCAGTGCGCAGGCTCGGCCTCTTCACTCTTCGGCTTCCTGCAGATGACCATCGCCGCCCTGGGCGGCGCCCTGGTCGGCCAGTTTCACGATGGCACCTCGCGCACCATGGCCATCGCCATCGCGCTGGGAGGAGTCGTGTCGCTCGCGGCCTATCTGGGACTCATACACCAGGGCGGCAGGGCCACGAACAGCTCTCGAGCGTGCTGTCGGGAGGGATAGGCCATGAGCATCTCGCGACGGGTCATACCTCTACTGGCCTCGGTATGACAAACCCCGCCAGCCGTTACCGGCTGGCGGGGTTTGTCCATGGGGCAAACGCAGGCTCAGTGGGCGTGGATATCCATGGCCCCCTCCCGCGCCTCCGCGATGGCCGCCATCACCTGATCGACATCCGCGACGCGATGGGCCAGCGCCAGCGCCAGCTGGGCCAGGAAGTGACTCTCCTCGCCTTCCGGCAGCGTATCGAGGGTGCTCGCCAGGCGCTCATAGACCTGCTCGAGATCGGCGAAGGGCAGTGTGGTATTGGTCATGGTCATTCTCCTTCCAGGGCCCGACCTTGGGCAAGGTTCAGGGCGGTGGTCAGCTCGGCGGGGGAGAGGGAGATCCAACGGGCCACCACGTGGCGATCGGGACGCACCAGGTAGGCACTGCCAGGCCTGGTGCCATAGCCGGCGAACAGACTGCCATCTACATCGACCAGGGCCTGGTCATCACCCGGCACGCGCGATGCCCGCAGCAGAGTAATATCCAGCCCACTTGAGCGCAGGCTCTGCACTTCCTGCTCCAGCGCCTTGTCGATGCGCCCATCCTCGCTGAAATGGAGGAGGTTGAAGCCGCTGCCGAGATGGTCCAGCAGGAAGTCATCGTCGCCCAGGCGACGATTGATCAGCGGCGCCCCGGGGGTTGGGCCGGCCTCGAAGGCGGGATCATCGGCCAGGGTCAACGGGCTCTCCGCGTAGGTATAGGGGGTCACCTGGCGAGGGTTGGCGAAGCCGCTGGCGTAATCATTATGGAACGCCAGCGCCAGCGCGGCATCGCGCATCAGTGCATAACCACGGGTCGGTGGGGTCATGAAGCGTGTGCTCTTGCCGGCATTGGCGAACACATCCAGGGTGGCGCCGCGGCGCTCCGGGCTATAGCTGTCGAGCAGGCGATCCTGCGCCTGCCCCTTGAGCACTGCTGCCAGCTTCCAGCCGGCATTGGCGGCGTCCGCCAGGCCGTTGTTGAGCCCGCGAACGCCGAATATCGGCACCAGGTGGGCGCTGTCACCGATGAACAGCACGCGCCCATGGCGGTAATCATCAAGGGCCAGTGTGTAGGCCTTGTAGAGGCTCCACCACTCCAGCTCCCAGTCGCCCTCCTCATGCATCACGTCACGCACGATCAGCTCGACCTTCTCGCGGATCTCTTCCTCGCGAACCGCCTCTTCCGGGTCTTCCCCCGGCGCCAGCTGATAGTCGATGCGCCAGATGTCATCGGGCTGCTTGTGGACCAGGATGGTGGTGTCGGGCATCGCCTGGGAGTGGAAGAAGGCGCGACGCTCGGTGGGGAAGGCGGACTTCAGGCGCACGTCGGCGATCACATAGCGGCCCTCGTAGGCCTGGCCATGCAGGGAGAGGTCAAGGGCCTCGCGAATCCGGCTGCGCCCGCCGTCGGCGGCCAGCAGGTAGTCGCACTGCAGCCGGTAGTCACCCGCGGGCGTGGTCACCTCCAGGGTGGCACCGTCGTCACTCTGGCTCACGCCGGTCAGCCTGCTCTGCCAACGCATCTCGATCAGCTCGCTGGCGTGGGCCTTGTCGATCAGGAACTGCTCGATGTACTGCTGCTGCAGGTTGTACATCGGGTAGTAGCGCTCCTGGTCGGAGTGCGGCATGCGGAAGCGATAGATCTCGCGGTCGCGGAAGTAGGTGCGTCCCTGGGTCCAGCCCAGCCCCTTCTGCTCGAAGGGTGCATCGATGCCGAGCTGCTGCAGGATCTCGAGGCTGTGGCGGGAGATGCAGATCGCGCGGGAGCCGTCGTTGACGGTGTCCTTGTCATCCAGCACCACGGAGGCGATACCGTGGCGGGCCAGCTCCAGGGCGGCCGTCACCCCTACGGGGCCGGCACCGGCGATGGCGACCGGGTGGCGCACCGTCTCGCCATCCAGTTCGGGAGGGCGAATGAAGGGAAAATGGGGATATTCGAAATAGAGCGAATCGGTTTCTGAGCGTCCGGCGGGTCGCATGGACACCTCCTGCAGGGGTTGGGGTTGTTGTGGTCTGACGTGGACGCAGCTTATCCCCGTGCTACCCTCCCCTCATGTCCCTATAAAAAGGGGACATTCGACGCTTTCCCCTCGACCAAGGTAGAAGCCGACATGTCCACTGGCTTGCCCGCAGACCGGGAACCCGACTGGCCGGCGCTCATGGCCATCCTGGCCGACTGCGTGGCCGAGTTGGGCAACGAGACGTTTGGTGATCATCTGACCGCTCTACTCCGCAGGAGCCTGGGCGTCGAGCAGTGCATCCTCTTTGCCTATACCCGCGGCGACGCCATGGCGTACCTGCTGGTGGATAACAGGCGCTACCCCAAGGTGGCCGGGCGGCTCGCGCGCCTGTATGCCGGCGGGCTGTTTCGCCAGGACCCCAACTATCCTCGGCTGCGCCAGCTGCTGCAGGCAGGCGACAGGCAAGAGGATGCCGAGCTGATCCCCATGCCCGAGGACATGTCACCGGCCTACCGCAGCCACCTGTTCGCCTTCCCCGACCTGGCCGACAAGGCCTCCCTCGTGATACCTGCCCCCGATACCATCTACTACCTGAACCTCTACCGGAACCTGGCGCGCGGCCCCTTCAGCCGCACCGACCTGGAAAGGCTGCAGGCCCTGACACCGCTGATCGCCAGCCTGGTCCGACGCCACTACCGCCAGGCACGCCCGGCCGCCCTGCCTGCACGACATGAGGATGCGGAAGCCCTTCAGGCACTCTCAAGGCGCGAACGCGAGCTCTGCCTTCTCCTGCTCCATGGCCACACCCTCAAGACCGCCGCCGCCGAACTCGAGATCGCGCTCTCCACCGCCGAGACCTTCCGCAAGCGCGCCTATGCCAAGCTCGGCGTGCGCTCCAAGGCGGAGCTGCTGGCGCTGTGTCGACGAGGCTGAAGGCCAGAATGACAAGCCCCGGCACCAGGCCGGGGCGGTTCACGCAACGCTCGACGGAGCCGACGATCGGCAGCATCGGCCGCGCCGGGGCTTACCCCTCCTCGACGATGTCGGCTTCGGTCAGCCCCGGCGCTTCGCCGGCCGCCTCCAGCTGCGCGTAGAAGTGCGCCAGGGCGGCCTCGCCGTCCACGCCCTTCTCGGCCACCGTCTCGGCCCACTGTTCGGGCAGATCCTCGACCAGGGTCATGAAGCGCTCGACCTCCTCCTGAGGCAACTCGATGAAGGTGTTGCCCATCTCCTCGGCAAAGGCCATGCCGCGCTCATCGACGACGTCCATCATGAAACCGAAAAGTCGTGACAGGCGCTCGCCGGAGACCGACATCAGCGCCTCGCGATCCTCCGCGGGGAGGGAGGCCAGGGTGTCGGGGTTCATCACCAGTGAGAAGCTACCGCGATAGAAGCCTCCCGGGATCAACACGGTATTGGGCAACACCTCGGAGAGGCGGAAGCTCTTGAGGCCTTCTCGGGTCAGCATGGCCCCATCGATGACGCCTTGGGAGGCTGCCTCGTAGGTGTTGCCCGGCGGCAGGGCCACACCGGTCAGGCCCAGCGCCTCCGAGATATCCGCCATGACGCCACCGCCGATGCGCACCCGATTGCCGGGCAGATCGGCAAGGCGCTCGATGGGCTCTTCGAGGAAGAGGGTCCCGGGGCCATGGACCCCGAGCCCGATGACCTCGACGCCGCGGTGTTCGTTCTGCTCGGTGAAGAACGCCTGGTGGGTGCGCCAGTAGGCCACCGAAGCGTCCTCGGAGGAGAAGGCCTCGAAGGTGGGAAACTCCGGCAGCTTGGTGAGCTCGAAGCGCCCCGGCATCAGGCCGTGGAACAGCCAGGTGGCGTCGGCCACACCGTCGGCGATCAGCTCCATCTGAGCGTCGGGCGGGCCCATGTCATGAATGATATTGACGGTGACGCGCCCGTCGGTGGCCTCCTCCAGCCAGCGACTCCAGGTGGGCCAGACGATGGTGTTGACGCCGTGGTTGGGCCCCGCCCAGGTGCTGATCTGGAGCTCGGTGGCCGCCGTGGCGCCCTGGAAGGCGCCTAGGGTCATCAGGGCGGAGAATGTCGTCAGTGTCGCCAGCTTCTTCATTGTCGTTTTCCTTCGTCGTTCACGTCAGGGTTGGCGTACGCCTCGGGGCGTCTTGAGTACCGTCGGTCTTAGAGGGAGAGCACCAGTCGCTTGCCCTTGGCGCGCGAACAGCAGGCCATCATCCGGTCGCTGGCATCGCGCTCGGCACGGCTGAGCACCAGGTCACGGTGATCGATGTCGCCCTCGACCACCGCCACTTCACAGGTACCGCACAGGCCTTCACAGCAGTCGCTGGGCACATCCACACCGGCCGCCGTCAGCGCCTCGAGCAGGGTCTGGTCGTTGCCGACCTCGACCGTCAGTTCGGAGTCCGCCAGCACCGCTTCGAAGCCATGTTCGTGCTCGGCGTCGAGGATGCCGGAGCGAGCCGTGAAATGCTCCACATGTAGCGTGCCCTCGGGCCACTGCCTCTCCTCCGCCAGCGCCTCGAGCGCCTCCAGCATGCGCTCTGGGCCGCAGGCGTAAACCTGCTCACCCCTGGACAGGCCACTCAGCGCTTGCGGCAGGTCGAGGCGGCAGCCTTCGTCGCCGGCATGGAGGGTCAGCGCCGCGGCATGGTCGCGTTCGACACGATCCACAAAGGCCATGGTCCGCCGACTGGCGCCACAGTAGTGCAGCGCGTAGGGCTTGCCGAGAGCCTTGAGCCGGTCGGCCATGGCCAGGATCGGCGTGATGCCGATACCGCCCGCAATCAGGGTATAGCGCGGTGCGGTCTCGTCCAGAGGGAAATGGTTCTTGGGACCGGCGATATGCAGCACGTCACCCGACTCGACCGTCGCGTGGAAATGGGCCGAGCCGCCGCGCCCCTCGGGCTCGCGCAGGATGGCGATGGACAGGCGGCTGCGATCATCGCGTGTCCCGCACAGCGAGTAGTAGCGGCGCCACTCGCTCGCTACCGGCTCGATAGGCAAGTCGGGGGAGCAGGCAGGCAGCTCACACGATACCAGCTCGATATGCGAGCCGGGGGACCAGTCGGGCAGCCCGCGCCCGTGGGGATCGGCCAGGTCGATGCGGATCACCGCTTCGGCCTCGCGTACCACATCGGTGACCACGACCCGGCGCAGGATGTCATCCTTGGTCGGCGCGCCGATGGAAAAATGCGTGGGGTTATCCAGCACCTCACGGGTGCGCCGTTCGGGATTCTGGGCGGGCTCCCACTCCACCCATAGCGACTTGGGTCCCCGGAACGAGGTGTTGGGCAGATATTCGAACGTCTGGTCCTCGACCAGCTGCAGATGCGGCAGGCGGCGAACAAATTCATCCAGGATGACTCGCATCTCCAGACGGGCGATGTTCTTGCCCATGCACTGGTGCGCCCCATAGCCGAAGGTGAGATGTTCCGCTGCGTTCTGGCGGTAGATATCGAAATCATCGGGATTCTCGAAGTGATGCGGGTCCCGATTGGCCGACGCCTGCACGACCAGCAGCTTGCCGCCCTCGGGAATCTTGACGCCGCCCACTTCGGTGTCGCGGGTGGCGATACGGCGCCAGGCCACGACCGAACCGACGACACGCAGACACTCCTCGACCGCGCTGGGAATCAGTGCCGGGTTCTCGCAGAGGTCGTTCCAGGATTCGCGGTTCGACAGCAGGATGCGGAAGGCATTGGCGGTGGCGAAGGCGGTAGTTTCATGGGCGGCCACCAGGATCGCCATCATCATCGAGCGCAGATAGCTCTCCGTCACGATGTCGGGGTGCACTTCGTGCATGCGGATCGAATCGTACATCCAGCCCTCGCCGGTGGGGTCGGCACGCATGCGGTCGAGGATCTCCTGTGCCGTCTGCCAGAACCGGCCGACATCCTCGGCGATCTGCAGCTGCTCTTCCGGGGTGGGGCGACCCCAGGTATTGAGCGTGTGGGCGACCGAGAACTTGCGCAGCTCCTGGGCATCCTCCTTGGGCACACCCAGGAAGCGCAGCGCCACCGTCATGGGAATCTCGCGGAACATCTCCGCCACCAGGTCGACGCGCCCCTTGTCGATGAAGCGGTCCATATAGTCGCGCGCCAGCTCGCGTATCCACCCCTCGTGTTTCTCGAGATTCTCGGGCAAAAAGGCGTCCATCAGCAGCCGGCGTCGCTGCATGTGGTCCGGTTCGTCCTCGTTGACCATGGTGCGGCGCATCGCGTAGCCGTAGCTCTCGAGAATCTTCGTTGCTTCGGGCGGCGCCGGGGTGAGCTTTTCCAGCGCAATGGAGGGCGAGAAGGTGTGGTTGTCGCGAAAGACCGCCTTGACGTCCTCATAGCGGCTCACCACCCAGTAGCCGAGCCTGGGGCTCCAGAACACCGGCTCCTGATCCCGGGACCAGCGCAGCGCCTCGGCGGGATCCAGCTGATAGGGACGGTCGAAGGGGTCGAAGGCCGCCGCCTCGGGGGAGACAGGGCAGCCGTTGGGGGCCGACTCGGCCGCCCGATGGAAGGGGCAACCGCCCGCGCCGGAGGAAGAGGGGGTAGAGATCATGCTGGGCTCCAGGAGGTTCGACTTATAATTACTTTTATCGCACACTGTGTATCAACCATCGCACATGCCGAAAGGTAAGCCCCTTCACTGTCGGCGTCAAATGTGCTCCTCACGCCCGGGCGCGGCCCTGCCCGGGCCCCAGGCCGAACGAGGTGCCCCGAATGTCCACCACCCTGCAGACCCTGGATCGCGGCCTGACGGCCCTGGAAATCATCGCCGAGCGTGCCGAGGGACTGAGCGTGGCGGAGCTGGCCGAGCGACTGGAGGTGCATCGCGCCATCGCCTATCGCATCGTGGCGACCCTCGAGGGGCATGGGCTGGTGGTTCGCGGCAAGGAGGGAGGGCTGAGGCTGGGGGCCGGTGTGGCCCTGCTGGCCGGTCACTTCCAGCCCCAGTTGCGGCGAGTGGCTCAGCCACTGCTGGAGCGGCTGGCCTACCAGGCCCGCGCGACCGCCTTCGTCTCCGTGGCCGAGGGCGATGAGGCCGTGGTGATCCTGGTCGCCGAGCCGGATGAGGGCCTGCTGCGGGTCGGTTACCGGCTGGGTAGCCGCCATCCGCTGTCACAGGGGGCGGCCGGCCTCGCCATCCTGGCCGGCCGAGCGGCCCGGCCGAACGACGCGGAGGCGCTCCGGGAGGCACGCCGACAGGGCTACAGCCTGACCAGGGGACAGCTCCAGAAGGGAGCGGTAGGCGTGGCCAGCCCGATTGTCTCGCGTAGCCCCGAGGCCGGGCTGGAAAGCTGCGTGGGCGTCGTCGCCATGGAGGATCTGGATGTCGAGCGGGCGGCCACCGCCGTCATGGCCTGCGCGCGCCAGCTTGCCGCGCTGTTGGAAGGCTAGGCAGGAAGAAGCCTCGATCGCTCGAGGCTCCGGGTGTCATCTGCTGGCCGCCTTCCCTACTGGGCGGCGCGGCTGTCGAACGCGGCGGCGTTGGGGCAGAAGCCGCGGCACTCCTCCACCTCGGCACCGGCGCGCATGGCCTTCCAGCACTGGCCCACCACCGGGCAGGCATTGCAGGTGGCCCGCATGGCAGCATAGTCCGGGTCGGCGGCCAGCTCGGCGTCCTGGAGGCCGAAGCGCTGCATCATCACCGGCATCAGGTTCCGGGCCGGCTTGAAGCCCAGGGGCCGCCCGCTCTCGAGCTGACGCGCCATCTCACGCTCGAAGTGGGCATCCAGAGGCGTCTTCAGATCCTCGAGCATCTCGTTGTAGGTACCCGCCGCCTCATGCTGGATATCCTGTACCAACCGCGGTGTGGTCGCCCGGTAGCAACGCTCGGACAAGCGGGCCCACCACGACTGGCGGGAAGCATCGGTACGGGGTGTCGTTGTGGTGGTCATGGCGTCTCTCCTGTCGTGATGCAATGGCATGTGAGGAGTATCGCGGCCAACCTCGTCAAGCGCCTTGACTCAGGTCATAAAAAGTTTCATCTGAAACCATCAGCCACAACCGATGAAGCGCCCGGCGCACAGCGCTACACTAGCGACCGTCCATTCGCTCCACCGAGGTCGCGCCGATGCGTCATCACCTGCTCTCCGTCGATTCCCTGTCCCGCGACGATGTCGATCACCTGATGCGGGTGGCCGCGCGCATGGAGCCCATCGCCCAGCGGCGCCAGGTCACCCGGGTGCTGGAGGGGGCGGTGCTCGGCAACCTGTTCTTCGAGGCCAGCACTCGCACCCGGGTCAGCTTCAACGCGGCCTTCTGCCGGCTGGGCGGCAGTGTCTGCGACACCACCGGCTTCACCTTCTCCTCCATGGCCAAGGGCGAATCGCTCTACGACACCAGCCGGGTGATGAGCGGCTACTGCGATGCCATCGTGATGCGCCACCCGGAGCTGGGTTCGGTGGCGGAGTTCGCCGCGGCGACCCATGTGCCGGTGATCAACGGCGGCGACGGCCCCGGCGAGCATCCCAGCCAGGCGCTGCTCGACTTCTACACCATCGACAAGGAGTTCACCCGGCTGGGCAAGGGGTTGGCCGGGGCGCATGTGCTGATGACCGGCGACCTCAAGTACGGACGCACCGTGCATTCGCTGATCAAGCTGCTGTCGCTCTACGACCCCATGCGCATCACCCTGGTGGCCCCGCCGGGGCTCGAGATGCCCAGCCACCTGGTCGACCTGGTGGCCTCCCGCGGTCATCGCATCGAACAGCGTGACAGCCTGGCCCAGGACTACGCCGACGTCGACGTGGTCTACACCACCCGCATCCAGAAGGAGCGCTTCACCGCCGAGATGAGCGAGGGCTTCAGCCTCTCCCGCGACTTCACCGTGGACCGCGCCTTCCTCGACGCCCGCTGCGGACGCGACACCCTGGTCATGCACCCGTTGCCCCGGGACAGCCGCCCCGAGGCCAACGACCTCGATGTCGACCTCAACGGCGACCCGCGCCTGGCGATCTTCCGCCAGACCGACAACGGTATCCCGGTGCGCATGGCGATCTTCGCCACCCTGCTGGAGGTGGACGGGCTGATCGAGCAGGCGCTGCGCCCGGTGCGCTGGTTCGTGCCGCCGCGCCTGGGCGTTGACGACCCGACGCTGTGAGCAACGCGCAGTCTCGCCGCTCTCGCCTATGCTGAGGGTTGATCCTTTCCCCTGGCGGCAAGAGGCACCATGACATGAACCTGCACCGCGCCTATCGGCTCCTGGCCCTGTTCTATACCGTGCTGCTGCTGGTCGGGGCCATCGCCCTGCTGGCCGGTGGCGGCACCGCACTATCGATGGCCCATCTGGCCCTGGGGGCCGTGGCGGTGGTGGGGCTGTGGGGCTATATTCTCAAACGCGGCTTCATGAACCCGCGCATGTGGCGACCGCTGGCGGCGGTGCTGGCGGTGGCGGCCCTGGTGCAGTTGTGGGCGGTGCTCAGCCTGTCCCTGTCCGGTGAGCTGCTCACCTGGATGCTGGCCAGCGCGGTCTTCTCGGCGCTGCTGGTGGTGATCCTCTATCGCTACGGCGATCGCGACCAGGCGCTATGGGCCACTCCCGAGGAGTTGGAGGCCGCGCGACGGCTGGAGACGCTGCTGGAGGAGGGGGAGGGACCACTGACGGCCGAGACCCGCGACGGCGAGCGCGAGTCGCGGGTCACGGTGACCCGGGCCGGCGACGGCTTCCGCGCCAGCGTGACACGCCGCCGCCATGCCGAGCGCGAGACCTTCGAGGAGCGCTTCCGCCACCCTGCCACCCTGGTGTTCTTCCTGGAGAAGTTCGCCGGCGTCTCGGTGGGGGACTTCAAGCGTCCCGACACCGCCTGAGGCTCAGCGCTGCACCAGACCTTTCCGGGGCAGCCCCTCGCGGGCGGCGAACCAGCGCTCGACGATCAGCACCGCGCTGATGCCGTCGACACCCTCGTCGCGCCAGCTGCCGCGATGGCCGCGCTCCCGGGCGATCAGCTTGGCCTCGCCGGTGGAGCCACGCTCGTCGACCATCTCGCAGGGCACCCCGTAGCGGCCAAACAGGCGCTTGCCGAACTTGCGGGCGCGGGTACTCATCTCCTGCTCCTCACCCGCCGCGGTGAGCGGCAGGCCCACCACGAAGAGATCCGGCTGCCACTCCTCCACCAGCCGCCCCACCCGCACCCAGTCGGGAATGCCCTCCCGGGCCGGCAGCGGGTCCAGCTCACGGGCGCTGCCCAGCAGCTCGTTGCCCACCGCCACGCCGATGCGTCGAGTGCCGAAATCGAAGCCCAGGATAAGACGCTCGCCCTGCCTGGCCATCAACGACCTCCTGTCATGCGTCGTGCCACGCTCACGAATGCCCCGCCTCGCGGGTCATCAGGTTGAGGTCGACGCCGAGGATCCCGGCGGCGGCACCCAGGCGCTGCTCCGGTGGCACCTCGAAGAGGATATCGCTGCGCCCCTCCACGGTGAGCCAGGCGTTGTCGAGCAGCTCGGCCTCGAGCTGGCCCGACTCCCAGCCGGCGCAGCCCAGGCAGACCAGGAAGTGCTCCGGGCCGCGGCCGGCGGCCAGCGCCTGGAGCATGTCCATGGAGGTGGTCAGGGCGACCTCCTCGGTGACCTGGATGCTGGAATCCCAGTCGGTGCTGGCGCCGCGGTGCAGGATGAAGCCGCGGTCCTTGTGCACCGGGCCGCCGAAGTAGACCGGGGCGTTGCGGTGCGGGCTCTCCTCACCGCCGAGGTCGAGCTGCTCGAACAGCGCCTCCAGGGTCAGCTCGAGGGGCCGGTTGACGATCACCCCCATGGTGCCCTTCTCGTCATGGTCGCACAGGTAGCCGAGGCTACCGGCGAAGTTGGGGTCTTCCAGGTGCGGCATCGCCAGCAGGAAGTGATCTTTCAGGCCGAAGTTTTCCACGGATTGCATGAGACTCCCCGGCGGTCCTAACGCACGCCGTAGTTGTTGCCTTGGCCGAACCGCCAGACGCGGGTGATGGAGAGCGAGTCCAGGTTGCCCATGCCCGCATCGAAGGGACGATAGGGCGCGGCACCGCGGACGGTATCCAGCGCGGCCTGGTCGAGTTCGGGATGTCCCGACGATTGTATCACCTCCGCCTGGCGCAACTCGCCATCGCGGCCGATCACCACCCGAATGCGCAGCTGCCCCTGGAGGTGACGCGGCGCCGGATGCACACGGTTGCCATAGGCCTCGACGCGACGGGTCCAGTCGTCGATGTAGCGCGCCTCGGCGGCGCGCTGGGCGGCCTGGCGGGGGGCGCCGGTATCGCCGGGCGACTCGGGAGCGAGACCCTGCTCACGGATGCTGCGGGTGGCATCGGCGAGCAGGTCGCGCCCGGAGGCGGAGGGCGCCGCCACCCGGGTCTCGGCCTCGGTCTCCGCCACCTGGGGGGCCTCGCGGGGCGTGAGCGGCATCGGGTTCTCTGCCTCGGCTTGCGCCGCCGGGGGCGCCTCCTCGACGGGGCGCGCCTCGGGGGCGACGCGCTCGGCCGCTTCGGGCTCCGCCGGCGTGGCGGGGTCGACATCCGCAGCCCCCTGCTGCGCCGCGGCGGGCGCCTCCACCGGGGCGGAGCGCGACTCCGCCGGCGCCTCGTCCTGCTCGCTACCGGCGGCCTGCTGGTCGGCCTCGGCGATGGCCTCGGCGTCCACCGTCGCCGCGCTTTCGCGGGTCACCAGCACCACGTCGAGGCTCTTGCGCTCGGGGAGCGGGGCGGTGAACTGCCAGCTGGCCACCACGCCGATCACCGCCAGGTGCAGCAGCAGCGCCAGTGACCAGGCCAGCCAGCGCCGGTAGGGCCGGGTGACCGGGGCGTACTGGATGGGGTCGCCGGCGATCAGGGACATGGCGGCCTGCGCCTCAGCCTCGCGCCGCCGCCAGGCGACGCTCGATGGCATCCATCAGCAGGCCGGCGATATCGGTGCCGCGCTGATCATCGATCTCGCGCACACAGGTGGGACTGGTCACGTTGATCTCGGTGATGTAATCGCCGATCACGTCGAGGCCGACGAACATCAGGCCCTTGTCGCGGATCATCGGCTGTACCTGGCGAACCAGCCAGAGGTCGCGCTCGGTGAGCTCGCGGCTCACCCCGGTGCCGCCGGCGGCCAGGTTGCCACGAGTCTCGCCGGCCATGGGCACCCGGGCCAGGCCATAGGGCACCGGCTCACCCTCCACCAGCAGGATGCGGGTGTCGCCGTCCTTGATCTCCGGCAGGTAGCGCTGGGCCATGATCTGGCGCTGGCCACGCTCGGTGAGGGTCTCGATCACCGCGCCCAGGTTGCGGCCCTCGGGGCCGACATGGAAGATCCCGCTGCCGCCCATGCCATCCAGCGGCTTGAGGATGACGTCGCCGTGCTCGGCGTGGAAGGCACGCAGCTCGGGCTCGCTGCAGGAGACCAGGGTCGGCGCGCAGCACTGCGGGAACTGCTGGGCGAAGAGCTTCTCGTTGCACTCCAGCAGCGCCCGGGTGGGGTTGACCACCAGCACGCCCTCGCGCTCGGCGAAGCCCAGCAGGTGCACGGCGTTGAGGAAATGGCTATCCACCGGCGGGTCCTGACGCATCAGGATGACATCGAGTTCGGCCAGGGGCCGCGGCGCGGGTTCGCCCAGATCGAACCAGTGGTCGGGGTCGCGATGCACCTCGAGGTCGCGAAGGCGGCCGTAGGCGCGGCCGTCGCGCAGGAAGAGGTCACCAGGCTCGAGATAGTGCAGCGAGGCGCCGCGGTCCCGGGCGGCCCACAGCAGGGCCAGGGAGGTGTCCTTCTTGTAGGTGATGTCCGCGATGGGGTCCATCACCACGCCGATCTTCAGCGCGCGTTCGCTCATGGTTGCATTCCGTTGGCAGATTGGGGTTGGGGCCAGTATGCCGCACCCATAGCAAGTGGACCAAGGCGAAGGGAGACACGCAGAGCGAGGGGCGCTGGGGGTAGGCCGTAGAGGGGGTCCGAGGACCAGGGGTGAGGAGGATTCCTCCGAACGGGCTGGCCATGGATGGCCAGCACTGGACCTGCAAGCGGAGCAGGATGCGAGAGCGCCGCAGGGCCGAGGTAGCGTACAGGGAAGTATTTACAGCGCCCCCTCGAAGGCCTGCCCCCAGATCAGCCCCGGACTAGTCACGATCTAGCTCACTACGAGTCGCTGCCAGCCGGATACCGTTGGGCGAAAGGCTGATCAGTCGCCGCTTGTAGAGCCGGCCGATGGCCTGCTTGAAGGCATTCTTGCTGACCCCCAGGCGCGCCTTGATCTCGGCGGCATCGCTCTTGTCGCCCAGCGGCAGGTAGCCGCCGCTCTCGCGCAGCGCCTTGAGCACCGTCTCGCCCACCACGTCCAGGCGCGCCTCCCCCGGGGGCAGCAGCGAGAGGTCCAGGCGGCCATCGTCGCGCAGGCGCTTGATGTAGCCAGTCACGCGCTGGCCGCGGCGCAGCGGCCGGGTCAGGTCATCGCGATAGAGCACGCCCCAGAAGCGATGGTTGACCACCGCCTTGAGGCCGAGGTCGGTCTGCTCGGCGATCACCAGGATCACCTCGTCGCCGGCGGAGAGCCCCTCGGCCTCATCGGCGACGAAGCGCTCCAGTTTCTGGGAGGCCACCGGCCGTCCCTGCTGGTCCGTGTAGATGCGCACCAGCACCCGCTTGCCGACGCTGGGTCGGAAGCGCTGCTCGCCATAGGGCAGCAGCAGGTCGCGGGGTTGCCCCCAGTCGAGGAAGGCGCCGGTGTCGTTGACGGTGACCACTTCCAGGTAGGCTACCTCGCCCACTTCGCACCTCGGTGCCCGGTAGCGTCGCGCGGAGCGCGGGGCGGTGGCGGAAGGGGCGGAACGGGGGTCGCGGCGATCGGTCATGGCGGATATCCGTAGCGAAGAGAGAGCGGAGACAGGGAGAGCGGCGTTCGGCGGCGGCAGATCTGGATGCGGGAGCGTCAGCCGTTCCCGTCGAGGTCTCCGAAACGGTACTGCAGCAGGCTGAGCGCCACCACCGGAGCGGTCTCGGTACGCAGGATGCGCGGTCCCAGCGAGAGCGGCGCGAAGCCGGCGGCACGCGCGGCCGCGACCTCGGCCTCGGCCAGCCCGCCTTCGGGGCCGATCAGCAGCGCCACGCCCGCGGGCGCCGACTGCTGTGCCAGTACCCCGGCGGTATCCGGATGCAGCACCAGGCGCAGCGCCTCGTCGCGTGCCGCCAGCCAGTCGGCCAACAGGCGGGGCGAATGCACCGGCGGCACCACGGCGCGCCCGCACTGCTCGCAGGCGCTGGCCGCCACCGCCTGCCAGTGGGCGAGCTTCTTCGCCTCCCGCTCCCCCTTGAGGCGCACGTCGCCATGCTCGGTGTAGAGCGGCGTGATGGCGGCCACGCCGAGTTCCACGGCCTTCTGGATGGCGTAATCCATGCGATCGCCCTTGGAGATCGCCTGGCCCAGGTGCACCGCCAGGGGCGATTCGGCCGCGCCGGCCTCCACGGCCTCGATGCGCGCCACCACTCGCTTGCGCGAGGCCTCCACCAGCACCGCACTGGCCTCGTGGCCCGCCCCGTCGAACAGCCGCAGCGCGGCCCCCTCGCCCAGGCGCAGCACCCGTGCCACATGGCGGGCCGGCCCCTCGGGCAGAACGACGTCGCCGCCGACGCGAAGGTCGGCGGCGACGTGGATACGCGGCGATCTCTTGATCATAACCTCAGGGCCATCCGGGCAGCCTCACTGGGTCGCCGGCGCGTCCTGGCCCTGCTCGGCCTCGCGCTGCTTCTTGCGGGCGTAGATTGCCTCGAAGTTGACCGGCGCCAGCATCAACGGCGGGAAGCCGCCGCGATTGACCAGGTTATCGATGCACTCGCGGGCATAGGGGAAGAGCACATTGGGGCAGAAGGCGCCCAGGGTGTGGTCGAGCTGCTCGCCCTCGATACCGGTGATGCGGAACAGGCCGGCCTGCTCGAGTTCGGCCAGGAAGGAGGTGGTGCCCTCCTCGCTGTGGGTCACCTGGGCGGTGACCTTGATCACCACCTCATAGAGGCCCTCGCCGACCTTCTCGCTGGTGGTATCCAGGTTCAGGCCCACCTTGGGCTTGAAGGGCTGCTGGAATACCGACGGCGAGTTGGGTGCCTCGAAGGAGATGTCCTTGACGTAGATGCGCTGCACGGCGAACTGCAGCTGCGGCTTGTCCTGCTGGCCGGCGGCCTGGCCGTCGGCGCCCGGGTTGTTCTCTTCCGCCATGGGAAAGGTCCTTTTGTACGAAAACGAAGACTACTTCTTGACGACGGGCAGGCCATCGGCCTGCCACTGCATCATGCCGCCCTTGAGCTTGAGCACCCGAGAGTAGCCGGCCTTGGAGAGCTTGGCCACGGTCACGCCCGCGGACTGGCCCGTCTTGCAGGCCACGATGATCGGCTTCTCCTTGGCCTTCTCGAGTTCACCCATGCGCTCGTCGATGCGGCTCTGGGGAATGTTGCGGGCGCCGGCGATATGCCCGGCCTTGAAGTCGCCGGCCTCGCGGGTATCCAGCACCACCGCGTCCTCACGGTTGATCAGCTGGGTCGCCTCGCCGGAGGTCACGCCGCCGGCGGCGCTGTTGCGCGCCTCGTAGAGGACCCAGGCGGTCAGCACCAGGAGGAAGGCGCCCACCAGCAGCGGGTGGTTCTGCACGAATTCAAACAGCTGATCGATCATGGGTGCGAAAACTCTCGTCTCGGTGCACGGAAACAGGGGCGCGATGGCGCGCAGCGGGCGCCAGTATACACGAGGTGGGCGCCGACGAATCAGGCCATCCGCAGCGATTCGCCGCGGATGTCGAGCGCCGGGGAGCCATGACGCACGATGCCGCCTGCGATATGATGCCGCAAGACGATTCCTGCCGCGACCCCGAACGCCCGGCGCGAGATCTTCCGGTTACTGCCGCCAACCGGGCCGGGTCGCGTCTATCCAGCTTCGAGGACACCCGCCATGACCGCCACTCCCCCGCGCCCCGTCGCCCTGATCATCCTCGACGGCTACGGCCACAACCCCGACCCGGCCAACAACGCCGTGGAAGCCGCCAATACGCCGGTGATGGACCGCCTGTGGGCCGAGCACCCCCATACCCTGATCCATACCGACGGCCGCCACGTCGGCCTTCCCGACGGCCAGATGGGCAACTCCGAGGTGGGCCACATGAATCTCGGCGCGGGGCGAGTCGTCTACCAGGACTTCACGCGCATCACCAAGGCCATCGAGGATGGCGACCTGGACACCAACGCCATCCTGACCACGCCCATCGACGCGGCCGTGGCCGCGGGACGGGCGGTGCACCTGCTGGGCCTGCTCTCCCCGGGCGGCGTGCACAGCCACGAGGCGCATATCCTTGCCGTTGCCGAGCTGGCGGCCCGCCGCGGCGCCACCCGAATCTTCGTGCACGCCTTCCTGGATGGCCGCGACATGCCGCCCCAGAGCGCCCTGGCCTCCATCGAACGCACCAATGCGCGCCTGGCCGAACTGGTCGGCGCCGACAACGGCTTCGTGGCCTCGATCATCGGCCGCTACTTCGCCATGGATCGTGACAACCGCTGGGATCGTGTCGAGAAGGCCTACCGCCTGCTCACCGAGGGCGTAGGCGAGCACGTGGTCGCCGGCGCCGAGGCGGGGTTGCGCGCCGCCTACGAGCGCGGAGAGACCGACGAGTTCGTGGCCGCCACCAGCGTGCGCCCGGCGGGCGTGCCGATCACCCTCGAGGAGGGCGACGCCGCGCTGTTCATGAACTTCCGCGCCGACCGAGCCCGGGAGCTGACCCGGGCCTTCGTCGATGAGGGCTTCGATGGCTTCACGCGCCGCGTGCATCCCCGGCTCGCCGCCGAGGGCCTGGTCACCCTGACCCGCTACGCCGCCGACATCCCCGCCCCGGCGGCCTTCCCGCCGGTGGCGCTGCACAACACCCTGGGCGAGATCATGGAGCGCCGCGGGCTGACCCAGCTGCGCATCGCCGAGACCGAGAAGTACCCCCACGTCACCTTCTTCTTCTCCGGCGGCCGCGAGGCCGAATACCGCGGCGAGGAGCGCATCCTGGTGCCCTCGCCCCGGGACGTGAAGACCTACGACGAGAAGCCCGAGATGAGCGCCCACGAGGTGACCGACCGCCTGGTGGAGGCCATCGACGCCGGCCGCTTCGACCTGATCGTGTGCAACTACGCCAACGGCGACATGGTCGGCCACACCGGCGACTTCGCCGCCGCCGTCAAGGCCATCGAGACCGTCGACGGCTGCGTGGGCCGGGTGGTGGAGGCGATCCAGCGCGCCGGCGGGGCCTGCCTGGTCACCGCCGACCACGGCAACGCCGAGCAGATGATCAACCCCGAGACCGGCGCCCCCCAGACCGCCCACACCACCTTCGAGGTGCCGCTGATCTATGTGGGCGAGCGTCCGGCGCGGCTGGTCGATGACGGCAGCCTGTGCGATATCGCCCCGACCCTGCTGGCGATGATGGACCAGCCGGCCCCCGAGGAGATGAGCGGCCACGCCCTTGTCGAGTTTCACTGAGCGGACGGATGGCCAGGCCTGCCACTCCCCTCGGCACGCTGCTGCTGACGCTCTGCCTGGCGGGCCCACTGGCGGCCCAGCCCAGCGAAGAGGCGGTACAGGAGCGCCTCGATGCCATCGGCGAGGCCATCGACGAGGCCGGCCAGCGCGTATCGGCGACCCGCCAGGCCCGCGACGAGGCGGCGCGCCAGCTGGAGGCGATCGAGACGTCGCTGGCCGCCACCCATCGCCGGCTCGATGAGCTCCAGGCCGAGCGACGCGGGCTGGGTGCCGAGATGGAGACCCTCCAGGCGCGCCGCGACGAGCTCGAGGCCGAGCGCGCCGCCCAGCTCGAGGCCATCCATACCCAGCTCGACGCCCTCTACCGCCTGGGCCGCTCGCCCCAGCTCAAGCTGCTGCTCAATCAGGACGACCCGGCGCGGCTCGATCGTCTCCAGCACTACCTGAACCACCTGGCCCGGGCTCGCCGCGCGCGGCTCGACGAGCTGGCGCGCCTGGATGCGGCCCTGGCCGAGACCCGCCGCGAGCTCGAGGCCCGCGGCGAGCGCCTCGACGCCCTCGCCGCCGAACTGGCCAGCCGCAGCACCCAGCTGGCCGAGCAGATGCGCGAACGCGCCACCCTGGTCGCCGAACTGGACAGCCGTCACAGCGGCGAGGCGGCCCGGCTCGCTTCCCTGGAGCAGGACCGCGAGCGCGCCGAACAGGTGCTGCGCGATGTGCAGGAGCAGCTGGCCCGCCTGCAGCGTCCCCCGCCCTCCACCGCCATCGAACGCACCCGGGGCGAGCTGCCCTGGCCGATACAGGGCAACATCGCCTCACGCTTCGGCGCCGGCGATGCGGTGCACCGCAACGGCATCGTGATCCTCGCCGCCGAGGGCAGTCCGGTACGCGCCGTGCACGCCGGCCGGGTGGTCTTCGCCGACTGGCTGCGTGGCTTCGGCAACCTGCTGATCATCGACCACGGCGATGGCGTGATGACTCTCCATGCTCACCTGCAGCACTTCACCGCCCAGGTAGGCCGCCCGGTCTCCCGCGGCGAGGTAATCGGCGCCGTGGGGATGAGCGGCGGCCATCAACGCCCGGCGCTCTACTTCGAGGTGCGCCGCGGCGGCGACCCCATCGACCCCCAGTCATGGATCGCCCGCCGCTGAAGGTCGCTTTCCATGCACGCCGGCGGCGGGCTATGCTGGTCGCTCACCGTTCCGGAACAGCGGAGTTAGCATGACCCCAGCGCTTTCCCACTCGGGCAGGTCTCCCCGCTCACGCTCCCCCAGGCGCCTGCTGGCCGGGTTGCTGCCGCTGACTCTGCTGGCGCTGCCCCTGGCCCTGCTGTCACTGCCGGCACCGGCCCAGAGCGTCGATGACGAGCTGCCGGTGGCCGAGATCCAGACCTTCGCCGAGGTCTTCGAGCGCATCAAGCGCGCCTACGTGGAGGAGGTCGATGACGCCAGCCTGCTGCGCAACGCCATGCGCGGCATGCTCAGCGAGCTCGATCCGCACTCCGCCTACCTCGATCGCGAGGCGTTCCAGAGCCTGCGCGAGTCGACCCAGGGCGAGTTCGGCGGGATCGGTATCGAGGTGGGCATGGAGGATGGCCAGCTGACGGTGATCACCCCCATCGACGATACCCCGGCCTCGCGTGCCGGCCTGCAGGCCCGGGACCTGATCCTGCGCATCGACGACACGCCCACCGAGCGCATGTCGCTGCAGGAGGCGGTGGACCTGATGCGCGGCGAGCCGGGCAGCGAGATCGAGCTGACCATCCTGCGCCAGGGCGAGAGCTCGCCACGCAGCATCACCCTGACACGCGAGAACATCCGCACCGAGAGCGTGAAGAGCGAGCTGCTGGCGCCCGGCTTCGGCTACCTGCGCGTCAGCCAGTTCCAGACCCGCACCGGCGACCAGGTGGGCGAGCATATCCGCGAACTGGAGCGCGACGGCGCCCTCGACGGGCTGGTGCTGGACCTGCGCAACAACCCCGGCGGCGTGCTGCAGGCCGCGGTGGCGGTGGCCGACGCCTTCCTCGACGAGGGGCTGATCGTCTATACCGAGGGACGCCTGCCGGATACCGAGATGCGCTTCTCGGCGAACGCCAGGACGGCGGCCCCCGATGTCCCCCTGGTGGTGCTGGTCAACGGCGGCAGCGCCTCGGCGGCGGAGATCGTCGCCGGCGCCCTCCAGGACCAGAGCCGCGGCGTGGTGATGGGCACCGAGAGCTTCGGCAAGGGCTCGGTCCAGCAGATCATGCCGCTGGGCAACGGCGAAGGGCTCAAGCTCACCACGGCGCTCTACTTCACCCCCGGGGGCCGCTCCATCCAGGCCCAGGGCATCGAGCCGGATGTCCGGGTGGTGCGCGGGCGCGTGGAGGTGACCGAGAATGGCCGCGGGGTCCGCGAGTCAGACCTGGAGGGCCACCTCGGCTCCCGGGACGCGCCGCGGGAGAGGACCGAGCAGAGCGAGCGGCTCCGCGAGGACTATCAGCTCGGCGAGGCCCTCAACCTGCTCAAGGCCCTCAATGTGATCCGCCAGCGCGACCGCTGAGCCGCTTTACCCTTCCCGGTCAGCGGCAGCTGGCAGGCAGCCGGCCGCGCTGGCCGGTGGCCTGCTGCAGCAGCAACCGCTTGAGCGGGACCAACCGATCCACGCCACTCATCCCCAGGTTGCGCGCCAGCGACAGGGCCGGGTGGCGTGCCCCGAACAGCAGCCGGAAGCCGTCCATCAGCGCCAGCATGCCGGCGTTGTCGCCGCGACGGCGGCGCGCATAGCGCGCCAGCACTCGCTCGTCACCCGGCATCACGCCGCGCCGGCGTGCCGCCAGCAGCTCCTCGGCCAGCACCGCCGCATCCATCAGCCCCAGGTTGACGCCCTGGCCGGCCAGGGGATGGATGCCGTGGGCGGCGTCACCCACCAGGGCGAAGCCGGGCAGGGTGTAGCGCTCGGCGTGGCGCTGCACCAGCGGGAAGGCCACCGCCTCGTCCAGCACCGTCACCTCTCCCAGCCGATGGTCGATGGCCGCCGCCAGCGCCTCACCCAGCGCCTCGCGTTCGAGGCCGGCCAGGCGCTCGGCCTCGGCGGGCGACGTGGACCAGACGATGGAGCAGTGATGCTCGCCGCCCTCCACCGCCAGGGGCAGGAAGGCCAGCGGCCCGCTGGGCAGGAAGGCCTGACGCGCCACCTGGCCGTGGGGCAGCGCGACGCGCACCGTGGTGACCAGACCCACGTGGCCGGTCTCACGCTGGTCGACGACGATGCCCGCCAGGTCGCGCAGCGGCGAGCGGGCGCCATCCGCGGCCACCACCAGGGGCGCGCTGAGCTGCCGGCCATCGGCCAGCAAGATGCGCCGCCCCTCGGCGCCGCCCTCCAGCCCTTCGACCCGGGCCCTCAGGCAGAGGTGTACCGAGGGCAGGGCCACCAGGCGCCGCTCCAGAGCCGCCAGGGTGACGTCGTTCTCGACGATATGCCCGAGCACCGGCAGACCCGCCTGGTCCGCGGAGAAGCCGACCTCGCCGCTGCCTTCGGCATCCCACACCTGCATATGGCGATAGGGGCTGACACGCCGCGCTGCCATCCACGGCCAGGCACCCAACCCCTCCAGCAGCCGCTGCGAGACGGGAGTCAAGGCGCTGACCCGTCGCGCCGGCAGGCCCCGTCCCGCGGCCTCGGAGTCCAGCAGGGCTGGCCTGGCATCCACCAGGGCCACCTCGACCCCGGCCTCGCCGAGCAGCGCCGCCAGGGCGGCCCCCACCATGCCACCGCCGACGACGATCACTTGGTAGTCATCCCCAGCCGCGTGCGCTCCGCTATGCTCGCCTTCACCTTTCATGTCCTCGCTCCCTCTCGCATCCTTGTGCTCCTGCCCTGTTGGACTCATCGCTCCAGCCCTCATCTCTCCAGCTCTTATCTCTCCAGACCCATGGCGCGGCGAGCCAGGTCACGGCGCAGGGGCCCGGCCAGGTTGAGGCCGATCAGCCCGGCGGCACGCGCGTGGCCGAGCAGCCGGCTGTCGATACCGAACAGCCGCACCAGGCCGTCGCTGAAGCGGATCACGTTGCGACGGTCGGCGTCGCGACGGGCATCGAACGCCTCGAGCACCCCGGCATCACCGACCGACTGCCCCGCCACCAGCGCCGCCTCCAGCGCGGCCACCAGGTCCATGACGCCGCGCATCGCCAGGTTGAAGCCCTGGCCGGCCACCGGGTGCAGGGCATGGGCCGCGTTGCCCAGCACGGCGAGTCCCGGCCGCGTGGTTTCTCGAGCGGTCACCAGGCTCAGCGGATAGGCGTGGCGGCTGCCCACGCGCCGAAAGCGACCCGCGCGGTCGCCGAAGGCGACCTGCAGCTCGGCCAGGAAGTCACCCTCCGACAGAGCCAGGCGTCGCCGCTCCTCGCCGGCGGCGTGGGTCCACACCAGCTCCATGGTCTGCCCCCGCAGCGGCAGCAGGGCGATCGGCCCCTCGCGGGTGAAGCGTTCCCAGGCGACCCCCTGGTGGGGGCGGCTCGTCTCGACGCTGGCGATCAGTGCCACCTGGTCATAGGGCCGGGCATCGCTGGCGATGCCCAGGCGCTCCTTGAGTCCGGAACGCCCCCCGTCCGCCAGCACCGTGAGGCGAGCCTGAAGGTTGGCGCCAGAGTCGAGCGCCAGACGATAGCCCCCCGCCGCCGGCTCGATCGTCTCGACCCGGTCCGGGCAGTACCAGGCCAGGGGCAACCCGGCGAGGCGCCGATGCAACACGCGTCCCATCCAGGCGTTGGGGACCACATGGCCCAGTGCCTCGACACCCAGCTCCCGGGCCTCGAGACGGGTGGCACCGAAGTGGCCGCGCTCGCTGACGTGGATGCGGCGGATCGCGGCGGCCTCCTCGGCCATCGCCGGCCATACCCCCATCTCGGTGAAGTGCAGGGCGGACCCCAGGGAGATCGCACTGGCCCGGGCATCGAAGCTGGGCTGCCAGGGGGCGGCGGCCAGGTCGAGGATGGGTGACGCCTCGATCACCGCAACAGACAGCCCGTGGCGCTCGATCAGCGGTGCCAGCGCACAGGCCAGGCTGGCCCCCACCAGTCCGCCGCCGACGATGGCGATATCCACCGTCTCCGTTGCAGATGCCGTATCAGGAGATGTTGTACCGGGGGTCATGGCGCCACCTCAGGCGAATATTTCATAATGTACGTTACATAAAGGCTATTGGCTCTCCACGTGAGCGATCACTTCTCGGCCATCAGCGCCTCGATGGCTTCCACCGACTTCGGGGCGGCGGCGGTCAGTACCTCGTGCCCCTCGTCGGTCACCACCACGTCGTCCTCGATGCGTATGCCGATGCCGCGCAGGGCCTCGGGGATATCATCATCGGCGGGGATGTAGAGCCCCGGCTCCACGGTGAGCACCATGCCAGGCACCAGCGGCCGGGGTTCACCGTCGCGGCGATAGCGGCCCACGTCATGGACGTCCAGGCCCAGCCAGTGGGAGGTGGAGTGCAGGTAGAAGCGCCGGTAGCTCTCGTCATCGATGCGCGCCTGCACCTCGCCCTCGAGCAGCCCCAGGTGGATCAGCCCCTCGGTCAGGCCGCGCACCACCTCGGTGTGGATCGCCGCCAGGGTGGTGCCGGGGCGCACCGCGGCCACCGCGCGCTCCTGAACCCCCAGCACTTCCGCGTAGAGCGCGCGCTGGGCGTCGCTGAAGCGGCCATTGACCGGAAAGGTGCGCGTGATGTCGCCGGCATACAGCTCGAACTCGGCCCCGGCATCGATCAGCACCAGGTCACCGTCCTCGAGCGGCGCACGGTTCTCGATGTAGTGCAGCACACAGGCATTGGCACCGCCACCGACGATGCTGGCATAGGCCGGGCCGCTGCCGCCCTGCCAGCGGAACTCGTGCTCCAGCTCGGCCTGCAGCTGGTACTCCTCAAGCCCGGGGCGCGACGCGCGCATGGCGCGCCGATGGCCGCGTGCCGAGATCTCCGCGGCATGCCGCAGCAGGGCCAGCTCCGCCGGACTCTTGATCAGGCGTGCCTCGTGGAGCAGCGGTGCCACATCCGCGAAGGCCTCGGGGGGACGCGCCCCGCGCCGCACCCGCGACACCAGCTCGGCGCGCACCTCCTCGGCCAGGGTCAGCGCCTGGTCGTTGTCCAGCGCCAGATAGAGCGTGCGCCGACCATCGAGCAGCGCCGCGAGGCGCTCGCCACGCTCGGCGTTCTCGAAGGCCTGGTCGACGCCGTGCTCGCGCACGGCCCCCTCGGCCCCCAGGCGGATGCCGGTCCAGGCCTCCAGGGTCGGGTCGCGATCCTGGCAGAACAGCACGCTCTCACCCTCGTCACGCCCCGGGAGCAGCAGCAGCAGGGCATCGGGCTCGGGGAAGCCGGTGAGATAATGGAAATCGCTGTCCTGGCGGAAGGGAAACTCGCTGTCCCGCGAACGGGTGACCAGGGAGGCGCCGGGCAGCAGCACGGCGGCGTCACCGGGCAGGGCCGCCATCAGCGCCTGGCGGCGCCGTCGATACTCGGCATTGGCGATCGGGGCCGGGCGAGGCAGGGTCTCGGGCAGCATGGGGACTCCTTGTCGACGATGGTGTATTCAGTGGCGAGTGGTGGTGTCGGTATCCTCGACCTGGGGCTGGCCGGGGTGCTGCTCGGTGTAGAGCAGCATGGCCGCCATGCGGGCGTGCTCGGCAAGGGCGAAGAGGTCACCCTCGTTCTCGGCGCTCTCCTCGAGATCGGCGGGCATGGCGGCGATTCCCTCCAGATCCTCCAGCGCCTCGCGCAGCGCCGTGGACCATGCCTCCCGGGGGGCCTCACCGGCATCCTCGATCACCTCCAGGAAGCCCTGTGTCCACTCCTTGAGGCCGTGGGCACGTTCGGCCAGGGAGAAGAGTTCATCGGGCATCAGCGGTTCGTAGCCGAGCTCGCTGCCGGAGAGGGCATCCAGGGTCTGGCGGCGCCAGGCCAGGAAGCGCTCCGCGGAGGGCTCGTCGCGTGGCTGCTCGACGCCCAGCGCCAGGCAGACCTCCTCCAGCCAGGCGGCGGGGTCGATATCGTGCATGGCGAGCCGGGCACACAGCCGCCCGTCGAGGAAGGCCGGCGACTGCATGCTGCCGTGGAGCAGGAAGAGGTCGGCAATGGTGGAGAAGTCCTGGCGTTCGTCGATCAGTGACATGGGGGCTCCGTAGTGAATAGATAGTAGTGGCCGGATAAATGGCACCGCGCGTTGACCGCTCGAGAAGGCCTCTCTTATAGTGGCTGGCCATGCGGTATTGACTGGATGTTAACGCATCGGCCCCCAGGGACGCGCGGCCAGCGTGGCCTGCCGGGTCGAGCCGGAGCCCCCCGATGAGCGACGCGACACGGCCGACCGCCGAAATCACCCTGCTGGGACGCAGCTATGTCATCGCCTGCGCCCCGGAGGAAGAGCCCAAGCTGGAGCGTGCGGCCCGCTACCTGGATCGCGCCATGACCGGCATCCACGCCCAGAACAACCTGCTGGGCACCGAGCGCATCGCCATCATGGCGGCGCTCAATATCACCCACGAGCTGCTGGAGGCGCTGGAGAACCAGCGTGAGGGCGAGCGCAGCCTCGACGCCCTGAGCGAGCGCCTGGAGCGCGCCCTGGCCGACACCCCCGGCGCAGAGCCCCCGGCGTGAATCCATTGGCCGCCCTCGGCGGGCTCTGGTACGATGAAGACGTTCCCTGGGGTGTTTGCCAGTCGTTATCGTCCCTCGAGCCTATGCGCAGTACCCAGGGGGCCAAATGCTAGCCGGACCCGTGTGCATGTCCGTGCGTCGGAAAGCCTGACGGTTCGGCTGCGGCCACCCACCTTGAACCACTGGGTTCAAGGGCCAGAACGACAGCGGCACTCTGGGGAACCTCGTCCACATGACACTTCTCATGCCGACACCCGCCGCACCCCTCTCTCTCGAGAGCTTCGATGGCTCACGCCGCGAGCTGCGACGCGAACTGCGCCGCCGCCGTCGTGCCCTGACGCCCGAACAGCGCCGACTGGCCAGTGAACGTCTGTGCCGCCGGCTGCGCCGTCTGCCCGACGTGCAGCGTGCTCGCCGCGTGGCGCTCTACCTGCCCAACGATGGCGAGATCGACCCTACCCCCCTGCTCGACTGGTTCCGGCACCGCGGCGCCCGCGTTCACCTGCCGGTACTCAAGCCGCTGTCACGCAACCGGCTCTGGTTCGTGCACTACCATGCCGACACGCCCATGATCCGCAACCGCTTCGGCATCCCCGAGCCCGAGACCCGCCACGGCGCCCATCGCGCCCGGCGGCTGCCCGCCTGGGCCCTGGACCTGATCCTGTTGCCGCTGGTGGGCTTCGACGACGCCGGCCAGCGCATGGGCATGGGCGGCGGCTTCTACGACCGCAGCCTGGCCTTCACCCGCCGCCCGGGGCCACGCCCGCGGCTGGTCGGCCTGGCCCATGACTGCCAGCGGGTCGACTCGCTGCCGGTGGAGCCGTGGGACGTGCCGCTGGACGCCATCGTCAGCGACGCCCGGCTGGTACGGCCTTGAGGCCTGAATGCGAACGGGCCGATGCCAGCTGGCATCGGCCCGTAGCATGCGCACAGGGGTCGGCAATTCGCGATCAGTTTCCCACCAGGGCCTGGGCATAACCGGTTGCCACGACGCCAACACCAAACAGCAGTACCAGGGCCATGACCACATCGGGCTTGCGCTTCATCGTCGACTCCGGGTAATGAGACATTCAACGCCGGCGACTATAGGCCGACTCCACCGCCAAGACAACCGCCGAGCCTCAACGTTCTTGCCGGGCGGGCGCCGGGTGGCCTGGCGCCGGGGGCGAGTCAGCGCTCACCTTCATTCCCTCGGGTGCCTCACGCCATGAACAGCCGATAGGCGGCGTTGTCGGACTCCTTCCAGTAGCGGTAGCCGATGGCGTCGAAGTACTCCTCGACGTGGGAGCGATCGCCATTGGGCACCTGCATGCCCACCAGCACGCGGCCGTAGGCGGCGCCGTGGTTACGGTAGTGGAACAGCGAGATGTTCCAGTCATGGGGCAGGTGGGTGAGGAAGTTCATCAGCGCCCCGGGGCGCTCCGGAAACTCGAAGCGGTAGACCTCCTCGTCGAACGTCTCCTTGGGACGACCGCCCCCCAGATGGCGGATATGCAGCTTGGCCAGCTCGTTGTCGGTGAGGTCCTCCACCGGATAGCCGGCATCACGCAGCCTGTCGATCACCGCCTGTCGATCCTCGCCGCCGGGCTTCACCTGCACCCCGACGAAGATATGCGCGTTCTCCGGGTCCGCGTAGCGGTAGTTGAACTCGGTGACCATGCGCTTGCCGATGGTCTTGCAGAACTTCTTGAAGCTGCCAGGCCGCTCGCGGATGGTCACCGCCAGGATCGCCTCGCGCTGCTCGCCGAGCTCGGTGCGTTCGGCAATATGCTGCAGGCGATCGAAGTTGGTATTGGCGCCGGAATTGATGCACAGCAGGGTCTGCCCCTCGGCGCCGGTCCGCTGGATGTACTTCTTGAGGCCGGCGAGGGACAGGGCGCCGGAGGTCTCGGCGACCGCCCGGGTGTCCTCGAAGATGTCCTTCACCGCCGCACACATCTCGTCGGTATTGACGGTGATGACCTCGTCGACCAGGTCCCGGGCGATGTCGAAGGGCACCTTGCCGACCTGGGCCACGGCGACACCCTCGGCGAATACACCGACCTGGTCGAGGGTCACCCGCTTGCCCGCCTCCAGCGCCGCCTTGAAGCAGGCGCTGTCCTCACTCTCGACGCCGATCACCTTGATGTCAGGGCGCAGGTACTTGACGTAGGCGGCCACGCCGGCGATCAGACCGCCGCCGCCCACCGGCACGAAGATGGCGTCCAGCGGACCGCCGTGCTGACGCAGGATCTCCACGGCGATGGTGCCCTGACCCGCCACCACGTCGATATCGTCGAAGGGCGGGATATAGGTGTAACCGTGCTCCTCGATCAGCGCCTGGGCGTGCTCCGCCGCTTCTCCGAAGGCGTCGCCCTTGAGCACTACCTTGGCACCCCGGGCGCGTACCGCAGACACCTTGATCTCCGGGGTGATGCGCGGCATCACGATGATCGCCTTGACGCCCATCTGCTTCGCCGCCATGGCCAGGCCCTGGGCATGGTTGCCGGCGGACGCCGCGATCACGCCCTTGGCCTTCTGCGCCTCGCTGAGCTGGGCCATCTTGTTGTAGGCGCCACGAATCTTGAAGGAGTAGACCGGCTGCAGGTCCTCGCGCTTGATCAGAATGGTGTTGTTGAAGCGACGGGAGAGGAAGGGAGCCGGTGATATCGGCGTTTCCCGAGCGGCTTCATAGACCCGGGCCTGGAGAATCTTCTTGACGGTAGCTTCGAGCATCCTGATATCCCAGAGGCGTGACGCGAGAGGACGCAGCATGAATGCTGCGATGCGGGGAACCCTTATTGGTAGCATCTCCGCCGGCCTCACGTCCAGCTGGCGCCATCGGCAGACGGGCTCTGCTGGCTTATAATGGCGCCGGTTTCCCCACCCCATTCATCCCGCCGATTCACCCCACCCAAGGAGAGCGCCCCATGACCCAGGCCGGCCTATCCCAGGATCAGCTCAAGGAGGCCGTCGCCGCGGCCGCCATCGACGAGGTTCGCCCCCAGCTGCACCGCGACACCGTGCTCGGCATCGGTACCGGCTCCACCGCCAACCGCTTCATCGACCGCCTGGCCGAGCTGCGCCACGACTTCGCCGGCGCCGTGGCCAGCTCCGAGGCCAGCGCCGAGCGCCTGCGCGGCCACGGCATCGAGGTATTCGAGCTCAACTCCGTGGGCACGGTGCCCTTCTATATCGACGGCGCCGACGAAGTGAACGCTCACTTGCAGATGATCAAGGGTGGCGGCGCGGCCCTGACCCGCGAGAAGGTGGTGGCCGCCTGTGCCGAACGCTTCATCTGCATCGCCGACGCTTCCAAGCGGGTCGAGCGGCTGGGCGAGTTCCCGCTGCCGGTGGAGGTGATCCCCATGGCCCGCTCCTACGTGGCCCGGGAGCTGGTCAAGCTGGGCGCCGACCCGGTCTACCGCGAGGGAGTGGTCACCGACAACGGCAACCAGATCATCGACTGCTATGACTTCATGATCGACGATCCGCTGGCCATGGAAACGCGCCTCAACGCCATCGTCGGGGTGGTGACCAACGGCCTGTTCGCGGCCCGCGGCGCCGACGTGCTGCTGCTCGGTAGTGCCCAGGGGGTAGAACGCCTGACGCCGACCTCCGCAACGAAGTAAGCGCTTACTCCGTCGGCAGGAGCCGGCTGATCCCTTCGAGGGTCCTGGCCAGGGCGCCACGATTGGCCGCCACCACGCCGCGCCCCGCCTCGCCGAGACGGCGGCGCTCGGCGGGATCCTCGAACAGCACGGCGAGCGCCTCGGCGAGGCGCGCCTCGTCGGCCACCTCCACCAGGGCATCGGCGCCGCGCAGCGCCATGGCCACATCGGCGAAGTTGGCAAGCTCGGGGCCGGTAACCACCGGTACCCCCAGGGCCGCCGGCTCCAGCAGGTTGTGGCCGCCGATCGGGACCAGGCTGCCGCCCACGAAGGCCAGGTCGGCGGCGCCATAGAGCGCCATCAGCTCGCCCATGGTGTCGCCCAGGTAGACCGCCGTCGTGGCCTCCGGCCACTCGCCGCGAGAGCGGCGAGCCACACTCATTCCCGCATGCTCGCACAGTGCCGCCACCGCCTCGAAGCGCTGCGGATGGCGTGGCACCAGGATCAGCAGCGCGTCGGGGAAGCGCTCGCGCAGCCGCCGGTGGGCGGCGAGCAGCAGCGCCTCCTCGCCCTCGTGGGTGGAGCCCGCCACCCAGACTCGCGAACGCCCCAGACGGGTCCGCAAGCGCTCGCTCACCTCAGAAGCCCCACCTTCCGGGGTGATGTCGAACTTCAGGGACCCCACCACCGTCGTTCGCCGAGGCGACATGCCGAGTTCGGCGAAGCGCGCGGCGTCCTCCTCGGACTTGGCGGCCAGCCAGTCGACGCAGCCCAGGGCCTCGCGCATCAGCGGGCGCAGGCGCCGATAGCCGCGGAACGCCCGAGGCGAGAGGCGGCCGTTGACCACCGCCACCGGCACGCCGCGACCACGGCAAACGTGGAGCAGGTTGGGCCACAGCTCGGTCTCGAAGAACAGCGCCAGCTCGGGACGCAGGCGCGCGACGAAGCGCGCCGCGGCGCGGGGGAAGTCCAGGGGCACGAAGTGGTGGACCAGCCGGCCATCCTGGCGCCCCTCGGCCAGGGCACGCACGCGTTCCGCTCCGGTGGCGGTCATGGTGGTCACGGTAAGCGAGTGGCCGGGGTAGCGTTCGAGCAGCGCCTCGATCAGCGGCCGGGCCGCCTGGACCTCGCCCACCGAGGCGCAATGCAGCCACAGCATGCGCGTATCGGGAGGGGTCTCGGGAATCCTCCCCAGGCGTAGCGGCCTGGGGTCAGTGAGTCCATGCTCACGGCGCAGCCGCCGCCAGGCAAGGGGGGCGGCCAGGTGCAGCAGCGTGGAGTAGGCGAGCCGGGGCCAGCCCATCAGCTCTCGCGGTCGAGGATGGTGGAGATCATCGCGGTGGTGGAGACGCCATCCTCGAAGCCCAGAACCCTCACTTCGCCGCCGGCATCGCGCACCGCCTGTCCGCCGGCGATCTGCTCGGGGCGGTAGTCGCCGCCCTTGACCAGCACGTCGGGCAGCACCGCCTCGATCAGCCGCTGCGGGGTCTCCTCGGCGAAGGGCACCACCCAGTCCACGGCGCCGAGGCCGGCGAGCACCTGCATGCGCCGCGCCAGGGGGTTGATGGGCCGCTTGGGGCCCTTGAGGCGGGCGATGGAGGCGTCGTCGTTGACCGCCACGACCAGCCGGTCGCCTAGCCGGCGTGCCTGCTCCAGATAGGCCACGTGGCCGGCGTGGAGGATATCGAAGCAGCCGTTGGTCATCACCACCCGTTCGCCGCGGGCCTGGGCGGCACGCACCGCCTCGATCAGCGCCGACTCCTCGATCACACCGAACTCGGCCAGCTTGTCGCCGTGCAGGGCGGTATAGAGCTCGGCGATGGAGAGAGTGGCGGTGCCCTGCTTGGCCACCACCAGCCCGGCGGCCAGGTTGGCCAGGGTCATCGCCTCGGGGAAGCCGTGGCCGGCGGCGAGTGCCAGGCCCAGCACACCGATCACGGTATCGCCGGCGCCGGTGACGTCATAGACCTCGCGGGCCCGGGTCGGCAGGTGCAGCGGCTCGTGCCCCTCACGGATCAGGGTCATGCCCTTCTCGCTGCGAGTGATCAGCAGCGCCTCCAGCTCGAGCTCGGCGCGCAGGGCTTCACCACGTTTCGCCAGCTCGGCATCGTCGCGGCAGTGACCCACCACCGCCTCGAACTCGGTCAGGTTGGGGGTGATCACGCTGGCCCCGCGATAGCGCGAGAAGTCGCTGCCCTTGGGATCCACCAATACTCGCTTGCCGCTGGCCCGCACCAGGCGGATCAGCTCCTCGACACGGTTCAGCGTGCCCTTGCCGTAGTCCGAGAGGATCACCAGGTCGCACGCCGGCAACGCCGCTTCCACCTTCGCCAGGAGCCCCGAGGTGTCTACTTCGCCCAGCCCCTCCTCGAAGTCGAGGCGGATCAGCTGCTGGTTGCGGCTCATCACCCGCAGCTTGGTAATGGTGGGTACGCCCGCGCTGCGCTGGAAGTGAGTGCTCACTCCGGCCGCCTCCAGGCGGCTTACCAGGCGGTCGGCGTTGTCGTCGTCGCCCACCAGCCCGGATAGCGCGGCCTGGGCGCCCAGTGAGGAGATGTTGAGCGCCACGTTGGCGGCGCCCCCGGGGCGATCCTCGCTCTCCTCCACGCGTACCACCGGCACCGGCGCCTCGGGGGAGATGCGCGAGGTGCCGCCATGCCAGTAGCGGTCGAGCATCACATCGCCCACCACCAGCAGGCGGGAGCGCTCCAGGGCGGTCAGGTCGAGTCTCATCGTCGTCAGGCGTCCTTGGCTGGGGGATGGTCGATGGCGTGCTGCAGCACCGCCTCGAGGCGCTCGATCACGTCGTCGGCGCGGATCAGCGACATGGCGTCGGGGTGGCGGACACGCTGGCCCCAGGGTATCTCCCCGGGGTCCTTGTGCAGGTAGCTGCGTACCGCGTCGGAATAGCGGTTGACCACGAAGTCGCGCCAGCGATAGGGCGCGGCACGGTCGGGATTGGTGGTGGCATAGAGCCCCACGGTGGGCGTGTTCAGGGCGTTGGCCATATGCACGGGGCCCGAGTCCGGCGCGATGACCGCCTGGGCAGCGTCGATCAGGGCCAGCAGCCCCTTGAGCGAGGTGGCGCCGATGGCATCGATCACCGCCTCGGTCGGGCAGAGGGCCTGGATGCGCTCCCCCATCTCCCGCTCCTGGGTGCTGCCACCCCCGGTCAGCACCGTGCACAGGCCGTGCTGCTCCCAGGCGTGCTGGACCACCGCGGCGTAGCCCTCGGCGGACCAGTTGCGGAAGTTGCGCAGCCGCGGGTTGGCGCAGGGGCTGGTCAGCAGGTAGCGCGCATCGCCGGTGAGGGAGCGCGCCTCGTCATGGGCCGCGGAAGGGATCGCCAGGTTCCACTCCAGGCTCAGGTCCTCGACACCCAGCAGCCGGGCGAAATCCAGGAAGGACTCCAACACATGGGCGCGCGGGTGGGGGGAGATCTGGCGGTGGGTGAACCAGTGCTGGGCATCCTTGGCGCGCGCCTTGTCGTAGCCCACCCGCACGTCGGCCTTGAGCCCCAGGGAGAGCGCACTGGCGCGCAGCGCCTGCTGCATGTGCAACAGCACGTCGAAGCGGGTATCGGCGAGTTCGCGCCACAGGGCCCGCATGCCGGCCAGGCCACTGGACTTGTCGTAGACCACGAACTCGACCCCGGAGAGGCCCGCCAGTAGACTGTGCTCGGCCTTGCCGACGATCCAGGTGATACGCGCCTCGGGCCACTGGCGCTGCAGGGCACGAATCGTCGGCACCAGGTTACAGACATCGCCCAGGGCGGAGAGTCGCAACACGCCGATGTGGCGCGGTTGGACGGGCAGAGGATGCTTCATGCGCTTGGCAACATTGAGAGCGGGAAAGTCCCATATTCTATATGATGCGGACAGTTTATGTGACGCCGGCGAGGCGCCACAAATCGGCCCGTCAACCTTCGACCCCGACTGGTGGCAGGCGCAGGGGAAGATCACCGGCCAGGCCCCGGGGCGCGGCGCCAGCCTGTTCCTGGACGCCGGTAACGGCGAGGAGTGGGTGCTGCGCCCCTACCGCCGCGGCGGCCTGGTGGCGCGGCTGAGTGAAGCCCGCTACCTGTGGACCGGCCTGGAACGCACCCGCGCCTTCCGCGAGCTGCAGCTGACCGCCAACCTGCATGCCCGTGGCCTGCCGGTGCCCCGACCGGTGGCCGCCAGCGTCACCCGTCACGGCCTGACCTATGCAGCCGCCCTGATCACCGTGCGCCTTCCCGGCGCCCGCGCCCTGGCCAGCCTGCTGGAGAACGGCGAAGCCGATGACGACCTGCTGCAACGCGTCGGTGCCACCATCCGCCGCTTCCACGACGTCGGCCTCGACCATGTCGACCTCAATGCCCGCAACCTGCTGGTGGATGAAGAAGGCAAGGTGTGGCTGATCGACCTCGACCGCTGCCGGCTGCGCGGTGATGGCGCCTGGAAAGGACGCAACCTGAAGAGACTAGAGAGTTCTGTAACCAAGTTTGTCGCTACAGAAGAAACAACGCGCACTACCGAGTGGATTACTATCGGCTATGGTAGCTGACATTCTTGTGTGGCCGTAAAGCGCGGTTTGACCGTTTTCTCCATGAACCTGGCCCACTTGCGCCGGATCTTGCGCCGCCCAAGCCAAGGTACATATTCCGGCAATGGAATAAGTTCCGAGACACCAAGGCCGTCGATAAGTATGACCGTGGTGGTGTCCGCCCGTTCGATCACCAGAAGGTTGCTCAGTACCAAATCGCAAGGCACCACGTTATAGGCCAACAAGTAGGCCTGGAGTGCTTCGAGCCCAGCCCAAAAGCGGCTTACCTGCTGCGGCGTCAGCGGCTTGGCCAGGTACTCAGCCACATTGGGTGGAAGTTTTCCCCGATCATCGAGCACCAACTGCTGCTCGATACCGATCAAACCCTCATCTTCCACCACCCCGAAGAACTCGGGAATAAGCGTGAACGGTACACCTCGCCGCCGCAAGCCGCTAAAATACCGAAGTTCGCGACGAGTCTGCTTGGCTTTTTCTCGCCGACTGAGCTTGATACATCGACCGGGGTCATCCGGGTGCTGGTAGCAGATACGCTCATCTCCCCGGCCGATGATTTTCCAATTCCTTACGTCTGGCATCGAGCCGCCTGCTTTTGCTGGTATACGTCAAGAATGCACCGGTAGTTCTTAGCCATGATTTCTTCTACATCGAGGGATAACGCCAACTCGCGGCAGCGAATTTTCAGTTCAGCATCACCCTTACACTTGGCCCAATAAGCCATAGCGTCGGTGAGTGCCTCAATGTCATCTGCTCGATCGATGACCGTTGCCACCTCTGACGTTACCACTTCTTTAGCGCCACATTTCTTGGTAGTTATAACTGGCGTGCCACAGGAAAGCGCCTCAAGTACGGTAAAGCCAAATGGCTCATAATACGCAGGTAGCATGTAGCAGTCGGCGAGGGAAAAATATCGTTCGGGTGAAGACTGCTCACCCAGGAAACGGCATTTTTCTGCTATGCCGAGACGCTGGGCAAGCTCCTGATACTGAGCCTGCCGGGAGTCACGGCCAACCACCAGCAAGATGGCTTCTCCGTCGAGCCGGGAGAAGGCTTCAAGGGTTGGCTCCAGCCCCTTGCGACGATAACCGGTGCCCAGAAAAAGGAAAACAGGAACTTGATCACCCAAGCCTAATTCCCGTGAAAGGGTACTAACATCACCATTGAGCCGTGAGCGGTCAAAACGGTGAGTATCGACAAAGTTATGGATTACGGAACGCCGCTCAGCAGGCACATTGTACGCTTCCGCAATCTCGCTATCACTTTGCCATGAATTGGAGACCACGTGGTAATAGGCGCCGGGCGCCATGGCTCTGGCCTCAATTCGCGCAGCCACCCTATCCTTCCACCGCCACTGACGCTTGGGCTTCGATGCCAAGTGGTGATAAACAGTACCTCCACCAATACGCAATAAATCGTGCGTCCAGGTTTTTCCCAAGGCATAGACAAGGTCATAATCGGCTGACTTGACGTGTTTCTCCACTGCTTGAGCAAATCGCCACATACGCTGGGCCTTTCCGATACTGAACGGGCGCAGGCGAACAAAACGTATGGCTGGATGCGCAGGCGCCACATGGGAGCGGCAAATGATAGTCACATCTTCACCGCGTTCTGCCAGGTAGCGTGACAACTCATTGAGAAAACGCTCAGTACCGCCAGAGGCAGCGTGACGCATATGCACTAGGGCTATTTTCACTGGCACGGCCTCATGGGACGGCGCATTCATATCTCTCGAACACGACGTTTCATATATTTCCAGAACACACCGTTTGCATTAGCCACGGCGATCACCAAACCACGCCAACCATCGAGAAAACCGCGCTTCAAAATATAGGTTCGCAAAAAAGCAAACGCGGACTTTAATACAATAACCCCCACAGGATATACCCGCAACTTTTCTGAACCTGCACGAATACTTGAATAACGATTTATCTTTTCCAGGAACTGACCAAGTTCGGTAACTGCCAAATGTTCAAGGCAACCGTCAAGCCGTACGACCTGTGTAGTTGGGCTAACTGCAACCGACTCGTGCACCATGGCATCATTGAAGTTATGCCGCTGGCGATGAAAGACGCGTACCAACCAGTCATTGCCCCAGCCCGAATGGTGCACGGGCTTGCCCAATAGCCAGTTTTCCCGCAGCACCTCGACCACCTGGTCCGCATCAGCGGTGGGCAGCCAGCCGTTCAGCGCCTCAAGCCAGCGGGCGCTGGGCGCCTCATCGGCGTCCAGCGATAGTACCCAGTCATTGCGGGCAAGCGATACCGCATGGCGCTTGGTCGGGCCAAAGCCAAAAAACTCGCCCTGGTGAAGTGATACATTAGCGTAACGACGAGCAATTTCGAGAGTCTCATCGGTGGACCCGTTGTCGTAAACTACCACTTCTCCCAGGGCCTCGAGCGAATCGAGGGTGCGGGCCAGGGTTGCCGCCGCGTTGCGGGTAATGATCACGGCACTCAGCTCAGAGAGCATGTAAAACCGTCCTGCCAGAATAGACTGCGAATGCTACTATAGCCGCCATTATCCCCACAAATTTTCTACGAGGCGGCCTTGCACATCATCCACGCCAATCTGGCCCGGGGGTTTCGCGGCGGCGAGCGGCAAACGGTGCTGCTGATCCAGGCGCTGGCCGACAGGGCAGAGATATCATTCCAGACGCTAGTGTGCCAGCCAGACTCGCCCCTGCGCACAGAACTGGCCACAACGCCCAGGGTGCGATTTGTCAGCGCTCACCATCAGCTGGCCGGTCATCGGCAGGCGGGTCGAGCTACCATGGTCCATGCCCACGACGCCAAGGCGGTACACTGGGCCTGGCTGCATCTACGTCTTATGAAGACTCCCTACCTCATTACCCGGCGAGTGGATACACCGGTCAAGCGAAAAATCAGCAATAAGCTGTTTTATCGAGATGCGTATCGCTGTGTGGCGCTATCCCGGGCCATCGCCAAGGAAATACAGCCATTATGCCCGGAGCCGGTAGTGCAGATTCCCAGCGCCTTTACTCGACTGACACCGGATCTCGACGTAGCACATTCTTTTCGTACATGTTACCCAGGGCGCTTTCTGGTCGGCCATGCTGGTGCGCTGGTTGACCGGCACAAGGGGCAACGCGTGCTACTCGATGCCGCCCGCCGGCTACAGCACTCTCACCCCGATATGCTTTTTGTCTTTTTTGGCCGTGGGGAAGATGAAGCCATCCTCAAAAAGGAGAGTGCCGCACTGGATAACGTCATCTGGGCTGGCTTCCAACCCGATATCGGTAATTACTTGCCGGCACTAGACGTGTTCGCCTTCCCTTCACGCAACGAAGGCTTGGGGTCAGTACTGCTGGACGCCATGCTTGCCGGAGTACCTGTGGTAGCCAGCCAGATTGGAGGCATCCCTGATATTGTCCACCACGGCGAAACGGGGCTATTGTTTCCGCCCGGTGACGGTGAGGCTCTCGCCCGACAGCTTGTGCGACTTCGCGATAACGCATTACGCCAGGCGCTTGCGCATAATGCCACTGAGCACTTGGCTGAATACACACCAGAGGCCATGGCCAACTCCTACATGGCCATTTACTCCTCGCTTACCCAACACCGTATTGATTAGGTGCCATCGCCCATGAAGAGCGGAAAAAACGCCTACCGTGCGCACAAGTTCATGTTCTACACCACAGGTCTTCTTGGCTCTTTAGTCCCGAGGATTTTTTTCCGGCATCAGCTCAAACCTCTGTTGGACGAATTTGACACCCTTCCCTCGGCCGAACAAGAAGCCATCATGGAGCGCGTGGAATATTATAATAAACTTGATAATTCAACAGAGCTTTCCAGCGAAGCTGTCAGGAATGACAATTTCAGAATACGCGCCAAGAAATCGACGTATCACATTGATTTTTATAAAGTCGCAAGATATTTCCCAGGCAGTAGCGCATACCACTATCGATTTGGCGACAAGACTTTTGTTCCCCATGAACCCACGTTTGTAAAAAGCAGGCCCATTAGCGAGAATAATCAGAATTCGGTACTACTTAAGCTCGACAGTGTACGGCATTTCTACACGGTAAAAGATCCTTATCATTACAAAAACAAAAAGGACACCCTAGTTTGGCGGGGAGCAGCACATCAGCCCCACCGGCAACACTTTCTAGCACAGTGCCACGATATGGACCTCTGCGATGTCGGCGCCACCGACAATAAGGTGGAAACCGCCGCATATCGCAAGCCATTCATGTCCATTGAGCAACAGTTTGAGCACAAATTCATCTTCAGCATTGAAGGAAACGACGTCGCCACCAATCTGAAGTGGATCATGGCGTCTAACTCTCTTTGCTTCATGAAGCGACCGATTTATGAAACCTGGTTCATGGAAGGCACCCTTACTCCAGGACATCATTACGTGGAGGTCAGCGATGACTTTTCTGACCTGGACGAAAAAATAGAATATTTTCTATCACATCCCAAAGAGGCCCAAGATATTATCCACAATGCTAACCGCTACATTGCCAAATTTTATCATCCACAACGGGAAAACCTTATCGCTCTAATGGTTTTTGTCCGCTACCTATCATACACACATCAATCATTTTAATTAACAATTATAAATTAATCACGCGACCAGTTCCATGGCCATCAAGCAGTCGGTGGACTTCATCATCGGCAGCTGCAATACGGTATCAGCTACCCAAAGTAGTCTCTCTAACGTTAGCAGCGGCGCTACATTCCTAACCACTCGCTCTAATTCGTAAATTCACTGCCAACACCCCGGCTCAGAGAATAACTCCACACCCAACGACGAAGAGCCTAATAACAATGCGATAGTGGCGACAACACCATCACGAACTATTTTCTTTACGGTTTCCCGCCTGTTCAGACAACCAGATATGGGTAACCAGCCCGCCCATAACGAGACTGAAAAGATGAATGCCCGTCCAGTAGAAAATGAATGACTCAAAGCTATTAACAACCAACCAGAATATAAAGAAAGAATAACCAAACAGGGCCATATTACCCGGCATGTAGCCATTCCGCCATGCCCGCCAGGTGCCACGTGCGACCCACCAGCCCAAAGCAACAAAAACCGCCAAGCCCAGCAAGCCATATGAAACCAACAGCTCCAGGAAGCTGTTGTGTAAATGGCCAAATGCTTTTAATTTCGGAGGAAGCCCTTCCGTTTGTCGCATCACGAGCGAGCCTGCATCGTCTCCCCAGCCCACCACAGGGCGCTCAGCAATCCAGCTTAGTGATGCTTGCCAAGAAACCACTCGAACTCCAACGCTAGTTAAAGGCATATCATCGATATCACCTTCTAGCAACTGGGTTACAACTCCACTTTCATGGATCAGTCGTTTGGATATGGTATCGTGAAATGTAAACAGCACTCCCATTCCCAGCATGGTCCCAATCAGGCCCGTCACAATGAACGCTCGGCTAATCCTTACTTCAGGTCCTGCTTTTAATTTCCAGACAGCCCATACCAGCCCCATTAAAGGGAGCACGATTGCCAATGCCAACCAGCTGGCTCGGGTTTGTGTAAAAATGACACCCGCCAAGCAGAGGAGAACTCCACCCCCCCACCCAGCTCGACGCAACCAGCTCCATTTTCCTGCTTTCAAGCATAGCTGACTGAAGGACAGCAAACCTATCAGTCCTGCCCCCAAAAACATACTGATATGCTGGGCATTATGAATATTAAAATCAACACGACGCCCTAGCAGCCCAAGCCGCCAATCATTAACTGCACTCGGTAACAATGTGGCTATCAAAACACCAGCCAGTGCAAGCCCCCAAATTAAAAGTGTGGCGCGTGTACTTCCTCCCAACCACCATGCAACAGCAATAAACACAAAACTCTTGGCCAGTCGACTCAATTTAGGATAGTCTGGCAACCATTCTGGATGGTGGAAATAACCTAACAGCCAAGTGATTAGCTGCACAACTAACGCCACCCATAACAGCCACAGCGGTGCACTTCGCCGAAACTCTTTCCCGTATACTAAAAGCGTAACCAACCCAACGAAAGTCAATAAGATACCACTAAACTCACCTATCTCTGGCACCGGCAAGCGAAGTAATGCACTCACCCCCATTGAAACAATACCAATATACCACCATACTTTAGGAATCTCCCAGCCTGCTGGGCGAAAATTACTCAACATACAGCCTACCACCCAAAATTAAAAATCTATTCATTATAACTAGCCTACGTTAAGCAACATTCCCAAGGAGTACTTTTTTCTACGGGTTAAGAACACCTGAGAAAAATGAACTCTAATAATTAAATTCTCACCCACCGACGACTTTGAGTAATGACACCTCAGTATCTATGCGACCAAAGAGCAGCGACATTATCGCTTATCTCGGGTTCTTCGTCACTTCACGTGGTTTTGGCCTGACCGAACAGGCCGGTCATCCCTTCCAGCCGTACGTTCGTCAGTACCGAGATCCACCGCCTGACCACCGCCTCGGCGTGCCGCTCCAGCGTCTCCGAGGCCGCCGCATTCTTGCCGTGGCCTGGGACGGCGAAGATCACCGGCTCCTGCTTGCGCTGCATGTGGAGGAATACCGTCACGTAACGCTGGCCGCACCGAGAGGCGGTTTTGTCGACGCCGACGGTGGCCTCGTTGCTCAGATCCAGTATCCAGTTCCCCAGCATCCAGCCGACGTAGTGGTACACGATGCGGCAAAGCCGTGTGACGGAGATCTCCAGTTGCCGGGAGACGGCCAGTACCGGCATCTTCTTGACCAGCGAGATGTCGGATTGCTCGAACAACAGGGTGAAGTCGCTGCCTGGCCAGGCCCAAGGCACCTCGATGCGCTTGATGCCATACTCGGGGCACTTGGTGCGAGGCACGCGGGCATGCAGGTAGCAGTGATGCTGGAAGAAGTTCAGGTGCCGCCAGGTCGTATCGGCGGAATCGTGAACCGGACAGGCCTTGCCGCAGTCAGGGCATGGATAGAGGTTGCCTCGTTCGGCTTCGACGAAGAGATCCAATCGGTGGGGCGATACGGAGGCATCCAGATGCTGCTCCTTGAGGATCCAGGGCGCTTCCAAGCCCAAGCCCAAGCCGAGGGTCAGAATCTGGGTGCCATCCATGCCATGCCTCCTATGGTCGTGGAGGTCATATCCTGGCCCAGCTCAAGAGGCGAATTCCCCACCCAACGACGAAGAGCCTATTGATGGCTCTACATTTTTAATAAATTAAATATTATTTCCATAATATTTAATCATATTAGCTATCTGCTTGTCATTATAACTCCTGTCCACATTTAACTTATTCAGTCCACCTTCGGAAGACGCATTCGGCAGCTCAACAAAGTCCTTAAAGCCTCTTCCCTGAACATTTATAATTTCTGTTTTATTTAGTTTTGCCATAAAAAACATCCAGACATCATCTGCATAAGGGCAAATTTCAGTAAATATTTCTTTTTTTATCACATCTTCATATAACGAATTCGGTGGATAAAGAGCTCCCGCTCCCCCTGTGAGAAAAATATTGCCATTATTGTCTTTCGTCTCTTTTTTCCATTCTTTATAAGGCCTTATTTTACCTTTTCTATAAGTAATCTCATGCGCCCTTTGCCCTATTATTGCACCGGGGTGCTCTTTATGTTTGTTGACCAAAATCTCTATTGTATCTCTAGGATAGAGAATATCATCATCCAACGTGATAATGATGCTATCAGGAAAGTCTAAAAGCGAAGGAACTATCTTTTTATAGCTCTTTATATCTTCACAAAACCTTATTTCAAGGCCGAAATTAGTTCTTTCAGTTATTGAAATTGGCAAGGCATCAAACTCACCCTCCGCCAGCCATAAAACAACTCTATTTGGCAAGACTGTCTGCTGAGAAATAGATTCAAGAACTAAGTAGACATCATGGATTCTTTTAGAGTACGTAGTCAAACTTACAACTATTTCTTTATCAACAACGCGACTTTCTTGTGTTAGACGCTTAGCTTCTCGTGCATCTACCTGGTACTGTCTCTTAGCGACCTCTCTCTCTACGAGGATCCTTATTCTCTCAATATCTTTCTTTTTTCTTTTCCTAAAGAACATTTCTCACCTATACTTACTTAGCTAATATACGATTTTAATTACCACATCAGCTCAGCCATCAACACATCTAACCACTCTTCTAACCTCCTCCGGTGACGCTCTATCTTTTTACCTAGAAAGAGAACAAGCGTGCAATCTTGATATAATCACGCTCCCCACTCCGCATATTATTTGGTTCTTCGCAGATCGACGTAAAATCAACGTAAAACAGGCAAACCTTGAAGCGGAGGCGGGATAGAGAAACAGCAGTAAATCCGAATAATATGATATTCATTAAAACGTCAGCCTACGGAGCATGGATGCTACCCTGCTCTGCCTGTTCTGGAAAGGTTTCAGCATCACCCACCACGAGTTCTTCGACCCACAGACGTTGCGGCTCCAATTGGAACCCGATGGCCGGATCCGGCCGGTCTGCAGAGGCTGCGATCACGCCTGCTTCCTGGTGCATGACGTGCATCGACGGCACGTGCGTGAGGCACCGCTGCTGATTACCGAGTAGAGCTCGACGTCCCGGTGCGACGCCTACGCTATCTTGTCTATGGCCCGACACAGGAGCACATCGACTGGCTGCCGGGGCCCTCGCCGGTCACCACCACACTGCGCCAGTGGGTGGAGCACGTGGTTGGGGCGGCTGATGATAGACGACTTCGCCCTGCACAAAGGGCACCGCTACGCCACGGTGGTCGCCTTCGCCGACATCCAGAAGGGAGTGTGGATCGGCGAACGTCGTTCTTCCCACGAGGCGATCCGGCCATTCTTCGAATGGTTGGGCGAGGCTCGAGAACAGATAGAGGTCGTGGCATGGACATGAACTCGGCCTTCGATCTCGAAGTGAAGGCCCAGTGCCCCAACCCCAAGGTGGTCTCAGATCGGTTCCATGTGGTGGCTAAGTACGGACGCCACGTGATGGACTGGGTGCGCGTAGATCAGGCCAATCAGTTGCACGACAACAAGGCCCCCCGCAAGTTGATCAAGGGCAGTCGCTGGCTGATGCGCAACGCCGACAACCTCAAGCGCGAGCAGGCGGTGAAGCTGGGGGAATTGTGGGCGGCCAATGTGTCATTGACCAAGGCGTACCTGCTAAAGGACCAGCTGAAGACCCTGTGGTTTGCCGACGACGCGGCCACCGCCCGAAACGCCTGGCAGGAGTGGTACCACATGGCCACCATCAGCGGCATTGAGGCCTGGGACGCTTCACCAAGTGGTAGGCCACGTACCTCGTAGGGATCCTGTCCAGTGCTCGGCACCGGCTGAACACCAGCGTGCTGGAGGGCATGAACAACCGGATAAAGATCATCCAGCGAATCGCCTACGGCTACCGTGACACAGCGTACTTCTTCCTGAGAAGATCCGTGCCGCGTTTCCGGGCAAAGTGCGGTGAACCCAAAAATGATGTCACCCAGAACTGATGTAGCCTCGTCATCGCCTTCTCCATCGCCAATGGCGTATTCTGGAAGTACATGAAGGCCTATGCACTCCACCAGGCACCTCCTTGACAGTCCTCAGGATGCGGCCTGGATGGCCACCACCCGCTTACCCTATCGCGAACATTCATGAAGCTTCACTCAAGCCCTGATTGGCTCAAACATCCCCGCTGGTGGGCCCTGCTCGTCATCGGGCTCTGCCTCGGCTACGCCATCGTCACCGTAGCGGTGCTGCCGGTGTGGAGCCTGGTGCCCATCGCTGGTGCCTGGCTCGGCCTGGGCTGGCTGTTGCGCTGGGGCGAGCCGGCGAACCCCAGGCCACCAGTCAGGGTCTGGCCCTGGTCGCTGGTGCCACTCTGCCTGTGGGGCGTCTACGTCTATCTGGCCGAAAGCTTCGGCATCGTCGAGATCGGGGCAATCTTCTTCCACCTTCAGGCCGGCATCTCCGACCATGGCGGTAGCGGCCGCCTGCTGGCGGCGGCTCTCTACACCCTGACGATGCTGGCCCTGCTGACCGCCTTCATCTGGTTGGCGCGCCACGACCACCGCTGGCGACTCGCCGACCGCTTGCTGGCACTGGTGCTGGTGGCCAGTAACCCGCTGTTCTACAGCATGGGGCAGCGCAGTGCGGCCATCGTCACCGACGATGGCGCCTGGCTGGACAGGCGCTTCGTGACGCCCACGATCGAGCAGGCGCCGGATGATCCACCCAACCTGCTGGTGCTCTATCTGGAGAGCATCGAGCACACCTATGCCGACCGCGAGCGCTTCGGCGATGCCTATGCCTTCCTCGACGCCCTGGGCCGACGCGGCCATGTCTTCGAAGGCGTCCGCCAACTGGAGAACACCGGCTGGACCATGGCCGGCATGATCGCCAGCCAGTGCGGCACCCCGCTGATGCCGGCGGGGCTACTCCACGACAACCAGTTCGAGCCGCTGGGACGCGTGGTGCCCGGGATTCGCTGCCTCGGCGATGTGCTGGATGAACAGGGCTACCGGCTCAGTTTCCTGGGCGGGGCCAGCACCGAATTTGCCGGCAAGGGAATCTTCTACCGGGACCACGGTTTCGACAGGGTCATGGGCCGCGCCGAACTCGAGCCACGCCTCGAGGACAGCGACTACGTCAACGACTGGGGGCTCTTCGACGATAGCCTCTACGACTTCACCGTCGAGGAGATCCGCCGTCTGGACAACGAAGATGCGGGCCCCTGGGGAGTCGTCAATTTGAGCCTCACCGGCCACGCGCCCAGCGGCTATCCGGCCCGGGCCTGCGAGGCGCGCCAGGGCGAATTCGACGGCGAGGATATCCTCTATTCGGTGGAGTGCTCGGCCTGGCTCACCTTCGACCTGATCGACCGCCTGGAAGAGGAGGGGCTGCTCGAGAATACGTTGGTCGTGATCGCCAGCGACCACCTGACGATGCGCGTATCGGCCTGGGAGCAACTGATCGCCGGTGAACGCGACAACACCTTCATGCTGCTGGGGAAGGGGACCGAGGCCGGGGCACGCACCCAGCGTCAGGCCGCTACCACCGACCTCTTTCCCACCATCCTGGAGGCGATGGGCTTCACCATCGACCGCCACCGTGCGGGGCTGGGCGTGTCGCTGCTCGCCGAGCAGCCAACCCTGGTGGAACAGCATGGCCTGGCCGATCTGGCGGCGCGCATGCACGAGGAGACGGCCCTGCAGCAGCGCCTGTGGGAGGGCCTGATACCCGATGGCAGACAGCAGGAGAGCGGGCAGGCTACCCCCCGGCAGGTCCTGGAGGCACCCGAGGATGGGGCCGACGAGGCGACCCCGATCATGCAGTAGTCGGCCTAGGCCTTGGCGATGGTCGCACGCCCCGAGCGAATGGCCTGGAGCAGGCGTTCGGGAGCCATTTCCACCAGGCAGCGGGTATGCCCGAGTGGGCAGACGCGCGCGAAGCAGGGTGAACACTCCACGGCCAGATAGTGGATTTCGGCGTTGTCGGTCAGCGGCGGCGTGTAGGCCGGCGAGGAAGAGCCGTAGAGTGCCTGCACTCGAGTCCCCACCGCCGCCGCCACGTGCATCAGGCCCGAGTCGTTGGTGACCACCTGCTCGCAGTCGGCCAGCAGGTCCACGGCATCGGCCAGCCGCGTCCTGCCGCACAGGTTATGGGCGCCCGCCAGGCCCTCGGCTATCGCCTCTCCCGCCTCGACATCCTTGGGTCCACCCAGCACACGCACCTCGAACCCAGCTGCCACCAGACTCTCGGCCAGGGCGCGGAAGTGCCCCAGCGGCCACTGCTTGGCGGGGCCGTACTCGGCCCCGGGCATCATGCCGATGGCCGGACCCGAGGAAAGCCCCAGTCGCTCGCGCAGGTCGGCCTGGTTGGCCGCATCCACCTCCAGCCTTGGCTGGGGTATCGCGAAGCTGCCCGTGGCCGCCTCATCGGCGGACAGTCCCAACGAGACGAATCGCTTCACCGTCTGGTCGAGCACGCGCTTGTCGAGACGGCGACGCTCGTTGAGCAGCCCAAAGCGCTGCTCACCATGAAAGCCGACGCGATGAGGAATTCCCGCCAGGAAGGGCACCAGGGCCGACTTCCAGGAGCGCGGCAACACGATGGCCCGGTCGAAGCGACCGCGCAGCCCACGCGCCGCCTCGCGGCGCACGGACCAGCCGAACTGGCCGTGGGCCACATCCAGGGCGATCGCCTCATCCACCTCGGGCATGCGCTCAAGGATCGGCAACGACCAGCCCGGCGCCATCACCGCGAGGGTACCGCCGGGATGGCGAGCGCGTAGCGTCATCAACAGGCTCTGGGCCATCACCATGTCGCCGACCCAGGAGGGGCCGACCACCAGGATGCGCTCGCCGCCCGCCTCGCCCTGCGGGGCCGATTCAACCATTCAGCCACTCCAGGTATTCGCGCACACCCTCTGCCACGGTGCGGAATTCGCGGTCGTAGCCGGCCTCGCGCAGCCGCGAGATATCGGCCCGGGTATAGCTCTGGTAGCGCCCCTTCAGTTCCTCGGGAAAATCGATGTACTCGATGGCCCCATGGCCGTAGTAATCGATCACCGCGTCACCGATCGCCTTGAAGGGCTCGGCGCGCCCGCTGCCCAGATTGAAGATGCCGGACTCCTCGGGGTTGTCGAGGAACCAGAGGTTCACGTCCACCACGTCGCCCACATAGACGAAGTCACGGCTCTGCATGCCCGCCTCATAACCGTCCCAAGCACCGAACAGCTTGACGTCCTGGCCGGCGCTGATCTGGGTATGGTGATGGAACGCCACGCTGGCCATCTTGCCCTTGTGCTGCTCCCGCGGGCCGTAGACGTTGAAGTAGCGGAAGCCCACCACCTGGCTGCGGAAGGAATCGTGATGGGCACGCACGTACTGGTCGAACAGCAGCTTGGAGTAGCCGTATACGTTGAGCGGCTTCTCGTGTTCCGGGGCCTCCATGAACACCTCGCTGCCGCCATAGGTGGCCGCCGAGGAGGCGTAGAGGAAGGGGATGCCTCGCTGCTGACAGAAGTGCAGCAGCACCTTGGAGTACTCGAAGTTGTTGTCGAGCATGAAGCGGCCATCCCACTCGGTGGTATCCGAGCAGGCACCCTCATGGAAGATCGCCTCGATCTTCGGCAGCCGCGCATGCTCGCCACGAAGCTCGGCCTCTACCCGGCGACGGAAGTCGTCCTTGTCCAGGTAGTCGCCCAGGGTGCAGTCGGCCAGGTTGACGAACTTGGTTCCGTCGGAAAGGTCGTCGACGACCAGCACGTCCTGGTGGCCGCGCTGATTGAGTGCCTTGACCAGATTCGAGCCGATGAAGCCGGCTCCGCCTGTCACTACGATCATGGGGAGAATCCTCTGTCTCGGGGCGTGCGCCTATAACCGATCTTCCGGTGATTGTATACTTGACGCCCTGTGAATTCATGGCCAATGGTGCTTTTCCCAATGACACTCTCGACACCTACGTCGACCTCGGCCCCCGGGTCGACGGCAGACGCCTCGACCTTTCAGGGGCTGATCCTGGCCCTCCAGCAGTACTGGGCCGAACAGGGCTGCGTGGTGATGCAGCCGCTGGACATGGAGGTCGGTGCCGGCACCTTCCATCCGTCGACGTTCCTGCGCTCTATCGGCCCCGAGACCTGGAACGCCGCCTATGTGCAGCCCTCGCGCCGCCCCACTGACGGCCGCTATGGCGAGAACCCCAACCGCCTGCAGCACTACTACCAGTTTCAGGTGGTGATGAAGCCCTCCCCCGCCGATTTCCAGGAGCTCTACCTCGGCTCCCTCAAGCGCCTGGGAATCGACCCGCTGGTCCACGACATCCGCTTCGTCGAGGACAACTGGGAGTCCCCCACCCTGGGCGCCTGGGGCCTGGGCTGGGAGATCTGGCTCAACGGCATGGAGGTGACCCAGTTCACCTACTTCCAGCAGGCCGGCGGCATCGAGTGCTTCCCCGTGACCGGCGAGCTGACCTATGGCCTCGAGCGTATCGCCATGTACCTCCAGGACGTGGACAGCGTCTACGACCTGGTATGGACCATCGCCCCTGATGGCTCCCGGGTCACCTACGGCGACGTCTACCTGCAGAACGAGCGTGAGCAGTCTGCCTACAACTTTGAACACGCCGACGTCGACTTCCTGTTCGGCGCCTTCGATCAGCAGGAGCGCGACTGCTCGCGACTGCTCGCGGCCAACCTGCCGCTGCCCGCCTACGAACAGGTGCTCAAGGCCTCCCACACCTTCAACCTGCTCGACGCCCGTCACGCCATCTCGGTGACCGAACGCCAGCGCTACATCCTGCGCGTACGCACCATGGCGCGTGACGTGGCCCACGCCTATTTCGAGTCGCGCAAGGCCGCCGGCTTCCCGCTGGCTCCCGAGGCGCTGCGCCGCGAACTGCTTGAACAGGGAGACACTTGAGCATGGCTGCCAATACCCTACTGGTTGAACTGGGCGTCGAGGAACTTCCCCCGAACGCCATCGACACCCTCTCCGACGCCCTGGCCGAGGGCCTGCATCGCGGCCTGCGTGATGCCGATGTCGCCCATGGCGAGGTACGCGCCTACGCCACGCCGCGCCGCCTGGCGGTACGCATCGAGGCGCTGGCCGACAAGCAGCCCGATCGCGAGGTGGAGAAGCGTGGCCCGGCACTGGCGGCCGCCTTCAAGGACGGTCAGCCCACCAAGGCCGCCGAGGGCTTCGCCCGCTCCTGTGGCGTCGGCGTGGATCAGCTGATCCACCTGGCAACCGACAAGGGCACCTGGCTCGGCTACCGCGAACAGCAGCAGGGCGAGACCATCGCCGCACTTATGCCGGGCATCCTGCAGAAGGCCGTGGCCTCCCTGCCGGTACCCAAGAACATGCGCTGGGGCGCCTCGCGGGTGGAGTTCTCCCGTCCGGCACACTGGCTCGTCGTGCTCTACGGCAACGAGGCCATCGCTGCCCAGGCCCTGGGCCTCGAGGCCGGTCGCACCACCTACGGCCATCGCTTCCATGCTCCCGAGGCCATCGAGCTGGCCCATGCCGACGACTACCTCGCCACCCTGGAGCAGGCCTGGGTACTGGCCGACCGTGACGTGCGCCGCGAGCGCATCCGTGAACAGGTGCTCTCCGAGGCGGAGGTGCAGGACGCCATCGCCGTCATCGACGAGGCGCTTCTGGTCGAGGTCAGTGGCCTGGTGGAATGGCCCGTGGCACTCACCGGCAGCTTCGACGAACGCTTCCTCGAGGTGCCCGCCGAGTGCCTGATCTCCTCGATGAAGGCCAACCAGAAGTACTTCCACCTGCTCGATGACGAGGAGCGCCTCAAGCCGCTGTTCATCACCATCGCCAATATCGACAGCAGCGACCCTCAGCGGGTCATCGAGGGCAACGAGAAGGTAATCCGTCCGCGACTGGCCGATGCCGCCTTCTTCTACGATACCGACCGCAAGCGCAGCCTGGCCTCGCGGACGGCTGAGCTCTCGGGTGTGGTCTTCCAGAAGCAGCTCGGCACCCTCGCCGACAAGGCACACCGCAGCGCCGCCGTGGCTGCCTTTATCGCCGGCCAGATCGATGGCGACGTCAGCCAGGCACGCCGCGCCGCCGAGCTGGCCAAGTGTGACCTGGTCACCGAGATGGTGCTCGAGTTCCCCGAGTTGCAGGGCACCATGGGCCGCTACTATGCCGCCCAGGACGGCGAGCCCGCCGAGGTCGCCCAGGCCATGGAGGAGCAGTACCTGCCGCGCTTCGCCAGCGATGCCATCCCACAGAGCCGTACCGGCCTGGCCCTGGCCCTGGCCGACCGCCTCGACACCCTGACCGGGATCTTCGGCATCGGCGCCCGTCCCACCGGCACCAAGGACCCCTTCGCACTCCGGCGTGCCGCTATCGGCGTACTCAACATCCTGATCAAGGGTGAGCTCGACCTGGACCTGCGCGAACTGCTCGACCTGGCCGCGGCCCAGCATCAGGAGCTTCCCTACGCCGAGAACCTGGTGGATGAGGTACTGGACTACATGCTCGACCGCTTCCGCGCCTGGGGGCAGGACGAGGGCATCTCCACCGAGGCCTACCTGGCGGTGCGTGCTCGTCCGGTGACGCGCCCGCTGGATTTCGCCCGTCGCCTGCGCGCAGTACAGGCCTTCGCCGGACGCGAGGAGGCCGCCGCCCTCGCCGCCGCCAACAAGCGTGTCTCCAACATCCTCGCCAAGCAGGCAGATGAAGTGGGCAGCGCCGTCGACACCTCACGGCTTCAGGAGGACGCCGAGAAGACCCTGCACGAGGCGGTCAACGCCCACCGCGACATCGTCACGCCGCTGTTCGCCGAGGCTCGCTATCAGGAGGCGCTGGACGCCCTGGCTGGCCTTCGCGAGCCCGTGGACGCCTTCTTCGACCAGGTGATGGTCATGGCCGACGACGAGGGCGTGCGCAGCAATCGCCTCGCCCTGCTGGCAGACCTTCGAGCGCTGTTCCTCGAGGTTGCCGATATCGCCCAGCTTCAGCAGTAGACGCTCCGGGCAATGAGCCACCAAGGCCGGCAGCAACCGCTGCCGGCCTTTTTTCATGCCTGACGGCGGTGTTCCACATGAAACATGCCGCCCATTATCGTTGCCGTTGGCCGCCGATGTTTCACGTGGAACATAACAGCCCCTGCCCCAGTACCAGGCCAAGGCAAGGCATATGCCATAATCCTCTGCGCCCCCCCCTTGCTCCTTGCTCCTTGCTCCTTGGCAGGCAATGTTCCACGTGAAACACTCCCCTCTCCCCAAGACACAGGAGCCCTGTCGGATGCTTTCCCCCGACCACCTAGTGATCCTCGACCGTGACGGCGTGATCAACCAGGACTCAGATGACTACGTGAAGTCCCTGGAGGAGTGGATTCCCTACCCCGGCGCCATCGACGCCATCGCGAGGCTGAGCCGCGCCGGTTGGACGGTGGCAGTGGCCACCAACCAGTCGGGCATTGCCCGTGGCTACTACACCGAGGCCACCCTGTCCGACATGCATGCCGAATTGCGCCGCCTGGTTAGTGAGGCCGGTGGCGAAATCGCCCATATCGCCAGGTGCCCGCATGGCCCGGATGATGGATGCAACTGCCGAAAGCCTCTTCCCGGGCTGCTGGAGCAGATACGCGATGCTCTCGAGCTGACCACTCTGTCCGGAAGCTGGATGGTGGGTGATAGCCTGCGTGACCTGCAGGCGGGCGACGCCATGGGCTGCCAGCGGGTGCTGGTGCGCAGCGGCAAGGGGAAGAGGACGCTCGCCAAGCATCCGGAGCTGGCGGCGACAGTTAGCGAGACCCACGTCTTCGAGGACCTGGCGGAGTTCGTCGACTGGCTAATCGCTACGCAGCAACACGAAACTGGAAGGTAGAAGCCGGGGAGAAATATATCGGAATATGCTTATCCAGGCCATTGCCTTTCCCACAGAAAGCAAAAACCCCGCAAGCGTGTTCGCTTTGCGGGGTTTTACTTGGCGCTTGGCGCTCAAGAGTGTTTCACGTGAAACACGACATCAGACGTCGAGGTTGGCCACCAGGGCAAAGCGCTCGATAAAGTCGCGCCGCGGCTCCACCTCGTCACCCATCAGGGTGTTGAACATCATGTCGGCGCCCACGGCATCCTCGATGGAGACCCGCAGCATGCGTCGAGTCTCGGGATTCATGGTGGTATCCCAGAGCTGGTCGGGATTCATCTCACCCAGCCCCTTGTAGCGCTGGATCGAGAGGCCGCGTTGCGCCTCGTTCATCAGCCACTCGAGGGCACCGTAGAAGTTCGACACGCTTCGCTGACGCTCGCCACGGGCGACATAGGCGCCTTCCTCCAGCAGCCCGTCCAGGGTCTCCCCGAGGCCGGTCATGGCCCGATAATCGGCGCTGGTAAAGAAGTCGATGCCCCACACATAGTCCGTGGTCACGCCATGCGCGGCAAGCGTCACCGCCGGGAGGAAGAGGCCTCGCTCGCTGTCGTCCTCGAGCCGGAAGGTATAGCGCGGACCGCCTTCATAGGCGAGCAGCGCGTCCATCTCCGGCTGCAATTCCTCGATCCAGTTCTGCATGGTGACCCTGTCACGCAGGCTCGTCTCGCCGTCGAGAGCAGTAGCATGCACGATCTTGCGCAGCACCTCGTTGGGATAGACCCTCGACAGGCGGTCGATACGGCGCATGACATCACGATACTGGTTGACCAGGGCCTCGAGCTGGGCACCGCTGATCCCCGGGGCATCGGCGTTGACGTAGAGGCGAGCACCATCCAGGGCCGTGGTGGTGAGATAGTCGGTCATCGCCTGCTCATCCTTGAGATAGAGCTCCTGCTTGCCGCGCTTCACCTTGTAGAGCGGAGGCTGGGCGATGAACACATGGCCGCGCTCGATCAGCTGGGACATCTGACGGAAGAAGAAGGTCAGCAGCAGGGTACGGATATGTGAGCCATCCACATCGGCATCGGTCATGATGATGATCGAGTGATAGCGCAACTTATCGGGGTTGAACTCCTCGCGACCGATACCACAGCCCAGGGCGGTGATCAGGGTGCCGACTTCCGCGGAGGAGAGCATCTTGTCGAAGCGAGCCTTCTCCACGTTGAGGATCTTGCCTTTCAGCGGCAGGATCGCCTGGGTGCGACGGTCGCGGCCCTGCTTGGCGCTGCCGCCTGCCGAGTCACCCTCCACCAGGAACAGCTCGGAGAGACTGGGATCCTTCTCCTGGCAATCGGCGAGCTTGCCCGGGAGGCCGGCAATATCCAGGGCCCCCTTGCGGCGCGTCATGTCGCGGGCCTTGCGCGCCGCTTCACGGGCACGCGCGGCGTCGAGCATCTTGTTAACGATCGCCTTGGCGTCGTTGGGCTTCTCGATCAGGTACTCGCCGAACAGACGCGCCATCTCCTGCTCCACCGCCGTCTTCACCTCGGAAGAGACCAGCTTGTCCTTGGTCTGGGAGGAGAACTTGGGGTCCGGCACCTTCACCGAGATGATCGCCGTCAGCCCTTCCCGGGCGTCGTCACCGGCGGTGCTGATCTTCGACTTCTTCAGCAGCCCCTCCGACTCGATGTAGCCGTTGAGGGTACGGGTCAGCGCGGCGCGAAAGCCTGCCAGGTGGGCACCACCATCACGCTGCGGAATGTTGTTGGTGTAGCAGAAGATGTTCTCGTTGAAGGAGTCGCTCCACTGCATCGCCACTTCCACTCCGACACCATCCTCGCGCTCGGCGTTGAAATGGAAGACAGGGTTGAGCACCGTCTTGTTGGTATTGAGATGGTCGACGAAGGCCTTTAGGCCGCCTTCGTAGTGGAACAGCTCCTCCTTGCCGGAGCGTTCGTCGATCAGACGAATCGCCACGCCGGAATTGAGGAAGGAGAGCTCCCGCAGACGCTTGGCGAGGATATCGAAGTGAAACTCGATGTTGCCGAAGGTCTGTGGTGAGGGGCGGAAGTGGACGCGCGTACCGGACTTTTCGGTCTTGCCCACTGCCGACAGCGGAGCCTGGGGTACTCCGTGGCGATAGAGCTGCTCGTAGACGTCGCCGGCACGCCACACCGTCAGCCGCAGCTCCTCGGAGAGCGCGTTGACCACCGAGACACCGACGCCATGAAGGCCACCGGAGACCTTGTAGGAGTTGTCGTCGAACTTGCCGCCGGCGTGGAGCACCGTCATGATCACTTCGGCAGCGGAAACCCCCTCCTCCTCGTGGATATCCGTCGGGATCCCACGGCCGTTGTCGCTCACCGTCACCGACTCGTCGGGATGGATGGTGACGCGGATCTCGCTGCAGTATCCGGCCAGCGCCTCGTCGATGGAGTTATCCACCAGCTCGAACACCATATGGTGGAGCCCGGTGCCGTCATCGGTATCACCGATGTACATGCCGGGACGCTTGCGTACGGCATCCAGCCCCTTGAGTACCTTGATGCTCGTTGAGTCGTAGGCCTGTTCGCTCATTGACACTGCTCCGTCATGAAATCTGTCGTTCCAGTGGCAGCAACTTGCCGCTTCCGGACGCCGAGCGTTTCACGTGAAACATCTCGACCGGGGTCTCGGCCTGCCACAGATCCGCCAGGGCATCGTGATCGATGGTGGTGATGAACACCTGGCAGCGCATGTTTTCCAGCCAGCGGCAGAACAGTCGCCGATGCGAGTCGTCCAGTTCCGCCGGAAGGTCGTCAATCAGGTAGACGCAGCGGCGTCCCGTGCTGGCCTCCAGAAGCCGCCCCTGAGCCAGTTTCAGGGCACTGACCACCAGCTTCTGCTGGCCACGGGACAGCACCTCGATGGCGGGGCGCTTGCCGAGGCGAATGGCCAGGTCAGCCCGCTGTGGACCCTGCTGGGTAAAGCCCATCTGGCGATCGACATCGCGGCCCTGCCGGAGCAGGTCGCCCAGCGATCTCCGTCGATCCCAGCCGCGGGAGTAGCGCAACTGAAGGTCCTTCAGCGGCAGCAATCCGTTGAGGGTCTCCTCGAAGACCGGCAGAAAGGCCGTGACCCAGGCGGCGCGCATGGCATCGATTCGCTCGCTCCAGTGCACCAGCTCTCGCTCCCAGGCCGTCATGGAATCGGCATCCATTCTACCATGCCTCAGCAGGGCGTTCCGATGTTTCAGCGCCCGACGGGCCCGCTGCCAGGCCTCCAGGAAGTCGTGTTTCACGTGAAACACTCCCCAGTCCAGGAACTCGCGTCGTCCGGCGGGGGAGCCTTCGAGAAGGCGGAAGGCATCGGGGTTGATCAGCTGAAGGGGCAGCGTCTCGACCAGGCGCGACAGCCGACCGACACGCTCTCCGGAGAGGCGGATCTCCAGCTCATCCTCGCTGCGCCTTCGTCGGACGCCGAACGGCACCGGGGGCTCCCCGGCCAGCCGACCATGGGCCATCAGCTCATCGCCATCATGGGCAATGACATGGCGCATGTTGCGGGTGCGAAAGGAGCGCCCCATCCCCAGGATATGGATGCCTTCCAGCAGGCTGGTCTTGCCACTACCATTCGCGCCAACGATCAAGTTGACCTGGAAACCCGGTTTTAAATCAACAGGTTGCAGGTTGCGAAGGCCATGGAAGACGAGGTGGTCAAGAGGCATGGAGTGAACGGAGCAACGCGGCGGCCCGGCCGGGCCGCCCTGGGTGGGTCACAGACGCATCGGCATGACGACGTAGAGGGCATCGCCGCCACCCGGCTCCTCCATCAGCGCACTGCTGTTGGAGTCCGCCAGGGTCATCTGCACGCGATCTTCATCGATGGCATTGAGCACGTCGACCAGGTAACCGACGTTGAAGCCGATCTCCAGGGAGTCTCCGCTGTACTCGATGGCGATGTTCTCCTCGGCCTCCTCCTGCTCGGGGTTGTTGGCCATCAACTTGAGGTTGCCCTCCTCGAGGTGGAGTCGCACACCGCGATACTTCTCGTTGGAGAGGATGGCGGTACGTGACAGGACCTGGCGCAGCTCGGCACGGTCGGCGATGAAGACCTTGTCGCCACCCCGGGGCACCACCCGCTCATAGTCGGGAAACTTGCCGTCGACCAGCTTGGAGGTGAAGGTGAAGTCGCCGGTGTGGGCGCGGATGTGGCTGGCCCCCAGGGTCAGGCTGACCGGATCCTCGCCGTCATCGAGAAGCCGCACCAGCTCGAGGATACCCTTGCGCGGAACGATCAGCTTCTGGGGCGATGCCACGTGCAGCTCGGCCGGCCGCGAGCACACCGCCAGTCGGTGACCGTCGGTCGCCACCGCACGGATCAGGTTGTCGCGCATCTCGAGGAGCATGCCATTGAGGTAGTAGCGCACGTCCTGCTGGGCCATGGCGAAGGAGGTGGCGTCGATCAGGTGCTTGAGCATGCCCCGCGGCAGGCTCAGCTCGGTGCTGCCCTGGCTGTCCTCGATGCTCGGGAACTCCGCGACCGGCAGGGTGGAGAGGGTGAACCGGGAACGTCCACTGCGCAGCACCGCGCGGCCCTCCTCCAGGGAGAGCTGGATCTCGGCCTGATCGGGCAACGACTTGCAGATATCCATCAGCTTGCGAGCCGGCACGGTCACTCCGCCCGGCTCATCCACCCGGGTGGCCACTGTGCGCCCGATCAGCTCCACTTCCAGGTCGGTACCGGTCAGCGCGACCTCCTCCTGCCCCACCTGTATCAGTACGTTGGAAAGCACCGGCAGTGTCTGGCGGCGCTCCACCACGCCGGCCACCAGCGTCAGCGGTCGCAGTAGCGCTTCGCGGGAGATGGAAAATTTCATGTCGGCTCCACGTCTTGTCCTGAAGGGTTGCAGCCGGCGGGGGCTCGGCCGAACGGCATGGCGACCATTAAACCACAAGCCGGCGATGTCTCGGAGGGCGGAGCGATCAGCTGGTCAGCAGCCGCAGCAGGTTCTTGTAGTCCTCGCGGATATCGGAGCTCTCCTCCTGGAGCTGCTTCACCTTGCGACAGGCGTGCAGCACCGTGGTGTGGTCACGCCCCCCGAAGGCATCTCCGATCTCCGGCAGGCTGTGGTTGGTCAGCTCCTTGGCCAGGGCCATGGCCACCTGGCGAGGGCGCGCCACAGACCGCGAACGGCGCTTGGAGAGCAGGTCGGCGAGCTTGATCTTGTAGTACTCGGCCACGGTGCGCTGGATATTGTCGACCCCGACCTGCTTGTCCTGCAGGGCCAGCAGGTCCTTGAGCGACTCGCGGATGAAGTCCTGGGTGATCGGCTTGCCCATGAAGTGGGAGTCGGCGATCACCTTCTTCAGCGCCCCCTCCAGCTCGCGCACGTTGGAGCGGATCTTCTGGGCGATGAAGAAGGCCGCATCATGCGGCAGGTCGACCCTAGCCTGGTCGGCCTTCTTCATCAGGATGGCGACTCGGGTCTCGAGCTCCGGGGGTTCGATGGCTACCGTCAGGCCCCAGCCGAAGCGGGACTTGAGGCGCTCTTCCACGCCGCTGATCTCCTTGGGATAGCGGTCGGAGGTCAGGATCATCTGCTGACCGCCCTCGAGCAGGGCATTGAAGGTGTGGAAGAACTCCTCCTGGGAGCGCTCCTTGCCGGCGAAGAACTGGATATCGTCGATCAGCAGGGCGTCGACACTGCGATAGAAACGCTTGAAGTCGTTGATGGCGTTGAGCTGCAGCGCCTTGACCATATCGGCCACGAAGCGCTCGGAGTGCAGGTAGACCACCCGCGCATTCTCGCGGCGCCCGGCCAGGGCGTTGCCCACGGCATGCATCAGGTGGGTCTTGCCCAGGCCCACCCCGCCGTAGAGGAACAGCGGATTATAGGCACCGCCGGGATTCTCCGACACCTGCCGGGAGGCGGCCCGGGCCAGCTGGTTCGACTTGCCCTCGACGAAGGTCTCGAAGGTGAAGTTGGGGTTTAGGCCACTGGTGTGCTTGAGGCTGCCCTCCACCTGGACCTGACGCTCGCCACCGGGCCGCCGAACCGGCTGCGACTCCTCTCGACTGGCCTCGGTCTCGACCGCGTCGGCCGAATCGCCGCGGGACCGAGTGTGCACGGCCGGGGCCGCCGGTCGACGCGGAGTTGCCGACACCGGAGTGCCAAGCTCTCGCGGCTGGGGGCGCGGTGCGGCACGTCGACTCCCGACACTCAGCACCACCTTGGGCGGCCGCGCCGGCGACAGCTCGCGCAGTAGTTCGCCGATGCGCTTGGCGAACTTATCGCTGACCCAGTCACGCACGAAGCGATTGGGTGCCAGCAGGCACAGCTCTCCCCCTTCGCCCTCCTCTGCCTGGAGCGGGCGAATCCAGGTGTTGAACTGCTGTGAGCTCAACTCGTCCTGCAGGGTATCCAGACACTGTTGCCAGAGAGCCAGCGACACGCGACGTCACCACCTTGTCGAAAAACGGCCGAGCATTGTATCGCCCCGACGGATGGTTATCCACACCCCGGACGCTTCTCTGCGCCCTGTGGAAAAGCGGGCCGATGAAAGGGGGATTTTCCTGGGGCCGATCTGTGCCTAACCCACGGCGGTGGAGAAACTCGACTTCCATCCACAGGATACCCCACTCTCGCGCACCGTTCATCCAGTCACTATCCACAACGACGTCATGCCTTCAACCATCTGATATCATGTATATAAATCCACTTATCCACAAAATGCCTCCCCAGTATTAATAACAAGGCATTACAGGTTATAAACATTATTGTTATTGGAGTCGGGCATGCTCGGCGACCCCGAGCGAGCGATCCGGCCGCCACTCCCAGGGGTGCGATCGTGGGCAATGGCATCTGGGCAATCGGTCGATTGGCGCACAGAAAAATTGCACCGCCCGGGGGAAATCACTACAATTTCCGGTCTTGAACCGAATACGTCCGGGTTTCCAGCGGGAATCCAGGCGCCTCGAAAACGACGAATCGTCCAGAAAACCACGTGGGAATAACGAGTTATGAAACGCACCTTTCAGCCCAGCGTCCTGAAGCGTAAGCGTACGCACGGTTTCCGTGCCCGGATGGCCACCAAGAACGGACGTGCCGTCCTGGCGCGTCGTCGCGCCAAAGGTCGCAAGCGCCTGAGCGCCTGATCACGGACCCTGCGTGCCCGGTCAGTCGTTTCCCCGCCGTCTGCGCCTGCTGACGGCAGGGGACTATCGTCAGGTCTTCGAGAATGCAGTCTTCAAGGTGCATGGCAAGGGGCTGATGGCGCTCGCCTCGCCCAACGATCTGGGGCATCCCCGCATCGGCCTTGTCATCAGCAAGAAGAGTATGCGCCGTGCCGTGGACCGCAACCGCGTCAAGCGGCTGGTGCGCGAATCGATCCGGTTCCAGCAGCATCGTCTCCCCGCCGTCGACATCGTGATACTCTCGCGGCGCGGCGTGGGCGACCTGGATAACGAGACCCTGCACCGGCAGCTGTTCGGGATGTGGCGAAGGCTGACACGCGAGGCACAGAAGACGCCCGTAGGACAGCCGTCACTAAGCGTCGCGCCGTCTTCATCCGATCGGAGTCCACGGAAGCATGAGCGCACCCCTTCGCAAGGCTAGGCTTGACGCTGCCGGCGCTACCCTCGAGAGTCCGTGTTCGGAATACAGCCTGCCATCGGCAGGCTTTTGTCTATCTCGGGCGGCTGAATCGCCTTCCGCCCCTGGCATGTTCACTACCCACTGGGCAGAACCCTCATGGACGTAAAACGACTCCTATTGCTGATTCCACTGGCGGTGCTCGCCTATCTGATCGTCGTGCAGTGGAATCAGGACTATGGCCAGACGGCCGTCGAGCCCCAGGCTCCCTCCTTCAGCAGCAATCAGTCCGGGAGCGGCGACTCCCAGGCCGAAGGTGGCGAGGATGGCCTGGCGGTTCCGGCAACGAACCGTGGCGATAGCATGGCGGAGGCCATGCCCGACGAGACCGCGTCGGCTGCCAGCCGCGACCTGGTTGCCGTGATGACCGACGTGCTGGACCTGCGCATCGATCCCCAGGGCGGCGACATCGTCTATGCGGCGCTACCCCAGCACAAGCTGACCCTCGACTCGGACCGCTCCTATGTGATGCTCTCCGACGGCGAGACGCGCAGCTATGTGGCACGTTCCGGGCTGCAGCTGGACGGTCAGTCGGGACGCATCGCCTACACGCCCGAGAAGACCGAGTATCGCCTGGCAGAGGGTGACAAGCGCCTTGAGGTTGACCTGAGTGGCGAGGTCGACGGCATCGAGATCACCAAGCGCTTCTCCTTCGAGCGCAACAGCTATGCGGTGGACGTCGAATACTTCCTGGCCAACGCCAGCCAGGAGCCCGTCTCGGCCCGCTTCATCGGCCAGCTGGCGCGTGACAACAGCAGCGATCCCTCCAGCGGTCCCAAGATGGGGATGAAATCCTATCTCGGCGCGGCCTACTCCACCCCCGAGGATAGCTACCTCAAGGTCGGCTTCGAGGATATCCAGGAAGGCAAGTTCGAGAACCGCGAGGCCGAAGGCGGCTGGGTCGCGATCATCCAGCACTACTTCGTCAGCGCCTGGGCGCCGCCCCAGAACCAGCAGAACCTCTACTACGCCACCACCGACTCCCGCGGTCGCAATGTGGCCGCCTTCGCCGGCCCGGTGACCCAGGTGGCGGCCGAGGGCGAGTCGCGCCTGGGCGCCACCCTCTATGTGGGGCCCAAGGTGCAGGACTACATGGAAGACGTGGCGCCCAACCTCAAGCTCACCGTCGACTTCGGCTGGCTGTGGTTTATCGCCAACCCGCTGTTCTGGCTGCTCGACAAGATCCAGGACGTGGTCGGCAACTGGGGCTGGTCCATCGTGCTGCTGACCATGCTGGTCAAGGCCGCCCTGTGGCCGCTCTCCGCCAAGGCCTACAAGTCCATGGCCCGCATGCGCAAGCTGGGCCCGGAGATGCAGCGCCTCAAGGAGCAGTTCGGCGACGACCGCCAGAAGATGTCCCAGGAGATGATGAAGTTCTACCAGAAGGAGAAGATCAATCCTCTGGGTGGCTGCCTGCCGATCCTGGTGCAGATGCCGGTGTTCATCGCCCTCTACTGGATGCTGCTGGAGTCCGTGGAGCTGCGCCACGCGCCCTTCATGTTCTGGATCCAAGATCTTTCGGTGAAGGACCCCTACTTCATCCTGCCGATCCTGATGGGGGCCTCCATGTTCGTGCAGCAGATGCTCAACCCCACCCCGCCGGATCCCATGCAGGCGAAGATCATGCGCATGCTGCCCATCGTCTTCACCTTCTTCTTCCTGTGGTTCCCGGCCGGTCTGGTGATCTACTGGGTGGTGAACAACTGCATCTCAATCATTCAGCAGTATGCGATCACCCGCAAGATCGAGAACGACCCCAGCGTCGGCAAGGGCATGAAGACCAAGTGACCGAGTTCGCCTGAGCGACTCCCCGGACCCCCGCCCCGAGCGGGGGTCTGGCGTTTCTGGGGAGCCGAAACGACAATGTTGGCATCACGCCGAGGAGACCCCCATGGCCCCGCTTCACGATCAGGACACCATCGTCGCACTGGCCACCCCGCCGGGACGCGGCGGGGTCGGCATCATCCGCGTCTCGGGCCCGCTCAGCACGACGATCGCCGAGGCGATGGTAGGCCAGCGCCCCGCGCCTCGCCTCGCCCACTACGGCCCCTTCCGGGGCGAGGAGACGGTGATCGACGAGGGCATCGCACTGTACTTCCCGGGGCCACACTCCTTCACCGGCGAGGATGTCCTGGAACTGCAGGGCCACGGCGGCACGGTGATCATGGACCTGCTGCTCGAGCGCTGCGTGCAGTTGGGGGCCCGCCTCGCCCGCCCCGGCGAGTTCTCCGAGCGCGCCTTCCTCAACGACAAGCTCGACCTGGCCCAGGCCGAGGCGATCGCCGACCTGATCGATGCCAGCTCGCGGGCGGCCGCCGAGAACGCCCTGCGCTCCCTGCAGGGGGACTTCTCGCGCCGGGTCGAGGGCCTGGTGGAGCGCCTGATCGAGCTGCGCATCTACGTGGAGGCGGCCATCGACTTCCCTGAGGAGGAGATCGACTTCCTGGGGGATGGTCGCGTCGCACAGATGCTCGCCAGCGTGCAGGAGGAACTCGCCGCGGTGCGGGCCGCCGCCGGCCAGGGCGCGCTGATGCGCGAGGGCATGAACGTGGTGATCGCCGGCCGCCCCAACGCCGGCAAGTCCAGCCTGCTCAACGCCCTCACCGAGCAGGAGACCGCCATCGTCACCGATATCGCCGGCACCACCCGCGACGTGCTGCGCGAGCATATCCATATCGATGGCATGCCACTGCACGTCATCGACACCGCCGGCCTGCGCGACACCCCCGATGCCGTCGAGCGGATCGGCGTGGCCCGCGCCTGGGCGGAGATCGAGAAGGCCGATCGTGTGCTGCTGCTGGTCGACGCCGCCACCACCGACGCCACCGACCCCATGGCGATCTGGCCCGAGTTCGTGGCCCGGCTGCCCGACCCGTCTCGGCTGACCCTGGTACGCAACAAGATAGATGCCAGCGCAGAGCCCCCGGGACTCGACTTGTCCACAACCGCTCCCATCGTCAGGCTCTCCGCGAAGACCACACAGGGTGTGGATAACCTGAAGGCCCACCTCAAGGCGGTGATGGGCTTCACCGGTACCGCGGAGGGGCGCTTCTCGGCCCGCCGGCGCCACCTCGACGCCCTGGACCGCGCCGAGCGGGCGCTTCACAACGGCGAAGCCCAGCTCGCAGGCTACGGGGCCGGGGAGCTGCTCGCGGAAGACCTGCGCGACGCCCAGCAGGCGCTGGGCGAGATCACCGGGGAATTCAGCGCCGATGACCTGCTCGGCGAGATCTTCGGCAGCTTCTGTATCGGCAAGTAGATAGCTCGGCGAGATCTTCAGCAGCTTCCGTATCGGCAAGTCGATAGCCAGGCGAGCTCCTCGGCTGTCCCTGTATCGGCGAGTGAGCGGGCCTACTCGCCCACCCACCAGTCGCCGTGATAGCTGGCCTCGTCCCCCAGGCGCGGCACCACCTGCGCCATGGCCATGGCGAGACGCTCATCGAGCCCCCAGGGCGGGTTGACCACCAGCATGCCGCTGCCGAACATGCCACGCGTCTCGCGCCCCGGCGTCTGTAGGCGAAACTCGCTGCGCCACACCTTGCGGACGCCACCGGCCTTCACGGCATCGAGCAGCTCATGGTGACGACCTGCCGGTAACAGCGGGTACCACACCAACACCACGGCATGACGCGCCTTGTGCAGTGCCGCCAGCAGCGCCTGGGCCACCTCGAGGTACTCCTGCTTGCGCTCGTAGCTCGGGTCGATCAGCACACACAGGCGCGGCGTCTTCACCGGCAGGCGCTCGACGAGTCCCTTCAGCCCATCGCCGTGAATCGTGCGTATATTGCCCTCCAGCGGCTGGTCGGCCAGATGCCCATGCTCTCCCGGATGCAGCTCGAAGAGCAGCTGGCGATCCCGGGGGCGCAGGCGCCGTCCCATCCACCAGGGCGACCCCGGATAGTGGGTCAGGCGGCGGGAATCCGGCTGTGCCCGGACCAGCGCCGCCAGCCAGCCGCCCAGCAGCTCCTCCCCCATGAGCGAGTCGCGCCCCTCCCACAGGGGCAGGACACCCTGGCGATACTCATGCAACCGGGATGTCTCCTCCGCCGCCAGGGGGTAGAGGCCACGACCGGCGTGAGTGTCCATGAACGTAACAGAAGATTCTTTACGTAAAATATGATCGATGACCCCGTGCAGGATCAGATGCTTGTGGACGTCGGCGAAATTACCGGCATGGTAGGCGTGCTGGTAGGAGAGCATGGGGCGGATCCGCGAATCGGCAACGAGAGAAAGAATCAGAGAAAGGGCCCGCCACAGGAGTGGCGGGCCCGACGGGTTACCGCTGGATATCGAGGTAGCGCTTACTCGAAGCGGCTCTGGATGGGCGACAGGGTGATCTCGACGCGACGGTTCTGGGCACGCCCCTGCTCGCTGTTGTTGCTGGCCACCGGCTGGTTCTCGCCATAGCCGGTCATGTTCAGGCGGGCACCGGCGACCCCGGCATTCATCAGGTAGTTGCCTACCGCCTGGGCGCGACGCTCGGAGAGCCGCTGGTTGTAGGCGGCATCACCGGTGCTGTCGGTATGGCCCCCGATATTGACGCGGGTATCGTCGTACTGGGTCAGTACCCTGGCCACATCGTTGAGGGCATTGCGCGCGTTGGACGTCAGATCGCTGGAGTCGAAGCCGAAGGTGACCTCGCTGGGCATGTTGAGCACGATATCGTCGCCGCGACGATCGACGCCGATACCGGTGCCCTGGGTGCTCTGGCGCAGCTGTTCCTCCTGACGATCCATATAGGCGCCGATACCGGCACCGGCGGCGGCACCCACGGCGGCGCCCACCAGCGCACGATCGCGGCGGCTGGTGCTGCCGTCACCGCTCAGCGCACCGGCAGCGGCACCGACCACGGCACCGATGGCGGCACCGGTGCCGGTCTGGTTGCGGTCGGTCTGGCCGCTGTAGGGGTCATTGGTGGCACAGCCGGCCAGCAGCACGGCGGCGGCCAGCGGGGCCATGAAACGAAGTGGCTTGGTCATCGTGGCGTTCTCCTTGGTTTGGGTCATTGGTCATTGGCCCGTTCGGTCATCCCTGGGGCCGTCAATGGCAGCGATTGCGATGAGCGTAGCACAGGCGTCATCAGGACTCGTCGATGGACGCCAGCAATTCGTTCAAGAATAGTAGACCTCGGGGGGAAGCTTGAACCCTTTGGCCATCTTCCACCAGAAGTCCTTTTTTACGTGCGCTGGCGAGACGCTCATCCAGCACCGCGTCGGGCAGGCCGGTGGTCTCGCGCCATAGCGCCATCGGCACGCCCTCGGGCAGTCGCAGCGCGTTCATGGCGAACTCCAGCGGCAGGTCGGCCTCGGCGACAGGATGCGCATCGGCCACGAAACCGCGCGGATCACGGCGCCGACGCAGGTAGGCCTCGGGCTGGCGGCTCTTCCAGCGCCGCTCGATGCGCAAGCGGCCATCCTCGCCGGGTGCGCTCAGCTTGCCGTGGGCACCGGCACCGATGCCCAGGTAGTCGCCGAACCGCCAGTAGTTGAGATTGTGTCGCGAGCGGCGCCCGTCCCTGGCATAGGCCGAGATCTCATAGCGATGGAAGCCCGACGCCTCGAGGCGCTCATGCCCCTGATCCTGGATCTCCCACAGCGCCTCCTCCTCGGGCAGGGCCGGCGGAAAGCGGTAGAACTCCGTATTGGGCTCCAGGGTGAGCTGATACCAGGAGAGGTGTTCCGGCCCCAGCGCCAGGGCATGCTGCAGATCCCTCAGCGCCAGTTCCGGTGTCTGGCCGGGAAGCCCGTGCATCAGGTCGACATTGAGGTTGTCGAAGCCCGCCTGGCGCGCCTCGGCGAAGGCCGCCTCGGCGTCATCACCACTGTGGATGCGTCCCAGCGCCTCGAGCTGCGCCGCCTGGAAGCTCTGCACGCCCAGCGACAGGCGATTGATGCCCGCCTCACGATAAGCGGCGAAGCGCCCGCGCTCCAGGGTGCCGGGGTTGGCCTCGAGGGTGATCTCGATATCGCCCGCCAGCGGCAGGCGGGCGGCGACCCCGGCCAGCAGGCGGCGATAGAAGTCGGCGGAGAGCAGGCTCGGCGTGCCGCCCCCGATGAACAGGCTGACCAGCTCCCGCTCGGCGGCCAACGGCAGGTCGGCGTCGAGGTCGGCGAGCAGGGCGGCGAGATACGCCTCCTCGGGCAGGCCGGCGCCGCGGCCGACGGCGTGGGAGTTGAAATCGCAATAGGGGCACTTGCGCACGCACCAGGGCACGTGCACATAGAGGGCCAGCGGAGGGAGCGCCAGGGGGGGCAGTGCCATCAGTGGCTCCCGTCGGCCTGGCGGAACTGCTCGACCAGGGCCTGCAGTGCCCGGCCGCGGTGGCTCAGCCGGTTCTTCTCCGCCGCCGGCAGCTCGGCGACGCTCATGCCCTGGTCGGGCAACCAGAACAGCGGATCGTAGCCGAAGCCACCCTCGCCACGCGGATGGGCCAGGATCTCGCCCTCCCAGCTGCACTGCACGATCCGCGGCACCGGATCCTCGGGATGGCGAAGATGCACCAGCACACACCAGTAACGCGCGCTGCGGGCCCCCTCGGGCACCTCGCCCAGTGCCTCGAGCAGTCGCGCGTTGTTGCGCTCGTCGCTCTTCGGCTCGCCGGCGTAGCGCGCCGAATAGATGCCGGGGGCGCCGTCGAGGGCATCGACCTCCAGCCCGGAATCATCGGCCAGGGCCGGCAGGCCGCTGACGCGGCTGGCCTCACGCGCCTTGAGCAGGGCGTTCTCGACGAAGGTGAGGCCGGTCTCCACGACCTCGGAGACGGCGAAGTCCGACTGGGGACGAATGTGCAGGCCCAGCGGCCCCAGCAGCTGCTCGAATTCACGCAACTTGCCGGGGTTGCCGCTGGCCAGCACCAGGCTAGCGGTGGTCGTCATGGTGTTCCTCTCAGGCAAGCTTCACATGCTCCTCGATCAACCCCAGCAGGGTATCGGCGGCATTGTCCGCGGTGGTATCGAGATGCAACAGGTGCAGGCGCTCCTCGTCGGCGAATGGCTCGAAGCGCTGTTGCTGCTGCGCCAGCACCGCCAGGCTCTCCTCCACGGCGACCCCCTGGCGTACAGCGCGCTTCTCGATGCGTCGCCGCAGGTTGGCATCGTCGGCCTCGAAGCTGACCAGCAGGCAGGGCAGGCCACGGGCTTCGGCCTGCTGGCGCAGGAGATCGCGCTGGATGCGGGTCAGGCAGGTCGCATCCACGCAGGCGGGGATGCCGGCATCCAGCAGATAGCCGGCACAGGCGGCAAGCCGCCGATAGGTCGCCGCCGTGGCCGCCTCGCCGAAGATATCCACAACCCCGGAGCAGCCATCGCCCTGTGGATGGATCGAGTCGTCATCGGCCTGGGCGAGACGCTGGCGCTCGGCCTCGGAGCTGACGCGGATCGCCCCCAGTCCGGTGACCAGTCCGCGGGTGAAGCGACTCTTGCCACTTCCCGAGACACCCACGGCGATGACCAGCGGCGGGAAGCGGAATTCGGCGATGCGTTCGGCCAGCGCCAGATAGCGGCGACATTCCGACATGCTCTCGGCCAGCAATGCCGGATGCTCCGGGTCGAGGCCCTCGGCGGGACGGCGACGCAGGGCGCGCCTGGCGGCGGTCAGGGCATGACAGGTGCCGAACAGCGACAGCAGTCGGGAGAGCTCGTAGTCACCCGAGTGGCGCAGGTAGCGATCCAGCGCCAGCCGCGTCAGCTCCGGGGTCTCGCGTCCCTCCAGGCCGACCAGCAGCGCCGCCAGGTCGCTGGCGGGATCATCGGCGAGCTCGGCTCCCGGCACGTCCAGGTCGCGCCCGATGGCGTTGACCAGCAACGGCCTGCCGGCGTGGCACAGACGGCTGGTGGGGTGACGCAGGGCCCAGCTCGGCACCCGGCGTGCGGCACGCGCCTCGAGGATGGGCGTCAGGCGCACCAGGTCCTGCTCCAGCCAGTTCCCCAGCTGATCGAGGCGCGTGCGCTCCTCCTCATCCAGCAGGGCCGCGCGGATCGCCGCCAGTTCGGCCGTCATGATCCTGGCGAGAGGCTCGCCGGCGGCCTGGGCTTCGGCATCATGGGACGCCGCCCCGCGGTGATAGGCCACCAGGGCATCGATGAGCGATTCCAGCTCCAGACTTTCGCCATTGCCGGCCTTGTCGGCGTCCAGGGTATGACGCATGGCGGTTCTCCCGATGGTGATTCGATAAGGCGTCAGTCCTGACGCTGCATGACCACGAAGGCCTTCTCGGCGGCATCCAGGGTGAACTGGATATCCTCCGGCGTATGGGCGCTGGACATGAAGCCCGCCTCATAGGCCGAGGGCGCCAGATAGACGCCCTCGTCGAGCATCGCCGAAAAGAAGCGACGGAAGGCGTCGCTGTCGCAGGCGGTGGCCTGGGCGAAGTTGTCGATCCGGCTCTGGCCGGTGAAGAAGAGGCCGAACATGCCGCCGACACGCTGGGTGATCATCTCCACGCCGGCCGCATCGGCACGCTCCTGGAGGCCGTGGCAGAGGGTCTCGACCCGCTGGGCCAGGGCATCGTGGAAACCCGGCTCGCGCAGCTTGGTCAGCAGGGCGATGCCCGCGGCCATGGCCAGCGGATTGCCGGAGAGGGTGCCCGCCTGGTAGATGGGGCCCAGCGGCGAGATGTTGGACATGATCGTCTCGCTGCCGCCGAAGGCACCCACCGGCATGCCGCCGCCGACGATCTTGCCCAGGCAGGTGAGGTCGGGGCGCACGCCATAGTGGGCCTGGGCGCCGCCCATGGCCACGCGGAAGCCGGTCATCACCTCGTCGAAGATCAGCACGCTGTCGTGGGCGTCGCAGACCCGGCGCAGGCTCTGCAGGAAGCCGGGCTGGGGCGGAATGCAGTTCATGTTACCGGCCACCGGCTCGACGATGATGCAGGCGACCTGGTCGCCGATCTCCTCGAAGCACTGCTCCACGGCGTCGATATCGTTGTAGGGCAGGGTGATGGTGTGCTCGGCCAGGGAGGCCGGCACCCCGGGAGAGCTCGGCTCACCGTGGGTCAGCGCCCCCGAGCCCGCCTTGACCAGCAGCGAGTCGGAGTGGCCGTGGTAGTTGCCCTCGAACTTGACGATCTTGTCGCGCCCGGTGACGCCGCGCGCCAGGCGGATCGCCGACATGGTGGCCTCGGTGCCGGAGTTGACCATGCGCACCATCTCGATGGAGGGGATCATCTCGCAGATCAGGTCCGCCATGGTAGTCTCGATGGCGGTGGGGGTACCGAAGGAGAGGCCGTTGTCGAGCCGGCCACGCACCGCCCCCAGCACGTCGGGATCGGCATGGCCGGTGATCATCGGCCCCCAGGAGCCCACGTAGTCCACGTAGCGCTTGCCTTCCACATCGAACAGGTAGGCTCCCCGGGCGCGTTCCATGAATACCGGCGGACGCTGCAGCCCCTTGAAGGCGCGCACCGGGGAGTTGACCCCACCGGGGATATGCCGGCAGGCCTGAGCGAAGAGCTGGGCGGAGGTCGTCATGTCGTGTCGTGTCCTCGAGGCTGTGGATAGTTCTCTGGATAAGCTATTGCTTTCTTCCATTCTCGATGCTCCGGCCGCCAAAGGCCATACCCCCTCTCAGTGAGAAGCGGGCGCTCCAGGCGTCGGCACCGTCGGCAGTCGCCAGAGGCGCCGCGGCAGCGCCTGGCCCTCGCCGGGTCGCCAGCCATGGGCCAGGGCATCCCAGGTGAACGCCTGGGCCTGCTCGCAGGCCGCCACCAGCGACTCGCCGACGGCCAGCCGCGTCGCCAGGAAGGCCGCCATGGTACAGCCCGAGCCGTGGAAACACCCCACCAGCCGCGGCCAGCTCCACTGCCGGCTCTGGTCCGGGGTATGCAGCGTATGCGACACTCGTGCCTCCGGTGTACCCGGCGCCGGATCATCGGTGCCGGTCACCAGCACCGCCTGACAGCCCAGGTGCATCAGCGCCACGGCCCGTTCGGTATCCTGCAGAAGGCCGGGGGACAGCCGCGCCAGTTCTCCGCGATTGGGGGTGAGGATATCCACCCGAGGCAGCAGCCGCGCGCGGTAGGCGTCGACCAGCTCGGTTGTGGATAACTCACTCCCGCCGCCGGCGCGCAGCACCGGATCGGCCACCACCGGCACCCCGGGGAAGCGCTCGAGGATATCGGTGACGGCATCCAGGGTCGCCAGGTCGGGCACCAGGCCGATCTTGATCGCCGCCACCTCGAACGCGTCGAGGGCGGCGACACTTTCGCGCATGATCGCCGGATCGGCGGGCATCACCCTCGAGACATCGGTGCAGGACTGCACGGTCAGGGCGGTGGGAACGGTGAGCGCCCAGCCCCCCCCGGCGGCTACCGCCTCGGCGTCGGCCACCAGGCCGGCACCACCGGTGGGATCGTGCCCGGCCAGCACCAGCACGACCGGCAGATGGGGGTCATGGTTATCGATGGGCGCCATCAGAACGGCTTGAGCACGGCGAGGAAGATGATGATCAGCAGGGCAATCACCGGCAACTCGTTGAACCAGCGGAAGAACACGTGGCCACGCTTGCAGCGCGCCTCGGCGAACTGCTTCAGGTAGATCAGGCAGACGTGGTGATAGCCCACCAGCAGCGCTACCAACAGCAGCTTGACATGCATCCAGCCCTGGGTCAGCCAGCCGGGATTGAGCACCAGCATGACGCCGCCGAAGAGCAGCACGGCGATCATGGAGGGGGTCATGATGCCGCGATAGAGCTTGCGCTCCATGACCAGGAAGTGATCGATCGCCTGCTGCTCGCCGCGGTCGCGCGCCATGGCGTGATAGACGTAGAGCCGCGGCAGGTAGAAGAGGGCGGCGAACCAGGTGACCATGGCGATCAGGTGCAGCGCCTTGAACCACAGGGTCATGGGAGCTCCTTGCGGGGGTAGGGGAAAGTGGGGCGGCGTCAGTCGTCGACGCGGTAGAAGCGCTCGATGGCGCCGCGGGTGATGATACCGGAAATCCGCTTCTGCTTCGGCCGATGGCCGTGCTCCACGTAGAGGGCATCGAGCATCGAGTCGTTGAGCTTGTTGAAGGCCTCGGAGAGGGTGGCCTGCAGCTCGATGGGGGCCAGTTCCAGGCGCACGCCGGGAATCTCCAGCAGGTCCACCTCTGGCGGCTCCTCCTTCTCCCTGACCTTCTCCTTGATCTTCCGGCGCTTCTTCGCCGGCTTCTCCTCGCCGATGGCCTCCGTCGCCGCCTGCTCGGCGGGCGCTTGCACCTCGCCCTCCTCGACGGCGCGCTTCTCCTCCTCCGCGGCCTGCTCGGTGAGCCAACGGGCCAGGTCGGCGGCCTTGAGCGCCAGCACCGGCTTGTCGTCGCTGGAGCGCTCGATCAGGATCCACACCGGTTCCGATTCCAGCAGCCCGCGCGCCTTCTCGCGGGTCACCATGCGCTGGGTACGCACCAGTCGACGCTCCATTACCGCCGGCACCGAGACCCGTGAGAGCGCCTGCATCAGCGGCTGCTGCAGGGGATGCAGTCCCTGGCGCGTGACGCTGAGGAAGAAGCCACCACAGCGACACAGCTGACGCGCGGTCAGGCAGGAAACCACCACCGCCAGCATGCCGGGCAGGATGATATTCGGGTTGTGGGTCAGCTCGAGCAGCGCCATCAGCGCCGCCAGCGGCGCCTGCAGTACCGCGCCCATCATCGCCGCCATGCCGAGCATGGCGTAGAGCGTCGGGTCGGAGGCCTCGATGGGCAGCAGCCACTGGCCGGCCATGCCACACAGCGCACCGGCCGCGCCGCCGACCACCAGCACCGGGCCGATGATGCTCACCGGAATCCCGCAGGCCACGGTGCCGGCGGTGAGCAGCAGCTTGCCGATGGCCACGGCGAGCAGCACGTCCATCGCCACCGAGCCGCTGAGGGTGGCCTGGAGGGTGTCGTAGCCCATGCCCTGCACCTGGGGATACCACCAGGCCACGGCGGCCACGGCGCCGCCGGCCATCAGGAAGCGCAGCGCCATGGGCAGGCGTTCCAGGCGCGGTCCCAGCCGCGAGACCCTGACGAACAGGCCGGCCAGCAGGCCGATCACCAGGGCACTGACGATGATCCAGGGCAGGTCGAGCAGGGAATTGAGATGCAGGTCGGGCACACCGATGGCAGGGTCGGGACCATAGACCAGCTGGGCCACCACCGCGCCCATGGTGGAGGCCAGGATCACCGGCATGAAGCCGATGATGGTGTACTCCATCATCACCACTTCCATGGCGAAGATGACCCCGGCGATGGGCGTGTTGAAGGAGGCGGCGATGCCCGCCGCGGTGCCACAGGCGACCAGTACCCGCAGGCTGTTGTGGGGCAGGCGCAGACGCTGGCCCAGGCCGCTGGAGGCGGCAGCCCCCAGGTGAATGGCCGGCCCCTCGCGGCCGGCGGAGAGCCCCCCCAGCACCGAGATCAGGCCCACCACCCACTGGGTCAGCCAGTTGCGCAGCGGGAAACGTCCCTGGTGATAGGCCAGGCGGTCGATCACGTGCACCACCCCGACCTGGCGGCCGACCTGGGGGGTGAACCACATCCACAGGCCGATCAGCAGCGCCGCACCCAGCGGCATCAGGCTGCGCAGCGCCGGCGACATGGATTCGAATGCCTCGGGACTGTCGGTGGGAAACAGCCACAGCCCGCCCAGCTCCAGCAGGCTGCGGAACCCCACCATCAGGATACCGGTCAGAATCCCTGCCACGACGCCCAGAACGCAGAGTTGCGGCAGGGCATCCACATTGGCAAGCTGTTGTCGAAAGCGCTCCAGTCCTTGACCGGCATCGAGGCGAGGCAAACGCGGCACGTCGCGGTTTCCTTTACGACTGAGTGACGACCCTTCCGGTCCTTCACCTGTGTATCATATTCCCGCAGGGCGATGACAGCCCGGCGCTTTCGGGGCGTCCTCCCTTTTCGTCAATCAAGGAGTCTCTCGTGATCAAGGTCGGAATCGTCGGCGGCACCGGGTACACCGGCGTCGAACTGCTCAGGCTGCTGGCCCAGCATCCCGAAGTGGAGGTCGAGGCGATCACCTCGCGCTCCGAGGCGGGCATGGGTGTCGCCGAGATGTACCCCAACCTGCGCGGCCACTATGACGACCTGGCGTTCAGCGAACCGGATGCCGACCGCCTGGGCGCCTGCGATGCGGTGTTCTTCGCCACCCCCCACGGCGTGGCCCACGCCCTCGCCGGCGAGCTGCTCGAGCGCGGCACCCGAGTCATCGACCTCTCCGCCGACTTCCGGCTGCGAGATGCCGCGGAGTGGGCCGAATGGTACGGCCAGCCCCACGGCGCTCCCGAGCTGCTCGACGAAGCCGTCTACGGCCTGCCGGAGGTCAACCGCGAGCGGATCCGCCAGGCACGCCTGATCGCCGTGCCCGGCTGCTATCCCACCGCCGTCCAGCTCGGCCTCTTGCCGCTGCTCGAGGCGGGCCTGATCGATGCCGAGCATGTCATCGCCGACTGCAAGTCGGGGGTCACCGGTGCCGGCCGGGGCGCCAAGGTGCCCTCGCTGCTGGCCGAGGCCAGCGAATCCATGAAGGCCTACGGCGCGAGCGGCCACCGCCACCTGCCGGAGATTCGCCAGGGCCTGGGCGATGCCGCCAGCCGTTCCGTCGGCCTGACCTTCGTGCCCCACCTGACGCCGATGATCCGGGGCATCCACGCCACCCTCTATGGCCGCCTCACCGGCGATCCCGGCGATCTTCAGGCGCTGTTCGAGACACGCTTCGCCGGCGAGCCCTTCGTCGACGTCATGCCCCCCGGCAGTCACCCCGAGACCCGCAGCGTCAAGGGTGCCAACCTCTGCCGGCTCGCCGTGCACCGGCCCGGCGACGGCGATACCGTGGTGGTGCTCTCGGTGATCGATAACCTGGTCAAGGGGGCTTCGGGCCAGGCGATCCACAACCTCAACCTGATGTTCGGCTTCGACGAGAACGCCGGGCTCGCCGCCCCCGCGATGATGCCCTGAGCCGGTTGAGGGCGCCAAGGGGAGGTCGCTGAGGAGGTCCTACGCCAGGGGTGAGGAGCACTGCTCCGAACGGGCTGGCCATGGATGGCAAGCACCGGTCCTGCAAGCGAAGCGGGACGCGAGAGCGAAGCAGGGCGTCGGTAGCGTACAGGGAAGTATTCACAGCGCCTCCTCGTAGACCTCCCCTTGGGATAGCCCGAATAACCTGTCGGAAAGTTGACCATTTTGCTGGGGATTGCGGATAATGACCGGTCACACTTCCTTCCCCTGGAGTCCTCCATGAGCGAAGCCGAATCCTTCGTCCCTACGCCCCTGATGCTGTCCGACAGCGCAAGGGCCCGGCTGCGTGCGCTGATCGAAGAGGAGGGCAACCGCCAGCTTAAGCTGCGGGTCTATGTCACCGGCGGCGGCTGCTCGGGCTTCCAGTACGGTTTCGATTTCGCCGACGAGGCGGCAGATGACGACACCGTCATCCCGTTCGGCGACGTGGCGCTGGTGGTCGACCCGCTCTCCTACCAGTACCTGGTCGGCTCCACCGTTGACTACGAGGAGGGCCTGGCCGGCGCCCGCTTCCTGGTCCAGAACCCCAATGCCACCACCACCTGCGGCTGTGGCGCCTCCTTCATGGTGTAGCGGCGCCGCGCCGGCGCGCGGAACGTGAGAACCCCCGACTTGACGCTCTGCGGGAATCTCGCCAAGGTTGAAATGGCGAGTCCCATCAGAAAAGACCCAAGAACGGGGAATCTCATGAAACAATCTACTCTGGCTTCACCCCTCCTGAAGCACACCCTCCTGGCCAGCGCCCTGGCGTTGGGCACCGGCCTGGCCGGTTCCGCCCTGGCCCAGGACACCACCGTCAACGTGGTCACCGACCCCAGCTTCGTTCCCTTCGAGATGCTGGATACCGAGACCGGCGAGATGGTCGGCTTCGATATGGACATCATCCACGAGGTCGCCGAACGCGCCGGCTTCGACGTCAACCTGACCACCATGGAGTTCAACGGCATCATCCCGGCCATCCAGACCGGCAGCCAGGAGATCGCCATCGCCGGTGTGACCATCACCGAAGAGCGCGCCGAGATCGTCGACTTCTCCGACCCCTACTACGATTCCGGCCTGCGCATCATGGTGCGTGCCGACAACGACGAAGTGGAGACCCTCGAGGACCTCGAAGGCCTGACGGTGGCCACCAAGATCGGCTCCACCAGCTACGACTTCCTCCAGGAGAACCTGGGCGACAGCGCCGAGATCACTCCCTACCCGGGAACCTCCGACATGTACATGGCGCTGCTCGGACGTAACGTCGACGCCGCCTTCTACGATGCGCCCAACGTCGGCTACTTCGCCCAGACCCGTGGCGAAGGCCGCACCAAGGTGGTGGGGCCCCTCTATGAGGGCCAGCAGTACGGCATCGTCTTCCACAAGGGCAGCGAGTGGGTCGAACCGGTCAACCAGGCCCTGGCCGAGATGCAGGAGGACGGCACCTACGATGAGATCTACGCGAAGTGGTTCGGCGAGGCGCCCAGCGACGACTGACGCGACACCCCTCCCGATAGCGTCGCCCTGAGGGCGACACGCGAGTCCGCGGGGCCGGGCGGCATGACCACCCGGCCCCGTGTCGTTCAACGCTCCCGGAGACCACCTCGTGGACGTGACCTTCCAATTCGACTGGGCGGCTGCCTTCAGCTCGATACCCCACCTGCTGCCGGGCGTTCCCTGGACGCTACTGATCTCCTTCGGTGGCCTCGCCATCGGCTTCGTGATCGGCATCATCTTCGGCCTCATGCGCATCAGCCCGCTATTGTGGCTGCGCCTGCCTGCCATCTTCTATATCGAGGTATTTCGCGGCACCCCCATCCTGGTGCAGGTGCTGTTCATCTTCTATGGCCTGCCGCAGATCCTCGGCGAACCGATCAACGCCCTGACCGCGGGGATCGCCGCCATCGCCGTCAACTCCGGCGCCTATATCTCCGAGGTGGTGCGAGGCGGCGTGCAGTCCATCGAGCGCGGCCAGCGCGAGGCCTCGCTCTCCCTGGGCCTGTCACGCACCCAGGCATTCCGCTACGTGATCTGGCCCCAGGCCCTGCGCCGCATGATCCCGCCGCTGGGCAACCAGGCCATCATCAGCATCAAGGACACCTCGCTGTTCTCGGTGATCGGGGTCGGTGAGCTGGTGCGTCAGGGGCAGATCTATATCGCCACCACCTTCACCGCCATGGAGGTATACCTGATGGTGGCAATGCTCTACCTGGCCATCACCTGGACCCTGTCGATCCTGCTGCGCCAGCTCGAGCGCCGTGGCCTGGTCGGCCAGTGATGGGGTTAAAAAAAGAGCGAGGGAGGCCAATCACATGACACAGAACGAGAACACGACCACGGCCATCGTCCGCATGGAGAAGGTCAACAAGCACTTCGGCAAGCTGCACGTGCTCAAGGACATCGACCTGGAGGTAATGCCCGGTGAGGTGGTGGTGATCATCGGCGCCAGCGGCTCCGGCAAGTCGACCCTGATCCGCTGCATCAACGGCCTGGAGGAGTTCCAGGACGGGCACATCGAGGTGGACGGCAACGAGCTGACCCCCCACGGCAAGAGCGGCCGCGCGCTGCAGAAGATCCGTACCGAGGTCGGCATGGTGTTCCAGCAGTTCAACCTCTTCCCCCACCTGAGCGTGCGCGACAACGTCAGCCTGGCGCCCAGGAAGGTGCGTGGCTGGAGCCAGGAGGACGCGGTGGAGACCGCCGAACGCCTGCTGGAACGGGTCGGCATCGCCGACCAGGCCGACAAGTACCCGACCCAGCTCTCCGGTGGCCAGCAGCAGCGCGTCGCCCTGGCCCGCGCCCTGGCCATGGAGCCGCGGCTGATGCTGTTCGATGAGCCCACCTCGGCGCTGGACCCGGAGATGATCGGCGAGGTCCTCGACGCCATGCGCGAGCTGGCCCGGGAAGGCATGACCATGATCATCGTCACCCATGAGATGGGCTTCGCCCGGGAAGTGGCCGATCGGGTCATCTATGTCCACCAGGGGGAGATCGCCGAGGTGGCCCCGCCGGAGACGATCTTCGATAGCCCGAACGATGAGCGCACCCGCAGTTTCCTCTCGCGGGTACTCAAGTACTGACTCGAGGACTCACCTCAACGACTCAGGATCGGCTTCAGCACGCTGAAAAGGGCCCTGCCGCGTGGCGGCAGGGCCCTTTTTTCGTCTGTGGACAGAATTTTTTCTGGCGCCCCGAATTCCGGCTTCGGGGCCCATGCTGGAGGGGCTCGTGGATAAATGGCCCAGTTGTTCACAGCCGCGGGCACAAGCCTGGTACCCGCCGGTGGACAAGCGGTGCAGCACTGCCTCTGTGGACAAGGCGGGATTCCATCCACAGGCTCGGGACCGCTAGTCCGCAGGCTGTAAGCCGTTTATCCTGTGTATGGTCAACAATGCAAGCTATTGAAGAAAATGGGATAAAATGGTTTATCCACGACTTTTGTCCACACCAGTAGTAACAACCACAACAGAACTTCTTTATTTATATACTGATATTAATTGATAGGTGCGGAGGAACCGGTCCCGGCGCGAAACCGAGTGTGGAAAACCCTGACGATTACCCACAGGGGGTTTATACTGCCGGGCTGATTTCACCCTCTGACAGAAAGACAGGCGCCGCGGCGCCAACGAGGTGCACCTTGGATTATCCCGACCGCTTCGACGTGATCGTCATCGGCGGCGGCCATGCGGGAACCGAAGCCGCCCTGGCCGCTGCTCGCATGGGCTCTCGTACCCTGCTGCTGACCCACAACATCGAGACTCTCGGCCAGATGTCCTGCAATCCGGCCATCGGCGGCATCGGCAAGAGCCACCTCGTGAAGGAGATCGATGCCCTGGGCGGTGCCATGGCACTGGCCACCGACCTCGGCGGAATCCAGTTTCGAGTGCTCAACGGCCGCAAGGGCCCAGCGGTGCGCGCCACCCGGGCCCAGGCCGACCGGGTACGCTACAAGGCGGCCATCCGCGGCATGCTGGAGAACCAGCCCAACCTGACGCTGTTCCAGCAGGCCGCCGGCGACCTGATCGTCGACAACGATCAGGTGCGAGGCGTGGTCACCGAGACCGGTATCCGCTTCCTCGGCGAGAGCGTGGTGCTGTGCACCGGAACCTTCCTCGGCGGCGTGATCCATATCGGGCTCGACAGCACCCGCGGCGGTCGTGCCGGCGACCCGCCCTCCAACCGCCTGGCCGAGCGACTGCGCGCCCTGCCGTTCCGGGTCGATCGCCTCAAGACCGGCACCCCGCCGCGCCTCGATGCCAGGAGCCTCGACTTTGCGAAGCTCGAGGAGCAGCCGGGAGACACCCCGACCCCGGTGATGTCGTTCATGGGCAGTCGCGACCAGCACCCGCGCCAGGTGAGCTGTCATATCGCCCACACCAACGAGCGCACCCACGAGATCATCCACGCCAACCTCGACCGTTCGCCGATGTACTCCGGCATGATCGAGGGGGTCGGGCCGCGCTACTGTCCCTCCATCGAGGACAAGGTCCACCGCTTCGCCGACAAGACGAGCCATCAGGTCTTCATCGAGCCCGAGGGGCTCGACACCCACGAGCTCTACCCCAACGGCATCTCCACCTCGCTGCCCTTCGATGTGCAACTGCAGGTGGTGCGCTCCATGCGCGGGCTGGAGAACGCCCATATCACCCGTCCCGGTTACGCCATCGAGTACGACTTCTTCGATCCGCGGGACCTGCGGCACTCCCTGGAGACGAAGTTCATCGCCAACCTCTTCTTCGCGGGTCAGATCAACGGCACCACCGGCTACGAGGAGGCCGGCGCCCAGGGCTTGCTGGCGGGTCTCAACGCCGCCCGCCGCGCGCAGGGGCTCGAGGCCTGGTGCCCGGGTCGCGACGAGGCCTATCTCGGCGTGCTGGTGGATGACCTGATCACCCTGGGCACGAAGGAGCCCTACCGCATGTTTACCTCCCGGGCCGAGTACCGTCTGCTGCTGCGCGAGGACAATGCCGACCTGCGTCTCACCGAGATGGGCCGCACGCTGGGGCTGGTGGACGATGCCCGCTGGGCGGCCCTCAGCGAAAAGCGCGAGTCAATCGAGCGCGAGAGCACCCGACTCAAGGCCAGCTGGGTGCAGCCCGGCAGCGAGGCGGCGCGGCGTATCGCCGAGAAGACCGGCAAGGCGCCGGCGCGGGAGTACAGCCTGATGGACCTGCTCAAGCGTCCCGAACTGGGCTATGCCGACGTGGCCGACCTGCCGGGCATCGAGGGTCACCCGCTGAGCGACGAGGCGGCCGCCGAACAGGTGCAGATCCAGGCCAAGTATCAGGGCTACATCGATCGCCAGCGCGACGAGATCGCCAAGCTCAAGCGTCATGAGGCCACCCCGCTGCCGGTCGACCTCGACTACACCCGCGTCGACGGGCTCTCCCACGAGATCCGACAGAAGCTCGCCGAGGCGCGCCCCGAGACCCTGGCCCAGGCCTCGCGCATCTCCGGGGTCACCCCGGCGGCGGTGTCGATCCTGTTGATACACCTCAAGAAGCGTCGGCTCCTCGACGATCACAAGGCGGCCAGCGCATGACGGCCAGCACAGACGCCGTGGCGACGCGCCTCGACCAGGGGCTCGAGCGGCTGGGCATCGCCGTGGACCCCGGCCAGCGCCGTCGGCTGCTCGCCCTGGTCGGGCTGTTGCACAAGTGGAACCGCGCCTATAACCTCACCGCGATACGCTCTGCCGAGGAGATGGTCTCCCGCCACCTGCTCGACAGCGCCGCGGTGCTGCCCTATCTGAGCGGTCGAACGCTGCTCGACGTGGGGGCCGGACCAGGCTTCCCGGGGCTGGTGCTGGCGATCCTCAAGCCCGAGCTGGAGGTGACCCTGCTCGACAGCAACGGCAAGAAGGTACGCTTCCAGCGCCAGGCGGCGATGGAGCTTGGCCTCGCCAACGTGACGCCGGTGCAGGCGCGGATCGAGGCCTTCGACGAGCGCTATGAGCAGGTCATCTCGCGGGCCTTCGCCAGCCTGGGCGACTTCGTCTCGCTGACCCGCGAGTGCGTGGCCCCGGGCGGTCAGTGGCTCGCCATGAAGGGCCCCGCCGTGGACGAGGAGCTCGCCGGCTTGCCGGCGGAGGTCGCGCCGGTGGCCCGCCATCTCCTCGAGGTGCCCTTCGAGGTCGGCACGCGCCTGCTGGTGGTGCTCGAGCGCCGGACGCAAGCCCCGGCTTCCTGACAACCCGCGTTTCCCCGCAACGGAGTTGCCCGTGACCAAGATCATCGCCTTGACCAACCAGAAGGGTGGCGTCGGCAAGACCACCACCGCGGTCAACCTCGCCGCCAGCCTGGCGGCGCTGGATCGTCGCGTGCTGCTGGTCGACCTCGATCCCCAGGGCCATGCGACCATGGGCAGCGGCATCGACAAGCACGAACTGGAAGGCAGCGTGCTGGAAGTGCTGCTGGGCGAGCGCGACGCCGCCGGGGTGATCCTCGACTGCCCCGAGGCCGGCTATGCCCTGCTGCCGGGCAACGGCGACCTCACCGCCGCCGAGGTGGCGCTGCTCGATCGCGAGGCGGGCCGTGAGCGCTGTCTGGAGAACGCCCTGGCCGGCGTGGCGGACGAGTACGATGTGGTGCTGATCGACTGCCCACCGTCGCTCAACATGCTCACCGTCAATGGCCTCACCGCCGCCCACGGCGTGCTGATTCCGCTGCAGTGCGAGTTCTACGCCCTGGAGGGCCTCTCGGCGCTGCTCGACACCGTGGAGCAGATCAAGGACAGCGTGAATCCCCGGATCGAGATCTACGGCATCCTGCGCACCATGTTCGATGCCCGCAACAGCCTGACCCGCGACATCACCAAGCAGCTTCGCGACTACTTCGGCGAGACCCTGCTCAAGGTCACCATCCCGCGCAACGTGCGGGTCGCCGAGGCGCCCAGCCATGGCCTGCCGGTGACCAAGTACGCGCGCTTCTCGCGGGGCAGCCAGGCCCACCGGGTGCTGGCCAAGGAACTGATTCGGCGCCTGTCGCTGTAACTCCTGTTGTGCAACATCAGTGATGAGGGAATGTCGATGACGCGTAAACGCGCCCTGGGACGCGGCCTGGATGCCCTGATCGGCAGCAATGCCCGCCGCCGCGAGAGTCTCGATCTGCCCGAGGTGGAACTCGCCGAGGGCGAGGTGGCGACCAGCAACCCCGCCACCGAACCGGCACCGGCCGAGCGTCTCGAGCGCCTGCCGCTGGGCCAGCTCACCCGCGGCAAGTACCAACCCCGCCGCGACATCCAGCCCGAGGCGCTGGAGGAGCTGGCCGACTCGATTCGTGCCCAGGGGGTGATGCAGCCCATCGTGGTGCGGCCCGTGGCCGAGGACCGCTACGAGATCATCGCCGGCGAGCGCCGCTGGCGAGCCGCCCAGCTGGCCGAGCTCGACGTCATCCCCGCGGTGATCCGCGAGGTCAGCGACGAGGTGGCCCTGGCCCTGGCGCTGATCGAGAACATCCAGCGCGAGAACCTCAATCCGGTCGAGGAGGCGATGGCCCTCAAGCGCCTGCTGGAGGAGTTCGAGCTCACCCAGCAGCAGGTCGCCGACGCGGTGGGCAAGTCCCGGACCCAGGTCACCAACCTGCTGCGCCTGCTGGCCCTCGACCCCGAGGTGCAGACCCTGCTCGAGCGCGGCGACCTGGACATGGGCCATGCGCGGGCCCTGCTCGTGCTCTCCGCGGCCAAGCAGCGCCGGGCCGCCCATGAGGTGGTCAACCAGGATCTCACCGTGCGCGCTACCGAGGCGCTGGTGAAACGCCTCGCCGAGGGGGACCCCGGCAAGGCCGAGCCGGCGCCGGTGAGTCCCGACGTCGCCCGGCTGGAGACTCGCCTGGGCGAGGTGCTGGGCGCGCCGGTGAAGATCCAGCATGGCCGCGGTGGCAAGGGGCGCGTGACCATTCGCTACTCGAGCCTCGATGAGCTGGATGGCATCCTGGAACACATTCGCTAGGCGATGCGGCATGATGGGTGTCAAGCTGTCGACAATTTCTGCGCCTTTGGTCGAAAAATGACCGGAAATCACGCGGAAAGCGTGGCGCTTCAGTTGAAGCGCCGGGGGGGCTTCCCTATAATCCGCGGTGGTTTTGGCCTTGCGCCTGACCCGACCAAGGGAGCGGCGAGAAGACGATGAGACATCCCGTCACCCGCCGGCGTACTCTGGGCTGGCGCCTGTTGCGACTGGAAGCGCTGGGAATGCTCGTCGTGATAGCGGCGGCGGCCCTGCTCGGCGGCATGGATGCAGGACAGTCCGCGCTTTCGGGCGCCCTGGTCGGGCTGGTTCCCCAGGCGTTCTTCGTCTGGCGAAGCGGCCAGGCACGCGGCGGTCGACAGGCGCAGCGGTTCGTGATGAACCTTTATCGCGCGGAAGCGGGCAAGTTCGGTTTGACGGTGGCACTGCTGGCAATGGTCTTCGTGGCCGTGCCCCCCTCAAACCCGATTTCTTTCTTCAGCGCATACGTGGCGACCCATCTCATGCCCTGGCTGGCACCCTGGCTAAGGCGCGAGCGGTCGACCCCTCAACCGAGGTGAACTTCGCATGGCAGCAGGCAGTGATAACACGGCGGCTAACTATATACAGCACCACCTCCAGAACCTGACCTTCGGCCACCACCCCGAGAACGGCTGGTCGCTGGCGCATAGTGGCGCAGAGGCCAGCGAGATGGGCTTCTGGGCCATCCACCTGGATACCATGGGCTGGTCCATCGCCATGGGCGTGCTGTTCATCTGGCTGTTCCGCAAGGCCGGCAAGATGGCGACCACCGGCGTCCCCGGACCGCTGCAGAACGTCGTCGAGATGATCATCGAGTTCGTCGAGCTCACCGTGCGTGGCGCCTTCCATGGCCGCAATCCGGTGATCGCCCCCCTGGCACTGACGCTGTTCGTCTGGATCTTCCTGATGAACCTGCTCAAGCTGATTCCGGTGGACTATGCGCCGGAGCTGTTCGCCCGCCTCGGCATCGAGTACATGAAGATCGTGCCCACCACCGATCCCAATGCCACCCTGGGCATGGCCATCGGCGTGTTCGCCCTGATCATCTACTACAGCATCAAGGTCAAGGGAGCCGGTGGCTTCGCCAAGGAGCTGTCACTGACGCCCTTCAACCACTGGTCGCTGATTCCCTTCAACCTGGTCATGGAGATCATCGGGCTGCTGGTCAAGCCGCTCAGCCTCGGCCTGCGTCTTTTCGGCAACATGTTCGCCGGCGAGGTGATCTTCATCCTGATCGCCCTGCTGCCCTTCTGGGTGATGTGGACCCTGAACGTGCCCTGGGCCATCTTCCACATCCTGATCATCACCCTGCAGGCCTTCATCTTTACCGTGCTGTCTGTCGTCTACCTGAGCCAGGCCCACGAGCACCACTGAAGTCGATACCCTTGCAACACCCTTAACCTCAACCCTAAACCCTTAACCCGTAACTACTCTCAATCAGGAGCATTACCATGGAACTCGTCTATATCGCTGCCTCCCTCATGATCGGCCTGGGCGCTCTGGGTACCGGCATCGGCTTCGCCATCCTGGGTGGCAAGCTGCTCGAATCCACCGCGCGTCAGCCGGAGCTGGGCGACCAGCTGCAGACCAAGACCTTCCTGATGGCCGGCCTGCTGGACGCCGTGCCGATGATCGGCGTGGGTATCGCGATGTACCTGATCTTCGTCGTTGCCGGCTAATACATGACAGCACCGAGCGCCATGCGCTCGGTTTGCTTGTTTCCGGTCAACACGAACCTGTCAGAGGTACCGCCCCGTGAATATCAACATGACGCTGATCGGGCAGACGATCGCCTTCGCGATCTTTGTCTGGTTCTGCATAAAGTACGTGTGGCCGCCGATCAGCAACGCGCTCCACGAGCGCCAGAAGAAGATTGCTGACGGCCTGGATGCGGCCAGCCGTGCCTCGCGTGACCTGGAGCTAGCCCAGGAGCGTGCCGAGCAGACGCTGCGCGAGAGCAAGGAACAGGCTTCTCAGATTCTCGAGCAGGCCAACAAGCGTTCCTCCCAGATGGTCGAGGAGGCTCGCGAGCAGGCCCGCGTCGAAGGTGAGCGCATCGTCGCCTCCGCCCGCGCCGAGATCGAGCAGGAAGTCAATCGCGCCAAGGACGAGCTGCGTGCCCAGGTGTCCCGCCTGGCGGTCACCGGTGCCGAGCGTGTCCTGGAAGCCTCCATCGACGAAAAGGCCCATCGCAAGCTGCTCGACGAGCTTGCCGCCGAACTGTGAGGAGGTGATCCATGGCGGAACTGTCTACCGTTGCCAGGCCCTATGCCAAGGCGGCGTTCGAGTACGCACGCGATCACCAGACGCTGGATACCTGGTCCGACTGGCTGAACAAGCTGGCCATGGTGGTAACGAGCCGTGAAGCGCTCAAGCTTCTCTCCAGCCCCAAGCTCGACGTCGAGCGCAAGGTGGCCATGGTGGTCGAGCTGGCGGAGGTCGACCTCGATGAGGCTGCCGCCCGCTTCCTCGCCACCCTGGGGGAGAAGGGGCGCCTGCCGGCGCTCGCCGCTATCCGCGAACAGTTCGAGACGCTGCTCGCCGACCACGAGAAGCGCGTCGACGTTACCGTGGTATCGGCCTACAAGCTCACCAAGGCACAGCAGGACAAGCTCTCCGGCGCGCTCAAGAAGCGCCTGAATCGCGAAATCTCCATTACCACTCAGGTGGATCCCGAGCTTCTCGGTGGTGTCATCCTGCGTGCCGGCGATACCGTCATCGACGGGTCGGTGCGTGGTCGATTGAACCGCCTCTCCGAAGCCCTTTCCGCCTGAGTCTGAGGGACATGGCATGCAGCAACTGAATCCTTCCGAGATCAGCGACATCATCAAGCAGCGTATCGAGAAGCTTGACGTCGCATCCGAAGCCCGCAACCAGGGCACCATCGTCAGCGTTTCCGACGGCATCGTGAAAGTCCACGGCCTCGAGGACGCGATGTTCGGTGAAATGATCGAGTTCCCCGGCAGCATCTTCGGCATGGTGCTCAACCTCGAGCGCGACTCCGTGGGCGCCGTGGTGCTGGGCGACTACCTGCAGCTCGAAGAGGGCATGACCGCCCAGTGTACCGGTCGTATCCTCGAGGTGCCGGTGGGCCCCGAGCTGGTCGGCCGCGTGGTCGACGCCCTGGGCAACCCCATCGATGGCAAGGGCGATATCAACGCCAAGCTGACCGATGCGGTGGAGAAGGTCGCCCCCGGCGTCATCACCCGCCAGTCGGTCGACGAGCCGGTGCAGACCGGCCTCAAGTCCATCGACGCCATGGTGCCGATCGGCCGCGGCCAGCGTGAGCTGATCATCGGCGACCGCCAGATCGGCAAGTCGGCCATCGCCATCGATGCGATCATCAACCAGAAAGGCAAGGGCATCACCTGCGTCTATGTGGCCATCGGCCAGAAGCAGTCGACCATTGCCAACGTGGTGCGCAAGCTCGAGGAGCACGGCGCGATGGAGCACACCATCGTGGTCGCCGCCGGCGCCGCCGACCCGGCCCCGATGCAGTTCCTCGCGGCCTACTCCGGCTGCACCATGGGCGAGTACTTCCGCGACCGCGGCGAAGACGCCCTGATCGTCTACGATGACCTCTCCAAGCAGGCCGTGGCCTATCGCCAGGTCTCCCTGCTGCTGCGCCGTCCGCCGGGCCGCGAGGCCTTCCCGGGCGACGTCTTCTACCTCCACTCCCGCCTGCTCGAGCGTGCCGCACGCGTAAACGTCGACTACGTCGAGAAGTTCACCAATGGCGAGGTGAAGGGCAAGACCGGGTCGCTGACGGCCCTGCCGATCATCGAGACCCAGGGCGGCGACGTCTCGGCCTTCGTACCGACCAACGTGATCTCGATCACCGACGGTCAGATCTTCCTCGAGACCGACCTGTTCAACTCGGGCATCCGTCCGGCCATTAACGCCGGCCTGTCGGTGTCCCGTGTGGGCGGTTCGGCCCAGACCAAGATCATCAAGAAGCTCGGCGGCAGCGTGCGCCTGGCCCTGGCCCAGTACCGCGAGCTGGCGGCCTTCGCCCAGTTCGCCTCCGACCTGGACGAGGCCACCCGCAAGCAGCTGGAGCACGGTCAGCGCGTCACCGAGCTGATGAAGCAGAACCAGTACTCGCCGATGTCCGTGGCCGAGATGGCCCTCTCCCTGTATGCCGCCAACGAGGGCTACCTGGAGGAGGTCGAGGTCAACAAGGTGCTGGACTTCGAGCGCGCCCTGCGCGATTTCATGAAGGCCGAATACGCCGAGCTGCTCGACAAGATCAACCAGACCGGCGACTACAGCGACGAGATCAAGGACGGGCTGAAAGAGGGTCTCGAGAAGTTCAAGGCCACTCAGAGCTGGTAATGCCGTTGGCCCGCCCCGCCCGTGGGGCGGGCCCTGGAGCTTACTGAGTGCCACGAACGGAGTAGATCGCTATGGCAGCTGCAAAAGAGATACGCACCCAGATCGGGAGCATCAAGAACACGCAGAAGATCACCAGCGCCATGGAAATGGTCGCGGCGTCGAAGATGCGCAAGGCTCAGGACCTGATGAAGTCCAGCCAGCCCTATGCGCGTCAGATCCGCAACGTGGTCGCGCATGTCGCCGATGCCAATCCCGAGTATCGCCACCCCTGGATGGTCGAACGCGAGGCCGAGCGCGTCGGTTACATCGTGGTATCCACCGACCGCGGCCTGTGTGGCGGCCTGAACGTCAACCTGTTCAAGGCCGTGATCAAGGACGCCAAGGCGTGGCGCGACCAGGGGGCCGAGCTCGACTTCTGCGCCCTGGGCAGCAAGGCCGGCAGTTTCTTCAGGAGCTACGGGGGCAACCTCGTCGCCGCGAAGAGCGGCCTGGGCGAGGCGCCCGAGGTCGAGGACCTGATCGGCAGCGTGAAGGTGATGCTGGATGCCTATGACGAGGGCCGGCTGGACCGCCTGTGCGTGGTGTACAACGAGTTCGTCAACACCATGACCCAGAAGCCGGTGGTCCGTCAGCTGTTGCCCCTGTCGCCCGACATGGGGTCGGAATCGAACGACGAAGAAGACACGCGTCCCGGTAGCTGGGACTACCTGTATGAGCCGGATGCCAAGGCGCTGCTGGACAGCCTGCTGGTGCGATTCGTCGAATCGCAGGTGTACCAGGCGGTGGTCGAGAACGGGGCCTGTGAGCAGGCCGCGCGGATGATCGCCATGAAGAGTGCCACCGACAACGCCGGCAATCTGATCGACGACCTGGAACTGGTGTACAACAAGGCCCGTCAGGCGGCCATTACCCAGGAAATTTCCGAGATCGTCGGTGGTGCCGCCGCCGTATAAGCGCCAGGGAGGCCATGGCCCTCCCGGCATGCAGGTTTCATTTTCAGGTATTTGAGAGGAACCAAGATGAGCGGACGTATCGTACAAATCATCGGCGCGGTGATTGACGTAGAGTTTCCGCGGGACGATGTTCCCAAGGTCTACGACGCGCTGAAGGTCTCGCAGGTCGAGACCGTGCTCGAGACCCAGCAGCAGCTGGGTGATGGCGTGGTGCGTACCATCGCCATGGGCTCCACCGAAGGGCTCAAGCGTGGCATGGACGTCACCAACACCGGTGCGGCCATCTCCGTGCCGGTGGGCAAGGAGACGCTGGGTCGCATCATGAACGTGCTCGGCGAGCCCATCGACGAGGCGGGCGAGATCGGCGAGGCCGAGCGCATGCCGATCCACCGCAAGGCACCGGGCTACGCCGACCAGGCGGCTTCCAACGAGCTGCTCGAGACCGGCATCAAGGTCATCGATCTGGTCTGCCCGTTCGCCAAGGGCGGCAAGGTCGGCCTGTTCGGCGGCGCCGGTGTGGGCAAGACCGTCAACATGATGGAACTGATCCGCAACATCGCCACCGAGCACAGCGGTTACTCCGTGTTCGCCGGCGTGGGCGAGCGTACCCGTGAGGGTAACGACTTCTACCACGAGATGACCGAATCCAACGTCATCGACAAGGTATCGCTGGTCTACGGTCAGATGAACGAGCCGCCCGGCAACCGCCTGCGTGTGGCCCTGACCGGCCTGACCATCGCCGAGAAGTTCCGCGATGAAGGCCGCGACGTGCTGCTGTTCGTCGACAACATCTACCGCTACACCCTGGCCGGTACCGAGGTGTCTGCACTGCTGGGCCGTATGCCCTCCGCGGTGGGCTACCAGCCGACCCTGGCCGAGGAGATGGGTGTGCTCCAGGAGCGCATCACCTCCACCAAGACCGGCTCGATCACCTCCGTGCAGGCCGTCTACGTGCCCGCGGATGACCTGACCGACCCGTCACCGGCGACCACCTTCTCGCACCTGGACGCCACCGTGGTACTGGCGCGTTCCATCGCCGAGCTGGGTATCTATCCGGCCATCGACCCGCTGGACTCCACCTCGCGTCAGCTCGACCCGCTGGTCGTCGGCGAGGAGCACTACAACACCGCCCGCGGTGTGCAGAACGTGCTGCAGCGCTACAAGGAGCTCAAGGACATCATCGCGATCCTGGGCATGGACGAGCTGTCCGACGAGGACAAGCTGGCCGTGAACCGGGCGCGTAAGATCCAGCGCTTCCTGTCGCAGCCGTTCTTCGTGGCCGAGGTGTTCACCGGGTCGCCCGGCAAGTACGTGTCCCTCAAGGACACCATCCGCGGCTTCCAGGGCATCCTCGACGGCGAGTACGACGAGCTGCCGGAGCAGGCCTTCTACATGGTCGGCACCATCGACGAGGCCGTCGAGAAAGCCAACCAGATGAAGTAATCCCGTCTACCTGGGAGACGTCGTCATGACGAAAAGCTTCAAGTGCGAGATCGTCAGCGCCGAGGAGGGGATCTTCTCCGGCCAGATCGAGCGGATCATCGCCTCCGGGCGCATGGGCGAGCTGGGGATCCTCCCCGGCCACGCCCCGCTGCTGACCGAGCTCAAGCCGGGTCCGGTGCGGGTGATCCATGATGGCGGCCAGGAGGAGAACTACTATGTCTCGGGAGGCTTCCTGGAAGTCCAGCCGGATGTGGTGACTATCCTGGCCGACGCGGCCACCCGCGCCCATGACCTCGATGAGGCGGCGGCCGAAGAGGCACGTCAGCATGCGCTGAAGAACCTCAACGACAAGTCCGCCGAGCTGGACTACACCCGTGCCTCGGCCGAACTGGCCGAGGCCGTGGCCCAGCTGCGCACGATCCAGCAACTGCGCAAGAAGGCCGGCAAGGGCTGAGCGTCGCCCCTGCGTGAGTCTCGCGCCCCCTGCTCGTCGGCAACGACGAGTACGGGGGCGTTCTTGTCTCTGTCATCCCGGTGGCCTGTCCCTGGGGCGCCATGGAGGATGCCATGTCACTCACCGAGAGCCTGAACACGCATCGGCTTGCACTCTGCCAGGCCCTCGACGAGGAGGATGGCGAGCGCCTCGATGCCCTGCTGCCGGAGCTGCGTTCGGCGGATATCGGCGAGATCCTCGAGGCGATCCTAGAGGAGGAGGCGGACCCGCCCCGGGCCCTCGCCCTGCTGGGACGCCTGCGCCTGGAGCGGCGCGCCAGCGTGCTCGGGTACCTGCCTGGCGACGCCCAGCTGGTGCTCGCCGAGGCGCTCAGCGACGAGCGCCTGCTCGCGATTCTCGAGGAGATGAGCTCCGACGAGCGTGCCGACCTCTTCAACCTGCTCGGCGAGGATCGTCGCCAGCGGCTGCTGCGACGCATGGCGCGCCGCGAGCGCGAGGAGCTCAAGCGCCTGGCCAGCTATGAGGAGGGCACCGCCGGGTCGATCATGACCGCGGACTATGTGGCCATCCCCAGCGGCATGACGGTCTCCCAGGCGATGATGCGGGTTCGCCAGACGGCCCCCGATGCCGAGACGGTCTATCAGCTCTATATCGTCGACGGCCAGGGGCGGCTGGCGGGCACCCTGTCGCTGCGCCAGCTGATGGTGGCGCCACCGGGGGAAGCGATCGACGAGCTGATGATCCGCGACGTCATTCACGTCCCGGTCGGCGAGGCTCAGGAGGAGGTGGCGCGCATCGTCGCCCGCTACGACCTGCTGGCCCTGCCGGTGGTGGATGCCGACACGCGGCTGGTGGGCATCGTCACCCATGACGACGCCATGGACGTGGTCGAGTCCGAGGCCACCGAGGACATCCACAAGGGGATGTCCATCGGCGCGCTGGAGGACGGGGTCAGCCGGGTGCCGCTGTGGAGCCTGTATCGCAAGCGGGTGACCTGGTTGGTGCTGCTGGTGTTCGCCAACCTCTTCTCCGGAGCGGGTATCGCCTACTTCGAGGAGACCATCGCCGCCCAGGTGGCGCTGGTGTTCTTCCTGCCGCTGCTGATCGGCAGCGGCGGCAATGCCGGCGCCCAGGCCGCCACCCTGATGGTACGCGGCATGGCGACCGGCGACGTGGGCATCAAGGACTGGGGAAAGCTTCTGGGCCGCGAGCTGCTGGTGGCCGGCTCCCTGGGGCTGACCATGGCCCTGGCGGTGGCGCCCATCGGGGTGATGCGCGGCGGCGAGGCGGTGGCCCTGGTGGTGGCCATGAGCATGGTCATCATCGTGCTGTTCGGCAGCCTGCTGGGCATGTGCCTGCCCTTCCTGCTCGACCGCCTGGGCTGGGACCCGGCCACCGCCTCGGCGCCGCTGGTGACCACCCTGATCGACGCCTCGGGGGTGCTGATCTACTTCGGTATCGCCACGGCGGTTCTCTCCGTTGCATGAGCCCTGACCCGATCACAAGCGGGGCGGACAGCGAGGGCGCGGGCGTGTATCCTCTGCGCGGCGTGTCGCCTGCGGACACTGGTCACTGCTGACAGGAAATCTCCATGGATTGGCTTCAGGTCGTCGTACTCTCCATCGTCCAGGGACTCACCGAGTTCCTGCCGATCTCCAGTTCCGCCCACCTGATCCTGGTGCCGGCGCTTACCGACTGGGGCGACCAGGGGCTGGCCTTCGACGTGGCGCTGCATATCGGCAGCCTGGCCGCGGTGGTGCTCTACTTCCGTCAGGAGCTGGTACGCATGGCGGTGAGCTGGGGAGGCTCCCTGGCGGGACGCGGAGTGGACCCGGACGCCCGTCTGGCCTGGTGGGTGCTGTTGGCGACGATCCCGGTGTGCGTGGTGGGGCTGGCCTTTCATGATGCCATCGCGGAAGGCATGCGCTCGCCGCTGATCATCGCCTTCGGCTTGATCGCCTTCGGGCTGCTGCTGGCCTACGCGGACCTGCGCCATCGCGGCAGCCGCGACGAGTATCAGCTGACCTTGCGCGATGCCCTGCTGATCGGGCTGGCCCAGGCACTGGCCTTGATTCCCGGCACCTCCCGTTCGGGCATCACCATCACCGCGGCGCTGCTGCTGGGCATGAGCCGTGAGGGAGCGGCGCGCTTCTCGTTCCTGATGTCGATCCCGGTGATCGTGCTGGCCGGCGGGATGGAGGTCCTCGGGCTGATCCGCGACGCGACCCAGGTGGACTGGTTTACCCTGACGGTGGGGGCCCTGCTCTCGGGCATCAGCGCCTATCTCTGCATCCACTACTTCCTGGCCTTCATCAAGCGGGTCGGCATGCAGCCCTTCGTGATCTATCGGCTGCTTCTCGGCGCCTGGCTGCTGTGGCTATTCTGGTAAGCACCCTGTGAGGAGGCTCCGCGTGATCCGACGCCCGTTGCTGTTGCCCCTGCTACTGCTGCTGCTTGCGCTGGCGGCCTGCTCCGAGCGTGATCGGCCGCTCGAGTCGCCGGTGCGCCTCGAGGGCAGTATCTTCGGCAGCTTCTACCAGGTCACCTTGGTCGACGCCCTGACCCGGGGCGAGGCCAATGCCCTGGAAGAGGGGATCCTCGCCGAGCTCGAGGCCGTCGATGCGAGCATGTCGATCTACCGCGATGACTCCGAGCTCTCGGCCTTCAACCAGGCCCCGCCGGGGGAGTGGCAGCCGCTCTCCGACGCGCTGGTCCAGGTGCTGGCCATCGGCCGGTCGGTGGCCGAGGCCAGCGACGGCGCCTTCGACATGACCATCGGCGGGCTGGTCAACCTGTGGAGCTTCGGCGCCGAGGCGCGCCCCAGGGAGATTCCCGCCGAGGATGAGCTGGCCGAGCGACTGGCGCAGATCGGCACGGATGCCCTGGAGCTCGACGAGCAGCGGCGTGAGGCCAGGCGAACCCGGGAGGTGACTGTCGACCTGGGCGGGGTGGCCAAGGGGCACGCCACCGACCGGGTGGCCGCCTTCCTGGACCGCGAGGGAATCGAGCACTACCTGGTGAACCTCGGCGGTGACCTGCTCGCCAGCGGCTACCGCGACGGCGATGCGGAGCCCTGGCGCATCGGCATCGAGGCGCCCCTGGAGGATCGCCAGGAGGCGCGGCACGTGCTGCCGCTGCACGATGTCTCGGTGGCCACCTCCGGCGACTACCGCAACTACTTCGAGGAGAACGGGCGGCGCTACTCCCACACCCTGGACCCGCGCAACGGGCGCCCGATCACCCATCGGCTCGCCTCGGTGAGCGTCTTCCACGCGTCCAACGCCTGGGCGGATGCCTGGGCCACGGCGCTGATGGTGCTGGGCGAGGAGGCGGGCATGGCGCTGGCCCGGGAGCGCCAACTGAGTGCACTGATGATCATACGCGAGGATGACGGCTGGACGAGCCGGGTCACCCCCGCCTTCGTCGAGCGCTTCGGCGAGGCGCGGGTGGAGGAGCTCGGCCTCGAGGCCATGCCCGGCGGTCGCTCGCAGCCACAGGAACAACAGGATCAGGAGTGATGGATGACACTTGACGTCGTGATACTGGCCGCCGGGCAGGGCACCCGGATGCGCTCGACCCTGCCCAAGGTGCTGCACCGTCTGGCCGGCAAGCCCATGGTGCGCCACGTGATCGACACCGCCGCGGGGCTGTGCGCCGAGCGCACCCATGTGGTGGTGGGCCATGGCGCCGAGAAGGTGCGCGAGGCGCTGGCCGACTGCCGGGTGCACTTCGCCCTGCAGGCCGAGCAGAAGGGCACCGGCCATGCCGTGGCCCAGGCCCTCGAGGGGCTCGGCAACGGCCGCGTGCTGGTGCTCTACGGCGATGTGCCGCTGATCCATCGCGCGACCCTCGAGCGGCTGCTGGAGGGCGTCGATGACGACCACCTGGGGCTGCTCACCGTGACCCTCGACGATCCCGGCGGCTATGGACGCATCCTGCGCAACGCCGAGGGACAGGCAGTCGCCATCGTCGAGCACAAGGATGCCAGCGAGAGCGAGCGTGCGGTGCGCGAGTGCAATACCGGCATCATGGCGATGACCGCCGACCAGCTGCGTCGCTGGCTGCCGAGGCTCTCCGCCGACAATGCCCAGGGCGAGTACTACCTCACCGATATCATCGCCATGGCCGCCGCCGAGGGGGTCAGGGTGGTCACCGCCCAGCCGGCCGACCCGGTCGAGGTGGAGGGCGTCAACAACCGGGCGCAGATGGCGCGCCTGGAGCGTGCCCATCAGCAGGCCATCGCCGAGCGGTTGATGGCCGAGGGCGTGGCGCTCGCCGACCCGTCGCGTCTCGATGTGCGCGGCCGCCTTACCTGCGGCCACGACGTGGAGATCGACGTGGGCTGCGTCTTCGAGGGCGACGTGGAGCTCGGCGAGGGGGTGCGTATCGGCCCTCACTGCGTGATCCGTGACAGCCATATCGGCGCCGAGAGCGTGATCGAGTCCCACAGCGTCATCGAGGGCGCGGTGATCGCCGGACGCGCTACCATCGGGCCCTTCGCCCGCCTGCGTCCCGGTTCGCGCCTGGCGGTGGGGGCCAAGGTGGGCAACTTCGTCGAGACCAAGAACGTCGAGGTGGGAGAGGGCAGCAAGATCAATCACCTGAGCTACGTGGGCGACGCCCGCCTCGGGCGTGGCGTCAACGTCGGTGCCGGCACCATCACCTGCAACTACGACGGCGCCAACAAGCACCGTACCGAGATCGGTGACGACGCCTTCATCGGCTCCAACAGCGCCCTGGTGGCACCGGTGAGCATCGGCCGTGGCGCCACGGTGGGGGCCGGCTCCACCGTCGCCAAGGACGTGCCCGACAACGCCCTGGCAGTGACCCGGGCCCGCCAGGTCAGCAAGGCCGACTGGCCGCGACCCCGCAAGCAGGACGACTGAGGAGAAAGACAGCGATGTGTGGAATCGTCGGAGCCGTTGCCGAGCGCAACGTGGAGGGGATTCTCCTGGAGGGTCTCAAGCGCCTGGAGTATCGCGGCTATGACTCCGCCGGCATGGCGGTGCTCGCCGCCGACGGCAGCCTGCAGCGTCGCCGCGCGATGGGCAAGGTGGCGGCCCTGGAGGAGCGCCTGGTCGCCGAGCCGTTGCCGGGACGCAGCGGGATCGCCCACACCCGCTGGGCGACCCACGGTCGGCCCAGCGAGGTGAATGCGCATCCCCACCAGTCCGGCGAGCGCCTGGCGGTGGTGCACAACGGCATCATCGAGAACCATGAGGCGCTGCGTCGCGAGCTCGAGGCCGAGGGCTATGTCTTCAGCTCCGAGACCGACACCGAGGTGATCGCTCACCTGCTGGAGCGCGAGAGCCGCCAGGCCGGTGACCTGCTTGCCGCGGTGCAGCGGGTGCTGGCCCGGCTGGACGGGGCCTATGCGCTGGGGGTCATCCACGCCGCGGAACCCGATGTCGTGATCGGCGCTCGCAAGGGCAGCCCGCTGGTGGTGGGCGTGGGCATCGGCGAGGCCTTCCTGGGCTCCGACCCGCTGGCACTGCTGCAGGTCACCGACCGCTTCATCTACCTGGAGGAGGGCGACGCGGTGCGCCTCTCCGCCGGCGGGCGCATCGAGGTGTTCGACGCCGAGGGCGCGGCGGTGGAGCGCGAGGTGCACACCTTCGAACATGGCGACGGCGCCGCCAGCAAGGGCGAGTATCGCCACTTCATGCTCAAGGAGATCCATGAGCAACCGGCGGTGATCGCCGCCGCCCTGGAGGGGCGGCTGGGGGATCGCTCGGCGCTGGTGGAAAGCTTCGGTCCCGAGGCCGAGGCGCTGTTCCGGCAGGCCAGGCAGATCCATATCGTCGCCTGCGGCACCAGCTACCATGCGGGCATGGTGGCGCGTTACTGGCTCGAGAAATACGCTGGCGTGCCGGTACAGGTGGAGGTGGCCTCGGAGTATCGCTACCGCCAGGTGGTGGTGCCCGAGGGGACCCTGTTCGTGACCCTCTCCCAGTCCGGCGAGACCGCCGATACCCTGGCGGCACTGCGCTTCGCCAAGGCGGGCGGCTACCTGGGCAGCCTGGCGATCTGCAACGTGCCGGGCAGCTCCCTGGTGCGCGAGTCGGACCTCTCGCTGATGACCCAGGCCGGCCCCGAGATCGGCGTGGCCTCCACCAAGGCCTTCACCACCCAGCTCACCGCCCTGATGCTGCTGACCCTGGCGCTGGGTCGCATCAGGGGGCTCGACGAGGCCGTGCAGGCCGACGTGGTGACGGCGCTGCGCGGCCTGCCTCGGCTGGTGGAGCGTGTGCTGGCCCTGGATCCGGCCATCGAGGCGCTCTCAACGGCCTTCGCCGAGAAGCACCATGCCCTCTTCCTGGGGCGCGGCGCCCTTTTCCCCATCGCCCTGGAAGGTGCGCTGAAGCTCAAGGAGATCTCCTACATCCACGCCGAGGCCTACCCTGCCGGGGAGCTCAAGCACGGCCCCCTGGCGCTGGTGGACAGCGACATGCCGGTGATCTCGGTGGCGCCCAACGACGAGCTGCTCGACAAGCTCAAGTCCAACCTCCAGGAGGTACGGGCCCGCGGCGGCGAGCTGTTCGTGTTCGCCGACGAGGGGGTCGGCCTCGAGGCGGCCGAGGGCATCCATGTGCTGCATCTTCCCCGGGTACACGAGGCGCTGGCGCCGATCCTCTATACCGTGCCGCTGCAGCTGCTCAGCTACCACGTGGCGGTGCTCAAGGGCACCGACGTGGACCAGCCGCGCAACCTGGCCAAATCGGTGACGGTGGAGTAACCCTCATTCCCCATAGTGCAACCGAGCCTCGCCTGCACCTGGGGCTGCCCATGTGGGCCAATGCCGACTGGCGGGGTGGTCTCTACCCGTCGGGTGGGGGCGGGCTCGAGGAGTACGCCCGGGTATTCTCCGCCGTGGAGGGCAACACCACCTTCTACAGCGGGACGCCGCGAGCCGAGACGGTGGCGGCCTGGGCCCGCCAGTCGCCGCCGGGCTTCCGCTTCTGCTTCAAGCTGCCCGCCGCCCTGACCCACGAGCGGCGCCTGGTCGGCATCGAGTCGGATCTCGATGCCTTCCTCGAGGCGCTCGAGCCGCTGCATGATCGCCTGGGCCCGCTGATGATTCAGCTGCCCAGGGATTTCGGAGGCAACGAGCTGGGACGACTGGAAGCCCTGCTGGCACGCTGGCCGGCAGGCATTCCTTGCGCCGTGGAGGTGCGTCACAGCGAATTCTTCCACAAGGGGAGGGTCGAGATCGCCCTGAACAGATTGTTGATAACTCACGGGGTCGACCGTGTGATGCTCGATGTGCGGCCGCTCTTCTCGACACCTGCCGGTGGCCATACCGGCCTGCAGCAGGCCCAGCGCGAGAAGCCGAGACGCCCATTACACGTGCTTTCCACGGGGAATCGGCCGCTGGTGCGCTTTATCGGCCATCTCGACGGGGAGGTCAACGAGCGCTATTTCGAGGCCTGGATCGAGCGCCTCTGCCTGTGGATAGATCAGGGGAAAACCCCTTTCCTGTTTGTGCATACTCCCGACAATCGCCGGGCACCCCAGCTGGCCAGGCGCCTTCATGAGCGGCTGGCGGCGAGGCTGTCACTGCCTGCGCTTCCCGCCTTTCCCGGCGAGGCACAGGCCAGCCTGTTCGGTCCCTAGGATGGTTCCCGGCGGCACAAGTGTTGCACCCCAAAAGACGCTGGCCATCGGGCGTTTGATCGGATAGTTTTATGGTCCGGAGCGTCTTTATCCCTGGAATTTGACTGGATCTTGCGCCTAACCCGCGTGGATCTTGCGATATTCCGGCGCTTCGGCGCCCGCGGTAGATGGCAACCCGCCGACTGTCGCGGGCGCAGCGGCAGCGATCCTGCCTGGATCCCTGCCACTCTTGACGGTGCCCCGTGACCCGGGGCGCTCTGGACGTGGCAATGACAAGCACAAGCCGCCATCGCGCCGGATCGGCCGTTGGTGACACGTACACTCAGGGTGAAACATGTCGAAACTCTCCCACGCACAGTGGTCATCGAAGATGGCCTTCATCCTGGCAGCCACCGGTTCGGCGGTGGGGCTGGGCAATATCTGGCGCTTCTCCTACATGGTGGGTGACAGCGGGGGCGCGGCCTTCGTGCTCATCTACCTGGCCTGTGTGGCCCTGGTGGGGCTGCCGATCCTGGTCGCCGAGTGGCTGATCGGCCGCCGCGGCCAGGAGAACCCGATCAATTCCATGATCGATCTGGCCCGCAAGAGTGGTCGAATGCCGGCCTGGGCGCTGGTCGGCGCCAGCGGCGTGCTCGCCGCCTTCCTGATCCTCTCCTTCTACAGCGTCATCGGCGGCTGGTCGCTCTCCTATACCCTGGGCTCGATCACCGGCCAGTTCAGCGGTCAGGACTCCGACGGCATCGGCGCCCTGTTCAGTGGCCTGCTGGCCAACCCCACCGCCCTTACCCTGTGGCACACCGCCTTCATGGCGTTGGTGATCTTCATCGTCGCCCGCGGCGTGACCAAGGGCCTGGAGGGCGCCGTACGCACCCTGATGCCGGCGCTGGTGATCCTGATGGTGATCCTGGTGATCTACGGCATGACCACCGGGCATTTCGGCGAGGCCATGGCCTTCATGTTCAGCCCCGACTGGAGCGCCATCAACGGCGAGGTGGTGCTGGCCGCCATGGGCCAGGCCTTCTTCACCCTGTCGCTGGGCATGGGCATCATGATGGCCTACGGCTCCTACCTGGGTGAGGACGTCAGCCTGATCAGCACCGCCCGCACCGTGATCATCTTCGATACCGTAATCGCGCTGCTCGCCGGCATGGCGATCTTTCCCATCGTCTTCGCCAACGGCCTGAGCCCGGGCGAGGGGCCGGGACTGATCTTCGTCACCCTGCCGCTGGCCTTCGGCAACATGGCAGGCGGCACCATCCTCGGCCTGATGTTCTTCCTGTTGCTGACCTTCGCCGCCCTGACCTCGGCCATCTCGCTGCTGGAACCGACGGTGGAGCTGCTCGAGGAGCGCACCCCGCTGTCTCGCGTCGCCGCCACCCTGGTGGCCGGCGTGGCGGTCTGGGCGCTGGGCATCGCCGCGCTGATGTCGTTCAATGTCTGGAGCGAACTGTCGATCGCGGGCCTGAATATCTTCGACTTCCTGGATACTCTGACCAGCAAGTTCATGCTGCCGCTCACCGGCCTGGGGGCGATCCTGTTCGTGGCCTGGCGCCTCGATCGTGACAGCGTGCTGGGTGAACTGGGGCTCTCCGGTGTCCAGGCCCAGCTGTGGCAGGTCGTCGCCCGGGTGGTGGCGCCGATCGGCGTGATCGCGGTGTTCGTCTACGGCCTGGTCTAGGCCCCTTAGAGCGCCACCGCACCGGTAGTACTCCCGGGGCGCAAGCCCAGTCGAGCCCCGCCTTCGCGGGGCTCGACGCGTGATGGGGTGGTGCTCAGTGCATGGTGTCTTCGGCGAGTTCGTCCTCGGGCAACTCGGCGATGTCACGCGACAGCCGCTTGAACTCGCTGTGGAGCTCGATGCCACGCCGGGCGCGCAGGTGGCGCTGGGCGGCGGTGCGGCTGCGCTGTTCGTGTTCCTGGACTTCCATGCTCATGAAGATGTCGAGGAGTTCACTCTTCAGGGAGGTTAACCGTTCGGTCTTGTGCATGATCGACGCTCTCCTTGTACGCTACGCGACACTGCATTTATTACTATACCTCACTTGACAGAATGATGACGGTGTGGGCGTTCTGCCACAACGCTGTGCCAACGCACGGCGACGCTGCCCATCCTTCCGCCTTCGGGCATACTGTAGGCAGATACCATGATTGCCCCGTCGCCGCCCTGCGGTGGCCAGCCAAGGAGTTCCGCGTGAGCCGTGCCCTGTTCGATGAGATGAGACGCCGCATGGAGCACTTCCGCCGCTCCGAGCAGAAGGTGGCCCGCTTCGTGCTGCGCAACCCCGAGGAAGTGATCCATATGCGCATCGTCGACCTGGCCACCGAGGCCAAGGTCAGCGAGCCCACGGTGGTGCGCTTCTGCCGGGCGCTGGGCTGCAACGGATTCCAGGACTTCAAGCTCCAGCTGGCACAGATGCTGGCCACCGGCAGCCAGTTCGCCCAGTTCTCGATGAACGACAGCGATTCGGTGGCGGAATTTTCCCAGAGCATCTTCGACTCTACCGTGGGCACCCTGCTGTCGGTGCGCGACCGCCTCGACAACGAGGCCCTGAGCCAGGCGATCAATGCCCTGGCCATGGCCAACCGGGTCGAGTTCTACGGCTTCGGCGCCTCCGGCGCGGTAGCCTTCGATGCCCAGCACAAGTTCTTCCGCCTGCAGATCTCCACCGCCGCCTATGCCGACCCGCACATGCAGAACATGTCGGCGGTGACCCTGAAGGAGGGCGACGTGGTGGTGGCCATCTCCCAGACCGGGCGTACCCGGGCGCTGGTGGCCAGCGTGCGCCTGGCCCGGGAGGCCGGTGCCACCGTGATCGGGCTGTGCCCCAGCGACTCGCCGCTGGCCGAGGAGGTGACCCTGCCGCTCTACATCGATGTCCACGAGGACACCGAGATCTACACCCCCATGAGCTCGCGCATCGCCCATCTGGTGCTGGTCGACGTGCTCGCCGTGGGCGTGGCCAAGACCCGCGGGCCGAAACTCGCCGAGCAGCTCAAGGAAGTGAAGAAGAGCCTGACGCCGCTGCGTTTCCCTGAGCAGGAAGGGAAGCTCTAGAACAAGGGGCGCCGGGGACAAGCCGAAGAGGAGGTCCGGCGCTCCGGGGCTTGTCGACGGATCAGCCCCGACTCTCTCCGGTTTGTTACGGCTCCGGCTCTGAATGGGCCAGTATGCTAAGCTGTCGGCCCATTTTCCGAGCAGCGATGCCCTCCCCATGGACGACGTCACGCCGATCCTCGACCACCTGAATGCCGCCCAGCGCGAGGCGGTCAGCGCCCCCCAGGGCAACATGCTGGTACTGGCCGGGGCCGGCTCCGGCAAGACCCGGGTGCTGGTGCATCGCATCGCCTGGCTGATGCAGGCCGAGGGGCTCTCGCCCTACGCGGTGCTGGCCGTGACCTTCACCAACAAGGCGGCGCGCGAGATGCGTACCCGCCTGGAGGCGCTGCTGGGCCTCTCGCTGCGCCACGTCTGGGTGGGCACCTTCCACTCCATCGCCCATCGCCTGCTGCGCACCCACTGGCAGGATGCCCGCCTGCCCCAGCACTTCCAGATCATCGACGCCGACGACCAGCTGCGGCTGGTCAAGCGGTTGATCAAGGAAAATGACGTCGACGACGAGCGCTTCCAGCCGCGTCAGGTGCAGTCGTTCATCTCCGGCTGCAAGGAGGAGGGGCTGCGTCCCCACCAGGTGGACGTCCACGGTGACGCCTACCTGAGCCAGATGGTCGAGCTCTACGAGCGCTACCAGCTCACCTGCGAACGCGGCGGCCTGGTGGACTTCGGCGAGCTGCTGCTGCGCAGCCTCGAGCTGCTGCGCGACAACCCGGCGCTGCTGGCCCATTACCGGGAGCGCTTCGCCCATGTGCTGGTGGACGAGTTCCAGGATACCAATACCCTGCAGTACGCCTGGCTCAAGCTGCTCACCGGCATGACCACGCCGATGACCGTGGTGGGTGACGATGACCAGTCGATCTATGGCTGGCGCGGTGCCCGGGTGGAGAACATCCGTCGCTTCGAGCGCGAGTTCTCCGGTACGAAGACCGTGCGCCTGGAGCAGAACTATCGCTCCACCAGCGCCATCCTCGAGGCCGCCAACGCCCTGATCAGCCACAATACCGAGCGCATGGGCAAGGAGCTGTGGACCGCCGGCGATCGGGGCGAGCCGATCTCGGTCTACAGCGGCTTCAATGACCTCGACGAGGCGCGCTTCATCGTCGACACCCTGCGTGAGCGCGTCGAGGAGGGCGTCAACCGTCGCGAGATCGCCATCCTCTACCGCTCCAACGCCCAGTCGCGGGTGATCGAGGAGACCCTGATCCGCCAGGGCGTGCCCTACCGCATCTACGGTGGCCATCGCTTCTATGAGCGCCTGGAGATCAAGAACGCCCTGGCCTACCTGCGCCTGCTGCTCAACCGCGACGACGACGCCTCCCTGGAGCGGGTGATCAACGTGCCGGCCCGCGGCATCGGCACGCGGACCGTGGAGCTGCTGCGCCAGCGTGCCCGGGAGGGCGGCGTATCGCTGTGGCAGGCGCTCCACGACGGCCTGGGCGATGGCTCCCTCAAGGGGCGCGCCGGCAGCGCCCTGCAGGTCTTCGCCGACCTGATCGACGCTCTGGACAACGACAGCGCCGGCCTGGCGCTGCATGAGATCATCGACCATGTGATCGAGCGCACCGGCCTGCTCGAGCACCATCGCAACGAGAGGGGCGAGAAGGGCCAGGCCCGGGTCGAGAACCTCGAGGAACTGGTCACCGCGGCCAGGGCCTTCACCCAGGGCGAATCCTTCGACCCGCCGGAGGCCGGCGAAGGTGCCGCGGCCCTGGAGGCCTTCCTCTCCGAGGCGGCGCTCAACGCCGGCGACCACGAGGCCGACGAGTTCGAGGACGGCGTCCAGCTGATGACCCTGCACTCCGCCAAGGGCCTCGAGTTCCCGGTGGTGTTCATCGCCGGGGTGGAGGAGGGACTCTTTCCCCACCGCATGTCGGCGGAGGAGCCGGGCCGCCTCGAGGAGGAGCGCCGCCTCTGCTACGTGGGCCTGACCCGCGCCATGCACAAGCTCTATCTGACCCACGCCGAGATTCGCCGGCTGCATGGCAAGGAGACCTTCCAGCGCGCCTCGCGCTTCCTGCGCGAGATCCCCGAGGAGTACCTGGAGGAGGTGCGCCTGCGCGGTCAGGTGTCGCGGCCGGTGACCGCCTCGCGCCCCGCCGGGTTGCGCCAGAGCGAGGTCAACGGCGGCGACGACCTGCCCTCGCTCTCCCTGGGCCAGCGGGTGCGCCATCCGGTGTTCGGCGAGGGGGTGATCCTCAACGCCGAGGGCGAGGGGCCCCGGGCCCGGGTGCAGGTCAGCTTCGAGGGCGAGGGCGACAAGTGGCTGGTGCTGGGATTCGCCAAGCTGACGCCGCTGTGATCAGCGCGGCGCCATGACCTTCCGTTGACGTCCACGACAGGCCGCCAGCTTGTGAGCGAGCTCGGCCCTGGAGCATACTGTTTCGCGGACACTGCCACGGCCAAGTCTCGCTCCGTGGCCCTAAATAATAAGCTTTCGGAGTCATGCCGCATGCAACGCCGTCTCTTTCTCAAGAACAGCATCAAGACCCTGGGTGCCGGCGCCGCCGGTATCGCCGCCGCCCCCTTCGTCTCCACCGCCAAGGCCCAGGAGACCATCACCTGGGACATGGTCACCTCATGGCCCAAGAACTTCCCGGCACTCGGCACCGGTGCCAACGACTTCGCCCAGCGCATCGAGACGCTGTCGGGTGGGCGCATGCGCATTCGCGTGCACGGCGCCGGTGAGCTGGTGCCGGCGCTGGAGGTGTTCGATGCCGTGGCCGCCGGCACCGCCGAGATGGGCCACTCCGCCTCCTACTACTGGCGTGGCAAGGTGGCCGCGGCGCAGTTCTTCACCGCCGTGCCCTTCGGCATGAACACCCAGGAGACCAATGCCTGGCTCTATCACGGCGGCGGCCAGGAGCTGTGGGACGAGGTCTATGCCAAGCACAACCTCAAGCCCTTCCCGGTGGGAAACACCACCACCCAGCCCGGCGGCTGGTTCAAGAAGGAGATCAACTCCCTGGAAGACCTGCAGGGGATCAAGCTGCGCCTGCCTGGCCTTGCCGGCGAGGCGATGAACCGCATCGGCGTCACCACCGTCAACATGCCGGGCTCGGAGATCTTCACCTCCATGCAGACCGGGGTGCTGGATGCCGCCGACTGGGTCAGCCCCTACAACGACCTGGCCTTCGGTCTGCACCAGGTGGCCGACTACTACTACACCTCGGCCTGGAACGAGCCCAGTGCGATCCTCGAGGGGACCGTCAACCTGGACGCCTGGAACGCGCTGCCCGACGACCTCAAGGCGGTGGTGACCGAGGCGGCCCGGGCGTCCAACCTGGCGATGATCAGCGAGTTCACGTTCCGCAACGCCCAGGCCCTGGAGACCCTGGTCGACGAGCACGGGGTCAAGCTGCGCAGCTTCCCCGAGGATGTGATGAAGGCGCTCTATGAGGCCTCCCAGGAGGTGATCGCCGAGCAGGTCGCGAACGATGCGGACTCGAAGAAGGTCCATGACTCCTACGTCGCCTTCCAGACGCTGGTGCGGCCCTCCAACGACGCCGGCGAGTTCGCCTACCTCAAGGCGCGTGAGGCGGTTGGCGCCTGATTCGTCCCCTTCCTGCAACGCAACGGGGGCGCCGGCTGGCGCCCCCGTTGCGTTGGAAGACCCGGTGGGGAGGTGAGCCTACTGGTGTACCGCGCGGATGCGCCCCTTGTCATCCATGGCCACCATCACGAAGCGCGCCTCGGTGACCTTGTGGAGCTCGTCGGAGTTGCGCTCATGGGGCTGGCGGATCCACACCTCGACGTCGATGCGGATGGAGCTGTGGCCGATCTCCACCAGGCGGGTGAAGATGTTTACCATGGAGCCGACCCGCACCGGGCACAGGAAGTCCATGGCCTCGATGGCCACGGTGGCGGTGCGGCCATTGGCCTCCCGGTCGGCGGCCAGCTCGGCGGCCTGATCCATATGCGCGACCAGCCAGCCGCCGGCGATGTCACCGTGGAGGTTGGTATCCTGGCGACTGGCCAGCAGCTTGAGGGTCAGCTCGCCCCGCGGGCGGGGGCTGTCATCGAGGTCTGTCATGAAGGTGTCATCATCCTGGCTTGTTATTGGGGGGCGAGACCGCGGCCCATGGTAAACCCAGCCCGGCCCGCCCTCCAGCCCCGTCCGGCCTGTCGGCCAGGTTGGGGTATCATGCGCCGGAGGAGCAACGATCTGGGGAGGTAGCATGGCGGTAATCGGCAGGCCCAGCCTAGGGCACAGACGAGGGCGCTGGATGGCCCTGCTGCTCGGCGGGCTGCTGACCCTGCTGTCGGCGCGGCTGCCGGCGGATGACGTCGTCGGGCCCCTGGGCGCGGTGGGCTCGGATACCCTGGCGGGGCTGATGCTGCGCTGGGGTGAGTTGCTGACCGAACGCCACCCGGGGGTGCGCCTGCAGTTCCAGGCCAGCGGCTCGGCCAGCGCTCCCGCCGCCCTGGCGGCAGGCACCACGCGCCTGGGGGCCATGTCGCGGCCCATGAACGAGGTCGAGCGCGGGACCTTCATCGAGCGCCACGGCTATCCTCCCGTGGAGCTGGAGGTGGCCCGTGATGCCCTGGCGGTCATCGTGCACCGCCACAATCCGCTTAAGAGTCTCAGCCGACGGGAGCTGGATGCCATCTTCTCCGAGTCGCGTCGCTGTGGCGCCGAGCGGCCCATCGAGCGCTGGAGCCAGCTCGGGGTGACGCTGCCCGGTGACCGCATCGTGCTACACGGGCGCAACGTCGCCTCGGGAACCCATGATCTGTTCCGCATGCGAGCGTTGTGCGGTGGCAGCTATCGAGTGCGTCTCAACGAGCACCCCGGCTCGGCGGCCGTGGTGGCCGCGGTGGCCGCCGAGCCCTCGGCCATCGGCTTCGCTGGCCTCAACCACCTGACCACCGGCGTCAAGGCGTTGCCGCGTCGTGACGCGACGGGGGAGGCCGCTTCGCCCACGCCGCAGGCGGTGCGCCGTGGCGACTACTCGCTGTCGCGCGCGCTCTACCTCTACCTGAACCTGCCACCCGGCGGCGCATTGCCCGGCCCGGAGCGGGCCTTCCTCGAGCTGGTGTTCTCCCCACTGGGTCAGAGCGTGGTCGAGGAGCTGGGCTTCGTGGACCTGACCGAGGCCAGTCTGGCCCGGCAGCGTGAATGGCTGGCCTCGCAGCCGCCCGCCGAGTAGCGCTGTCACGTGATTGTCACCGCAGTGTCGTAAAGTGGTGCCTTCGCCCCTTCTCCAACGCCCATGAGTGGCCATGAACGATCCTCGTCCCCACCTCTCCCTGCGCCTACGACGCCGCCGCGTCCGTGACCGCCTGGCGACCCTGCTGATTACCGCGGGGGGCGTCGGCGTGGTGGTCTCGGTGCTGGCCATCGGGGTGTTCCTGGCCCTGGAGGTGGTGCCGCTGTTCCTGGGGGAGGATGCCTTGAATGCCCGTGAGCTGTGGCATCCACAGCCGGTGGAGGGGTACGCCGAGCCCCAGCATCGCTGGCGGCCGGAGCCCCTGGTCGAGGGGGATACGACCCATTTCGGCATGGCGCCGCTCGTCTGGGGCACCCTCAAGGCCGCGCTGTGGGCGCTGCTGTTCGCGGTGCCCCTGGCACTGGGTGCCGCCATGCACTCGGCCCTCTATATGCCGCGTCGCCTGCGCGCCCGCTTGAAGCCCACCCTGGAGCTGATGGAGGCGCTGCCGGGGGTGGTGATCGGCTTCGTCGCCGGCATGTTGCTGGCGCCCTGGGTGGAGCGCCATCTGGCCGCCGCCCTGCTGCTGCTGGTGGCGCTGCCCTTCGGGGCACTGCTGGCGGGAGGGCTCAGGGCGCTGCTGCCGGTCCCCCTGCAGCAGCGCCTGCCCCTGGGGTGGGCGGGGCTGTGGCTCGCGCCCTGGCTGCTGCTGGTGGGGGGCGCTACCCTGTGGCTCGGCCCGGCGCTCGAGGCCGCGCTGGTCGGGGGCGACCTGCGCGGCTGGCTCGCCGATACCCTGGGCCTCGACTATGCCGCGCGCAATGCCATGATCGTCGGTCTGGCCATGGGCTTCGCGGTGATCCCCGGCATCTACGCCCTGGCCGAGGATGCCCTGGTCGGTGTGCCCGACAGCCTCGGCGAGGGTGCCCAGGCGCTGGGGGCCACCCGCTGGCAGACGCTGTGTAAGGTGGTGCTGCCCGCCGCCGCACCGGGCATCTTCAGCGCGATGATGATAGGCGCCGGCCGTGCGGTGGGCGAGACCATGATCGTGTTGATGGCCAGCGGCAATACCGCCCTGATGAGCCTCAACCCCATGGAGGGGTTGAGATCGCTGTCGGCCACCATCGCCATCGAGCTGCCGGAGGCCGCCGTCGGCGGCACCCACTACCGGCTGCTGTTCCTGGCGGCGCTGGTGCTGTTCGCCTTCACCTTCCTGGTCAATACCCTGGCCGAGGGGGTGCGCACGCGCCTGCGGCACCGCTATCGGCGGCTGGAGGGTGGTGCATGAGGACCCTGTGGCACCGGCGTGGCGAAGGCCCCTGGCCATGGCTAGCGGCCGGCAGCGTGGCGCTGTCGCTGCTGATGCTGCTGGCGCTCCTGCTGCTGCTGTCCGTTCGTGGGCTGGGCCACTTCTGGCCCGACGAGGTGGCCCTGGTGATGCCCCAGGACGGCCAGCCCTTCGCCGGGGTGGCGGTGCGCGAGGAGCGGATCCCCGGCGGGGAGGCGCGTGAGCGGCTCTATTTCACGGGCAATCACGACCTGGATGGCGATCGCTGGCGCTGGGTCGAGGTGAGTGCCATCGCCGCTATCCGCCATCCCGCCGAGCTGGTGGTGCTGGAGCGCAGTCGCTGGGGGCAGTTCCTCGGCCGGCTGGTGGCGGTCGTAGGCGACGGCGAGCGTCACTCCGGCGAGGCCGCCTGGCCCGCCCTGCAGGCGCGGCTGGCCGAACTCGACGCCCTGCGCGACGAGCGCGACCGGCTGCGCGACGACGTGGTGGTGCCCCTGGTCCGGCGCCTCGAGAACAGCGGGAGCCTCGGCGACGCCGAGTCCCGTGCGGCGCTGGCCGCGGCCCAGGCACGCATCCGTGAGCTCCAGTCGGCCATGGGTGGCGACACCCTGATTCTGGAAAGCGTCGACGGGCGCCGCATCGCGCAGCCCCTGGATCTGGTGCTGCGCGCCTGGCGTCCCAACGCCATGACGCCGCCGCAGAAGCTGATGGCCTGGAGCGAGGGCGTATGGCGTTTCCTCTCCGAGGGGCCGCGTGCCGCCAACAGCGCGGGCGGCGTCTGGCCGGCGATCTTCGGCACCGTGCTGATGGTGCTGCTGATGTCGCTGGTGGTGACCCCCTTCGGGGTACTGGCGGGGATCTACCTCAACGAGGTGGCCCATCAGGGGCCCCTCACCCGGTTGGTGCGCATCGGCGTGCGTAACCTGGCCGGGGTCCCCTCCATCGTCTACGGGGTGTTCGGGCTCGGGGTGTTCGTCTATGGCATCGGCGGCACCCTGGACGAGTGGTTCTTCAGCGACCGCCTGCCGTCGCCTACCTTCGGCACCGGCGGCCTGCTGTGGGCCTCCCTGACCCTGGCCCTGCTGACCCTGCCGGTGGTGATCGTGGCCACCGAGGAGGGGCTGGCCCGGGTACCCGACCACCAGCGGGAGGGGGCCCTGGCCCTGGGGGCCACGCGCATGGAGATGCTGACCCGGGTGGTGCTGCCGATGACCCTGCCCGCCATGCTGACCGGTATGATCCTGGCCGTGGCCAGGGCCGCCGGCGAGGTGGCGCCGCTGATGCTGGTGGGAGTGGCCAAGCTGGCCCCCCAGGTGCCGGTGGACGGCGACTTCCCCTTCCTGCATCTTGAGCGCAAGTTCATGCATCTTGGCTATCACATCTACGACGCGGCCTTCCACGGCGATGATGTCCAGGCCGCCATGCCGCTGGTCTTCGCCACGGCGTTGCTGCTGGTGCTGGTGATCCTGGTGCTTAACCTGACTGCAATATTCCTGCGTCATCATCTGAGGGCGCGTCATGGGGCGCCGCGCTGGTAGCGACGGCCCCGGGGAGAGTCTGTTACGTGTCCGTTTTCACGTCGTCACCCGCCGCCGGCGGGCCGATCATCGATTTCGCGGCCTCCGAGAGCAGCCTGGAGATCGCCGGCCTGAGCATCGCCTATGGCGAGAAGTCGGCGCTGCGCGATCTCACGCTGCGTATTCCGCGCCACCGGGTGACGGCGTTCATCGGGCCGTCGGGGTGCGGCAAGTCGACCCTGCTGCGGGCACTCAACCGGCTACACGACCTCAACGAGGAGGTGGTGCGGCGCGGCGAGGTCCGCCTCGAAGGGCAGGATATCCACGCCCCCCAGGTGGACGTGGCGGAGTTGCGGCGCCGTGTGGGCATGGTGTTCCAGGCACCCAACCCCTTTCCCATGTCGATCTACGACAACGTGGCCTTCGGCCTGCGCCTGCAGGGCGGCATGCGCAAGCGCCAGATCGACGACACCGTCGAGTGGGCCCTGCAGTCGGCGGCGCTGTGGGAGGAGGTCAAGGATCGCCTGCGCGCCTCGGCGTGGACCCTCTCCGGTGGCCAGCAGCAGCGCCTGGTGATCGCCCGGACCCTGGCCGTGCAGCCCGAGGTGCTGCTGCTCGACGAGCCGGCCTCGGCCCTCGATCCGATCTCGACGCTGAAGATCGAGGAGCTGATCCGCAACCTGAAGTCGCGACTCAGCCTGGTGCTGGTCACCCACAACATGCAGCAGGCGGCGCGGGTCTCCGACTACACCGCCTTCCTGCAGCGGGGCGAACTGGTGGAGTACGGCCCCACCCAGACGCTGTTCACCAATCCGCGCCTGCGGCGCACCGAGAACTACATCACCGGGCGCATGACCTGACCGGTCCGGCCCCAAGGAGAGTCCCATGGACATCAGCAGCGATATCCACAGCCAGCATATTTCCCGGCAGTTCAACCAGGAGCTCGAGGAGCTCAAGACCCACCTGATGGCGATGGGAGGCCTGGTCGAGAAGCAGGTCCAGGACGCCGTCACGGCCCTGCTCGAGGGCGATTCCGCGCTGGGCCGCCAGGTGGTCGACAACGACCGCGCGGTCAACGACATGCAGATCAAGATCGACGCGGAGTGTACCCAGGTGCTGGCGCGCCGCCAGCCCACCGCCTCCGACCTGCGCCTGGTGCTGGCGGTGATCCGCGCCGGCTCCGACCTGGAACGCATCGGCGACGAGGCGAGCAAGATCGCCCGCAATGCCTGCGAGCTGATCGAAGGCGACAACGGCACCCGCGGCTTCGTCGAGGTGCGCATGATCAGCGAGCATGTGCGACGCATGGTGCGTGACGCCCTGACCTCCTTCGCCCGCTTCGATACCGAGCTGGCGCTCAAGCTGGTCCACGAGGACGAGGAGGTCGACAACGAATACCAGAGCGCCATGCGCTCGCTGATGACCTTCATGATGGAGGATGCGCGTTCGATCTCGCCGGTGCTCAGCCTGATGTGGATCCTGCGTGCCCTGGAGCGCATCGGCGACCACGCCAACAACCTGGCCGAGTACGTGGTCTACCTGGTCAAGGGCATGGACATCCGCCACACCGACCCCGAGGACCTCGACGCCGAGGCGATCTCCCGCAAGGATTGACCTCGGGCGACGATTGGTCGTCAATAGCGCAGGCCATCGCCGCAAGGCGATGGCCTGCCTTCATTGGTCGTCGCTCCCGCGAGGAACTGCAATGCTCGATGCCTTCACGGCCCTGGCCCGTGGCACCCGTCTGGTCTACGGGGCCGGCCTGCGCCGCTACGTGTTTGCTCCCATCGCCGTGAACCTGCTGGTCTATGTCGCCATGCTGTGGTTCGTGCTGGCCAACTTCGGCAGCTGGCTGGATCACTGGATGGCCATGGTGCCCGGCTGGCTCGCCTGGCTGGAGTGGCTGATCTGGCCGCTGTTCGTGGTCAGCCTGGTGCTGGTGGTGTTCTTCACCTTCACCCTGGTGACCCATATCATTGCCGCGCCCTTCTACGGCTTCCTGGCCGAGAAGGTGGAGGTCGCCGCCACCGGCCGGCCGCCCCTCGACGACCGTGGCCTGGCGAAGACCGCGGTGGACGCCCTGGGCCGCGAGATGGTCAAGCTCGCCTATATCCTGCCGCGCATGGCGGCGCTCTTCGTGCTCAGCTGGATCCCCGTGGTCAATCTGGTCGCGCCGCTGCTGTGGGCGCTGTTCTCGGCCTGGATGATGGCGATCACCTACCTCGACTACCCCATGGACAACAACAAGGTGAGCTTCGCCGACATGCGCAGGCGCCTGAAGGTGCGCTGGTGGCCGACGCTCACCTATGGCGGCGGGGTGACCCTGATCACCTGGATCCCCCTGGCCAACCTCTTCCTGCTGCCCGGGGCGGTGGCCGCCGCGGTGCTGATGTGGGACGACCACTATCGCAACCTGCCGGTGCCGCGCTGAGTCGCCTCAACCGGCCGCGGCCTCGGTGAGGCGCTCGGCCGGGAAGAGGCAGCGGAAGGTCGCGCCCTGGTGGGGCCGGGAGTCGATCTCCAGATGGGCGTCGTGGCGCAGCAGCACGTGCTTGACGATGGCCAGGCCCAGGCCGGTGCCGCCGGTTGCCGCGCTGCGCCCCTTGTCGACCCGGTAGAAGCGCTCGGTAAGGCGCGGGATATGCATCGGGTCGATCCCCTCGCCGTCGTCGATCACCTCCAGGCAGGCGCCGTGCTCGGTGCCGGGTCGCCAGCTCAGGGTGATATGGCAACCATCGGCGGTGTAGCGCACGGCGTTGAAGGCCAGGTTGGAGAGGGCGCTGCGGATCTCCTGGTCGCTGCCTACCAGGGCGCGCGGCTCCTTGAGCTCCACCGTGATGACATGGCGCCCGGCGGAGAGCGCCTCGGCGTCGCGCCTGACGCTTTCCAGTAGCGCCGCCATGTCCAGCGGGACATGGTCGGCACCGCCGCGATCGATCTCCAGCCGCGAGAGCAGTAGCAGGTCCTGGACCAGGTTCTGCATGCGCGTGGTCTGCTCCTGCATGCTCGAGAGGCCGCGTCCCAGGCGGGGCGGCAGCAGTTCGGCCTGGTCGGCGTAGGTCTCCAGGTAGCCGGCGAGCACCGTGAGCGGCGTGCGCAACTCGTGGGAGACGTTGGCCACGAAGTCGCGGCGCATCTCCTCCAGGCGGTGCAGGCGGGTGATGTCCCGCGCCATCACCAGGCGCTCATCGTCGCCGTAGAGGGTGATCTGGAACTGCAGGATCATGCGCTCGTCGATGGGCGAGGGCAGGGTCAGCGGTTCGCGGTAGTCGCGGCGGTGGAAGTAGTCGACGAAACGCGGGTCGCGCAGCAGGTTGGTGATGTGGTGGCCGCGATCCAGGGCCGCATTGAGCCCCAGCATGTGCTCCGCGGCGCTGTTCCACCACTCCATGTCGCCATGGCGGTCGAGCATCACCACGCTGTCGCGCATCGCCTCGGAGGACTCCTGGATGCGTTTCAGGGTACTGAGCAGCCGCCCCTGGGTGATCCGCTGGCCCTTCTGGTAGCGGTAGAGGCGGTCCATCAGGTCGCCCCATAGTCCCGCGGCCGAGGGCGGCTCCGCCTGGGTGTCATGGGTCAGCCAGCGATAGAGGCTGTGCAGCTGATAGAGGTGGTAGGCGAGACACAGCGCGAGGCCCAGGGCCAGGCCGGCTCCCGGTGCGCCCAGCGGCCAGCCGGTCAACAGGCCCAGGCCGGCCAGCAGGAGCAGACGCCACAGCTCGCGTTTCCAGAGCCTCACGTCAAGCCTTGGCGGAGAACCGGTAGCCGGTGCCGCGCACCGTCTGTACCAGGTGCTGGTGGCGCTCGCCCAGCGCCTTGCGCAGGCGGCGGATATGCACGTCGACGGTGCGCTCCTCGACGTAGACATTGCCGCCCCACACCTGGTCGAGCAGCTGGCTGCGAGTATAGGCGCGCTCCTGGTGGGTCATGAAGAACTGCAGCAGGCGGTACTCGGTGGGGCCCATCTCCAGCCCCTGGCCGTCGGCGCTGACCCGGTGGCTGACCGGGTCGAGCAGCAGGCCGTCCACCTCCACCGGATCCTCGACGCCGCGCGGCGTGGCACGGCGCAGCACGGCCTTTAGGCGTGCCACCAGCTCGCGGGGCGAGAAGGGCTTGGTGATGTAGTCATCGGCGCCGGACTCGAGCCCCTGGATCTTGTTGTCCTCCTCGCCCTTGGCCGTGAGCATGATGATCGGCAGCTCGGCGGTGGTCTCCTCGCGCTTGAGACGCCGGGCCAGCTCGATGCCGCTGGTACCGGGCATCATCCAGTCGAGCACCAGCAGGTCGGGCTGGTGGTCCACCACCATGGCGTGGGCGGTCTGGGCGTTATCCGCCTCGAGCACACGATAGTCGGCCATTTCCAGCGCCATTGCGATCATCTCGCGAATCGGCGCCTCATCATCGACGATCAGTACGGTCTTGGCGGTCATCCTGAAGCCTCGGGTCAATGACGGTTCGCTGACGATTGCACCACGCCATTATGACACTCGCATGACAACTGCGCCCGGGAACCGGCTACGCGGACACCCTACGCGACCTCTCTACTAGAATTCTGGCCACAGGCTCAGGGCGATGCCGGCGAACACCAGCAGCCCCGACCAGTAGTTGTTGAGGAAGGCCCGGAAGCAGGGCTCGCGCTCGCGTTCGCGGATCAGCCAGTGCTGCCAGGCGAAGGTGGCGGCCATGGCCGCAAGGCCCAGCCAGAAGAAGCCGCCCAGGGCGAGCCGTGCCCCGGCCCAGGCCAGCAGCAGCAGGGTCACGACCTGCAGCAGGCCGATCATGAAGCGGTCGGCACCGCCGAACAGCACCGCGGTGGACTTGATGCCGATCTTCAGGTCGTCGTCGCGGTCGACCATGGCGTACTGGGTGTCGTAGGCCACGGTCCACACCACGTTGGCGGTGAACAGCAGCCACGCCTCGAAGGGCACATGGCCGAGCACCGCGCCGAAGGCCATGGGGATCGCCCAGGAGAAGGCGGCCCCCAGGAAGACCTGGGGCAGGTGGGTGTAGCGCTTCATGAAGGGGTAGATGAAGGCCAGGATCAGGCCGCCGATCGACAGCAGGACCGTGAACAGGTTGGTGAACAGCACCACCACGAAGGCCGCGACCACCAGCAGCAGGAACAGCGCCTGGGCCTCGCCCTCGCTGATGCGGCCGGTGGCCAGGGGGCGGTCCAGGGTCCGCTTGACGTGACCGTCGAAGTGGCGGTCGGCGTAGTCGTTGACCACGCAGCCGGCGGCGCGCATCAGGTAGACGCCGGCGACGAAGATCAGCAGCAGGTGGCGCTCCGGCAGGCCCTCGGCGGCCACCCACAGCGCCCACAGGGTGGGCCACATCAACAGCCAGGTGCCGATCGGGCGGTCGAGTCGCATCAGGCGCAGGAAGTCGGGGAGTCGGGCCAGGCCCGTGGGGCGCATCAGGGAGCGGTCCATCTCTACCTCGTGGAAGTTGGCGGTTGGCCCAGAGCCTAGCGCGAAGGCAGGCCGAGGTCATCCGCCATGGCGTCGAGGAACCATTCCTGCACCAGCACGCGGAAGTCGCCGTGGCGAAACACCGAGCGGCGTCCCCAGGGCCCGCGGTCCGGGTGGAAGCCGGCAGGGGCGCGGGTCACCTCGATCTCTCCGCGCTCGAGGTCCGGCTGGCGAAACAGCCAGCTGCCCAGGGAGCGTTCGCCGAGATGCTCCAGGTCATGGGCGGGCAGCCCCTCAAGGGGGGCCACCGAACGCGCCACCACCCAGGGTGATTCGCCCAGGCACAGCGCGACCTCGCGCAGCCAGGCCTGGCGTCCCGGTGGCAGGGCGAGGGCCTGGGCCTCGTCGCGCCGCGGGGTGCCGGTGCGCTGGTCGAGCAGGTGGACCTGGAAGGGGCGCGGTTGGCCGGCCTCGGTGAGGCGCTGGGTCAGCGAGTCCCGGGAGCCGACCCAGCGCCGCCAGGCGGGGCTCATGGCGGGCCGCGCCGCGGCCAGCGGCAGCCAGTGCGGCAGGCCAGGCAGGGCGTGACGTGTGGAATCGGGCACCACGGGCTCCGTGTCCATCCTTGGGGCCGGGTAGTGTACCATGCGCCAGCATCCCCCTTCCTCGACGAGGAGACCCATGAGCGCCCCCCTGACCATCCTCGGCAGCGGCATGGCGGGCCTCGGCCTGCTGCGCCAGCTGCGCGCCCTGGACGCCGAACGGCCGGTGACCCTGATCACCGCCGATGGTGGCGACGACTATACCAAGCCGCTGCTCTCCACCGGCTTCGCCAAGGGCCTGCCGCCCGAGCGGCTGGCCGCCCGCAGCGCCCTGGCGACCGCCGAGTCGCTGAACGCCGTGGTGCGCACCCATACCCGGGTCGAGGCCATCGATACGACGGCACACACCCTGCGCATCGGCGAGGAGCGGCTGGCCTACGGGGAGCTGGTGCTGGCGACCGGGGCGGCGCCTGTCGCCCCCTTCGACGTGCCGCAGGCCCTGGCCGGGCGGGTGATGACGGTCAATGATCTCGACGATTACCGCGCCTTCCACGCCGCGCTGAGCGGCATGGGCCGCCCGGCCCGGGTGGCCATCGTCGGTGCCGGCCTGGTGGGCTGCGAGTTCGCCAACGACCTCCTGGCCGGCGGCCACCGGGTGAGCCTGGTGGCGCCGGAGGCCGCGCCACTGCCGCGTCTGCTGCCCGAGCCGCTGGGCCGGGCGCTGGGCGAGGCCTTCCGGGAGGCCGGCATGGACCTGCACCTGGGCGTTGGGGTCGCGAGCCTCGAGGCCGAGGGCCGCGAGGCGCGGGTGTGTCTCGATGGCGGTGATGCCCTGGGGGCCGACCTGGTCCTGCTGGCCACCGGCCTGTCGCCCCGCACCGTGCTGGCCGAGGCGGCGGGTCTCGCGGTCAGCACCGCGGGCATTCACGTTGACCGTACCCTGGCCACCTCGGCGCCGGATGTCTTCGCGCTGGGCGATGTGGCCTGCGTCGATGGGCTCAACGCCATGTACGTGCAGCCCCTGCAGGCCGGCGCCAAGGCCCTGGCCCGGTCCCTGACCGGCACACCCACCCCGGTGCGCTACGGCGCCTGGCCGGTGCTGGTCAAGACGCCGCTGCTGCCGGTGGTGGCGCTGCCGCCCACGCCCCCCCCGGCACGCTGGCGGATCGAGGGAGAGGCGGGGGATCTCACCGCCCTGGCCGAGGCCGAGGACGGACGTTTGATCGGATTTGCGTTGACAGGGGCCTGCGTGCGTCGGAAAGTCGAACTGGCGCGGGCTGCGCCGGCGTTGCTAGGCTAGATCGGCGATGGCGGCCCGACGCGGTCGCCGCAGCGCACCTTTCGACGCCGTTCGCCCGTCGCCCAGTGAAGACACCGGGTGAACGGCGAGCGCCGTCTGCCATGACAACAACATCCCGAGCGATGCGCCGGGATCCAGTGCCACACCAGGAGGGTTGTATGCGTAAGCCAGAACTCGCGGCGGCGATTGCCGAGCGTGCCGATCTGTCGAAGGACAAGGCGAGCCAGGTCCTCAATGTCATCCTCGACGAGATCACCGGGAGCGTCTCCCAGGGGCAGGATGTCTCGCTGATCGGTTTCGGTACCTTCGCCGTGCGCGAGCGCGCTGCGCGCACCGGCAAGAATCCCCAGACCGGTCAGCCGTTGACCATTCCGGCCAGCAAGACGGTGGCCTTCAAGCCGGGCAAGGGTCTCAAGGACGCCGTGGCCAAGTAACCCGGAGAAAGTCACTCCGGGAAAGTCACTCTGAGACAGTAACCCCGGGACGCCTGGCCAGTTTCCGACGCCAGGCGTCCTCGTTTCCACCCTCCAGGGATCCGGTGGTGATCACATGAAGCTGAAACTGATGCTCTGGGTGCTGGGCTGGCTGCTCAGGCGCGCCCTGCGTCGCAATCCCCGCTTTCGCGAGCTGCTCGGCGAGATGCGCGGCCTCGACTGGGGGGTCGCCACCGAGGATCTCTCCATCGCCCGCCACTATCGCATGTCGCCCCGCGGCATCGAGCACGGCCGCGGCCTGCCGGTGGACCTGGACCTGGAGCTGCGCTTCGAGGACGCGGCCACCGCGCTCGAGGTGTTGCGCAAGCCGAGCCAGCAGGCCTTCCTCGACGGCATGATGGACGGGCGCGTGCGCCTGGTCGGCGACGCCGCCGACCTCCAGCGCCTGCAGAAGCTGTTGCGCCACCTCTGACGGCGGGAGACCCGTACCCGCCATGACTCCCTCCCTGGTCCTGCGCCGCTTCTGGACCCTCGAGCCCGCCGCCTACAGCCTGCGGGTCTTCATCGCCCTGGCCGGCATCACGCTGCTGTGCTGGTGGCGCGGCGACATGGCCAGCCTGATCCCGCTGTTCCTGGGCGCCATCGCCAGTGCCCTGGCCGAGACCGATGACGACTGGCCCGGCCGGATAGCCGCCCTGCTGGTCACCCTGGCCTGCTTTGCGCTGGCCTCGCTGGCGATGGAACTGCTGTTCACGCACCCCTGGCCGCTGGTGGTGACCCTGGGCCTGTCGGCCTTCGGCATGACCATGCTCGGGGCGGTCAGCCAGCGCTACGCGACCATCGCCAACGCCACCCTGATCCTGACCGTGTACACCCTGATCAGCCTCGAGCAGCGCGGCACGCCGGCGCTGGGCGAGCTGTGGCGGGAGCCGGCGCTGCTGGTGGGGGGTGCCGCCTGGTACGGGGCGATCTCGGTGGCGTGGTGTGCGCTCTTCTCGCGTCAGCCGCTGCAGCTGGCCATGGCGCGGGTCTACCGTGAGCTGGCTCGCTACCTCGGCCTCAAGGCGGCGCTGTTCGAGCCGCTGCGCGGGCTGGACGTGGAGAGTCGGCGCCTGGCCCTGGCACGCCAGAACGGCCGGGTGGTGGAGGCCCTCAACGATGCCAAGGAGCGTCTCCTCCGTCGCCCGGAGGGGCAGCGTGCGTCGCCGAGGCTGGCGCGCTACCTGCGCCTCTACTTCATCGCCCAGGATATCCACGAGCGAGCCAGCTCCTCCCACTCTCCCTATGCCGAGCTGGCCGAGGCCTTCTTCCACCACGACGTGCTGTTCCGCGTCCAGCGGGTGCTCCAGGCCCAGGGTGAGGCGTGCCGGACCCTGGCCCGGGGCCTGCTGCTCAAGCGCTCCTTCGACCTGGCCCCCAGCGAACAGGCGCTGGTCGATCTGGAGGCCTCCCTGACGCACCTGCGGGAGGCGATACCCGCCGAGCGCCAGGCGCTGCTGCCCGCCCTGGAGGCCGTGGCCGACAACCTGGCGACCCTGGAGCGGGCCCTGGCCGGGGCTCACCACCCGGCGCTCGGCGAGGGGGACGATGAGGCGCTTCACGACCGCACGCCCCGCGGCCTGGGTGATGTGGTCGAGCGCCTGCAGGCGCAGCTGACCCCGCGTTCGCCGGTGTTCCGTCACGCCGTGCGGCTGGCCGCCACCCTGGTGGCCGGCTACGCGGTACTGCACCTGATCCACCCCACCCAGGGCTACTGGATCCTGCTGACCAGCCTGTTCGTGTGCCGGCCCAGCTTCGGCGCCACCCGGCGTTTCCTGTGGCAGCGCATCCTGGGTACGGTGCTGGGGCTGGTGGCGGGCTGGGCGCTGATCAGCCTGTTCCCCTCTGCGGCGCTCCAGGCGGGGATCGCGGTGGTCGCCGGGGTCGCCTTCTTCGCCCTGCGCGGGCGCCACTACACCCTGGCCACGGCGGCGATCACCCTGATGGTGCTGAGCTGCTTCAACCAGGTGGGGGACGGCTTCGGGCTGATCTGGCCGCGTCTCCTGGATACCCTGCTGGGCGCCGGCATCGCCGGGCTTGCCGTGCTGACGATCCTGCCCGACTGGCAGGGCAGGCGGCTGCATCGCCAGGCCGCCGCCACCCTGGTGGCGGGGCGCGACTACCTGGCGGCGCTGGTCGAGCAGTATGCCAGCGGCAAGCGCGACGACCTGGCCTATCGCCTGGCGCGGCGCAATGCTCACAACGCCGACGCGGAGCTCGCCGCCATGCTGGCCAACGTGCAGCAGGAGCCGGGGCCCTTCCGCCGCGACGCCGAGCGCGGGCTGCCCTTCCAGCTCCACGCCCATACCCTGCTCAACTATCTCTCCGCCCTGGGGGCCCATCGCGGCGAGAGCCGCGGGGTGACGCCGGCGGAGAGTGCCATGGCCGAGGCGGTGCTCGCCGAGCTGGATGGCCTGGCCCGGGCGCTGGAGCGGCGCGAGCCGATCGATCCCCACGCGGCCCTCGCGGTGGCCGAGGCGGCGTCGGCCTCCCTGCTGGGGGCCCAGCTGGCGCTGATCGGCCATCAGCTGGCGCCGCTGCGGGAGGCCTCGGCGAGGCTGGTGTCGGCCTAGACCTGCCCGTAGCGACCGGCCTCCTCGCCCAGCCAGCGGCGGATCAGTGGCTGGCTGGCCTCGGGGTGGGTGGCCATCAAGGCCTCGGCCAGGGGGGCGACGCGGTCGAGCAGGTCGGCGTCGCGCTCCAGGTCGGCGATCTTCATCTGGGCCAGGCCCGTCTGGCGGGTGCCCAGCACCTCGCCGGGGCCGCGCAGCTCCAGGTCCTTCTCCGCGATGCGAAAGCCATCGGTGGTCTCGCGCATCACCGCCAGGCGCTCCCGGGAGTGGGCCGACAGCGGCGGGTGGTAGAGCAGCACGCAGAAGCTGTCGGTGGCGCCGCGCCCCACTCGCCCGCGCAGCTGGTGCAGCTGGGAGAGGCCCAGCCGTTCGGGGTTCTCGATGATCATCAGGCTGGCGTTGGGCACGTCGACCCCCACCTCGATCACCGTGGTGGCCACCAGCAGGTCCAGCTCGCCGGCCTTGAAGGCGTCCATCACCGCCGCCTTCTCGGCGGCCTTCATGCGCCCGTGGACCAGGCCGATGGCAAGCGTCGGCAGCGCCTCGACGAGCTCGTCACGGGTCGCCTCGGCGGCCTGGCACTCCAGTACCTCCGACTCCTCGATCAGGGTGCAGACCCAGTAGGCCTGGCGCCCCTCGGCGCAGGCGTGGCGGATGCGCTCGACCACCTCGGGGCGCCGCTCGCCGGGCATCGCCACGGTCCTGACCGGGGTGCGGCCCGGGGGCAGCTCGTCGATCACCGAGACATCCAGGTCGGCGTAGGCACTCATCGCCAGGGTGCGCGGGATAGGCGTGGCGGTCATGACCAGCTGATGTGGGGTAAGGCCGCCGGCCTCGCCTTTTTCACGTAGGGCCAGGCGCTGGTGGACCCCGAAGCGGTGCTGCTCGTCGACGATCGCCAGGCCCAGGCGCTGGAAGTGCACGTCGCCCTGGAACAGCGCGTGGGTGCCCACCACCATGCGCGCGCGTCCGTCCTGGATCGCCGCCTTGGTGTCGAGGCGCGCCTTGCCCTTGAGCTTGCCGGCCAGCCACGCCACCTCGATGCCCAGCGGCGCGAACCAGGCCCGGAAGGCGCGGTAGTGCTGCTCGGCCAGTATCTCCGTGGGGGCCATCATCGCCGCCTGGCAGTCGCCGGCGATGGCGGAGAGTGCCGCCATGGCGGCCACCACCGTCTTGCCGGAGCCCACGTCGCCCTGCACCAGGCGCAGCATGGGCACCTCCCGGGCCAGGTCGGCGGCGATCTCGTCGAGCACCCGGCGCTGGGCGGCGGTCAGCGAGAAGGGCAGCTGGGTCAGGAAGCGCGCCTGCAGGCCGCGCCCCGAGGGCAGCGCCGGGGCGCCATCCTCCTGGATGCGCAGGCGCACCGCCTGCAGGCTGAGGCGGTGGGCGAGCAGCTCCTCCAGCGCGAGTCGGCGGGTGGCCGGGTGGCGGCCGCCGGCGAGCTGCTCGGGGTCGATCTCCGGGGGCGGCTGGTGCAGCACGTGCAGGCAGCGGTGCAGCTCGGGCAGCCGGAAGCGTTGGCGGAGGTCCGTGGTGATCCAGTCGGGCAGGGCCTCGGGGTGGGCATCGAGGCGCGCCAGGGCCTGTTCGATCAGCGCCCGCAGGCGGGTCTGGTGGAGCCCCTCGGTGGCGGGATAGATCGGCGTCAGGTGGTCCTCCACCGGCGGGGCATCGGCCGTGAGCAGGCGATACTCCGGGTGGTAGAGCTCCAGGCCGGTGGCGCCGGCGCGGGCCTCGCCGAAGCCGCGTACCCAGCCGCCGGGCTGGAACTGCTGCTGCTGGGCCGGGGAGAAGTGGAAGAAGCGCAGGCTGAGGATGCCGCTGCCGTCGCGCAGGCGCACCAGCAGGCTGCGGCGCCGGCCGCGCACCACCTCGGCGGCCACCACCTCGCCCTCCACCACCGCCTCGTGGCCGGCGCGCAGGGTGCCGATGGGGGTGATGCGGGTACGGTCCTGGTAGCGCAGCGGCAGGTGGAAGAGCAGGTCGGCCACGCTGTCGATGCGCAGCCGGGAGAGCTTCGCCGCCAGGGCCTCGCCGACGCCCTTTAGCGAGGTGACCGGCGCGTCGAGAGTCGTGGGGTCGGCGCTCATGCCGGGGCGGGGTCGGCCTGGCGGCAGCGGGCGACGGCGTCGGTGATGGCGTCGATCGCCTTGGGCCGCGGGAAGCTGGCGCGCCAGGCGATGGCCACGGTACGCGTCGGGGCGGGGGCCGCGAAGGGCACGCTGGCGAGCAGGCCGCTCTCGTAGTGGACGGTGCCGATGGCCGAGCGCGGCAGCACCGTGATGCCGAGCTTGGAGGCCACCATATGGCGGATGGTCTCCAGCGAGCCCCCCTCGGCGGTCAGGGTGTTGCTGGGGCTGGCGAGCTTCTGGCTGATCGCCGGGCAGGCCTCGAGGATCTGGTCGCGGAAGCAGTGGCCCTCGCCGAGCAGCAGCAGGCGCTCCTGGAGCAGTTCCTCCTTGTGCACGCAATCGCGGCCGGCCATGGGGTGGTCCGCCGGCACCAGCACCTCGAACTCCTCCTCATACAGCGCCTTGGTGAGCACGTCGGTCTCGGTGAAGGGCAGCGCCACGATGATGGCGTCCAGCTCCCCGCTGCGCAGCTTGCGGCGCAGGTTGCCGGTGAAGCCCTCCTCGATATAGAGCGGCATCTGCGGGGCGCTGCGAGTCAGCTCCGGCACCAGGTGGGGGAAGAGGTAGGGGCCGATGGTGTAGATGGCGCCGATGCGCAGGGGGCTCGCCAGCTGGTCGCGGCCCGCCGTGGCCAGCTCCTTGATCACGCTGGTCTGCTCCAGCACCCGCTGGGCCTGCTCGACGATCTTCTCGCCCAGCGGCGTGACCTGGACCGTGGACTTGGAGCGCTCGAACAGCGGCACGCCGAGCTCCTCCTCGAGCTTCTTCACCGCCACCGACAGGGTCGGCTGGGAGACGAAGCAGCGCTCGGCGGCACGACCAAAGTGGCGCTCCTGGGCCAGTGTCACGATGTAGCGGAGTTCTGTTAGAGTCATCTGGGTTGCCTGGACGGCATTCTCGTGGATTTCCAATAGGGACTTTTTATCAGGGGGCGAGGCAAAGGTGAAGACAACCACACTGATTCTGGGCTGCGGTGACATCGGTACGGCGCTGGGCCAGCGCCTTCAGGCGCAGGGCCAGCGCGTGATCGGGGTCCGCCGCAGCGCCGAGTCGCTCAGGGGCACGGGCCTGGAAGCGGTCGCTGCCGACTTTTCCGACCCGGCCAGCCTGGCCGCGCTTCCCGATGCCGATATCCTGGTCTACGTGGCCAGCGCGGATCGCTTCGAGGAGGCCGCCTATCGCGCCGCCTATCCCGAGGGGCTGGCCGCCATCCTGGCCGAGTTCGGCGCGCGCGAGCAGCCGCCGCGACACGTCTTCTTCGTCTCCTCCACCAGCGTCTATGCCCAGCGTGACGGCGAGACGGTGGACGAGGCGAGTCCTACCGAGCCCACCGGCTTCTCGGGCCAGCTGATGTGCGAGGCCGAGCGGGCGCTGCTCGACCACGCCCTGCCCGGCAGCGTGGTGCGTTTCTCGGGGATCTACGGCCCCGGCCGCGATCGCCTGATCCGCCAGGTGGGCGAGGGGCGCATCGCCCCGCCGAGCCCCGCCATGTACACCAACCGCATCCATCGCGACGACTGCGCCGGGGTACTCGCCCACCTGATCGGCCGGGTACTCGAGGGCGCAGGGGTCGAAGAACTCTACCTGGCCACCGACTGCGAGCCGGCGCCGCTGCATGACGTCATGGCCTGGCTGGCCAAGCAGCTCAAGGTGGAAGCCACCGCCACCATCCAGTCCCCCCTGCGCCGACGCGCCAGCAAGCGCTGCAGCAACGCCCGCCTGCTGGAAAGCGGCTACCAGTTCCACTATCCCAGCTTCCGCGAGGGCTACGCCCAGGTGCTCAGGGAGGGGGGCTTTCTGCCCGAGAAGGCCTGAGGCATGCCGGTCCTTCAGGCCGAGCGGGCCAGGGCCTCGTAGCGGGGCCCGTCCTGCTCGGTGAAGGAGCGCAGCAGCGTCAGGCGCCGCCAGGGCCAGGCGAGCGCGATCGGCGGCAGCGCATCAAGCGCCAGGCGCCGTGCCCGGCGCAGCAGCGTTACGTGGGGCACGAAGCGCGATGGGCGCCCGCCCAGGCCGAGTGACTCCAGGTCGTCCCACAGCCGTGCCTGCAGCGCGGTGAGCGCCGGGTCGGGCGTCTTCCCCCCGGCCCAGACGATGCCCGGCCGGCGGAAGGTCCCCCAACTGTCCAGACGCCACTCGCCGCCCTCGGGCGACACGCCCTGCAGCCACTCCGTCAGCGCCTCGACCCGTGCCGTTTCCACCTCGCCGAGGAAGGCCAGGGTCAGGTGCAGGCTCTCGTCCGGCACCCGCCGCCCGCCGCACTGTGCCCGGGCGAGGTCGGCGAGCGCCCCCAGCCGCGCGCGCAGCTCGGGGGGCGGCTCAATAGCGAGAAATAGGCGCAAGCTAATCTTCCAGAACTTCGGAAAAGGATGGAGTCGCGTTACGAGCGATGAGAGGCTGGTCGCCGCCGGAGCGCAGCTCCCGGAATGTAGCCTGCTACATGAGGAGAGCGAGCACCGCCGGCGGCCAGGATCTCGAGCGCAGTAGCGAATCCGCCTTTTCTGCTAGTCGCCGATGACCATGACACCCTCTGCCTCGAACTGCGCGCCCTTGGGCAGCGCCTTGATGCCCACGGCGGCGCGGGCCGGGTAGGGCTTCTCGAAGAACTCCTCCATCACGGCATTGACCACCGCGAACTGGCCCAGGTCGACCAGGTAGAGGTTGAGCTTGACGATGTCCTGCAGGGAGCCGGCGGCCTCCTCGCAGACGGCGCGCAGGTTGGTGAAGACCTGGCGAGCCTGGGCCTCGAAGTCATCGGAGACCAGCTCCATGGTGGCCGGATCCAGCGGGATCTGGCCGGAGAGGTAGACGGTGTTGCCGGCCTTGATGGCCTGGGAGTAGGGGCCGATGGCGGCGGGAGCCTTCTCGGTGTTGATCACGGCCTTGTTGCTCATGGTGTGCTCCATCATGTTGTGGATCGCGTGGTGGATCGTGTCGACGCTGTTCGTCAATGAAAGGCGGCCCGCTCGCCCCCGCGGGGCGCTGCCGGGCCGCTGGGGGGAACTCAGTTGCCGAGGCGGCTGATACGCTCGACGTGGGAGAGATTGCGCAGCCGCTTGATGATGCGCGCCAGGTGCACGCGGTCGCGCACCGCCAGGGTCAGGTTGACCGAGGCCAGGCGGGCGTCGCGCTCCTCGATGCCGATGCGCTCGATATTGGCGTCGGCATCGGTGACCACCCCGGCGAGCTCGGCCACCAGGCCGCGGCGGCTCTCCACCTCGAGGCGCAGCGCCACCGGGAAGTCCTCGTCGATGCTCTTCGCCCACTCCAGCGGGAAGAGCTTCTCGGGATCGTCCTTCAGCTCGCCGAGATTACGGCACTCGGCGCGGTGCACCACGATGCCCTTGCCCACCGAGAGGTGGCCTACCACCGGGTCGCCGGGCAGCGGGTGACAGCAACGCGCGAACTTGATGACCATGCCCTCGGCGCCGCTGATCACGATGGGGCCGTGCTGGCGGCTGCCCGGGAGGCTGGAGCGCACCGCCGCCTCGCCGTGCTGCAGATCCATCAGGCGCCGGGCGATGACATGGGCGACCCGCGAGCCGAGGCCGATGGACTCGAGCAGGGCATCCTCGTTCTTCAGGCCCAGCTCGTCGAGCAGGCCGGGAACCAGCCCTTCGGGCAGCTCCTCCAGACTGGTCTCGAACTCGCCGAGGGCCTTGTTGAGCAGTCGTCGGCCCAGCTGTACCGCCTCGGTGTGCTGCTGGTGCTTGAGCGCATGGCGGATCGCCGAGCGCGCCTTGGCGGTGGCCACGAAGTTGAGCCAGGAGAGGTTGGGGCGTGCCCCGGGGGCGGTGATGATCTCCAGGGTCTGGCCGCTCTCCAGTCGGGTCGAGAGGGGGGCCAGGTGGCGGTCGATGCGGCAGGCGATGGTGCTGTTGCCGATATCGGTGTGCACGCTGTAGGCGAAGTCGATCACCGTGGCGCCCTGGGGCAGCTCCATGATGTCGCCCTTGGGAGTGAACACGTAGATATCGTCGGGGAACAGGTCGTTCTTGACGTGCTCGATGAACTCCAGCGAGTCGCCGGCATGGCGCTGCATCTCCAAGAGCCCCTTGATCCAGGAGCGGGCCCGGGCGCGGCTGCCTTCGGCGATGGGGTGGTCGGTCTGTCCCGCCTTGTAGAGCCAGTGGGCGGCGATGCCGTTGTTGGCCATGGCCTCCATCTCGCGGGTGCGGATCTGCACCTCGATGGGCATGCCGCCGGGGCCGAACAGGGTGGTGTGCAGGCTCTGGTAGCCGTTGGCCTTGGGGATGGCGATATAGTCCTTGAAGCGCCCGGGCACCGGCTTGTAGAGATTGTGCACCACGCCGAGGATGCGATAGCAGCTGTCGACATCCTCGGTGAGGATGCGGAAGCCGAAGACGTCCATGATCTCGTTGAACGACTTGCGCTGGTCGCGCATCTTCCGGTAGATCGAGAGCAGGTGCTTCTGGCGCCCCACCACGGTGCTGGGCAGCCCCTCGCCGTCGAGGCTGCGCTGCAGGTTGTTCTGAATCTGACGGATCGTCGAGCGACGGTGGCCCCGGGCGCTGGAGACGGCGCGCTTGATGCGTTCGGCCCGCATCGGGTGGAGGGCGTGGAAGGAGAGGTCCTCGAGCTCCACGCGGATGGTGTTGATGCCCAGCCGGCTGGCGATGCGGGCGTAGATCTCCAGGGTTTCGCGGGCGATGCGGCGCTTCTTCTCGGGACGCAGGGCGCCCAGGGTGCGCATGTTGTGCAGGCGGTCGGCGAGCTTGACGATGATCACCCGGATGTCCCGGGACATCGCCAGCACCATCTTCTGGAAGTTCTCCGCCTGGGCCACCGCCTTGTCCTCGAAGGCGATCTGGGTCAGCTTGGAGACGCCATCCACCAGCTCCGCCACCGGGGCGCCGAACTGGCGGGCCAGGGCCTCCTTGCCGACCCCGGTATCCTCGATGACGTCATGCAGCATGGCCGCCATCAGACTCTGATGGTCCATATGCATGTTGGCGAGGATGTTGGCGACGGCCAGGGGATGGGTGACGTAGGCTTCACCGGAGCGCCGGCGCTGGCCGTCGTGGGCCTGCTCGGCGTAATAGAAGGCGCGCTTGACCTGCTGGATCTCGCCCTGGGGTAGGTAGCCGCCGAGACGGTCGGCCAGGTCATCGATGGTGAACATGCGGCGCGCCCTGACTCCTGCGTGAGTGTCCGGAAGGGGAAGACGGCGCCCGGGCGCCGTCATGGATCACTCCTCGGTGAAGCTGCCGTACTGGGGCTGCGGCGGACGCACCAGGGCCTCGACGGGCTCGTCGAGCACGCTGGCGTCGACCAGGCCGGCGGCGATCTCGCGCAGGGCCATGACGGTGGGCTTGTCGTTCTCCCACGGCAGCATGGCGTCGCGGGAGCCGCGAGCCAGCTGGCGGGCGCGGTGAGTGGAGATCATCACCAACTTGAAGCGGTTTTCGACATTTTCCAGACAATCTTCGACTGTGACTCGCGCCATGGGTGCCTTCCTGAAGAGCTGACGGGACCCCGGCGTCGGACACGCGGTGGGTGCGTGGACGGGAGTCCGTTATGGATAGACCCGATAGGTTACTCGACGCCCGGCAGCGCTGACAAGCGCCACGGTGCGGGGGCTGGGGCTTATTCGGGCGTATGTATTCGAGGCTGTTCCGGCGCCAGGCCCCAGCGCATCTCGCGATCCGTAACAGTCAGAATGCCTAGGCGAGCAGTGCCTGGAGCAGGGCGGCGTGGCTGGTGCCGGCGCGCTCGCGGGTCAGGCGGCATGACACCACCAGGGCGCGCAGCTCGTCCAGGGCGGTGGTGAAGTCGTCATTGATCACCAGGTAGTCATACTCGTCATGGTGGGCCATCTCGCTCACCGCGTCGCGCATGCGCCGCTCGATCACCGCGTGTTCGTCGGTGCCGCGGCCGGAGAGGCGGCGCTCCAGCTCCTCCCGGGAGGGCGGCAGGATGAACACCGACACCGCCTCGGGTAGCTGCTGGCGGACCTGGCGGGCGCCCTGCCAGTCGATCTCCAGAATCACGTCCTGACCGGCGGCCAGGGCGGCCTGCACCGCCGGGCGCGAGGTGCCGTAGTAGTTGTCGAAGACCCGGGCGTACTCGAAGAACTCACCGCGCTCGATCATCGCCTCGAAGCCGGGCACGTCCACGAAGTGGTAGTTGACGCCGTCCACTTCGCCCTCGCGGCGGGCGCGGGTGGTGTGAGAGACCGAAACCTGGATGCCGTCGAGGCTCTCGACCAGCTCGCGCACCAGGCTGGTCTTGCCGGCGCCGGAGGGGGCGGAAACGACGAACAGCGTACCTTGCGACATGCGCATCTCCATGGTGATTGGGTAGTAGGCCGGTGGTGGCGGCCATCATATCACTCGATGTTCTGCACCTGCTCGCGCATCTGCTCGATCAGCACCTTGAGCTCCACGGCGCAGCGGGTGGTGCTGGCGACCACCGATTTCGACGACAGGGTGTTGGCCTCGCGGTTGAGCTCCTGCATCAGGAAGTCCAGGCGCCGGCCCACCGGGCCCTTCTGCTTCAGCTGGCGTTCCACCTCGGCCACGTGGGTGGCCAGGCGGTCGAGCTCCTCGTCGACGTCGGCCTTGTGGGCGAGCAGGGTGAGCTCGGCCTCCAGGCGCTGGGGGTCGAGCTCGGCGATCACCGTCTCCAGGCGCTCGAGAAGCTGGGCACGCTGGCGCTCCAGGATCTGCGGCATCAGGCGGCGCACCTCGGCGACCTGGGCCTCGATGCCGGCGAGCCGCTCGCGGATCAGGTCGGCGAGCTTGTCGCCCTCCCGGGCGCGGCCGGCGATAAGGTCGTCCAGGGCGCGCTCGAACAGCGCCAGGGCCTCGGCCTTGACCGTCTCGGGGTCGGGGCCACGGTTCTCCAGCACGCCGGGGTAGTCGAGCAGGGCCAGGGCGTCGGGCGGGGCGCTGTCAGTTACCGCCTGGCGCACCTCGCCGAGGGCCCGGGAGAGGTCGGCGAGCCGTGCCGGGTTCACGGCCAGGCCGGCGCCGTCGCCGGCGGCGTCGAAGCGCAGGCTGATCTCGACCTTGCCTCGCGCCAGGCGGGCGCGCAGGGCGTCACGAAAGGCCGGTTCCAGGTCGCGCAGGCTCTCCGGCAGGCGGAAGTGGGGCTCCAGGTAGCGCTGGTTCACCGAGCGCAACTCGAGCTGCAGGGTGCCCCAGGGCGCGGCGCGCTCCTGGCGGGCGAAGGCGGTCATGCTGTGCACCATGGCGAGGCTCCTGGCAAAGGCGGACGTCGGTGAGACGGTGAGGTGAGTCATGGGTGGTGGACAGGCCGCAGTGTAACCGATTCGCCGTCACGGCCGGGCCAAGCGTGTAGAATGGCGGCCAGCCGATTCCCCAACCGACTCCGATCACGAGGTGCCATGTCTACCGATTTTCGTCGCCCCAGCGGGCGCGCCCCCGAGCAGCCCCGCGAGATACGCCTGACCCGCGACTACACCCGCCATGCCGAGGGCTCGGTGCTGGTCGAGTTCGGCGATACCAAGGTGCTGTGCAACGCCAGTGTGGAGCCCGGCGTGCCGCGCTGGCTGCGCGGCAAGGGCCAGGGCTGGGTCACCGCCGAGTACGGCATGCTGCCCCGCGCCACCCACACCCGCGGCGGCCGCGAGGCGGCCCGCGGCAAGCAGGGTGGCCGCACCCTGGAGATCCAGCGCCTGATCGGCCGCTCGCTGCGCGCGACGGTCAATCTCAAGAAGCTGGGCGAGTTCACCATCACCGTGGATTGCGACGTGATCCAGGCCGACGGTGGCACCCGCACCGCCTCCATCACCGGCGGCTGCGTGGCGCTGGTGGATGCCATCCGCTACCTGCAGCGCAACAAGCTGATCAAGGGCGACCCCTTCAAGCAGCTGGTCAGCTCGGTGTCGGTGGGTCTCTTCAAGGGGGTGCCGGTGGTGGACCTGGACTACCCCGAGGACAGCGGCGCCGATACCGACATGAACGTGGTGATGGCCGAGGACGGCAGCCTGATCGAGGTGCAGGGCACCGCCGAGAAGGGCACCTTCAGTCGCGCCGAACTCAACGCCATGCTCGAGCTGGCCGAGAATGCCGGCGTGCAGCTGTTCGACCACCAGCGCGAGTCGCTGGGCATCCCGCGCTAGGCAGGAAGCGAAGGGCGCCGGGCAGGCTCCCTCAACGCATCACGCCGGCCATCATGGCCGGCGTGGTGCGTTCCGGTGCCCCGGAACGGCGACGGAGGGAGGCTCAGAGCGGCAGGTCGTACTCGACGATCAGCGGCGCGAACTCCGAGAAGGTGGCGTCGTAGTCGATCCAGGCATCCACCACGTGGCGGCGGAAGTTGGGTCCCACCACCTGGTAGTCGATGCGCCAGCCCTCCTGGCGGGAGCGCGGCACCTCCTGGTCGAGCTTGGGCCACCAGGTGTACTCACCGGCGTCGCGGTTGATCTCGCGGAAGGTATCGATGAAGCCGGTGGGGCCGAATACCTGATCCATCCAGGCGCGCTCCTCGGGGGTGAAGCCGGGGGTCTCCTGGTTGTCGGCCCAGTTCTCCAGGTCGATGGTCTTGTGGGCGATGTGCCAGGTGCCGCAGATGATGTACTCGCGGCGCTTGCGGGCCATCTTGCTCAGGTACTCCTGGTACTGGGCCATGAAGGACTGCTTGGCGGCCGGGTCGCTGCCGTCGGGCATCAGGAAGCTGGCGATGCTGAATCGATCGTAGTCGGCCTGCAGGAAGCGTGCCTCGTGGTCGCACTGGGGGAAGCCCAGCCCGTACATGATCGCCTTGGGAATCTTCCGGCAGTAGAGCCCCACACCGGAGAAGCCGTCCTGCTCGGCGTCGAGGAAGTAGCCCTCGTAGCCCTCCGGATAGAGGATGCTGTCGTCCAGCTCGAAGCTCTTGGCCTTGAGATTCTGGACACAGACGACATCGGCGTCCTGGCCGGCCAGCCAGTCGAGAAAGCCTCGCCCGACGGCCTCGCGGATGCCGTTGACGTTGATGGTTGCTATTTTCATACGTGGTCCCTTTACCGTCGCGCGTGTATGATACCCGACGTTACGACGTTTGGGTAAATGGCCAAGGCCAATAAACGTGATAGGAGGCCCCGTGGCGGATCGACGCATGCAGCCCTACCAGCGTGAGTTCATCGAGTTTGCCATCGAACAGGGCGTGCTGCGTTTCGGCGAGTTCACTCTCAAGTCCGGGCGCGTCAGCCCCTACTTCTTCAATGCCGGGCTGTTTCGCACCGGCGGCGCCCTGGCCCGCCTGGGGCGCTTCTATGCCCGGGCCATCGCCGAGCGCGCCCCGCAGTTCGACGTGCTCTTCGGGCCGGCCTACAAGGGCATTCCCCTGGCCACCACCACCGCCGTGGCGCTGGCCGACCACCACGGCCGCGACCTGCCCTACGCCTTCAACCGTAAGGAGGCCAAGGCCCACGGCGAAGGCGGCACCATCGTCGGTGCGGAGCTTGCCGGAGACATCCTGATCGTCGATGACGTGATCACCGCGGGCACCGCCATCCGTGAGGTGATGACGCTGATCGAGGGGGCCGGTGCCCGCGCCGCGGGGGTGGTGATCGCCCTGGATCGCCAGGAGCGCGGCAGCGCCGAGGTCGAAGGCCAGGCCCGCAGCGCCATCCAGGAGGTCGAGGCGCGCTACGCCATGCCGGTGGTGAGCATCGTGACGCTGGACATGGTCCTGGCCTATCTTGAAGAGCACGCCGGCGATTCGCTGCGTGGCCACGCCGCCGCCATTCGCGACTATCGCGCCCGCTATGGCGTTTCCTCCGCGACATGATGGCAGTTTGCGCTAAGCTGTACAGGAATGGTACATGTTGTGTATAAAGTACAAGACATGGAGGGCGTGATGAGATCGATACAGATGCTGCTGGCGGGCCTGGTGCTGCTGGGCGGCGCCGCCCAGGCCGCCAGCCTGGACCTCAACCTGGGGTCGGATGCCGTACAGTTCGAGGCGTCCGGCGAGCTGGTGGAGGGCATTCAGCTCGGCGGCGGCGTGGTGGACAGCGAATACCGCGAGGACGCCACCGTCTATCACGCCCAGCTGATGGGCAGCCAGCACACCTCGCGTCGCGAGATGGGCGTCGGTGCCCGCTGGTCCCAGTATGACACCGACGTCGGCGATGGCGGCGGCCTGGGCCTCGGTGGCTACGGCTACGTCTACCTGCCCAACCTGCCGGCGGTCTCGCTGGGCGGCTACGGCTTCTATACCCCCGATGCCGTGACCACCAGCGAGCTGGAGGAGGGCTATGAGGTCGGCCTGCGTGCCCGCTACGCCTTTACCCCCAACGTCGATGGCTACCTGGGTGTGCGCCAGCTGGATGCCGATTTCGAGGACGAGCGTGGCAGTCGCACTTTGGATCGCGGCGCCCAAGTCGGCGTTCGCCTGCGCTTCTGAGCGTTCTCCCGGGTTTGCTCCCAGGCCGATGATCGCGGGCCCCGTCACGGGGCCCGCCTGCGTTCCACCGGGCCCCACTGCGGATAAGCCATGCTCGATGTCGTCCTCTACCAGCCCGAGATCCCGCCCAATACCGGCAACCTGATCCGGCTGTGCGCCAACACCGGATTTCGCCTGCACCTGATCGAACCACTGGGCTTCGAGCTCGACGACAGGCGGCTGCGCCGCGCCGGCCTCGACTATCACGAGTGGGCGGCGCTGCGCGTGCACCGCGACTGGCCGGCCTACCTCGAGGCGGCCAGGCCCCGGCGCGTCTTCGCGGTATCGACCCGCGGGCGCACCGGTTATCATGAGCCTAGCTACCGGGCCGGCGACGCCCTGGTGTTCGGCCCCGAGACCCGCGGCCTGCCCCAGGCGCTGCTCGAGGCCCTGCCCGAGGCGCAGCGGCTGCGCATTCCCATGCGCGAGGAGAGTCGCAGCCTCAATCTCTCCAACGCCTGTGCGGTGCTGGTCTATGAGGCCTGGCGGCAGCTGGACTTCGCCGGCGCCGCCGTGGTGGATGCCGCGAGGCCCCCCCGATGACCCTTCCAACCCCTCCTCCCAGGACCATCCAGCAGCGTCTCGCCGGCTTGAACCCCCGCCAGCAGGAGGCCGTGCGTTACATCGACGGGCCCTGCCTGGTGCTGGCCGGGGCCGGTTCGGGCAAGACCAGCGTGATCACCACCAAGATCGCCTACCTGGTGCAGGTATGTGGCATGAGTGCCCGGCGCATCGCCGCGGTGACCTTCACCAACAAGGCCGCCCGGGAGATGAAGGAGCGCGTGGGCAGCATGCTCAAGGGCAAGGAGGGGCACGGGCTGACCGTCTCCACCTTCCACACCCTGGGGCTCAATATCATCCGCCGCGAGCTCAAGGCGCTGGGCTATCGCCCCGGCTTCTCGCTGTTCGACCCCGAGGACGCCAAGGCGCTGCTGCGCGATCTGATGCACAAGGATGCCCAGGTCGATGCCGACCAGATCAACGCCGTGCAGCACCGCATCTCCGAGTGGAAGAACGACCTGGTGCTGCCGGGCCAGGCGATGTCCCATGCCGCCGACGAGGACGAGCTGTTCGCCGCCCGGGTCTATGAGGCCTACAACCGCCATCTGAAGGCCTACAACGCGGTGGATTTCGACGACCTGATCCTGCTGCCGGTGGTGCTGCTGCGCGACGATCCCGAGGCCCTGGCGCGCTGGCGCAAGCGCATCCACTACATGCTGGTGGACGAGTATCAGGACACCAACGTCAGCCAGTACCAGCTGGTCAAGCTGCTGATGGGGGAGCGCAAGACCTTCACCGTGGTGGGCGACGACGACCAGTCGATCTACGCCTGGCGCGGGGCGCGCCCCGAGAACCTGGTGACCCTGGGCGAGGACTTCCCGCGCCTGGACGTCATCAAGCTGGAGCAGAACTACCGCTCCACCGGCACCATCCTGCGCGCCGCCAATACCCTGATCGGTAACAACCCCCACGTCTACGAGAAGACCCTGTGGTCGGACATGGGCGACGGGGCGCCGATCCGCGTGGTGGTCAACCGCCACGAGGAGGCCGAGGCGGACCGCGTGGCCAGCGAGATCCTCACCCGGCGCATCAAGGAGCGTGCCGAGTGGCGCGACTTCGCGGTGCTCTACCGCGGCAACTTCCAGGCCCGGCTGCTGGAGCTCAAGCTGCAGCACTACCAGATCCCCTACAAGCTCTCCGGCGGCACCTCCTTCTTTTCGCGCAACGAGATCAAGGACGCCATGGCCTACCTGCGGCTGCTGATCAATCCGGCCGACGACAACGCCTTCCTGCGCATCGTCAACGTGCCGCGTCGCGAGATCGGTCCCAGCACCCTGGAGAAGTTGGCCAACTATGCCAACGACCAGGCCACCGGGCGCTCGATCTCGCTGTTTGCCGCCTGCCACGAGCTGGGCCTGGCCGAGCAGCTGCCGGTCCGGGCGGTCGAGCGGCTGGGCAGGTTCACCCACTTCATCGACGGGGTACGCCGGCGCATGGATGGTGGCGATGCCATCGCCGCCATCCGCGACATGCTGCGCGAGATGGACTACGAGGCGTGGCTCTACCAGAACGCCAGTGCCCCGACCATCGCCGAGCGGCGCATGGCCAACGTCTGGATCCTGATCGATCAGCTGGAGAAATCGATGCAGGCCTCTCCGGAGGATGAGGGGCCGGACGAGAGCACGGCCTCCGAGGAGACCGAGACCGACAGCGTGGAGGCGGCCATCTCGCGGCTGGTGCTGCGCGATATCCTCGAGCAGCAGGCCGAGGAGGATGACTCCGACCGTGTCCAGCTACTGACCATGCACGCCTCCAAGGGGCTCGAGTTCCCGCATGTCTACCTGATGGGGCTGGAGGAGGAGCTGCTGCCCCATCGCAACGCCGTGGAGGCGGGCACGGTGGAGGAGGAGCGCCGCCTGGCCTACGTGGGCATCACCCGGGCGCGGCGCACCCTGACCCTGACCCTGGCCCGCCAGCGCAAGACCTATGGCGAGCTGATGGACTGTGCGCCGAGCCGCTTCCTGGACGAGCTGCCCGAGGCGGACCTGGAGTGGGAGGGGCGCCCTGACCGCGAGGACCCGGAGAAGAAGCAGGCCCGCGGCCAGGATGCCATCGCCGGGTTGCGCTCTCTGTTGGGCTGAGGGCTCTCTGTTGGGCTGAAGGCTCTTTATCAGCCGAGGGCTTCCGGCTGAATCAGGCAGCAGACGCCTTATCGGGCCTAGCCGTGGTGTGTGCCAGGCGTCATTCCGAATCCTTCCTGCCAAAGCCAGCGGGGCGCCCGAAGGCGCCCCGCTGGCTTTGCCGTGGCCGGGTGATTACTGCACCGGCTCGACCAGGTAGTCGGTGGCGGCCTTCACCTCGTCATCGGAGAGGTTGGGGTTGCCGCCCTTGGCGGGCATGGCGTTGAAGCCATTGATGGAGTGGTCATAGAGGGTCTCGATGCCTTGCTCCAGGCGCGCGCTCCACTGGTCGGCTTCGCCGCGAATCGGTGCACCGGCGGCGCCCGTCATGTGGCAGGCCATGCAGATCTGATTGTAGATCGCCTCGCCGTCGATGCCGGCGTGGGCCGGCGCATCGCCGCCCGCGGCCTCTTCTGCCGCTGCTTCCTGGCTCGCGGGGGCGCTCTGCTCTGCGGCTGCCGAGGCGCTCTCTTCTGCAGCGGTTTCGTCGGAAGCGGCCGCCTCCTCGGGTGAGGCGTCAGCCGCGGCCTCGTCACCACCGCCCAGTTCGGGAACCTCCATCACCGGCTCGACCATGTAGGCGGTAGCGGCCTCCATCTCGGCATCGGAGAGGTTGGGGTTGCCGCCACGCGCCGGCATGGCGTTGAAGCCATTGATGGAGTGATCCAGCAGGGTGGCGAAGCCTTGCTCCACGCGATCTGCCCAGGCGGCCTCGTCACCGCGGATCGGTGCGCCGGCGGCACCTGTCTCGTGACAGGCCATGCAGACATTGTTATAGATGCCCTCGCCGTCGATATCGCCACCGCTGGAGGCACTGCTGCTACCACCGCTGGCGGCGGCCATGGTGCCGCAATCCTCGCCCTGCACGCAGAGCTCGCCTACCGGCTTAAGGCGCTCGGCGATGGCTTCGCGCTCGGCGTCGTCCTGCGCCAGGGCAATGCCGGCGCCGGCGGTCAGGCCCAGGGTGGCCAGACACCCCATGATCAGCTTGCTGGATTTCACTCTCACCACCTCTTCACGGTCCTGTAGGAAGTTGTTCGTGGCAGCGCCCGGCGGAAACGGTGTCGGCAACGCAGCCGAGGGAGATGCCATCATGCAGTCGTTGCCGACAGTATACCGGCAACCCCGGCGCCAGGAAAATGGCGCGGCCCCTGCCGTTGGGATGAGAGGGAGGCCACCACGGCGCCTCGCGCTGGACAGTGACAGGCCTGGCGGTTAGGATGTCGTCCGCTCGGCGCCATGCTGGGTGATGCGCCCGTAGCTCAGTTGGATAGAGTATCGGCCTCCGAAGCCGAGGGTCGCAGGTTCGAATCCTGCCGGGCGCGCCACGAATACCGCAGGGCCCGGGGAGATCTCTCCCCGGGCCCTTTTGCATGCGTGGCGTTGCTGATATTGCATTGATACAAGTCAATCAATGATGTGTAACATGTTGGCGAGTCATGAAGGCTTGATGTCCGTCAAAAACCATTCATGTTGTTATAAAAAATATTGTCTTTTATATCGTCCTATGTATTGGCAGACTGCTCTGCTCACTCTCCACGATTCAGGGACGATGAAGACCTATCTGGGAAAGATGCGCGGCGAGCGCCTGCAACGCGAGACCCCCGATCTCGGTGATGCCCTCTGGTCATGGCTGGGGGCCGTGGTCGGCATGGGGGCGATCTGCTGGCTGAGTGCCCACTGGCTCTCCCAGCATCTGCTGATCGTGGCCTCCTTCGGCGCCACCTCGGTGCTGCTCTATGCGGCCCCGGAGAGCCCCTTCGCCCAGCCGCGCAACGTGCTGCTGGGCAGCGTGCTTTCGGCGGTGGCGGGAGTCGCCTGCTTCCAGCTGCTGGGCACCACGGCGCTCGCCGTGACCCTCGCGGTATCGCTCTCCATCCTGCTGATGCAGCTGACCCACAGCGTGCATCCGCCCGGCGCGGCCGCCGCCCTGGTGGCGGTGATCGGCGGGCCGGAGATCACCGGGCTGGGCTGGTGGTACCCGCTGATGCCCATCGGCATCGGCTGCGCCATCATGTTGGTGGTTGCCGTGCTGGTGAACAACCTGGCCCGCCATCGGCGCTATCCGCTGCACTGGTAGGGGGGCAGGAAAAGGGGGCAGGAAAAAGCGCAACTTTCTCCCCGCGAAAACGGAAAGGATCGCGGCGCGATTCATCCCCCTGGGGCTCGGTGGCACCGGGAGCCTTCTGCTATCGTCTCATACGGAATCCATGCCGCCGGCGCGCCGCCGGCGGCCCCACCGAGGAGGCAGCAGATGGCGAATTCCCCCGACGCGACCGTTCCCGCCACCATGTCGGCCATGCTGCTGACCGGGCATGGCGACGTCGACAGGCTGGTCTACCGCGACGACGTGCCGACCCCGCAACCGGGGCCCGGCGAGGTGCTGGTGCGGGTCACGGCCACCGCCAAGAACAACACCGACCGCAAGGCCCGCGAGGGGCTCTACCCGGTGAAGAAGGGCGAGGTCACCTCGTTTGCCATGGGCGGCGAGCCGACCCTGACCTTCCCGCGCATCCAGGGCGCCGACATCGCCGGCCGGGTGGTGGCGGTGGGCGAGGGAATCGACGCCGCGCGCATCGGCGAGCGTGGCCTACTCGACTTCAACCTCTACCCGGACGCCCGCCACGACATCAACCTGACCCCGGACTACTACGGCCATGGCGCCGACGGCGGCTTCGCCGAGTATGTCGCCGTGCCCTCGGACCAGTTCCACCACGTGCCCAACCCGGAGCTCAGTGATGCCGAGCTGGCCGCCCTGGGCATGTGCTCCTACCAGACCGCCTACCACATGATGACCTCGGCCCAGGTGAGCGCCGGGGAGCGGGTGCTGGTCAGCGGCGCCAGCGGCGGGGTGGGCACCGCGCTGATCCAGCTGTGTCGCATCGTCGGGGCGATTCCCTATGCGGTGAGCCAGCCGGAGAAGGCCGAAGCGCTCGTGGCACTGGGCGCCGAGGCGGTGATCGACCGGGGTGACCTCGACGGCTTCGCCGAGCGGGTGCTGGCGGCCACCGGCGGCGCGCCCATCGACGCGGTGATGGACCTGGTCGGCGGCGAGATGACCGACCGCTTCATCGACACCATGATCCAGGACATGAAGGCGCGCACCACCTACCCGCGGCTCTCCATCGCCGGCGCCAGCGGCGGCAACATCTCGGAGATCCTGTGGACGCGCATCTACCTCTACCAGGTGCAGATCTTCGGCGTCTCCCACGGCACCCGGGAGGAGGCCGAGCAGCTGATCGCCTGGATCCGCGAGGGCCGGCTGAATCCGGTGCTCCACGCCGCCTTCCCGCTCTCCGAACTGCACGCCGCCGAGCGCTACTTCGTCAGCCGCGGCAGCAACTTCCTGGGCAAGATCGTGATCGTGCCTGACAGCCAATGGGACGAGCACGGCGCCCCCTTCAGCCTGGCCGCTTCCTCTGCCAGCCAGCCCTCCTCCACCCCGGAGTCGCGCCCATGAGCCGCCCGCTGACCTTCAGGATGATGGATACCCACGCCGGCGGCGACGTCAGCCGCATCGTGCTGGGTGGCATCGACGCCCTGCCCGGCGCCACGGTGCGCGAGCAGATGCACTACCTGCGCGACGACGCCGACGGCCTGCGCAAGCTGCTGCTGTTCGAGCCCTACGGCGTGCCGGAGATGTCGGTGGACCTGATCGTGCCGGCCACGGATCCGGAAGCCGCAGCGGGCTATATCATCATGGAGGTGATGGGCTACCCCATCTACTCCGGCTCCAACACCATCTGCACCGCCACCGCGGTGCTCGAGGCCGGCATCGTGCCCAAGCAGGAGGGCGTGCAGCGCTTCACGCTCGAGGCCCCGGCGGGGCGGGTCAACATCGAGGCGAGAGTGGAGAACGGCGTGGTGGAGGCGATCACCTGCGAGGGGTTGCCCAGCTACATCGACACCTACCGCGCCTCGATCCACGTGCCGGGTCTGGGCGAGGTGACCTACAGCGTGGCCTACAGCGGCGGCTTCTATGCCCTGGTGGATGCCACCGAGCTGGGCTTCTCGCTGGTGCGCGAGGAAGAGCGGGCGCTCGCCGACTGCGCCCACCGCATCGTCGAGGCGATCCAGGCCGAGCGTGGCTTCTCCCACTACACCCTGGGCGACGTGGGCCCGCTGCCCTTCCTGCACTTCATGGGGCCGGTGGAGCAGGTCGCCGACGACTTCTACCGCTCGCGCTCCACCACCTATGTGCACCCGGGGGTGATCTGCCGCAGCACCACCGGCACCGGCACCTCGGCGCGCCTGGCGCTGATGCGCCACGAGGGCACCATCGAGCCTGGCGACAAGCTGGAGACTATCTCCCTGCGCGAGACCGGCTTCATCGGCACCTTCACCGGCACCCACGCGGAGGGGCCCCACACGGTGGTGGAGAACACCATCACCGGCAAGGCCTTCGTGCTGGCCCACTCGGACATCGTCGTCAACTGCGATGACCCCCTGGTGGAGTGCGGCGGCCTGCACCATATCCTCAGCGCCCGCCACGGCTGAGTCTCACGCAAGCCGCCAAGCCAGGGGCGCCGGGGACAAGTCGAAGGGGAGGGTAGGCTTGTCGCCGGAACAGCCCCGAGCAATTCTTGTCCTCGCTACCTTGACCGAGACGATTCGCCCGCCTGCCCCTTGAGGCCTCGCGCCAAAGGGGGCAGGCTGGCGCTCATTCCACTTTTCGACACTCCCCCGGAGGCTTCCCGTGTCCATTACCAACTTTGCCGACCTGCTCGGCGAGGCGCGCCTGCAGCCCGATGCCCAGCGCCTGCTCTTCGTCTTCACCCGCGCCGAACTGCCGGACAACCCCACCGCCGAACAGCGCGCCGGCTTCGAGCAGGGCGAGGGCGGTGTGCTCACCCCGGTGCTCTGCGTCGACAAGGCAGCCGAGGAGCTCACCGACATGCCCGCCCTGGTGGCGGAGTCGCAGAACACCGGGGTGGAGTGGGACATCGTCTTCGTCGGCGCCCTTTCCGGTCGCGGCGGCGAGGCACCCGCGTCCGAGCAGGCCGAGGCGCAGCTCGAGCGCATGGTGGAGTCGCTGAAGATGGGCAACGTCGACCAGTTCCTGGCGCTGGACCGCCAGGGCGAGGCGGTACGCATCGGCTGACATCGGGGGCTCAGGCCCTGGGCTTCGGGCCCATAGGGTTGAATTATCAACTCGATGCCACCATTTAATTGTTGCTATCAGACGATGCGGGCTACCATGCCTCCCGTATCCGAGACATCCCTATACTAACGTCGAAAGGAGCATTACCGAATGTCCCTGCTGAACACCGAAATCAAGCCGTTCAAGGCCACCGCTTACCACAACGGCGAGTTCGTCGAGCTGAACGAAGAGCAGCTCAAGGGCCAGTGGAGCATCTTCTTCTTCTATCCGGCCGATTTCACCTTCGTCTGCCCCACCGAGCTGGGTGACCTGCAGGACAACTACGAAGAGTTCAAGAAGCTGGGCGTCGAGATCTACAGCGTCTCCACCGACACCCACTTCACCCACAAGGCCTGGCACGACAGCTCCGAGACCATCGGCAAGCTGACCTACCCGATGCTGGCCGACCCGACCCACACCATCTCGCGCAACTTCGAGGTGCTGATCGAGGAAGACGGCATCGCCGAGCGTGGCACCTTCGTGGTCGACCCCGACGGCAAGATCCAGATCGTCGAGCTGAACGCCGGCAACATCGGCCGCAACGCCGAGGAGCTGCTGCGCAAGGTCAAGGCCGCCCAGTACGTGCGTGCCAACCCCAACGAGGTCTGCCCGGCCAAGTGGGAAGAAGGCGAAGAGACCCTGTCTCCGTCGCTGGACCTGGTCGGCAAGATCTAAGCCGGTCCCTGCCGCGAGGCCCCGCCCCGGGCCTCGCCGCTGCCCCGGGCACCTTCCCCCGCCCGGGGCCCCTTTTACGCCTCTCGAGATCCCCTTACGCGCTGCCGATCGGCAGGGTGCGGACCTCTCGTGACCCCCGATTCCCGAACATGAAGGAACACGCTGTCATGTTGGACGACAATCTGAAAACTCAGCTCAAGGCCTACCTGGCCAAGGTCACCCAGCCCTTCGAGATCGTTGCGTCCCTCGATGACGGCGCCAAGTCGAAGGAGCTGCACGGCCTGCTGACCGACCTCGTCGGCCTGACCGACAAGATCACTCTCAAGCTCGACGGCCAGGACGCTCGCCGCCCCTCCTTCGCGATCAATCGCCCCGGTGAGGAGACCGGCGTGGTCTTCGCCGGCATCCCCATGGGCCACGAGTTCACCTCCCTGGTGCTGGCGCTGCTGCAGATCGGCGGCCATCCACCCAAGGCCTCCGATGAGGTGATCGAGCAGATCAAGGGTCTGGAAGGGGAGCTCAACTTCGAGACCTACTTCTCGCTCTCCTGCCAGAACTGCCCGGACGTGGTCCAGGCGCTGAACCTGATGGCGATCCTCAACCCCAATGTCCACCACGTGGCCATCGACGGCGCGCTGTTCCAGGACGAGGTGAAGGCGCGTGAGATCATGTCGGTGCCCAGCGTCTACCTCAACGGCGAGCCCTTCGACCAGGGTCGCATGAGCCTGGAGCAGATCCTCGCCAAGGTGGACACCGGCGCCGCCGAGCGCGAGGCAGCCAAGCTCAACGACAAGACCACCTTCGACACCCTGATGATCGGCGGCGGTCCCGCCGGCGCCGCGGCGGCCGTCTACGCCGCGCGCAAGGGCATCCGCACCGGCGTGGCCGCCGAGCGTTTCGGTGGCCAGGTGCTCGACACCATGGGGATCGAGAACCTCATCTCCGTGCCTCGCACCGAGGGCCCCAAGCTGGCCGCGGCGCTGGAGGAGCACGTCAAGGAGTACGAGGTCGACATCATGAATCTGCAGCGTGCGGTCAAGCTGGTCCCCGGTCAGCCGGGCGAGGCGCACGAGGTGCAGTTCGAATCCGGCGCCAGCCTCAAGGCGAAGACCCTGGTGCTGGCCACCGGTGCCCGCTGGCGCGAGATGGGCGTGCCCGGCGAGGCCGAGTACCGCAACAAGGGGGTGGCCTACTGCCCCCACTGCGACGGACCGCTGTTCAAGGGCAAGCGCGTGGCGGTGATCGGCGGCGGTAACTCCGGCGTCGAGGCGGCCATCGACCTGGCCGGCATCGTCGGCCACGTGACGCTGGTCGAGTTCATGGACGAGATGCGTGCCGACGCCGTGCTGCAGAAGAAGCTGCGCAGCCTGCCCAACGTGGAGATCATCCTCGGCGCCCGCACCACCGAGGTGAACGGTGACGGCAAGCGCGTCAACGGCCTCACCTATGAGGAGCGCGCCAGCGGTGAGATCCGCAGGCTCGACCTGGAAGGCATTTTCGTGCAGATCGGCCTGGTGCCCAACACCGAGTGGCTCAAGGACTCGCCCATCGAGCTCTCCGAGCGCGGCGAGATCGTCGTCGATGCGCGCGGCATGACCAGCGTGCCGGGCATCTTCGCCGCCGGCGACGTGACCACCGTGCCCTACAAGCAGATCGTCATCGCCATGGGCGAAGGCTCCAAGGCCGCCTTGGGCGCCTTCGACCACCTGATCCGCAGCTGAGTCGTGTTCGAGTGATCCTGGGGCGCCGAGGCGCCCCTACCCACAGCGCCCCCGCCGGGAAGACCGGCGGGGGCGCTGCATTGTGTGGGGTCAGTCGATCAGGCCCAGGAAGGGCAGCAGGGTAAGGGTCAGGATCACCGCCACCGCCATGGCCACCAGCAGCACGCGCACGGGGTGCTGTCGCAGGCGGCTCCACAGGGTCGGCGCGGCGCCCCGCTCGGCCAGGGCATCGTGCTCCTGGCGCATCCGCTCGGCCAGCCCCTGCTGGTAGGCATCCAGTGTCTCCCTGGCCGCCGCGTAATCGGTCTCGTCCCGCAGCCAGATGGCCGCGACTCCCAGGCCCCAGAAGCCGGCCCGGCTCTCGAAGGTGGCGAAGCCCCGCGCCTCGAGCAGGCGGCGTACCTCCGCGGCCTCTTGCTCGGGCACGTTGCCCAGTCGGAACAGCAGTGTCGCCATCGCAGGCTCCCCGGTCTCGGCGCCGGCTCAGCGGGACTCGCCGCGCACTTCGGCGCGCTCGATCATGACCGGGGCGTCGGGCACGTTCTGCATCGGGCCGCGATTGCCGGTGGGCACGCGCTTGATGGCGTCCACCACCTCCATGCCCTCGACGACCCGGCCGAACACCGCATAGCCCCAGGTCTGGCCCGACTGCTTGCTGACGTGGTCGAGGAAGCCGTTGTCGGCGACGTTGATGAAGAACTGAGCGGTGGCCGAGTGGGGGGCGCCGGTACGCGCCATGGCCAGGGTGCCGCGGCGGTTCTTGAGGCCGTTGTCGGCCTCGTTCTGGATCGGCTCGCGGGTCGGCTTCTGGTCGAAGTCGGCGTCGAAGCCGCCGCCCTGGATCATGAAGTCGTCGATCACCCGGTGGAAGAGGGTGCCGTCGTAGTGGCCGGCCTCGACGTAGGCGAGGAAGTTCTCGACGCTCCGCGGGGCCTGCTCCTCGTAAAGCTCGATGCCGATGGCACCCTCGCTGGTATGCAGCACCACATCGGGTTCGGTGGACTGGGCCCAGGTGGGGCTTGCCAGGGTGGCGGTGAGCAGGGCAAGGGCGAGGCGTCGCATGGGCAGTCCTTACGGGCAGGTCAGTGGAGTCAGCGCCCAGCATACGGCGCCGGGCGGCGGCTGTCAGCGCTCGCCGTCCTGGCAGCAGGGTTATCGCAGTAGAAGCACCGCTCAAGGCTTTCCCGGCGACAGGTCTTCGAGGGGGCGCTGTGAACCCGTCCCTGGGCGCTACCGATGCCATCCCTGGCATAGGACCCCCTCTTCGACCTGTCCCCGGCGCCTTTCGCTATCACCGCAGGCTAACTGCGATAGCCTTGGTCCCGGCAGGCCGTGCGGGCGCGTGCCATCGCCTCATCGGCGCCATCGAGGGCGAAGACCATGAACCAGGGATCGTCGGGGCCGCGCATCAGGCGCAGCCGCAGCAACTCGCCTCGGCGCATCTCGTCGAGCAGCAGGGACTGCTCCGGCAGGTCGAACTGCACGTAGAAGCCGCTGTCGCCGCGTTCGGTACGAAACTCGGCCTGGCCCGAGTGGATGGTCTGCTCGTCGACCCGCAGGTCGGCGGGCACGCGGTTGGCCAGGCGAGTCTCGGGCTGGCGCTCGCCGAGGTCGACCCGCATCTCCAGCCAGGGGGCCTGGCAGGCGCCGGGGGTGAAGGTGACACCGAAGTGAGCGTCGGCGTAGGTGTTGCCCTCCAGGGCGCGGTAGAGGCGCTGCTCGCCGAGGCTCAGGGTCATCGACTGCCAGGCGCCGTGGCGCTCGACCTCGGCGACGTTGAACTGCACCGCGGCAACAGGCCAGGCCAGGGCCAGGCCGACCAGGGCGGCAACGAGACGGGGAAGGCGAGACGGCATCTAGGGCTCCTCGGGGGACGATGCGCCCGAGGCTAGCACGCCGCCCCCCGTCGCGCAGCTAGGGGCTACTGGGAATGCTGCATACCACCCATGTCGTCGCCCATCTCCATGGGCATGCCCCCACCGATATCACCACCCAGCTCGCCGCGGCCCAGGCGCCCCAGCAGCTCGAGGTCGATCTCGGCGAAGGTGACCAGCTCGCCGCCATGCTCGTCGCGAAACGCCTCGGCGTCGGCCTGCTCGGCGAACGAGGCCAGGGTGTGACCCATGCCGCCGCGCTGGTCGTGACCCACCACGTAGATCGCCTCGCTGGCCAGCACGAAGGCCTCGTCGTCGGGGGTGGCCCAGGGGGCGGCGGCCACGTCATGCACATAGGCGTGGGAGACCCGGGTCTCGTTCTCGGGCTGCTTGAGGAAGGCGAACAGGTCCATGGTGGAGCAGAACTTCAGCGCCTCGCCCTGCTTCTCCATGAAGGCCTCGCCCTTGGGCCCGGGGTGCTCGGTGATCAGCATGCCGCAGACGTGGCAGCTGTCGCCCGCCTCGATGGGCTGGGCGGCGGCCAGCGCCTCGGGTTCGGACTCGCCGCAGGCGGCGAGCAGCAGGGCGGAAAGCAGCAGCAGTGGGAGGAGCAGTTTTTTCATGGGGTCTCTCTACTGGTGAGCTTAGGGGAATCGGCAGGGTCAGGCGGTGCGGCGCCGGAAGCGCAGCAGCGCCAGGCCCAGGGGTACCAGGATCCAGGCCACCAGGATGGCGGTGACCATGGCGGGGCGGAAGGCGCTGCCCTCGGCGATGGAGGTCAGGCCGGTATAGCTGCGGGCGGCCTCGAAGCCGGCCAGGTTGATCAGCCGGAAGCATTCGGTGGGGTTGAGCAGCAGCAGCCAGGGCAGCCAGTCGCCCCCCTGTTCGACGCTGACCAGCAGCGCCAGCAACCCCAGGTCGAAGACCAGCACGAACAGGAACCACACGATCAGCGCCAGGCCGGCGGCGCGGGCCTTCTCGGTGACCCAAACGCTGATCAGGTAGGCGAAGGCGATGAAGACCCAGCCGAGCAGGATGCTGCTGCCGATCAGCAGGCCCATGCCGGCGGCCAGCTCGGCCAGCGCCACGCCCTCGGCGCCCACCGCGATCACCACCCCGGCGATGGAGAAGCCCAGCGCCGTGGCGGCGGCCAGGATCAGGCCGTGGCCGAGGAACTTGCCGAGCAGCAGCTGGGTGCGGCTGATGGGATAGGTGAGCAGCAGCAGCAGGGTGCCCGCCTCCTGCTCACCGACCACGGCATCGTAGGCCAGCAGCAGGGCGATCAGCGGGATCAGGAATACCGCGAGGGTGGCCAGGCTGACCACGGTAGTGGCCAGGGAGGTGAAGCCCAGGCCGCCGCTGGCGGCGGCACCGAACCAGGCGATGCCCACGGCGAGGAAGGCCAGCACCAGGGCGATGGCCAGCACCCAGCGGTTGCGCAGGCCGTCGCGGAACTCCTTGCCGGCGATGGTCAGGATGGCGTTCATTCGGCGTCTCCTCGTTGCGCGGGCGAGAGGCCGGCGGAGAAGTGGGTGTAGAGGTGCTCCAGGGTCGGCGGCAGCAGCTCGATGTCCTCGATGCCGGCGGTGTCGGTGAGTCGGCGCAATACCGCGAGCTTGGCGTCCGGCGGTATCGTCAGCGTGACCTCGTGGCCGTTGACGGGGTTGGCCGCGATGCGCGGGTCGTCCCAGCCGGCGAGTCGCGCGGCGAGGTCGCCCTTGCCGCCATGGCCCCGGGCGCGCACGGTGATCGGCAGGGCGGCCTCCTCGCGCAGCTGTGCCAGGCTGCCCAGCGCCAGGCGCTTGCCGCCGCCGAGGATCAGCGCGCGGTCGATATAGGGCTCCACCCCGGGCAGCACATGGGAGGAGAGCAGCACCGTGCAGCCGCGCTCGCGCAGGCCGCGCACCGTGTCGTAGAAGTCGCGGGTGGCGGCCGGGTCGAGGCCGGTGGTGGGCTCGTCGAGCAGCAGCAGGCGGGGGTCGCCGAGCAGCGCCTGGGCGAGCCCCAGGCGCTGGCGCATGCCCTTGGAGTAGGTCTTCACCCGGCGGTGGGCGGCGTGGCCGAGGCCGACACGGTCCAGCAGTTCACCCACCTGGCCGCGATCGACCCGCTTCAGGCGGGCGAAGTAGTCGAGCACCTCCCGGCCGCTGAGCTGCTCGTAGAAGCTGACGTTCTCGGGCAGGTAGCCCAGGCGGCGACGCAGCGTCTCGGCATGGGCGCCGTCGGGGGCGCCGCCGAGCACCGCCACTTGCCCTTCGCTGGGCGAGAGCAGCCCCAGGATCAGGTGCATGGTGGTGGTCTTGCCGGCGCCGTTGTGGCCCAGCAGGGCCAGTACCTCGCCCTCGTTCACCCGAAGGTCGAGGGCATCGAGGCGCACCAGGCCGCCGTCGCGGCGGGTGACGCCCTGGAAATCGATTACCGCGGTCATGCGTCGGCCTCTTCGAAGTCGGGTTCGTTCATCAGCGGATGGCTGTCCTTGACGCCCTGGGGGCGGAATACCGGGAACTGGCGCTGCACCCAGCGCAGGGCCAGCACCGCGGGGCTGTGCATCAGCAGCCGCGCCACCGGGTAGCGCCACAGCAGGCGGTCCATGGCATCGTTGGGCTCGTAGGGGGTGTCGCCCACGCCGTCGCCGTCGAGGTCCCAGCCCAGGTAGTCGCTCCAGTAGTTGCCCTGTCCCGCCTCGGACCACTCCTGGGCCCGGGTGGCCACGTACATCACCTGCTGGCGGTTGTCGACGAAGGCGTTGCCGACCAGCTCGTTGTCCTCGGAGCCGGCGGTGAGGTGGATGCCGATATCACTCTCGGCCAGGCGGTTGGCCTCGAAGCGGTTGTACTGGGAGTTGTAGACGAATATCGCCTTGCCCTCGGCGCCGCTGACCAGCCCCTTGCCCTGGGCGTCACGGCGTTGGTGGGCACGGGTGACCCGGTTGTCGCGCAGCGTCGAGTCGGTGATGTTGTTCATCAGGATGCCGTAGTTGCGATCCCCCTCCGAGCGGTTGCCGATGACCGTGAGGCGCTTGGACTGCATCAGCGCGTAGCCGGTACGGGTATCGCGGGTGGTGTTCTCCTCCACGCGGTTGTCGTAGGCGTACATGTAGTGCACCCCGTAGCGCAGTGCCTGCATATGGTTGCCGCGCAGCAGGCACTGGCTGCTGGTGTCGATATAGATGCCGTCGCGGGTGTGGCGGATATCGTTGCCCTCCACCCTGACGTTGCGGGAGTTGAACAGGTGCACGCCGTTACCGCGATCCTGGGAGCGCACGGTGGCGTCGCCGCGGATGACGTTGTCGAGCACCTGCACGTCGCTGACGGCGTCGAGCCACAGGCCGAAGCCGGGGCCTTCGAGCCGCGAGTCACGGATCACGCTGCCGCCGGCGCGCTCCTCGATGAAGATGCCGGCATCCATGTCGGTGAGGTTGGCGCCCCAGTTCTCGATGGTCACGCCCTCGATCACGATGTTTGGAGCGTCGAGAACCACGGCGTGGCCCTGTCCGCCGCCGTCGATCACCGCGCCCGTGGCGCCCGAGAGGGTCAGGGTGCGGTCGATGACCAGCGGGCCGGGATAGCGGCCCTCTGGCAGTATCAGGCGGTCGCCGCGCTCGGCCCGCTCGATCAGCGGCTGCAGCGGCTCGCCGGGGCTGGCCGTGAAATCGGCGGCCAGCAGGCCACCCGGCAGCCACAGGAGCAGCCAGGCGACGGGCAACAGTCGGGGGACGACGCGAGGCTGTCGTCGGGTCATGCGTCTCTCCAGAAAAAAGCGGGGCCGGGCGTCTGCCCGGCCCCGATGGGTGCTATCAGGCCTTCTCGACCAGCATGCGGCCGGTCATCTCCATATGCATGGCGTGACAGAACCACTGGCAGTAGTACCAGTGTACCCCGGGCTTGTCGGCGGTGAAGGTGACGCTGGCGGTCTGCTGGGGGCTGATCTCCATGACGGCACCGTGGTTGGTCATGGTGAAGCCGTGGGTGACGTCCTCGACCTGGTCGAGGTTGGTGATCACCACGGTGACCTCGTCGCCCTGCTTGACCTTGAACTCGGTGATGCCGAACTGCGGCGCCACCGAGGTCATGTAGACGCGCACCTGGTTGCCGTCGCGCACGATCTTGTTGTCGGTCTCCAGGGTGACGCCGTCCTCCTTGGCCATGGCCACGGTCTCGGCGAAGAAGGGGTCGTCACGGACCCAGACCTTCTTGGGATTGATCTGGTCGGCACGCACCAGGATGCAGTCGTGGGGCTCGGCGAAGGCCGGGCCGTCGTGGACCAGCTTCATCTCCTCGCCGGAGATGTCGATCAGCTGGTCGTTCTCCGGGCGCAGCGGACCCACCGGCAGGAAGCGGTCCTTGGAGAACTTGGAGAGCACCACCAGCCACTTGCCGTCGGCATCCTTGGTCTCGGTGAGACTGGCGTGGTTGTGCCCCGGCTGGTAGTGGACATCGAGCTTCTGGCGCAGGTAGTTCACCTCCTCGCCGTCGTAGGCGCGGATGGCGTCCTCGATGTTCCACTTGGCGATCTGGCTATCGATGAACAGCGTGGTGTAGGCGTTGCCGCGGCCGTCGAAGGTGGTGTGCAGCGGCCCCAGCCCCAACTCCGGCTCGCCGACCACGGTGTCGCGCGGCTCGATGGCATCGTCGAACAGCTCGGGGAGCTTGTCGATGGCGATGATCGTGCAGGTCGGCGAGAGCTTGCCGTTGGCGATGAAGTACTTGCCGTCCGGCGAGGTGTTGAGGCCGTGGGGGTTCTTGGGCACCGGGATGTAGCGGGTCAGCGCCGAGCCCTTGCGGCCGTCGAGCACCGGCACCTCGCTGTCGCCCAGGGTCTTGAACTCGCCGGCGGCCACGGCGGCCTCGATCGCCTCGACGTCGAACACCACCACCCAGTCGCGTTCGGCGCGCATGGTGTCGGCCAGGGTCATGCCCTTCTCGGAGTTGTAGCAGGTCGAGGCCACGAAGCGCCCGGTGTAGTCGGCATCGGTGTTGTCGAGGTTGCCGTCGACGATCACCTGCCAGGCCACGTCCATGCTCTCGGCGTCGATGCCGTTGAACATGGTGTAGTAGCCCTCCGGGTTCTCCATGCCGCGGCCGTCGTTGACGGTGTCGTCGTCGTGATGGGGGATGGGGAACTCGGCGTTGGCGAACACGTACTTGGTGTGCGGCACCTTCTGCAGCCGCAGGCCGTGGATCGCCTGGACGTTGGGGATGCTGGTGATCTTGTCCGTCTTCATGATGTCGAGACGGATACGGGCCACCCGGGTGTTGGCCTTGTCGTTGATGAACAGGTACTTGCCGTCGTAGCTGCCATCGGTCATGGAGATATGCGGGTGGTGGGAGTCACCGTTGAGGAACTTGACCGAGTCGCCGAGGATGCGCCTGGACTCGTTGGTGATCCCCCAGCCGGTGGCCCCCTCCTGGTTGAACACCGGGATGCGCATCAGCTCGCGCATGGAGGGGATGCCCACCACGCGGACCTCGCCGGACTGGCCGCCGCTCCAGAAACCGTAGTACTCGTCGAGCTCGCCCGGGGCGACCTCGATGCTGCCCTCGCTGGCGGCCTGGGCCTTGCCGCTGCCGCCGAGCAGGGTACCGGCGCCGAAGCCGCCGGCCAGGCCCGCCCCGGCGACACCGGTGACCGCGCTGTTGCGCAGGAAATGGCGGCGTCCGAGATTCTCGATCTCTTTCTTCTTGTCACTCATGGTTCACTCCTCCTGGTAGGTCGGAATCCGCTGCAGCCGTGCGCTGGCGGGGTCATGGGTCTCGACGCCACGCTTGCCCGTGGAGAGTCGCGACGCCTTCTCGAAACGCTTGCGGCGCTTGATCATCGGCGGGCAGCGCTTGTCGTCGTGGTAGGTGATCTGGCAGTCGAGACAGTAGTGGCACTCGTTGGCATTGATGCGACCATCCGGGTGGATGGCGGCCACTTCGCATTCGTTGGCGCAGATCTGGCACGGGGTGCCGCAGTCGCCGCGGTGCCGCTTGAGCCAGTCGAACAGGCGCAGGCGGGCGGGAATCGCCAGGCCGGCGCCCAGCGGGCAGACGTAGCGGCAGTAGAACTTGTGGTTGACGGCGGAGATCGCCACCAGCACCAGGGCGTAGAGCAGGAAGCCCCACTCGCGCTGGAAGCGCAGGGTAATGGCGGTCTTGAAGGGTTCCACCTCGGCGTAGCGCTCGGCGGTGCCCAGCGAGTGCAGGGAGACCGCGAACAGCCCCAGCAGGATGATGTACTTGAGCGCCCAGAGCCGCTCGTGGAGGCCGAAGGGCGGCTCGAACTGCCTCACGCCGAGCCTGCGGGCGGCCTTGTTGACCAGGTCCTGGAGGGCGCCGAAGGGGCACAGCCAGCCGCAGAAGACGCCGCGGCCCCAAAGCAGCAGGCTCACCGCCACGAAGGACCAGAGGATGAACATCATCGGGTCGATCAGGAACGAACCCCAGCTGAAGTCGCTGATCAGGGCGTTGGTGAAGGTCAGGATATTGACCACCGAGAGCTGGGCCAGGGAGTACCAGCCGATGAACACCAGGGTGTAGACCAGAAAGCCCAGACGCAGCGGGCGCAGGATGCGCGGATGCTTCACCAGTACGTCCTGGAACAGCATGATGCCTGTCAGTACCAGCAGGCCGGCGAGCAGCACGGCGATCTGGAAGGCCTTGTCCTTCCACACCTCGACCCAGATCGGCACCTCCTTGGGCGGCTCGGGGCGGTCGATATAGGCCTCGGGCACGCTGTAGTCGGCGCTGAAGCGGCTGAACTCGGTGTCCAGGGGGCCGGAGGCGCGGCGCACCAGCAGCTCCAGTTGCCATGGCCGGCCGGGGTCGAAGGCGGCCGCGTCGCGGATGATGAAGATATCGCGCTCGTCGAAGGCCGGGGCGCCCTCGATGCCCAGGTTGCCCAGGCGAATATGGTCGCGGTCGTGGAAGCTTATGGTATTGCCGCCCTGGGAGAGCTCGAGGCGATCGAAGATGCCCCCGCGCACGTAGCCCGAGCCCTTGAAGGAGTAGTCGCCGCGGCCCATCACCGCGATGGCGTGCTCGCCCTCGTCGAGCCGCTCCAGCAGCTGCTCGTAGCCGGTGTCGCCGAGCAGGTTGCGCCCGGCGGTGGGCGGGTTCAGGTAGGTGTAGAAGAGCTCGATGAAGGTGCGCTCCGCCGGTTGCGGCGTGTGCATGTAGTCCTCGGCGGGGGTGCCCACGAAGGAGTCGTCCACCTCGCCATGGGTCAGGTGCAGGCGGCGAATGGTGCCGTCGCCGGTGAGGGTCGACCAGTTCCTCGATTCGAAGACGTCCTGACGCACCGTGGCCGGCGGGGTGGCGGAGGGGTCGGCGATCAGCCCCTGCTCGGCGGCCACCAGGCGGGCGGCGCGCATCACGGTGTCGCTGACCACGATGACGGTGACCGTGGCGCCGGAGATGGCGTCCAGGTTGTCGCCCACCTTCATGCGGTCGTTGACGTGGGCGCCGACGTGGTCGTCGGCGAAGTCCTCGAGTTCCTGCTCCGGGATGCCCACCAGCATGATGGGCTCCTCGTGGCTGATGACGTCGGCCTGGACGATATTCCCCTCGAGGTCGAAGGCCACCAGCATGTTGACCGGCTTGCCGGAGTAGGCGGGTATCGGCGCCATCTCGACGCTCTCGAAGGCGTAGCCGAGGGTCTCGTCGCCGGCCATGATACGGCTGACTGGCCACTGGGAATCGGCGGGCTCCAGGCGGTCTGCCGCGGGGAAGCCCTCGCGCACCTGCCCCAGTTCCATGGCGTTCAGCGGCAGGGACATCAGCAGCAGAAGCAGTGTCAGCAGCAGGCCGACGACGCGGGTCGGCCGAAGGTTTGATTCGGGCATGGGGAGGTCCTTGCGGGCGTTGGCCATGGCGTATCGGGCGGCAACCCGGCCGCTACCCATATGCAGCAGGGCCGGCGCTGGGCCGGCCCGGGCCGTCATTCCTGACTGGCGGTCATTCCAGGCTTGAGTAGTAGGCGGCGATGTCGGCGATGTCCTCATCGGAGAGGCCCTGGGCCATCGGCGTCATCAGTGCCGACATGCCGCCACCGCGCTGGCCATCCCGATAGGCCTTGAGGCTGCTCTCGAGGTAGGTGGCCGACTGGCCGTTGAGGTTAGGGTAGATGGGCGCCAGGCCCTTGCCGTCGGTGCCGTGGCAGGCCACGCAGGTGCCGATCTTGTCCGCACCGGCCTCGGCGTCGCCGGCGGCCTGAGCGTCCATGGCCAGGAGGGCGCCGCCGAGCAGGGTGGCCGCGAGGAGCAGTTTCATAAGGAACCTCCAGAATGCATATTCAATTGCTTATAAAAGCCCGGTTGCGACAATCGACCTCACCGGGCAGCTGTTGCCATCATGCCAGTCAGCGTGCTGCCTCGGCTTGACGTGGGTCATCTACAGCCTAGACCCATGAGGCAAAAAAGCAAAAGACATACCTAATAAAGCCCAGGAGGGCGGGAGCGGCAGGACCGCCGCGACCCGGCGAGGTGATCGCCCGGGAGACGCGGGAGCAGCGGCCCGGTGTGGACCGCACGCGTGGGGGAGGGACTCAGGCGGCGGGGTTGTCGTCCAGCTGCAGCAGGCGGATCAGTGGCCGGCGGCGTGGGCCCAGCAGGTCCTCGAGGGTGTAGCCGTCGAGCACCCCGAGGAAGGCCTCCAGGGCTTCCATCAGGATGTGCTTGAGTTGGCAGGCCGGCGTGATCACGCACTCGTTGTCGTCGCCGAAGCACTCCACCAGGGTGAGGTCACGCTCGGTGAGGCGCACCAGCTCGCCGAGCACGATGGTGTCCGGCTCGCGCCGCAGCAGCAGTCCGCCGTTCTTGCCGCGGATGGAGGTGATGTAGCCTTGGTGGCTGAGGTCCTGGACCACCTTCATCAGGTGGTTGCGCGAGATATCGAAGCGCTCGGCGATCTCGGTGATCGTGGAGCGACGCTCGCCCTTCATCGCCAGATAGAGCAGCACGCGCAGCGAGTAGTCGGTGAAACGGGTCAGATGCATGTGGGGCGTCGTCTTGTGGTCGAAGGTCGAATCAGCGCCGGGCCCAGATGCGGGGCGGCGGGGCTAGCGAGGGCGCTGGGCCGGGTCAGCACATAGGCGGCCACCGCGAGGAACAGCAGCGCCGCCAGCGTCAGGCCGAGGGGTGGCATGCCGCCGATCCAGAGCAGCCCCCAGCTGACGGCCAGCAGCAGCGGTGCCAGCGCCTTGGCGCGTCGCGGGATGGCACGTTCTTCGCGCCAGGCCTGCAGGGTGGGGCCGAAGCGGGGGTGCCTCTGCAGCCAGCGCGCCAGCCGCGGCGAGCCCTTGGGCGCCGACCAGGCGGCCAGCAGCAGGAAGGGCGTGGTCGGCAGCAGCGGCAGCACCAGGCCGGCGGTGCCGAGCCCGATGCAGGCGTAGGTCAGGCTGCACCAGGCCAGACGCGAAGCGGATCCTGACATGTGATGACCTCCCCGGCCCGGGGGCGTAGACTGTTAAGGAGTAAGCTGCATACATCTTAGCACGGCGGCATGCCGGGAGGGTTGCGCTGTGTCAACAAAGCCCGCGGGGCGTCGTTCCACGCTGCCCGCCTGGCGGCTGTTCTTCCCCCTGGCAGCGCTGCATGCCGCGATCTCGGCGCCGTTGACGCTGGCGGCATTCTACCACGGCCTGTCCCTTGGTCTGCTTGCCTCCCCTGCGGCACACGGTCGCGAGTTGCTGTTCGGCTTCGCCCTGGCGGTGATCGCCGGCTACCTGCTGGGACCGCTGCCGCGGCGATGGTTGCTGGGGCTGGTGGCCCTGTGGCTCGCCGCCAGGGGCGGCGGTCTGCTGTGGCCCGAGGCGCTGCCCGTGCTGCTCGCCGATGGCCTGTTTGCGGCGCTGCTGGCCTGGCGAGTAGTGCCGCGCTTCCTGGCCGCCAAGAAGTGGCGCAACCGGATGCTGTCGCCGCTGCTGGGCGTGCTCTGCCTGCTCGCCGTGGCAACCCTGGTTGGGCGCCTGGCACGCCACGACCCGTTGCCCCCTGCGCTGATGCATCACGCCGTGCTCTGGCTGGTGCTGTTGATGGCCTTCATGGGTGGCCGGGTGCTGGCGCCGGCGATCAATGGCCACCTGATGGCGAGCCGACGCCAGGCCGGCGCCGGGATTCAGCCGCGGCTGGAGGGGGGGTTGATCCTGCTGCTGGGGGTCACCCCGCTGCTGGCCCCCTGGCCGTCCACGGCCAGCCTGGCGGCGCCCCCGATGGCGGCGGCGGGGCTGGTGGTGATGTGGCGGCTAGGCCGTTGGCGCCCCTGGACGCTGGCCGAGCGCCCCGACCTGCTCGGCCTGCTGCTGGGCTATACCTGGCTGGGGATCGGGCTGCTGCTGGCGGCCCGCACCCTGTGGCTGGGCCAGCCGCTGGGCGGTGTGATCCACGCCTTCACCGTGGGGGCGCTGGGCACCCTGGCCAGCGGCATCATGCTGCGCCAGGCCATTCTCAGGGCCAAGGGGCGGCCCGAGCGAGAGCCGCTGCTGTTGCCGCTGGCACTGCTCTTCGCCGTGGCCGCCGTGCTGCGCCTGGTGGCCTTCCCGGCGGGCGCGGCCTGGCTGCCCCTGCTGTGGGCCTCGGCCCTGGCCTGGAGCCTGGCTTGGCTGCTCACCGCCTGGCGGCTGCTTGTCTGGTCGCGGCGGGTGCCGAGTCGCCCAGGGATTTGACCGGGGTCAACTACCACCACAAGGGTACCGACGCGCCGGCCCCAGGCTGGCATACTGCGCAGCATTCGGCATCGCCGCGGCGGTGCCAGAGCTTTCAACGAGGCCGTTTGATCATGCAAGACCATCTGCTCTTCAATCGCCCGCTGGTCGAGAAGTACGACCGCCCCGGGCCGCGCTACACCTCCTATCCCACGGCGCCCCAGTTCCATGCGGCCTTCGCCGAGGATGACTACCGTGCGGCCGCCGAGCGCAGCAACCGCGCCGAGACGCCCAAGCCGCTGTCGGTCTACGTGCATATCCCCTTCTGCAAGAGCCTCTGCTACTACTGCGCCTGCAACAAGATCATCACCCACAACACCGAGCGTGCCGCCGAGTACCTGACCTGGCTCCAGCAGGAGATCCGGGTGCAGGGGGCGCTGTTCGACGAGACCCGGCGCATGACTCAGCTGCACCTGGGCGGTGGCACGCCGACCTATTTAAGCAACGCCCAGCTCGGCGAGCTGATGGCGAGCCTGGATGACGCCTTCCACTTCGCGCCGCCCGAGGAGCGCGAGTTCTCGCTGGAGGTGGACCCGCGCACCGTGACCCCCGAGCAGATCCATGAGCTGCATGCGCTGGGCTTCAATCGGCTGAGCTTCGGGGTGCAGGACTTCGACCCCGACGTGCAGAAGGCGGTCAACCGCGTGCAGAGCGAGGAGGATGTCATCTCCCTCGTTCACGCCGCCCGGGAGGCGGGCTTCGAGTCGGTGAGCGTCGACCTCATCTACGGCCTGCCGCTGCAGACGGTGGCCAGCTTCGACACCACCCTGGACAAGATCATCGCCCTGCGCCCGGATCGCATCGCCACCTACAGCTATGCCCACCTGCCGGAGCTGTTCAAGGCTCAGCGGCTGATCCGTCCCGAGGACATGCCGCCTCCGGAGCGCAAGCTGGAGCTGCTGGAGCTGACCATTCGCCGCCTCACCGAGGCCGGCTACGTGTATATCGGCATGGACCACTTCGCCCTGCCCGAGGATGAGCTGACCCTGGCCCGGGAGAACGGCACCCTGCAGCGCAACTTCCAGGGCTACTCCACCCACGCCGACTGCGACATGATCGGCCTGGGCATCACCTCCATCGGCAAGGTGGGGGACACCTACAGCCAGAACGTCAAGGAGACCGCCCAGTACCAGCATCGCCTGCAGGAGGGCCATCTGGCGGTGTTCCGCGGCTACCGGCTGAGCGACGACGACCGCCTGCGTCGCGACGTGATCAACGCCCTGATGTGCCATAACCGCATCGACTTCGCGGCCATCGAGGCCGAGCACGGCATCGTCTTCCGCGACACCTTCGCCGACGCCCTGGAGGAGCTCCAGGAGATGGCCGACGACGGCCTGCTGGCGATCCGCGACGCCGAGATCGAGGTGCTGCCCGCCGGCCGGCTGATGATGCGCAACGCCGCCATGGCCTTCGATGCCTACCTGGCCAAAAGCAAGGGTCGCTACTCGCGCACGGTGTAGAACGAAAAAGGCCACCCTCGGGGAGGGTGGCGCAAGACCGTGACTAGCAATGAGGAGGGAGAAACCAGGCCAGGAGACTGGCGGGCCCTGCCTGGTGACGGCGCCTCATCAACGCCGACAAATGAAGAGTAATCGTTCTCGTTTGCTTCGTCAACACAAATGCGAATACTTTCTATCTGAGTCGCGCGGACGCCGCCATCAGCCGGCCAGGCGCAGCCAGAGGGGCAGGGTCGCCATGGCCAGCAGGGTCTGGCCGGTGATCAGCGCCGCCATCATCTCGGCGTCGCCGCCCAGCTGGCGGGCCAGGATATAGGCCGAGGTGGCGGTGGGCAGGGCGGCGAACAGCAGCACCACGTCGCGGCTCACCGGATCCAGCCCCAGCAGCGCCGCCAGGGCCAGGGCCAGGGCCGGCATCAGGGCCAGCTTCACCAGATGGCTGGCCCAGATGCCGCGGTCGAGGCGTACCAGGGCCGCGGGGCGCAGCGCCACGCCCACCGCCACCAGACCCAGGGGCAGGGCGGCACGCCCCAGCAGTTCCACCGTTGCCGCACTCCAGCCCGGCAGGCCGATGCCGCTGACGTTCAGGCCGATACCGATCAGACAGGCCAGGATCAGCGGGTTGCGGCCCAGAGCGGCCAGGCTCCTGCCCAGGCTGCCGCGGCCCAGGGTGCCCGCGGCGATGAAGCTGGCCACGCACAGCACGTTGACCACCGGGACCATCAGCGCCACGGCCACCGCGGCCACGGTGGCCCCAGGCGCGCCGTGCAGCGCCGCGGCGCCGGCCACGCCCACATAGGTATTGAAGCGCAGCGCGCCCTGGAAGGCCGAGGTGAAGGCGGCGGCCTCCAGGTCCAGCCGGCCGCGTATCAGCCACATCAGGACGGCGAAGGCGCCCATGGCCCCCAGCAGTGCCACGGCCACCCGGGTCACCGGTACCTGGCCGACGTCGGCGGTGGCCAGGGTAGCCACCAGCATGGCGGGAAACAGCAGGAAGTAGATCAGCCGCTCCAGCTGGGGCCAGAACTCGCCGCCCGGCTGCTGCAGCCGGCCCAGTCCGGCGCCCAGCAGGATCAGCAGGAACAGGGGGCCCAGGGCACCCGCGACGTCCGCCATGTCGGTCTCCTTGGTCTCGTTGCCTGCGACATCGCTCCGCAGTCTGCCACAGACGAATGCTGATAAGCTTGCCGGCATCACCTCTCACCGTGAGGATCACGTCCTCCATGCCCGACTCTTCCAGCCACGAAGCGACCGTCCCCCGCCCCCCGCTGCTGCGCCTGCTGGTGCTGTTTACCCTGGGCACGGTGGCCGTGGCGCTTTGGTTCCTGGCCAGTCACCTGCTGCGCGACGCGGGGCAGGTACATTGGTACCCCGAGGCGACCGGCTGCGAGCTGAGTGCCGGGCCCTGCCTGGCCGAGCTGGGCAACCAGCGCCGCCTGGCACTCGACCTCGGCGTGCGTGGCGAGATCCGGGCCCTGCAGCGACTGCCCCTCGAGGTCTCCCTCGACGGGGTGGATGCGGAGCGCGTGGTGGTGGACTTCGTGGGCCGCGACATGGACATGGGGCTGCATCGCTACCCCCTGACCCTCGCTGACGATGGCCGCTATCGCGGCGAGGGACAGATCCCGATCTGCACCGAGGCGGTGATGCCCTGGCGGGCGCGTGTCATCGTCGAGACCGCCGATGGTAAGCTGGGCAGCGGGTTCGATTTCGATGTGGAGGGAGACGCGCCATGAAACGCAAGGGAGTCTGGGCCGGTGTTGGCCTGATCGTGCTGCTGCTGGCGGTGGGCGGCGTCGGCTGGTACCAGCAGCAGCTCGCCGCCGGCGTCGATGGTGGCCCGGTCGGTGGCCCGGTGGAGCTGGCCTCGACCCAGGGTGACTTCTCGCTGACCCGGCTCGAGGAGGACCAGCTGGCGGTACTCTTCTTCGGCTATACCTACTGCCCCGACGTCTGCCCGATGAGCCTGGCGGTGGTGCGCCAGGCCCTGGCCGAGCTCGAGCCCGCCCAGCGCGAGCGGGTGGTGCCGCTGATGGTCTCGGTGGATCCCGAGCGCGACACCCTCGAGCGGCTGGCGGCGTATCTGGCCTTCTTCGGCGAGCGCTTCATCGGCGCCACCGGCAGCCAGGCGCAGCTCGAGGGGCTGGCCGAGCGCTACGGCGTGGTGTGGCGCCGGGTCGAGGCGCCGGACTCGGCCATGGGCTACACCATCGACCATAGCTCGTCGCTCTACCTGGTCGACCGCCAGGGGGAGATCCAGCGCCGGGTGCTCTACTCGCCCTCCCACCAGGGGCTGCTCGCCGCACTGCGCGAGACGCTCTAGCCCACTTCACCTCGCCACCTCATCATCACCTCCGGGCCTCGCCCGGCGGCGACGATCAGCGTGCCGGCATGTCTTCCTGCAGCCGCTCGAGCATGGCCATCAGCGCGCGTGTCTGGCTGCCCTGGCGGCTGTCGTGCATGGGGTCGAGCTGCCAGGTACTCTCGGCATAGCCCCACCAGTCCCAGCAGCCCTGGGGATTGCCCAGGCGGGTCTCGGCCTGTGGATAGAGCACGATGCGCCGGTTCTCCGCCGCCCAGGCGTTGAGCCCGGTGTGGCGCACGAAGGCCTCGTCGATCTGCTCGGCGCCCATGCTGCAGCCGTGCAGTGCCATGCTGACCGCACAGCCACCCTCCGCGCATTCCTCCGGCACGAACAGGTAGCCGGTATCGGCCAGCCCCTTGGCGTCGAAGTCGCCCTGATCGAAGCGCAGCAGCTCACCGCGCGGCGCATCGCCGGCGGCCGGCGCCTGCTCGCCGTGCAGCCAGGCCAGGGCATCGCCGGCGATGTCCAGGTCGCAGGCCAGCAGGTGAGGGGCACCACCCTCACGGCAGTCGCCCAGCGCGGCCGGCTCGGCGGCGACAAGCGCCGTGTCCACGGGCCAGCCGTGGCCCACGTCTGCATCCTGGCGAAACTCCAGCTGTGACGCCGGATCGCCCAGCCAGCCCCGGAACTGCTCGGTCAGCGCCGCGCCCAGGCGTGGCTCGACGACCTCGTCGGCGCCACCGTGCCAGACGTAGACCCTGAGCGCCTCCAGCGCCTCGGCCTGGCCGACCAGGTCGCGTTCACGATAATCGGCCAGGCGCTGCTCCAGGGCCTGCATGTCCGGCATGCCGCGCCGGGTGGACATGCACTGGCCCAGCGCCAGGCCCAGCGAGCCCTGGGCACACGACCAGGGGCCGGCCGCCAGCACGCCGAGCCCAGCGAAGCGCTCGGGCCAGGCCACCGCCAGCTGGGTGGCCATGTAGCCCCCCGAGGAGACGCCCAGCACGCTGGTGTCCGAGCCGCTCGCCGCCAGGGCGGGGAGCGGCTGTGGTGGGGTGTCGGTGGACGCTGAGGTATCGGCGAGCGGCGCCGCCGAGGGCAGCGCCGCGAGCATCGCGGCCGCCACCCAGGCGCCTGGCTGGGGCTTACTCATCGTCCTGGCTGTCGCCGGACGCCGCTTCCGCGTCGTTGATATCGAGCAGCTCGACCTTGAAGAGCAGCGTCTCGTGGGGGCCGATGGGTCCCTGGCCCTGGGCGCCATAGGCCAGCTCGGCGGGGATCACGATCTCCCAGGTGTCGCCCACGTTCATCAGCTGCAGGGCCTCCTGCCAGCCTTCGATGACCTGATCGACCCGAAAGCTCACCGGTTCGCCGCGCGCATAGGAGCTGTCGAAGACGGTGCCGTCGATCAGGGTGCCCTCGTAGTGCACCTCAACGCTGTCCCGGGCGCCCGGGCTGACGCCGTCGCCGGATTCCAGCTCGCGGTACTGCAGGCCGGAGTCGGTGGTCTCGACGCCGTCGCGCTCGGCGTTCTCGGCCAGGTAGGCCTCGCCCTCGGCGCGGTTGGCCTCGGCGGCCGCCTCGGCCTCTGCCTGGCGCTCGGCGGCGGCCTGCTGCTGGAAGGCCATCAGCGCCTCGGCCATCTCCTCGTCGCTCAGCGCGAGGTCGTCGCCGGCGAAGACGTCCTGGATTGCCTGGGTGAAGGCGTCGACGTCGAGGTCCTCGACGTCCTGCTGCAGGCTCTGGCCCAGGGTCACGCCGAGGCTATAGCCCAGCTTCTGCTCGTCGCTCTCGATAGCGCCGAACGCCAGGGGGGCGGCACCCAACAGGGCGGCGAGGGAGGCGGTGGTCAGCAGTCGTTTCATGGAAGTCCCTTGTGGTTCCGGCGCCGGCGGGCGCCTGGGGTGAATGCGAACCTTGGGACTCTAACAGGGGCGGCCCGGTTCCGCAGCACGCGGCGACCGGGCCGAGGGAGGGGGGGGGTCAGACCACCAGGGTGGGGCAGTGGGCAGAGCCCGCCACGCGCTGGGAGACGCTGCCCAGCAGCAGGCTCTTGTCGCCGTTGGTGCCCTGGGCGCCGATCACGATCAGGTCGCACTCGCGCTTGCGGGCGAAGCGCACGATGGTACGCGAGGGACGCCCGCCCTTGACGAAGGCGCGCAGCTTGTCGGCCGGTACCCCCATCTCGATGGCCTGGTTCTTGGCATGCACGGCGATCTCGGTGGCGTACTCCTTGAGGGCGTCGTCGGGTATCTCCAGCTTGTCGGGGCGCACCATGGAGAGCGAGGCCTCGAGCAGGCTGTGGTGCTTGAACACGCACAGCAGGTAGAGCTCCGCGCCGGTCAGCAGCTGCAGCCCCACGCCCTTCTCGAGTGCCTTGAGCGCGCCCTTGGAGCCATCCACCGGGACCAGGATCCGATTGAACATGGTTCACTCTCCTTGGATCAGTTGAATGCCACGTCGCGCAGGAACAGGGCGATCTGCGGGAACATGATCAACAGCGCCGCGGCCAGTACCAGCATGAAGATGAAGGGCGGCGTGCCCTTGATCACGTCCAGGTAGGGGCGCTTGAAGATCGCGATGGCGGTAAAGATGTCACAGCCGAAGGGTGGCGTGGCCGAGCCGATGGCGACCTGCAGGGTGATCAGGATACCCACCAGCACCGGATCGAGGCCGGTAGCGGCGATCGCCGGGGCGAAGATCGGCGTCAGCACCAGGATCACCACGATGGGATCGACGAACATGCAGGCCACGAAGAAGGAGATGCAGATCGCGATCAACACGCCGGTAGGTCCGGCCTCGTTGATGCCCACGGCCTCCAGGATCGCCTGGGGAATCTGCGCGAAGGAGATGATCCAGGAGAAGCCGTTGCCCGCCGCTACCAGGATGAACACCACCGCGGTGATCAGGCCGGTGGACTTGGCGATGGCGTAGATATGCTGCATCTTCAGCGAACGGAAGATGACGAACTCCAGGAAGACCGCATAGAGCACGCAGGCCGCCGCGGCCTCGGTGGGGCTGAAGACGCCGCCGTAGATGCCGCCGACGATGATCACCGGGAAGCCCAGCGGCCACAGCGCCTGGCGAACCGCGGTGAGGCGTTCACTCCAGTTCGCCCGGGCCTCGGTGGGGACGTCGCGGATCACGGCGTAGGCGATACAGTAGGCGGAGAACATGGCCAGGATCATCAGCCCCGGGCCGATGCCGGCGATGAACAGTTCGGCGATGGAGGTCTCGGAGATGACCCCGTAGATGATCATGCCGATGCTCGGCGGGATCAAGAAGGCGATATCGCTGGCGTTGATGATCAGCGCCAGGGTGAAGGAGTCGGAGTAGCCGGCCTTGAGCATCTTGGGGCGCAGTGGCGAGCCTACCGCCACCACGGTGGCCTGGGTGGAGCCCGAGACGGCGCCGAACAGGGTGCAGGAGGTGGCGGTGGAGACCGCCAGGCCGCCCTTTATATGGCCGATGAAGGACATCACCATGGCGATCAGACGGTCGGCCGACTGGCCGCGGGTCATGATGTCGGCGGCGAGGATGAACATCGGCACCGCGATCAGCGAGGCGGGCCGGATGCCGGCCATCATCTGCTGGATCAGGGTATCCATCTGCCCCAGGCCGTTGAACATCATGAAGAAGCCGATCACCGCGGCGGTGAGCAGCGGGATCATCATCGGAAAGCCCAGCAACAGCAGGGCGATCATGGTGCAAACCATTATGGTGGTCATAGTGCGTTCCCCCGAGCGTAGCGCCCTGCGTCAGACTTCCGTTTCCGTGTCCTTGTAGCCATCGACCACGCCGGTCGACAGGTAGACATCCCTTGAGGTCATGTTCTTGATGGCGGTGAGCAGGTACTGGATCCCGGTGATCAGGAAGCCCAGCGGCGCCCACACATAGATCCACCAGATCGGAAAGCCCAATGCCGGCAGCACACGACCGCTGTCACGCTGTTCCAGGATGTAGACCAGCGAGTAGTAGAGCAGGAAGAACATCACCAGCGCGGTGAACAGGGCGATGACGATCATCAGGGCGCGGCGTCCGCCCACCGGCAGCGCATCGTAGATGGCCGACATGCGGATGTGGCGGCCGTGGCGCGCGGCATAGCCGATGCCGGCGAAGGTGATCATGATGATCAGGATGCGGTTGATCTCGCCGGTCACGAAGATGCTGTCACCGAACACGAAGCGGGCAATGACGTTGGCGATGGTATTGACCGCCATCAGCAACACGCCCATGGCCAGCAGCACCGCCTCCAGCTTGCTGATCAGGGTATCGATGACGCCTAGCGGGCCGGGCAGGCCCGAGCGATAGGCGTTTTCGGCTTCTTCATCTGTCATGGCTGCACTCCCTTCAGCATGCAGTTGGTTGTTGGCCGTGTATCAAGCAACGGCTTCTCGACTGTCAGGATACGCCGCGCGGTGGCGTGGTGTGGTCCCGGGGTCAACGCTGGGTGCACGCAACGAACAAGGGGGGTGGCCCGAGATGGGCCACCCCCCTTTCACGGCGACGGGAAGCGAATTACTCCTCGTCGGAGGTCACGGCCTCGAGGTCGGCCTTGAACTGATCGAGAAGCTCCTGGCCCTGCTCACCGGCCATCTCGACGAAGGCCTCCTCGACCTGCGGCGCGGTGGCGCGCAACGTGTCGATCTGTTCGTCGTCCAGGCGGGTGACGGTGCAGTTGTCGCAGGCTTCCGTGATCTTGTTGAGCGACTCCTCGGCCAGGCCCTGGATATGCTCGATGGTGTGGTCGTAGGCCGCCTCGGACGCCTCACGCACCAGCTGCTGGTCCTCTTCGGCGAGGCCATTGTAGAAGTCCTGGTTGGCCATCATGGCGGTGGTGAACCAGCCGTGGCCGGTGAAGGTCAGGTGCGGGGAGACCTCGTAGAGGCCGCCGGACTCGATCCAGAAGATGGGGTTCTCCTGGCCGTCGAGGATGCCGGTCTGCAGGCCACCGTAGACCTCGCCCCAGGGCAGCGGCGTAGGCGTCGCGCCGAAGGCGTTGTAGGTCTCGGAGAGCAGCGGGTTGGTCATCACGCGGATCTTCTTGTTCTGGAAGTCATCCACGGATTCGATGGGCTCGTCGGTGGTCACCACCATCTCGCCCTCGGGATACATCTGCAGCAATTCGAGGCCGTGCTCGGCGTAGAGCTCGGGGAACATCTCGTTGATGGCCTTGCTCTCGTCGAAGAACTCGAGAACGGTGTCCATGTCGGTGGGCAGCAGATAGGGGACGAAGAAGATCTGCGCCGACGGGATCAGCGAGCCGGTGAAGCCCGGTGACTGATTGACGAACTGCAGGATGCCGCTGCGGGTCTGCTCCATGATGTCGTCGGACTCGCCCAGCTCACCGAAGCGGTAGATCTGCACGCTGTGGTCGGAGTTCTCCTCGACATACTCCTTGAAGGCCACGGCGAAGACATCCTGGACGTCGCCCTCGTACTCCTCGTGGGCATAGCGCCAGTTGTCCGCCATGGCGGCGGAGGTCATGCCGAACATCAGTGCGCCGATACCAGCGGTGGTCAACAGCTTGTGTGACTTCATTCTTGTGGTCCTTCTGCAGGTTTTGCCCCGGAGCGTCGCAGGCGCTCGCCACGCGGCATCTGGTGAATTCATATTCACACGGCTGATTTTCAGGCTAGCGTGGCCTCCGGGGAGGGTCAAGGCGCATCACCAGGCGTTTGAGCGTTGAAAGATGGGCTTTTTTCTGCAGTTGCAGGGCATTCGAAAGAAGTTCCTGGGGTGCCGGGTCGCTTTCGTCGAGCGGGCGCAGCGGCCCGGTCATCGCCAGGGCCTCCAGGCGTGCGAGCGCCTCGCGCTCGGCCTCGAGCTCGGCCCGCTTGAGGGTCTCGCGCAGCCTGGCCACGCCGTCGCGTTCGGCGGCGGTGGCCTTGAGCTCGCGGCGTAGCCGGCGCAGCGGGGCGGTGACCTCGCGCTGCCAGCGGCGCACCTCGACGAGGCCCGTTTCACTGCCGTGCTCTGGAATGGCACCGTGGTGCAGCAGCCAGCAGCGCCACAGCAGCTCGCAGACATCGACGCCGGCGTCATCCTGCAGTCGCAGGCACGCGGCCTCGACGTCCGGGCGCGCATAGAGCGCCAGGGCGAAGGGCCACAGCGGCGACTCGGAGAGTCGTCTCCGCATGGCGGCCAGCATTTCGGTAGAATCGTCGCTCATCGTTTTTCCGCCGTCGCGTCGAGCGGCGGCCTTACCCTCGTGGAGCCCGCATGATCGCACTGCGCCAAGTTTCCCTGCAACGCGGCACCCAGGCCCTGCTGGAGGGCGCCGACCTCACCCTGCACGCCGGCCACAAGGCGGGCATCGTCGGCTCCAACGGGGCCGGCAAGTCGAGCCTGTTCAAGCTGCTGCTCGGCGAGCTGGCGCCGGATCGCGGCGAGGTGGAGATGAGTGGCGGCCAGCGCATCGCCCATATGGCCCAGGAGGTGGAGGCGCTGGACCGCTCGCTGCTCGATCATGTCCTCGATGGCCACGCCGAGCTGCGCCGGGCCGAGGCGGCCCTGGCGGCCGCCCGGGAGGCCGGCGACGACCATCGCGAGGCGGAGCTGCACGGCGTCATCGAGGCGCTGGACGGTTACAGCGCGCCGGCCAAGGCCGCCCAGCTGCTGGTGGGGCTGGGCTTTTCACAGGGGGATCTCGAGCGTCCACTGTCGTCCTTCTCCGGGGGCTGGCGGATGCGCGTCAATCTGGCGCGGACCCTGTTCATGCCCTCCGACCTGCTGCTGCTCGACGAGCCCACCAACCACCTCGACCTCGATGCCCTGCTGTGGCTCGAGCAGTGGCTGACGCGCTACCCGGGGACCCTGCTGCTGATCTCCCACGACCGCGACTTCCTGGACGCGGTGTGCGACTGCATCGTGCACTTCGATCGCCGTGCCCTGGTGCTCTATCGCGGCAACTACACCACCTTCGAGCGCACCCGGGCCGAGAAGCTGGCGCTGCAACAGGCCGAGGCCGCCAAGCAGCAGGCGCGTCGCGAGGAGATCGAGCGCTTCGTGGCGCGCTTCCGCGCCAAGGCCACCAAGGCGCGCGCGGCCCAGAGCCGCCTGAAGATGCTCGAGCGCATGGGCGATATCGCCGTGGCCCACGCCGACTCGCCCTTCCACTTCACCCTGCCCGCCGCGGAGAAGACCTCCCACCCGCTGCTGGTGCTGGACGAGGCGCGGTTGGGCTATCGCACCGGGGGGGGCGAGCCGGGTGTGGAGAAGGTCCAGCTCGACAACGTCAGGCTGACCCTGCTGCCCGGGCAGCGCATCGGCCTGCTGGGCCCCAACGGCGCCGGCAAGTCGACCCTGATCAAGTCGCTTATCGGCGAGTTGCCGCTGCTCGCCGGGAAGCGGGTGGCGGGCGAACACCTCAAGGTCGGCTACTTCGCCCAGCACCAGCTGGAGGGGCTGGACCTCGCCGCCACACCCTTCATGCATGTGCAGCGCCTCTCGCCTACCGCCAGCGACCAGGAGATCCGCAACTTCCTGGGCGGCTTCGGCTTCCCGGGTGACGACGTCTTCGGCGAGGTGGGGCGCTTCTCGGGCGGCGAGAAGGCGCGCCTGGCGCTGGCCCTGGTGGCCTGGCAGAAGCCCAACCTGCTGCTGCTTGACGAGCCCACCAACCACCTGGACCTGGAGATGCGCGAGGCGCTCACCGAGGCGCTGGCGGCCTTCGAGGGCACCGTGATCCTGGTCTCCCACGACCGCCACCTGTTGCGCGCCACCGTGGACGAGTTCTGGCGCGTCGCCGACCATCGGGTGGAGCCCTTCGACGGTGACTTGGAGGACTACCGGGCCTGGCTCAAGGCGCGCCTCGAGGGGGCGCGCCGCGAGGCCCGTGACGACAAGGCCGAGCAGGGGGCGCCGAAGGAGGATCGCAAGGCGTCGCGCCGCGCCGCCGCCGAGCTGCGCGAGAAGCTGCGCCCGCTGAAGAAACAGCGCGATCGCGCCGAGCAGGCCATGGAGAAGATCCAGGCCGAGCTGGCCGGGGTGGAGGAGGCGCTTGGCGATGCCGAGCTCTACACCGACCCCGCCCGCAAGGAGGCGCTCACCGCGACCCTGGCCCGCCAGGGCGAGCTCAAGTCGCGCCTCGACGACCTGGAGGCGGAGTGGCTCGCCGCCGAGGAGGCGCTGGAAACCATGGCGGCCGAGCTCGGCGGCTAGCTCTCCAGCAAGAAGGTCACCGGCCCATCGTTGACCAGCGCGACCTGCATGTTGGCGGCGAACTCGCCGCTGGCGACCTTCGGCCAGGCCGCTTCGGCGCGCGCCAGCAGCCTATGGAAGAGGCGGTCGCCATCGGCGGGCGGGGCCGCGCTGGAGAAGCTGGGGCGCAGCCCCTTGCGGGTATCCGCGGCCAGGGTGAACTGGGAGACCAGCAGCAGGCCGCCTTCCACCTGCTGCAGGTTGAGGTTCATCTTGCCCTCGGCATCGCTGAACACCCGGTAGTGCAGCAGCTTGTGCAGCAGGCGTTCCACGGCGGTCTCGTCGTCTCCCTTCTCCACCCCGACCAGGGCCAGCAGGCCGTGGTCGATGGCGCCCACGGTGCGCCCCTCCACCTCCACGCTGGCGCGGGTCACGCGCTGGATCAGTGCCTTCATGCTGGGTCTCCCGGCGATCTCGAACGCGGCAGGGTAGCATGCTCGCGGCTCAGCGGCGCCCCAGCAGGGCGTCGCGGAACGCCTCCTTGAGCGGTGAGTCACCCAGCCAGATGGCGAAGAGCGCGTTGGCCAGCTCGGGATCGTCGCCTCGATAGAGCGTCTCGCCGTTCAGCGCCAGGCTCAGGCCGTCGCCACTCCAGGTGAGGGCGTAGCGGTCACCGGGCTCGACGCTGCGATAGGCGCGGGTGAAGGCGTTGAGGGAGGGCAGCAGCTCGCGGTAGGCCGACTCGCCCCGGGCCTCGCGGACCCGGTCTCGGGTCACCCCGGCGAAGTCGTCGGCTGCGATGGCGTGGAAGTACTCCAGCTCCAGGCGCCGCGGGATCTCCTCGAGGGGCGCGGGCGTCGAGGCGCCGGGCGCCTGGTAGTAGGCCCCGGCGTAGGCGTCCCAGATCATGTAGCGGAACAGGCCGTGACCGACCAGGCGGAAGGCCTGATCCTGTGTCTCCAGCTCGCCGGCGAAGCGTGCGCCGTTGACCTCCACAGGCTCGCTGGCCTGGGCGCTGGCCGCGGGGGCAAGCAGCAGGATCATCAGCAGGGGGATAAGGGGAAACAGACGCATGGCAGTGCCTCCACAGGAGAGAATCCTCCTGTACAGACAATGCCATCACGTATAGGTTCTGTCTACTTATTGTCCGCTACGCCTGGTTCGCTACTTTTTGTTTCGCTACCAGGCACGGCACAGCATGATGTCGCAGTGAGGCTCGGCCAGCAGCGATTCGGTGATCTGGCTGTGGCGGCCCAGCTGGCCGCGGCTGCCCAGCGCCAGCAGGTCCGGCGGCTGACGCCGCAGGCGGTTCATCAGCACCTCCAGAGGCGCGCCCTGCTCCAGCACCAGCTCCACCTCCGGCACGTCGTCCAGCTCGGCCATCAGGCGCTCCACCTCGGCCTCCAGCTGGCTCTGCAGCCGCGCCACCTCGCGGTCGCGCCAGCGGGCGAAGTCGCCGCGGGAGCCCAGCTCGCGCTCGCCGGGGATGTCCCAGGCGTGGAGCAGGGTCAGGCGGGTGTCGGGGAAGCGGCGCAGGGTCTCGCGCAGGGTATGGCGGGAGGTGAGCGAGAAGTCCATGGGCAGCAGGATCTCCTCCCAGCCCTGGTTGGCGGTGTGGCTTACCGAGAGCACCGGGCAGGGGGCGCTGCGCAGCACCCGGGCCAGGGTGGTGCCGGACACCAGGTCGGGCTGGCCCCGCTTGCGGTGGGCCCCCAGCACGATCATGTCCACCTCGCGCTCGTGGGCCTCGCGGATGATCTCGGCATAGGGAGAGCCGGTGACCGTCTGCATCAGCACCCGCGGTTCGGGCAGGGCATAGTCCTCGCGGATATCGGTGAGGGTCGCCTGCATGTCGGCCACCACGGCCTCCTCCAGGTCGTGGAGCACCCGGCGCGGCAGGTAGGGGTCGAGCACATGGATGACGTCGAGACGGGCGCCCTGCTCGGCCGCCAGGCGCACCGCCCTGGCGAAGGCGGCGCGGTTCTCGGCCGAGAGGTCGCAGGCGAACAGCAGGGTCGGTGTCATGACGGCTCCTTGGCGTGGCGCCACGGCGGTGTAGATCTTCAGCATGGGAGGCGCCGGCCGGGGCTGCAAGGCGAGATGCGCGAAAGGCCGCTACCACCAGGCATGGAAGTGGTGCACCGGCCCCTGGCCACGCCCCACGTCCAGGCGTCGGCTGGCGGCGAGCGCCGCGCCCAGCCAGCGCTTGGCCGCGGCCACCGCCTGCTCCAGGCTGTCGCCCCGGGCCAGGCGTGCGGCGATCGCCGAGGAGAGGGTGCAGCCGGTACCGTGGAGGTTGGTGGTATCCACCCGTGCGCCCTCGATCCAGCTGGCCGCCTCGGCGGTGATCAGCAGGTCGGGGCACTCCTCGCCGACCAGGTGCCCGCCCTTGAGCAGGGTGGCCCCGGCGCCCAGCTCGCGCAGCGCCGGGGCCAGTGCCAGCATGCCGGCGCGGTCGGTCGGGGCCGGAGCGCACAGCAGTACCGCCGCTTCGGGCAGATTGGGGGTGATCAGATCGGCCTGGGGCACCAGCACCTCGCGTACCGCGCGGATGCCGGCGTCGTCCACCAGGATATCGCCGCTCTTGGCCACCATCACCGGGTCGAGCACCACCCAGCGCGGCCGGCGTCGCGCCAGGGCGTCGCGGATCACCTCGGCCACGTCGCGGCTGGCCACCATGCCGACCTTCGCCGCATCGAGGTGCACATCATCGAGCAGGGCCTCGAGCTGGGCGGCGATGAAGTCGGCGGGCACCGGATGAACCCCGCTCACGCCACGGGTATTCTGTGCGGTCAGCGCGGTGATCACGCTGGTCGCGTAGGCGCCGAGTGCCGAGAAGGTCTTGAGGTCGGCCTGGATGCCGGCGCCGCCGCTGGGGTCGGAGCCGGCGATGGTCAGGGTGTTGGGTATGGGACGGGAGTGGGCCATCATCGTCACGTCATTGCGGTCGAAGGAGGCCGACAGCCTACTGCAGGGAGGGGGACGGTGCCATGCTGATGCTATTCCTCGTGGCGCTGGCCAGCGCCACCCTGCTGCCCGGTGGCTCCGAGGTATGGCTGGCCCGGCTGTGGTGCCTGGAGCAGCCCGCCCAGGCATTGTGGGCGGTGGCCACCGTCGGCAATACCCTGGGCAGCCTGGTCAACGTGGCGCTGGGACGCTATGCGCGGCACTTCGAGGGGCGGCGCTGGTTTCCCGCCTCCCGACAGGGGCTGGCGCTTGCCGAGCGCTGGTACCTGCGCTTCGGCGAGTGGAGCCTGCTGGCCAGCTGGGTACCGGTGGTCGGTGACCCGCTCACCGTGCTGGCCGGCGTCCTGCGCCTGCCGTGGTGGCGCGCCATCCTGCTGATCACCCTGGCCAAGGCGGCGCGCTATGCCCTGGTGCTGTGGCTCGCCGAAGCCTGGCTGGCGCCGCTATGCCAGTGACCGCCAGTCCCTGGGTGCTGCAAACGCAAGGGGGGCCGCCCGAAGGCGGCCCCCCTTGTCGGAGTAGCAACGGCCTCAGTTGCCGGTGCTCTCCTCCGGGTTGCGGGCGTTGTAGTAGGCCTGCTCGGAGATGGTGTGGTAGTTGACCACCTTGTCCTGGAAGGCGCGGTAGGACTCGTGGATGCGCGTGGAAAGCTCGCTCTCCTCGGCGAGTTCGGCGACCACGTCGGCGGAGTGCTCCTTGGCTTGGGCCAGGACGTCGTCCGGCAGACGGCGCAGCTCAACCCCATGCTCGTTGACTAGGGTCTCCAGGGCATCGTTGTTGCGGGCGGTGTACTCGTCCAGTACATCGGCATTGATGTCGCGCACCGCGGTGCGCAGGATCGCCTGCAGGTCGGCGGGCAGCGAGGCATAGGCCTCCTCGTTGATGATCGCCTCGAACATCACGGTCGGCTCGTGCCAGCCCGGATAGTAGTAGTAGTCGGCGGCCTGGTGCAGGCCGAAGGCCAGGTCATTGTAGGGGCCAATCCACTCGGTGGCGTCGATGGCACCGGACTGCAGCGACGTGAAGATCTCGCCACCGGGCATGTTGACGATGGCCACGCCCATGCGCTCCATCACCTCGCCGCCGAGGCCCGGCATGCGCATCTTCAGGCCGTCCAGGTCGGCGGCGGAGTTGATCTCCTTGTTGTACCAGCCGCCCATCTGCACGCCGGAGGCACCGGCGACCAGCACATCTACGCCGAAGTCGTCATACAGCTCGTTCCACAGCTCGAGGCCACCGCCGTAGTGCAGCCAGGCGTTCATCTCCTGGGCATTCATGCCGAAGGGCACGGCGGCGAAGAACTGGGCGGCCGGGGCCTTGCCCTTCCAGTAGTAGGAGGCGGAATGCCCCAGCTCCGCGGTCCCCTCGGAGACGGCGTCGAACACCTCGAAGCCCGGCACCAGCTGGCCGGCCCCGAACACCTCGATGGTCAGGCGTCCGTTGGACATCTCCTCGACCAGTTCGGACAGGCGCTCGGGTCCCTGGCCAACGCCCGGAAAGTTCTTCGGCCAGGAGGTGACCATCTTCCACTCGAAGGTGTCCTGGGCCTGGGCGGTGTTTTCCAGCGCGGATATGGCGACCAGGCCGCCGGCGGCGGTGGTCATGGCGATGGCGGTAGTGAGCGTTCTGAGCTTCATGCATTGCCTCGTTGTGGCGTTATGTTGGCGTTGTATCGGCCCGGCAGGCCGAGTGGCGGCACGGGGCCGTCACGGACCGGGTGACTATAGCCCTCCGGCCATCGGGGGGAATAACGCTGCACTCACGCTCGTGTTCAGAACGCCTCGGGTAGCCAGGTAGCCAGCTCCGGGAACCAGGCCAGTGCCAGCAGCATGCACAGCTGCAGGACGATGAACGGGATCACCCCCTTGTAGATCGCCGAGGTGGGCACCGATTCCGGCGCCACGCCGCGCAGGTAGAAGAGCGCGAAGCCGAAGGGCGGTGTCAGGAAGGAGGTCTGCAGGTTGATGGCGATCATGATGCCCAGCCATATGGGGTCGAGCCCCATGGCCAGCAGGATCGGCCCGACGATGGGCACCACCACGAAGGTGATCTCGATGAAGTCGAGGATGAAGCCGAGCAGGAAGATCACCAGCATCACGATGAGGGTTGCCCCCACCACCCCGCCGGGCATGCCCTCGAACAGCTCGGTGACCAGTTCTTCGCCGCCGTAGGCACGAAACACCAGCGAGAAGAGCGCGGCACCGATCAGGATCATGAACACCATGGTGGTGACGTGGGTCGTCGAGCGCAGCACCTCCTTGAGGGTCTGCAGGTCCAGGCGGCGATAGGCCAGGGCCAGGATCATCGCCCCGAAGGCCCCCACCGCCGAGGCCTCGGTGGGGGTGGCGAAGCCGCCGAGGATCGAGCCCAGCACGGCCACGATCAGCACGATGGGTGGCACCAGTCCCTTGAGCAGCAGCCACCCCAGGCCGCCCTCGTGGCCCAGTTCCGCCATCAGTTCCTGGCGATCGGCGGGTGGGGCGGATTGCGGCCTGAGCCAGGCGACCACCGCGACATAGGTGATGTAGAGAACCACCAGGATCAGCCCCGGCACCAGGGCACCCATGAAGAGGTCGCCCACCGAGACGGTCTTGGGGCTGAAGATGCCCATCGAGAGCTGGGCCTGCTGATAAGCGGAGGAGAGCACGTCACCGAGCAGCACCAGGGCGATGGAGGGCGGGATGATCTGGCCCAGGGTGCCGGTGGCACAGATGGTGCCGGTGGCCAGCGGCATGCTGTAGCCGCGCTTGAGCATGGTCGGCAGCGACATCAGGCCCATGGTCACCACGGTGGCGCCGACGATGCCGGTGGAGGCGGCCAGAAGCATGCCCACCAGGGTCACCGAGATGCCCAGGCCGCCGCGCAGCGAGCCAAACAGCATGGCCATGGCGTCGAGCAGGGTCTCGGCGACCTTGGACTTCTCCAGCAGCACGCCCATCAGCACGAAGAGTGGCACTGCCAGCAGGGTCTGGTTGGTCATGATGCCGTAGAGGCGGTTGGGGAAGGCGCCCAGGTAGCCGCTGTCGAAGGGGGCATCTATCCCCAGCGACTCGAGGCCCAGCCCCAAGCCGGCGAAGGCCAAGGCGGTGCCGGCCAGTGACAGGGCGACCGGATAGCCAGCCATCAGCACCATGCAGATGACCAGGAAGAGCACCAGGGGCATGAACTCCAGCATTACAGGCGCTCCTCGGCATGGTCGTGGTCGTTAGCAGGGGGATTCATGCGCCCGGTGAGGTCCAGGAAGTGGCGGCTCGCCTCCACCAGCGCCTGGAGGATCATCAGTCCGGCGAAGAGCGGGATCAGCGTCTTGAGCAGGAAAACGCCGGGGATGCCGCCCGAATCGGGAGAACCCTCGAGGATGCGCCAGGAATTGCCCACATATTTCGTGCTCGACAGGAGCACGAAGATCATCACCGGCAGCAGCAGGAAGAGGGTGCCGCAGAGGTCGACCAGTGCCTTGCGTTTCGGCGTCATGGCGCGATAGAAGATATCCACGCGCACATGGCCGTCGTGCTTGAGGGTCCAGGCCGCGGCCAGCATGAACACCACGGCATGCATGTACATCACCGACTCCTGCATGGCGATGCTGTTGAAGTTGAAGACGTAGCGCAGCACCACGATCAGGAACTGGATGAGCATCATCGCCAGGACAAGCCAGGAGAGGCTCCTGCCGAGCCATTCGGAAGCACGGTCGAGCCATACGATGGCGCCTGGCAGCGCGCGGGATTGGGCCATGGGGTAGGTCTCGTTGTTCAGTCTTCGCGTCTGATGGGTCGGTATGGTCGCACATCGGTGCCCCGGCGGCAGCCACCCGGTCCAACGTTGACTATACGCTCTGCCCGTGTGGCGGTGGTCAGCGCTGGCGTCGGGTCTCGCCCCGGTTAGTCGCCAGGCAGGCGTCCAGGCAGGCCGGTGGCAGGCGAATATCCACGGCAATCGGCAGGTGGTCGGAGAACAGGTGGTCGAGCACGCGGACCTCGTCGGCCTCCAGCGAGTCGGAGAGCAGGATATGGTCCAGGGCGCGGCGCGGCTGCCAGGAGGGATAGCTGAGTGGCGGCCGTACCGGGTGCAGCGGCAGCGCGGCGCTGAAGCGCTGGTGGCCGTGGAGCTGCTCGGGGGTACAGTTGAGGTCGCCCATCACCACCACGTGACGTAGCGGCTGGATGATCTCCGAGAGGTAGTCGAGCTGGCGCACCCGGCCGCGATGGCTCAGCGCCAGGTGGGCGACGAACAGGTGGAGGGCGTCGGGGCCCTCTCCGAAGCGGGCATGAATGGCGCCACGCCCGGGCAGCGTGCCCGGGAGCTGGTACTCATCGATGCGTGCTGGGGGGAGCCGCGACAGCAGGCCATTGCTGTGCTGGGCGATGCGGCCCAGGTTGCGATTGAGTTGCTGGAAGTGGTGAGGGAAGCCGCCGTGGGTGGCGAGGTACTCCACCTGGTTGACGTGGCTGGAGCGGAAGCTGCCACCATCGGCCTCCTGGAGGCCGACGATGTCGAAGCGTCCCAGCACCTCGCTGACCATGTCCAGGCGGTGCTGTCGCCGCGGGTGAGGCAGCAGATGCTGCCAGCTACGGGTCAGGTAGTGGTGGTAGGCCGAGGTCTGGATGCCCACCTGCAGGTTGAAGGTGAGCAGCTTGAGGTGGCCGCCCTCCAGGGGCGGCATCCTTGCCTCGGCCAGGTGAGACATCTCAGTCCTCACGCTCCTCGCGGACCTTCCCGACCAGCGCCTCGGCGATCTGCGGCATGTTCGCCAGGCTGCCGGCGCTGCTCGGACTCACCAGGTAGCGGCCGTCGACGATCAGCGCGGGCACGCCCATCAGGCGCATCTTGCGCATGCGGGAGTTGGCCTGGTTGACCTGGCTCTTCACCGCGAAGGAGCCCAGCGCCTGCTGCGCCTCCTCCTCGCTCACGCCGTAGTCGCTGAAGAACTCGGCGATGGCGCCGTTCTCGGTCAGGCTGCGACCCTCCTCGTGGATGGCGTGGAAGAAGTCGTCATGGATGGCGTCGAGGATGCCGAGCTCCTCGGCGGCGTAGAAGGCCAGGGCGTGCTGGTTCCAGTCGCCGCCCATGGTGGCCGGCATGCGCTGGAAACTGACGTCCTCGGGCTGCTCGGCGACCCAGGCATTGAGCGGCTCCTCCAGGTTGTAGCAGTGGGGGCAGCCGTACCAGAAGGCCTCGGTGACCTCGATCTGGCCGTCGTCGACGCGGGTCTCCACGGGCTCGGGCAGCACCTCGTAGTGCTCACCCTCCACCAGGTTCTGGGCGCTGGCCAGGCCCGGCAGGGCGAGGCCGGCGAGCACGAGCATCAGGGGCTTCAACATGGGCATCTCTCTCCTTGGGATGAATCGCGTCCCGGCGAGTCCGGGTGTCGCTGCCTTTGAGCGCGTCGTCGGGCTCGGGTTCCCCGCGCACGCTACGGCAAATATGCCAGGGGCGGCCCGAAGGCCGCCCCGACTGAGTGCAGGTACGCTGACCGAGAAGGACTCAGTGCAGGCCCAGCACGTAGTTGGCTACGGCTTCCATGTCGGCATCGCTCATCTTGGAGGCGATATCGCGCATGATATTGGCCGGGTCGTTGGCCCGCTCGCCGGCGGCGAAGGCCTGCAGGGTGGCCACGGTGTACTGGGCATGCTGGCCGGAGAGCGCCGGATAGACGGCGCTGCCGATGCCCTGGCCGGTCGGTGTGTGGCAGGCGGCACAGGCCGGGATGCCCTTGGCCATGTCGCCGGCGCGATAGAGTTCGCGACCGCGCTCGACCAGCAGCTCGTCGGGGTCCGCCTGGCCCAGGGCCGCGTCCTTGTCGGCATAGAACTTGGCCACGTCCCAGGCGTCCTGGTCGGAGAAGTTGTCGACCTGACCGGCCATCTGGGGAACCATGCGGTTGCCGTCGCGGATATCCATGATCTGCTTGGCCAGGTAGGAGGCCTGCTGGCCCGCCAGGTTGGGGAAGGCGCCGGTGGGGCTGATGCCCTCCTGGCCGTGGCATGCCGCGCAGGCGGCGGCCTTGTCACGGCCCGCTGCCGCATCGGCATCGGCCTCGAGGTCTGCGTGGGCGGCGCCGACGGCGCCCATGGTGATTGCCAGGCTTGCCAGTAACTTTCTCATCGCTAATCCACTATGCCGTTACGTTGTTGACCGGTACGTACCCTGGGTGTCGCCCGGATCGCGACGCCGGCCAGCCTCTGGGTTCTCGAGCGGGCCAATCGCGGACGTCGTGGGCGCGGTGGTACACTAGCGTGCCCCGGGTCGCAGACAAAAGACACTGTATTATACCGAATCACCCTGCCGGCGGGAATGCAAGCCGCCAGCCCCTTGTTCAATGTCAGGAATCCTCGCCCATGGCGCGACTCGACTCTCGTCTCAACTATCAGACCGCCCGCTTCCTTATCAGCGCTCCGACCCTGGCCAAGTGCCCGGAGGACGACGGTGCCGAGGTGGCCTTTGCGGGCCGCTCGAATGCCGGAAAATCAAGCGCGATCAACACCTTGACCCGGCAGAACGCGCTGGCGCGGATCTCCAAGACGCCCGGGCGCACCCAGCTGATCAACTTCTTCACGCTGGGTGACAACCTCGACCGGCGCCTGGTGGACCTGCCCGGTTATGGCTATGCCAAGGTGCCCGAGGCGGTCAAGCTGGAGTGGCAGCGCCACCTTTCCGACTATCTGCAGCGCCGCTCCTCGCTCAAGGGCCTGGTGCTGGTGATGGATGTGCGCCACCCGCTCTCCGAGTTCGACCAGACCATGCTGGGCTGGGCCGATGCCCAGGAGATGCCGGTGCATATCCTGCTGACCAAGGCCGACAAGCTCAAGCGCGGCCCCGCGGCGAGCGCCCTGCAGCAGGTGCGCTCGCGGCTGCGCGAATGGGAGGACCTGGTGACCATCCAGCTCTTCTCGTCGCTCAAGGGGCAGGGCGTCGAGGAGTTGGAGGCACGCCTGGATGGCTGGCTGCTAGGGCCCACAGAAGCGTAACTTTCGATCGGAACTTTCCCGTGGACAGCCCTCTTCGGCTCGTCCACGGCGCCCCTTGCCGGGGGTCAGCTCCGTGCTTCCAGCCAGCGAATCAGCTCCGGCAGCTCGCGCACATGCGCCAGGCGATGGATGCCCTGGGGCATCGGGCGGTCGTCGGGGCCGATCCATGCCGCCAACATGCCCAGGCGACGGGCGGGCAGGGCATCCTCCTCCCAGGAGTCGCCCACGTGGAGGGATCGCGCGGGGTGCGCGCCAAGGCGCGACAGCGCCAGCAGGAAGGGGCGCGGGTCGGGCTTGGGGGCGAGCAGCTCGCCGGCGGCGACGGCCACCGGGAAGTGGCGCCCCAGCGGCAGCCGGGCGACCTCGACGTTGCCGTTGGTGATGCTGGCCAGCCGATAGCGCCTGCCCAGCGCCTCCAGCAGCCCCTCCACCTCCGGATGGGGCTCGACCTCGTGGCGCAGCGCCATGAAGCGCTCCATGGCTCGCGCCGCCCACTGCTCGGCGTGTTCATTCGCCAGTCCGTACTCCCCCAGCAGCTCGGCCAGCGCCCGGCGGCGCAGCCAGGTGAAGTCGCCGCGCCGCGGCGGGTGGGCGGCGGCCAGTGTCTGGCGGCGTGCCACGAAGGCTTCCAGCGGGAAGCGAGCGGCGAAGCGGCCGGCGGGGGCCACGGCCGCCCGCTCGGCCAGCGCCGCGTCGAGCCAAGCGTAGTGGTCGTGCTCGGTGCGGCGCATGACGCCGCCGTTGTCCCACAGGGTATCGTCCAGATCGAAGGTGATCGCCGCGAGGTTCATGTCGGGGTCTCGTCGCTGGGTCGACGCCGCGCCCGCGGGTGGGCGGCGTCGTAGCTGGCCGCCAGGTGCTGCCAGTCGAGGTGGGTATAGACCTGGGTGGTGGAGAGATTGGCGTGGCCCAGCAGCTCCTGCACGGCGCGCAGGTCCTGGCTCGACTCCAGCAGGTGGCTGGCGAAGGAGTGGCGCAGCCGGTGCGGGTGGAGATGCTCGTCGAGCCCGCGGCGCCGGGCGATCAGCGCCAGGCGCTGCTGGATGGCGCGATGGCCCAGCCGCGTCCCGCGGTTGCCGACGAACAGCGCGGACTCGCCGGGGGCGGCCATGGCCGCGCGCACGCCGATCCAGGCCTGCAGTGCCTGGCGGGCCCGCGACCCCACCGGGACCTGGCGCGGCTTGCCGCCCTTGCCCAGCACCCGCACCCGCTCGTCGCGCAGGTCGGCGAGGTCCAGCCCGGTCAGCTCGGCGAGGCGCAGGCCGCTGGAGTAGAAGAGCTCGAGCATCGCCTGGTCGCGCACCGCCAGGGGCGAGCCGTCGTGGGGCGTGTCCAGGAAGTTCGCCAGGCGGTCCACGTCCACCGGGCGCGGCAGGTGGCGGGGCTGACGCGGGCTGCGCACCAATGCCACCGGGTTGTGGTCGAGGTGGCCCGCGGCGAGCAGGTGGTCGGCCAGGCGCGAGCAGGCCGAGCGGCGCCGGGCCAGGCTGCGTGGCGCCAGGCCCCGGGCCCGCTCGCCGCCCAGGAAGCGGCGCATCAGGCCGGCATCCAGCTGGCGCCATGCCGTCACCTCCTGCTCCTCCAGGAAGTCGAGCAGGCGGGTCAGGTCGCGCCGGTAGGCGTCCAGGGTGGCGAGACTGGCGGTGCGCGCGAGCCTGGCCAGGAAGGCCTCCACCTCGGCGACGAGCGGTCCGGGGCTAGGCATGCTCGGGGCCGAGGCGTATCAGCAGCCGTGCCACCACGTCGCCCACATATTCGGTGAACAGGGTGTCCATGCTGGCCCGGAAGTGGTCGGGATCGGGGCTGGCCAGGACCAGGTACCCCAGCGGCTCGCCCAGGCTCAGCCGGGTAATGGCACAGGAACCCGAGCGACGCGGTGCGCTGGTGTGAGGCAGCAGGCGCTTCCAGTCGGTAGGTGTCAGTCGGGTACAGCGGCTGGTGCGGCCGTCCAGCAGCGCCGCCAGGCGTGACCCGGCATGCTCGTCGAGCACCTGGCGTGGCGCCTGAGGCGGGTGCGGCTCGGGGTCGGAGAGGCTGGGCGGGCACCACAGCGCCACCGCGGGCGTGGCGAAGTGCTCGGCGAGGTGGGTGGCCAGCGCCTGCCCCAGGGCGTCGCGGTCCTGGGCCTCCACCAGCGCCAGTACCAGCTCGCGGGTGCGCCGGTACTGGGCCTCGTTGTGGCGCGCCGACTCCAGCAGCTGCTCCAGGCGCCACTCGGCCTGCTCGGCGCGGGTTCTCAGGTCGTGGACCAGGCGCTCGAGCAGCGAGGTGGCGCCGCGCGCCTCGGGGTGGGGCACCTTGAGCTGCTGCAGCAGGCCTTCGCGGCCGACGAAGAAGTCGGGATGGGTGGCCAGCCATTCGGCGACCCGGTCCGGGTCGAGGGTCTTGCGCGGTTCTGGGGCGGCTCGTGACATGCCATCTCCTCGCGGGGTCGCGAAATCGGGTTAGCTCTCTCAGTAAAGCACCAGGCGGCCATCGAAGACGCGCTCGGCGGGGCCGGTCATGAACAGGGGGTGGCCAGGGCCGGCCCACTCGATGGTCAGCTCGCCCCCCGGCAGATGCACGTTGACCGGGCTCTCCAGCACTCCCTGGCGGATGCCGCTGGCCACCGCGGCGCAGGCGCCGGTGCCGCAGGCCAGGGTTTCGCCGCTGCCCCGCTCGTAGACGCGCAGGCGGATCTCGTGCGCCGACACGACCTGCATGAAGCCGGCGTTGACGCGTCTCGGGAAGCGCGGGTGGGCCTCGATGGCCGGCCCCAGACGCTCGACGGGAGCCATGTCGACGTCGTCGACCCGCAGCACCGCATGGGGGTTGCCCATGGAGACCACACCCACCTCTAGGTGCTCTCCGTCCACGTCCAGGGCGTGCAGCACGCGGTCTTCGGTCGCCTCGAAGGGCAAGGCCTCGGGGGCGAAGCGTGGCTCGCCCATGTCGACGCGGATGCGGCCGTCGTCCTCCACCTTCAGTACCAGGGGGCCACCGGCGGTCTCGACGTGGATCTCGCGCTTGTGGGTGAGGCGCTGGTCGCGTACGAAGCGGGCGAAGCAGCGCGCGCCGTTGCCGCAGTTCTCCACCTCGCTGCCATCGGCGTTGTAGATGCGGTAGCGGAAGTCCATGTCCGGGTCCCGGGGCGGCTCCACCACCAGCAGCTGGTCGAAGCCGACGCCGAAGCGGCGGTCGGCCAGGCGGCGCACCTGGTCCTCGGTGAAGTGGGCGCGCTGGGTCACCAGGTCGACCACCATGAAGTCGTTGCCGAGACCATGCATCTTGGTGAAGTGCAGCAGCATCAGCGGGGGTCCTCCGCCAGCGGTGCAGCCGGATGTGAGTCTGCCGGCAGCAGGGCCTCGCCCGCCCAGAGGTCGGCCAGCCGCTCGCGGCGACGCACCAGGTGGGTCTTGTCGCCGTCCACCATCACCTCGGCGGGGCGGGGGCGGCTGTTGTAGTTGGAGGCCATCACGAAGCCGTAGGCCCCGGCGGAGCGCACCGCCAGCAGGTCGCCGGGGGCGATGGCCAGTTCGCGCTCCTTGCCCAGGAAGTCACCGGTCTCGCAGACCGGGCCCACCACGTCGTAGACGGCGCTCTGGCGCGGGTGGCGCGTGTCCACCGGCAGGATCGCCTGCCAGGCCTGGTAGAGCGCGGGGCGGATCAGGTCGTTCATGGCGGCGTCGACGATGGCGAAGTTCTTCGTCTCGCCGGGCTTGAGGAACTCCACCCGGGTCAGCAGCACCCCGGCATTGGCGGCGATGGAGCGGCCCGGCTCGAAGAGCAGGGTCAGCCGCTCGCTGCCGGGCCAGCTCGAGAGCCGCTCGAGCAGGGCGGTGGCGTAGTCGAAGGGTGCCGGCGGATGCTCGTCGCGATAGGGCACGCCGAGGCCGCCGCCCAGGTCCAGGTGCTCCACCTCGATGCCGCGCTCGCGCAGGGTCTCGAGCAGCACCAGCAGGCGGTCCAGGGCGTCCAGGAAGGGCGCGAGCTCGGTGAGCTGGGAGCCGATATGGCAGTCCAGCCCGGCCACGCGCACGTTGGGAAGCGCGGCGGCCAGCTCGTAGACGGCCAGCGCCTCGTCCACCGGGATGCCGAACTTGTTGTCCTTGAGCCCGGTGGAGATATAGGGGTGGGTGCCGGCATCCACGTCCGGGTTGACCCGCAGCGACACCGGGGCGACCTTGCCGAGCCGGCCGGCCACCTCATTCAGGCGCTCGAGCTCGGGGCGCGACTCCACGTTGAAGCACTTGATGCCCACTTCCAGCGCCCGGGCCATCTCCGCCTCCTGCTTGGCGACGCCGGAGAACACCACCTTGGCCGGGTCGCCGCCGGCGACCAGCACCCGCTCCAGCTCGCCCACCGAGACGATATCGAAGCCGGCGCCCAGCCGGGCGAGAAGCCCCAGCACGGCGAGGTTGGAGTTGGCCTTGACCGCGTAGCAGATCAGGTGCGGATGGCCGCCCAGCGCCTCGGTGTAGGCGCGGAAGTGGCGCGCCAGGGTGGCCTTGGAGTAGACGTAGCAGGGCGTGCCGAACTGCTCGGCGACGCGGGTCAGCGGGACCTCCTCGCCATACAGCACGCCGTCGTGGTAGTTGAAGTGGTCCATGGCTACTCTTCGTCCTCCCGGGGTTCGGCGTCGTCGCGTTCGGTACTCTCCTGCTCGCTCTGCTCTTCACCCTGCTGGGCATCGCGGGGGCCATACTGCTCGGCGGCCTGCTCGTCGTCGGGCAGGTAGAGCGGCCCCTTCTGGCCGCAGCCGGCCAGCCCTTGCGCCAGGCCCAGGGCAAGCATCAGGGCCAGGGCGACGGGAACCAGACGCTCCATCAGGCGCCTCCCGCCAGGGCGGCGAGGGCCTCGCGGGCCCGCTGGGCCGCGGCGCGCACCTGGTCCGGGGCGGTGCCGCCGATATGGTTGCGTGCGGCCACCGAGCCCTCCAGGGTCAGCACCTCGAAGACATCCTGCTCGATGGTGTCGGAGAACTGTCGGAGCTCGTCGAGGGTCATCTCGGAGAGGTCCTTGCCTTCGCGGAGACCGAAGGCCACCGACTCGCCGACGATCTCGTGGGCGTCGCGGAAGGCCACCCCCTTGCGCACCAGGTAGTCGGCCAGGTCGGTGGCGGTGGAGAAGCCGCGGCGGGCCGCCTCGGCCATGCTGGCCTTCTTCGGCTCGATGGCCGGCACCATGTCGGCGAAGGCCTTGAGGCAGTCCTTGACCGTGTCCACGGCGTCGAACAGCGGCTCCTTGTCCTCCTGGTTGTCCTTGTTGTAGGCCAGCGGCTGGGACTTCATCAGGGTCAGCAGGCCCATCAGGTGGCCGTAGACCCGGCCGGACTTGCCACGCACCAGTTCCGGCACGTCGGGGTTCTTCTTCTGCGGCATGATCGAGGAGCCGGTGCAGAAGCGGTCGGGCAGGTCGATGAAGTCGAACTGGGCACTGGTCCACAGCACCAGCTCCTCGCTCATGCGCGACATGTGCATCAGCAGCAGGCTGGCGAAGGCGGTGAACTCGATGGCGAAGTCGCGATCGCTGACCGCGTCGAGGCTGTTCTCGGCGGGGCGCTCGAAGCCCAGCAGCTCGGCGGTGACGTGGCGGTCGATGGGGTAGGTGGTGCCGGCCAGCGCCGCGGCGCCCAGCGGCATCACGTTGACCCGCTTGCGGCAGTCGAGCAGGCGCTCGTGATCCCGGGCCAGCATCTCCTGCCAGGCCAGCAGGTGGTGGCCGAAGGTCACCGGCTGGGCGGTCTGCAGGTGGGTGAAGCCGGGCATGATGGTGTCGGCCTCGCGGTCGGCGAGCTCGATCAGCCCCGCGCGCAGGCGGGCGAGCTCCAGGGCCACCTGGTCGATCTCGTCGCGCAGGAACAGGCGGATATCGGTGGCCACCTGGTCGTTGCGCGAGCGACCGGTGTGCAGCTTCTTGCCGGTGATGCCGATCTTCGCGGTCAGCCGCGCCTCGATGTTCATGTGCACGTCCTCGAGCTCCACCGACCAGGGGAACTCGCCGCGCTCGATCTCGCCGCGCACCTCGTCGAGACCCGCGACGATGGCGTCGCGCTCCTCGTCGCTGAGCACGCCGACCCTGGCCAGCATGGTGGCGTGGGCGACGGAGCCCTGGATGTCGTGGAACGCCAGGCGGCGGTCGAAGGCCTCCGAGGCGGTGAAGCGGGCGACGAAGGCGTCGGTGGGCTCGCTGAAGCGGCCACCCCAGGACTGGTTGGTGCCGGGGTTGGAAGAGTTCGAGGTCATCGGCTTGGGATCCTGCATGACGGGTTGCGGTTGGCTGGGGGCGGGTGCCCCCCGCGGCCGCCGGGCTCGCGGCGGCAGGCGCGACATGGCAGGAGTGTACCAGAGTCGCCGGGGCAGGCGAGGGGCGCCTGGCCGCCCGGGGCGTGGATTTTTCCTCCCTGGCCGGGTGCTTTATGATGAGGGCAACCGTGCGTCCACGCATGCCAACTTCGCCGGGTGTCGGCGCTGGCTCGCCGCCAGCAAGGGAACCGGTACAGGGAGAACTTCGTGCAACCCATCACCAAGCTGCGTATCGCCACGCGCAAGAGTCAACTGGCCATGTGGCAGGCCGAATATGTCCGCGACCGTCTGCTGGCCCTTCATCCCGGTCTCGAGGTGGAACTGGTGGCCATGGCCACCCGCGGCGACAAGATCCTCGACACCCCGCTGGCCAAGGTGGGCGGCAAGGGGCTCTTCGTGAAGGAACTCGAGGAGGCCATGCTCGACGGGCGCGCCGATATTGCCGTCCACTCCATGAAGGATGTGCCCATGCACTTCCCCGAGGGGCTGGGCCTCTCGGTGATCCTGGCCGGTGCCGAGCCCACCGATGCCTTCGTCTCCAACCACTATACCCGCTTCGATGAGCTGCCCGAGGGGGCCCGGGTAGGCACCTCCAGCCTGCGCCGCGGGCTGCAGGTCAGCGAGGCCCGCCCGGACCTCGAGATCCTTAGCCTGCGTGGCAATGTCCAGACCCGTCTGGGCAAGCTCGACGACGGCGAGTTCGATGCCATCATCCTGGCCACCTCGGGCCTGCGTCGCCTGGAACTGGATGCGCGCATCGCCCAGGAGCTGCCGCCCGAGGTGTGCCTGCCGGCCTGTGGCCAGGGCGCCCTGGGCATCGAGTGTCGCCTCCACGACCCCGAGCTGATCAACCTGCTGGCGCCGCTGGATGACCCCGATACCGCCACCCGGGTGCGCGCCGAGCGCGCCATGAATACTCGTCTCGAGGGCGGCTGTCAGGTGCCCATCGGTGGCCATGCGGTGTTCGAGAACGATGGCCAGACCCTGTGGCTGCGCGCCCTGGTGGGCACCCCGGACGGTGCCCGGGTGCTGCGCGCCGAGGGCCGCGGCTCGATCCACGAGCCCGAGGCGCTGGGCATCCGCGTCGCCGAGGAGCTGCTGGAGATGGGCGCCGGTGAGATCCTCGCCGAGGTCTACGGCGCCGGCTGATGGCCAACCCGATGGCGGTGATCATCACGCGTCCCGGAGGGCGCGGTGATGTGCTTGACGCGGCCATTACCGCGCGCGGCTTGCCGGTAGCGCGCCTCGAGGCGATGCGCCTCGAGGCGCTGCCCGAGACGCCCGAGCAGCGCGCCGCCTGGCTCGATTTCGACCACTTCCGTCGCGTGGTGGTGGTCAGCCCCTTCGCCGCCGAGTGCCTGGCCGAGGCCCTCGACCGATTCTGGCCCCAGCTGCCGCTGGGCATCGACTACTACGCCGTGGGGGCGGCCACCGCCGCGGTCCTGCATCAACGACTCGGCGTGCGGGTCCATGTGCCGCCGGCGGCCGCCGGCGAGGACACCAGCGAGGCGCTGCTGACCCTGGGCTCCCTGCGCGCGCTTCACGACGAGAAGATCCTGCTGGTGGCCGGCGAAGGCGGACGCACCCTGTTGGCCGAGACGCTCGCCGAGCGCGGTGCCCGGGTGACCCGCCTGGCCCTCTACCGACGCACCCTCCAGCCCCCCGAACCGGCCATGGCCGAATGCCTCGCGGCGGGCGACTTCCGTGCACTGGTGGTCAGTAGCGGAGAAATCCTCGAATATCTGGCAAGATGGTGTTCAGGGGCCGCCTTGAACCAACCGCTAATCGTTTCCAGCGCCCGGTTGGCTACACTGGCCGGCAAGCTGGGGTTTCGCGACTCCGTTGTGGCGCGTGGCGCCACCCCCGCGGCGCTGGCAGCGGCCGTGGCCGAGGCCTGTGACCAGCAGGAAGCCGATGTCGATCAAGACGATCTCGAAAAGGGCTAGCGACAAGATGAGCAAGCAACCACACGAGCAGGAAGAGCAGAAGGCGTCTGACGGCGCACAATCGGCGACCTCGGGCGACGAGGCGAACAGAGGCAGCGCCTCCGGCAGGCGCCGTTCACGCCGGCATGACAAGTCCAGCCAGGGCGGCGGCACCGCCGGGAGCGAGGCCGCCAAGCCCGCCGCGAGCCAGGCGCCCGCCGAGCCGCCGGCCTCAGGCCAGGCCTCGGGGGGCACGCAGGCGGCCGCCAAGCCGTCTGCCGACAAGCCCGTGGGAGCCAAGCAGGAGGCCGCCAAGCCGTCTGCCGACAAGCCCGTGGGAGCCAAGCAGGAGGCCTCCAAGTCGGCTGCCGACAAGTCAGGGTCGAGCCAGGCACAGTCGCCCCCCTCCGGGAACGGCAAGTCCCGGCCGGCCGGGTCGTCTGGCGCCGGCGGCGCCTCCCGCCCGACCGGCGGCGACGACGACGGCGGCAAGGGCGGCGTGGTGGCGATCGTGCTGGTCATCCTGCTGGCCATCGCTGCCGGCCTGTTCGGCTGGCAGGCGTGGCAGAAGCTAGATGCCCAGCAGGCGCGCATCGCCGAGCTGGAGGCCCGCACCAGCCAGGCCGCCACCGCCAGCGACCTGAACCAGCTTCAGTCACGCTTCGAGGAGGCCGAGGCCGAGCGCCAGGCGGCCCTCGAGGAAGCCGTCGCCTCCCTCGAGGGCGACTTCACCGACTATCGCAGTGAGGTCGACGAGACCCTCGACCGCGTGCTGGCCGAGCTTGCAAGCGAGCAGGAGACCGATGAGCGCGACTGGCTGCACGCCGAGGCCGCCTACCTGCTGCGCCTGGCCAACCAGCGCCTGCAGCTGGAGCGTGACGTGGAGGGTGCCGCGGCGCTGCTGCGCACCGCCGATGCGCGCCTGAAGGAGGCCGACAACCCGGCGCTGGTGCCGGTGCGTCGCGAGATCGCCAGCGAGCTGGGCGCCCTGGAGTCGGTGCCCGAGGTCGACCGTACCGGCCTGTGGCTGGCGCTCAACGCCCAGCAGGAGCAGATCGCCGGGCGTCCGCTCTCCCAGGATGTGGACGAGATCACCGCCAGCTCCGGCATGCAGGAGGCGCCCAGCGGCTCCTGGCAGCAGCAGCTGTCGAGCTTCGGCCAGGAACTCAAGGACCTGGTCACCGTGCGCAAGCACGACGAGGCCCTGGAGGCGCTGATCTCGCCGGAGCAGGAGTCCTACCTGCGGCAGAGCGTGCGCCTGGTGATCGAGCAGGCCCAGCTGGCCCTGCTCAAGGAGGAGGAAGCGCTCTTCGAGGCCAGCCTCGACAAGGCGATCACCCTGATCGAGGGCTACTACGACACCGACGACAGCGGCGTGCAGTCGGTGCTCGCGCGTCTGGGCGAGCTGAAGGGTGAGGCGGTGCGTCCCGAACTGCCCGATATCAGCGGCTCCCAGCAGGCCCTGGCCACCTTCATCGAGCGGCGCTTCGAGTCGCGCCAGGGAGATGAGGCATGAGAAAGCTGATACTGATCATCGTCCTGGGCCTGGCCGTCGGTGCGCTGTTCGGGCAGCTGATGATGTCGGTGCCCGGCTACTGGCTGGTGCGTGTCGGGGACACCTCCTTCCAGACCTCCTTCTGGTTCGGCCTGGTACTGCTGCTGGCGGCCTTCCTGGTGCTGCACTTCGCGCTGCGCCTGCTGATGCGGCTGTCGCGCCCGGTGTCCCGCTTCAAGGTGTGGAACAGCCGCTCGCGCAACCGCAATGCCATGAAGCGCACCGTGCGCGGCCTGGTGGCCCTGGCCGAGGGGCGCTGGAAGAAGGCCGAGAAATCGCTGGTCAAGGCGGCGGACGACTCCAGCACCCCGCTGGTCAACTACCTCTCCGCGGCGCTGGCGGCCCACTATCAGGGTCGCTTCGAGCAGGCGGATACCCTGCTCAAGCGGGCCCATCTGAGCACCGAGGGCGCCGATACCGCGGTGGGCATGATGCAGGCTCAGCTGATGCTGGACCGCCAGCAGTACGAGGAGGCGCTGGCCATCCTCACCCGCCTCGACCGCCAGCTGCCCAACCACCCCCAGGTGCTCAAGCAGCTCAAGCAGGCCTACCTCAGCGTCAGTGACTGGGATGGCCTGCGCCGCCTGATGCCGCGTCTGGGTGCCCAGCAGCTGATCTCCCGCGAGGAGCGCGACCAGCTCGAGCGTCGCGCCTATCGCGAACTGATCGTGCGCGAGGCCCGCGAGGGCAGCGATATCGAGACGGTACGCAGCCTGTGGGCCGACATGCCCGACCATCTGCGTGGCGACGTCGAGCTGATCGTGCTCTACGCCGAGGCGCTGGTGCGCGGCGGCCAGGAGCCCATCGCCGAGCGACTGCTGCGCCACTCCCTCAAGGAGGGCTGGGACAGCCGCCTGGTGCTGCGCTATGGCCTGCTCGACGTGGATGCCTCGCGTCAGCTGGTCACCGCCGAGAAGTGGCTGCAGGAGCGGCCCAACGACCCGGACCTGCTGCTCACCCTGGGTCGCCTGGCGCTGCGCAACGCCTACTGGGGCAAGGCCCAGGAGTACTTCGAGGCGAGCCAGCGCCAGCGCCCGAGTGGCGTGGTGTGCGCCGAGCTGGCACGGCTCTTCGCCAACCTGGGCGAGCACCAGAAGAGCCAGCTCTACTACCGTCAGAGCGTGGAGCTGCTCGACAAGTCGCTGCCCTCCCTGCCTCAGCCCAGCGAGGACAAGGACGTGCTCGGCGAGAAGCAGGAGAAGAAGAAGGCCTCCTGATGGCGGCCTGAGCCTTCACCACCTCGGTCGTGTCCACGACCCAAGGGGGCGCCTCGGCGCCCCCTTCGCGTATCCGAAGCACGAAGATGGTTGAGCAGTAAAGATAAGGGTAATCGCAGAAGCAGCCTCGTGGGAACCCGGCCTCCCACCACTGCTGCCTGTCCGCCCGTGAAGTGCCGGCCGCTCATGAATCCTGTCGAACTGGCTCACGCCAGTCTGTGATGCACCGAAAAGCAGCGGGGCCGCCCGAAGGCGGCCCCGCTGTGTGACGTGCACCGGCGGCGCTGGGCTCAGGGCTCGTCCACGTCGTCGCCACTGGGTTTCTGGTGGTCCTGATCGACAGTCTGCTGGATGCCATGATCGGGAGCGTCGCGGTGTGTCTCCGCGGCGGGCTTGCGCGCCGCCCGGGACTCCAGCACCCGCACGTTGGCGGCCGGCGAGCGCCCCGCCTTGTCCTCGCCGAAATAGAGGGTGGTGTGCGGGAAGGGGATCTCGATGCCGGCCTCGTCGAAGCGCAGCTTGACCAGGCGGTTGTAGGCGCGGCCCACCGCCCACTGGTCCCCGGGCGTGGTCTTGATCACCACCCGGATGTTCACCGAGCTGTCGGCCAGGGCGATGACGCCGGCCACGTTGAGTGGCTCCAGCAGCTTGTAACCGTGCTCCTCGCTGGCCTTGAGATCCTCGAAGGCGAGCTGGAGCTGCTCGATGGCCTCGTCGATGCTCTCGCGATAGGCGATGCCGTACTCGCCGACATGGTTGCCGAACTCGCGCATGTAGTTGGATACGGTGTCCACGCTGGAGAAGGGCACGATGTGATAGGTGCCGGAGAGGTCACGGATGCCCACCGAGCGGATGCTGAGCTTCTCGGCGGTGCCGGTGACGCCGCCCACGGTGACCACATCACCGGTGTTCATGGCGTTCTCCACCTGGATGAAGATGCCGGTGATGATGTCCTGCACCAGCTTCTGGGCGCCGAAGCCGATGGCCAGGCCCAGCACGCCGGCACCGGCGATCAGCGGCCCGATATTGATGCCGATCTCGGCCAGCACGATCATCGCCGTCATGGTGATCAGGGCGATGGCCAGGGCGTTGCGGAACAGGGCCAGCAGGGTCTGGGCCCGGGCCGAAGGCACGCCGCCGCCGGTCTCGGGGTTGAGCTTGTGCTCGATCAGGCTGGCCAGCGCCAGCCATACCATGACCGCGATGGCCAGGATCACCGCCACGCTGACCGACTTGCCGACCAGGCCGCGGCCCGCCTCGGAGGCGTACCAGGCGGCGAGGTCGAAGGCGCCCCAGGCATTGAGTACCACCATCACCACCAGCACCACGATGACCGTGCGGATGACCCGCAGGGCGTTGGGCACATAGCTGTTGAGGCGCGGCTCGAGCAGCGGCAGCTTGCGGCGCAGGTCGTCGGAGAGCGAGATGCGCCGGCCGATGGTCTGGGTCAGGAAGGCGGATAGCAGCAGGCCCACCACCACCGCGGCGATGGTCTTGAGGGTGGCGAAGAGCACGTAGGGCAGGGCGTCGGCCGGCCGCGTCAGGGTCAGCACCAGGACCATCACGAAGTAGGCCAGGGCGAACAGGTGCCAGGTGCGTGCGAACAGCTGCAGCGAGACCCGGCTGGCCGCCATGGTGGTCTGGTTGGCCTTGGCGTTGATGGCATCGCGCAGGCGCTTGCGGTTCTTGAGCACCACCACCACGGCGTAGAGGAAGGCGCCGATCATGATCAGGGTGCCCAGGCCCTGGCCCACCGCGGGGGCCACGTAGGCGTTGACCAGCGGCACCACCACCATCAGGCCGTAGCCCACCAGGCCGATCAGCCGGGCGATCCAGCGGTTCCAGTAGGAGGCCTCGCCGGAGGTGATGGGCAGCAGGCGCAGGCCCTCGTAGCGGGAGGCGAACAGCATGCGCACCCCGGCCTTGAGCAGCTCGATCACCAGGAAGGCGTTGAGGAACAGCGAGGCGCGGGTGGAGAGCTCACCGGTCTCGCCGATGGCGAAGGTGGCGATCAGGTTGCCGCCCAGGTAGGCGAAGGCCACGATCAGCACGTCCACCACGGCGGCCAGCGCCACGCAGATGATCAGGCGCAGGATCGGGGTCATGCCGCTGCCGTTGAGCGACCACTGGCTGATACCCGTGAACAGCCGCCGGGCCAGGCGCCGCACGATGGCGAACATCACGAAGGTCGCCAGGATCACCAGGCCCAGGTTGATGGCGGCGCTGGTGAAGGCCGCCATGTCGAAGGTGCTCTCCAGGTCGCTTGCGAACATGCCGCCGATGGCCGAGGCGATGGCGTCGAACTGGCTGCCGATGTCGCCGGCGACGCGGCTGGTCAGCTCCGCCAGCTGGCGCGGCAGGGAGGGGGTGGCGGCTTCCTCGGCGGGGGCCGATTCGGCCACGCCACCGGCCATGCCGCGCAGCTGGTCGATCAGCTCCTGGCGGGTCTGCTCGTTCTCGAGCAGGTCGGCCAGGGTGGAGTAGGCCGGCGGTTCGCTTCCGCTGCCTTCCTGCTGTGCCTGGGCGGGGCCCGCCAGCACCAGCAGTGCCAGCAGCAGCCAGCCGAGCATCAGGGGTAGGGCTCGCTTGGGGTTCACGCGGTGACCTCCGTCTCTTGGCGTGTGGGGCGATGGATCTTGGGACCCGTCATGATACGGGCTTTGTCGTGAGGCCACGACCCCGGGGCCTGTCACGGCACATTCATGTACATTAATTGTACATATCATTTGGTGTGTGTCATATTCTCCCCGTCGGCGGCGCCTCCTGCCGTCGGCGCGGCAAGCATGCGATACTCTTTCGCCACCCTCGGGTGGCTTTTTTCGTTTCAGGGAGGCGGCCAGGCATGCTGGAACTGCTGTCGGTACTGCTCGGCGGGGGGCTGGGAGGCATGGCACGCCTGGCCCTCGGCAACGCCGTGGGCCGGCGGCTGGGGCCCCACCTCCCCTGGGGCACCCTGGCGGTCAACCTGAGCGGTGCCCTGGCCATGGGGCTGCTGGCCGGTGCGCTCGGCCTTCCCGCCACGGGGGCGTCGGATACCGCCTGGTCGCTGCTCGCCATCGGCCTGCTGGGTGGGTACACCACGGTGTCGTCCCTCAGCCTGCAGACGCTGTCGCTATGGCAACAGGGCCGCGCGGCGGCGGCCATCGGCTATATGGCGATGACTCTGGTCGCCGGTGTCGCCGCCCTGTCGCTGGGCGCCTGGCTGACCGGAGGCCTGGCATGAACGCCTGGCGGGCCTACGCCGCGGTCGGCCTGGGCAGCGGACTGGGCAGCACGCTGCGCCATCAGCTCGGCCTGTGGCTTGCGCCCCCCGACTTTCCCTGGGCGACCCTGGCGGTGAACCTGCTGGGCTCCGGCCTGATCGCGCTGTTTGCCGCCTATGCGGCGGGCCGGACCCACGGCCGGGTGGCGCGCTGGCAGCCCTTCCTGGTCGCCGGCTTCTGCGGCGGTTTCACCACCTTCTCGCTGTTCGGCCTCGAGACCCTGGCGATGCTGACCCAGGGCCACCCCGGGACGGCCCTCGGTTATGTGGCGCTGAGCCTGGTGGCCTGGCTCGGCGCCGCCTGGGTGGGGCATCATGCCGGGCGGCGACTGGGCGAGCGGCGCACCTAGTCCGGGAGGTGCCAGGTAGCCGGGCAGGCGTCGCCGGGGAAGAGCCGCTGGGCTGTCGTGGCGCTGCATTGTTCGGCGACGATCGGCATGTCGCCGCTCAGCGCCTGCAGCAGGCCGTCGCCGGGATGGCGTACGGTCAGCAGGGTCAGCCCTTTCTGGCACTCGACCCGGTAGTCCCCTCGCAGGTCGGCCAGCAGCGCGGCGCATCTTTCGGGGTCGTCATCGATGGCCAGGCGCAGGCGCATCGCCTCGCACGCCAGGAAATTGGCATGCAGCCCGTGGCGCGCCAGGCGGGCGAGCACATCGCCCAGGCAGGCCTCGTCCATGAAGCGGAAGTCCTCGGGGCTGATGTCGAGCAGGCGCTGGTCGTCGCGCAGGATGCAGGCGGGGCGGCGGTCGCCGTCGCCGGGCTCGGGGCCGATACGGCTGGGCGTGGTCCCGGGCTCCAGGAAGGAGCGCACGGTAAGCGGGATCCCCTTGCGTTGCAGCGGGGCCAGGGTGCGGGGGTGGATCACCTTGGCGCCGTGCCAGCTCTGCTCCACGGCCTCGGCGTAGCTCAGGCGCTCGAGCTGGCGGGCGTTGTCGAAGCGCCTGGGGTCGGCGTTGAAGACCCCGGTGACGTCCTTCCAGATGGTCAGCCCCTCGGCATCCAGGCAGTGGGCCAGGATGGCGCCGCTGAAGTCGGAGCCCTCGCGCCCCAGGGTGGTCATGGCGCCGTCCGCGGTGGCGCCGATGAAGCCCTGGATCAGCAGCAGCGCCTCCTCCCGGGCGGCCAGCGACCGCAGGCGGCCGCAGGTCTCGCCCCAGTCGATCCCGGCGGCCCGGTGGCGGTCGTCGGTGACGATCAGCTCCCGGGCATCACACCAGCGGGTGGGCAGGCCGATCTCGTTGAGCCAGGCGGCCACCAGGGTGGTGGAGAGCAGCTCGCCGAAGCCCACGGTCTGGTCGTAGTGAAAGGCCAGGGACGCCTCGCGGTGGGTGCGGTGGGCGATGTCGAGGGCCTCGAGCAGCCGCTCCAGGTTCTCCGCGGTGGCGGAGCCCGCACCGAACAGCGCCTGGGCCACGCCGAGGTGATCGTCGCGGATTGCCGCCAGCCGCTGCTGGTAGAGGCTCTGCTGGTCCCCGCGGGCGGCATCGAGCAGCGCCTCCAGGGCGTTGGTGGTCTTGCCCATCGCCGAGACGACCAGGGCGCGCGGATGGAGGTCGTGGCGGGAGAGCAGCTCGCCGAGGCGACGGATGGCCTCGGCATCCTGGATCGAGGCGCCGCCGAACTTGTAGATCTCGGACATCACGGGCTCCCTGTGGCAGTGGCTTTCCCTCACCTTAGAGCCCGCGGCGTCGGCGGTGAAGGGCCGGCGCGTCGCGCCGGCACGAAAAAGCCCCCATGGGGGGCTTCGCGAGGCGGATGGCAGGGCGGGAAGGCTCAGCTCAGCCGTTGCATGTAGTCCACATAGCCGAAGGTGCGCACCGTGCGTACCGCGCGGCTCGTCGCGTCGATGCGGCAGATCGAGGGCAGGCGAATGCCGTTGAAGGTGGTGGTCTTGACCATGGTGTAGTGGGCCATGTCGGTGAACACCAGGCGGTCGCCGATGGCGAGGGGCGCGTCGAAGCTGTACTCGCCGACGATATCGCCGGCCAGGCAGGTCTGGCCGCCCAGGCGGTAGCTGTGGGCCTTCGCGCCGGGCTGGCCGGCACCGATGATCTCCGGCCGGTAGGGCATCTCCAGCACGTCGGGCATATGCGCGGTGGCCGAGGTGTCGAGGATGGCGATGGGGCCGTCGTTGTCGACGATATCCAACACCGTGCACACCAGGTAGCCGGTATTCAGCGCGATCGCCTCGCCCGGCTCCAGGTAGACCTCGAGGTGCGGATGGCGTGCCTTGAAGTCGCGGACCACCCGCACCAGCCGCTCGACGTCGTAGTCGTCGCGGGTGATATGGTGGCCGCCACCAAGGTTCATCCACCGCATGCCGGCGAGGTACTGGCCGAACTTCGCCTCGAAGGCCGCCAGGGTCGCCTCCAGGGCGTCGCTGTTCTGTTCGCACAGGGCGTGGAAGTGCAGCCCCTCGAGGCCCTCCAGGTCCCCGGGCTCGAGGTCCGCGGCGCGGGTTCCGAGCCGCGAGCCGGGGGCGCAGGGGTCGTAGAGGGGCACGTCGCCGGTGGAGTGCTCCGGGTTGACGCGCAGGCCGCAGGAGACCCGGCGCGGCGCCGCCGCGATCGTCTCGCGGAAGTGCCGCCACTGGCCCGGGGAGTTGAAGCTGAGGTGGTCGGCGTAGCGCAGCACCACGCTCATCTCCTCCTCGGTGAAGGCCGGCGAGTAGCAGTGCACCTCGCCGCCGAAGGTCTCGGCGCCCAGGCGCGCCTCGTCCTGGCCACTGGCCGTGGTGCCCACCAGGTACTGGCGCACCAGCGGGAAGGTGTCCCACATGGCGAACCCCTTCAGCGCCAGCAGCACCTTCGCGCCGCTCGCCGCCTGGACCCGGCCGAGCAGCTCCAGGTTGCGGCGCAGCAGGGCGTCGTCCACCACATAGGCGGGCGAGGGGCAGGCCCTAACGTCGAAATCGAGCTCGCCGTCCAGGCCGTGGGTGAGTGCCTTCGCCATGACTCAGGCCAGCGGGTCGTGGTCGGGGTCGAGCTCGACCATCTGCCACGGCAGGCCCATCTCGCCGATGCGCTCCATGAAGGGGTCGGGGTCGAGCTGCTCGACGTTGAACACGCCATCGCCCTTCCAGATCCCTTCCAGCATCAGCATGGCGCCGGTCACCGCCGGCACGCCGGTGGTGTAGGAGATCGCCTGGGATTGCACCTCGCGGTAGCAGGCCTCGTGGTCGCAGATGTTGTAGATGTACACCTTGCGGCGCTGTCCATCCTTGATGCCGTCGAGGATCACGCCGATGTTGGTCTTGCCCTTGGTGCGCGGCCCCAGCGACGCCGGGTCGGGCAGCACCGCCTTGAGGAACTGCAGCGGCGAGATCTCGCAGCCGTTCACCTCGATCGGCTCGATGCGGGTCATGCCGACGTTCTCGAGCACCTTCAGATGGGTGATGTACTTGTCGGAGAAGGTCATCCAGAAGCGGATGCGCTCCAGGCCCTTGATGTTGCGGCTGAGGGACTCGAGCTCCTCGTGGTAGAGCAGGTAGAGGTCCTTCTCGCCGATGCCGTCGAAGTCGAAGGTGCGCTTCTCGGCCAGCGGCGCGGTCTCCTTCCACTCGCCCTTCTCCCAGTAGCGGCCATTCGCGGTGATCTCGCGAATGTTGATCTCCGGGTTGAAGTTGGTGGCGAAGGGGTAGCCGTGGTCGCCGCCGTTGGCATCCAGGATATCGATGCGCTGTATCTCGTCGAACAGGTTCTTCTGGGCGTAGGCGCAGTAGATGTTGGTCATGCCCGGGTCGAAGCCGCAGCCCAGGGTGGCCATGTTGCCGGCCTTGGCATAGCGATCCTGGAAGGCCCACTGCTCCTTGTACTCGAACTTGGCCTCGTCGGGGTGCTCGTAGTTGGCGGTGTCCAGGTAGGGCACGCCGGTGCGCAGGCACGCCTCCATGATGGTCAGGTCCTGATAGGGCAGGGCCACGTGGATCAGCACGTCGGGCTGGAACGACTCGATCAGCGCGACCAGTTCATCGACGCTGTCGGCGTCCACCCGGGCGGTCTGGATCGGGCGATCCAGCTGGGCGGCGATCGCCTTGCACTTCTCTTCGTTGCGGCTGGCCAGCAGGATCTCGCTGAAGACCTCGGGATGCTGGGCGCACTTGTGAGTGACGACACCGCCGACGCCGCCGGCGCCGATAATCAGGACTTTGCTCATGGGTAGGAATCCAGAACGGGAAATGTCAACAGTAGGGTCTTATCGGTAGTGGGCCGCCACAGCGCACCCCGACCCGATGCCACCCCGGTCTTGGCCTCGCCCGGCCGCCCCGCAGAGGGGCTGGCGAGTGGGTGCCGATGATGGCGCCCCTTGAGGCTGGCCGCAAGCGGTTTTCGCGTCAAGCCTGCGACCTTGGTCGTAGCGTTGCTGCCGATGCCTTCGAGGCTTCTCTGCCCGCCGTTTTGCGTGAAGAAGCCGTCCATAGCAAGGCGCCACGGGGCGGAATCGCCCCGTGGCGCAGCGGGTGCCGAGCCTCAGCCCTGCTTGGGCAGGTAGCCCTCGGTGAGGGCCACCCAGTAGGCCGCGCCGATGGGCAGGATCTCCGGGTTCAACACGTACTCCGGGTGGTGGACGAAGGGGGTGTCGCCGTTACCCAGGAAGCAGTAGGTGCCCTTCTGCTGCTGCAGCATGAAGGCGAAGTCCTCGGAGCCCAGGTAGGTGGGGCCCTCCTCGAACACCAGCTCCTCGCCGAAGGCCTCACGGGCGATGGCGGCCGCCTTGCGGGTCTCCTCGGGGTCGTTGGTGAGCACCGCACCCGGCACGCCCTCGCGGATCTCGGAGGTGCAGCCGAAGGATTCGCTCTGCTGCTGGATCAGGCGGCGGATGTTGCCCAGCACCATCTCGCGATCCTCTGGGGTGGTGGTGCGGATCGAGAGGCGCAGGATGGCGCTGTGAGCGATCACGTTGCCGGCCTGGCCAGACTGGAAGGCGCCCACGGTGACCACGGCGCGGTGGGCGGGGGCCACGTTGCGGGCGACGATGGTCTGCAGCGCCATCACCAGCGAGGAGCCGGCGACCACCGGGTCGATGGCATGCTCGGGGAAGGCGCCGTGACCGCCCTTGCCGGTGATCTCCACCTCCCAGTTGTCCACCGCGGCCATGGTGTCGCCTTCCGTGAAGTAGAGCTTGCCGAGCTCCAGTCCGGGCATGTTGTGCATGCCGAACACGGCGTCCATCGGGAAGCGCTCGAACAGGCCGTCGGCGATCATCGCCGGGCTGCCCTCCATGGTCTCCTCCGCCGGCTGGAAGATCAGGTGCACGGTGCCGTCGAAGTTGCGGGTCTCGGCCAGCTGCCTGGCGGCGGCCAGCAGCATGGTGGTATGGCCGTCATGGCCGCAGAGGTGCGAGACGCCGGCGGTTTCCGAGCGATAGTCCAGGTCATTGCTTTCCTGGATCGGCAGGGCGTCGAAGTCGGCGCGCAGCCCGATGGCTCGGTCGCTGTCGCCGACCTTCAGCGAGGCGACGATGCCGTGCTTGCCGACGCCGGTCTCGATCTCATAGGCGCCCAGGCTGCGCAGGGTCTCCTCGATGTACTTGGCGGTCTGTGACTCCTGCATGGAAAGCTCGGGGTGACGGTGGAGATGCTCGAACCACTCGCGGAGCTGGGTTTCGTTCTGCTTGATTTCCTTGACGATGGCATTCATGTCTCTTTCCTCTTCGATCTATATTCGATTGAAGCAACAGTCGGTTGATGCTCGCCGGCCGCTCGGCCGGCGGGCAGAGGTGTCAGGCCTTGTCCGCCGGGCGACCCTTGGGGATGGTCAGCACGATGGAGGCGATGGCGACCAGCAGCATGATCAGCATGACCAGCAGGGCGAAGAAGGCGCCTTCCCGCGAGGCCAGGTTGGCCTGATTGCCGACGAAGCTGATCACCCCTTCGATCCAGCGCACGCCGGCGTTGTTGCCCGCGATGGCGGTGTAGATCGCCGAGGCGATCGCCACGCCGAAGGAGGCGCCCATGGAGGAGGCCATCTTGTAGATGCCGGCGCCGGCACCGGACTGGTCGGCGGGCAGGTTGGAGAGCGCGGCATCGGTGGAGGGGGTGGCGTAGAAGGCCAGGCCGACGCCGAACAGCGAGAAGGCGATCACGGCGAGGATCTTGTAGCTGCCCAGCATCAGGTTGGTGGGCATCAGCAGCACGATGGCCATGCCGACGATATAGCAGCCCCACAGCATCGGCTTGCGCGGGCCGAAGCGCTGCAGCAGCTTCTCACCGACGCGGATGAAGGCGAGGATGGAGATCGCGTAGCCCAGGGTCAGCAGGCCGGCCTGCTGGGCCGAGATACCGCCGCCCTGCTGCAGGACCAGCATGGCGACGATGATGATGCCCGCGGTGGCATTGAGCAGCATGTTGGAGATGGTAGCGCCGGTGTAGGTGCTGTTGCGGAACAGGCGGAACTGGACGAAGGCATTGGGATTGCCGGCTTCGACCTTGAAGAAGATGGCGCCGAACACGAAGACGATGGCCATCAGGCTCAGCGAGGCCATGCTGGTCCAGCCGAACGCGCTGCCCTGGGTGGCGAGCACCTGGAGCGCGACCATGGTCACCATGAAGGTGATCACGCCCACCAGGTCGAACTTGTAGGCGCCCTTGTTCTCGGCCTTGGACTCCGGGGTGCCACGCACCATCAGCATGCCCACCACGGAGAGGGCGGCGGCGATGATGAAGATCCAACGCCAGCCCACATTCTGCGCCATCAGGCCGCCGAACAGGGCGGCAAAGCCGGAGCCGCCCCAGGAGCCCATGGACCAGTAGGAGATGGCGCGCTGGCGGCCGGCGCCTTCCCAGTACTCCTTCACCAGCGCCAGGGACGCCGGCATGATGAAGGCGCCAGAGAGGCCCTGGCAGACGCGACCCACCATCAGGAAGCTGCTGCCCAGCGAGCCCGAGGGGGCCAGGCCGATCAGCAGCGAGCCGACGATGGAGAAGATGAAGCCCCACATCACCGTCTTGACGCGGCCGATGCGGTCGGCGAGGCCGCCGACGACGACGATGAAGATGCCCGAGAAGAGTGCCGTGATCGACACCGCGATATTCATGAGATTCTGTTCGACCCCCAGGTCGGCGGCCATGGTGGGGGCGATATTGAGAGTGGTCTGGGCGAACAGCCAGAAGGCCAGGACGCCCAGGATGATGCCGAACAGCAGTCTGTCGGTACCCTGGTAGGTGGTAGCGGGTTGGGTCATGACGACGATCCTCGATTGGCTCGCTCAAGGCTGTGCCGGTGCCGGTACAGCCACGAAGGAGCAGTGAAGGGAGCGAGTCGGGTGTTTCGGCTCGAACCGGGCTGCTCTTGGGATCAGATTAAGATAGTTGCCGATTGAGAGCATTGACATGGGTCAATTAACCCGCAGGCCACTATGCCTATCATAGGCAGTATCCATACGATGCGCCGCACGCTGCCAATGTGGACATCGCCATGTCGCGAGTGTCGTAAAAAAAGATCGAGGAGGAAGGGGGTGGAAAAGCCATTCAGTCGCGAGAGGTTGACCTTTCGTCTAGATATTCTGGCCCAGGAGGCGATTCGCGCCAACGATGATATCTTCCAGGCCCGTGCAGGCCTCAAGGTTCACGAGGTGCGGGTGCTGCGGATCATCGGCCAGCACCCGGGCATCACCTTCGTCGAGCTCTCCCGTCAGGCCCGCATGGAGCGCAGCCTCACGTCACGCATCATCCAGCGGCTGATCAAGCAGGAGCTGGTGAGGCGTGAGAACGACCCGGCGGATGCGCGTCGCTTTCGCCTCTTCACCACCCCGGAGGGCGACGCCAAGCGCGAGGTGGCCAGGCGGCTATCGGACGACCTCGAGCAGGTGCTGCTGGCCCCCCTTGAGACCACCGAGGCGCACCAGCTGGATGCTCTGCTGGAGCGCCTGGCGGCATGGATTCGCTCGGAGGCGTACGAGCAGAAGCTGGCGGCCTTCGAGAGCGGCGTCGATGGCGAGCCTGGCCACCAGGATGGCGCGATGCGTGGTGGGTCCCGAGGCAAGCCAGGCTCGGTGGACTGATGATATCGCCAAGTATCATATCTAAGTAGAGCTTTCTTGATGAATGTCATGGCTATTCCCCGGCAGGCTGTTACCTTCTGCGTATTCATCGATTCGGCGTTATGAGCATGCGCGCTGGCGCATGCCGACTTTGTGTTGGCTGACCTGTGAGGGGGCAATATGGCAGAGGTCAAGAGCGAGAACGAAACGGGCTCCGGTGGCAAGCGGCGAGAGTGGCTGGCCTTTCTGTTCGTCACGGCGGTCGTCGTGCCACTGCTGACCATTGCCGTCGTGGGCGGCTATGGCTTCGTGGTGTGGATGCTGCAGGTCTTCGTGCTGGGCCCGCCCGGACATGGCGGTTAAGCCCCTACTGAACAAGAGAGACGAGTCATGAAGATCCTTGCAACGCTGTGGAACACCCTGAAGAAACCCCCTGTGCATATCGGCCTGGGGGTCATCATCATTGTCAGCTTCTTCGCCGGCATCGTGTTCTGGGGCGGTTTCAATACCGCCATGGAGTACACCAATACGGAGGAGTTCTGCGTCAGCTGCCACGAGATGGAGGACAACGTCTACCAGGAGCTGCAGAGCACCGTGCATTGGTCCAACCGCACCGGGGTGCGGGCCATCTGTTCCGACTGTCACGTGCCCCATGGCTGGACCGCCAAGATCGCCCGCAAGATGCAGGCGAGCAAGGAGGTCTGGGGCGCCATCTTCGGCACCATCGATACCCCCGAGAAGTTCGAGGAGAAGCGCCTGGAGCTGGCCCAGCACGAGTGGGCGCGGTTCAAGGCCAACGGCTCCCTGGAGTGCCGCAGCTGCCACGACTACAACAGCATGGACTGGGACCAGATGTCCGACGAGGCGCGGCGTTTCATGGAACCCGCCGCCGAACGTGACCAGAGCTGCATCGACTGCCACAAGGGCATCGCCCACAAGCTGCCGGAGCAGATGGGCAGCGAGGACCCCATGCTGGCCCGCCTGGTACGCGAAGCCACCTCGGTCAGTGTGGATGAGGGGGAGACCTACTACAGCGCCAAGTCCGTGGATCTGTTCCGGGATGCCGAGCTCACCGAGCGCGCCGGCGTCCTGCAGGTGGCCACCGAGGTCCATATCGTCGATACCCAGGGTGACAGCGTGAAGCTGGAGATCCCGGCGTGGCGCAAGGAGAAGGGCTTCGGCCGCGTGCTCTACGAGGACTTCGGCCAGAATATCAGCAGCGCCGTGCTGAACAAGGACGTCGCCCAGGATGATGCCCTGATCGAGGTCCAGGAGACCGATGTGGTCGATGAGATGACCGGCCTGCCCTGGGGCAGGGTGACCCTGGAGCTGTGGGCCGAGAAGGGGGTCTATCTCGAAACCCGCGATGCCCTCTGGGAGACCGCCGGACAGACCTACCGCGATGGCTGTAGTGTCTGCCACACCGAACCGGCACCCGAGCATTTCGATGCCAACACCTGGCCGGCGATGTTCTCGGGCATGGTGGGGTTCACCAACATGAGTGCAGGCACCCAGGAATTGGTACTGAAGTACCTGCAGATGCACTCCTCCGATTATGCCGACGGTGCCCACTGATGCTGCCTAAGGAGCTCTCATGACTATCAGCCGTAGAAGTTTCCTCAAGGGAGCCATGGCCGGCTCCGCCGCCTCACTGATCGGCCCAGGGCTGCTCACCGGCACCGCCGCCGCCGGGGTGACCGAGCAGGGCGTCTGGAAGACGGCCGGCTCCCACTGGGGGGCCATGAACGCCCTGGTGAAGGGGGGCAAGGTGGCCGAGGTGAAGCCGTTCGGCGCCGACCAGTACCCCACCGAGATGCTCAACGGCATCAAGGGGTTGATCTACAACCCGTCGCGTATCCGCTACCCCATGGTGCGCCTGGAGTGGCTGAAGAACCGCCATAACGGCGATCGCACCACCCGGGGTGACAACCGCTTCGTGCGCCTGACCTGGGATGCGGCCCTGGACCTCTTCCACGAGGAGCTGGAACGCATCCAGACCGACTATGGCCCCTGGGCGCTCTACGCCGGGGCTACCGGCTGGCGGCAGACGGGGCAGGTGCACAGCTGCGGTAACCACATGCAGCGTGCGGTGGCCATGCATGGCGACTTCGTCAAGAAGGTGGGGGATTACTCCACGGGTGCCGGGCAGGTGATCCTGCCCTACGTGCTCGGCTCCACCGAGGTCTACAGCCAGGGCACCTCCTGGCCGCTGATCCTGGAGAACAGCAAGACCGTGGTGCTGTGGGGCAACGACCCCTACAAGAACCTGCAGGTGGGGTGGAACTGCGAGACCCACGAGTCCTATGCCTACCTGGAGCAGCTCAAGGCCAGGGTGGCGGAAGGCAGCATCCGCGTGATCAGCGTCGACCCGGTGCGCACCAAGACGCAGAAGTACCTCGGTTGCGAGCAGCTGTATATCAACCCGATGACCGACGTGGCCTTCATGCTGGGCATGGCGCACACCCTCTACAACGAGGGGCTCTACAGCCAGGAGTTCATCGACGCCTATGCGCTGGGCTTCGACGACTTCATCGCCTATGTCCAGGGTGAGGCCGACGACGGCGAGGCCAAGACGCCGGAGTGGGCCGAGGCCATCTGCGGCGTTCCCGCCGAACAGATCCGCGAGTTCAGCCGCCTGCTGGCCGCCGACCGCACCCAGCTGCTGTTCGGCTGGGCGATTCAGCGCCAGCAGCACGGCGAGCAGCCCTACTGGATGGGGGCCGTGCTGGCCACCATGCTGGGACAGATCGGCCTTCCCGGCGGCGGCATCAGCTATGGCCACCACTACAGCTCCATCGGTGTGCCCTCCTCGGGGGCGAGCGCCCCGGGCGCCTTCCCGCGCAACGTTGACGCCGGCAAGACCCCCGAGCATACCAACACCGATTTCCAGGGGGCCGCCTCGACCATTCCGGTGGCGCGCTGGATCGACTGCCTGCTCAACCCCGGGGAGACCATCCAGTACAACGGCGCCGAGGTCACCTTCCCCGATATCCGCATGTGCGTCTTCAGCGGCTGCAACCCCTGGCACCACCACCAGGACCACAACCGCATGAAGCAGGCCTTCCACAAGCTCGAGACGGTGGTCACCGTCGACTATGCCTGGAACGCCACCTGCCGCTTCTCCGACCTGGTGCTGCCGGCCTGCACCCAGTTCGAGCGTAACGATATCGATATCTACGGCTCCTACTCCAATCGCGGCGTGCTGGCCATGCACAAGCTGGTGGATCCGCTGTTTCATTCGCGCAGCGACTTCGACATCTTCACCGACCTGTGCCGGCGCTTCGGACGCGACGAGGAATATCGCCAGGGCCTGGACGAGATGGGCTGGGTCAAGAAGCTCTACGACGAGTGTCGCGAGGCGAACAAGTCGTTCGTTCCTGCCCCCACCGGCGACCAGTCGACCTCCTCCATGCCGGAGTTCGCGGAGTTCTGGAAGGAGGGCTATGTCGATTTCGGTCCCGGGGAGAACTGGGTGCGCCACGCCGACTTCCGGCAGGCCCCCGAGGTCAATGCGCTGGGGACGCCATCCGGCTTCATCGAGATCTCCAGCCGCAAGATCGCCCGCTATGGCTATGATGATTGCCGCGGCCATCCGACCTGGATGGAGAAGGCGGAGCGCTCCCACGGTGGCCCCAACTCCGACCGTTACCCGCTGTGGCTGCAGTCGGTGCACCCCGACAAGCGGCTCCACTCGCAGATGTGCGAGTCCGAGGAGCTGCGTGCCACCTATGCGGTGCAGGGGCGTGAGCCGATCTTCATCAGTCCCCAGGATGCCGCGTCGCGGGGGATTCAGGATGGCGACCTGGTGCGGGCCTACAACGACCGTGGCCAGCTGCTGGCCGGGGCCGTGGTGTCCGACGATTTCCCGCCCGGCGTGGTGCGCATCCAGGAGGGCGCCTGGTACGGGCCGGTGGGGCCGGAAATCGGCGCCCTGGATACCTACGGCGATCCCAACACCCTGACCCTCGACGTGGGCACCTCCCAGCTGGCCCAGGCGCCGAGCGCCAACACCTGCATCGTGGAGATCGAACGCTTCGAGGGTGATGCGCCCGCGGTGACGGCCTTCGGCGGACCGACCATGGTGGAGATATGAGCCAGCAGACCCCGTATCTGGCCGCTGCCCGCCGGGAGGCGGGCGGCTCGTCGATCGACTGGGAGTCCGAGAGCCTGCTGTGCCGCTGGCTGGCGACCCTGCTCGGCGCCGAGCTGGATGAGCCGACGCTGGCGCGCTACCGCGGGGGGGAGGCCGCGCCCTTCCTCGACTTCCTGGGCGATGCCCATGGCATGTCCAGTGAGCTCTCGCGTCTCGACCAGGCGCTGTCGCGGCTGGTGATGTTCACCACGCCCCGGCTCGAGCTGGCGGCCGACTTCGCCGAGCTCTTCCTGGCGGATGCCCGCACCGGGGCGCCGCCCTATGCCTCGCTGTATCTCGATGACCGCCCGGGCTTCATCGGTGCCCCGGCGCAGCGCATGGAGGCGCGGCTGGCGCAAGCGGGGTATACGGTCAGGCGCGAGGTGGGCGAGCCCGCCGATCATCTGGCCGTGATGCTCGATTACCTCGCCACCCGCGTGACGGTGCTTGCCGAGGCACGGGGCCCCGAGGCCGAGGCGCTGCGCCAGGATATCGAGTCATTCCTAGAGCATGAGCTCTGCGCCTGGCTACCCAAGCTGGTGGCCAGGAGCGCCGGGGTGAAGACGGCCAGCGATTTCTATCCCGCCCTGCTGGCATTGACCGATGCCTACTGTCGCCGCCTGGCAGGGCGTGTAAGGTCGGCGTGAAGGTCCAGGACGTCGCAGAGATATTGATTGGCAAAGAAAAAGGCGCCCTTAGGCGCCTGATTCTTTTGGGGTTTGGTGGAGGCGGCGGGAATTGAACCCGCGTCCGCCAGCACGCGCCCATTGGCTCTACATGCTTAGATTCCGTCATTTGATTTAACGTCTCTGGCTCCGACGGTCAGGATCCAGCGACGCGATTCCTCTTAAGTTTAACGACCGGCATGAGGACGCTACCGATTGCGATCCCATCATTCTTGGCTCGTATCCCCTCCGTGATGAATGGGCACATCACTTCGGGGCCGGACTAGAAGCTAACAGCTATTAAGCTGCCAGCGCGCCCTGAGCGTAGTTGTCGTCGTTTGCGACTATTTAGTCGTGATGTTGGATTTACGAGATACATCACGCTCTCGGCATGCACCGCAGGGGTTGTCACCGGCGTCGAAACCATGTCGCCCCCTTAACTGGCATCCTAACAGGATGTCCGAACTTATGACAGATCAGGCGCGGTTTTGTTCCCGCATGATGCGCCCCTTCTGGCGCTGCCAGTCGCGGTCCTTCTCGGTGGCGCGCTTGTCGTGCAGCTTCTTGCCGGTCACCAGCGCCAACTCGCACTTCACCCGGTTACCCTTCCAGTAGAGCTTGAGCGGCACGCAGGTGTGGCCCTTGTCCTGGGTGCGCGAGAAGATCCTGGCGATCTCCTTCCTGTGCAGCAGCAGCTTGCGCGTGCGCGTGGGGTCGGCCACCTCGTGGGTGCTGGCGGTGTTGAGCGGCAGGATATGGCTGCCCAGCAGCCAGGCTTCGCCGTTCTTGACCAGGATGTAGGTGTCGGTCAGCTGGGCCTTGCCCGCACGCAGGCTCTTGACCTCCCAGCCGGCCAGCACCAGGCCGGCCTCGAAGCTCTCTTCGATGTGGTATTCGAAGCGCGCCTTCTTGTTCAAGGCGATGACGTTGCTGCCGGGGCCCTTGCCCTTGCCTTTCTTGTTGGCCATGAAACCTCGTATCGTGTCCTTGCCCGTGGCGGCTCCCTCCGAGATGGGGGGAAGCGTGGTACCATTCAAGGCCTGAAATGACGGCCCATGATACGCCCTGGGCACCGTGAAGTCAGCGAGGAGCGCAATGCCAACGGTCAACCGAACCGCCATGGTGCGGCATACCCCCCAGGAGATGTTCGATCTGGTCAACGATTTCGAACGCTATCCCGAGTTCCTGCCGGGCTGCCGTCGTGCGCGCCTGGTGGAGCGCGACGAGTCTCACCTGATCGGCGAGATGACCCTGGGGCGTGCCGGCATCGAGCAGAGCATCATGACCCGCAACGACCTGATCGAGCCCGAGCGCATCGAGATGTCGCTGGTCAGCGGGCCCTTCAAGCGCCTGCGTGGCCGCTGGCTGTTCACGCCGATGGGCGAGCAGGCCTGCAAGGTGAGCCTGGAGATGGAGTTCGAGTTCGCCAATCGTCTGCTCGGCATGGCCTTCGGCAAGCTGTTCCAGCAGGTGGCCGGCCAGCTGGTCGACTCCTTCACGCGCCGCGCCAACGATCTCTACGGGCGCTGAGGGATGGCCACGATCGATATCGAGGTGGCCTTCGCGCGGCCCGACAGGCAGCGCGTCATCAGCCTGCGGGTGCCGCTCGGCACCACCGCCCGCGAGGCCGTGGCGCTGGCCGACCTGCCGTCACACTTCCCCGAGTTGCCCGCCGACACCTTCAGCGACCCCGACCTGGGCCTGTTCGGCAAGCGCTTGCGCGAGCCGGAGGATTACCGCCTGCGCGCCGGTGACCGTGTCGAGGTCTACCGTGCGCTGATCATCGACCCCAAGGCGGCGCGTCTGGCGCGCGCCAACAACAGAGACTGACGCCCCGCCGGGCTGGTGCGCGGCGGGGCGTCGGTTGGCCATGCTGTCAGGGGGTGCTGGCCGCCGTCAGCGCTGGTCGGCGGGCGCCGCGTTGGGCGTCACCAGCGGCGCAGAGGTGCTACCCTCCGGCAGCGGGCCGCCTTCGCTCTGGCGCATCTCGATCGCCTCGTCGAGGTCGCCCTCGCGCTGGATGTCCACCAGGCGATTGCCATCGAAGGTCAGGGTCACCCGGCGCCGTTCGATGTCCTCGTAGGCCTTGTCCAGATAGAAGACGTAGTCCCACTGGCTGGCGTCGAAGGGTGCCTCCAGCAGCGGGCTGCCCATCACGTAGACGACGTCGTCGCGGGTCATGCCCGTGCGCAGCTGTTCCACCATCCCGGCGGTCACCAGGTTGCCCTGGGGGATGTCGCGCTTGTAGACACCGAAGTAGCTGCAGCCGCTGGCCATCAGCAGGGCCGCGAAAAGGGTGATGATTCTGGTCAACTTTTGCATTTGCGCCTGTTCTTCACTATCGTGGTTTCGGTCGATCATACCCGACCCTACCCGTTACTGCGAAGAGCAACCATGGCCGACCAGAACCATGAATTACGCAAGGCCGGTCTGAAGGTGACCCTGCCGCGCGTCAAGATTCTGCAGATCCTCGAGAGCGCTCAGGGCGAGCACCACATGAGCGCCGAGGATGTCTACAAGACGCTGCTGGATGCCGGTGAAGACGTGGGCCTGGCCACCGTCTACCGCGTGCTGACCCAGTTCGAGACCGCGGGCCTGGTGGTTCGCCACAACTTCGATGGCGGCCACGCCGTGTTCGAGATCTCCCAGGAGGAGCATCACGACCATATGGTGTGCCTGGAGAGCGGCGAGATCGTCGAGTTCTTCGACGAGGTGATCGAACGCCGTCAGCAGGAGATCGCCGAGGAGCATGGCTACGAGCTCGTCGATCACGCCCTGGTGCTCTACGTGCGCCCGCGTGGTTCCAGCGTGACCCGACAGGATGGTCCGCCGCGCAAGTAGCCGGTGGCGCCAGCCAGCAACACGACGGCCCCGATCATCGATCGGGGCCGTCGTCGTATGGGGACTCGCCAGGGCTCAGTGATGGGGGCGCTGGCTGGCGTCGAGCATCTCCCGCGCATGGGCCAGGGTGCGGTCGGATAGGTTGACACCGCCCAGCATGCGCGCCAGTTCCCCCACGCGTCCGGCCTCGTCGAGCAGCGCCATGCGGGTCAGGGTGGTATCGCCCTCGGCCTGCTTCTCGATATGCAGATGGCGATGGGCCTGGGCGGCCACCTGGGGCAGGTGGGTCACGGTCAACACCTGGCCCGACTCGCCCAGCCGGCGCAACAGCTGGCCGACGATCTCGGCGGTGGCGCCGGAGACCCCCACGTCGACCTCATCGAACACCAGGCTGGGGATGGTGGAATGGCGCGCCGCCACCACCTGGATCGCCAGGCTGATGCGTGACAGCTCGCCACCCGAGGCGACCTTGGCCAGCGGCCGTGCCGGCTGACCGGGGTTGGCCGCGATCAGGAAGCGTATTGCGTCGAGCCCCTCGGCGGCGGGCGCCTCGCGCTCGCTGACCTCCACCTCGAAGCGCGCCTTGCCCATGGCCAGGAAGGCGAGCTGCTCCTGCACCGCCTCGCCGAAGCGGTCGGCGGCCTGGCGACGGGCCTCGCTCACCTCGCGGGCCAGGCGCTTCCAGCGCTCGCGCAGCGCCTCGACCTCGGCGGAGAGGGCGTCCAGGTCCTGGTCGCTCCCCTCCAGCGTCGCCAGCTCGGCATGCAGGCGCTGGTGAAGCACCAGCAGCTCCTCGGGCATCACATGGTGCTTGCGCGCCAGGCGGTGCACGGCGCCCAGGCGCTCGTCCACCCAGGCCAGGCGCTCCGGGTCGAGTTCGGTGTCCGCGGCGAAGTGGGCCAACTCGCGGGCCGCCTCCTCGACCTGGATGCGCGCCTCGCCGAGCATGGCCAGCGCCTCCCCCAGGCGGCCTCGCTCGCAGCCGGGCAGCGCCTCGAGTCGGCCGATCGCCTGGGTGAGCAGGCCGATGGCGCCGCCCTCGTCGTTGTCGCAGCAGTCGCTGGCGAACTGCGTCTCGCGCAGGCGCTCCTCGGCATGGGCCAGCTCCTCCTGCTCCTCCTCCAGGGCCTTGAGTTCGCCCTCGGCGAGCCCCAGCTGGTCGAGCTCCTCGACCTGGTAGTGCACCAACTGGCGGCGGGCGCACAGCTCGTCGCCATCCTCGGCCAGGCGCTTGAGCCGGCGGCGGGCGGCCTGCCAGGCGCGGAAGGTCTCGGCCATCTCGCCCACCGCCTCGCGGTGGCCGGCGAAGTCGTCGAGCAGGCGCAGGTGGGTCTCCTCGCGCAGCAGCTGCTGGTGGGCGTGCTGGCCATGCACCTCGATCAGGTGCTCGCCCAGGGCGCGCAGGTCGGCCACGGTGGCCGGCTGGCCGTTGATCCACGCCTTGGAGCGGCCGCTGGCACTGACCACCCGGCGCAGCAGGCAGTCGTCGTCGGGCAGCTCCCGGGCGGCCAGCCAGGCGCGGGCCTGGGGCAGGGCGGCGATATCGAAGCGTGCGCAGAGATCGGCGCGATCGCGGCCATGGCGCACGCTGGCGGCGTCGGCGCGCTCGCCCAGGCACAGGCCCAGGGCCCCGAGCAGGATCGACTTGCCGGCGCCGGTCTCGCCGGTGATGGCGGTCATGCCGCCGGCGAGCTCCAGCTCCAGATGATCGACGATGGCGAAGTCGCGAATGGCAAGTTCCGTCAGCATGCTGCCTCCCCGGTCGGGCCTGATATCGGCTGCCTGGTTATTCATACATGATGTGAGTGTTTATACAGTAGTCCAGGATTTCCGACAATGCACGGTCGACTCGCCACGCACGATGCCTTGAGTTCCGTCGAGGCGTCCCCATATAGCGGACATAATCAATTCACGTCCACATTCATGTTACGTCGGCGGCCCCTGGCCGCCGCATCCGCATTTCACAGCAGAGCTTCAGGAGAGACCCCATGGCCAAAGATCCCCAGACCCCGCTGGACGAGGAGCTCAAGCGCCAGGAAGAGGAGGCGGAGCCCCAGGCCGAGCCCCAGCCCGTGGAGGGTGAGCTGGAGGAGGTTGCCGAGGCCGCCGATCAGGCCGATCGGGCCGCCGCGTCCGGCGACAACCCCGAGGCCGAGGTGCTGGCCGCCCGTGTCGAGGAGCTCGAACAGAGCGTGGCCGAGGCCAAGGACCAGGCGCTGCGCACCGCCGCCGAGGCGCAGAACGTGCGCCGCCGCGCCGAGCAGGAGGCCGAGAAGGCCCGCAAGTTCGCGCTGGAGAAGTTCGTCAAGGAACTGCTGCCGGTGGTCGACAGCCTGGAGAAGGCGCTGGAGGCGATGGAAGCCGAGGCCAGCGAGACCCATCGCGAAGGCGTCTCCATGACCCTCAAGATGCAGCTCGACGTGCTCGGCAAGTTCGGCGTCGAGGTGGTGGACCCCGCCGGCGAGCCCTTCGACCCGCAGTACCACGAGGCCATGGCCATGGTGCCCAACCCGGAACTCGACCCCAACAGCGTGATGGAGGTGGTTCAGAAGGGCTACCTGCTCAACGGCCGCCTGGTGCGCCCGGCCATGGTGGTGGTCAGCCAGGCCGCCGGCTGAACGGCAACAATTCCGGGGCGCGGGGCTTGAAATGCTTCCCGCGGCCCCCAGATAGAAGGCAACTCCGCGGCGAAGGCCGCTGAACACGACTCCTGAATACACCACACGACTTCGAGGATTTCCTATGGGACGCATCATCGGAATTGACCTTGGCACCACCAACTCCTGCGTCGCCGTGCTCGACGGCGACAGCGCCAAGGTGATCGAGAACGCCGAGGGTGCCCGCACCACGCCCTCCATCATCGCCTACACCGAGGACGGTGAGATCCTGGTGGGCCAGGCGGCCAAGCGCCAGGCGGTCACCAACCCCGAGAACACCCTGTACGCCATCAAGCGCCTGATCGGTCGTCGCTTCAAGGACGACGTCGTCCAGAAGGACATCAAGATGGTGCCCTACACCATCGCCGAGGCCGACAACGGCGACGCCTGGGTGGAAGTAAAGGGCAAGAAGCTGGCACCGCCCCAGGTCAGCGCCGAAGTGCTGAAGAAGATGAAGAAGACCGCCGAAGACTACCTGGGTGAGGAAGTCACCGAGGCGGTCATCACTGTGCCGGCCTACTTCAACGACAGCCAGCGTCAGGCCACCAAGGACGCCGGCCGCATCGCCGGCCTCGAGGTCAAGCGCATCATCAACGAGCCGACCGCGGCGGCGCTGGCCTATGGCATGGACAAGTCGCGTGGCGACAAGACCATCGCGGTCTATGACCTGGGCGGCGGCACCTTCGACATCTCCATCATCGAGGTGGCGGACGTCGACGGCGAGACCCAGTTCGAGGTGCTGGCCACCAACGGCGACACCTTCCTGGGTGGCGAAGACTTCGACATGCAGCTGATCAACTACCTGGTCGATCAGTTCAAGGCCGACAGCGGCATCGACCTCTCCGGCGACAACCTGGCCATGCAGCGCCTCAAGGAAGCCGCCGAGAAGGCCAAGATCGAGCTCTCCAGCGCCCAGCAGACCGACGTCAACCTGCCGTACGTCACGGCGGACAACACCGGTCCCAAGCACCTCAACGTGAAGGTGACCCGCGCCAAGCTGGAGTCACTGGTCGAGGAGCTGGTCAAGCGATCCCTGGCACCCTGCAAGACCGCGCTCAAGGATGCCGGCCTGTCCGCCTCCGAGATCGACGACGTCATCCTGGTCGGCGGCCAGACCCGTATGCCCATGGTGCAGAAGTCCGTGGCCGACTTCTTCGGCAAGGACGCCCGCAAGGACGTCAACCCGGACGAGGCCGTGGCCGTGGGCGCCGCCATCCAGGGCGGCGTGCTGGGCGGCGACGTCAAGGACGTGCTGCTGCTCGACGTCACCCCGCTGACCCTGGGTATCGAGACCCTCGGCGGTGTGATGACCCCGCTGATCGAGAAGAACACCACCATCCCGACCAAGAAGACCCAGACCTTCTCGACCGCGGATGACAACCAGACGGCCGTGACCATCCACGTGCTGCAGGGCGAGCGCAAGCAGGCGGGTGGCAACAAGTCGCTGGGCCGCTTCGACCTGGCCGACATCCCGCCGGCACCGCGCGGCGTGCCGCAGATCGAGGTCGCCTTCGATCTGGACGCCAACGGCATCCTCAACGTGTCCGCCAAGGACAAGGCCACCGGCAAGGAGCAGTCCATCGTCATCAAGGCCTCCAGCGGTCTCTCCGATGAGGAGATCGAGCAGATGGAGCGCGACGCCGAGGCCCACGCCGACGAGGACAAGAAGTTCGAGGAGCTGGTGCAGCTGCGCAACCAGGCCGATGGCATGGTCCACGCCGCGCGCAAGACCGTGGAAGAAGCCGGCGAGCACGCCAGCGACGAGGAGAAGGAAGCCATCGAGAGCGCCGCCAAGGAGCTCGAGGAGGCGATCAAGGGTGACGACAAGGACGACATCCAGGCCAAGCTCGACAAGCTGACTGAAGCCTCCGGCAACCTGGCGCAGAAGATGTACGCGGCCCAGGCTGAAGCTGGCCAGCAGGCTGGCGGCGAGGCAGGCGACGCCGGTGCCAAGCCCGAAGATGACGTGGTCGACGCCGAGTATGAAGAAGTCAACGACGACCAGAAGAAGCAGTAAACCACGCATCTGAACTACGCATCTAAGCCATGGATGACACCAGCGCGGGGGCCTGACTCCCGCGTTGGTGTTTCCGAGGGACCGCGACGGAGGCGGACAGACCCATGTCCAAGCGCGACTATTACGAGGTACTGGGCGTAGAGCGCGGTGCCGATACCAAAGAGATCAAGAAGGCCTACCGCCGGCTCGCCCAGAAGTTTCACCCCGACCGCAATCCGGATGACGACAGTGCGGCGGAGAAGTTTCGCGAGGTCTCCGAGGCCTACGAGGTGCTCAGCGACGGCGAGAAGCGTGCCGCCTACGACCAGTTCGGCCATGCCGGCGTGGATGGCCAGGCCGGCGGCTTCGGTGGCGGCGGTTTCGGCGGAGGCGCCGGGGCCGGTGGCTTCAGCGATATCTTCGGCGATGTGTTCGGCGATATCTTCGGCGGCGGCGGTGGCCGGCGTCATCCCAACGCTCCGGCCCGCGGCAGCGACCTGCGCTACAACCTCGAGCTCGACCTCGAGGACGCCGTGGCCGGCACCAGCGTGGATATCCGCGTGCCGCGCCACGTGGAGTGCGAGCGCTGCGACGGCGAGGGCGCAGAGCCGGGCTCCAGCAAGGAGACCTGCCCGACCTGTAACGGCATGGGCCAGGTGCGCATGCAGCAGGGCTTCTTCGCCGTGCAGCAGACCTGCCCGACCTGTCATGGCTCCGGCCAGCACATCAAGGTGCCGTGCCACAAGTGCCATGGCGAGGGCCGGGTGCGCGAGACCCGCACCCTGTCGGTGAAGATCCCGGCCGGGGTGGATACCGGCGACCGCATCCGCTTGAACGGCGAAGGCGAGGCCGGCATCAACGGCGGTCCGCCGGGGGATCTCTACGTCCAGGTGCACCTCAAGTCGCACCCGATCTTCCAGCGTGACGGCCGCAACCTGCAGTGCGAGGTGCCGATCAACTTCGTCGACGCGGCGCTGGGTGGCGAGCTCGAGGTGCCCACCCTGGGCGGACGGGTCAAGCTGAAGATCCCGCCCGAGACCCAGACCGGCAAGCTCTTCCGCCTGCGCGGCAAGGGCGTGAAGCCGGTGCGCGGCGGCGCCCCGGGCGACCTGATCTGCAAGGTGGTGATCGAGACCCCGGTGAAGCTCAAGGAGGAGCAGAAGGAGCTGCTGCGCCAGTTCCAGGAGAGCCTGGGCGGCACCAACAGCGCCCACCACTCGCCCAAGAAGAGTGGCTTCTTCGACGGCGTGAAGAAGTTCTTCGAGGACATGAAGCCCTAAGCGGCATCACGCCTCGAGGGCGGCACGACAGGGCCCCGGCATCGCCAGATGCCGGGGCCCTGCCGTATCTACGGCGGCCTCATCGCTGAAGGTGGTCGAGCCGCCAGGCCAGGGCGTCGCGGTCGGGCTGCCAGCGCGGATCGCGGGGCAGTACCAGCGGATGGCCGTCGAGTTCGCATAGCCAGCGGCTGTCGGGTACCAGGGCATCCACAGTGGGGCTCACATGCCAGCGATGATCCGGCCCCGGGGCGATCAGGTGGTTGTCCATGGCCCAGTGCAGGTTGGGCGTGAGTGCCAGGCCGTTGGTGGGGCGGTCATCCTGGCTCTCGGCGAAGGGCACCAGGTGCGCCGCCTCCACGAGGTAGCGGTAGTCGGGGGTGATGTAGCGCAGTCGGCTCGCCGCACAGCGGTAGTCGTAGGCCTCCAGCACCAGGGAGCGGAAGGCGGCGGAGCGGGCATATCGCTGGCTCTCCTCTTTCACACCGCCTGCGAGGCGCTCGGGGTGCCGCTCGTAGCTGCCACTCTCCAGCGTTATGGCCAGGTAGGCATGCAGGTCGTCGTGAGCTTTCGGGTTGGCTGAGAAGTATTGCGTGACCAGAAGGGCGCAGCCCTCCCTTGAGTTCCGGTCGTTCTGCAGTGCCTTGAATAGCGTTGAGTCCAGCAGGGCCGTGTTGAAGCGCTCATGGATCTGCGCCATGGACCTTGGTTGGCCGAGCTGTGCCTCCAGGGCGCCAAGATTCCCCATGAACTCAGGCGACCAGAGAGGTCCGGCTGGACCCTGATCATTTCTCAGATGCCAGAGGGGAAGCTGAGGGTTGGCAGACTGTCGGCTCCCCGTGGCGGCCTCATAGAGGTCGTGGTAGCGGCCGATCAGGCGGTCATCTATGGCGACCCGGGGCGAGGTGATATGTCCCGCCTGGATCTCGCAGATGATGGCCAGCATCAGGCAGGGCTTGTTGGGGGCGGCTCTTCCCCTGCTATGCCCTACCCTCAGCCGTGTCAGGCATGCCAGCGTCTCTTCCATGCGCTTCCCTCCTTCGTCCCGGTGTCGACCCTGGCAAGGTAGCATGTCGCCCGTCGCCTGGGCTCAGGGTTGAAAGATGGTGCTTGGCGGCGGCGGGGGCAGTCGCATAGTCTGGAGGCCTGACATTCCTGCAGGAGATTCGCGTCATGCCCATTTCTCGCGCCGAGCTGCTCGCCGACGATGCGGCGGCCCTGATCGACCAGCTGTGTGAGCGCTGGTCGGATGCCAAGGAGGTGGATCGCGCCGGCGACCCGGTGCGCGTCGAGTTCGATAACGGGACTTGCTATCTGCAGGCCAAGCCGGACAGACTGCTGGTGGTGGTCGAGGCGGTCGACGATGATCACCACAATACCCTCGAAGGCCAGGTCGACAACGCGCTGGACGAGCTCAAGGGCGTCGAGCTGGATATCGTCTGGGAGGCGTGAGCCAGGGCATTACCTCTCGCGGTGCCCACCTCGGCATGCTGCTGTGGGCGGCACTGGTGGGGCTCTCCTTCCCCGTCGTGGGGCTGATGAGCGAGCTGCCGCCGCTTTTGCTCACCGCCCTGCGCTTCGCCATCGCCTGCGCCGGCCTCTTCGTGCTGGCCAGGCGCTCGCCCGACTTCCTGCCCCGCGGGCGGAATCTGCCGCTCTATGCGCTGATGGGGCTCTGCCTGGCGGGCTTCTTCGCGGCCATGTTCTGGGCCGCGCACCACGCCACGGCGCTCTCCATGGCCACCCTCTTCGTCACGGTGCCGCTGCTGGCCTTCCTGCTGGGGCTGGGCTTCGGCGTGGAGCGGCTGGCCTGGCGGCTGCCGCTGACCCTGGGGCTGGGGGCGACGGGGGCGCTGGGCCTGGCCTTCGCCGAATCCCTGGTCCAGGGCGGGCGCCTGCAGTTCGGCATCGGCGAGGCGGTGTTCTTCCTGGGCTGCCTCTCCACGGCGCTCTATCCGGTGCTCAGCCGCTGGGGGCTGGCCAGTGGCCGCCTGCCGGAGTCGGCGGCGGTGCGTACCTTCTGGAGCCTGGGCCTGGGGGGCGTGCTGGTTGGCCTGGCCGGCCTCGCCATCGAGCCGGTGGGACGCCTGGCGACCATGCGCCCCCTCGACCTGGTGCTGCTGGTCTATCTGGGGTTGTGCTCCAGCGCGCTCACCTTCTGGCTGATGCAGCGGGCCACCGCGGCGCTGACGCCGGGGACGGTCACCGCCTACGGCTACCTGGTGCCCTTCGTCTCCATGCTGCTGCTCTTCGCCGGCTCCCCCGAGCGGATCGGCTGGGTGTGGCTGCCCGGCAGCCTGGCGGTGCTCCTGGCCATGGCGCTGCTGATGCGCGGTAGCGGGACGAGCGGCTGACGGCGGCTCGCCTCTGGTATACTGCTGCGCATTGTCGAGTCGCTACCGTTTCTACAGGAGTCCTCATGACCCGTATTGCCATCGTCGGCGTCGCCGGCCGCATGGGCCGCACCCTGGTCAACGCCGTACAGCAGGATGACGGCGCCACCCTGGCGGGGGGCATCGTCGAGCCGGGCAGTACGCTGGTCGGCGCCGATATCGGCGAGCTGGCAGGGGTCGGCCGGGTGGGCGTGAGCGCCGTGGATGCGCTGGATGCCATCGTCGATGACTTCGATGTGCTGATCGACTTCACCGCGCCCCGGGTCACCCTCGCCAACCTGGCGTTCTGCGCCGCCCACGGCAAGCGCATGGTGATCGGCACCACTGGCCTCTCCGACGAGGAGCTGGCCGAGCTCGACGCCTTCCGCGAGCAGCTGCCCTTCGTCTTCGCCCCCAATATGAGCGTGGGGGTGAACCTGACCCTCAAGCTGCTGGAGACCGCGGCCAGGGCGCTGGGCGACGAGGGCTACGACATCGAGGTGATCGAGGCCCACCACCGCCACAAGGTGGATGCCCCCTCTGGCACCGCGCTCAAGATGGGCGAGGTGGTGGCCGAGAGCCTCGGCCGCACCCTCAAGGAGCATGGTGTCTTCGAGCGGGTGGGGCAGTGCGGGCCGCGCAGCGACAAGGAGATCGGCTTCGCCACCGTGCGCGCCGGGGATATCGTCGGCGAGCACACCGTGATGTTCGCCACCGAGGGCGAGCGCATCGAGATCACCCACAAGGCGTCGAGCCGCATGACCTTCGCCAAGGGGGCGGTGCGCGCCGCACGCTGGGTGGCCGGCCAGGGCAACGGCCGCTACGCGATGCAGGATGTGTTGGGCCTCACAGGCTCGGGCTCTGAGCCTCGGGGGTAGCCGCTGGGCGGCGTTTCCTGTAATATCCCGAAAATTTTGGCCGGGCGCCTGGGCGAAAGCCCCTTCTCAGCGCTTGTTGCTTCGGCCCTTTGTTCTGAGCGAACCAGTTCCGAGCGAATGACAACAAGCGGGATGAAACCGGTCACCATCGGGTTTCGTCCCGCTTTTTTGCGGGCCGGCCACCGGTAAGCAGTATGCCTTGACGAGCTGTCTCGATAGCTCTCTCTAAAAACCTGGGAGGACGTTGCATTGAACAGACCCGCGATACTGGCCCTGGAAGACGGAAGCGTATTTCACGGCACGGCCATCGGTGCCGATGGACAGACCAGCGGTGAGGTGGTGTTCAATACGGCCATGACCGGCTATCAGGAGATCCTGACCGATCCCTCCTACACCCGACAGATCGTCACCCTCACCTATCCGCATATCGGCAACACCGGCGTCAACGCCGAGGACGTGGAGTCCGGCGCCATCGCCGCCGCCGGCCTGGTGATCCGCGACCTGCCGCTTACGGCCAGCAGCTTCCGCTGCGAGCAGACCCTCTCCGACTACCTCAAGAGCCAGAACGTGCTGGGCATCGCCGAGATCGATACCCGCCGCCTGACCCGCATCCTGCGCGACAAGGGTGCCCAGAACGGCGCGATCCTGGCCGGTTCGGATGCCGAGGGCGAGGACGCCGTGGAGCGCGCCCTGGCCGCTGCCCGGGCCTTCCCGGGCCTCAAGGGCATGGACCTGGCCAGGGTGGTCTCCTGCCAGAGCCCCTACGAGTGGAGCGAGGGCGAGTGGGCCCTGGGCGCAGGCTATGCCGACACTACCCAGCATGAGCGCCCCTTCCACGTGGTCGCCTACGACTTCGGCGTCAAGCGCAACATCCTGCGCATGCTCGCCTCCCGCGGCTGCCGCCTGACCGTGGTGCCGGCCCAGACCCCGGCTTCCGAGGTGCTGGCCATGGCCCCCGACGGCATCTTCCTGGCCAACGGCCCCGGCGACCCCGAGCCCTGCGACTACGCCATCCAGGCGATCCGCGAGATCCTCGAGACCGAGATCCCGCTGTTCGGCATCTGCCTGGGCCACCAGCTGCTGGCACTGGCCAGCGGGGCGAAGACGGTGAAGATGGGCCACGGCCACCACGGTGCCAACCACCCGGTGCAGGACCTCGATACCGGTAAAGTGATGATCACCAGCCAGAACCACGGCTTCGCCGCCGACGAGGCGAGCCTGCCGGCCAACCTGCGGGCCACCCATCGCTCGCTGTTCGACGGCACCCTGCAGGGGATCGAGCGCACCGACCGCCCGGCCTTCGGCTTCCAGGGTCACCCGGAAGCGAGCCCCGGGCCCCGGGACGTCGCGCCGCTGTTCGATCGTTTCGTCGAGATGATGCGCACCCGCCAGGCCTGAGCCCGGGGGAAATCGCCACCGTCACGTCGCCACTCGTCACCCTTTTCAGCGGGAAGCACCATGCCCAAGCGTACCGACATCCAGAGCATCCTGATCATTGGCGCCGGCCCCATCGTCATCGGCCAGGCGTGCGAATTCGACTACTCCGGCGCCCAGGCCTGCAAGGCGCTGCGTGAGGAGGGCTACCGGGTCATCCTGGTCAACTCCAACCCGGCCACCATCATGACCGACCCGGCCATGGCCGATGCCACCTACATCGAGCCGATCACCTGGCAGGCGGTGGAGAAGATCATCGAGGCCGAGCGCCCCGACGTCATCCTGCCCACCATGGGCGGCCAGACCGCGCTCAACTGCGCCCTGGAGCTGGACAAGCACGGCGTGCTGGCCAAGTACGGCGTGGAGATGATCGGCGCCAACGCCGATGCCATCAACAAGGCCGAGGACCGCGACCTCTTCGACCAGGCCATGAAGCGCATCGGCCTGGAGTGCCCCAAGGCCGAGGTGGCCCACAGCATGGAAGAGGCCTGGCGCATCCAGGGGGACCTGGGCTTCCCGGTGATCATCCGCCCCTCCTACACCATGGGCGGCTCCGGCGGCGGCGTGGCCTACAACAAGGAGGAGTTCGAGGAGATCTGCCAGCGCGGCTTCGAGCTCTCCAACAACCATGAGCTCTTGATCGACGAGTCGCTGCTGGGCTGGAAGGAGTACGAGATGGAGGTCGTTCGTGACAGGAACGACAACTGCATCATCGTCTGCGCCATCGAGAACTTCGACCCCATGGGCGTGCACACCGGCGACTCCATCACCGTGGCCCCGGCCCAGACGTTGACCGACAAGGAATACCAGATCATGCGCGACGCCTCGCTGGCGGTGCTGCGCGAGATCGGCGTCGAGACCGGCGGCTCCAACGTGCAGTTCGGCATGGATCCGAAGACCGGGCGCATGGTGGTGATCGAGATGAACCCGCGGGTGTCGCGCTCCTCGGCGCTGGCCTCCAAGGCCACCGGCTTCCCGATCGCCAAGATCGCTGCCAAGCTGGCGGTGGGCTACACCCTGGACGAGCTGCAGAATGACATCACCGGCGGGCGCACCCCGGCGTCGTTCGAGCCCTCCATCGACTATGTGGTCACCAAGATCCCGCGCTTCACCTTCGAGAAGTTCCCCCAGGCCAACGACCGCCTGACCACCCAGATGAAGTCGGTGGGCGAGGTGATGGCCATCGGGCGCACCTTCCAGGAGTCCCTGCAGAAGGCGCTGCGCGGCCTGGAGACCGGCAACGACGGCCTCGACCCCAAGGTCACCCGCTTCGACGCCGACGGCATGGCGCATATCAAGGGCGAGCTGCAGGCCGCCGGCGCCGAGCGTATCTTCTTCATCGCCGATGCCATGCGTGCCGGCATGGGTCGCGACGAGATCTTCGCGCTGACCAACATCGATCCGTGGTTCCTGGTCCAGCTCGAGGACCTGGTCGCCACCGAGGCCGAGGTGGCCCGGCGCTCGCTTTCCGAACTCGACAAGCGTGAGCTGTTCCGCCTCAAGCGCAAGGGCTTCAGCGATGCCCGCCTGGCCGCGCTGCTCGGCGTCTCGGAGAAGGAGTTCCGCAAGACCCGCCAGAAGGCCGGCATCCGCCCGGTCTACAAGCGCGTCGACACCTGTGCGGCGGAGTTCGCCTCGGATACCGCCTACATGTACTCCACCTACGAGGAAGAGTGCGAGGCCCAGGTCTCCGACCGCCAGAAGATCATGGTGCTGGGCGGCGGGCCCAACCGCATCGGCCAGGGCATCGAGTTCGATTACTGCTGCGTCCACGCCGCCTTCGCCATGCACGATGACGGCTATGAGACCATCATGGTCAACTGCAACCCGGAGACCGTCTCCACCGACTACGACACCAGCGACCGCCTCTATTTCGAGCCGGTGACCCTGGAGGACGTGCTGGAGATCGCCGACAAGGAGCAGCCGGTCGGCGTGATCGTGCAGTTCGGCGGCCAGACCCCGCTGAAGCTGGCCCGCGAGCTGGAGGCCGCCGGCGTGCCGATCATCGGCACCACCCCGGACGCCATCGACCGCGCCGAGGACCGCGAGCGCTTCCAGCAGATGATCGACAAGCTGGGCCTCAAGCAGCCGCCCAACGCCACCGCGCGCAGCTTCGAGGAGGCCTTCGCCAAGGCCGAGACCATCGGCTATCCGCTGGTGGTGCGCCCCAGCTACGTGCTGGGCGGGCGTGCCATGGAGATCGTCTACGACGCCTCCGAGCTCGAGAACTACATGACCCATGCGGTCAAGGTCTCCAACGACTCGCCGGTGCTGCTCGACCACTTCCTCAACGCCGCCATCGAGATCGACATCGACGCGGTCAGCGACGGCAAGGAAGTGGTGATCGGCGGCATCATGCAGCACATCGAGCAGGCCGGCGTGCACTCCGGTGACTCCGCCTGCTCGCTGCCGCCCTACTCGCTGCCCGCCGAGGTGCAGGACGCGATGCGTGAGCAGGTCCGGCAGATGGCGGTGGAGCTCGGCGTCAAGGGCCTGATGAACGTGCAGCTGGCCTGGCAGGACGGCGAGATCTACATCATCGAGGTCAACCCGCGTGCCTCGCGCACCGTGCCCTTCGTCTCCAAGTGCATCGGTACCTCCCTGGCCCAGATCGCCGCGCGCTGCATGGCCGGCACCAGCCTCGCGGAGCAGGGCTTCACCCGCGAGATCGTGCCGCACTTCTTCAGCGTCAAGGAGGCGGTCTTCCCGTTCAACAAGTTCCCGGGGGTCGACCCCATCCTGTCGCCGGAGATGAAGTCCACCGGTGAGGTGATGGGCTCGGGCGACACCTTCGCCGAGGCCTTCTACAAGGCGCAGCTGGGCGCCGGCGAGGCGATTCCGCCGCTGTCCGGGCCGCGCAAGGCGTTCCTCTCGGTGCGCGAGCCGGACAAGGCGGGTGTTATCGAGGTGGCCCGTTCTCTGGTAACATTGGGCTTTACGCTGTGCGCGACCCGCGGTACCGCCGCGGCCCTCGAGGCCGCCGGTATCGACGTCGAGGTCGTGAACAAGGTCTTCGAAGGCCGCCCGCATATCGTCGATCTGCTCAAGAACGACGAGATCGCCTACATCGTCAATACCACCGAGGGTCGCCAGGCGATCAACGACTCCTCGGTGATCCGTCGCACCGCGCTGGCTCGCAAGGTTCCCTACGCCACCACCCTGGCGGGGGCCAATGCCGTTTGTCTGGCGCTCGAGTACGGCAACGAGATCACGGTGCGGCGGCTACAGGAACTGCATGCAGGAGCTGCACAATGAACAAGGTCCCGATGACCGTCGCCGGAGAGTCGCGCCTGCGCAAGGAGCTCGAGCAGCTCAAGAGCGAGGCGCGTCCGAGGGTGATAGCCGCCATCGCCGAGGCCCGTGAGCACGGCGACCTCAAGGAGAACGCCGAGTACCATGCGGCCCGCGAGCAGCAGGGCTTCATCGAGGGGCGCATCCAGGAGATCGAGGGCAAGCTGGGTAGCGCCCAGGTAATCGACGTCACCCGACTGCCCCAGACCGGCAAGGTGATCTTCGGTGTCACCGTGGGGCTGCTCAACCTCGATACCGACGAGGAGGTGAGCTACCGCATCGTCGGCGAGGACGAGGCCGACATCAAGCAGGGCCTGATCTCCGTGACCTCGCCCATCGCTCGCGCCCTGATCGGCAAGGAGGAGGGCGACGTGGTGGTGGTCAAGACCCCCGGTGGCGACGTGGAATACGAGATCTCGAGCGTGGAGCACCTCTAAGCGCCAAGCGCCAAGCGCCTAGCCGCAAGCGCCAAGCCGCTCGATGACGGGCGGCGGGTGCAGAGGCAGACGCCAGGCAAGAAGAAACCCCGCAGACTCCGGTCGGCGGGGTTTCTCTTTGTCACTGTGCTCTATTATCGGCCGCTTGGCCGCTTGGCCGCTTGGCCGCTTGGCCGCTTGGCCGCTTGGCCGCTCAGTGCCGCCCGTGATGCCCCTCGTAACGCTGGACGTTGGAGAGCTTGGGGTTGGCCTGGGGATTGCGCCGATAGAGCAGCGCCATCTTGCCGATCTTCTGGATCAGTTCGGCGCCGCTTGCCGCGACAAGCTCGTCGAGCATGGCGCCGCGTTCGTCGCGTTCCGGCAGGGCGAACTTCACCTTGATCAGCTCGTGATCGTTGAGGGCCCGGTCGAGCTCCGCCAGCACTCCTTCGGAGATGCCGTTCTCGGAGATCATTACCACCGGGTTCAGGTGGTGACCGATGCTGCGAAATGCTTTCTTTTGTGCCTGTGACAAGCTCATGGTATCTTGCGTCTTCTCGGTTGCGCGCAGCCAGCCATGGTACGCGCAATTCGTCACGCCGAAAACGTCTTCGGCAAAAGTGCCGGGCTGACCGGCCATTCCTCGGCGCTACAGTACCGTATTCCGCCCCGCGCCAGTCACACCCCCGCAACGTTCCAGGTGATGCCGTGGCTCGTTCTCGCACCCCATCTCCCGCCTCCGGCAAGCACTCCGCCAGCAAGACCAGCAAGGGCTGGTTGAAGGAGCACTTCGACGACCAGTATGTGCAGCGTTCCTGGCAGGAGGGCTATCGCTCGCGGGCCAGCTACAAGCTGTTCGAGCTCGATGAGAAGGATCGGCTCCTCGCGCCGGGCATGACGGTGATCGACCTGGGGGCGGCACCCGGCGGCTGGAGCCAGGTGGCGGCCGAGAAGGTGGGCCCCGAGGGAGTGGTGATCGCCTCCGATATCCTCGAGATGGATGCCCTGGCCGGGGTCGACTTCATCCAGGGCGACTTCACCGAGGATGCCGTGCTCGAGGCGATCCTCGCCACCCTCGGCAGCCGCCCGGTGGACCTGGTGATGTCCGACATGGCCCCCAACATGAGTGGCATGGCCGCCATCGACCAGCCCCAGGCGATGTACCTGGTGGAGCTGGCGCTGGACCTGGCCGGCCAGACCCTGCGCCCCGGCGGCACCTTCCTGGCCAAGGTGTTCCAGGGCGAGGGCTTCGACGAATTCCTGAAGAGCCTGCGTGAGCGCTTCACCCGGGTGGTGACGCGCAAGCCGGGCGCCTCGCGGGCGCGCTCCCGTGAGGTCTACCTGCTGGCGCAGGGCTTTCGCGGGTAGGAGCCCGATTCATCGGGCGATGCGATGGGATCAAACGGTCTCGATAGCCCTGGTCTACCGGGGCGATTGCCGGACAGCCCAGAACAAAGTGTGTCACAGTGCCTGCTGCGGTGGACCGCCGGGCGAGCGGTGGCCGAACGCGGCCGGCTCCTGTAGTGTCCAAGGTGCCAGGCCCCTGCGGCCGACAGATTTCAGATATTGAGGGTAGTCCCTTGAACGATATGGCGAAGAACCTGATCCTGTGGTTGGTCATCGCGGCGGTGTTGCTGACGGTGTTCAACAACTTCAGTGTCGATAGTGCACCCCAGGCGATGAACTACTCACAGTTCGTCCAGCAGGTGCAGAACGAGCAGGTACGCAGCGTCACCATCGATGGCTATACCATCACCGGTGAGCGTACCGACGGCTCGCAGTTCCGGACCATCCGCCCGGCGGCGGAAGATCCCAAGCTGATGGACGACCTGCTCTCCAGCAATGTCACCGTGGTGGGCAAGGAGCCCGAGCAGCAGAGCCTGTGGATGCGGCTGCTGATCGCCAGTTTCCCGATCCTGCTGATCCTGGCCATCTTCATGTTCTTCATGCGCCAGATGCAGGGTGGTGGCGCTGGCAAGGGCGGGCCCATGAGCTTCGGCAAGTCCAAGGCCAAGCTGCTCTCCCAGGATCAGATCAAGACCACCTTCGCCGACGTCGCCGGCTGCGACGAGGCCAAGGAGGAGGTCGAGGAACTGGTCGACTTCCTGCGCGACCCCACCAAGTTCCAGCGCCTGGGTGGCACCATCCCCCGCGGGGTGCTGATGGTGGGCCCGCCGGGTACCGGCAAGACGCTGCTCGCCAAGTCCATCGCCGGCGAGGCCAAGGTACCGTTCTTCTCGATCTCCGGCTCCGACTTCGTCGAGATGTTCGTCGGCGTGGGCGCCTCCCGCGTGCGTGACATGTTCGAGCAGGCCAAGAAGCAGGCGCCTTGCATCATCTTCATCGACGAGATCGATGCCGTGGGTCGCTCCCGCGGGGTCGGCATGGGCGGCGGCAACGACGAGCGCGAGCAGACCCTCAACCAATTGCTGGTGGAGATGGATGGCTTCGAGGCCAACGAGGGCATCATCGTCATCGCCGCCACCAACCGTCCCGATGTGCTCGACCCCGCGCTGATGCGTCCGGGCCGCTTCGACCGCCAGGTGGTGGTGCCGCTGCCCGATATCCGCGGTCGCGAGCATATCCTCAACGTGCACCTGCGCAAGGTCCCGCTGGCCGACGACGTCAAGCCGTCGCTGATCGCCCGCGGCACACCGGGCTTCTCCGGCGCCGACCTGGCCAACCTGGTCAACGAGGGGGCGCTGTTCGCCGCGCGCCGCAACAAGCGCCTGGTGGGCATGGAAGAGCTGGAGATGGCCAAGGACAAGATCATGATGGGCGCCGAGCGTCGCTCCATGGTCATGACCGAGAAGGAGAAGCTCAACACCGCCTATCACGAGTCGGGCCACGCCATCATCGGCCTGGTGGTGCCGGAGCACGACCCGGTCTACAAGGTGACCATCATCCCGCGGGGCCGCGCCCTGGGCGTGACCATGTTCCTGCCCGAGCAGGACCGCTACAGCCTGTCGCGCCAGCAGATCATCAGTCAGATCTGCTCGCTGTTCGGCGGCCGCATCGCCGAGGAGATGACCCTGGGGCCCAACGGGGTGACCACGGGTGCCTCCAACGACATCAAGCGTGCCACCGAGCTGGCCCACAACATGGTCGCCAAGTGGGGTCTCTCCGAGGAGATGGGCCCGATCATGTACGACGAGGACGAGTCCCACCAGTTCATGGGCGGTCCCGGCCAGGGCGGCAAGCTCAAGTCCGGCGAGACCATCTCCAAGCTCGACAAGGAGGTGCGCAAGGTCATCGATGGCTGCTATGCCGAGGCCCAGCGCATCCTCGAGGAGAATCGCGACAAGCTCGACGCCATGGCCGACGCGCTGATGAAGTACGAGACCATCGATGCCGACCAGCTCAAGGACATCATGGCCGGGCGCACGCCGCGACCGCCCAAGGACTGGGAGGACGGCGACTCCTCCGGCCCCGGCGCCCCGGTGACCGAGACCCCCGAGGCCGAGGCCACCCCCGACGAGCCGGAACAGGTCGACGGCGACGAGGATGATGACGAAGAGCCGCGGCGGCGGCCCTCCGACCCGCTGGGCGGGCCCGCCGGCTCCTGAGCCCGCCGCGCCACTCTCAATCAGGCGCCCCCGCGGGGGCGCCTTTGCCTTTCTGGCCCATCCCCTTTCTCTACCCCCTTTCCCATACCAGCCGAGCGAAGATGAACCCTACAGCTTCCCTGATGTGCGGCCGACACCGGCTCGACCTCTCCTATCCCCGCGTCATGGGGATCCTCAATGTCACCCCCGACTCCTTCTCCGACGGCGGCCGCCATGTGGCCCTGGACGACGCCCTGCGCCATGCCGAGCGGATGCTGGCGGAAGGCGCGGCGCTGATCGATGTCGGCGGCGAGTCGACCCGCCCGGGGGCCGACTCGGTCTCGCCCCAGGAGGAGCTCGATCGCGTGGCGCCGGTGGTGGAGGCGCTGGTGCGCGAGCTCGACGCCCTGGTCTCGGTAGACACCAGCTGCCCCGAGGTGATGCGCGAGAGCGCCGCCCTGGGCGCGGGGTTGATCAACGATGTGCGCTCCCTGGAGCGCGAGGGTGCCCTGGCCGCGGCCATCGGCAGCGGGCTGCCGGTGTGTCTGATGCACCGCCAGGGCGAGCCCCAAGACATGCAGCAGGCGCCCCGCTATGATGTGCCCATCGAGGAGGCGGTGGCCGATTATCTCGCCGCCCGCGTCGCCGAGTGCGAGGCCGCCGGCCTGCGCCGCGAGCGCCTGCTGCTCGACCCGGGCTTCGGCTTCGGCAAGACGGTGGAGCACAACCTGCGTCTGCTCAATCGCATGGCGTGCCTCGACGAGCTCGAGCTGCCGCTGCTGGTGGGGATGTCGCGCAAGAGCATGATCGGCAAGGTGCTGGAGCGTCCGGTGGAGGAGCGCCTGCCCGGCGGCCTGGCGCTGACGTCGCTGGCGGTGGAGCGCGGCGCCCGCATCCTGCGCGTCCATGACGTGGCCCCCAGCGTGGATGCGGTGAACATGACCTGGGCCGTACTCAAGGAGGGTTGCTGATGGCTCGACGTTACTTCGGAACCGATGGCATTCGCGGCACGGTGGGCGAGCCGCCGATCACCGCCGATTTCATGCTCAAGCTGGGCTGGGCCACCGGTCGCGTGCTCGCCTCGCGCAATGCCAAGCGCCGCTGCCGGGTGCTGATCGGCAAGGACACCCGCATCTCCGGCTACATGTTCGAGTCGGCGCTGGAGTCCGGGCTCTCCGCCGCCGGCGTGGATGTGATGCTGCTGGGTCCGATGCCCACCCCCGCCATCGCCTACCTGACGCGCACCTTCCGCGCCGATGCGGGTATCGTCATCTCGGCCTCGCACAACCCCTTCCAGGATAACGGCATCAAGTTCTTCTCCGCCGCCGGTACCAAGCTGGCCGACGAGGTCGAGGCGCGCATCGAGGCCATGCTCGAGGAGCCGCTGACCACCGTGGCGCCGGACCGCCTGGGCAAGGCGATGCGGGTCGACGACGCCCCCGGCCGCTACATCGAGTTCTGCAAGTCCACCATTCCCGACCGGGTCAGCCTCGCCGGCCTCAAGGTGGTGCTGGACTGCGCCCACGGCGCCACCTACCACATCGCCCCCAGCGTGTTCCGCGAGCTGGGCGCCGAGGTCAGCCTGATCGGGGCCACCCCCGACGGCCTCAACATCAACCAGGAGGTGGGGTCGACTCACCCCGCCGCGCTGCGCGAGGCGGTTCTGGAGAAGGGCGCCGACCTCGGTGTGGCCTTCGACGGCGACGGCGATCGCGTGCTGCTGGTGGACAGCGACGGCCGCGAGATCGACGGCGACGACATCCTCTACCTGATTGCCCGGGACCGCCAGGTCCGCGGCGAGCTCGGCGGCGGCGTGGTCGGCACCCTGATGTCCAACTTCGGCCTCGCCGCGGCACTCGAGGCGATGGACGTGCCCTTCGAGCGCGCCAAGGTAGGCGACCGCTACGTGATGGAGCGGCTGGCCGCCAACGGCTGGCAGCTGGGCGGCGAGTCCTCCGGGCATATCGTCTGCGGCCATGTGCAGACCACCGGCGACGGCATCGTCTCGGCGCTGCAGGTACTGGCGATCATGGTCCGCGAGCAGCAGTCGCTGAGCCGCCTGCTGGCGGGGCTGGAGAAGGCGCCCCAGGCGCTGGTCAATGTGCGCCTCACCCCGGGCAGCGACGCCCGGGCGGTGATGGCGATGCCGGCGCTCCAGGAGACGGTGAGCGAGGTCGAGGCCGAGCTCGGCGAGGAGGGGCGGGTGCTGCTGCGACCCTCCGGTACCGAGCCGCTGATCCGGGTGATGGTCGAGGGGCGCCCGCACCTGGACGTGGATGGCCTGGCACGGCGTCTCGCCGCGCGGGTCGAGGCGCTGCTCGAGGCCTGAGCGCGCACGACCACCGGTTGTCTTGACAGGGCCTCTCCTATACCATTTCGCTCCACCTTGAAAGAGGACAGTCGATGCGCACGCCGCTGATCGCCGGCAACTGGAAGATGAACGGCTCCACCGAGCTGGTCGAGGCCTTCGGACGAGCCTTCTCCAGTGTCGCGCTGCCGAGTTCGCTGGAAGCGGCGATCTTTCCGCCCTATCCCTATCTGGAGGCGGCGCGGCGTGCCTTCGCCGAGACGCCGCTGCGGCTCGGCGCCCAGACGCTCAATCCGCTCCACTCCGGCGCCCATACCGGCGAGGTGAGCGGGCGTATGCTGCGCGAGTTCGATGTCCAGTATGCGCTGGTGGGCCACTCCGAGCGTCGCCAGCTCTACCGCGAGAGTGACGAGCAGGTGCACGACCGCCTGCTGGCCGCCCTCGGCGTCGAGATCACGCCGGTGCTGTGTGTCGGCGAGACCCTCGAGGAACGCGATGCCGGCCATACCATGCAAGTGGTGCTGCGCCAGGTCGGCTACGTGATGGCGCGGCTGGAGCCGGAACAGCGCGAGCGCGTGATCATCGCCTATGAGCCGGTATGGGCCATCGGTACCGGCCGTACCGCGACGCCGGAGCAGGCCCAGGAGGTCATGGCCGGCATTCGCGACTACCAGGCCGGCTTCGATCGCGACCTGGCGGCGAAACTGAGGCTGCTCTACGGCGGCAGCATGAATGCGGGCAATGCGGCCGAGCTGCTTGCCCAGCCCGATATCGACGGCGGCCTGGTGGGCGGTGCCTCGCTCAAGGTCGACGATTTCCTAGCCATCTGTCAGTCAGCAGGTTGATTCCATGCAAGTTGCCATTCTCATGATCCACGTGGCGATCGCCATCGCCCTGGTCGTCCTGATCCTGCTGCAGCAGGGCAAGGGCGCCGAGGCCGGTGCCGCCTTCGGTGGCGGTGCCTCCCAGACCGTGTTCGGCTCCCGCGGCAGCGGCGGCTTCCTGGCGAAGTTCACCGCCTTGCTGGCGGCGGCCTTCTTCGCCACCTCCCTGACCCTGGCCTGGTTCGCCACCCAGGCCGGCGACGCCCCCGAGGCGGGAATTCCCGACTCGCGGCTGATCGAGCAGCAGAACAGCGTGCCGACCCTTGACGACGAGGGCTCGAGCATGGATAATGCTGCGCCAGTGCTGGAGGGTAGCGACGAGTAGTTCGCTGCGCAGTTTCCAGCCTCCCCTGATGCCGAAGTGGTGGAATTGGTAGACACGCTATCTTGAGGGGGTAGTGACCTTACGGTCGTGCGGGTTCAAGTCCCGCCTTCGGCACCATCTGATTCATCGCGGCGCTCATGGCAAGTTTGGCGAGTGTCGACGATCCTTCAGAAGCAGGATTGGCAACGCGGTGTACGCCTCTTGACGGATTCGTCAGTCGCGTGTAACATCACCGACCTAGATTGATGCGGGGTGGAGCAGTCTGGTAGCTCGTCGGGCTCATAACCCGAAGGTCATCGGTTCAAATCCGGTCCCCGCTACCATCTTCCGGCAGGTGCCTGTCGAACAGTGACTCGGTCATGTTCGTATGAAGGGGTAGCCAGATAGCCGGAGTGGTCTACAGGTTTCTTGTGAAAGCCCCTTCCTGTGAAGGGGCTTTTTGTTAGCAGCTTGCCCAGGGCGCCAGGCGCCAGGGCACTGTTCCGGGCAATGCCAATCAGCCACCTGACTTCCCAGTTCACTCCCGGCCAGGTGCCTGATGCAACGGCTGTAGGAGTCTATTCCGTGGCTACCAAGGATGCAGCGCTACACGCATTGATCGACCCCGTGGTCACCGCCATGGGCTTCGAGCTGTGGGGCATCGACCTTCTCTCCCAGGGTAAGCACTCGCGCCTGGTGATCTACATCGATCACGATGACGGCATCAACGTCGACGACTGTGCGGACATCAGCCGCCAGGTCAGTGCCCTGCTCGATGTGGAGGATCCGATCCACGGCGAGTACCGCCTCGAAGTCTCCTCTCCAGGGATGGATCGCCCGCTGTTCACCCTCGATCAGTTCTCGCGCTATCGCGGTCACGAGGTGGCCCTGAAGCTGCGCGCGCCCTTCGAGGGACGCCGCAAGTTCCAGGGCCTGCTGGCCGGGGTGGAGGGCGACGAGGTGCTGCTGCAGGTCGATGGGGAGGAGTACTGCTTCCCCGTCGATGGCATCGATCAGGCCCGCGTGGTGCCCCGTTTCGAGGACTAGCCCGCGGTTCAAGGATTCGGCCTCCCCCGGGGAGGCATGTTGAGCAACAGCTCGAGAACAGGTTTTCTGGCGAGGCAAAGGCATGAGTAAAGAGATTCTGGCGGTCGTCGATGCGATCTCCAACGAGAAGGGAGTTCCCCGCGAGGTGATCTTCGAGGCCGTCGAGGCGGCCCTGGCCAGCGCGTCGCGCAAGCGCTTCGAGGACGAGGAAGCCAGCGTGCGGGTGCATATCGATCGCAGCACCGGCGACTACGAGACCTTCCGCCGCTGGGAAGTGATCGAGGACGATGACTTCGACGGCCCCGACCACCAGATCAAGCTCACCTTCGCCGAGCGTCGTGACCCGCCCCTGGGCCTGGGCGACGTGGTCGAGGAGAAGATCGAGAACGCCGACTTCGGCCGCATCGCCGCCCAGACCGCCAAGCAGGTGATCGTGCAGAAGGTCCGCGAGGCCGAGCGGGCCGAGGTGGTCCGCCTCTACGCCGACCGCGAGGGCGAGCTGGTCTCGGGCATCGTCAAGAAGACCACACGCGACGGCCTGATCATCGACCTGGGCGACAACGCCGAGGCGTTCCTGCCGCGCAGCGAGATGATCCCCGGTGAGCGCTATCGCATGAACGAGCGGGTGCGCGCCCTGCTGACCAAGGTCGACCCGGAGGCGCGCGGTGCGCAGCTGATCCTGTCGCGCACCTGTCCCGAGCTGATCATCGAACTGTTCAGCATCGAGGTCCCGGAGATCGCCGAGCAGCTCATCGAGATCAAGGGCGCCGCCCGCGATCCGGGCTCGCGGGCCAAGATCGCCGTGAAGACCAACGATCGCCGCATCGACCCGGTGGGCGCCTGTGTCGGCATGCGCGGCTCGCGGGTCCAGGCGGTCTCCTCGGAGCTGCAGAACGAGCGCGTGGATATCGTGCTGTGGGACGACAACCCGGCCCAGCTGGTGATCAACGCCATGGCGCCGGCGGACGTCGCCTCCATCCTGGTCGACGAGGATGCCCACGCCATGGACGTGGCCGTCGCCGAGGACAACCTGGCCCAGGCCATCGGCCGCAGCGGCCAGAACGTGCGCCTGGCCTCCGAGCTCACCGGCTGGCGGATCAACGTCATGACCGAGGCCGAGGCGGAGGACAAGCGCGACCAGGAGATCGACAGCCTGGTAGAGCACTTCGTGCAGCATCTCGACATCGACGACGACGTAGCGCGCCTGCTGGTGGAGGAGGGCTTCACCACCCTGGAGGAGATCGCCTACGTGCCGGTCGAGGAGATGCTCGAGATCGAGGAGTTCGACGAGGAGACCATCGAGGAGCTGCGCGCTCGCGCCAAGGATGAGCTGCTCAACCTCGCCATCGCCTCCGAGGAGGAGCTGGACGGTGCCCAGCCGGCCGACGACCTGCTGGAGATGGAAGGCATGGAGCGCCACCTGGCCTTCATCCTGGCCAGCCGCGGGATCGTCAGCATGGAGGATCTGGCCGAGCAGTCCGTCGATGACTTGCTGGATATCGAGGGCATTGACGAGGAGCGTGCCGCGTCACTGATCATGACTGCCCGTGCGCCCTGGTTTGAGAACGAGTAGTTCGCATACGAACCGCTCGAAGGCGAATAGCGTGCAGACAAGGGTCCGATGCCCCGCGCTCGGACCGGCAGTATTCGAAGCGAACAGAATTGGGGTCACGGGCTCAGGAGGGTCTACATGTCAGACATGACCGTTAAGGATTTTGCAGTCAAGGTGGGACGCGACGTTCCCCGCCTGCTGGAACAGATGAAAGAAGCCGGGCTCAAGCACCAGTCCGAGGGCGATGCCGTGTCCGAGGAGGACAAGCGTCAGCTGCTCGACTATCTGACCAAGAGCCATGGCGGCGACGCCGAGAAGGCCGCGCCGAAGAACCGCATCACCCTGACGCGCAAGACGCGCAGTCGCATCAACACCGGTGAGCGTGGCAAGACCATCGAGGTGCAGGTGCGCAAGAAGCGCACCTACGTCAAGCGCGCCGAGGAAGAGAGCAAGCCGGAGCCGGTGCAGGACACCGGGCCGCGTCAGCTGGTCGGCGACATGGCCGATTCCCAGCAGGCCCAGGCCGCCAAGGAGGCACGCGAGGCCGAGGAGGCCAAGGCACAAGCCGCGGAGCAGGCAGCCCAGGAGGCCGCCGCCAAGCTCGAGGCTCAGAAGGCTGCCGAGGTGCCCGACATTCCGGTGCCCGAGCTCGAGACCCCGGCACCCTCCGACGAGCCGCCGGCCCCCCCCAAGGAGGGTCGTTCGGATCGGCGTACCGCGCCGCCCAAGAAGGCCGCGGCCAAGAAGGGTCGCCATGAGCGTGACGACGACGATCGCGAGGAGCGGCGTCGTGGCGGCGGCAAGAAGGTCAAGCGCGCCGAGCGCCGTGGCGGTCGCCGCGGTGGCAGCACCCAGGGCGGCGGCAAGCACGGCTTCCAGAAGCCGACCCAGCCGATCGTCCGCGAGGTCTCGATCCCCGAGTCGATCAGCGTGGCCGACCTGGCCGACAAGATGTCGATCAAGGCCAACGAAGTCATCAAGACCATGTTCACCATGGGCGCCGCGGTGACCATCAACCAGACCATCGATCAGGACACCGCGGCCATCGTGGTCGAGGAGATGGGCCACAAGCCCAAGCTGGTCAAGGACGATGCGCTGGAAGAGGAGGTGCTGGAGAGCATCTCCTACGAGGGTGAGGAGCTTACCCGTGACCCGGTGGTCACCGTCATGGGTCACGTCGACCACGGCAAGACCTCGCTGCTCGACCATATTCGCCAGGCCAAGGTGGCCACCGGCGAGGCCGGCGGCATCACCCAGCACATCGGCGCCTATCATGTCGCCGCCGAGAAGGTGAACGGTTCCCACGGTGTGACCTTCCTGGACACCCCCGGGCACGCGGCCTTCACCGCCATGCGTGCCCGTGGTGCCAAGGCCACCGACGTGGTCATCCTGGTGGTGGCCGCCGACGACGGCGTGATGCCCCAGACCATCGAGGCCGTGGAGCACTCCAAGGCCGCCGGCGTGCCCATGGTGGTCGCCGTCAACAAGATCGACAAGCAGTCCGCCGACCCGGATCGCGTCAAGAATGAGCTCTCGCAGCACGGCGTCATCTCCGAGGAGTGGGGTGGCGACACCCAGTTCGTGCACGTCTCCGCCAAGACCGGCGAGGGCATCGACGCGCTGCTGGAGGCGGTGCTGCTGGTCTCCGAGGTGCTCGAGCTCAAGGCCGTGCCCGAGGCGCCCGGCAAGGGCGTGGTGGTCGAGTCGCGCCTGGACAAGGGCCGCGGCCCAGTGGCCACGGTGCTGGTCCAGAACGGCACCCTGAAGAAGGGCGATATCGTGCTCGCCGGCCTGCACTACGGCCGCGTGCGCGCCCTGACCAACGAGCTCGGCAAGCAGGTCGACGAGGTCGGGCCGGCGATGCCGGTGGAGATCCAGGGTCTCGACGGTACCCCCGAGGCGGGTGACGACTTCATGGTGCTGGCCGACGAGAAGAAGGCCCGCGAGGTCGCCAACTTCCGTCAGGGCAAGTACCGCGAGGTGCGCCTGGCGCGCCAGCAGAAGGCCAAGCTGGAGAACATGTTCAGCCAGATGGGCCAGGACGTCGCCGCCAAGCTCACCATCGTGCTCAAGGCCGATGTCCAGGGCTCGCTGGAGGCGATCAAGGGCGCACTGGAAGAGCTCTCCACCGACGAAGTGGAAGTGGCCGTGGTCTCCTCCGGGGTGGGTGGCATCACCGGCACCGACGCCAACCTGGCGCTGGCCTCCGAGGCCATCGTGATCGGCTTCAACGTGCGTGCCGACGCCGCCGCCCGCGAGATCATCGAGCGCGAAGGCCTCGACCTGCGCTACTACAGCGTCATCTACCAGCTGATCGATGAGGTCAAGCAGGCGATGACCGGCATGCTGGCGCCGGAGTGGAAGGAAGAGATCGTCGGCGTGGCCGAGGTCCGCGACGTCTTCCGTGCACCCAAGATCGGCGCCATCGCCGGCTGTATGGTCATCGAGGGCAGCGTGCACCGCAACAAGAAGATCCGTGTGCTGCGCGACGACGTGGTGATCTACGAGGGCGAGCTCGAGTCGCTGCGCCGCTTCAAGGACGATGTCCAGGAAGTGCGCAACGGCATGGAGTGCGGCATCGGCGTGAAGAACTACAACGATGTCCAGGTCGGCGACAAGATCGAGGTCTTCGATCAGGTCAAGGTCGAGCGGACCCTCTAAGGGCTCGAGGAGTCGTACATGCGCGAGTTCAAGCGTACCGACCGGGTGGCCGACCAGCTCCAGAAGGAGCTGGCGGTCCTCATCCAGCGCGAGGTCAAGGACCCGCGCCTGGGCATGGTCACCGTCAGCGGCGTCGAGGTCAGCCGTGACCTCGGCTATGCCGATGTCCATGTGACCCTGCTGGGTGAGGATACCCCGGAGCGGATCAAGGAGAACCTCAAGGTTCTCAAGCAGGCCGCCGGCTTCCTGCGCGGGCAGGTCGCCCGGCGCATCAAGCTGCGCCACGTGCCGGAGCTGCGCTTTCACTACGACGAGAGCGTGGTCCGCGGCCAGCGCCTCTCCTCGCTGATCGAGGAGGCGGTGGAGAGCGACCGCGCCCGCACCTCCGATACAGGCGGCGACGAGAGCGACGATACGGGCGGCGACGAGGGCGAGAGCCGCTGATGGCGCGTCGTCGTCGCGGCCTGCCGGTGAACGGGGTGCTGCTGCTGGACAAGCCCGCGGGCATGTCCAGCAACCATGCGCTGCAGCGGGCCCGGCGCCTGTTCCAGGCCCAGAAGGCGGGGCACACCGGCACCCTCGATCCCATGGCCACCGGGCTGCTGCCGGTGTGCTTCGGCGAGGCGACCAAGTTCTCCGCCCACCTGCTGGCGTCCAACAAGGTCTACCGCACCCGGGTGGAACTGGGCGTGGTGACCGATACCGGCGATGCCGAGGGTGAGGTGGTCGAGCGGCTGGCGGTGCCGGCGCTGACCGCCGCCGAGGTGGAGGCGGTGCTCGCGGACTTCCATGGCGAGATCGAGCAGGTGCCGCCGATGTACTCGGCGCTCAAGCATCAGGGCCGCAAGCTCTACGAGCTGGCCCGCGAGGGCAAGTCGGTCGAGCGTGCAGCGCGCCGCGTGACGGTGTATGATGCGCGGCTCGTTGCCTTCGAGGGCAGCGCCTTCGAGCTGGAAGTGACGGTCAGCAAGGGCACCTATGTGCGTACCCTGGCCGAGGATATCGGTCGCGCCCTGGGCAGCGGCGCGCATATCAGTGCGCTGCGTCGCCTGGCCACGGGTCCCTTCGGCGCCGAGGGCATGCTGACTCTCGAGGCGCTGACGGCACTGCCCGACCAGGACGCCCGGGAAGCGACGCTGCTGCCGGTGGACATCCTGGCCGCGCACCTGCCGCGACTCGAGGTCGACGCCGAGGCGGCCCAGCGGCTGGTCCACGGTCAGTCGGCCCGGGCGGACGCCGGCGGCATCGCCGTCGGCGAGACGGCAAGACTCTACTGCGACGAGGCCTTCCTGGGCCTCGGCGCGGTAACGGCGCCACAGGAGGTGGCGCCGAAACGGCTGCTGAGCAGCGCAGCCGACTAGGGAGCAACGCCGAGACTGCAAATATGCGTGGTCTCACTCATTCATCATTCAGGCATATTGCTTACTGGAGAGACAGATGGCACTCACAGCCGAACAGAAGGCCACAATCGTCAACGAATTCGGTCGTGGCGACAACGATACCGGTTCCCCCGAAGTGCAGGTTGCCCTGCTGAGCGCCAACATCGATGGCCTGCAGGACCACTTCAAGACCAACAAGCAGGATCACCACTCCCGTCGTGGCCTGATCCGCATGGTCAACCAGCGCCGCAAGCTGCTGGACTACCTGAAGCGCAAGGACTTCGAGCGCTATCAGGCTCTGATCCAGCGCCTGGGCCTGCGCCGCTAAGCGACGTACCCCACGCGGCAGAGAAACGGGCAGCCTTCGGGCTGCCCGTTTTGCTTTTTGGTGCCTAGCCAGGGGCGCCGGGGACAGGTCGTAGGGGAGGTCCGAGGACCAGGGATGGCTGAGGTAGCGTACATGGACGTATTCACAGCGCCTCCCCGAAGGCCTGTCGCCGGATCAGCCCCGGTGATGTCTGGGCGGAAATGTCGCTATCCGGTGGCCGCGGGGCGCGTCAACCCCTAAAATGGTCGGCGAGTCGAAACGACCCAAACACAGAAAAGTAGATATGAAGGAAGTCGCCGTGAATCCGGTCAAGAAGACATTTCAGTACGGTCGCAGCACCGTCACCCTGGAAACCGGGCGCATCGCCCGCCAGGCCACCGGTGCCGTGATGGTCACCATGGACGATACCGTGGTGCTGTGCACCGTGGTCGCCAAGAAGGAGGCCAATCCTGCCCAGCCCTTCTTCCCGCTGGGGGTGTTCTACCAGGAGAAGACCTACGCGGTCGGCAAGATCCCCGGCGGCTTCTTCAAGCGCGAGGGGCGTCCCACCGAGAAGGAGACCCTCACCTCGCGGCTGATCGACCGTCCGATCCGGCCGCTCTTCCCCAAGGGCTTCATGAACGAGGTGCAGGTCGTCTGTACCGTGCTCTCCACCGATCGCAACCATGATCCGGATATCGCGGCGCTGCTGGGCACCTCCGCGGCCCTGGCCATCTCCGGCGTGCCCTTCAACGGCCCCATCGGGGCGGCCCGCGTCGGCTTCGACGAGGAGAAGGGCTACTTCCTCAACCCCACCGTCGAGGAGCTCGCCAGCTCCGAGCTGGACATGGTCGTCGCCGGTACCGAGAAGGCGGTACTGATGGTGGAGTCCGAGGCCGATGAGCTGCTCGAGGACGAGATGCTCGGCGCCGTGCTCTACGGCCATATGGAGATGCAGGTCGCCATCCAGGCCATCAACGAGCTGGTCGCCGAGGCCGGCAAGCCGAAGTGGGACTGGCAGGCACCGGCGGAGAACACCGCGCTCAAGGCCACCCTCGCCGAGGCCTTCGAGGCCCGCGTGGGCGAGGCCTATCGCATCACCGACAAGATGCAGCGCCAGGACGCCCTCTCCGCCCTCAAGGCCGAGGCGGTCGAGCAGCTGGCCGGAGAGGAAGACGGCAAGTTCGACAGCGACGAGGTCAAGGGCGCCTTCTCGGGCCTGGAGAAGCGCGTGGTGCGCCATCGCGTGGTCAAGGGCGAGCCGCGCATCGATGGCCGCGATCACAAGACCGTGCGCCCGCTGGATATCGAGGTCGGCGGCCTGCCCAAGACCCACGGTTCGGCGATCTTCACCCGCGGCGAGACCCAGGCCATCGTGGTGGCGACCCTGGGCACCCTGCGCGACTCCCAGCTGATCGAGTCGCTGGAGGGTGAGCGCAAGGATCGCTTCCTGCTGCACTACAACTTCCCTCCCTACAGCGTGGGCGAGGCCGGCTTCATGGGCGGCCCCAAGCGTCGCGAGATCGGCCATGGTCGCCTGGCCCGTCGCGGCGTGCAGGCGATGCTGCCCGACGAGGCGGACTTCCCCTACACCATCCGCGTGGTCTCGGAGATCACCGAGTCCAACGGCTCCAGCTCCATGGCGTCCGTGTGTGGCTCCTCGCTGGCCCTGATGGACGCCGGCGTGCCGATGAAGGCCCCGGTGGCGGGCATCGCCATGGGCCTGGTCAAGGACGCCGATGGCTTCGCGGTGCTGACCGATATCCTGGGTGACGAGGACCACCTCGGCGACATGGACTTCAAGGTGGCCGGCTCCGCCGAGGGCGTCACCGCCCTGCAGATGGACATCAAGATCGAGGGCATCAACGAGGAGATCATGGAGCAGGCGCTGCAGCAGGCGCTGGAAGCGCGTCTCGGCATCCTCGAGCAGATGAATGCGGTGATCGCCCAGAGCCGTGCCGAGGTCTCCGAGAACGCCCCCTCCATGGCCACCATCAAGATCGCCCCGGACAAGATCCGCGACGTCATCGGCAAGGGCGGCGCCACCATCCGCAAGATCTGCGAGGACACCGGCGCCTCCATCGACCTCGACGACGACGGCACCGTGCGTATCTACGCCGAGGACAAGTCGGCGGCCAAGGCGGCCATCGATACCGTGCTGGCGATCACCGCCGAGCCCGAGATCGGCAAGCTCTACCGCGGCAAGGTGGTGCGCATCGCCGACTTCGGCGCCTTCGTTAACATCATGCCCGGCACCGACGGCCTGGTGCACATCTCCCAGATCGTGCCGGAGCGGGTCAACGACGTGCGTGACTTCCTCAACGAGGGCGACGAGCCCATCGTCAAGGTGCTCGATATCGACAACCGCAACCGGGTGAAGCTCACCATCAAGGAGATCACCCCGGAAGAGAAGGCGGCGTTCGAGGCCGAAGCGGCCGCCGAGCCCGAGCTGTAAGAACCGCCTTCGGCGAGCTGAAAGCTGTAAGCCTGAAGCTGGAAGAAAAACCGCCCCCGCAGCCTGGCTGCGGGGGCGGTTCTTTATTTCTGGCTTATAGGAAGCGATGATTCATGTCGCGAGCGATGAGAGGCTGATCGCCGCCGGAGCGCAGGAACCGGAGTGTAGCTCGCTACATGAGGATTCCGATCGGACCGGCGCCCCGGCACCGCCGGCGGTCAGGGCTTTTCACAAAGAGCCGGAGCGCAGCAATGAATCAGTGTTTCCTCAGCGCTCGATGGCGAGCGCCACGCCCTGCCCACCGCCGATGCACAGGGTGGCCAGGCCCTTCTTGGCGTCCCGGGCGATCATCTCATGGACCAGGGTCACCAGGATGCGGCAGCCGGAGGCACCGATGGGGTGGCCGATGGCGATGGCGCCGCCGTTGACGTTGATCTTGCTGGCATCCCAGCCCAGCTCCTTGTTGACGGAGAGGGCCTGGGCGGCGAAGGCCTCGTTGGCCTCGACCAGGTCGAGGTCATCGAGGCTCCAGCCGGCCTTCTCGAGGCAGCGGCGGGTGGCCGGGGCCGGGCCGATGCCCATGATGCTCGGGTCGACGCCGGCATTGCTGTAGGCCTTGATGCGCGCCAGCGGCTCGAGGCCCAGGGCCTTGGCCTTCTCGGCGCTGCACAGCATCACCACGGCGGCACCATCGTTGATGGAAGAGGCGTTGCCGGCGGTGACGGAACCGTCCTTCTTGAACGCCGGGCGCATGCCGCCGAGCTTCTCGGCAGTCACGTCGCGCGGGCCCTCGTCGGTGTCGAAGACCACCGGGTCGCCCTTGCGCTGGGGGATCTCCACCGGGACGATCTGCCCCTTGAACTTGCCCTCGCGGATGGCGGCGGCGGCCTTCTGCTGGGAGCCGGCGGCAAACTCGTCCATCTCCTCGCGGGTGATGCCGTACTTCTCGGCCAGGTTCTCGGCGGTGATGCCCATGTGGTAGTTGTTGAAGGCATCCCACAGGCCGTCGTGTACCATGCTGTCCACCGCCTTCCAGTCGCCCATGCGCTGGCCGTTGCGCGAGTTGGGCAGCACGTGGGGCGAGGCGGACATGTTCTCCTGACCGCCGGCGATGACCAGCTCGGCGTCACCGCAGCGGATCGCCTGGGTGGCCAGGTGCAGCGCCTTGAGACCGGAGCCGCAGACCTTGTTGATGGTCATGGCCGGCACGGCATCGGGCAGGCCGGCCTTGATGGCCGCCTGGCGGGCGGGGTTCTGGCCGACCCCGGCGGTGAGCACCTGACCCAGCAGCACCTCGTCCACCTGGTCGCCGGCGACGCCGGTGGAGGCCAGGATATCCTTGATGACCAGGGCACCCAGGTCACTGGCGGGGATGCCGGCCAGGGAGCCTCCGAAGGAACCGACGGCGGTACGGCGGGCGGCAACGATAACCACTTCTTGCATGTGAGCACTCTCCTCGCTGGAAAGACGGACTTGCGGTCTTGTCGCGACAGCCGGACACGACCTGGCCTTTCAGCATAGGGGAGTCTTGTGCGGCGCCGCAATGTTTGCGTGGCGGCAATTGGTTGTAGGCAGGCGCTGCCCACTCGCCGCCCTCGGGCTCAGGCCATCTGGACGGGGATCGCGTGGCTGGTATGGCTGACATGGTTGCCTTCCTGGAGGTAGACCAGGGCGGGCTGATGCTGCTCCAGCTCGGTATCGCTGTAGTGGGCGTAGCTGCAGATGATCACGCGCTCACCTTCGCTGGCCAGGTGGGCGGCGGCGCCGTTGACCGAGATCACCTTCGAGCCCTCCTCGGCACGGATGGCGTAGGTGGTGAAGCGCTGGCCATTCTCGACATTGTAGATCTGGATCTGCTCGTTCTCGCGAATGCCGGCCATGTCGAGCAGCTCGCCGTCGATGGCGCAGGAGCCCTCGTAGTTGAGCACGGCGTGGGTGACGCGGGCCATGTGCAGCTTGGCCTTGAGCATGATGGTGTACATGGAAACAGGGTCCTCCAGTGGGCTGCCTCAGTGGGGCAGGGTCAGGGTCAGGTTGTCGATCAGCCGGGTGGTGCCCAGCCGGGCGGCGGCGAGCAGTACCGCCTCGCGGGTGGTGGCGGTGACCGGCCCCAGGTCGGCGGCACGCAGCTCGAGGTAGTCGGGAGCGAAGCCGGCCTCCGCGAGGCGTGTGTGGCCGTGCGCGAGGAGCGCAGGCGCCTCGCCACCGGACTCCAGGCCATCGCGCAGCTCGCACAGGGTGGCGTAGAGGCACGGGGCGATGGCGCGCTGCTCGGGGCTCAGGTAGCCGTTGCGCGAGGAGAGCGCCAGGCCATCCTCGGCGCGCACGATGGGCACGCCGACGATCTCGATGGGGAAGTGCAGGTCGGCGACCAGGCGCCGGATCACCGCCAGCTGCTGGTAGTCCTTCTCGCCGAAGCAGGCGAGGTCGGGCTGCACCAGGTTGAAGAGCATGCCGACCACCGTGGAGACGCCGTCGAAGTGGCCAGGGCGCGAGGCGCCGCACAGACCCTCGCTGACCTCGGGCACCACGATGCGGGTCTGGGCCGCGAGGCCGCGGGGATAGACGGTGGCGGTGTCGGGGGCGAACAGCAGGTCGCAGCCGGCCGCCTCGAGGCGTGCCTGGTCAGACTCCAGGGTGCGCGGGTAGGCGTCGAGGTCCTCGCCTGCGCCGAACTGCAGCGGGTTGACGAAGATGGTGGCGATCACCACCTCGGCCCGCTCGCGGGCGGCGGCGACCAGCCTCAGGTGGCCGTCGTGGAGGTTGCCCATGGTAGGCACCAGGGCGATGCGATCGCCGCGACGACGGGCGTCGCCCAGCGCCTCGCGCAGGGCGGATATCTCTCTCAGGGTTCGCATGGCAACGTTCCGGCTGGAAGCGGTAGTTAACACCGTGTTTGAAAACCGTGTTTGAAAACCGTAGTCAAAAACAGTGCTCCTCGGCGGGGAAGCGCCGCGCCTTGACGTCCTCGTGGTAGCGTCGGAAGGCACCATGGATGTCATCGGCCTCGGCCATGAAGTTCTTGACGAAGCGCGGCTTGCGCCCCGGGGTGACGTCGAGCATGTCGTGCATGACCAGTATCTGGCCGTCGGTGTCGGGTCCGGCGCCGATGCCGATCACCGGCACGTCGAGGGCCTCGCTGACGGCGCGCCCCAGGCTCGCCGGCACGCACTCGAGCAGGATCACCGAGGCGCCGGCCTCGACCAGGGTGCGGGCGTCCTCGAGGATCTGGCTGGCGCGCTCGGCATCCCGCCCCTGCACCTTGTAGCCGCCCAGCTGGTAGACGGTCTGAGGCGTCAGGCCCAGGTGGGCGCACACCGGCACGCCGCGACGGGTCAGCTCACGGATGCCGTCGGCCATCCACGCCTCGCCCTCCACCTTGACCAGCTCGGCCCCGGCACGCATCAGCTCGCCGGCGTTCTCCAGCAGGCGCTCGGTGCTGGCATTGCCCATGAAGGGCAGGTCGACCATCAGCAGGCTGGCGCCCTTGCCACGGGCCACGCAGCGGGTGTGATAGCAGATATCCTCCAGGGTGACCGGCAGGGTGCTGGCATGGCCCTGCAGGACCATGCCCAGGGAGTCGCCCACCAGCAGCACCTCGATGCCGGCATCGCTGGCGGCCCTGGCGAAGGAGGCGTCGTAGGCGGTCAGGGAGCTGAAGGTGTCACCGGCGCGCTTGTAGGCCTGCAGCGTGCTCAGGGTGATGGGTTTCATGGCGTGCTCTCTCGTTTGTGACGTCGGGTCGCGGCGCGGCGTGCCGGCCCGTGTAACCCGCGATTGTTACCCGAATGGCCGCGTTGTGTCGATGGGTAACACTTGTCGGCCGTTGCCGACGCTGGGTAACACCCGCAGTGTCGCTTCGTCGGCGTGCGCGGCGTCCAGGTCGGCCAGCCGCCGGCCATCGGGCAGCCGCGTCCGCGGAGCCACCGCCAGCAGCGGCACCAGCACGAAGGCGCGCCGGGTCATCTCCGGGTGCGGCACCGTCAGCCGCGGCAGGCACAGGCGGCTGTCATCGAACAGTAGCAGATCCAGGTCGAGGGTGCGGGGCCCCCAGCGGCGCGCTCGCACGCGGCGGTGACGCTGCTCCAGGGCCTGTAGCTGGTCGAGCAGGGCCAGCGGCGAGAGACGGGTCTCCAGGCAGGCCACGGCATTGATGAAGTCGGGTTGATCCCGGGGGCCGACGGGGCGGCTGGCATACAGCCTTGATGCGGCGATGCGCCGCGTCAGCGGCAGCCGGTCGAGCGCCTCGAGGGCCGTCTCGACCTGTCGCCGGGGGTCGGCGAGGTTGCTGCCCAGGCCGACCCAGGCGCGGTGCGCGCTCATGCCTCGGGGCTGCCGCCACCGTTGTCGCGGCGGGGCTTGCGCCGGCGGCGCCGTTTCTTGCGGCCGGGCTTGCCGCTGCCGGCGGGATTGGCGCCGGCCTTGTCGAGCAGGCGGGCCTGTTCGTGCTCGTCGGCCTTCTGGAAGGCGGTCCACCAGTCGCCGAGCCCGGGGGTGAGCTCGCCGGCCGCTTCGCGCAGCAGCAGCAGGTCATAGGCGGCGCGGAAGCGCGGATGCTCGCGGGTCTGGAACACCCGGCGACCGCGGCGCAGCGGCAGGCGCTGCTGGAGGTCCCAGATGTCGCGCATGGGCAGGCTGAAGCGCTTGGGGATCGACACGTGCTGGAGCTGGCGCGAGATCACCAGCTGGGAGGCGGCCTGCAGGGCGGGGATCGGCGGCAGGCCATTGGCCTCCTGCTCGGCCTGGCGCTGCACCACCGGCCCCCACAGCATGGCGGCGAACAGGAAGGCCGGGGTCACCGGGCGCTCCTCCTGGATGCGGCGGTCGGTGCTGGCCAGCGCCTCCTCGACCAGGCGCTCGGCCCAGGGCAGCTCGTCCATGGCCTCGGATGCCTCGGGGAAGAGCATCTCGAACAGGCCGTAGTGGCGCAGCAGGCGGAACGTCTCGACGCCGTGACCGGCCATGAACAGCTTGAGCACCTCGTCGAAGAGCCGCGCCGGGGGGATCTGCAGCATCAAGGGGGCGAGCTCGCGGATCGGGGCCTCGCTGGACGGGGCCAGCTGGAAGTCGAGCTTGCCCGCAAAGCGCACGGCGCGCAGCATGCGCACCGGATCCTCGCGGTAGCGGGTCGCCGGGTCACCGATCAGTCGCAGGGTGCGGGCCTCGATGTCGCGAACGCCGTTGGCGAAGTCGTGGATCGAGAAGTCGGCGATGCTGTAATAGAGGGCGTTGATGGTGAAGTCGCGGCGCAGGGCGTCTTCCTGGATGTTGCCCCAGACGTTGTCGCGCAGCAGCAGGCCGTCGTCGGACTGCTGGGAGATATGGTCGGCGTGGTCATCGTTGGGCTTGCCACGGAAGGTGGTGACCTCGATCACCTCGCGGCCGAAGCGCACGTGGACGATGCGGAAGCGGCGGCCGATGATCCGCGAGTTGCGGAACAGCCCCTTCACCTCCTCCGGCGTGGCGTCGGTGGCCACATCGAAGTCCTTGGGCATGCGCCCCAGCAGGGAGTCACGGATGCAGCCGCCGACCAGGTACGCCTCGAAGCCGGCGTTGTGCAGCCGATAGAGGACCTTGAGGGCGGCATCGCTGAAGTGCTGGCGCGATACCGGATGCTCCTGGCGGGGAATGACGCGAACTTCGGGCACGCCGGCGGCGGCCTCGGTGCCGAACAGCGACTTCAGGCTCTCGCCGGGGCTCTGCAGAAAACGGGTAAATCCTTTGAACATGCGGCGATTTCGACTCGCAAGGCGGAGAAAGCTCGTGGAAAGCGTGTAAAAGCGTGAGTGTAGCGGACCCCCGTAAGCTTGCATAGCGCCGGTGACGGGGCCAGGTGGCCACACGTAGAAGGGGGAGGCCGATGGCCTCCCCCTCAAAGCAACGATGCAGCGTCCCTGCTGCTTGATTCTTCTTCGTGATGGCACATCGCCTTGAATACGCACCGCAGTCACCAAGGAGTTCAGGCAAGCAGTGTTGTTATCCTTGTTGGCGCTCCCGGGGGTAACCGCCTCGTATTCAAAACAATAATCCAACCACGACGGCAGTGAATCTGCCTTCCCCCGGCGTCTTGGTGTTGTTTCCGGGGGTGCGCCTCGCGTGCCCGTTGTTCTTGTTGTGGGCGTGGCTGGCGCGTCGCGTCCTGAGTCTTCCGGTGCCTCGGGCTGCTGTTGTTGTTCGGGCCGAGGGGCCGGGCACGTCAATCCATTGTTCTTGTTGGTTTCGTGCCGCTAGCGGCACTGGCCCACATCGCCTGGAATTGTTCTTGGCAAGGCGGTCGTGGGCCAGTGTCATCCGGGCTGCGCTGTTGTTGTTGTGGCGGGCAGCGGATGACGACGGAAGTTGTTTTTCTTGTCCTGTTATATAGCAGGCGACATGCCAGGCTTTGTTTTTTCTATTTTATTCAGCTAGTTGCATTGGTGGGTGGGCAGGGCATCGCCGGGTGGAGGGGTGAGTGTTACCCGGATGGCACCGTATTGGGGCCCTGTCTGTGTGGGACGGTAACAAATGGTGCGTGGCCGGCCCGACACGTGGGGCGAGGGCCCGGCGGGCGGCCGAGGGAGGGGGCTTGCACCTTGGTCTAAGGCGCCCCGCTTCGAGTACGCCCTGGCCGGGCGAAGGGTGGTCTCGGCCTGGTCAGCAGGGGGGCAGGAATCAGTCGGCCTTGCGGCGAGGGCTCTTCTTGCGGGGGATGCCGAGGCGCTGGCGCCGCTCCCAGAGCGACTTGCGGCTGATGCCGAGCTTCTGGGCCAGCTCGGTCTCGCTCATATGGTCCTGATGCTCCAGCACGAAGTGCTGGAAGTAGTCCTCCAGGGAGAGGTCATCCTCGGGCGCGCTCCCCTCCTTGTCGTCGGCGGGCGCCTCCGGGGAGGGGGGCGGGCGCCGCGCCACCGCCGGGGCCCCGCCGGCCGCGGTGAGACCCAGGTCGTCGGGGTGGATCAGGTGGCCCTCGGCGAGGATCACGCCGCGCTCAAGGGCGTTCTCCAGCTCGCGCACATTGCCCGGCCAGGGATAGTGGCGGATCTCCTCGCGGGCCGCCCGGGAGAGGCGCAGCCCCTCGCGCTCATGGCGCCGACAGGCCTTCTCCAGCAGGGTGTCGGCGATCAGCAGCACGTCGTCCTCGCGCTCGCGCAGGGGCGGCAGGTCGATCTGCATGACGTTGAGACGATAGTAGAGGTCGAGGCGGAACTCGCCGGTCTTCGACAGCGCCTGGAGGTCGCGGTGGGTGGCGGCGATCAGGCGCACGTCGACGTGGCGTGTCTCCACCGAGCCGATCTTGCGGATCTCGCCCTCCTGGAGCACGCGCAGCAGCCGTGCCTGGGCGTCCAGGGGCAGTTCGCCGATCTCATCGAGGAACAGGGTGCCGCCGTCGGCGGCCTCCACCAGGCCGGTGCGTGCCGCACTGGCCCCAGTGAAGGCGCCCTTCTCGTGGCCGAACAGCTCCGACTCGATCAGCGTCTCGGGAATTGCCGCGCAGTTGACGCAGATTAGCGGCGCCTGGTCGCGCTTGCTCTGCTGGTGCAGGGCGCGGGCCACCAGCTCCTTGCCGGTGCCGGACTCGCCCTGGATCAGCACGGTGACATCGGCCGGGGCGGTCTTGCGGATCCGCGCGTAGACCCGCTGCATCGCCTCGCAGTGGCCGATCATCGGCCGTGCCTGGCCATCGGGCGCCGCGACGTCGGGGGGCTCGGCGCCCAGGCTGCCCTGCTGGTGGAGCACCCGGGCCACGGTCTCGAGCAGCTCGTCGTGGTCGAAGGGCTTGGCCACGTAATCCACGGCGCCCAGCTTGAGGGCGTCCACGGCGGAGCGCATGCTGGCATAGCTGGTCATGATCAACACCGGCACCGGGGCGGCGCGGGCGATCAGTTCGGTGCCGGGCTCGCCCGGCAGGCGCAGATCGCTGATCACCAGGTCGAAGCGCTGCGGATCCAGGGCCATGGCATCGGCGACCGATCCGGCCTCGTCGACCCGATAGTCGTGGCGCTCGAGCAGCCGGCGCAGTGCGCTGCGGATGATGGCTTCATCTTCTACGATCAGGATCCGGCTCATCGGGGTGTCTCACCCTCCTTCTGGTGGCGCGGCAGCCACAGACTGATGCGGGTGCCACGCTCGCTTCCCGGTGGTGGCGACTCGACTTCCAGGCTGCCGTGGTGCTCGGCGACGATGCTGTAGACCAGCGGCAGGCCGAGACCGGTGCCTTCGCCGGGGGGCTTGGTGGTGGTGAAGGGCTCGAAGAGGTGGTCGCGCATGCTCGGGTCGATGCCGGCCCCCTCATCGGTGACGCTGATCCTCAACCCCGAGCCCTCGGGGACGGCCTCGATGGTCACGCCATCCCCGGGGCCGCTGGCGTCGCGGGCGTTGCCCAGCAGGTTGACCATCACCTGCAGCAGGCGCTGGGCGTCGCCCTCGACGCGCTCCGCCGCCGGGCAGCGATTGTCGAAGCGGACATCCTCCCTCGAGCGGGCGAGATGGATCAAGTGAATGGCCTCGTCGACCACCTCGGCGATGCCCACCGGGGCGAGCTCGCGGCCGGCCAGGTGACGCCCGCCATGGGCGAAGCCCACCAGCGAGGAGACGATGCGCGAGACGCGATCGGTGAGCTGCTGGATCTGCTCGGTGGTCTCCAGCACCTCGGGGTCGTCGGTCTCGTAGCGCAGGTTCTGGGCCAGCGACGAGATGCCGGTGATGGGGTTGCCGATCTCGTGGGCCACGCCGGCGGCCAGTTGACCGATGGAGGCCAGGCGGGCGGCGTGGACCAGCTCGTCCTCCAGCCACTTCATCTCGCTGTGATCCTCGACCAGGATCACCATGCCGCCGGGGTCGCTGTCGCTGCCCTCCAGGGCGGCCTTGTGCAGGCTCAGGTAGCGGGTGGTACCGCCCAGGGTGACCGGCTGCTTGTAGAGGTGACTGTCGGGCGCGGCGATGCTGCGCCCCAGCAGCTCGCCCCAGGGGGCGGGCAGGCTCTCGCGCCGCGAGCCGATCACGCTGGCGCCCTCGATGCCCGAGAGCCGGGCCAGGGCATCGTTCCACATCAGCAGCTCTCCATCCTCGCCGAAGGCGCACAGCCCTACCGGCAGCCGGGTCAGGGTGCGGCGGTGGTAGCGGCGCAGGCCGTCGAGCTCACGGGCCAGCCCGGTGAGCCGCGAGCGGTAGGCCTCCAGGCGGCTCTCCACGAAGTGGATGTCCTCGGTGGCGCCGGGGCCGTCCTGGCGGTAGGGCAGGTAGCGGTCGACGATATCCTGGGCCACCGAGGGGCCCATCAGCCCCGAGAGGTTGGCCTGCAGGCGGTCGCGCAGCCGACGCAGAACATAGGGGCGGCCATCCTGCGGCGACAGCCCCAGGTCGTCCAGGGCGTGATCCACCTCGCGTGCCGCCACCGATTCGCCCAGGGCATGGGCCAGGGACGCCTTGAACGCCTCGCCGTTGGCGGCCTCCAGCGGCAGGCGCTTGGGGCGGATCACCGCGTCCACCGAGCAGGCCTCGGCGGCGGCGCGCTCTCCCTCGGAGGTCCGAGTCGCCAGGGAGACCACGATCAGGACCAGGGCGTTGCTCGCCAGTGAGACCAGGGTCACCGTGTACCAGGTGGGCTCGCCGGCCAGCGCCTCGCCCCCGGGAGGGATCAGCACCAGGGCGGGTAGCCCGGTGAGCAGCGGCAGCCACAGCCCCACGAGCCACACCAGGATGCCGCTGGCCAGCCCGGCCAGCATGCCTCGCCGGTTGGCACCCGGCCAGTAGAGCAGGGCCAGCAGGCCGGGCAGGCACTGCGCCATGCCGACGAAGGCGGCCAGCCCCAGGCTGGTCAGGTCATGGTGCACGCCGACGATGCGGTAGAACAGCCAGCCGCCGAGTACCACGGCGGTGACCAGGCCGCGGCGCAGCCAGCGCAGCCAGCGGTAGAGGTCGTGGTGGGCCTCGGGAGGATGCGCCACCAGGAAGACGTGATTGACCAGCATGCCCGACAGCGCCAGGGCGATCAGCAGCGTGGTGGCGCTGGTGGCGGCCAGGCCGGCGAGGAAGGCCAGGGCCTGGAGCCCCACCGATTCGGAGAGGCCGAACGCCAGGTAGGCGGTACCCAGGGGAGCATCGGCGCCCAGGCGCTGACCCGCCCACAGGATCAGCGGGACCGGCAGCGCCATCAGCAGCAGGAACAGCGGCAGCGCCCAGCTGGCCTGCAGCAGGGTGTGGCGCGAGCGGGTCTCGGCGAACACCAGATGGAAGATGTGGGGCATCAGCAGGCCGGCGAAGAACAGCAGCAGCAGCGAGCGCCAGTGGGCCGGGTCGGTCTGCACCACGCTGGCCTGGAAGGCCTGGCCCGGACCCTCGAGCCAGGCCTGGACATCGGCGGGGCCATCGAACACCGCGAACAGGGCGAAGCCCCCGAGGCCGAGCATGGCGGACAGCTTGATCAGCGAGGAGAGCGCCATCACCGCCAGCAGGCTATCGTGTCGGCCATCAATGCGCCGCCGGCCCACGAAGGTCATGTCGAACAGCGCCAGCAGCACGCAGAAGACCAGTGCCAGCGTGGCCGGCGAGGCGGCGCCGGTCATCAGGTAGATGGCGTTGCCCATGGTCTGCACCTGCAGCGCCAGCAGCGGCAGCACCGCCAGCAGGCTGACCAGGGTGATCAGGGTGCCGACCCAGCGCGAGCGGTAGCGAAAGGCGAAGAGGTCGGCCAGGGAGGCCAGCTGATGGGTGCGCACCAGGCGCTGGATCGGTACCAGCAGCACCGGCGCCAGCAGGAAGGCACCGGCCACGCCCAGGTAGTAGGTCAGGTAGCCGTAGCCGGAGGTGGCGGCCAGCTCCAGGCTGCCATAGATCGCCCAGGCACTGGCATAGACCCCCAGCGCCAGGGCGTAGACCAGCGGGTGGCGGGTGATCCGCGTGGAGATCCAACCGCGATCCACGGCCAGGGCGCAGAGCCAGAGCAGCAACAGGAAGCCGCCCCCCACGCCGAGCATGCCGGCCAGGCTAGCGTTCATCGAGCTTCCTCTTCTGCTCCAGCCACAGGGTCAGGGCGATCAGTACCCCCCAGATGACGAAGGGCCGGTACCAGGCGACGCCGGGCGTGGCCCAGCCGCTCATGATCAGCGGCGAGAGCAGGTAGCCGCCGAGTACCAGGAACAGCATCAGCCGATAGACGTACATGGTGCCTCCCTCTCTTTCACCGCGTTACCCCGGCGAGTCGGTGAGCGGACGTTCGGCCAGCGGGCGGATGCGTGCCACCGACCAGGCCTCCACGGCCCAGGCGAGCTGCTCGGCCACCGGGGCGGTGGCCAGGGCTTCCGGCGGGGCCTGGTCCAGCGCCGCCAGGGCGGCGTGGAGCAGCGGGCGCACCGCGGCATCGTCGGTGGGCAGGGGCGGTGCCAGGTTCTGCTTGGAGAGCTTCTGACCGCCGTCGCCGGTGATCAGCGGCAGGTGCAGGTAGCGCGGCTCGGGAAGGCCCAGGGCGTGCTGCAGCTGGCGCTGCCAAGGAGTGTTGTCGAGCAGGTCGAAGCCGCGCACCACGTCGCCGATGCCCTGGTCGGCGTCGTCCACCACCACGGCGAGCTGATAGGCCCACAGGCCATCCTTGCGCTTGAGCACCACGTCGCCGAGCTCGGCCGGGTCGAAGCGCTGTTCGCCGAACAGGCGATCCTGCCATATCACTGGGCGCAACCCCAGGTCGCTGCGCAGCCGCCAGGCCACCGGCTTGTCGGGCTCGCACACGCCGTCGCGGCACCAGCCGGGGTAGACCGGATGGTCGCGCCACTGCCTGCGTGAGCAGCTGCAGGGGTAGGCGAGGCCCAGCCCGGCCAGCCGCTCGAGGGCGGCCTGGTAGGCGTCGCCGCGATTGTGCTGCCAGAGCACCGGGCCGTCCCAGTGCAGGCCGAAGGCCGTGAGCTGGCGCAGGATCGCGTCGGCGGCGCCGGCCGGGCAGCGCGGCGGATCGATGTCCTCGATGCGCAGCAGCCACTCGCCGCCGGCGCGGCGGGCATCCAGGAAGCTGGCCAGGGCCGCCACCAGCGAGCCGAAGTGCAGCGGCCCGGAGGGGGTGGGGGCGAAGCGTCCGCGGTAGTGGCTCATGGATGACCCAGGCGTCGGGTGTCCGACATGCCAACGGGCACCCTGAGGTGCCCGTTGCGGGGGGAGAGTCGGGGCATCGACATGCCTGGCTCAGCCGCCCAGCTGCTTTTCCTTGAGCTCGGCCAGCGTCTTGCAGTCGACGCACAGGGTGGCCGTGGGCCGGGCCTCCAGCCGGCGAATGCCGATCTCGACGCCGCAGGCCTCGCAGAAGCCGTAATCGTCCTCGTCGATCTTGTCGAGGGTCTCGTTGATCTTCTTGAGCAGCTTGCGCTCGCGATCTCGGGTACGCAGCTCCAGGCTGAAGCCCTCCTCCTGGGTGGCGCGGTCGGCCGGGTCGGCGTAGTTGTTCGCCTCTTCCTGCAGGTGGCGCACGGTGCGGTCGACCTCTTCCATGAGTTCCTGCTTCCAGCCCAGCAGGATCTGACGGAAGTGCTCCAGCTGCGTCTCGTTCATGTACTCCTCACCCGCCGCCGGCTCGTAGGGGGTGAACTTCTTGGGCGCTTCCATTTTCTTGTCGGCTACTGGCATGGGACTGCCTCGTTACTTGAGTGACTGCTGATCAATACCCGCCGCGATGCAAGGTATCTCACGCCAAAGGCCTGCTTGTTTAGCCGATAATCCCGGGCTTTGCAAGCTTACCCCCGCCTGTGGCTGCGTTCTTGCCACCAAAGTCGCTACACTGGCAGCTTGTTGACCTTAACGCTTTGACCGCGCTGAGGAGTTCAGGCTCCCGGTGCCCTAAATCCGTTTCCGAGGAGTTCGACCATGGCGTGGAGCCCGCGTATCGATCGTATCGCCCCCTTCCGGGTGATGAGCCTGCTGGAAACCGCCCAGGCCCGCGAGGCGGCCGGCCATGACGTGATCCATCTGGAGGTGGGCGAGCCGGACTTCGCGACTCCCGAGCCGGTGGTCGCCGCCGGCCAGGCGGCGCTGGCCGCGGGGCATACCCGCTACACGCCAGCGGCGGGGCTGCCGGCGCTGCGTGAGGCGATCGCCGGCCACTACGCCGAGCATTTCGGCGCCGAGGTCGATCCGCGTCGCATCCTGGTCACCCCCGGCGCCTCCGGGGCGCTGCTGCTGGCCAGCCAGCTGCTGGCGGGCCCCGGTGACCGGGTGCTGATGGCCGACCCCAACTACCCCTGCAACCGCCACTTCATGGCCCTGGCCGGGGCCGAGGTGGATGCCGTGCCGGTGGGGCCGGCGAGCGGCTGGCAGCTGGATGCCGAGCTGGTCGCAGCGCACTGGCACGACGCCACCCGCCTGGCGATGCTCGCCACGCCCTCCAACCCCACCGGCCATATGCTGGATGCGAGTCGGCTGTCGGCGGTGGCCGAGACGGTGGCGGCGCGGGGCGGCCACCTGCTGGTGGACGAGATCTACCAGGGGCTCTGCTATGACCTCGAGCCACTCTCGGTGGCGTCGATCACGCCGGACGCCTTCGTGGTCAACAGCTTCTCCAAGTATTTCGGCATGACCGGCTGGCGCCTGGGCTGGCTGCTGGCGCCGGAAGCGGCGGTGGAGCCGCTGACGCGGCTGGCCCAGAACGTCTTCCTGGCCGCCCCCACCCCGGCCCAGCACGCCGCCCTGGCCGCCTTCACCCCGCAGGCCCGGGAGATCCTCGAGGGGCGTCGGGCCGAGCTGGGCCGGCGCCGCGATGCCCTGCTGACCGGGCTGGCGCGACTCGGCCTGGCGCCCTCGCTGCCGCCCCAGGGCGCCTTCTACCTGTGGCTCGACATCTCGCGCTACAGCGATGACAGCCAGGCCTTCTGCCGGCGCCTGCTGGAGGAGGAGAACGTCGCCATCACCCCGGGGATCGACTTCGCCCTGCAGGGCGGTGAGCGGCACGTGCGCATCGCCTTCACCACCGGGGTCGCGCGCCTGGAGGAGGCGGTGAGCCGCCTCGAGCGCTTCCTGGCGCGCCAATAGGAGGGAGCGGGCATGAACTATCCCGAGCTGATCCCCGGCACGTTGCTGCGGCGCTACAAGCGCTTCCTGGCCGATGTGCGCCTCGACGATGGCCGCGAGGTGGTGGCCCACTGCCCCAATACCGGCTCCATGCGGGCGGTGAACGTGCCGGGCTGCCGGGTGTGGCTGTCGCCCAGCGACGACCCGAAACGCAAGCTGGCCTGGACCTGGGAGCTGATCGAGCTGCCTCAGCCCGACGGCCGCCTGGCCATGGCCTCGGTACAGACCGGTCGCGCCAACCGCATCGTCGAGGAGGCGCTGCGCGCCGGCCGGGTGCCGTCGTTGACCGGCTATGCCGAGCTGCGGCGCGAGGCGCCGGTGGCCCGTGCGGGCGAGAAGGCCTCCCGACTCGACTTTCGCCTCGACGACCCCGCGCGCGGCACGGCCTTCGTGGAGGTCAAGCAGGTGACGCTCAGGGAGCCCGATGGGCACGGCTACTTCCCCGACGCGGTGAGCGAGCGCGGCAGGAAGCATCTGGAGGTGCTGATGGCACTGGCAGCGGCAGGGCAGCGTGCGGTGTTGCTGTTCTGCGTGGCCCACGAGGGCATCGCCGACGTGGCGCCGGCCGAGCACCTGGATCCCGCCTATGCCCGGGCGCTGCGCGAGGCAGCAACACGCGGTGTGGAGGTGCTGGCGCAGCGCTGCGAGGTCCTGCGCGTGGGGGCGCGGCCGGTGGCGATCCGCCTGGGCGAGGTGCTGCCGGTGGCGCTGGAGCGGCGCTTCACCGCGTGAGGCGTGCCCGCCTGACGGGCAAGCCTAGCGGTCGATATAGAAGCGCTGGATGAAGTTCACCCGGGCCGGCGCGGCGTTGCGGTCGTAGTAGACCTCCAGCGCGAAGCGCATCGGCTCGTCGGCGTCGATGCGGAACACCGCCACCTGGGAGGGGGTGTCGCCGATGCGCAGGGTGCGAAAGCTCAGCGGGCTGCCGTCGTCATCCTCGGCCACACCGCCGACCCGGCCATCGACTCTGGCGGGCACGCTGCGGGTGGTGCCGTCTTCGCGCTCCTCGAGCACGCTGACGTTGAGCAGTGCCATCGCCGGGCTGCGCTGGATCTGGTGTTCGCGAGCCACCGCCTCGGGCAGGAAGCTGGTGCTCACCGCGCTGTAGTGGATCTGGACGTCGCCCACCTGCTCGAACTGCTGGGCGGCGGCCTGGCCTGCCAGCAGCGTCAATGCGCCCGTCAGCAGGGCGCTCAGGATGCCTCGCTTCATCGTCTTCTCCTTCGTTCAGCCGCGGGTGACCCGGAAGATCGCGATCTCGCCGAACAGGTTGGGCCACAGCCGCGAGGTCCAGTGCCCCTCGTGATCGCCGATGCCCACCGCCCGGTCGACGATGATCAGACCCTTGTCGCGGCAGAGTTGTTCAAAGTCGTTGAAGGTCGACAGATGGATGTTGGGGGTGTCGTACCAGGCGTGGGGCAGCGACTTGGAGACCGGCATGTAACCGCGGATGCCCAGGTGGACCCGATGCCGCCAGTAGGCGAAGTTGGGAAAGGTGATGATCGCCTCGCCGGCGACGCGCAACATCTCGTCGAGGGCGCGGTCGGGGCGGCGCAGGGCCTGCAGGGCCTGGGTCATCACCACCAGGTCACAGGCGCCATCCTCGAAGTTGGCCAGCCCGTCGTCGAGGTTCTGCTCGATGACATTGACGCCGCGGGCGATGCAGGCGGTGATGCCGTCGGGGTCGATCTCCAGGCCGTAGCCGGTGACCCCCTTGTCGCGGGCCAGGGCGGCGAGCAGGGTGCCGTCGCCGCAGGCCAGGTCGAGGATATGGGCGCCGGCCGGCACCCACTCGTGGATCCGCTTGAAGTCCGGGCGGTTCATGGGCGTTCCTCCAGGCCCAGGTCCCGGGCGACCCGCGACATGAAGGCGGCAAACACCGCCTGGTAGCGAGGCTCGGGCATCAGGAAGGCGTCGTGGCCGTGGCTCGAGTCGATGTTGACATAGCTGACCGACTTGCCGGCGCGGATGAGGGCGTCGACCAGTTCCCGGGAGCGCGAGGGCGGGAAGCGCCAGTCGGTGGTGAAGCTGGCCACAAGGAAGGGGCACTGCGCCGGCGCCAGGGCGCGGGCCAGGTCGCCGCCATGGATGGAGGCCGGGTCGAAGTAGTCCAGCGCCTTGGTCATCAGCAGGTAGGTGTTGGCGTCGAAGGAGGTGGAGAAGGTGTCGCCCTGGTAGCGCAGGTAGGACTCCACCTGGAACTCCACGTCGAAGCCGAAGTTGAGGTCGTTGCTGCGCAGGTCGCGGCCGAACTTGTGGCCCATGGCGTCCTCGGAGAGGTAGGTGATATGCCCCACCATGCGCGCCAGCTTGAGCCCCCGCCGGGGGATGGCGTCGTGTTCGGCGTACCAGCCGTCGTGGAACTCGGAGTCGGAGCGGATGGCCTGGCGCGCCACCTCGTTGAAGGCGATGTTCTGGGCCGAGAGCTTGGGGGTGGCGGCGATCACCGCGGCGCTGGCGACCCGCTCCGGGTAGCTCAGGGTCCACTGCAGCGCCTGCATGCCGCCCAGGCTGCCGCCGATCACCGCGGCGAAGCGCTCGATCCCCAGGCGGTCGGCCAGGCGCGCCTGGCTGTGGACCCAGTCGCCCACGGTCATCATCGGGAACTCCGGGCCCCACAGGCGCCCGGTCTGCGGGTTGACGCTGGCCGGGCCGGTGCTGCCATGGCAGCCGCCGAGGTTGTTGAGCGAGACCACGAAGAAGCGCTCGGTGTCGATGGACTTGCCGGGGCCGATATGGGCGTCCCACCAGCCCGGCTTGCGCTCCTCGGCGGTGTGGTAGCCGGCGGCATGGTGGTGGCCCGAGAGGGCATGGCAGATCAGCACGGCGTTGGAGCGCTCGGCGTTGAGGGTGCCGTAGGTCTCGTAGACGAGGTCGTAGGCCGGCAGCGTCATGCCGCAGGCCAGGTCCAGGGGGTCGTCGAAGTGCGCCGTCTGGGGCGTCACCAGGCCGACCGAGTCGCGTGCGATCTCGGGCATCAGTCCTTCCGTGTCCAGTCGTTGCGGGGGGCTTCGCCGCTGTCGTCAGAGCCCCACCAGGGCCCCGGCGATCCCGGCGGCGCGGGTCAGCGAGGCCACCACGATACCATCGATCAGGCTGATGGCGATGAAGACGACGATCGGCGAGAGGTCGATCATGCCCAGCGGCGGGATCACCTTGCGCACCGGTGCCATGATCGGCTCCAGCAGCTGCATGACCAGCAGCGCCCCCGGATGGCTGGCGTTGGGCGCCACCCAGCTGAGGATGATCATCACGATCAGGGCGAAGAAGTAGATCTTGAGGATGGCGTTGGCCAGCGCCGCCACGGCGCCGATGGCGACTCCCGCGATGGATGGCATGCCGAAACCGGCGATCTGCAGGATGATCACGATGCTGACCGCCTTGATCACCAGGCCGGTGGCCAGGGTGGCCAGGTCGAAGCGGCCCATCACCGGCCCCAGGAAGCCCTGGAAGGGGCGCACCGCCGGCTGGGTGACCTTGACCACCGACTGGCTGATGGGATTGAAGTAGTCGGCCCGTGATGCCTGCAGCAGGAAGCGCAGCATCAGCAGGAAGAGATAGATATTGATCAGGGTGTTGACCAGCATCAGGCCGGCGCTGCCCAGTTGGCTGCCCATAAGGGCCCTCCTCAGGATTCGCTTGAAGTTGCGGAGCGCGGGGTTGCGCTATCGCTCAGTTCTTGCCGAGTTCGTCGGCCATCTCGCGGGCACGCGCCGCACAGGCCTCCATGGCCTCGGCCAGGGCGGTGCGCAGCCCGGCCTGCTCGAGGTGCTCGATGGCCCGCTCGGTGGTGCCACCGGGGGACATCACGTTGCGCTTGAGCTCGGCCGGTGACCTGTCGCTGGCCATGGCCATCTTCGCCGCCCCGAAGGCGGTCTGCATGGCCAGGCGGCGCGCGGTGTCGGCGGGCAGCCCCAGGTTGGCGCCGGCCTCCTCCATGGCCTCGAACATCAGGAAGAAGTAGGCGGGCGCGCTGCCGGAGACGGCGGTGACGGCCTCCAGCAGGCCCTCGTCGTCGACCCACTCCACCAGCCCCACGGCCTCCATCAGCTCGCTGGCCAGGCGCCGTTGTGCCTCGTCGACGTTGGCATTGGCGTAGAGCCCGGCGGCGCCGGCGCCGACCAGCGAGGGAGTGTTGGGCATGCAGCGCACCAGCGGCAGGTCGCCGCCCAGCCAGCGCTCCAGGGTCTCGGCGGGCAGGCCGGCGGCCACCGAGACGATCAGCGGCCGGCGGGCCTGGACGGCGTCGCGCATGTCCTCGCACACCTGACGCATGATCTGCGGCTTGACCGCCAGTACCACCACGTCGGCCTCGGCCACCGCCGCCGCGTTGTCGGTACTGGTATGGATGCCTAGCCGCTCGCGCAGCGGGGCCAGCATGCTGTCATCGGGGGAGGTGGCGGTGATGGCATCGGCGGCGAAGCCGCTATCGATCATGCCGCCGATGATGGCGCCGGCCATGTTGCCGGCGCCGATGAAGGTGACTCGGTTTGCCATGGGGATGTCCTGTGTCACTCGCTTGAGGCGGCCGCCGCTGGCGGCCGCGGCGTTGGGTCACTCGTGTCGCTGTCTTGCTCCGAAGATGGCGGTGCCCAGGCGTACCAGGGTGGCACCCTCCAGCACGGCGGCCTCCAGGTCGTCGCTCATGCCCATGGAGAGGGTGTCCAGCGGTGCCTCGGGGAAGCGCTCGCGAAGCCCCTCGAGGGCCTGGCGCAGCCGGCCGAGGGGCACGCGCTGGGCGTTCAGCTCCCTGGCCGGGGCGGGGATCGCCATCAGCCCGCGCAGGCGCAGCCGCGGCATGGCCAGCACCGCCTCGGCCAGCGCCGGCAGCGCGTCGAGGCTCGCCCCGGACTTCGACGCCTCCTCGCTGATATTGACCTGCAGGCAGACCTCCAGGGGCGGCAGCGCCTCGGGGCGTTGATCGTTGAGACGCCGGGCGATCTTCTCGCGGTCTACGCTATGTACCCAGGCGAAGTGCTCGGCCACGTCGCGGGTCTTGTTGGATTGCAGCGGGCCGATGAAATGCCACACGATGCCCTCCAGGTCGGCCAGCGCCTCCTGCTTGTCCAGCGCCTCCTGGAGGTAGTTCTCGCCGAAGTCGCGCTGGCCCAGGTGCCACGCCTCGCGAATCATCTCGGCGGGCTTGGTCTTGCTCACCGCCAGCAGGCGCGCATCGGCCGCCGGGCGGCCGGCACGGCTCAGGGCATCGGCCAGGCGCTGTCGGGCGGCGGCGAGGGATTCGGAGAGCACCGGCTCCGTCATGTCTCAAGCTCTGTCATACTGGATCTCACAAGACGCACCACCATCGGGAACAGGGAAAACGCATGGATATTACCGAACTGCTGGCGTTCTCGGCAAAGCAGAAGGCCTCCGACCTCCATCTCTCGGCGGGCCTGCCGCCGATGATTCGCGTGGATGGCGACATCCGCCGGCTCAACGTGCCGGCCATGGAGGATCGTGAGGTTCGCAAGCTGATCTACGACATCATGGCGGATCGCCAGCGCCGCGACTACGAGGAGTTCTTCGAGACCGACTTCTCCTTCGAGGTGCCGGGTATCTCGCGCTTCCGTGTCAACGCCTTCAACCAGGCCCGCGGTGCGGGGGCGGTGTTCCGTACCATCCCCACCGAGGTGCTGACCCTCGAGGACCTGGGGATGGGGCAGACCTTCCGCCAGCTCTCCATGCTGCCGCGTGGGCTGGTGCTGGTCACCGGCCCCACCGGCTCGGGCAAGAGCACCACCCTGGCGGCGATGATCGATTACATCAACGACAACCGCTACGAGCATATCCTGACCATCGAGGATCCGGTGGAGTTCGTCCACCGCAGCAAGCGCTGCCTGGTCAACCAGCGCGAGGTACACCGCGATACCCATGGTTTCGCCCCGGCGCTGCGCAGCGCCTTGCGTGAGGACCCGGACATCATCCTGGTCGGCGAGCTGCGTGACCTGGAGACCATCCGCCTGGCGCTCACCGCGGCCGAGACCGGCCACCTGGTGTTCGGCACCCTGCACACCACCTCCGCGGCCAAGACCATCGACCGGATCATCGACGTCTTCCCCGGCGACGAGAAGTCGATGGTGCGCTCGATGCTCTCGGAGTCGCTGCAGGCGGTGGTCTCCCAGACCCTGCTCAAGCGCATGGGCGGCGGTCGGGTGGCGGCCCATGAGATCCTGGTCGCCACGGCGGCGGTGCGTAACCTGATTCGCGAGGACAAGGTGGCGCAGATCTACTCGGCCATCCAGACCGGTGGCAACCTGGGCATGCAGACTCTGGATGCCGCCCTTGCCAAGCTGGTAACGGACAATGTGGTGGCTCGTGACGAGGCCCAGGCCAAGGCCAAGGGCATGATCTGAGCGAGTCAGGGCGAGACAGAACAACACTACAGGCAGAGGGAGCAGGGAGATGACGGCTCAAGAGTGGCTCAACCAGCTGCTGGATATCATGGTGCAGAAGGACGCCTCGGATCTGTTGATCTCGGTGGGGGCGCCGCCGACCATCAAGATGGCGGGCAGGCTCACCCCCATGGGCGAGCAGGGGCTCAGCATTCAACAGGTCAACGAACTGGTCAACGCCACCATTCCGGAGGTGGCGATGGCGCGCTTCGAGGCCGAGCACGAGGCCAACTTCGCGCTCAGCCTCAAGGGCAAGGGGCGCTTCCGTGTCAGCGCCTTCCAGCAGCGCAACCAGAAGGCCATGGTGATCCGGCGTATCGGCTTCGAGATTCCCCACCTGGAGGAGCTGTCGCTGCCCTCCACGCTCGGTGACCTGGCCAACAACAAGCGCGGCCTGGTGTTCGTGGTAGGCGGTACCGGCACCGGCAAGTCGACCACCCTGGCGTCGATGATCCAGCAGCGCAACGAGACACTAGGCGGCCATATCATCAGCGTCGAGGATCCCATCGAGTACGTGCATCCGCACAAGAAGGCGATCATCAACCAGCGCGAGGTGGGCATCGATACCGAGTCCTTCGAGGTGGCGCTGAAGAACACCCTGCGCCAGGCGCCGGACGTGATCCTGATCGGCGAGGTGCGTACCCGCGAGACCATGGAGCACGCCCTGACCTTCGCCGAGACCGGTCACCTCTGCCTGGCCACGCTGCACGCCAACAACGCCAACCAGGCCCTGGATCGCATCATCAACTTCTTCCCCATCGAGCGGCACGCCCAGGTGTGGCTCGACCTGTCCCTCAACCTGCGTGCCATCGTCGCCCAGCAGCTGCTGCCCACGCTGGATGGCGGGCGCTGCCCGGCCATCGAGATCATGCTCAAGTCGCCGCTGATCGGGGACCTGGTGCGCAAGGGGGAGGTCTCCGAGATCAAGAACGTCATGTCGCGCTCGCGGGATCTCGGCATGCAGACCTTCGACCAGGCCCTCTATGACCTGTTCAAGGCGGGCAAGATCTCCGAGGAGGTGGCGCTGGTGCACGCCGACTCGGCCAACGACCTGCGCATGATGATCAAGTATGGCGGCGGGGAAGGTAGCGAGGGGATCGGCCAGGCCAAGGAGGCCGCCAGTCAGCTTTCACTGAAGCGTGACGACGACTTCTGAACCGTTGGGCGATCAGGCGGCGTAGACCCCGCCCAGTACCCGGGGGCCGGCGGCACCGGTGACGCTGGGCAGGTTGCCCGGGAGTCCGGCCAGTCGTCGCCAGGCCAGCCAGGCGAAGGCGCCGGCCTCCAGCCAGTCGGCCGGCCAGTCCCACTCGGCGCTGTCGCCTAGTGTCGCCTCGGGCAGGCGGCGAGCCAGTCGCCCCAGCAGGTCGCGATTGTGGGCGCCGCCGCCACAGGGAATCAGCCGCGCCGGTGGCGGGGCATCGAACCGCTCCCGGGCCATCTCCACCGCCAGGGCGACGCTCGCCGCGGTCAGCTCGGCGAGGGTCGCCTGCACGTCCTCGGGACGCTCCTGCCCGCTCAGCCGCGCCGCCAGCCAGTCGAGATGGAAGAGCTCGCGTCCGGTGCTGCGCGGTGGTGGAAGATGGAAGAAGGGCTCCTCCAGCAGGCGGGCCAGCAGCGTCTCATCGACCCGGCCCGAGGCGGCCCAGGCGCCATCGGCATCGAAGGCACCGCCGCGGTGGCGTGCGTGCCAGGCGTCCAGCAGGGCGTTGGCCGGTCCCGAGTCGAAACCCAGCGGCGCGCGTTCGTCTCCGTCGGGAGGCAGCAGCGTCAGGTTGGCGAAGCCGCCCAGGTTGAGCACCAGCCGCCACTCGTGGGGGGCCCGGAACAGCGCCTCATGGAAGGCCGGCGCCAGCGGGGCCGCCTGGCCACCCGCCGCCAGGTCGCGACGCCGGAAGTCGGCCACGACGGCGATCCCGGTGAGTTCGGCCAGTCGGCTGGGGTTGTCGAGCTGCAGGGTATAGGCGGGCCCGCTGGCATGGCCCCCATCCGCATGGCCATAGGGCGCGTGCTCGATGGTCTGGCCATGGCTGCCGATGGCCGCCACCGCCTCGCGCGGCGTTCCGCTGGCGGTCAGCAGTGCGGCCACGGCCTCTGCCTGGAGCCGGCAGAAGGCCTCCTCGGCCGCCGCCAGTTCGGCGAAGCTGGCGCGATGGGCGTGGCAGAGCTCCCAGAGCAGCGTGCGCAGCGTTGCCGGCATCGGCTCGGCGTGGCTGGCGAGCAGGCGGGGGTGGTCCCCGGCTGGCCCGTCATCGATCTCCACCAGGGCGGCATCGATGCCGTCCAGGCTGGTGCCGGACATCAGGCCGATATAAAGAGGCATGGCGGTCTCCCGGGGCAGTGTGGCGTCAGCGCGAAGCGTCGACTCATGCTACCATCCTGCCCCATTCGATGGCCCCGACGGGGCCGGGCAACCTGATACGTGGAGTAGGAGACGATGAGCGATGTGGCGAGCGCGCTGGCGCTGCTGAAGCGGGGAACCCAGGAGATCCTGCTGGAAGAGGAGCTGGTCAAGAAGCTGGAGTCCGGGCGCAAGCTGCGCATCAAGGCAGGCTTCGACCCTACCGCCCCCGACCTGCACCTGGGCCACAGCGTGTTGCTGACCAAGATGCGCCAGTTCCAGGATCTGGGGCATGAGATCGTCTTCCTGATCGGCGACTTCACCGGCCGCATCGGCGACCCCACCGGCAAGAACGTCACCCGCAAGCCCCTCACCGAGGAGGAGGTCAAGGCCAACGCCCAGACCTACAAGGAGCAGGTGTTCAAGATCCTCGACCCCAAGAAGACCGAGGTGCGCTTCAACTCCGAGTGGTTCACCGCCATGAGCGCCGCCGACATGATCGAGCTGGCCGGTCAGAGCACCGTGGCTCGCATGCTCGAGCGTGACGACTTCGAGAAGCGCTACAAGGGCGGTCAGTCGATATCCATCCACGAGTTCCTCTATCCGCTGGTCCAGGGCTACGACTCCGTGGCCCTGGAGGCGGATATCGAGCTGGGCGGCACCGACCAGAAGTTCAACCTGCTGATGGGGCGCGAGATCCAGAAGCACTTCGGCATGGAGCCCCAGGTGGTGATCACCATGCCGTTGCTCGAGGGGCTCGACGGCGTGCAGAAGATGTCCAAGTCGCTGGACAACTACGTGGGCGTCGACGAGGCGCCGGGGGCGATGTTCAACAAGCTGGTCTCGATGCCCGACAGCCTGATGTGGCGCTACTTCGAGTTGCTCTCCCTCAAGCCCAACGAGGAGATCGAGGCGCTCAAGCGCGATGTGGAGGCAGGTGCCAACCCGCGCGACATCAAGATGGTGCTGGCCCGTGAGCTGATCGGTCGCTACCACGGCGAGGAAGCGGCGGCCAATGCCCACCGCTCCGCCGGCAACCAGCTGGCCGAGGGCGAGCTCCCCGAGGACCTCCCGGAGATCGAGGTGGACTTCGAGGGCGGCGCCCAGGCGCCCATCGCCGCCGTGCTCAACCGCGCCGGGCTGACGAAGAACAGTGCCCAGGCCAAGGACATGCTCGGCAATGGCCGGGTCAAGGTGGATGGCGACGTCGTCCAGCGCGACCATATGCTGAATACCGGCCACAGCTATGTGATCCAGGCGGGCAAGAAGCGCTACGCTCGGGTCGTGCTCAAGTAGGGAGTGTCATGCTCCCGAAACTTTTTATCCGAAGGTATTGCGCGCCGCCGGGGAAAGCCGTAAAGTACGCATCCGCTGCCGGCGACGGGCAAACGTTGCAGGCGGTGGAAATGGCAGAAGTGATTGTTCTGCATGGAATATTTTTGAAACGGGTCGAATCGCTTCGAAACATTCCGATTGACAATCACGGCATGTTCGGTAGAATATGCGCCACGCTTTCGCAGCCACCTCGGTGAGGTGGGGCGGTCAGCAGTCACGGCAAGCACGCTTCGCCAGACACCGCTTGACACCGCCGAGCGAAACGGTAGAATACGCCTTCCTCGCAGGGCGCTGACGACACGGAGTTCGCTCCGGCCGGCAGCAAGCGAGACGCTTCACTCGACAGAGTTCGAAGCCGCTCTTTAACAATCGATCAGGTAATTCATGTGGGCGCTT
>NZ_JAUYWF010000006.1 GCF_030708455.1 Halomonas sp. SSL-5
CGCTTGGCCGCTTGGCCGCTTGGCCGCTTGGCCGCTTGGCCGCTTGGCCGCTTGGCCGCTTGGCCGCTTGGCCGCTTAGACCGCGTCCTTGCCCGTTTCGCCGGTACGGATGCGGATCACCTGCTCGAGAGGTGTCACGAAGATCTTGCCGTCGCCGATCTTGCCGGTGTTGGCCACGCTGGTGATGGCATCGATCACCTTCTCGGCCATTTCGTCGTCCACGGCGACCTCGAGTTTCACCTTGGGCAGGAAGTCCACCACGTACTCGGCACCACGGTAGAGCTCGGTGTGGCCCTTCTGACGGCCGAAGCCCTTGACCTCGGTCACGGTGATGCCCTGCACGCCGATCTCCGAGAGGGACTCCCTCACGTCGTCGAGCTTGAAGGGCTTGATGATGGCGGTCACCAGTTTCATGGTTGGTTCCTCGTCGGTTCTGGGGCGGGCATGCCGCCGGCAATAGGCGGATTGCCTCTAGGATACACCCCGCCGGCGGGGAAGAAAAAAGGCCCCCTTGCGGGGGCCAAGTGGAGCACGCCAGCTCACTCGTTACGCGTTGCCGTCATTTCTTGGCGACGCTGAACTCGGGGTAGGCCTCCATGCCGCATTCGGCCAGGTCGACCCCCTCGTACTCTTCCTCCTCGCTGACGCGGACACCCATCACCGCCTTGAGGATGCCCCAGACGATCAGGCTGGCCAGGAAGACCCAGGCGAAGATGCCGACGATGCCGAGCAGCTGCGCGCCGAAGGTGGCGTCGCCGTTGTTCAGCGGCACGGCCAGCAGGCCCCAGATGCCGACCACGCCGTGCACCGAGATGGCGCCGACCGGGTCATCGATCTTCAGCTTGTCCAGGCCCACGATGGCGGCCACCACGATGACACCACCCACGGCGCCGATCAGCGCGGCGGCCGGGGCCGAGGGCGACAGCGGGTCGGCGGTGATCGCCACCAGGCCGGCCAGGGCACCGTTGAGGGTCATGGTCAGGTCGGCCTTGCGGAACCACAGCTTGGCGATGATCAGGGCGGCGATCACCCCGCCGGCGGCGGCGGCGTTGGTGTTGACCAGCACCTGGGCGACGTTGTTGGCGGAGGAGATGTCGGAGAGCTTCAGCTCCGAGCCGCCGTTGAAGCCGAACCAGCCCATCCACAGGATGAAGGTGCCCAGGGTGGCCAGCGGCAGGTTGGCGCCGGGGATGGCGTAGATGCTGCCGTCCCTGCCGTACTTGCCCTTGCGCGGGCCGAGCACCAGCACGCCGGCCAGGGCCGCGGCCGCGCCGGCCATGTGCACGATGCCGGAGCCGGCATAGTCGGAGAAGCCGGCCTCGGAGAGCCAGCCGCCACCCCAGGTCCAGTAGCCCGAGACCGGGTAGATAAGGCCGGTCATCACCACGGCGAAGGCCAGGAAGGCCCACAGCTTCATGCGCTCGGCCACGGCCCCGGAGACGATGGACATGGCGGTGGCCACGAACACCACCTGGAAGAAGTAGTCGGCGCGCATGGAGTAGTAGGGAGCGTCATCGCCACCTGCCAGCACCGCGTCCATGCCGTTCTCGCCGCCCAGCAGCACGCCCAGGTTGGGCAGGAAGCCGCCGCCGGGGCTGGAGTACATGATGTAGTAGCCCACCAGCAGGTACATGGTGCAGGCGATGGCGAACAGCGCGATGTTCTTGGTGAGGATCTCGGCGGTGTTCTTGGCGCGCACCAGGCCGGCCTCGAGCATGGCGAAGCCGGCGGCCATCCACATCACCAGCACGCCGCAGATCAGGAAGTAGAAGGTGTCGAGCGCATAGCTCAGTTCGGTCAGTTCACTCATGGGACTTTCTCCAGTCGGGGAAGCGGCAGTCGGTCATGGCTCAGACGGCGTCGGCGCCGCGCTCGCCGGTGCGGATACGGATCACGTCCTCGAGGGCCGTGACGAATACCTTGCCATCGCCGATCTTGCCGCTGCCGGCGGCTTCGCAGATGGCGTCGAGCACGCCCTCCAGGCGGCTGTCGTCCACGGCGATCTCGATCTTGACCTTGGGCAGGAAGTCGACGACGTACTCGGCACCGCGATAGAGCTCGGTGTGGCCCTTCTGGCGACCGAAGCCCTTGACCTCGGTGACGGTGATGCCCTGGACGCCGTTGTCGGCGAGGGCCTCGCGGACGTCGTCGAGCTTGAAGGGCTTGATGATGGCGGTGATCAGCTTCATGTCCTGTCTCCTCTGGGGAAGGGAGGCGACCCGATGGGGCAGCTGATCTGCACAATGCGCGCGGCGTGCCAGTGTGGAGAAAAATCCATATATACCAATTTGTTGAGTCAGGCTGTTCGGTCGAGGACGGCACTTCCCACGGTGTACTGTCGGGGCCCATGCACCCCGATGGTGCCGGTGCGCGTCCCGCGTGCCCTGCAAGAGGGCATGCGTCTCATGGATGCCACGCGTATCCTGTAGGTCGTCATCCCCAACCAGGAGAAGCGTCATGGTGACCCACGATAGAATCGGTCGGCTGGCCCAGCAGATCGGCGAACGCCTGCAGGGCGCCTCCCAGGCCCCCGAAGAGGTGCAGAAGGGGATCCAGCAGGTGGTGAGGGGCGCCTTCGACCGTCTCGAACTGGTCTCCCGCGAGGATTTCGACATCCTGATGGACGTGCTGCAGCGCACCCGGTCGCGGGTCGAGGCCCTGGAGAAACAGGTCGCCTCCCTGGAGGCGCTGGTGGAATCTCAGGCCGGCGATGGGACCGCCTCCGCCGCTGCCGACAAGCCGCAGGTCTCTGCGGATGGCGAGGCGCCGACCCCGCCGGAGGAGGACGCCGGGGCTGGCGAGGCGGGGCGCTGACCCGCGCGCTCCCTCGTCGGCTGGACTAGCCTGAGAGCAGTCCATCCGCGAGGGAGCGCCCATGACGCTGGCGATCGTGCACACCCGGGCCGGGCTCGGCCTGGAGGCACCCGAGGTGCAGGTAGAGGTGCACCTCTCCAACGGCCTGCCCAGCATGACGCTGGTCGGGCTGCCGGAGACGGCGGTCAAGGAGAGCCGCGAGCGGGTGCGCAGCGCCCTGGTCAACGCCGGCTTCGAGTATCCGCTGCGGCGTATCACCCTCAACCTGGCTCCCGCCGACCTGCCCAAGGAGGGCGGGCGCTTCGACCTGCCCATCGCCCTGGGGCTGCTGCTCGCCTCGGGGCAGCTGCCACCCGGCTGCCTGGAGAATACCGAGAGCGTCGGCGAGCTGGCGCTGGATGGGGCGTTCAGGCGGGTCGAGGGGGTGCTGCCGCTGGCCCTGGCGGCACGCCGCGCCGGGCGCCGGTTGATCGTGCCGCGGGCCAACGCCGACGAGGCCGCGCTGGCCGGTGAGCTCGAGGTGCTGCCCGCCGACCACCTTATGGAGGTGGTGGCGCACCTGCTGGGTCAGGCCCCCATCGCCCCCCACCGGCTGTCGCGCCCGCCCGAGGCCACCCGGCCGCTGCCTGACCTCGCCGAGGTGCGCGGCCAGTTCCAGGCCCGACGCGCCCTGGAGGTCGCCGCCGCCGGCGCCCATAATCTGCTCTTCGCCGGCCCGCCCGGCACCGGCAAGACCATGCTGGCCAGCCGCCTGCCGGGCATCCTGCCGCCGCTGACCGACGAGGAGGCCCTGGAGGTGGCGGCGGTGCGCTCGGTCAGCGGCCTGCCGCTGCGTGCCGAGTGGGGGCGGCGTCCCTTTCGCTCCCCGCACCATACCGCCAGCGCCGTGGCCCTGGTGGGCGGCGGCGCACGGCCACGCCCCGGGGAGATCTCCCTGGCCCACCACGGCGTGCTGTTCCTCGACGAGTTGCCGGAGTTCCCGCGCCATGTGCTGGAGGTGATGCGCGAGCCCATGGAGTCCGGGCGCATCCATATCGCCCGGGCCAGCCACGAGCGCCGCTATCCTGCACGCTTCATGCTGGTGGCGGCGATGAACCCCTGCCCCTGTGGCCACCTGGGTGACCCGCGCCAGGCCTGTCACTGCACCGCGGCGCAGATCCAGCGCTACCAGGCGCGGCTCTCCGGGCCGCTGCTCGACCGTATCGACCTGCAAGTCGAGGTGCCGGCACTGCCTCCGGAGCAGCTCACCGCCAACCAGCCGGGGGAGGACTCCGCCACGGTGCGCCGGCGAGTGCTCGCCGCCCGTGAGCGGCAGCTGGCGCGAGGGGCGCTCAACGCCCACCTGGCGGGGCGCGAGCTGGAGTCGGCCTGCGGCCTCTCGGCGGCGGATCGCGCCTGGCTGGCGGCGGTGCTTGAGCGGCTCAAGCTTTCGGCGCGGGCCTATCATCGCGTGCTGCGGGTGGCGCTGACCCTGGCCGATCTCGCCGGGGTTTCGCGCCCCGAGCGCGAGCAGCTGATCGAGGCGGTGGGTTACCGCCAGCTCGACCGACTCCTCAAGGGGTGAGCGGCGCCTTTCGCTACAGTGCCGTGGCGTCCAGGGCACCCTGCAGGCTCTGCTCCCAGCGCGCCGCCTCCTCCCCGGGGCGGCGCAGGGTCAGCGTCAGGCGGTAGGGCAGCAGCTCGCGGTCGGAGAGTGACAGGCGCGGGCCGTCGGCCATCAGCCGGCTCTCCAGGCGCCACTGGTTGTCGCCGCCCTCGTTGAGGCTCTCGCCCCAGTCGAGCACCTGGGGGCCGTCGCTGACCGCCAGCAGGGCGCGTACCAGGCTTTCCTCGAAACGTATCTCCTCGATACCGAGACCGGCATTGACCTCGGGGGGTGCCAGCAGCAGCACCTGGTCGCTGGGCGGCTGCGGCAGGGACGGCGCCGTCATCACCAGGGCGGCGGCGCGCTCGCCGAGGTTGAACAGCGCCTGGCGGATGCTGCTGTCGGGGCGCTCGGGTGTGCCGGCGCAGCCGGCGAGCAGGGTCAACGTCAGCGAGGTCAGGGCCAGCAGGGCGCCCAGGCGGGGGAGCGCGGTCTTCATGGTGAGGTATCCTCCACAGCGGTGCTGGGTGCCAGGGCGTCGATAAAGCGGTCCAGGCTCTCGAACAGCGTCTGGCGGATGGGCTCCGCCTCGTTGACCAGGTGGTGGCGCGCCTCGGGATGCAGATGGACCTCGGCGTTGGGAAACTTCTCCTTGAGCACCTCCAGGTTCCACTCCCAGTCCACGGTCAGGTCCTGCTCGCCCTGCAGGATCAGGGTCGGCACCGGGTTGGGAGGCAGCGCCAGCAGCCGCGGCATCCAGCGACGCATGGCGCTGACCCAGTCCACCGCCACGCGGTCGGCCTGCAGCGGGTCCTGGTCGCGCAGGAAGGCGGCGAATTCGGCGTCGGTGGAGTTGTCGCGGAACTTGCGCGGAATGGAGCGCACGAAGGGGCCCACCAGCAGGTGCAGCCAGCTCGACTGGCGCCAGCCCCAGGGCCTCACCAGCGGTGCCAGCAGGGCGAGTCCGGCCCAGTGGCCCGCCTCGCCGCGGGTCAGGGCGTCGGTGGCGAGTATCGCCGCGCCGGTGCTCTGGCCGATGCCCAGCCAGGGGTGCGGGGCCAGCCCCTCGGTTTCCAGGTGGTCCTGGAGGGCGCGCAGGCAGCCGCCATAGTCGTCGAAGTCTGCGATGGAGGCGCGTTGCCCACTGGAGAGGCCGTGCCCGGGAAGGTCCCACAGCACCACGCGCCAGCCGCGTTCCAGCAGTCGCTCCAGCAGGTGGCGATAGAGCCCCAGGTGGTCGAAGTAGCCGTGCACCACGAAGGCCGTGCCGATGGGTTCGGCGGGGCTCCATACCGAGGCCCACAGGCGGAAGTCGCCGGCGTCCAGGAAACCCAGGTGCAGCCCCACGTGTTTGGCGAGCAGGGGCGCCAGGCCGTAGTGGCCCAGATAGCGTTCCAGATGATCGCCGCCGGGCAATTGGTCGCCAGGGTCGATCCAGCGGAAGGGGCCCAGGGCCTGCAGGGGGGTGAAATCGCTCATCGCATTCTCCACGGTGCTCCATCATGCTAGCGGCAAGCGCGAGGTGGCACCATGATTGCCGAACGGGCGGGCGTCGCTGGCTTATCTTTTGGTCGAGTCTCGGCGCCGGCGATGCCATTCTGGCTTTACATGTGGAACGGTTTTCCACAAACTTGAACCCACGCAGTCACCCAACCCTGTTGATGGCAGTCCGGTGTGCACCCGCCGCCTGCCCCGTGCGAGGAGATCCACCATGACCCAACGTGTCACGCGTCACCGCCTCCAGGTGGCCGCCGAACTGGACCGTTTCATCAACGAGCAGGCGCTCCCGGGCACCGGTGTCGACGCCGAGGCCTTCTGGGCCGGCGTGGATGCCCTCTTCCATGATCTGACCCCCAAGAATCACGATCTTCTCGCCGAGCGCGATCGCCTGCAGGAGAAGCTCGATACCTGGCATCGCGAGAACCCCGGCCCGGTGCGTGACATGCCTGGCTACCGCGCCTTCCTCGAGGAGATCGGCTACCTGGCCGCTCCCCCGGCCCATGTCAGGGTGACCACCACCAACGTCGATCGCGAGATCGCCGTCCAGGCCGGCCCGCAGCTGGTGGTGCCGGTCAACAATGCCCGCTATGCGCTGAACGCCGCCAATGCCCGCTGGGGCAGCCTCTACGACGCGCTCTACGGCACCGATGCCATCTCCGAGGAGAACGGCGCCGAGAAGGGCGAAAGCTTCAATCCCAAGCGTGGCGCGAAGGTCATCGCCTACGCCCGCGGTGTCCTGGACCGCGCCGCGCCGCTGGCGACCGGCTCCCACCGCGATGCCGTCAAGTACGCCCTGCGTGATGGCCACCTGGTGGTTACCCTCGAGGGCGGCCGCGAGACCGGCCTCAAGGACGCCGGCAAGCTGGTGGGCTTCAATGGCCCGGCCGAGAGGCCCGATGCCATCCTGCTGAGCAACCATGGCCTGCATCTGGAGATCCAGATCGACCCGAGCAACCCGATCGGCAAGACCGACCCTGCCGGCGTCAAGGACGTGGTGGTCGAGGCCGCGCTGACCACCATCATGGACTGCGAAGACTCCGTGGCCGCGGTGGACGCCGAGGACAAGGTCGGCGTCTACGCCAGCTGGCTGGGCCTGATGAAGGGTGACCTGACCGAGGAGGTCGAGAAGGGTGGCAAGACCTTCACCCGCCGCCTCAACGCCGACCGCACCTGGCAGAACACCGACGGCGGCAGTGTGACCCTGCCGGGCCGCTCGCTGATGTTCGTGCGCAACGTCGGCCACCTGATGACCACCCCGGCGGTGCTCGACGCCGAGGGCAACGAGCTGCCCGAGGGTATCCTCGACGGCATCGTCACCAGCCTGATTGCCCTGCACGACCTGAAGAAGGGCGAGGGCGATCCGCGCAACTCCCGCGAGGGCTCGGTCTATATCGTCAAGCCGAAGATGCACGGACCGAAGGAGGTGGCCTTCGCCAGTGAGCTGTTCGGCCGCGTCGAGGACCTGCTGGGCCTGGCCCGCGATACCCTGAAGATGGGCATCATGGACGAGGAGCGGCGCACCACGGTGAACCTCAAGGCGTGTATCGCCGAGGCCAGCTCGCGTGTGGTGTTCATCAACACCGGCTTCCTCGATCGCACCGGCGACGAGATGCACACCGCCATGGAGGCGGGGCCGATGATCCGCAAGGGCGACATGAAGGGCGCCGCCTGGATCCAGGCCTACGAGAAGAACAACGTCCAGGTCGGCCTGGCCTGTGGCCTGCGCGGCCGCGCCCAGATCGGCAAGGGCATGTGGGCCATGCCCGACCTGATGGCCGGTATGCTCGAGCAGAAGATCGGCCATCCCAAGGCCGGCGCCAACACCGCCTGGGTGCCGTCGCCCACCGCCGCGACCCTGCACGCCCTGCACTACCATCAGGTAGACGTTACCGCCATCCAGCGCGAGCTGGAGGGGCAGGGCGAGCCGGACGTTCTGGATGACCTGCTCAGCGTGCCGGTCGCCGAGAGCGCCGACTGGAGCGACGCGGAGCGCCAGCAGGAGCTCGACAACAACTGCCAGGGCATCCTCGGCTACGTGGTGCGCTGGGTCGAGCACGGCGTGGGCTGCTCCAAGGTGCCGGACATCCATGACGTGGGCCTGATGGAGGATCGCGCCACCCTGCGCATCTCAAGCCAGCACATCGCCAACTGGCTGCATCATGGCGTGGTCGATGCCGCACGGGTCCAGGAGACCCTGGAGCGCATGGCCAAGGTGGTCGACGAGCAGAACGCCGGAGACCCGGAGTACACGCCGATGAGCGCGGACTTCCAGGGCTCCAGCGCCTTCCAGGCCGCCAGCGACCTGATCTTCAAGGGTCGCGTGCAGCCCGCCGGCTACACCGAGCCGCTGCTGCACCACTGGCGCGCCGTGCACAAGGCGAAGTAAGAAAAAAAACGAAAGGCGTCGGGGAGCGCCCCCGCGGTCATGCCGCGGGGGCGCCTTCTTTGGCGGGCTCGACGTTCGGGCACTGTCGGCGTCGGCGCGGGTCGGCTAAGGTGGTGGTTTTCGTCTGCCACAGCAGGGAGGCTTGCCATGCCCGTGATGACCGCCGCCGCCATCGAGGATTTCCTCGACGAGATCTTCCCCCAGCGCATCGGTACCATCGAGGCCGTCGATCATATGAAGGCCACCATGAGCCTGGCCATCGACGACGAGCACCTGCGTCCCGGCGCCAGCGTCTCCGGCCCCACCCTGATGGGCCTGGCCGACGTCTGCCTCTATGTGGCGATCCTCGCCGAGATCGGCCCCGAGCCCATGGCGGTGACCAGCGACCTGCACTGCCGCTTCCTGCGTCGCCCGCGCGGCGACCGCGATATCATCGCCACCGCGCGCATCCTCAAGCTGGGGCGCCGCCTGGCGGTGGGCGAGGTACAGCTGTTCTCCGCTGGCGATGAGCGGCCGGTGGCCCTGGTCACCGCCACCTATGCGTTGCCGGACAGCGACTGAGCGCCTCAGTGGGCGCGCAGTACGGCCCATGCAAGCGCCAGCCAGCCGCCGATCATCAGCACCCCGCCGATGGGCGTGATCATTCCCAGCCCCGTCGCGCCGGTGAGGGCCATGGCGTAGAGCGAGCCGGAGAAGAGCGCGATGCCGGCCGCCCACAGCCCCATGGCCAGCCGCTGGCCGGCGACCGGGCACGAGGCGCGCCAGGCCAGCATCGCCAGCAGTGCCAGGGTGTGCCACGCCTGGTAGCGCACCCCGGTCTCGAAGGCGGCTGCCAGCCGAGGGGCCAGTTGCCCCTCCAGGGCGTGGGCGCCGAAGGCGCCGGCGATCACCATCAGGGCGCCGGAGAGCGCCGCCCCCAGCCACCATCCCCTGTCGTGCATTCTGATCCTCCTTAGCCTTGATTGATCGGTACAGTTGCGTTGGTCGTCGAGAGGCGCCGGGGACATGCCGAAGAGGGGGTCCGAGGACCAGGGAAGGCCGAGGTAGCGTACAGGGAGGTATTCACAGCGCCCCCTCGCAGGCCTGTCGCCGGATCAGCCTCGAGAGTCCGCCTGCTTTGGCCACCTACCGTACCCCGGGCGAGCCTTAGCCGCTACAATACGCGCCCCCGGTTTATCCAAGCCAAGAAGAGTTGCCCCGCGCCATGACCGATCCCCGACACGACGACACGACCACCGGCCCGGAGGGGGCGGACGCCCCGCTGCATCGCCGCGGCATCAAGAGCTATGTGCTGCGCGCCGGACGCATGACCCAGGCCCAGACCCGCGGGCTCGAGGAGGTGTGGCCGCGTCTCGGACTGACCCTGGCCGACGGTCGCCAGGATCTCGAGACGCTGTTCGGTCGCCGCGCGCCCTGCGTGGTGGAGATCGGCTTCGGCATGGGCGCCTCCCTGGTGGAGCAGGCCGAGACCCACCCCGACACCGACTTCATCGGCATCGAGGTGCACGCTCCCGGCGTCGGCAAGCTGCTCGACGAGGCCGACAAGCGCGGCCTGACCAACCTGCGCGTCTACCGCGAGGACGCTCTGGCGGTACTCGAGCGGTGCCTGCCCGAGGCGAGCCTCGACACCCTGCAGCTGTTCTTCCCCGATCCCTGGCCCAAGAAGAAGCACCACAAGCGGCGCATCGTGCAGCCCGCCTTCGTCGAGCTGGTGCGCACCCGGCTGAAGGTCGGCGGCACCTTCCACCTGGCCACCGACTGGGAGGCCTATGCCGAGTGGATGGCCGAGGTGATGGACGCCGCTCCCGGCTTCGCCAACACCGCCGGGCCCGAGACCGCGCCCTACGTGCCGCGTCCGGCGTTCCGTCCGCAGACCAAGTTCGAGGCCCGTGGGGAGAGGCTGGGTCACGGTGTCTGGGATCTCATCTATCGCCGCACCGGGTGATTTTGCCGGCGCTTCATGGGCTTAGGCTGTCAAATGAAAATGGGTCATGATGAATGCCCGCCTGCACCAGATATGGGGCTTGCCGGCGGCATATGGTCTATATATGGTAGTCGGGCCGCGGGTGAACACAGGGCCTGCCACCGACATGATGCATGTCAGTGCAGCCCCGGGAGCACCGGCCTAGGATGAACGGTTCGGCGGCCCTGGCCGCATGGTACCCCCTCAGGAGAGCTGTCATGTCCCTGCCGTTGTTGCCTTTACCGTTACATGCCTTGCCGCGTCCTCCCGCACCCGCCCGTCTGATTCGCGCCCTCGATCCGCGCGTGCCGGTCCGCCTCAAGCGCCGCCTGGTGGAACCGCTGCTCAATCGCACCTTCGCCGAGCCTCTGGCCGAGGGGGAGTTCGACGCCCTGGAAGGGCGCCGCATCACCCTGGCCATCGAGGATATCGGCATGGCGCTGACCCTCACCCTGGAGGGCGAGCGCCTGGCGGTGTGCACCGAGCCCGGCGAGGCCACCATCCGTGGTGGCTGGCGGGAGTTCCTCTGCCTGGCGACCCGCCGCGAGGATCCCGACGCGCTGTTCTTCCAGCGCCGGCTGCTGATCGAGGGCGACACCGAACTGGGCCTGATGGTCAAGAACCTGCTCGACGGTCGCGAGGAGGGCTTGGCCCAGGGCCCCTTCGGCGAACTGCTGGTGCGCCTGGAGCGACTGGCAAGACGTACGAGCTGACTTTTTTCGATTAACGCACTTCTTCCGGAGCCATCCGAATGAGCACTTCCACCAAGGCAGTGAAGTCATCCAACGAGGTGCCCCTGCAGGGGCCGTCCCGTGACATCTGGGACTCCAAGTACCGCCTCAAGGACCGTCACGGCAGGCCCGTGGACCAGGACGTGGCCGCCACCTGGGATCGCGTGGCCCGCGCCCTCGCCGCGGTGGAAGGCAAGCAGGCCGACGCCTGGCTGGCGAAGTTTCGCTGGGCGCTGGAGAACGGCGCCATCCCCGCCGGGCGGATCATGTCCAACGCCGGCGCCGAGGCCTACAAGCCGGCGGTGAGCCTGATCAACTGCACGGTGTCGCGCACCATCCGCGACTCCATGCACGACATCCTCGACTCCGTGGTGGACGCCGGCATGACCCTCAAGGCGGGCTGCGGCATCGGCTACGACTTCTCCACCCTGCGCCACAAGGGCGCCTTCGTGTTCGGCGCCGGGGCCGGCACCAACGGCCCCCTGGCGTTCATGGATATCTACGACAAGATGTGCTTCACGGTGGCCTCCGCGGGCGGTCGCCGCGGCGCCCAGATGGGCACCTTCGACGTCGGCCACCCCGACGTGCGCCAGTTCATCGAGGCCAAGCGCGAGTCGGGCCGCCTGCGCCAGTTCAACCTGAGCCTGCTGATCACCGACGAGTTCATGGAGGCGGTCAGGAACGACAGCGAGTGGCCGCTGGCCTTCCCGCTGCACGCCGGGGAGAAGGATGACGTCCAGGAGAACGAGCTGATCTATCGCGACTGGCCGGTGGTGGAAGAGGGCTACACCGTCGATGCCGAGGGCCGCGTGGCCTGCCGCATCGTCGAGGTGATCCGCGCCCGCGAGCTGTGGGACACCATCATGAAGTCGACCTACGACTACGCCGAACCGGGCTTCATCCTGATCGACCAGGTCAACCGGATGAACAACAACTGGTTCTGCGAGGAGATCCGCGCCACCAACCCCTGCGGCGAGCAGCCGCTGCCGCCCGAGGGTGCCTGCCTGCTGGGCTCGGTGAACCTGACCCGCTTCGTCATCGACCCCTTCGGCAACAAGCCGCGCTTCGACTGGGAGCGCTACCGCCAGGTGGTGGCGATCTTCACCCGCATGCTCGACAACGTGGTGGAGATCAGCGGCCTGCCCCTGGAGGGCCAGCGCCGCGAGATCGAGGCCAAGCGCCGCCACGGCATGGGCTTCCTGGGCCTGGGCTCCACCCTGACCATGCTCAAGATCCCCTATGGCTCGCCGGAGTCGCTGGCCTTCACCGAGGAGGTGAGCCGCAACCTGGCCATCGAGGGCTGGAAGCAGGCACTCGAGCTCTCCCGCGAGAAGGGCATTGCCCCGGCGCTGGCCGAGGACTACGAGATCACGCCCAAGATGATGCGCGAGCGTCCGGAGCTCAAGAAGGATGGCTACGAGACCGGCGACAAGGTGCCCGGCCGCATCCTGCATGCGCGCTATAGCCGCTACATGCAGAAGGTCGCCGAGGTAGAGCCGGAGCTGGTCGCCCAGCTCGCCGAGCACGGCGCGCGTTTCACTCACCACAGCTCCATCGCGCCCACCGGTACCATCTCGCTGTCGCTGGGCAACAACGCCTCCAACGGTATCGAGCCGTCGTTCTCGCACCGCTACTTCCGCAACGTGATCCAGGCCGGCAAGAAGACCAAGGAGCAAGTCGAGGTGGTCTCCTTCGAGCTGGCGGCCTATCGCCACTTCATCGCTGCCGACGCCGTGGAGAGCGACTTGCCGGACTACTTCATCACCGCCGATGCCGTCTCTCCGAAGCAGCACGTGGCGGTGCAGGCCGCCGCCCAGGCGTGGGTCGACTCGGCGATCTCCAAGACGGTGAACGTGCCCACCGAGTTCCCCTTCGAGGAGTTCAAGGACCTCTATCTCGACGCCTACCAGAGCAAGCTCAAGGGCTGCACCACCTTCCGCTTCAACCCGGAGGCCTTCCAGGGCGTGCTGGTGCGCGAGGACGACCTCAAGAACACCACCTACGTGTTCGAGCTGGAGAATGGCGAGAGCGTGGAGCTGGCCGGTGACGAGAAGGTCATCTACGACGGCGAGGAGCACAACGCGGCGAACCTCTATGACGCGCTGAAGGAAGGCACCTATGGCAAGTGGTAATGCCTGCTGTCACGCTAGCGTCAATGTAAAACTTTCCGGAGGAGCCCCCTGATGGCCGTCGAGATCAATTCCAAGATCGTTTCCTACAGTGTCAAGAAGGCGGTGGAAGAGCCGCCGCTGGCCGAGGAGAACCCGCTCACGGTGCGCATCCCCTCGCGCCCCGAGGGCACCCTGGAGGCCGTGTCGGAGAAGATCTCCTACGTCGGCGCCGAGGGCCGCAAGAAGGTCTACCTGCTGGTCTCCTTTATGCCCGTGGAGGGCGTGCTCAACGGCAAGCGGGTGGTGATCGAGCGCCCGGTGGAGTTCTTCTTTCCCTCCGGTCAGCTCTCCAGCGAGCACCAGTGGATCACCGCCACCATGCGCAGCCTGTCGTTGGCCGCCCGCGGCGGCTACGTCACCCAGGCGGTGGCCGACCTGCGCAAGGTGGCCTGGGACAAGGGCCTGGTGCGCTGCGGCATGAACCGCTGGGGCAAGCCGGTGTTTCATGACTCCGAGGTGGCGGCCATCGCCTGGTCGATCCAGCAGATCCTCTACCGTCGCGGCTTCCTCGACCAGGACGGTAACCAGGTGCCGGTGGAGGAGCTGGTGTCTCGCTACGCCCAGCGCCAGGCCAGCGGCCACCTGTGGGTGCCGCCCACCGCGGAGGAGATCGAGCAGGCCGAGCGCAAGGCCGAGGAGGCCGCCCATGCCAAGGGCGACGGCCCCACCGTGGTCGGCCACTGCCCCGAGTGCAACGGCGAACTGATCATGATGGACGGCTGCCCCACCTGCTACTCCGGCTGCGGCTGGTCGAAGTGTGGATAAGCGAGTCCACTTCACTCGTTCAGCGAAACTGGAAACTTTCCTGATGAAAGCGTAATGAAATCGACTGCTGCTTCAGGCCGTTCCGCAAGGCTTTGGCGAGGCCGTGAGGCCCGCAAAACCAGATATCCACTCTGCGGTCATGGAGTTGCAGTTGATTCGCGGTCAATCGTTGCCCCTGCTGGCTGTCGTGGATGTGCAGCAATATGTCCGGAAGTTTGTCTGCCAGTTGTTGCAGGCGAGTCACCATTGGGTCATCCACGGCTCCTGCAGTGCAGTAATGAAGTGTGACTACTGGATGTTGTTGTTCGGTATTGATTAGGCGGTTTTCCAGCGCAGCCAGAAATGGTGTTACACCTATGCCGCCGGCCACCCAGATCTGCTGGGCGTTTTTTCTGCCGCTGGCGGGATCAAAACGACCATAAGGGCCTTCGAGCGTAACTGCCTGGCCACTGCTGAGCCGTTGCGGAATATCGCGGGTGTAGTCTCCCAGTGCCTTGATGTGGAAACTGAGCTGCCCGCTGTCGTTGTCAGCGCTGGACAGACTAAAAGGATGCGCCCCTTCAATCCGGTCGAAGGTCACCAAGGCGAATTGTCCGGCTTGATGCCCTGGCCACCGCCTGCCCATGTCACAGACGACTTCCGTGATGTTGGATGATGTCTGCTTGATGGCCTGAACCAGTCCTTTGTAGCGGCGGGTCCTTCCAATTTGCCCGGTCAGCGATTGCAGGCTTGCGGCGGCACCACCCACAATCAACAGTGCCATCAGCCAGCCGGTGGGTTGTTGCCACCACTTCAGCGGAGCCAACAACACTGCATGGGCTGCCAGTGCCAGATAAATCAGCGGCATCACCCGGTGCAGGTAACGCCAGTAATAGTAGGGCACCAACCGGGTCAGGGTAATGACAACCAGAAACAGCAACAGATACAGGCCGGGTTCGCCCAAGTCTTCAGCGCCATCCTGGAGGCCGTCCAGCAGGCCCGAAAAGTGTGCTTCCTGCAAGCTCCGATCCGAGCCAAACAGCGCTTCGAGACCATCATCCGCCATTTCGGTCAGCCAGTGTGTCAGCGCAAGACTTACGGACAGAATACCGGTCCATTTATGCAGCTGATACATGCTGTCCAGACCACCCAACGGCGACTCCAGCCATCCAGGCCGGGTAGCCAGCACCATGGTGATGGACATGAAATTGATGGCAAGGTATCCACTGAGTGTCAGTAACTGCTCATAGCTCAGCCCCGGGGCCCAGAAGCTGATTTGAGTTGCCAAAAGCAGGCAAAGGGTGATGCTGGTACGTATGTTAGGCATAAAACAAACTCCGGCTTAAGTTTGTTTAAATTCTGAAGCCTTAACCTGACACCAGCCTTAAATGTCTCTATGAATCCAGGCTTCGAAACCGTCACTCCGGCCTGAGGCTGTTCCGAGTGAAGATAACGCAGTCCGGACGACCTGAACTGCCCTCATGGCCTTGCTTACGCCCCGGGACGCAAGCGACCTGGGGCGTCTTTATTGGCGGCCATGCCACCATGGTGGCTCAGGGGCTTAGGTCAATAAACGTCCTCACGATAGCGCCCCTGAGCCTTGAGCGTCGCCACGTCCATGCCCAGCGGTGCGACTATGTCATTCAGCGCCGCCATGACGTTTTTTGCCATATCCCGGCCGCCGCAAACCAAGATCTGCGCGCCCTTCTCGATCAGCCAGCGCAGTTCGGGGCCATTCGCGATGAGCTTGTCCTGTACATAGGCGCGCTCATCGACGCGGGAAAAGGTCGTGTTCAGCTTCGTCAGCCGCCTGTCCTCGAGATAGACGTTCAGTTCGGGCTCATAGAGGAAGTCGGACTGCGGATTGCGGCCGCCCCAATAGAGGTGCATGGCTTGATGCGCCTTGTTGTGGCGGATGAAACCGACCAGCGGTCCGATGCCGGTACCCGCGCCAATCAGCACGATCGGCGCCTTGCCGGAGGCGGGGCGGAAGTTCGGGTTGGGCTGGATAAAGGCGTCGATGGTGCCGCCTATCGGCAGCGCATGAAGGAAGCCTGAACATAGGCCGCTGGGATGCTGGCGCACGCAGATCTCCAGGGTGCCATCTTTTGAGGCCGAGGCCAGCGAATAGAAGCGCGGCACCGGGCTGTTCGGTGGCAGGATGCCGACCAGGTCGCCGGCCTCGAAAGGCGGCAGGCCGGTGCGCCCCAACAGACGACTAAGCAGGCCGCTCCTGCCACCACCTTCAGGCGCCTTGAAGCGCAGCACGGCGGTGGGGGCCTGCACGTCGGCGCCGTAATCCACCCGCTCGGCGAGTTCCAGGGGGGTGGTGCGTGGTCGCACTGGAGTATGGACCAGCGTCAGCTCGATGCCGAGTACCTTGCCCACCGCGTTGCCCCAGCGGGCGAACTCCTGGGTTGACTGTCGGTCGATGGTGTCGAGCGGCAGCAGCTGCGGCCAGCCCTTGGCGGTGAGCGCCGTCTCGACCTTCTTCGCGAACCCGCAGAACTGCGGGAACTGTCGATCACCGAAGCCCAGCACGGCTACCGGGAGCTCCGGGGTCCTGGTGATCTTCTCTAGCCGCGCCAGGAAACGGTTGGCCGAGGCCGGCGCATCGCCATCCCCGTAGGTCGCGGTGAGGATGAACAGCCGTTTCGCGCCGCGATAGCGAGAGGCCAGCCGGTTCATGGGGGCGGTATGCACGCGGTGGCCCTCTCGAACCAGGCTGTCGTGCAGGGTCCTGGCGAAGCCCCAGGTCGTGTTGCTTTCGCTGCCGACCAGGATCACGCTATCCGCGGTGTTCGGCCCGCTGTTGGCGGCGAGTTTCGGCTTGGACCGCTGACGCTTCCACCAGATGATCGGGCCGGTCACAGCCATCACCGGCACCATCAGGGCGGCCAGGCCGAGGATCAGGCCAAGCCACCAGAGGCCCTCACCAGTATGCAGCATATAGATGAATTCATGGAACTTATGAGTGGCGTCATGGGGCAGGTAGGAGAGCCACTCGCCGCTGGCCTGATCGATATATCCGGCACCCTGATCGGTACCCAGGGAGTAGATGTCCGTGGGCTCGTCCGGGTAGGGATAGACCAGCGCTCGCAGGTCGCTTAAGTCTGTTGCCTTCAGGGCCGGCAGGGTATCGATGGCGGCGGGAGGGCCGCCAGCGACCTCTAGAGGGAATTCGGGCTCGGCCTCTACGCCCTCCGGGGCCAGGCCAAAGGTGGTGGCGGAGAGATAGGATCCGGTCAGCCCTGACAGCAGCAGGCCGAGAATCGCCGCCCGACCGAGTTCGATATGCAGCCGCTGGCTAAGTGTGCCGCGCACCGGGCGGAGCAACTGGCGCCATCCGCCTAGGCGAGCGGCCAGCAGCATGGCGCCGGAGATCGCCAGCACGATCATCGCCAGCGCCGTGATGCCCGCCACCGCGCGACCGGGCATATCGAGCAGCAGGGAGCGGTGCAGGTTCTTCACCCAGCGCGAGAACGGCGACGGCTCATAGGGAGCGATGGCCTGTCCGGTGCGCGGATCCACGCGATCGGCTCCCACCTGTCCGTCTTGGGTGTAATAGACGATAAGCGTGCCCGAGGGCGTGCGCTCGATCTGTTCGGCCCCCGGGTAATGCTCCGCTACCCTGCCCGCCAGCTCGGCGACGCTGATCTGCCCGGCGGCGGGCACCGTGGTCCCCGCCCGCTCGAGGGCCGGATCGAGCGATAGGATCGCCCCGGTCACCGTGAGTACGATGACGAACAGCGCCGCGATCAGGCCGGGTAGCGAATGAAGCTGGCGTAGCATGGTATTTGTGCTCCCTGTTCGATCAGAATCAGAAGGTGTAGTGGAACGACTGCACATAGCCACGGCCGGAGACCGACTTGCCTGCACCCTCAGTGGTCAGCGGGACGACGACGTCGGCGCGATTGTCGCGCATGTCCTCGACGGCGGTGTCGACGCGCACCTCATACCCTGCGTCGATCAGCTCATCGGCAATGTCGAGGGTGATATTCAGGGTACGTCCGTTGCCGACGCTGGCACCGGTCAGCCCGTCATATTCGCTGCTGCGTTGGCCGCTGCCCCGCGCCCAGTCGCGCAGGTGCTTGTAGTATTTCGACTTCTCTCCGGCGATCCAGAGTGTGCCCTGGTATTGGCCGTCGGCATCGGTGAGGTAGAGCGCCACATAGGCGCCGTCGCCTCCGTAGTTTTTCAGCTCGGTATTGAAGGTCACCTCCCGCGCCTGGGCGAGGGCCGGTAGCGCGATGGCGGCGGCAAGGCTGAGGGCAAGAGCAAGGGTGAGTCTTTTCATCGTCTGTCTCCGTCACATGTTGGTCTCGGGCAATCTAGTGTCCTTATGAAACAACGCATCACTCGATGCGGACGGACGGCTTGCCGCTGACGATGCCGCTGTCGGGGCCGGTGCGAGACTCCGAGCGCCGGCTGGTAGCTTCGCTGTCGTCGTCGTCATCAGAGCGGTCGTATTCCTTGTCGTCGTAGTCGTATTCGATTTCCAGCTTGCGCAGGCGCAGCGATGCCGGGGCGTACTCCGCCTCGACCTCGTTGCCCTCCTGATCGAGGCCCTTGACCTCGTAGCAGCCGTCATCGACCTTGATGCGGCGTACCTCCCAGCCCTTGGCCTCGAGCTGCTGGCGCAGGGCGTCGCGAGGCTGCCAGTCGGCGACCGGATCACGACAGTCGTCATCGGCTAGGGTCATTCCACTCGCCAGGATGGTGGCCAGCGTGGTGGTGACAAACAGTGGCGTTTTCATGGTTTTCTCCAGATGATGTTCACGTTGTCACTGTAAGCGGATCACCTGACAGGAATCTGACGTGGATACGACTGCTTCGATGTATGGGCGAGTCGGTCCCGTTCAGGTTGCCGTCAGGCAGACCCGTTAGGCTCAGGGTGTCTGTGACCTCAGGAGAAAATGGGATATGCGCATATTACTGATCGAGGATGCGCCCTCTCTGGGCGAGGCGGTGCGCGAACAGATCAGCGAAGATGGCCATGCCGTGGACTGGATGCAGTGCTTGAAGCACGCTGAAGCGAGCGTCGCGACGACCGCCTACGATCTGATTCTGCTTGACTTGATGCTGCCCGATGGCCGAGGACTCGATTTTCTGAGGCGCCGACGCAAGGCAGGCGATACCACGCCGGTGATTATCTTGACCGCACGGGATCAGATATCTGACCGTATTGAAGGGCTGAACGCCGGCGCGGACGACTACCTGGTCAAGCCCTTTGACCTGTCGGAGCTGTCCGCTCGGATCGCCGCCGTGGCGCGGCGTTACAGTGGCAATCCCAATCCGCTGATCCGCGTGGGTGAGTTGGAGATCGATCTGGTCAATCATTCGGTGCTCCGGGCCGGACACGGCGTCGAGCTGACGGCACGGGAATGGGCGCTGCTCGAGTCGCTCGTGCAACATCCCGGAGCGCTGTTGTCCCGGGCTCAACTCGAGGATCACCTGTATGCCTTCGGCGCGGAGATCGAAAGCAACACCGTAGAGGTTCATATCAGCCGCATGCGCAAGAAGTTGGGACATGCCAGCATCGAGACCGTACGTGGCATGGGCTATCGGCTGGGGCGGAGATGAGCCGGCCGATTAGCCTGCAGCGTCGTCTCGGCCTCGGCTTGACCCTCGGGGTGACGCTATTCTGGCTGGTCGCCACCACGGTCACGGCGCTGATCGTCGAACATACCATCGACAGGACCCTCGATAGTTCCCTGGAAGAGACCGCGCAACGCATCCTGTCCCTGGCCGTCGTCGAAATCTACAATCGTGAAGATGCCGGCCTGCTCCAGCAGGTGGCCGCCCTGCGCCCTCACGAGGAGTACATTACCTACCTGGTTCGGGGAATGGATGGCACGCCGTTGCTCGCCTCGCATGACATCGATCCGTCCACTTTCCCGGAGACACCTCAGGCGGGGCTGCGCAGCACGGCAACGCATCGGCTCTACGGCACCACCGCGATCAGCGATACCCTTTTCATCGAGGTCGCCGAGCCGCTTGCCTCTCGACGCCAGGCAAAAGGGCAAGCGATCGTGATGCTGCTCTTGCCCTTGGCGGGTCTGATTCCCCTGAGCCTGATGGGCATCTGGTGGTTCGTGCGTCATGCCTTGAGTGGAGTCAGAGCGTATCGTGATGCGCTCGAGGCGCGCGGAGCAGGGGATCTGTCGCTGGTAGAGGGCAAGCGCCTGCCGGCGGAACTCGTGCCCATCGCCGAGGCGGTGAACCATCTGCTGGAGCGATTGCGCCGTGCGCTGGAGTCCGAACGCAGCTTCACGGCTAACAGCGCCCATGAGCTGCGCACGCCCCTGGCGGCGACCCTGGCCCAGGTGCAGCGTCTGCGCCATGAAGCGCCGCCGGGGCGGCTGCAGGATCGGGCGGCTCGCATCGAGGCGTCGCTGCGCCAGCTTTCGCGGCTGTCGGAGAAGCTGATGCAGCTGGCCAAGGCGGAGGGCAGTGACCTCCTGGCCGAAACACCCCAGGACGTCCGGCCGATCATCGCTCATGTCGTCGACGACTTTCGCCGTGTTTCCGCGGTGCGCCTCGAACTTTCACTGCCCAAGGAAGCGCGAATCCTTTCATCGATCGATCCGGATGCCTTGGCGATTCTGCTGCGTAATCTGATCGAAAATGCCCTGAAGCATGGGCAGGACGATCGGCCCGTCGAGGTCGCCCTGTCGAGCGAAGGCGTGTTGCGGGTGGTCAACGCGGGACCGGTGATTCCGGCGGAGGTGCTCGCTCGGCTGACGGACCGCTTCACCCGGGGCAATACCCGGGCCGGCGGCTCCGGCCTGGGACTCGCCATCGCCCAGGCGATCGCCGAGGGGGCTGGTGTCACCTTGACGCTCCTCGCCCCTGCGTCAGGACGAAAGGATGGTTTCGAGGCGAGTCTGCGGTTACCGCCGTGAGCCTTGACAAGTGTCAAAGGTATGCTGATGGAAACCCGACACCTGATCATCATGCACGACGTCTTCCTTAAGGGCGGCGGTATGGACCTGCTATGGTCGCTTCATGGCTCAAGGAGCGCTCGGCGCTGGCAGTGTCCCGCATGTTCGCAAGCCTATGGCCTGATAGGCAGTCGCGATTCCATCCGGTAGACACTGCGCATGGCGCGAGCCGAAAAAATGCATCGATATTTGGGTTCTTTCAGCGCCGTGTAAGCCTGCCTTGCCAGACTGTTGATGAGCCGGGTGGAACCCTCCGCTCGGCAGTCAAACTTCCTCGATCGATGAGGAAGGAGGATAACATCATGAGCCGTCGTCATATCATTGGTCTCGTTAGCGGTGTAATGCTCCTGGCTGGCGTTGTCGTCCCCGCGGCAGCAGAGCAGGCTTCCTGGGAGACCACGCCCCGAATACCGCAGGTCGCCTTCATGGAGCATCACGACAAGCTTCAGGAGTGGTCCAGGGGGTTGGGCGTCACGCTGCCCCTGGCGGCTGCGCCAGCGCCCGTCGTGAAGGCCACGTCGTCTTCCCCTGAGCCCATGTCCCGGCTACCGCAGAGCGCCGTCACTGAGCACCGCAACAAGCTGCAGGAATGGTCGCGGGGGCTCGGTGTCACGCTGCATGATCTCTGATCGTTCGTGATGGGCCATGGGGAAGGGAAAAATAAGGAGAACTGAAAAAACGCTGAGTGCACCGCTGGCCGTCAGCCGTTAGAGCGCACCGCCCCGGGTCACGAGAGTGGCCCGGGGCGGTGGCGTTTCTGGGGGCTGGCGCTCAGTGATCATGAGCACTGGCGTTGCCCGCGATCACATTGTGTACATCCTCCAGATAGTGGACGTAGTGCACATAGTGATCGACGAACTCTCGTCCCAGCTCGGGGTTATCACCGGCTCGCTGCCTGGCTGCCAGGGTGGTCTCGAAGGCCGAGCGTGTCTCCTGTTCGAACTTCTCGACGAGGCGAGCCAGCAAGGTATCGATCTCGCCCTCTTCCAACGCCCTGTCGGCGAGCTGAACCGCAGGGTCAATCTCACCGGCCGGCTTGATGCCGGTGAAAGGCGCGCCTTCATAGGCGCGGTGAGTTGCTACCAACTTGGCGAAGAACTGCTGGTCAGCCAGCTCCCGGGCATTGTCACCGAGCGCGCGCACCTCCAGGGTCTTGTCGAACATGGACGCGAGCTCTGCCTCATCGTCGGCGGGGATCCACTTGAGAACCGGCGTGATATCGCCCGACTCCAGCGCGAGTCGTGCTTCCGAGATCACCGGGCCGTCCAAGGCATCGCAGTGGGCGAATGCGGGGGTGGCCAGCGGCAGGGCGAGGGCGGAAGTGGTAGCGATGGCCAGAAGGTGTTTGCGAAGTGGCAGGGTCATGGTGTCTTGCTCCGAAATCGTGGATGGGCCAGTCGAGGTACTGCTCGACTGTGCTTCCATATTAGGGAGTGGAGACGCCGGGGTCGTTCGAAGGCCTGAGGTCGAACCTCGTCATAAGTCTTTTTATATCAATATGTTGATGGTTCTTGCGGCGTATTTCGGAAAGTCGAACTTCGAGGCCAGCTCGATGAGCGCGTCGGGCGGTCATGAGCGGGCGCGATAGGCGCTGGGGGTCATCCCGGTGGCCTTCTTGAACGCCGTATTGAACACCGACTTGGAGTTGAAGCCCGAGTCATACATCACCTGCAGGATGGTGGTGCCGGCTTCGGTGGTTTTCAGCTGACGGCGGGCTTCCGCGATGCGGAAGTCGCAGACGAACTCGAAGAAGTTCTTCTCGAGCCCCTGATTGATGGTTCGTGACAGTTCGCGGGTGGGCATGCCGAGTTGCCGGGCCAGTTGCTCCACCGTCAGGTTGGCGTCTAGATAGGGCTTGGCTTCGGCCATGTGGATCTCGAGTCGACGGAGCAGTGCGGCATCGACGCCTCTGTCTGACGAATTCCGGTCCTCCTCTCCTTGGGCGAGGAGGGCTTCTTCGGCACTCAGCCCCGAGAAGATGGCGGGCTGGCGAAGGGCGTTGATGATCAGGTAGTTGATGAACAGGAAGCCGGTTATTGCGCCGATGGTGGAGACCCATAGGGCGCTGGCGCTGCTCTTGAAGACATGGGCGGAGAGACAGTAGAACAGGCTGAGGGTCCAGACACAGGCATAGCCGATCAGCAGCGTGCGTAGCCAGGCCAGCTGCTTGTTCTCCAGATTGGAGAAGAGCCGGCGTAGCGTGGTACCAAACCGGCCGAGGGCGCGAATGGTGGCCCAGAGATAGCCCAGGAAGACCAGGTGGATGACGGCAGCCAGCAGGGGAGAGGTGAGTACGCTTGGATGGTCGCGACTCTGCAGGATCTGCAGCTTCACCTCGCCGGACTGCAGGTAGTACTCCATCAGGAAGATCGCCGATACGACCCAGAACAGTAGGGTGTGCAGGGCGTGCCGGGGCAGCAGGCGAAAGTCACGATACATCAGCGATTGGGCGTAGAGGTAGAGCAGGCTTGCCTGGAGCAGACCGATCAGGCTGCCCAGATAGGCCAGGTTAGGGTGCTGAATAGCCAGGCCGGTGGAATAAAGGAAAACCTCGCTCAGACTGGCCGCGAATGCCAGGACGCTGGCCGCCAGCAGGCGGTTGCTGGTCAGCCGGAACGTCTCGGGCAACAGCAGGAAGGCAGCCAGACCCAGCGACTGAATGATGCTGGTGGCCAGCAGCAGATCGACCAGCGTCAGATACATGATGGCTCGCCTTGATGTTTCGCGTCAGCCCCGCAGCTCGACGGCGTCGAAGTGGTGCCTAAGCCGCCTGACCAGGGTCTCCAGCGCCTCCCGGGGTGGGGCGTCCTCGACGGGGTCGCGGTAGGCGGGATCCAGGCAGCGCTCCAGGCGGGCGAGCTGGATGGCGTAGCGGCGCACGCCGCAGTCGGACAGGGTCATGGCCAACCGCTCGAGATCGTCGAGGCTGAAGTCGCGCCAGTGCAGCGTGGTGCGACACTCGAAGGGCACCCCGGCCTCCAGCAGCAGCGAGAGGCTAAGGGCGTGCTGGCGCCAGATGCCGGTTCGCCCACTGACGCGGTCGAAGTCGGCGCCGCGCCCCTTGGTGTCCAGGGCCACCCAGTCGAGCCGCGGCAGCAGCCGCTCCAGGCGCTCCGGGTAGGGGCCGGCGGTGTGCAGCCCCACCGCCAGGCCGAGTGACCGGCAGGCGTCGGCGGCGGCCGGTAGATCGGGATGCAGGGTGGGCTCGCCGCCGCTGAACACCAGGGCATCGAGCTCATCCAGCCGGGTGGCCAGCAGCCCCTCGATGGCCTGCCATTCGCCTGGAACAGCGCGCCGTGCCGGCCCCATGCTGCTCGCCGTCTCGCAGTAGCCGCACGCCAGCGGACAGCCCTGCAGGTAGACCACCGCCGCCCGACGCCCCGGGAAGGCGAGGTCGTCCCGGGCGTCGAAGCCGGCGATGGGCAGACGGATCGCGGCGCCGGGCTCGGGGGCCAGGGGAATCACCGTGGCGTTCACCCCAGGCTGGCGGCCCGGCTGTGATCCATACCGGGGCGGCCGTGCCAGTAGCCGTCGCAGATCTCGACGTCGACCAGGCTGAGCGGATCGGGGGTGGGCAGCTCGCCGCGGCGGGCGGCATCGAAGGCCGCGACCACCTCCGCCATGCGCTCGGGGCGCGGGCTAAGGCGGGCGATGCCGACGCCCATTCCGGCCATGTCCGGCACCTCGTGGCGCAGGTCCTGACAGGCGCCGGAGAGGGTCTGGATGCCGTTCAGGGTGAACACCTGCTGGTCTTCCTGGGAGCGCAGGGCCAGGCCCTCCGGATGTTTCTGGCAGACGAACTGGCAGCGGTCCTTGGGCTTCTGGTAGCGCCGCGCGGTGAAGCAGCGCGACGACCAGGCCAGCGGCAGGTGGCCATAGGCGAACACCTCGCAGGGGGCCTCGATCCCCTGCTCGCGGCAGTCCTCCAGCAGGCGGGCGAGGTCGTCCCGGGACATCTCCACCGGCGCCTGCCAGCGCTGCATGCCGGCGCGGGAGAGCACGGCAAGGGTGGCCGGGTTGTAGAGGTTGAGAGCGGCACCGGCCACGAAGGGCTGGCCCGCCGCCGAGAGGCGTTGCAGGGCGCTCTGGTCGTTGGCCTCGACCAGGAACTCGCCGTTGTCGCACAGCTTGCGCAGGTCGCGCAGGTCGGCCTCGGACTCGATCAGGGTCTGGCTCGAGAGCACCACCTGCTTGCCGCTCTGGGTCAGCTCGCGGCCGATGCCCATCCAGTCGTCGAGCTTCATGTCGCGGCGCCGCGAGCAGACCGACTCGCCGAGGTGGACGATCTCCACCGGCCAGTCGGCGGCCTCGCGATAGAAGTCGGCGTAGTGCTCGCGGGTCCAGTAGAAGAGCACCGGGCCGAGCGACAGCTGGAGCGTGGGGGTAGCGGACATGGGCTCTCCTATTTCCAGCGGCGCTCGTAGGCGCCTAGGGTGGTGGTGCTGCCTTCGGAGACCTCGCCGAGGCCGGTCATCCAGGCGGGCTCGGGTTGGAAGCGGCCCGGGGCGCGCTCCAGGCGGTCCAGGGCCTGGCGCCAGATGCCGGCGACCTTCGATACATAGGCCGGGCTGCGCTGGCGCCCCTCGATCTTGACCGCCGCGATGCCCAGCTCCGCAAGCTCCGGCAACAGCTCCAGGGTGTTGAGGCTGGTGGGCTCCTCGATGGCGTGGTAGGTCTCGCCGCTCACCTCGAAGCGTCCCTTGCACAGGGTGGGGTAGCCGGCGTTCTCGCCCTCGCCGTAGCGGTCGATCAGCACGCCGTTCAGGCGCGACTCGAGACCCTTCGGGGTCTCCTCCCAGCGCACATGGGCCGCCGGGGAGCAGACGCCGCGGGTGTTGGGCGACTCGCCGGTCAGGTAGGAGGAGAGGTAGCAGCGCCCCTCGGCCATGATGCACAGACTGCCGAAGGCGAATACCTCGAGCTCCACCGGGCTCTTCTTCGCCAGGTCGCGTACCTGGGTCATGGAGAGCACCCGGGGCAACACGGCGCGCTTGATGCCGAACTGGTCGTGGTAGAAGCGCAGCGCCTCATGGCTGGTGGCCGAGCCCTGCACCGAGAGGTGGCGGGCGAGATCCGGGTGGTGGTGGGCGGCATAATCGAGCAGCCCCATGTCGGCCATGATCAGGGCGTCGACGCCGAGATCCGCTGCCTGGTCCACGGCGCGGGTCCACATCGCCCAGCCGTCCGGCTGCGGATAGGTATTGATGGCGCAGAAGACCCGTTTGCCGCGGGCGTGGGCGTAGTCGATGCCCTCCCTGGCGCGCTTGTCGGTGAAGTTGAGGCCGGCGAACTGGCGGGCGTTGGTGGTGTTCTGAAAGCCGAAATAGACGGCATCGGCCCCTTCATCCACGGCGCGCTTGAGGGCGGGCAGGTTGCCGGCGGGGCAGACGAGCTCCATGGTGAGCCTCCTGTGGTGGGAATTCCGACCATGCTAGTCGACTATCCCGCGCGGCCTTTTGACTCGGGTCATAAGGAGGCGTAGTGGGGTCTGGCGTCACAGAGCGGGCAGAAGTCGGCCTGCTCGCCGTGCCCCAGGCGCAGGCCGATGTGGTGATCGGCGATCTGTCGGTAGAGCCGCTGGAAGCCGGGGCTGCCCTCTGCAGGGCTTGCCAGGGAGAGATGAGGTGCCAGGCTGTCCAGCTCATCGGCATGGATGCAGTGCTCGATCAGGGGATAGACGTGCCGGTCCTCGCTGTAGAGGTGATGGCGGTAGAGCTCGCTGAAGGCGAGGGCGAGGTTGAGTCGGTTCAGGTCGAGCTCGGCCTGAGGTGCATCGCTGGCCTGGCGATGGAAGGTCGCCTCGAGCTCCTTTCCGTTACGGGTGATTCGCCGGTGCTCCTCGCTAAGCACGGCAAGCAGCTCGGTGCTCTGCGTATCGCAGCCGGCCAGGCGGGCGAAGAGGGCATCCTCGACCGGGTGGTGCCACTCCTCGGGCTGATGGGTCAGATAGTGGCAGAGCCTGGCCAATAGGCGGTAGTCGGGGATCTCGTCGCAGGTAGCGATATGCAGCTGGCGGTCAAGGATGCAGAGCAGCGCCGCATAGCGCTGATGGTCGGCATGCAGGCGTTCCAGAATGATGGCTTTCATGATGGCCTCCCGGGTGCGCCGCCGAGACTGACGACGACGCACCATCGCGTGTGCGGCCGGTCTAGCCGGCGCGTTCGAAGAGCAGGTTGTTCTCCAGGTGGATGTGCTGCATCAGGTCGTCGCGGAACTCCCGAAGCCCGGTGTAGAGTGCGCGCCAGGTGGTACAGGCGCCCCTGGGCGGGGTGATGTTATCGGTCAGCGTGGCCAGCTGTTCCAGGTGCTCGCCGTGGTCATCGTGCTCATGGCGCATCATCGCGATAGGGCCCTGGACCTGGGCGCCCATACCTCGGCGCAGCATCGGGAAGAGGACCTGTTCCTCCTTCTGCATATGGCTCTCCATCTCCTGGTAGAGGGTGGTGAGCAGGTCGGCCAGGCCGATGGGGCAGGTGTCTCGCTCGCCATGGACCTGTTCGACGCGGCGGGCCATACGTACCAGCTCGGGTAGCTGCTGACGATGGACATCGTGGTAGCGGGTCAGGATATGCTCGATCAGTTCGTCGTTGCTGGCCGACTGCCAGTCGCGAGCGTCGCTTTCGCCGGCGGGTAGTGCCTCGAGCTTATCCACCAGCGCTTCGGGTGCCAGGCCGATTCGCTCGGCGGCCTCGCGCAGGCTGATGCGGCCTCCGCAGCAGAAGTCGATATTGTGATCGCGAAACACTCGCGTGGCGCCGGGCAGGGTCAGGGCGGTGCGGCCGACGGTCTGTTCGATCAGGCTCATGGCTGGAGCTCCTTGGTCAGATAGGTGACGGTCTATATAGAGCAAGCGGCATGCCAGTTTCCAACGGCCTGTTTTATAAGGCGTTGATGTCAAGATGGTGAAAAGTACCAGAATCGATTAGGGTGGATAGGACCCTTAAAGGTGAATATCACCATGCTCGACGAGACCCTGCTGGCCGACCTGGTCGCCGACCTGCCCAGTGCGGTTCGGCTACAGCGTCTGGTGTGCACCCTGCGCGAGGGCTTTCGCTGTGGTGCGGTCTGCCTGCTGCGCCTGGAGGAAGGCTGCCTGGTGCCGCTGGCCCTGGATGGCCTGGTGCGAGAGGCCCTGGGGCGTCGCTTCGAGGTGGCCCAGCATCCCCGTCTGGCCACCATCCTCGCCAGTCGCCGTACCACCCTCTTTCCCCCCGATGCCAACCTCCCGGACCCCTATGATGGCCTGGTGGAGCAGCAGCCCGGCCAGCCCCTGCATGTCCACGACTGCATGGGCATCAGCCTGCATGTGGAGGGCGAGCCCTGGGGAGCACTGACCCTGGATGCACTGGAGGCGGGAACCTTCGACGCTGCCGACCGTGCCGCCCTGGAGCGCTATGCGCTGCTGGTCGAGGCCGCGGTAAGGGTCAGCCGTCTGGAGCGCGATCTGCGCGCCCTGCGCATGGCTCGGCAGGAGAGTGGTCTGCCACTGGCGGCCGCCGAGGCACGGGATATCCTCGGTCATAGTGAGGAACTGCAGCGGCTGCTGCGTGAACTCGATGTCGTAGCGGGAGCGGATCTTTCGGTACTGCTCAGCGGCGAGACCGGTGTCGGCAAGGAGCTGTTTGCCCGCCGCCTGCATCGCCGCTCGGCACGACACGCCGCACCGCTGGTGCAGGTGAACTGTGCGGCGCTTCCCGAGTCATTGGCCGAGAGTGAGCTGTTCGGCCATGTGAAGGGGGCCTTCTCCGGCGCCAGCGCCGAGCGCGCCGGCCGCTTCGAAGTGGCCGACGGCGGTACTCTGTTCCTCGACGAAGTGGGCGAGCTGCCGCTGACGGTGCAGGCGAAGCTGCTGCGCGCGATTCAGGAGGGAGAGGTGCAGCGCCTGGGGGAGGATGTTCCGAGGCGTGTCGATGTGCGCATCATCGCCGCCACCAATCGGCTTCTGGCCGAGGCGGTGCGTGCCGGCAGCTTTCGTGCCGACCTCTATCATCGACTGTCGGTCTATCCGGTGACCATTCCGCCGCTGCGTGCCAGGGGCAGTGATGTGCTGGTGCTTGCCGGTCACTTCCTGGAGATCAACCGCACTCGGCTCGGGGTGCGCAGCCTGCGCCTCTCCCCGGAGGCGGAGGGGCTGCTGCTGGCCTATGCCTGGCCGGGTAACGTGCGTGAACTTGAGCATGTGATCAGCCGCGCGGCGATCAAGGCCTTGAGCCATGGCGCACGGCGCGACGAGATCATTACCCTGGAGCCGGCATGGCTCGACCTGCCTATCCCCGAGGGGAGGGGGGACAGCATGCCGCAGAGATCGGACAACCCGGCGCCGACCGCCGCCTCGAGCCTGCGTGAACAGGTGGAGATGACCCAGCGTCGAGCGATTCGCAAGGCACTGGAGGCTTGCGATGGGCGCTGGGCGGCGGCGGCCCGTCGCCTCGAGCTGGACCCCAGCAACCTGCACAAGCTGGCCAGGCGGTTGGGGCTGAAGTAAGTTTCAGTTCTCCGACGGCCGGCGCTCATTGCGTATGCGCAGGCTATTGGCGAGTACGCATAGGCTGCTGAGCGTCATCGCCACGGCGGCGATGACCGGAGCGACCCAGCCGGCGACCGCCAGCGGAATCGCCAGGGCGTTGTAGCCGACCGCCCAGCCCAGGTTGCCGCGCATCAGCCGGCGCGCACGCCGGGCCAGTCGCAGGGTGTCGGGAATGCGGGCCAGGCCGTCAGGCAGTGACACCGCGGCGGCCTGGCTCGCCGTGGAACTGGCCTCCCCAGCGGCGATGCCGAGGCGCGCGCCGGCCAGCGCCAGCCCGTCGTTGACGCCGTCGCCGACGAAGGCGACCCCCTGATGGCGCTCCAGAGAGGCCACGAAGCGCGACTTCTGCTCGGGCGAGCGGTTCGCCAGGACGCACTCGGCCGGAATACCCAGGGCGTGGGCAATCTCGCCGCAGGCTCGGGGGGTGTCACCGCTGAGCAGATAGAGGGGGTAACCCGCCGCCTGCAGGTGCTTTACCGTGGCCCTGGCTTCTGGCCGCAGCGTTTCCCGGAACAGCAGCCGCCCCAGGTAGCGGCCGTCCCGCGCCAGGTGGAGCACCATGCCGTCGTCTTCACAGGCGGAGGCGGGCACCGCGACGCCGTGCTCGCGCAGCCAGTCGTGCCGCCCCGCCAGCGTCAGCGTCGCCCCTCGGTACCAGGCAATGCCGCCGCCGGGGCGGATATCGCGCCGGCCCTCGGCGGCGAGCGGCGAGGCGGTCGCGGCGGCCACGAGCCCCTCGGCGATCGGGTGGGCGACGCCGTACAGGGCGTCGGCCGCCAGCTGCCTCAGTGCCGCCGCCGATGTCGCCTCGGTCGGCTCGATCGACGCCAGCGAAGGGGTGCCGGTGGTCAGCGTGCCGGTCTTGTCGAAGACGACGACCTCGGTCGCCGCGGCGGCCTCCAGGGCGGCGGGGTCCCGAAACAGGATGCCCAGCGCCACGAGGCGAGCATGGCCCAGCACCACCACCAGCGGAATCGCCAGGCTTAATGCACAGGGGCAGGCGATGATCAGCACCGCCAGGCCGTCGACGACGAGCCGGTCCGGCGCCCGACCCTGGGCGATGCCCAGCCCTATGGTCATGGCCGCGCTCATCAGAATCAGCGGCAGCAGCCAGCGGGCGAGGCGGTCGGCGAGTCGCTGCATGGCGCTCTTGCGGCTGAGCAGGGCGCGCACCGAGCGGGCGATGGCGTCCAGGCGGCGCTCGCCGACGCCGGCGGTCACGCACAGCTCGAGCTCGCCGACGACCAGGCGACAGCCGGCCTCCAGCCGGTCGCCGGGGCCGACGGGACAGGGTGCGGTTTCGCCGCTGAGCGACGAGACGTCCATCTCGCCGGTGCCGGCCACGACGCGCCCGTCCAGCGCCAGCTCCTCGCCGGCCTGTAGACGCAGGCGCTGCCCCGGGGCGATCGCGCGGGTCGCCGCGGGACGCCAGGCGCCGTTCTGCCATATCCGCACTTCCTCGGGCGTCAGGTTAAGGTAGCCGCGGATGATCGCCGAGGCGCGGCGGCGCACGCCGCTGTCGATCAGGCGCGCCAGCAGCTGGAAGGTGATCAGCATCACCGCGGCGTCGAAGTAGACGTCGGGCGAGCCGTGGATAAGGTGCCATATCGAGACCAGGCTCGCCGCCATCACCGCCGCGCCGATCAGGCTGTCGAGCCCGGGCACGCCGGCCCGCAGGGTGCGCCAGCCGATGCGGTAGAAGTGGGTGCCCGAATAGAGAAGCACCGGCGCGGCCATCGCTCCCGCGGCAATGGCCAGGGGCCAGGTGACGCCGGGCTCGACCAGGCCCAGGGGAGCGAGATAGATCAGCAGCGACGGCATCATGCTCCACATGCCGAAGAAGACGGCGACCGCCAGGCGCCACTGCAGCGAGCGCCGCACGGGGTCGATGTCGGCGTCCGCGCCTTCTGCCGCGTCGGGGTCGCGTAGCCGATAGCCGAGCCTGGCCACGACGCGCTGCAGTCGGGTGAACGAGGTCGAGGATGCCTCCCAGCGCAGCACGGCGGAGTCGGCGGTGAAGTTGACGGCGGCCTCGATCACGCCGGGCTGGCGGCGGAGTCTAGCCTCCACCGCGGCGGCGCAGCCGGCGCAGTGCATGCCCTCGACCACCAGCACCCGCTCGATTTTGGTGGCTGACGACTCGTGCGCCCCGTCGGCGGCGGTGTTCGATACGGTGACGTTCACTCGGGCAGGGTGAAGCTATCGCCGAGCGCCTCCACGCTCCAGGCGTCGTGATCGCCGAAGCGCTCCCGGTGCTCCTTCACCCGCGCCGGCTCGATCGCCGCGGCGTCGTTGCCCCAGGCGCCGCGGGCATAGCTGAGCACCGCGGCCAGCTCCTCGGCGGAGAGCTTGTCGCCGAAGGCCGGCATGTTGCCCTGGTAGTCGTCGCCGCCCACCGTGATCGGGCCGCTCAGGCCGTCGTTGACGATGGCTACCGGCAGGGCGGGGTCGTTCAGCAGCCAGCGGCTGCCGACCAGCGGGGGAAAGGTGCCGGCCACGCCCTGGCCGGTCGGCTGATGGCAGGCGGCGCACTGGGCGGTGAAGAGCTTCTCGCCGTTCACACCACTACCGGCTGGCTCCTGCACCACGGCGGTGCGACTGTCGCCACCGGTGAGAGGGGCGCCGATGTTCCAGGCGTAGTAGCCGACGCCCCACACCAGCAACACGCCGATCCAGAGTATCACCAGGCGCGGTACCGGCCGCTGCCCCTCGCTGGGCTCGGGGTTTTCGCGCCGCTGGGCGCGCTGGGTATCGCGGGAACTCATTGGCCTTCTCCTTGCGCCTGCGCCGTCTCCGTCTGGGGCAGAGTCGAGGCGGGGTAGGTGCGGTCCAGGGCCAGCAGATAGGAGGTCAGCTCCAGCGCCTCACGGGTCGCCACCACAGTGCCCGACTCGGGACCGTAGGGTTCGGGAATCTTGACCACATGGTCCCCCTCGGCGGGGGTGTCGACCACACGGAACAGGAAGCGGTAGGCGGGCATGATGCTGCCCTCGACCACCGCACGAGGGTTGTAGAGGTGCAGCAGGTGCCAGTCCACGCTGGGCTGGCGCGCTCCGATATTGAGCAGGTCGGGCCCGGTACGCATGGTGCCCATCAGGTGGGGTTGATCGTAGGCGTAGTCGCCGGGCACCGAGGGCCGCCCCCAGCCGCGTTCGCCGTCGGCGACGGAGAAGCCGGGGTCGCGGGGCTGCTGGCTGTGGCAGTAGACGCAGCCGTTGGCGATGTAGAGATCCCGGCCGCGCTGCTGCGCGGTGGTGTAGGGCTCGAGCTGTTCGGGAACGGCCTCGGAAGACAGCTGCACATAGGGCATGGCCACCAGGGTGAGCATGGCCAGCAGCAGGATGAGTGCCGCCCCTACCATGATCGCTAAGGCACGCTTCATTGCTGGACCTCCACGTTGCTGCGCTGGCGTTCACCGGCGCGGAACAGCGTCGGCTGGCGCCGCTCCTTGCCGCGGCGGGTGAGCATGGCCACGAAGTGCACGGCGAATATCAGGTGACCCAGGGCCATCATGGCGCCGCCCAGGGTGCGCGCCTCCAGGTAGGGCAGGGTGAGGCGCACGATGTCCATGAACGGCGTGTCGGCGTCGAGCAGGGACAGGCCCTGTAGCCAGCCGCCCACCGACAGTGCCACGACGTAGATCAGGATGCCGATCGAGACCAGCCAGAAGTGCAGGGTGATGAGGGGCCGCCAGGGCCACTCCCAGTTCAGCAGGCGCGGCATGATGAAGTAGATGGCGCCGAACAGGATCATGCTGAGGAAGGCGTACATCCCCAGGTGGGCGTGACCCACGGTGTAGTGGGTGAAGTGGGTGATGACGTTGACACTGCGCAGCGCCTCCATGGAGCCCTGCAGCGACGAGACCGTGTACATCAGTGCGCCGATCCAGACGAAACGCAGGGTGGGCGAGCGCCGCAGCATGCCGAAGTGCCCCCACATGGTGCCGTGGTGGTTGATGGCGACGGTGATCACCGGTATTGACATCATCACGCTGTGGACGATGGAGAGTGTGACCAGCCAGGTTGGCACCGGCCCGCCCACCAGGTGATGGATGCCTACCTGGCTATAGAACAGCGCCAGCGACCAGAAGCCGAGCAGCGACAGCTGATAGGAGATGATCGGCCGACCCAGGATCTTGGGAATCATGTAGTAGGCGATGCCGACCCCGATGGGCGTCACCCAGAGCCCCAGCACGTTATGGGCGAACCACCAGTTGACGGTGGCACCGGACGCGCCGGGGAAGAGGCCGGGCAGGTTGGCCAGCAGGAAGAGGATGGGAAACCATACCAGCGCTGCCAGCAGGTACCAGCTGGTGACATAGAGGTGTGAGACGCGCCGATTGGCCGCCGTCAGCACCAGAGGAATGGCACACAGGCCGCCGCCGATCACGAACAGGATGTCGACCTGCCAGGGAAATTCCAGCCACTCCTCTCCGTCGGAAAGTCCCAGATTGATCGCTACCAGGCCAAGGAGCATGCCGAGGTTCCAGATGCCTGCTCCCGTCAGGGCGTATCTGCCGCCCACCAGCGCCGTCCTGAACAGGCGGGGGATCAGGAAGATGGCGGTTCCGACACCCGCCATGGAGGCCCAGCCGTAGGCCACGGCATTGAGATGCATGGGACGCACCCGGCCGAAGGTGAGCCATTCGCTGTCGGCCAGCAGTTCGGGCCAGTGGAACTTGGCGGAGGTCAGCAGGCCATAGCCCGAGCCTACCAGCAGCCACAGCACCGCCGAGCCGAGCCAGGCCATCGTCGCGCGGCGCGAAGAGAGATCCGCCTCTGCTCGCGCTTTCAGTTCGTCAGCGCTGATGTTGTCGTCAATCGCTTCTGGGGTTATGGCTCGAGCCGGATCCTCCCCGTGCCCCTCTTCACCCTCGAGAAAGATGGTTCTGGCGGCGAGTCGGCCGTGACTGAACTGGTTGGTGGCGATGGACCAGATCAACAGCAGCAGGCCCACTGCCGATACCACGAATGTGATGATGAGCAGGATAGCAATGGTGGGGGTCATGGAGTGCCTTCGATAATGTCTGCCTGCACCGTCGTTGCAGGTTGGCCGGACAGGGATCGTTTTGTCGGGAGTTAGGCGGGACGGTGTGATTAACGCTCAATCTAGCTTGATGATATGTTGATGTATAATGAATAAGAAGGCGATTTATTATCAATATTATTGATTAATGGGGGCGCATGGATATCGAACTGGCCAGGACATTCCTGGAGATTCTGCGCTACGGCAGCTTCAGTGGGGCGGCGGAATCACTGCATGTTACGCAGACGACGGTCACCATGCGGATGCGAAAACTGGAAGAGCGTCTCGGCTGCCGGCTACTGGAGCGCAATCGTGGTGGGGTTGCGATGACTGCCGACGGCGAGCGCTTTGCCGAGCATGCTGCACGGCTGGTGCAGGTGTGGGAGGCCGCACAGCGCGAGCTGCCGTTACCTCAGGGTATTCGGCGAATGCTCTCGCTGGGAGGGGAGACCAGCCTGTGGGACCCTCTGCTGACAGGCTGGCTGAATGCCCTCCGGGAGTCACTGCCTCAACTGGCGGTACGCATCGAGGTCGGTGCCCGTCACGAGCTTCAGGAGAAGCTTACCCAAGGCATGCTGGATGCGGCTCTGGTGCATCAGGTGGACTACTGGCCCAGCATGCAGGTCGAACTCCTTCAAGAGGAGAAGTTGGTGATGGTGCGCACACCGGGAGCCGATACCACCAGCCCCTATCTTTATGTGGATTGGGGAGAGCTTTTCCGTCGTGAGCATGATGCGGCTCTACCTCAGGTTGCCAGCCCGGTGATCGAGGTGAATCTGGGACCGCTGGCTCTGCACTATCTCCTCAGCCATTCGGGAATGGGCTACTTCCGGCTGGGCGTCATTCGCTCCTACCTCGAGCAGGGAGTCCTGGAGCGGGTCCCGGGCATGCCGGAGTTTTCCTATCCCGTCTATCTTGTCCATCCACGCGAGCGCAGGCCGGCGGGGCTCGATGAGGCGATCAAGCTTCTGTATCGGCAAGTGGACAATCTGGCCTGACTGGAGTCGCCAGGTGCGGGTTGGTGTTGGACGAAGGCCATGGGATCGGAATCGGCACGTTGCTCTACGGGTGCACTGCTCGGAAGATACGAGTGGCCGTCACGACCGCGGTGACCGGGCCAGCCGCCAGAAGTGATGAAACATGGCCGCACTGGTGGCACTCCAGGCCAGCAGGACCAGCCAGATCATCAATTCGGGAATAGGCATCAGAAACGGTGCTTCCAGGGCCGCCGAGAGTCGCAGCGTGCCGGTGGTGTACATGGCCAGCGGGAAGACCATGCTCCACAGCTGTGGCTCGTAGACGAGGCGGTGGCGGCGGATCAGGTGGCGCCAAAGCATCAGCCCCACCAGCAGGGGAAACCACCAGCTGGCGGTGGCCCAGAAGAACACGGTGAAACCGAGCAGGAACGGCTTGAAGTCGGCGATGACTCCACCCTCGCCGGCGCGCAGGATCAGCGTCGAGCCAGCCAGGGTGGCGATGGCGACCGCGCCCATGTTGATCCAGTAGGGTGGCGTCAGGCTCTTTACTGTCACCTCCAGGAAGGTCAGGCGATAGAAGATCAGCGTGATGATCGCCAGATAGAGCATGCAGCCGATCAGAAACATGCAGAGAGCGAAGAACAGGCGAAGGTCGGAGGGTCCGCTCCAGGGCAGCAGCGCGGTGAGGATCGATACCGAATGGGTGCTGACAGCCGCGAGCAGCCAGGCACCGTTGATGCCGCTGGCGAGGTTGGGCTTCTCCTCGCGGGTAGTTACGGCGATAAAGAACAGGTACATGATCAGGCCCCACAGCGTCAGGCCTACCCACCAGAACTCGGCGGCGATACGGTCCTCACCCGCCACCAGGTGGAACTGGGTACCGAGGATGCAGGTACCGGCGACGATGGTGAAGAAACCGGGCCCGCGGGCGTGGTCGATCATGTCGTCTGCCAGGCGCCTGGGGTAGCGCACCAGGCGAATGATCGTCAGCCCCCACAGTGCCGTGTAGGCGAGAAGATTGGCGGCCAGCAGTGCCAGGGAGAGGAGTCTCATCCCCAGCAGGTGACAGGCGATGGAGGTGGCGCCGGTCGCCATCGTGATCGCGAAGTACCCCGGGAAGAGCCCGGCCGCGGCGCGATCCAGCAGCATGGCACTGCGCCTGAGCAGGGCCGGCATCAGCTCGTCGGCTCCGGATCCAGCGCCTGGTGCAGGTCGGCAAGCAGGTCCTCGGCATCTTCCAGGCCGACAGAGAGTCGCAGCATGCCCTCGGTGATGCCGCGTCGCGCGCGCTCCTCGCTGGAGAGATCCGCATGGGAGGTGGTGCAGGGCTGGGTCACCAGGCTCTCGGCACCACCGAGGCTGGGGGCCAGGGCAAAGAGTGCCAGCCGGTCGGCGACGGCGGTGGCGGCATCGCGCCCGCCGGCAATCTCCAGGGTGATCATGCCGCCGAAGCCACGCATCTGTCGCCTTGCCAGCGAATGCCCGGGGTGTGAGGGCAGGCCGGGATAGAGCACCCGGTCGATGGCGGGGTGATCCAGAAGCGCCTCGGCGATGGCCTGGGCGGAAGCCTCATGGCGCTGCATGCGCAGCGGCAGGGTACGCAGGCTTCGCGACAGCAGCGATGCCATCTGGGGGGAAAGGGCACTACCCAGGTTCTGGCGCCATCGCCACATCGGTTCGAGCAGTCTGGCCGGCCCCATGGCGGCGCCGGCGGTAAGGTCGCTGTGTCCGCCCAGGTACTTGGTGGCGCTGTGCACCACGATATCGGCGCCCAACGCCAGCGATTGCTGGTTGATGGGGGTAGCGAAGGTGGCATCCACCGCCACCAGGGCACCGTGGCGGCGGGCCTGCTCGGCCACCGCCGGGATATCGATCAAATTCAGCCTCGGATTGGTCGGTGTTTCCAGATAGACCAGTCCCGTGCCCGACGCCAGCAGACGCTCCAGCGTGTCGGGGTCATGCCCTTCCGGCATGAAGTGCGTCTCGATGCCCAGTTCGGGAAGCTGCTGCTCGAGCAGGCCCAGGGTGCCGCCATACACCTCGCCCAGGCAGACGATGCCGCGCCGACCATGACTCAGCAACAGGGTGCTGATGGCGGCCATGCCGGATGAGAAGGCCCAGGCCGCCTCGGCCCCCTCCAGCGCGGCCAGTGTCTCCTCCAGGGCAAAGAGAGTGGGATTGAGGCCATAGCGGGAGTAGAGGGGGGCGCGACGGCGCCCCTCGGTCACCTCCAGCAGGGCGGCGGTGTCCGGATAGGCGAAGGTGGTGGTGTCATAGATCGGCATATGGGGGCTGCCGAAGGCATCACGCTGCTGCTGGCCATGGATGGCCCGGGTGGCGGGCCCGAGGTGGGACGAGCGAGTCTGTGACATCCTGGTTCTCCGACGAGTCTTTGCTGAATCTAGCCCTGTTTTCCCATGATATCCATTTGCTTTCAATAAGTTAGGGTTTCTGGGGAGGGCTGTGCCCATGATATTCAGTGACTTTCCCGCATAAATTGATCGTGGTCAGAGGTGTGACAACGAGGCCTGGCAGAGCGGCAGGCGACTGTCTAAGGTAGTAATCAATTACTATCTTTTGAGATTCCAACATGCCCCAACGTCAGCACCTCCCCGCCGACGAGCGCCGTGAGCGCACCGTGGAAACGGTGATCGAGCTGTGCGGCAGTGAAGAGCCCGCCACCCTGACCACCGGGCGCATCGCCCGGCGCATGGGGGTTACCCAGGGAGCGCTGTTTCGCCACTTCCCCAACAAGGAGGCGATCTGGGAGGCCGCGGTGGCCTGGATCGCCGAGCGGGTCATGGCGCGGGTCGCTAGCGCTGCCGAGGGCGTCGAGGACCCCCTGGCGGCACTGGAGGCGATGTTTCTGGCTCATGTGATCTTTATCGGTGAACACCCCGGGGTTCCGCGACTGCTGATGGGCCAGTTGCAGTATCCGCGGCCTACCGCTGCCAGCCGTCTGGTGCGAGGCCTGATGGAGCGCTACCGCGCCCGCCTGCTGGAGCTGCTCGAGAAGGCCAGGCAGCAGGGTCAGTTGCGCCCCGGGCTCGATCTGGATGCTGCGACGGTCCAGTTTATCGGCTGTGTACAGGGACTGGTGTTGCAGTCGCTGATCGCCGATGACGTGGCCGGTATCGTCGACCGGGCACCGGCGGCCTTCGATCTCTATCAATACGGCATTCGCGGTGAGGCGGGAGGTGATACATGAGGTCCTGGGTACGGCGATTGGGAAGGGGGGTGGCGGTGCTGGTCGGCGTCGTCGTGGGGGTGGCGCTGCTGATGTTCTTCGTGGCCAATCGCCAGGCTCCCGAGCGCCAGGAAACGGCGGTATCCGCCACCCCGGTCAGGACCGTCGAGGTCCGTCCCCTGGATTTTCGCCTGGAGGCACGTGGTCACGGCGTGGCGCGTCCCGCCGAGACCTGGCAGGCGGTTGCCAACGTGGCGGGGCGCGTGGTGGAGCGTCATCCTGAGCTTGCGAGCGGTACCCTGCTGTCCGAGGGCACGCTGCTGGTGGCGCTGGACCCTAGCCGCTATGAGCTGGCCATTGCCGAGGCGGAGGCGGAGCTTTCAAGCCTGGACGGCGAACTGTCGCAGATCGAGGCCGAGGAGAAGAACACCGGCCGCCTGCTGGCGCTGGAGCAGCAGGCGCTTGCCCTGGCCGAGCAGGAGCTGTCACGCATCGAGCGTCTGGCGGCCAGCGGCTCGGTCTCCATCTCGCGGCGTGACGAGCAGCGACGCAGCACCGTGGGGCAACGTCGGGCGGTGGCCTCTCTGGAGAACACTCTGGCACTGATGCCCGCGCGGCGCGAGGTGCTCCAGGCCCAGCGTGAACGGGCCGAGGTGCGCCTGGCCCAGGCCCGGAAGGACCTGTCGGATACCCGCTTCGAGGCGCCCTATGACCTGCGCCTGAACGACGTCGAGGTGGAGCTGCACCAGTTCGTGGGCAGCGGGCAGCGACTGTTCCAGGCCGAGAGCCTGGCCGCCGCCGAGGTGGAGGCGCATATTCCCATCGGCATGATGCGTCGTCTGCTGGGGGCGGTTCTGCCCGAAGAACCCTTCGGCCAGGGTCTGGATCTGGGCGAACGGCTGGATTTCTCGGCGGTTGATGCCGAGCTGCTTCTGGTCGGTGCCGAGGGCGTTGGCTGGTCGGGTGAACTGGTGCGAGTGGCCAGCGGGCTGGACCCGGCCACGCGAACGGTGCGTGCCGTGGTGCGGGTCGATCACCCCTACCGAGGTGCCCGGCCGCCGGATCGCCCACCGCTGCAGCGTGACATGTACGTAAGGGTGCGGCTTACCGCGTCGAGCCCTGAACCACGGTTGGCGATACCGGCCGGTGCGGTGCATCAGGGCGAAGTGTGGCTGGTGGATGCCGATCAACGTCTCGAGCGGCGGGTGGTGAGCGTGGCCTTCGAGCAGGGGGATCTGGCGGTGATTTCAGCCGGCCTCGCCCCCGGCGAGAGTGTGGTGGTCGATGACCTGTCCACGGCAATTGCCGGGATGGCCGTCGCCGGGCAGCGTGACCGGAACCTGGAGGCGCAAATTGCCGGCCAGGCGCTGGGCGAAGAACATGAGGAAGCGCAGCCATGATCCGCTGGTTTGCCGCTCACCCCACCGCCGCCAATCTGCTGCTGGTGCTGCTGCTCGCCGCCGGACTCTTTGCGGCCCCAACGCTCAAGCGCGAGACATTCCCCGATTATCGCCCGGTGGAGGTGAGCGTCGAGGTGGTCTACCGCGGAGCCAGCGCGGCCGACGTGGAGGATGCCGTGTGCCGGCGCCTGCATGAGGCGGTCAAGGGGGTGGAGTACCTCGACGAGTTTGTCTGCGTGGCCCAGGACAATCTGGCCAGTGCCACCGCCACCATGCAGGCCGGCGGCGATTCCCTGCGTTTTCTCAGCGAGATCGACACCGAGGTCGCTGCCATCAGCGAGTTTCCGGCCCGGGCAGACCCGCCGGTGGTGCGCGAACTGCATCGCAGCGACCTGGTGGCGGCAGTCGCGGTCTCTTCCGATATGCCTACCTCGCAGCTCGAGGAGTACGCCTTGCGCCTGGAGGAGCGCATCATGGCCCTGCCCGGTGTGGCCAAGGTGGCGATTCACGGCATGTCTCAGCGCCAGTGGCAAGTGGAGGTGCCCGGCGAGGTGCTCGGCCAGCACGGCCTCTCGGCCCGCGAGCTGGCGCGGCGCATCTCGGCCCAGAGCCTCGACCTGCCGCTGGGCACCCTGGAGACCCCCGGGCGCGATATCCTGCTGCGCTTTACCGACCAGCGCCGCTCGCTTGCCGAGCTTGCGCGCCTGGTGGTGGTCTCCGACCCGGCCGGCGGTGAGCTGACGCTGGGCGATATCGCCACCCTCAGCGAAACCGGTGAGCGCGATGAGGAGAAGATTGTCTTCAACGGCGAGCCGTCGCTGGTGCTGGAAGTAAGCAAGAGCCTGCGCGATGACGCCCTGACGGTAAAGGAGGAGCTTGAAGCGCTGATCGAAGCGGAGCGTCGCCGCTTCGAGGGTGGCGTAACGCTGACCCTGACCCAGGACATGACCGGCATCGTCCGCGACCGTCTGCAGATGCTGGTGGCCAACGGCCTGATGGGGCTTGCGCTGGTGGTGCTGGTGATGAGCCTGTTCTTTCGGCCACGCCTGGCACTGTGGGCGGTGCTGGGGTTGCCCGCCGCCTTCATGGGCGCCTTCCTGGTGATGGGACTCAGCGGGCTCACCCTGAACATGATCACCCTGGTGGGACTGCTGATGGCCATCGGCATCGTCATGGACGACGCCATCGTCATCACCGACAGCATCGCCGCCCACGCGGGGGAGAGTGCCTCGCCGCTGGCAGCGGTGGTATCCGGGACCCGTCAGGTGCTGCCCGGGGTGCTGTCGTCGTTTCTGACCACCGCCTCGGTCTTCGTGCCGCTCTCCTTCCTGGCCGGCGAGATGGGCGCGGTGCTCGAGGTCCTGCCGGTGGTGTTGATCGCCGCCCTGGGGGCGAGCCTGGTCGAGGCGTTCTGGATCCTGCCTCATCATCTCAAGGGGAGCGTGACGCATCTGCAGCAGGGCCATGATTCCCGGTTTCGCAGCGCCTTCGATCGTGGCTTCGAGCACTTCCGCGAGGGCGTGGGAAGGCTGGCCGACCGGGCGATCCGCTTCCGCCATGGGGTGCTCGGCGCGATGCTCGCCGTGATGCTGGGGTCGGTCGGTTTCATGGCCGGTGGCCACCTTGGCAGCGAGGCGATGCCCGATATCGACGGCGACGTGCTGGAGGCGCGCATCCTGATGCCCCAGGGCACGCCGCTCGAGCGCACCGAGGCGGTGGCCGGGCGGGTGGCATCGGCCATGAGTGAGCTCGATGTCCGCTATTCGCCCGAACAGCCCGACGGCGCGACGCTGGTCGAGGCGATGCAGGTGCGCTTCAACCATAACCTCAGCGCGCGTGAGGCAGGGCCCCATGTGGCCACGGTCAGCGTCGACCTGCTCACCGCCGAGAGGCGTACCCTGACCCTGGATGCCTTGACTGCCGCCTGGCGCGAAGCGATCGGCGAAATTGCGGGTGTGCAGCGCCTGATCATCCAGGAGCCGGGCTTCGGCCCCGCCGGGGTGCCGATAGAGGTGCGCCTGAGCGGCGAGGATCTCGATGCCATGAAGGCGGCGGCGCTGGAGCTGACCGAACGCCTGGAGGGCTACTCGGCGGTCTATAACGTCATGGATGATCAGCGACTGGGCAAGCCCCAGCGCGCCTACGCCATGGCGCCTGGGGCCCATGGGCTCGGGCTGACCGCCGAGGAGGTGGCCGGCCAGCTGCGTGCGGCACTGCTCGGCGAGATTGCCGATACCCAGCGTATCGGCGAGCAGGAGATAGAGGTGCTGGTGCGCCAGGCCGAGGCCGACCGCGATGGCCTCGATGATCTGGCCGACCAGACCCTGCTGCTGCCCGACGGCAGCCGGGTGCCACTCTCGGTGGTCACCGACGTGGCCGAGCGCCGCGAGTGGGCGCGCATCACCCGCATCGATGGTCGGCGCACGGCCACCGTGGAGGCCAACGTCGATGCCCGCCGGGCCAGCGCCCAGGCCATCGTCGACGACCTGGTGGATGGTGGCTGGCTGGCCGACTTCGAGGCGCGCCACCCCGAGGTAGCCGTCACCTTCGAGGGGCAGGTGGCCAGCTCCGCGGAGACCGGCGGCTCCATCGCGCGTGGCCTGTTGATCGGTCTGGTGGGAATCTTCGTGATCCTCTCCTTCCAGTTCCGCAGCTATATGGAGCCGCTGATTGTCATGCTCTCCATTCCGCTGGCCTTTATCGGGGCCATCTGGGGACACGTGCTGATGGGCTACTACCTCTCCATGCCCTCGCTGATCGGTGCCGCCTCGCTGGCCGGTATCGTGGTCAACAATGCCATCCTGCTGATCCACTTCATCAAGACGCACCGCGAGCGCGGCCTGGACGCGGTGGCGGCCGCCGGTCAGGCCAGCCGCGACCGGCTGCGTGCCATCCTGATCTCCTCCACGACCACCATCGCCGGCCTGGCGCCGCTGCTGGCCGAGACCAGCACCCAGGCCGATGCCATCAAGCCACTGGTGATCGCCGTGGTGTTCGGCCTGCTCAGCGCGACCCTGCTGGTGCTGCTGGTGATCCCGGCGCTCTACGTGCTGTTCGATGACTGGGGCTGGAGCCGCGAACCTCCCGCGGATGCTTAGCGACGTGGAACGGGGCCCGCCGGCCCCACCTTGACGGGGCCGGCCCCTTGGCTAACCTTGAATATGTATCTTTAATGCATTTTAGTGACGGGTCCGGGAGGCTCGTTCTTCTTGAGAAGTCGGAGGCCATCATGTCGACTCATCGTTCTGTGTTTCTCTCGTCAGGCAAGGTTGCAAGTGCGCTGATGCTGACTGTCCCGCTGTTGCTGGGTAGTGCCGCCATGGCCGATGACCATGAAGCGATGGATTCCACTGTTTCCTGGCTGCCGAGCCTGATCACTGAAACGCCCCAGGAGGGGTTTGCGCTGGCGGTGACGCTCTCACAGAAAGGAGTGGCGACCACCCAGCCGGACGCCGCGGTGCGCAAGGCGCAGCGCCCCGAATATGCGGAGGATGCCGACAGCCTTATCGCGGCGTCTCACGTCATCGCGACTCACTTCCAGACCGTCGCTGCGGCCAATGACTACTGGCGAGAGTGAGTCGGACGACGCGGCAGGCAGGTCGTGCCTGCAGGGCGGCATGATCCACGCAGAAGGGCAATCAGGAGCGGAGGTCGGTCATGATCAAGGTAAGGCTCTATCGCTACCATCCCGAGGAGGATGACCTGCCGCGGATGGAACGCCTGGAAGTCGAGGAGCGTTTCCGCAAGACCATGGTGCTCGACGTGCTCGAGCACCTGAAGCAGCGTGATGCCACTCTGGCCTATCGGCGCTCCTGTCGGGAAGGCGTATGCGGCTCCGATGGCATGAACATCAATGGCAAGAATGGCCTGGCCTGTATCACGCCGGTAGAGGAGGTACTAGACCGAGACGGCACCCTGACCCTGCGGCCGCTGCCGGGCATGCCGGTGATTCGAGACCTGGTGGTCGACCAGACGCTGTTCTTTCGCCAGTTCGAGAAGATCCGACCCTGGCTGATCAGCGATGCCCCGCCCACCGCCCGCGAGCGGCTGCAGAGCCCCGATGAGCGCGAGAAGCTCGACGGCCTCTATGAGTGCATCCTCTGCGCCTGCTGCAGTTCGGCCTGCCCTTCCTGGTGGTGGAACCCGGACAAGTACATCGGCCCGGCTGGCCTGATTCAGGCCTACCGCTTCCTGATCGACAGCCGTGATACCGCCACCGATGAGCGCCTGGCCGCGCTCGACGACCCCTTCAGCGTCTTTCGCTGCCGGCAGATCGCCAACTGCACCTGGGTGTGTCCCAAGGGGCTCAATCCGATGCGCGCCATCGGTCATATCAAGGCGATGCTGCTGACGCGTGGCAGCTGACAACCCATCTATCTACGGGAGCCTGGTCATGGCTTTTCGACAGGTGCAGGACCTGCTGGAGTGGATCCACGACTTCCATCGGCAACTGGGTGCCCAGTACACACGCCTGGCCGAGACGGCCCCGGATGAACGCATAAAAATGGCGCTGGTATTTCTGGCTGATCGTGAGAATCGCTTGCGTGATGGCATGGCAGCCTATCTGGAGGATGCCGACGACGGCCTCCTGACCACTTGGCTTATCGATAGCCAGGAGTTCGGGCACCCAAGCGTGCTGGGGCGCATCCCGCCTTGTCTCGGTTGCCATGATGTTCAGGATGTATTGGCCAACGTGATGACAGCGCACCAGACGCTGAAGGATATGTATCGGTTGCGCAGTGAGCTGGCGTCGATTCCCGAGGAGGCCGAGCTTTTTCGCCAGCTGGCCGAGCAGCAGGAGGCCGAGGCCAGACTGCAGACCCGAGACCTTGCACGCCTCGATATATACTGATTCTGCTTCTTTCTGATAACGACGCCCCGGCCAGACCGGGGCGTCTCTGTTATGGGGGTGGGGCCGGCTTCAGGCGGCGTCGAGCGGGCGGGACGGCCCGAAATGCTCGTAGTGGCGACGCTCGTCGGGCACGCCCAGCTCGGCCAGCGCTCGGTCCATGGCGGTCATGAAGCCCTGGGGGCCCACGAAGTAGCAGCGGGCATCCTCGGGCAGCAGGCTGGCGAGCAGCTCGCGGTCGATTCGGCCGGTATGGTCGGCCTCATCGCCGCGCTCGTGCACGCTCACCGCACGGAGCCGCTGAGGGTGCTCAGCGGCCAGGGCCGCTACCTCGTCACGGAAGGCGTGGTGCTCGGCATCCAGGGCGGCATGCAGATAGACCACTCGTCGCCCCTCGGCCAGGGCATGGCGGGCCATGGGGAGCATCGGCGTCTGGCCGACGCCACCGCTGGCCAGCAGCAGGGGCTCGTCACCGTCTTCCAGGGTCAGGTCGCCGGCCGGCGGCAGCAGCGCCAGGGTGTCGCCGACGCTCATGGCGTCGTGCAGGTGACGGCTGGCTCGGCCCTGGGGCTCGCGCTTGACCGAGATCCGGTAGCTCCGGCCGTTGGGCAGGGCCGACAGGCTGTAGTGCCGATAGACCGGCTCGCCATCGATGGTGAGCTTGACGCCGATGAACTGGCCGGGCTCATGGTCGGCGACCGGGCCGTCGTCCACCGGCTCGAGCACGAAGGAGCGGATCACCGCACTCTCCTGGTGCGTCGCCGCGACCCGGAACTCGCGGGGGCCACCCCAGCCGCCGGGTATGCTCTCGAACTCGCGGTAGCGGTGCGCCTCCAGCTCGATGAGCAGCCCGGCCAGCTCCTCGTAGACGCCCTCCCAGGCGGCGGCGATCTCCGGCGTCACGGCGTCGCCCAGCACCTCGCCGATGGCGGCCATCAGGCATTCGCCAACGAGGGGGTAGTGCTCTGGGCGGATGTCCAGGGAGACATGCTTGCCGACCACCGTGGCCAGGGTCTCGCGCACCTTCTCGCGATCGTGGCGCAACTGCACATAGGCCAGCACGGCGCCGGCCAGTGCCCGCGGCTGGCCGCCGTCAGCCTGGTGTGCCTGGTTGAACAGCGGCTTTACCTGCGGATAGCGCTCGAACAGCAGCGGGTAGAAGCGCTGGGTGATGGCGTCGAGGTGTTCGGCCACTACCGGGGCGGTGGCGGCGATCAGCTGTTCCTGTTCCTGGGTCAGCATCGAGGGGCTCCGAGTCGGGGATGTTTATAAAGTGCATGTAAATTACATGTTCATCCCCGTCGATGCCAGCCCCGCGACGCTGCACCGCATCAAGGGTCGCGGCTCAATAGGCCCAGACGATGGCCATCAACAGGCCCCAGGCCAGTACCCCGGCCGCCATAATGGTGTAGGCCGCCGACATGGTGGTGACGTCGTTTTCGCTGCGTTCGCACAGCGCCTGGAGGCCGTGGTAGACCAGGCTGCATGAGATGCCCAGGGCCACCAGTACCGCCAGGCTGTTGAGCAGCAGGCTGGGGATCAGCAGCACGATCGCCGAGGACCACAGCGGCAGTGGTGCCAGCGCGGCCAGCAGGTAGGCGTCGTGATAGTCGATCGACAGTTCGCGAGTGCCATTGACGACGGCATGAATCAGCCAGCCCATCACGAAGAAGGTGAGCAACTCGGCCAGGAACAGGATGGTGGTGATGAAGCGCCACTCCCGGTCGGCGAAGCCCATGACGAAGCCGTCACCGTAGTGAGTGCCGGCATAGTAGAGCAGCACCGGCGGCAGCAGCGACATGGGCAGCACCAGGCCCCAGGCAAGCACCGGGATCGAAGGCTTGCGTTGCTGCAGGCTCTTCCAGCCCGCCTGGCGGGTAAAGGGCAGTCGGATCACGGTCAGCGGGTTCATTGCGGCATCCTCGTCGGTGGGGAAGTATCATTCTATGATATTGTTGCTTAACGTTTAGGCAGCAACCCACCTACTGTCAAGCGGCGGAGATAGTGTCCATGTACATGCCGGGTACTCTTCCATGAGCGATGACGCCCTGACCAAGCAGGACTTTCAGCGCCTTTCTCACTTTCGCTACCAGCTGCGCTGCTTCCTGCGGCAGAGCGAGGATATCTGTCGCGAGCACGGCCTGACGCCGCTGCAGTACCAGCTGCTGCTTCATCTGCTGGGGTTCGAGAGGCGGGAGTGGGCGTCCATCGGCGAGCTGGCCGAGCGGCTCCAGGCCAAGCACCACGGCACGGTGGCGCTGGTCGATCGCTGTGAGCAGCTGGGCCTGGTGGAGCGCCGCGCGAGCCGTGGCGACCGCCGGCGTATCGAGGTGCACCTGCTGGACCGTGGCGCCGAGCTGGCCCGGCGCATTGCCGAGCTGCACCAGCCGGAGCTTCGCCACCTGCAGGAAGAGTTCTGCCTTCCCGGCTGGCCCGAATTCCACTAGGCCAGTCAGGGGCCGCTGACTTGCGTCAATGCAGCCTTCGAGGGCGCATGCTCTCATGGCGACAAAGACTCTCTTATTTTCTTTCAGGAGATGACATGAGCGATACGCGCCAGCAGGACTGGGACCCGCGCGCCGAGAATGTGCTGAACGACCAGATCAGCGCCTATGACGAGATGCGCCACCGTTGCCCGGTGGCCTTCAGCGACTATCTGCAGTGGTCGCTGTTTCGCCATGCCGACGTGATGCGCGTGCTCGAGGACCACGAGACCTTCAGCAACGTGGCCAGCCGCCACCTGTCGGTGCCCAACGCCATGGATCCGCCCGAGCATACCCGCTTCCGGCGGATCATCGAGCCCTATTTCGGCCCCGAGGCCATGGCCGAGTTCGCCCCCCGGTGCCGCGCCATCGCCGAAGGGGTCGTGGCTCGGCTGCCCGCCGACGGTGAGATGGAGGCGATGGCCGAGATGGGCCAGGATTTCGCCCTGGAGATCCAGTGCGCCTTCATGGGCTGGCCCACCGCACTTCACGAGCCACTGCGTGCCTGGGTGAAGCGTCAGCAGGCCGCCACTCTGGCCCAGGACCGAGAGGCGCTGGGCGAGCTGGCGCTGGAATTCGATGGCGTGATCCGTGAGCAACTGGCCAGCCGCCGCGCGGCCGGCGATGACGCCCCCGATGACGTCACCACTCGCATCATGAACGAGACCGTCGAGGGGCGCGCGCTCGCCGACGAAGAGATCGTCAGCATCCTGCGCAACTGGACGGTGGGTGAACTCGGCACCATCTCGGCGAGCATCGGTATCCTGATGCGCTATCTGGCGGCCGATCCGGAACTCCAGGGGCGACTGCGCGCCGAGCGGAAGCTGCTGCCGGCGGCCATCGACGAGGTCCTGCGTCTCGATGCCCCGCTGATGTCCAACCGGCGCATCGCTACCTGCCCGGTGGAGATCGGTGGCCGTCGACTCGAGGCGGGTGAGCGTCTGACGATCCTGTGGGGCTCGGTCAACCGCGACGAGGCGGTGTTCGGTGACCCCGATGAGGTGCGCCTGGATCGCGACCCGCAGGACAACCTGCTGTATGGCGCCGGTGTCCACGTCTGCCCCGGGGCGCCGCTGGCGCGCATGGAGCTCAAGGACTTCATGGACGCGCTGCTCGACGCCACCGTCGACATCACCCTGCTGCCGGGCCGCCCCGCGGTTCGCGCCCTCTACCCCGCCGGCGGCTACTCCGAGGTGCCGTTGCACGTGCGGCGCTAGTCGCAGGCCAGGCCATGATGAAGGAAGGCGCCCCGCGGGGCGCCTTCCTTGCTTCCGGTGGCCGGGTCATCAGAGCCCGATACGGTGCGCTCGGTCGGTAAAGAAGATGCCGCTGGGCGACTCGCTGTCGAGACGCGTGATCTCTTCCAGGGTACGGGTGTCGTAGACCACTACCCGATCACTGTCCCGGGCCGAGACCCAGGCCTGCTCCCCCTTGGGGGTGAACTCCATGTGCAGAACCGCCTCGCCGGGCGTGAGGGTGGCGACGACCTCGCGGGATTCGGTATCGATCACCTGCACCACGTCGTTGTCGGGGTGGGCGAAGTTCACCCAGATCTGACGCTCGTCCGGGCGCCGCATCACGAAGATCGGCTGGCCATGGACCGGGATGCGGTCGACCAGTGACCAGTCGTCGCTGTCGGCGACCAGCACCTCGTGGCGGCCCACCGCCGGCAGCCAGGCCTCGTCGCCGGCCAGGGTCCAGCCCTCCAGGTGGGGCATCTTGTAGACCGGCAGGCGCTCCTCCCCGCGGCCGTAGTCGGGGAGGATGCGCCGCACGCCTGCCTCCGGGTGCCACAGGTCGAGCAGCGCCAGTCCATCCTCGCCGAACAGCCCGGCGATGTAGTAGCGCCCGTTGGGGCCGATCAGGGCATCGTAGGGCTGCTTGCCGATATCGGTGAATCGCGTCACCTCGGGGGTGTCGCCGCGCATCTCGATCAGGTGAATCTCGCCGGCCTCGAACAGGCTGTAGACGAAGCGGTTACCGGGGGCGTCCACCAGGCCCACCACCTTGGAGCGCTGCGCCTCGCCTTTCTCGTCGACCCAGGTGGCAGGGATGTCCGCCACCTCCTCCAGGGTCTCGCTGTCGAAGAGCTTCACGCCGCCCGGCTCGTAGTTGGCCACCGCCACCAGGGCGCCGTCCTGGGAGACGGCGCCGCCGATGCTGTTGCCGGACTGCATCACCCGGTGAGTGATCTCGCCGGTGAGCAGGTCAACCCGGCTCAGGCCGCCATCGCGACCGAACACGAAGGCGTAGCGGGCGTCGCGGGAGAACTTAATCGAGGCGTGGGAGAGATCCCCCAGCCCCTCCACCCGGTCGAGGATGCGGCGTTCGCTGGTGTCCACCACCGCCAGGCTGCCGGTGGCGCGCTCCACCACCACGCCGAGGTCACCGGTGCCGCGCAGCTCGGCGGTCGGAGTCGCCTGACAGCCGGCCAGCAGGGCGAGTAGCGAGACGGCGGCGAGGGGTTTGCGAAGTGCTGGGGGCATCATGGGCATGACGTCGTCACTCATCCAGGGGGTTGTCGTTCTGCAGGTGGTCGGCGAGCCACAGGGCCTCCTGTTCGGTGAGCAGGCCCTCCCAGCCGGGCATGGCGGTGCCCTTGACGCCGTGGAGGATCAGCGCGGCCAGGCCGCCTTGGCTGTAGGCGTTCATGCGTGACCGGGGCAGTTCAGGCCCCAGGCCGCCGCGCAGGGTCATGCCGTGGCAGGAGCCGCAGTCCTGATAGAGCAGCGTCTCGAGCTCGGCCTCGCGTTCGGCGGAGAGTGGCGCCTCGGCCTGGGCGGCGAGCGGCAGCACCCAGGCCATGGCCAGCAGCGAGAGGCGTAGGGTGAGGGGCGGCAACATGGCGACTCCTGAGGTAAGCGTTGGGGAGAGTGTCCCTGCCCGGGCGTCGGCGCGTATTGATTGGCGTCAACGAAAGTCTCCTATGCCTGTGCTTATCAGCAAAGCCCGGAGGGCTCAATTTCCCTTTGTGGGTAGCCGTTCCGTGCTTTGATACAGGTCAATGTCTCCCCGGATAGCCGGCCTGAGAGCATTAAAGGAGCATGAATTATGCGCGTTATTGGGCCACTCTCTGCGCAGGAAGGTCATCGGCCCAGCGATGCCGGCTGGCCTCCGGCGAAGTGCACCATTGAGAAGTACAACAATGACTCGCCCATGTCCTGGCGACAGCGCACTCAAGGATCATGACAGAGGTGGAACGATGATGAAGAAAGACTGGTACCTCAAGCCCCTGGCCGTGGCGGTCACCACCGTCGCGCTGGGCCTCACCGCGGCTCACGCCCAGGATGGCAAGAAGGATCTCGACGAGACCCAGGCCGCCTATCAGGGCACCGAGTCTGCGGTGGATCCGGGCTCGGCGAAGGTGGTTCGCACCCCCGGCGCGCCGGACCTGACCGACGCGGAGTTCGAGCAGGCCAAGGAGATCTACTTCCAGCGCTGCGCCGGCTGTCACGGCGTGCTGCGCAAGGGCGCCACCGGCAAGCCATTGACCACCGATATCACCCAGGAACGTGGTATCGAGTACCTCAAGGCGTTCATCCACTACGGCTCTCCGGCCGGCATGCCCAACTGGGGCACCTCGGGCGACCTGACCGAGGATGAAGTGGAGATGATGGCCAAGTACATCATGCACGAGCCGCCGCAGCCTCCTGAATTCGGCATGGCCGACATGAAGGATACCTGGGAGGTGCGGGTCGCCCCCGAGGATCGCCCCACCGAGAAGATGAACGACCTGGACATCGAGAACCTGTTCTCGGTCACCCTGCGTGACGCCGGCCAGATCGCCCTGATCGACGGTGCCTCCAAGGAGATCGTCAAGGTCCTCGACACCGGCTATGCCGTGCACATCTCACGCATGTCCGCCTCCGGCCGCTACCTCTTCGTCATCGGTCGCGACGCCAAGATCGACATGATCGACCTGTGGATGGAAGACCCGAGCATCGTCGCCACCATCAAGATCGGCATGGAGGCACGCTCCGTCGAGACCTCCAAGTTCGAAGGCTACGAGGACGACCTGGCCATCGCCGGCGCCTACTGGCCGCCCCAGTACGTGATCATGGACGGCCAGACCCTGGAGCCGAAGAAGATCGTGGCGACCCGCGGCATGACCGTCGGCGAGCAGGAGTACCACCCGGAGCCCCGCGTGGCGGCCATCGTGGCCTCCCACCAGCACCCGGAGTTCATCGTCAACATCAAGGAGACCGGCAAGGTCCGTCTGGTGAACTACGAGAACCTGGACGCGCTCTCCACCGTCGAGATCGACACCTCGCGCTTCCTGCACGACGGCGGCTGGGACGCCTCGGGCCGCTACTTCCTCACCGCGGCCAACGAGTCCAACCAGATCGTGGTCATCGACGCCCAGGAGCGTGAGCTCGAGGCCATCGTCGACGTGGGCAAGATCCCGCACCCGGGCCGCGGCGCCAACTTCGTCGACCCCGAGCATGGACCGGTGTGGGCCACCAGCCACCTGGGCGATGCCACCATCCAGCTGATCGGCACCGACCCGGAAGGGCATCCGGACAGCGCCTGGCAGGTGGTGCGTACCCTGGAAGGTCAGGGCGGCGGCTCGCTGTTCATCAAGACCCACCCGGAGTCCGATAACCTCTACGTCGACACCGCGCTCAACCCCAACGAGGCGATCAGCCAGAGCGTGGCGGTCTACGACATCAACGACCTGGAGGCGGGCTATGAGGTGCTGCCGATCGCCGAGTGGGCCGACGTGGGCGAAGGACCCAAGCGCGTGGTGCAGCCGGAGTACAACCAGGCCGGCGACGAGGTGTGGTTCTCCGTCTGGAACACCATGGATGACACCTCCGCCATCGTGGTGGTCGACGACGAGACCCGCGAGCTGAAGCACGTGATCAAGGACGAGCGGCTGGTCACCCCGACCGGCAAGTTCAACGTGATCAACACCCAGAAAGACATCTACTGATCGGGACCCGGCGGCGGGCGCACGCCCGCCGCCACCCGCCGCAAGTGAGCTGTGCCGATGCATTGCCAAGCCCCGATTCACCAAGCCCTCGATGCGCTGGACCGTCGCCTGATCGACAGCTACCAGCGCGGCCTGCCGGTCTGCAACCGCCCCTTCCACACAGTGGCCGAGCGCCTGGGCACCAGTGAGGCCGAGGTGATCTCACGTCTCGAGCGCCTGCAGGAAATGGGCGTGCTGAGCCGGGTGGGGCCGGTGTTCGACCATGCCCGGGCCGGCGCCAGCCTGCTCGCCGCCGTGGCCGTGCCCGAGGCCGAGCGCGATGCCTTCGCAGAGCTCATCAACGCCGCTCCCGGCGTCAACCACAACTATGCCCGCGAACACGACTTCAACCTGTGGTTCGTGATGACCGCACCGGACGAGCCCGAGCTCGAGGCGCGGCTCGACGCCCTGGAGGCACGCCTGGGCGTGCCGATCCTGCGCCTGCCGATGCTCGAGGGCTACCATATCGACTTGTCGTTCCCCATTCCCTGGGCCGAGCTGGAGCGCGCATGAAGACCACCGACGACCTGGAGTTCGCCGCCACCGGCGCCGCCCGCCATGCGCCCTCGGCCGAGGCCGAGCGCCGCCTGCGCGGCCTGCTCGAACAGGGGCTGCCGCTTGTCCCGCGTCCCTGGCGCACCCTGGCCGAACAGGCCGGCATGGCCGAGGACCAAGTGATGGCCTGCGTACACCGCTGGCAGGCCGACGGCATGATCAAGCGCCTGGGACTGGTGGTGAAGCACCGTCGCCTGGGCATCCAGGCCAACGCCATGGTGGTATGGAACGTGCCCGACGAGCGGGTCGCCGAGGTGGGCCGACGCCTGGCCCACGAGACCGCCGTGACACTCTGCTACCGTCGCCCCCGGCGGCTGCCCGACTGGCCCTACAACCTGTTCTGCATGATCCACGGCGCCCGCCGCGAGCGGGTCGAGGCGGAACTTGCCGCCATCGTCGAGCGCCTGGGCCTGGGTGACCTGGAGCACCGCGTGCTGTTCAGCACCCATGCCTATCGTCAGTGCGGTGGCCGCTACGTGCGCGAGGGGGCGGCATGACCCTCGATGACCTGGACGCCGTCGATCGTCGCCTGATCAACCGCCTGCAGGATGGCCTGCCGCTGGTGGCACGCCCCTTCGCGGCGGTGGCCGAGGGGCTGGATATCGCCGAGGGTGACCTGCTCTACCGCCTGGAGCGGCTGCGCGAGGGCGGGGTGCTCAGCCGTTTCGGCCCCATGTACCACGCCGAGCGCCTGGGCGGCGGCCTGACCCTGGCCGCGCTTGCGGTGCCCGAGTCCGACTATGATGAGATTGTCGCGACGGTCAATGCCTTCCCCGAGGTGGCCCACAACTATCGTCGCGAGCACGAGCTCAACATGTGGTTCGTGCTGGCCACCGAGACGCCGCAGGGTATCGCCGAGACCATCGCCGGGATCGAGGCGGCCACCGGCCTGCCGGTCTACAACATGCCCAAGGAGGAGGAGTTCCATGTCCGTCTCCACCTGCCCGTCTAGGCCGGCGCCGCGCCGCGAAGCCGTCGAGGCTGCAGTCCCGACGCCGGATGCCGGGGGACTCGATGCCGCCGATCGTGCCATCGTGCTGGCCACCCAGGCCGGCCTGCCGCTGGTGCCTGACCCCTGGGGCGCGGTGGGCCGCGAGGTGGGCATGAGCGGTGCCGAGGTGCTCGAGCGCATGCAGGCCATGCAGGAAAGCGGGGTGATCCGCCGGGTCGCCGCGGTGCCCAACCACTACCGGCTCGGCTACGTGGCCAACGGCATGACGGTATGGGACGTCGACGACGCCCAGATCGACCGCCTGGGCCGCGAGGTGGCCGCCATCGAGGGCGTCAGCCACTGCTATCGTCGCCCGCGCCACCTGCCGCACTGGCCCTACAACCTGTTCGCCATGCTGCATGGCCGCAACCGCGAGGAGGTCGAGCGCCAGGCCGCGGTGCTGCGCCAGCGCCTGGGCGAGGCGTGTCGTGATCACCGCATCCTCTACAGTACGCGCATCCTCAAGAAGACCGGGCTGCGCCTGGCCGGCAGCCGGCCGAGCACTGCGCCCACGGACACCCAACGTCGGGGCTGAGTCGCGCCCGCCGCGGCGGCTCAGCACAGCAAATCCCAGCAGGAGAACGCCATGTTCCGCGTCACCCGCTATATCAAGACATTGATGGAGCCGGGTCCCATCCCCCCGGCACGCAAGCCGCCCGGGCCGGTGGTGATCTGGAACCTGATCCGTCGCTGCAACCTGACCTGCAAGCACTGCTACACCACCTCGGCGGATATCGACTTCGCCGGTGAGCTCTCCAACGCCGAGGCCCACGCGGTGCTCGACGACCTCGCCGCCTTCCGGGTGCCGGCGCTGATCCTCTCCGGGGGCGAGCCGCTGATGCGGCCCGATATCTTCGAGCTGTCGCGCCGCTCCCGGGAGCTGGGGATCTACACCGGGCTCTCCACCAACGGGACCCTGATCACCGAGGAGAATATCGACGAGATAGCCGACGTGGGCTACGACTACGTGGGCATCAGCATCGATGGCCTCGAGGAGACCCACGACGTCATCCGCCAGCGGAAGGGGGCCTTCCGCGAGTCCATGCATGCGGTAAAGCTGTGCAAGGAGCGCGGCATCAAGGTCGGCCTGCGCTTCACCCTGACCCGCGAGAACTACGAGCAGCTCGGCGATATCCTGGCCCTGCTCGACGAGCATGACGTCGACAAGTTCTACCTCTCGCACCTCAACTACGGTGGCCGTGGCCGGCGCCACAGCAAGCAGGACGCCTGGTACCGCATGACCCGCGACGCCATGACCCGGCTGTTCGACCACTGCCGCGACGAACTCGAGCGCGGCGTGGAGCGCGAGTACGTCACCGGCAACAACGACGCCGATGGCCCCTTCCTGCTGATGTGGGCCCGGGAGCACTTCCCCGAGCAGGCCGAGGCCCTGGAGCAGCGCCTGCGCAACTGGGGCGGCAACGCCTCCGGCGAGCATATCGCCAATATCGACAACCTGGGCCATGTGCACCCGGACACCTTCTGGTGGGACCACGACCTGGGCAGCGTGCGCGAGCGGCCGTTCTCCGCGATCTGGCGCGACACCCAGGACCCGCTGATGGTCGGCTTCCGCCAGCGCCCGCGTCCCCTCAAGGGGCGCTGCGCCGAGTGCCGTTACCTGTCGATCTGCAACGGCAATACCCGGGTGCGTGCCTGGAAGGTCAGTGGGGATCCCTGGGAAGAGGATCCCGGCTGCTACCTGACCAACGCCGAGATCGGCGTCGCCGAGGGGGGCGAGCGTCGGGTGGCGGCACCCTATTCCTCCCCACCCCATGAGGCCATCCAGGCCGTCGAGATCAGCTGAGGCTAGCGAGGAGTACCGCCATGCCGTCACACCGCGTTTCCTATGATCTGGCCGAGGCGCCGCTGGCGTCCGGCGAAGTGGCCATCATCGGCGCCGGCCCCGGCGATCCCGGCCTGCTGACCCTGCGCGCCCTGTCGCTGATCGAGCAGGCCGACTGCCTGGTCTATGACCGGCTGGTCTCCCGCGAGGTGCTGGCCCTGGCCAGTCCCCGGGCGCGGCGCTTCTACGTGGGCAAGGCCTCGCGCTGCCACGCCCTGACCCAGGACGAGACCAACGCCCTGCTGGTGCGCCTGGCCCGGGAGGGTCGCCGCGTGGTGCGCCTCAAGGGCGGCGACCCCTATATCTTCGGGCGCGGCGGCGAGGAGGCCGAGGTGCTGATCGAGCACGGCGTGGGCTTTCGCGTGGTGCCGGGTATCACCTCCGCCCAGGGCTGTGCCGCCTACGGTGGCTTCCCGCTGACCCATCGTGACTACGCCCAGAGCGTCACCTTCGTCACCGGCCACTGCAAGGGCGATGGTGACCTGGCCCTGAACTGGGCCGCGCTGGCCGCCCCGCACCAGACCACGGTGTTCTACATGGGCCTGGCCAATGCCGAGCGGATCCGCCGCGAGCTGCAGCGCCACGGCCTGCCGGCCGAGCACCCGGTGGCCCTGGTGGAGCGGGGCACCACCCCCGAGCAGCGCCGGGTCATTACCTGCCTGGGCGAGCTGGTCGAGACCATCGCCAGGGAAGGGCTGCGTCCGCCCACCCTGATCGTGGTGGGTGAGGTGGTGCGCCTGGCCGATACCCTGGCCCAGCCCGCGCCGGAGGAGGCCTCCTTCATCGAGGGTGCCGCCCTGGAGCGGATTGCCCTGTGACAGTTCATGGAAGACTCGCAATGACCCCGCGACTCCTGCCGCTGCTGACTGCCGCCATGCTGCTGCTGCCCGCGGCCGTCTTGGCCGAGGGTGACGCGGATACCGAGGCGCTCTACCAGGCCCAGTGCGCCTCCTGCCATGGCGAGGAGCGCCTGGGGGGCATCGGCCCTGCGCTGCTGCCGGGCAACCTCTCACGGCTCAAGCCTGCCGCCGCCGAGGCGGTGATCCGCGACGGGCGAGCGGCCAGCCAGATGCCGGGCTTCGGCGAGCAGCTCGATGACGATCAGGTCACCTCGCTGGCCGAGTGGATCTACCGCGAGCCCGAGGTGGAGCCCCGCTGGGGGCGCGACGAGATCCTGGCCAGCCAGCTGGTGCACCATCCCGATGGTAGCCTGCCCGACGCGCCACGCTTCGACGCCGATCCGCTCAACCTGTTCATCGTGGTGGAGACCGGTGACCACCACGCCACCCTGCTCGACGGCGATAGCTTCGAGCCGATTCATCGCTTCGCCACCCGCTATGCCCTGCACGGCGGGCCCAAGTACACCCCGGATGGACGCTACGTGTTCTTCGGCTCCCGGGACGGCTGGGTGACCAAGTACGACATTTACAACATGCAGGTGGTGGCCGAGGTGCGCGCCGGTATCAACATGCGCAATATTGCCGTCTCCGGGGATGGCCGCTACGTGATGGCCGCCAACTACCTGCCCCACAGCCTGGTGCTCTTCGATGCCCACAACCTCGACCTGATGAAGGTCTATCCGGCGGTGGGCGAGGACGGCGAGAGCTCGCGGGTCAGCGCCGTCTACGCCGCCCCGCCGCGGGGCAGCTTCATCGCCGCGCTGAAGGATATCGAGGAGGTGTGGGAGATCCCCTGGCCGCTGCCCACCGAGCCGGTGGTTTCCACCGGCCATATGGCCACCCCGCTCGAACCGCGGCGCGGCCATGACACGCCCAACTTCCGGGTGCGGCGCATCCCGGTGCCGGACTACCTCGATGACTTCTTCTTCGACCTCGACTACGACCACGTCATCGGCGCCTCCCGGGGCGGAGAGGGCGGCATGGTGGTCAACCTGGACAGCGGCGAGAAGGTCGCCGACCTGCCCCTGGAGGGCATGCCCCACCTGGGCTCCGGCATCACCTGGGAGTATCAGGGCCGCCGCGTGATGGCGACGCCCCACCTCACCCGGGCGGCGGTGTCGATCATCGACATGAGCGACTGGACGGTGATCAAGACGCTTGCGACCGACGGCCCCGGCTTCTTCATGCGCAGCCATGCCAACTCGCCCTATGTCTGGGCGGACGTCTTCTTCGGCCCCAATCGCGACCGGGTCCACGTCATCGACAAGCAGAGCCTCGAGATCGTCGAGACGCTGATTCCCGAGCCCGGCAAGACCGCCGCCCACGTGGAGTTCGACCGCTACGGCGAGAAGCTGCTGCTCAGCCTGTGGGAAGAGGATGGCGCGGTGATCGTCTATGACGCCGAGACCCTCGAGGAGGAGAAGCGCATCCCGATGAGCAAGCCCTCCGGCAAGTACAACGTCTGGAACAAGACGCGCTACGAAGAGGGCACCAGCCACTGAGGCGTCATAAGAAGTATTCTTGATACCTGTCATGGAAGTCGCGAGCCCGCAGGCGCACAATGGCACCATCCAAGCGTCTCATACGGGTATCGCGACATGTCCTCCTCCCGCACCAGCCTGACCGCCTTCGCACCGACCCAGCTAGCGGTGGCGCGCCTGGCCTTCCGTCCCTTCTTCCTGCTCGCCGCGCTGTTCAGCATCCTCTCCCTGGTGGTGTGGTTCGCCTTCTGGCACGGCGATATCCTGCTGCGCCCCCAGGGTGGGCTGATGTTCTGGCACCAGCACGAGATGCTGTTCGGTTTTGCCGTTGCCGTGGTGGCGGGCTTCCTGCTCACCGCGGTGCAGAACTGGACCGGGCTGCCCAGCCTCAAGGGCGGGCCGCTGCTGGGGCTGGTCGCCCTGTGGCTGGCGGCGCGTGTGCTGATGGCCTTTCCCATGGGGCTGCCAGGCTGGCTGGTGGCGGCGGTGGATCTCGCCTTCCTGCCGGTGGTGGCGGCGGTGATGGCGAGCCTGGTGATCCGTGCGCGGCGTTGGCGCAACCTGATCTTCCTGCCGGCCCTGGGGCTGCTGACCCTGGCCAACCTGCTGATGCACCTGGGAGTGCTCTCCGGCGAGGCGGAGCTGATTCGCCCTGCCGCACACCTGGCGGTGCTGCTGATCACCCTGCTGATGGTGGTGGTGGGTGGTCGGGTGATCGCCATGTTCACCGCCAATCGCCTGGGGCTGACCCGCAAGCCGCCGATTCCGGTACTCGAGAAGCTGAGCCTGGGCAGCGTGATGGCGGTGGTGCTGGGCCAGCTGCTCATCGCCCTGGGCGTGCCGTTGCCTGCTGCGCTGCTGGCGGGCCTGATGCTGCTGGCGGCGCTGGCCAACGCCGTGCGCCTGTCGCGCTGGGGCGGCCAGCACAGCTGGCGCGAGCCGCTGCTGTGGGGGCTGCACCTGAGCTATGCCTTCATCCCGGTGGGCCTGGTCATGTGGGCCCTGGCGCTGCTCGCCGGCAGCCGCGCCGACGCCGCGCTGCACGCCCTGACCATCGGTGGCATGGGCACCATGATGCTGTCGATGATGGCGCGAGTCTCGCTGGGCCATACCGCACGCCCCATCCGTTGCCTGCCCGGCATCGGCGTGGCCCTCGCGCTGATGGTGGCCGCTGCGCTCTTGCGCTCGCCGGTGCTGGTGCTGTTCCCGCAGATCACCCACTGGACCTACAACCTGGGGATCATCTTCTGGTGCCTGGCCTATGGCGTCTTCCTGTTCCACTATACGGCGCCGTTGCTGTCGGCCCGCCCCGATGGCAAGGATGGATAACCACCTACCCGGAGCGACTCGATGGAACACTATTTCCTGATCAAGCACCTGCATATCACCGCCGCCACCCTGAGCATCCTGTTCTTCGTGCTGCGCGCCGTCTGGTCGGTGCGCGAGGCGCCGGTGCTGCAGGCCCGCTGGGTCAGGATCGCCCCCCACGTCATCGATACCCTGCTGCTGACCCTGGGCGTGGTGCTGATGGTGATGCTCTCGCTGTGGCCCCATCAGCATCCCTGGCTGGCCGCCAAACTGATCGCCCTGGTGGTCTACATCGGCCTGGGCACGCTGGCCATCAAGCGCGGTCGAAGCCCGGCGGGGCGTGGCGTGGCCGGCGTGGCGGCGGTGCTGGTGTTCCTGTACATGCTGGGGGCGGCCATCACCAAGAGCGCGCTCTCCTGGCTGGCGTGACGCGGCCCCGATCGAGTGGCCTATACTGACGCCACATTCATCCGCAGAAGGAACTTGGCATGTCGAAACAGGATCTTCCCGCCGGCGCCGGCCAGGTGGCCGAGCACTACCCCGAGGTGTGGGACGCCTATGCCGAGCTAGGCAAGGCCTGTGCCGAGAGCGGCCCGCTGGACGCGCGAACCCGCCGCCTGGTGAAGCTGGCCCTGGCCGTGGGGGCTCGCTCCGAGGGTGCCGTCCACTCCCACGCCCGCCGCGCCCTGGAGGAGGGGGAGTCCGCGGAAGCCCTCAAGCAGGTGGCCATGCTCTCCATCCCCACCCTGGGCCTGCCCCGCGGCGTCGCGGCGTTGACCTGGATCGAGGACATCACCGAGAGTCGTTGATCCGCACTATTTGACCAGCGTCAAAGCCTTGAACCACTCTCTTCTGGTAGGCTTAACATGCATCAGCAATGCATATTAAGAAATCGCCAGGCGTAACCCGTGGATTCCGCGATGCGCCTGCCAGACGAGCAAGGGGGGAAAGATTCATGGCCGACGGTCTCACCAAGTCGGCGGCCCGCAATATCTTCTATGGCGGGTCGCTGTTCTTCTTTCTGCTGTTTGCCGCCCTGACGGCACACAGCCACTGGTACATGGTCAACACGTCCACCGACAAGGAGGGGCTCACCGAGTCTGTCGTGGAAGGCAAGCACATCTGGGAAAAGAACATGTGCATCAACTGCCACAGCATCATGGGTGAGGGTGCCTATTTCGCGCCGGAGCTGGGTAACGTCTGGGAGCGCTACGGGGGCCACCAGAACCCCGAGGCGGCGCGTGCCGGCCTGGCCGCGTGGATCCGCGCCCAGCCGCTGGGCACCCAGGGCCGCCGCCAGATGCCGGCCTACGACTTCAGCGACGAGGAGATGAGCGCGCTGATCGACTTCCTCGAGTGGACCGACGGCATCGACGACCAGGACTGGCCGCCGACCCCCGCCGGTTGAGCCGCCTGCCACTTTCTCTAAGACCCGGCTCTAAGACCCGGCGGATGAATCAAGGAGAACGACACCGATGAAATATGAAACCCAGAAGGTGGCATTGCCATTCTTCATGGTGGCCATGGCGCTATTCGCGCTGCAGATCGTCTTCGGGCTGTTGGCCGCCTCTGTCTATGTATGGCCGAATTTCATGGCCGAGCTGATGCCCTTCAACATCATGCGGGTCAGCCATACCAACCTGCTGATCGTGTGGCTGCTGATCGGCTTCATGGGCGCCACCTACTACCTGATGCCGGAAGAGGCCGAGCGCGAGATCCACAGCCCCACCATCGCCTATATCCAGCTGGCGATCTTCGCCTTCGCCGGTGCCGCGGCACTGGTCGGCTACCAGTTCGGGATCCACGAGGGCCGCGAGTTCCTCGAGCAGCCGTTCTGGGTCAAGGTACTGATCACCATCTCCTTCCTGATGTTCCTGTTCAACACCAGCATGACCCTGCTCAAGGGGCGGCGTACCGCCATCAACCTGGTGCTGATGCTGGGCCTGTGGCTGGCCGCGGTATTCTGGCTGTTCGCCTTCTACAACCCCTCCAACCTCGCCGTGGACAAGCTCTACTGGTGGTGGGTGGTGCACCTCTGGGTCGAGGGCGTGTGGGAGCTGATCATGGCCTCCCTGCTCGGCTACCTGCTGATCAAGATGACCGGCGTCGACCGCGAGGTGATCGAGAAGTGGCTCTATATCATCGTCGGCCTGTCGCTGTTCTCCGGCCTGCTGGGTACCGGTCACCACTACTACTGGATCGGTGCGCCGAGCTACTGGCAGCCCATCGGCAGCATCTTCTCCACCCTGGAGGTGATCCCCTTCTTCGCCATGGTGGTGTTCGCCTTCACCATGTTCTGGAAGGGCAGCCGTAACCACCCCAACAAGGCCGCCATGCTGTGGGCGCTCGGTTGCCCGACCGTGGCCTTCTTCGGCGCCGGCGTATGGGGCTTCATGCACACCCTGCACTGGGTCAACTACTACAGCCACGGCACCCAGGTCACCGCGGCCCACGGCCACCTGGCCTTCTACGGGGCCTACGTGATGCTGATGCTGGGCATCATCAGCTTCGCCATGCCGCAGCTGCGCCGCGTGCAGCCCTATAACCAGGTGATGAACATGTGGGGCTTCTGGATCGTGACCGGCGCCATGTGCTTCATGACCTTCACGCTGACCTTCGCCGGCGTCGTCCAGACCCACCTGCAGCGCGTGCTGGGCATGAACTTCATGGAGGTGCAGGACCAGCTGGTGCTGTTCTACGGCATGCGCCTGGGCTCCGGCATCGCCGTGGCCATCGGCAGCTGCCTGCTGCTCTACGCCTTCTTCGGCCCTGCCCGTGAGCAGGTACCCGCAGGCGGGACACAGTTGACCGCTGGCGCCGATCGCGCCTGATCACCCGAGGGCCCCGGCAGGGGCCCTCTTCGATTGACCCACACGGAGTTTCGCCATGACCCTCTCCCCCGCGACGGCGCAGCCCGCCGACCAGGAGATTCCCTACTACGACAGCGTGGGCAACGAGTGCGCGATGTTCGAGCATGCCTACGAGCAGCGCCTGCCGCTGCTGCTCAAGGGCCCCACCGGCTGCGGCAAGACCCGCTTCGTCAGCCATATGGCCGCCAAGCTGGGCAAGCCGCTGTTCACCGTCTCCTGTCACGATGATCTCACCGCCGCCGACCTGACCGGCCGCTACCTGCTGCAGGGCGGCGAGACCCGCTGGGTCGACGGCCCGCTGACCCGCGCGGTGCGCGAGGGCGGCATCTGTTACCTCGACGAGGTGGTCGAGGCGCGCAAGGATGTCACCGTGGTGCTGCACCCGCTGACCGACGACCGCCGCCTGCTGCCGCTGGAGCGCACCGGCGAGCTGCTCGAGGCGCCGGACGACTTCATGCTGGTGGTCTCCTACAACCCCGGCTACCAGCACATCCTCAAGTCACTGAAGCCCAGTACCCGCCAGCGCTTCGTGGCGATGTCCTTCGATTTTCCGCCGCCCAGGGTGGAGCGCGATATCGTCGCCCGCGAGAGCGGCCTCGATCCCGAGCGCTGCAGTGCACTGGTGAACCTGGCGGCCAGCCTGCGTGCCATGAAGGGACAGGACCTGGAGGAGGGCGTCTCCACCCGCCTGTTGGTCTACTGCGCCACCCTGATCCAGGCCGGCATGCCGATCCGCGATGCCGCCCGCGCCACCCTGGTGGAGCCGCTCTCCGACGACGCCGATGTCCAGGAGGGGCTGATGGAGGCCATCCAGGCCACCTTCGGTTGATGAGATATTTCTTGAAGGAAGGGGCGCCGGGGGCAAGCCGAAGAGGAGGTCCCCGAATTAGCCCCTTTCGATACCCGGGAGCTTGATCATGCTGGACTTTCTTGAGGTCGAGGAGACCGTCGGCCGTTTCTGGCACCGCTGGGCCTCCGGGGCGGCGAGCTACCCCGATCACCCCGAGGCGGCGGTCAGCCTGGAGAGCCTGCGCCCCATGCTGGGCGTGTTCTTCCGCGCCGGCGGTGGCGAGCAGGGCATCGAGGTAGCGGCCATCGCCCGGCGTGCCTCGGCTCACCGGCTGAGCCTGCGTCAGCGCCTGGGCCTCGACGAGGAGGCCCTCGACCAGGCGCGCCGCGACGAGGAGAACCTGCTGCTGCCGCCGCGCCTGGCGCTGTTCCCCGAGGCCTCCCTCAACCGCGACCTCTATCTGTGGCTGACCGCCTACCTGGCCGAGGCACGTCCGCTGACATATCCCCAGGATCCCCTGCAGGCCGACCTGGCGCGGCTGCGCGAGGCACGCCGCACCGCCCGTGCCGCCCTGGCCCGTTTTCCCGGCCTCGCCGAGCGCTATGTAAGGCTGTGCGGCGAGCTGCTGGCCATCCGGCCACAGCGTAAGCGCCTGCCGCCCAGGGAGGCGGCCCTGGAGGTCGCGCTATGCGCCGAGCTGGGTGCTCCCGACCCCGAGGAGGCCTGGGCCCTGGCCATGCAGCGCGCCATCCGCGAGAGCGATTTTCCGCTGGAGGAGTTCCGCGCCCCACGCGGCTACCGCCCGCCGCTGCCGGTGCCGCTGTGGGGGCAGGCGGTCACCCTGGGCACCCGCGACGGCGCCCGCGAGCAGAGCGTGGACGATGACGAGGAGCTGGCCAGCGCCGCCGCCTCGGCCGACGATGACCACGGCAAGCGCCAGGCCGATCGCCGCGAGCAGGACCAGGCCGATCGTGACGACCCGCTGATGCTCAACAACATGGAGAAGATGCTCTCCTGGGCGGAGATGGTGAACCTCAATCGCCATGTGGATGACGAGGAAGAGGAGGAGGCACGCCAGGCGGCCGATCAGATGGACGAGATCGTGCTCAGCTCCAACCGCAAGAAGGCCTCCTCCCGGCTCAAGCTCGACCTCGACCTGGCCCCCGACGAGGCCGTTGGCGACCGCCTCAAAGGCAAGCATCTCTATCCCGAATGGAACCACCGCAAGCAGGCCTACCTGCCCGACCACTGCGTGGTGCTCAGCGACGTGCAGAGCGAGGAGGGGGAAGACTGGGCCCCCGACGAGGCGACCCGGCGGCGCATCCGCCGCGTGCGTCGTGAATTCGAGGCGCTGCGCCCGCGCCGCGAGATCCTGCGTGGCCAGCTGGATGGCAGCGAGCTCGACATGGACGCGGTGATCCGCTCGCGCTGCGACCTGGCCGCCACCGGCGAGGCCAGCGATCGCCTCTACATGGCCAGCCGCACCCAGGCCCGCGACCTGGCGGTATCGATCCTGGTGGATGTCTCGCTCTCCACCGAGGCGTGGCTCCAGGACCGTCGCGTGCTCGACGTGGCCAAGGAGGCGCTGCTGGTGCTGGGCCATGGCCTGGCCGGCTGTGGCGACGACTATTCGATCCACAGCTTCACCTCCCAGCGCCGCCACAAGGTGTGGGTCAACACCCTGAAGGCGTTCGACGAGCCCATGGGGGACCGGGTCACGCGGCGCATCTCGGCGCTGCGTCCCGGCAGCTACACCCGCATGGGGCCGGCAATCCGCCACCTGACGAAGCAATTGAGCGAACGCCCCAATCGGCACCGGCTGCTGCTGATGCTCACCGACGGCAAGCCCAACGACAACGACTACTACGAGGGGCGCTACGGCATCGAGGACACCCGCAAGGCGGTGCTCGAGGCGCGGCGTCAGGAGGTGCGGGTGTTCGGGGTGACCATCGACCGCGAGGCGGGGCAGTATATCCCCCACCTGTTCGGTCGCGGCGGCTACGCCATCGTGCAGCGCCCGGAGCACCTGTCGCTGGCCCTGCCGGGCATCTACCGCCAGATCATCGCCACCTGAGCCCTTTCCATTCCCACTCGCCAGTCGAACCGTCGCCGAGGAGCGCGCCATGACCCTTCGAACCCGACTGATCCTTGCCGTGGCGGCCTGGTGCCTGGTCGCCGTGGCGCTGGTGCTGCCGCTGGTGTGGCTGATCAACAACCGCGACTGGGGCATCGGCCTGATGCTGCTGACCCCGTTCCTGGTCTATGCCCTGATGCGCCTGGGCCGCGCCCTGGAGAACTGGGCCCGGGCGAGTACGCCACCCGATCACCCGCAGCGGCGCTAGCCATCCCTCCGGATCCAGAGCCACACGACGATGAAGGGCCTGCCAATGCAGGCCCTTCGGCATTGTGGGCTGCGAGTGTCAGGCGGGCGGTGCGTGTCAGGTCAGCCGCGCCACCAGGTAGCCGGCGCCGATCAGTGTCAGGGTCAGCGCCACCAGGCCCACGAAGGCGCCCTTCCAGGCCGGGGTGGCCATGCGCAGGTTGAGATAGACCATCAGCAAGCGCTGAGCCTTGAAGCCGGTAGCCAGGATCACCAGGGCCGCCGACCATAGCGGCAGCGCCTGCCAGTCGTTGGCGTCGAAGAGCGCCGAAACCATGGAGACCAGGGTCAGTCCCATCAGGATCGCCCAGGTGGTCAACAGGCGGCGGGTGCCGGGCAGTGATGTCATGACAGCCTCCGTGTCAGCGCAGAAGGGAGCCCTCAGTGCAGTAGGGAGCCCTCAGCGCAATAAATAGAGCAGCGGATAGAGCAGGATCCAGATGAGGTCGACCATGTGCCAGAAGGCGGCGGCGGTCTCCACGTTCGCAAGGCTGGTGCGCCAGCTGACCAGGCCCAGCAGCGCCAGGCCGAACAGCACATGGGCGAAATGGAAGGCGGTCAGGCCGTAGTAGAAACCGAAGAAGGTGTTGGTATCCGGAGTGATCCCCACGGCGAACTTGCTCGAATACTCGACCACCTTGATCACCCCGAACAGCACGCCCAGCCCCATGGCGGCGGCCAGCCACTGGCGGGTACGGCGGATGCGCTCCGCGGCGCTGGCTTCCAGGGCCAGCGCCACGCACAGGCCGCTGGTCAGCAGCACCAGGGTATTGAGCCCGCCCATCAGCGGGTCGAGATGCTGCTGGGAGGCGTCGAACAGCGCCACCTGGGCGGCGCGTTCGGCGGCATAGAGGGCGAAGAACGCCATGAACACCAGCAACTCGCTGAGGATCAGCACCCACATCAGCGGGTTGCCGGGCAGGGCGGAGAGCGGTCCCCAGCCGGGGTTGGGAAGCTCGTGTGCCCTCATGCGTCGGTGATAGTCACCCGGGCGCCGCCGAAGGCCAGGCTGCGCGGGTTGTCTATCGGGCGGTTGGAGGTCAGCCGGGCGATGCCCACGGCGCAGCGGCCCACCATCCAGATCATGCAGGCGGTGAAGTAGAGGTAGCCCATGGCCCAGGGCGCCATGGGCGGGATGCCGGCCAGCCCCAGCAGCTGCCAGGTAGCGATGAAGGCGGCACCGCCCAGCACGCCCAGCCAGAAGGTGCGGATCTGGAACTGCAGGTGGCTCTGTACCCAGGGCTCGGCGCCGGGGCGCTTGAAGTGGGCGATCAGCACGGCGATGGGGGCGGTGATGACCGCCAGCACGCTGCCCAGGAAGAGCATGTAGACGATGATGGCGGCACCGCGTCCGCGGGACTGCTTGCCGGGATGCGCGTCGTCGACGTGGTCGCCGGAAGCGGCGGGGAAGGCCTGAGGGGTGGACATGACGGGTCCTCGCTTGACAGGCGACCGGCCCTGGCGGGCCGGCCTAAGATGTATTCAGGATGCTACTATAGCGCGAGACCTTGCGGAAAGCCTTGGCCTGGATCAACTCTCGGCCGGCCTGGTTTCGGCGGGATGGGTTTGGGTGGGCCGGGTCTCGGCGGGCTTGCCCGGGTGCTTCTCGTCGCGGGTCAGCATCGGCACGCGACGCTCGGTCCACCACATCCAGATGATCGAGACCAGGGTCACGCCGAAGCAGAGCATCCACACGGTGGTGGCCACGCCGGTGATATCCACCAGGGCGCCGAACATGATCGGCAGCAGGAAGCCGCCGATACCGCCGGCCAGGCCGACGATGCCGGAGACCAGGCCGAGGTTCTCGTGGTACTCGTTGGAGAGGTACTTGAACACCGAGGCCTTGCCGATGCCCCAGGCGATGCCCACCACGAACAGCGCGGTGGTGAACAGCCACACCGGGATGCCGAAGCCGAACTCCACCACCCCTGCGCCACCGGCACCGGCCACGCGGTACTGGGTCTCGGGATAGGACATGATGAACAGGGCGATCAGGCTGGCCCACAGGCAGGTCCAGGTGACGGTGTGGGCACCGAAGCGGTCGGAGAGCCAGCCGCCGAAGGCGCGGATCACCCCGGAGGGCAGCACGAAGATGGTGGCGATCAGCGCAGCGACCTGGATGCCGAAGCCGTATTCGCCCATGTAGTAGCGGGTCAGCCACAGCGAGACGCCGACATAGCCGCCGAACACCACCGAGTAGTACTGGCAGTACTTCCACACCCTGGGGTCGTTGAGGACCTTGAGCTGGTCGCGCAGCGAGACGCTGCTGGCGGTGCGGTGGGCGGGGTTGGAGTAGGTGAAGAACCAGAACAGCACCGCGGTGACCAGCATGATGCCGGCGTAGATGTTGGGCACGGCCTGCCAGCCCAGCACCACGATCACGGTCGGGGCGATGAACTTGGTTACCGCGGCCCCGGCGTTGCCGGCACCGAAGATCCCCATGGCCAGGCCCTGGCGGTCCTTCTCGAACCACTTGGCGGTGTAGGTGATGCCCACCGAGAAGGAGCCGCCGGCCAGGCCGACGAAGGCGCCCAGCACCAGCAGCTGCCAGTACGCGGTGGCGAACTGCACCAGCCAGATGGCCGGCACGATGAGCAGCAGGATGATGAAGAACACCGGCCGGCCGCCGAAGCGGTCGGTCATCGAGCCCAGTGGCAGCCGCGACAGGGCGCCGGTGAGGATGGGCACCGCGGTGAGAATGCCGAACTGGGTGCCGTTGAGGTCGAGCTGCTCGGCGATCGGCACGCCGATCTCGCCGAACATCGTCCATACCATGAAGCACATGGTGAAGGCGAAGGTGTTGGCCACCAGCACCGAGGTTTGCTTGAAGCGTTCAGAGGCCATGGGACCCTCCGAGTCTGCCGGTTGAATGGATGGTGTCAGGATATGTCAGGGATTCTTCACGTAGGCGTTCTTGCGCAGGTAGAACCACCAGTTGACCACCAGGCAGACGGCGTAGAAGACCGCGAAGCCGTACATGGCGAGTTCCGGGGTGCCGGCCTTGATCTGTTCGCCCATCACCCGCGGGGCGATGAAGGAGCCGTAGGCGGCGACCGCCGAGGTCCAGCCCAGCGCCGGGCCCTTCTGCTGGGGATCGAAGATGAAGCCGATGCTGCGGAAGGTGGAGCCGTTGCCGATGCCGCTGGCGGCGAACAGCAGGATGAACAGCGCCAGGAACATCCAGAAGTACTGGTTGGGATCGGTGGCGTTGTAGGCCAGCATCATCACGTAGCCGGCACCTACGGAGCCCACCACCATGATGGCGGTGATCACCTGGGTGACGATGGAGCCGCCCAGCTTGTCGGAGATCCAGCCGCCCACTGGGCGGATCAGGGCACCGACGAAGGGTCCCATCCAGGCCCAGGTGAGGGCGCTGGGGGCGTCGGGGTTGGCGACGCGGGTCATGCTTCCGTCGGCGGCGACCTCCATCATGTTGCCGAAGATCACCGAGATGGAGAGCGGCAGGGCCGCGGAGAAGCCGATGAAGGAGCCGAAGGTGGCGATGTAGAGCACGGTCATCGACCAGGTGTGCTTGTTGGAGAAGATCTCGAACTGCTTCTTGATGGCGGGCTTGATATCACCGGGGATCAGGCGCAGCAGCACCACGGTGAGCACGATGGTCAGTGGCAGGGCGAGCCACATGTTGAGAAAGCTCAGCGCCACCACGCCGACGATGGAGGTCACGATGCCGACTCCGTAGAGGCCCAGGATCTTGCCGAAGGCCTGCAGCGGCGTGCCCGGATTGGGCGTGATGGTGCGCAGGTTGTTCATGCCGAACCAGCCGGCGAAGGCCAACGGGATCAGGAACAGCATCCACACGAAGCCGGCGTTCTGGATCCAGGTCTGGGTGCCCGCCTCGATACGCCCGATCAGCGTGCCGCTGGCCTTCTGCAGCTCCATGGGGTCGCCGCCCAGGGCGCCGAACAGGCCCACGGTCATCACCAGCGGGATAAGGATCTGCATGGTGGTGACGCCGAAGTTGCCCAGCCCGGCGTTCATCCCCAGGGCGTAGCCCTGCTGCTTCTTGGGGAAGAAGTTGGAGATGTTACTCATCGAGTTGGCGAAGTTGCCGCCGCCGATGCCCGAGAGCAGTGCCAGGGCCTGGAACACCCAGAAGGGGGTTGCGGGGTTCATCAGCGCGATGCCGGTGCCCATGGCCGGGATCATCAGCAGCGCCGTGGTCAGGAAGATGGTGTTGCGCCCGCCGGCGATGCGGATCATGAAGGAGGCGGGGATGCGCAGGGTGGCGCCGGCGAGGCCGGCGATGGCGGTCAGGGTGAACAGCTGCTCCACCGTGAACGGGAAGCCCAGGTTCTGCATCTGGGTGGTGATCATGCCCCACATCAGCCACACGGCGAAACCGAGCAGCAGGCTGGGGATGGAGATCCACAGGTTGCGGTTGGCAACCTTCTTGCCCTCCGACTCCCAGAACTCCTCGTTCTCGACATCCCACTGTTCGATGTCGACATTCTTCCTGGTCATGACGTTTCCCCCTTGAGGTCTAGCGGTGCTCGCATCGGCCAGGATCGGGTTGATCGATATCAAGGCGCGCGAAGATGGAGGAAAGATACGCCGCGTGGGGGAATCGGGAAACGTGGCGAAAGGCTCGGCGACGGGCGGGCATACCTCCTGGGGGGTAGAGGGGGATGTCTTTCAGGTTGCTGTCTATAAAGGGTTATTCCGCTCGTGAGCGGGGAGGGAGGGGGCGCGTCGGCGCCCCGGGGGTATTTGGAGGTATCCACACAGAACCATCCACACAGAGCCGGGCCTCGGCTAGCGCTCGATGCCCTCCTGAACCGCCCACACCGCGGCCTCGACCCGCGAGCGCAGGTTGAGCTTCTTGAGCAGGTGCTTGACGTGCACCTTCACCGTGCCCTCGGTGATCTCGAGCTTGCGGGCGATCATCTTGTTGGAGAGCCCCGCGGCCAGCTCACGCAGGATCTCGCGCTCGCGCTGGGTCAGGCTGTGGATATCCGGCGCTGCCGGCTGACGGCGCTGGCTGCGCAGCGCCTCGGCGAGCAGTGCGGTGAGGCTCTCGCTGATCACCATGCGCCCCAGGGAGGCCTGGCGCAGCTGGCGCACCATCTCGTCGGGGTCCATGTCCTTGAGCAGGTAGCCGTCGGCGCCCGATTGCAGGGCGTTGACCACGTCCTCTTCATTGTCGGAGACCGTGAACATCACCACCCGGCCGGCGAAGCCACCGCTGCGCAGGCGCTTGAGCGTCTCGATGCCGTCCATCCCCGGCATGTTGAGGTCGAGCAGCACCATGTCGGGGTCGAGCTCCAGCGCCAGGCGGATGCCCTCCTCGGGCTCGCCGGCCTCGCCGGCGAGCAGCAGGTCATCCTCCAGCTCCAGCAGCTGGGAGACACCGCGACGCAGCAGGGGATGGTCGTCGATGATCAGGATGGTGGCGGGGTGCTCGGTCGTGGTGTCGGTCATCCTGGGCTCCTGTTGCCATGGGGGGGATCGGCCGCCGCGCCGGCAGCGGGGGCGATGCCGTCGGCGCTGGCCTGCTGGTGGATCAGGCGCGCGGTCTGGGGCGTGAAGGTCAGCTCGACCCGGGTGCCACCGCCGGGGCGATTGCCCAGCATCATGCGGCCACCCAGGGTCTCGGCGCGGTCGCGCATGATCACCAGGCCGTAGTGCATCGGTGGTGAGCTGTCGTCCGCAAGGCCCACGCCGTCGTCCTCGATGGCGACACGCACCCGCGCCGCCTGGAAGGCGATGGTAACGGCGGCCCAGTGGGCGTTGGCGTGCTTGAGGACGTTGGCCAACGCCTCGCGCACCACCTGCAGCACGTGGATCTCCTCGTTGGGGTTGAGCAGGTGGGGCGGCACGTCGACATCGAGCTCCACGGCGAAGCCCAGCCTATCGCCGAACTCCCTGGTGGTCTGGCGCAGGGCGCTGGCCAGCCCCGGCGCCTCGAGCTTGAGGCGGAAGGTGGTGAGCAGCTCGCGCAGCTGGCGGTAGGCGCTGTCGAGCCCGGTGCGCAGCTCATCGAACACCGCCGCCTGGCTCTCCTGCGTCGCTCCCTTGTGCTGCATGCGCTCCAGGCGCGCCACCTGCATCTTGAGATAGGAGAGCGACTGGGCCAGGGAGTCGTGCAGCTCACGGGCGATGATGGCGCGTTCGTTCATCAGCGTCACCTGTTGCTGCTCCTCGATGCGCCGCTGCAGGTAGACCGCGGTGGCCAGCTGGTCGGCCAGGGCGTTGAGCAGGCGGCGTACGCTATCGGAGAGCGGTTGGCTCCTGGGATGCCACACCTCGAGGGTGCCGAGCATCAGCTCGCCGACGCTCACCGGCAGCAGCAGGCACTCGCCCTGTTCGGTCTGCTCCAGCTTGAGCGGCTGGGGGTCGAGCAGGCAGGCGTGACAGTCGTGGTCGCGGCAGTACTCCGGACGACGCGGCGAGTGGGTGGCCAGAATCGGGATCTGGCGGTCATCAAAGGAGTCGTTGAGCGACAGCCGGAGCGGCCCCACCTCGAGCAGCTGCTCGAGGTGGCGCAGCATGGGGGCGGCACTGGCACACAGGTCGTTGCCACCGCCGTAGAGGGCGCGGCTGCCCTCGTGCATGACCTCCATGGCGCGGTTGCTGCGCTCGAGCTCCACCTTCTTGCGCGAGGCGCGCGCCTCCAGCTCGGCGTAGCTCTCCGCCAGCTCCGCGGCCATGCCGTCGAAGGTGCGCCCCAGCAGGGCGAGTTCATCGTTGCCGGTGAGATGCGTGCGGTAGGCGAAGTTGCGCTGGGCCGCCTCCCGGGCCAGTACCACCAGCTGGTGCAGCGGTGCCACCAGGTTGTGGCGGATATCGTAGAGGGCGATGGCCACCACCACCGCGGTCAGCGCCAGGAACAGGATCTGCAGGGCGCTGAGCAGGCGGAGCTTCGACTCGCTGTTCTGCTCGAGCAGGGTGACCATGGCGTCGATATCGCCGACCAGGCCGTCCAGGGTCTGGCGCATGGCGCCGACCTCCAGCCCACCGCCGTCGAGCGTGCGGGTGACCTGGGGGGCCAGGGCCTCGGCCCAGCGCTCCTGGAGCGTCCGGTGCCGCTCCCGCAGCGGGTGGTCCTCGGCCCCGGGCAGGGCGGCGGTCAGCGCGGGGCTGACCAGGCGCGTCTCGAAGTGGTCCATCAGCGCCACGACTCGCTCGCGCTGCGCCGGCTCGGGCTGCTGCTCGTAGCGCTGCAGGGCAGCGACGATCTGGTAGGTGTTCATGCGCAGCGAGCCGGCCATGTTGATGGCACCGGCGTCACCGCGACTGTCGTTGGCCACCGTCATGGTGACCACGATGCTGACCAGGGCCATGGCAGTGATGGCGAGCAGCGAGGCGATGATGCGTGCCACCAGGGAGCGTTGCAGCAGTTTCATAGGACTCGCGGGCTGTCGGGGGAGTGGCGCTGTGCAGGGTGCTGCCTGGAGTCTACTACACCCAAGGGGGTAGGGCGGATACCTCCACTGCCCCTTTGACCCCGGGGAGCGCCCTGCTGAGACTTTGACGGACACTCCACCGTTGCCTGGCCCCATGATGTCACTCCCGTCTGACCGCGATGCCGACGTCGTCGGCTACCGCCCGCTGGTGGTGGTGATGCTGTCGCCGCTGGCCTTCGCCCTGGTGTTCGCCAGCTGGACCATCTTCGCGGTGCTGGGGCTCGAGCTGAGCGACCAGCTGGACCTGGGCGAGCTCGGCTTCGCGCTACTGCTGGCCACGCCCATGGTGACCGGCGCACTGGCGGCGCTGCCCATGGCGGCCCTGGCCCGGCGTCATGGGGGGCGACGCGTGATGATCGCCTGCCTGCTGCTGATCTGTCCCTTCCTGTGGGCGGTGGCCCACTCCAGCAGCTACCCGCACTTCCTGCTCTCCGGCGCCGGTCTGGGGCTGGGGGCGGGGTCACTCGCGGCGGGGCTGGTCTATGTGGGGGAGCTCTGCCCGCGGCGTCACGCCGGGCTGGCCCTGGGCCTCTACGGCGCCGGCATGATGGGCGCCGGCCTCAGCTATCTGCTGCTGCCGCTGATCAGCCAGGCCTACGGCTGGCGCAGCGCCCCCATGCTCTATCTGCTGCCGGTACTGGCGGTGGCCGCCCTGCTGTGGCTATTCGCCGAGGATCCGGCCCCGGCTGCCGATGCCGACCCCGATGACGACGGCCTGGCCAGGGAGGCGCGCGTGGGGTGGCTGGCGGCCCTGCACCATTGGCGTCCCTGGCGTCTGGCGCTGGTCTACAGCTTCTTCTACGGCGCCTTCGTGGCCCTGTCGCTGTGGGTGCCTGCCTACCTCGGCGCTCAGTACGGCCTGGGGCTGCGCGATGCCGCCATGCTGGCGCTGCCCTTTCCGGTGGTGGTGGGCCTGGGCCAGGTGGCGGGGGGCGCCTGGAGCGATGCGCGTGACTTTCGCGCCCTGCGCTGGTGGGTCAGCGCCTGCGTGCTGGTGTGCCTGTTCCTGCTCTCCTACCCCCCCTTCACCATGCGGATCGAGGGGGTGGAGCGGGTGCTCACGCTGCGCTACACGGCGCCGCTGTGGGGCTTCCTGGCGCTGCTGGTGACCATGGGCCTGATCATGGGGGTCGGCCAGGGCAGCCTGATGCGCATGATCCACCGCGACCATGGCCCCAACCTGGCCCTGGTGGGCGGCCTCTCGCTGACCCTGGGCGGGCTGTTCGGCGCACTGCTGCCGGTGATGTTCGCCCTGGGCAACCTATGGGTGGGCATCCGCACCGCGGGGTTCATGTTCCTCTACGCCTCGCTGGTGGTGTGCATGCTGGTGATGGTCTGGGATCACGCCAGCGGGATAGGACGGATGAAGCCCTGATGACGGCTATCACCCTGGCGGCGTGGGGGGCCTATCCCCTTGGGGGTAGACCAGGGGTATATGGAGGTAACCGGGCAGTATTCGCGGCCGCCATCGCCCAGAATTGCCTGCATGTCACCGGCCCTGGTCCGCGCCGCGCGCATTCGACCAAGGCCGACCGGGTGGTCCGGCGGGGCCACGCATCTTTTCAGGAGCCTGGAGAGCGACCATGAGTCACTTCATCGATCGGCTGAACTTCTTCCGCAAGGCCCGCGAGCCTTTCGCCAACGACCACGGCGAGCTTCGCGACGAGTCTCGCGGCTGGGAAAACAGCTACCGTCAGCGCTGGCAGCACGACAAGGTCGTGCGCTCCACCCACGGGGTGAACTGCACCGGGTCGTGCAGCTGGAAGATCTACGTCAAGAACGGCCTGGTCACCTGGGAGACCCAGCAGACCGACTACCCGCGCACCCGGCCGGACCTGCCCAACCATGAGCCACGGGGCTGCCCGCGCGGTGCCAGCTACTCCTGGTACATGTACAGCGCCAACCGTCTCAAGTACCCCCTGATCAGGAAACCGCTGCTCAAGCTGTGGCGCGAGGCCCTCGAGGCGAAGGGGGATCCGGTCGATGCCTGGGCCTCCATCGTCGAGGACCCGGCCAAGGCCAAGCAGTACAAGCGTGCCCGCGGCATGGGGGGCTTCGTGCGCGGCAACTGGGACGAGCTCAACGAGCTGGTCGCGGCTTCCAACGTCTACACCGCCAAGCAGTATGGCCCCGACCGCATCATCGGCTTCTCGCCGATTCCCGCCATGTCCATGGTCAGCTATGCCGCAGGCAGCCGCTACCTGTCGCTGATCGGCGGCGTCTGCATGAGCTTCTACGACTTCTATTGCGACCTGCCGCCGGCATCGCCGATGACCTGGGGCGAGCAGACCGACGTGCCCGAGTCCGCCGACTGGTACAACTCCGGCTATATCATCGCCTGGGGCTCCAACGTGCCCCAGACCCGCACCCCGGATGCCCACTTCTTCACCGAGGTGCGTTACAAGGGCACCAAGACCGTCTCGATCACCCCGGACTATGCCGAGGTCTCCAAGCTTACCGACGAGTGGCTCTCCGCCAAGCAGGGCACCGATGCCGCCCTGGCGATGGCCATGGGCCACGTCATCCTCAAGGAGTTCCACCTCGACAAGCCCAGCAGCTACTTTACCGACTACGTGCGCCGCTACTCCGACATGCCGTTCCTGGTCGAGCTCGAGCCCCGCGAAGACGGCAGCTACGCGCCGGGACGTCAGCTGCGTGCCAGCGATTTCGAGGCAAGCCTCAGTCAGGAGAACAACCCGGAGTGGAAGACCGTCGCCTGGGACGAGACCCGCGACCAACTGGTGGTGCCGCGCGGCTCCATCGGCTTCCGCTGGGGCGAGACCGGTGATGAGGTCGGCAAGTGGAACCTCGAGCCCCTCGACGCCGAAGGCACCGAGATCAAGCCGCTGCTGAGCCTCGCCGAGCACCACGACAGCGTGGCCAGGGTCGCCTTCCCCTACTTCGGCGGCATCGAGCACGAGCACTTCGACCATGTGAAAGGCGAAGGCGCGGGGGCGGCGGATGACCTGCTGTTCCACAACCTGCCCGTCAAGAAAATGAAGAAGGCCGACGGCAGCGAGATGCTGGCGGTCACCGTGTTCGACCTGATGTGCGCCAACTACGGCATCGACCGCGGTTTCCGCGGCGATAGCGAAGATGACGGTGCCACGTCCTACGATCAGGTCCGCCCCTACACCCCGGCCTGGCAGGAGAAGATCACCGGTGTGCCGGCGGATCAGTGTGCGCGCATCGCCCGTGAGTTCGCCGACAACGCCGACAAGACCCAGGGGCGCAGCATGATCATCGTCGGTGCCGGCATGAACCACTGGTACCACATGGACATGAACTACCGCGGCCTGATCAACATGTTGGTCATGTGCGGCTGTATCGGTCAGAGCGGCGGCGGCTGGGCCCACTACGTGGGTCAGGAGAAGCTGCGCCCGCAGACCGGCTGGACCCCGCTGGCCTTCGGCCTCGACTGGCAGCGTCCGCCGCGTCACATGAACTCCACCTCCTTCTTCTACAACCACTCCTCCCAGTGGCGCTACGAGAAGCTCGAGATCAAGGAGATCCTCTCGCCGCTGGCCAAGGCCGAGGACTATCCGGGTAGCCTGATCGACTTCAACGTGCGCTCCGAGCGTATGGGCTGGCTGCCCTCCGCGCCGCAGCTCTCCACCAACCCGCTGCGACTGGCGAAGAAGGCCGAGGAAGCCGGGATGTCGACCAAGGACTACGCCGTTCAGCAGCTCAAGAGTGGCGAGCTCTCCTTCGCGGCGGAAGACCCGGACAATCCCCAGAACTTCCCGCGCAACATGTTCATCTGGCGCTCCAACCTGCTGGGCAGCTCCGGCAAGGGCCATGAGTACATGCTCAAGTACCTGCTCGGCACTCGCCACGGTATCCAGGGCAAGGACCTGGGTGAGGAAGGCGGCACCATACCCGAAGAGGTCAAGTGGCATGACGAGGCGCCCGAGGGCAAGCTCGACCTGCTGGTGACCCTGGACTTCCGCATGTCCACCACCTGCCTCTACTCGGACATCGTGTTTCCCACGGCGACCTGGTACGAGAAGAACGACCTCAACACGTCCGACATGCACCCCTTCATCCACCCGCTGACCGCAGCGACCGACCCGGCGTGGGAGTCACGCAGCGACTGGGACATCTACAAGGGCATTGCCAAGGCCTTCTCGAAGGCCTGCGTGGGGCACCTGGGCGAGGAGACCGACCTGGTCACCCTGCCGCACCAGCACGACTCCCCGGCGGAGCTTTCCCAGGTCGAGGTCAAGGACTGGAAGAAGGGCGAGTGCGAGCCGATCCCGGGCAAGACCATGCCGGCACTGATCGAGGTCAAGCGCAACTACCCCGAGACCTATGAGCGCTTCACCTCCGTGGGCCCGCTGCTCCAGAGCATCGGCAACGGCGGCAAGGGCATCAACTGGAACACCGAATCCGAGGTCGAACTGCTCGGCAAGCTCAACCACCGCAAGCTGGACGGGCCGCACAAGGGGCGTCCGCAGATCGAGAGTGCCGTGGATGCCGCCGAGATGATCCTGACCCTGGCGCCGGAGACCAACGGCCAGGTGGCGGTGAAGGCCTGGGACGCGCTTTCCAAGATCACCGGGCGGGATCACACCCACCTGGCGCATCCCAAGGAAGAGGAGAAGATCCGTTTCCGCGACATCGTTGCCCAGCCGCGCAAGATCATCTCCAGCCCGACCTGGTCCGGCCTCGAGGACGAGCACGTCTCCTACAACGCCGGCTATACCAACGTCCACGAGCTGATCCCGTGGCGCACCGTCAGCGGCCGCCAGCAGTTCTACCAGGATCACCCCTGGATGCGCGCCTTCGGCGAGAGCCTGCTGGCCTATCGGCCTCCCATCAATACCAAGGCGGCGCAGGGCTTCACGCTTCCGGCCGACAATGGCTACAAGACCAAGGCGCTGAACTTCATCACGCCGCACCAGAAGTGGGGGATCCACTCCACCTACAGTGAAAACCTGCTGATGCTGACCTTGTCACGCGGCGGCCCTATTGCCTGGCTGTCGGAAGACGATGCGCAGTCGATCGGCATTGAAGACAACGACTGGATCGAGCTCTACAACGCCAATGGTGCGATTACCGCCCGTGCCGTGGTCAGCCAGCGGGTCAAGAACGGCATGGTGATGATGTACCACGCCCAGGAACGCATCACCAATATCCCTGGCTCCGAGGTCAGCGGGACGCGTGGCGGGTTCCATAACTCGGTCACCCGCATCTGCCCCAAGCCGACTCACATGATCGGCGGCTACGCGCAGCTCTCCTACAGCTTCAACTACTACGGTACCGTCGGCTCCAACCGCGACGAATTCGTCCTGATTCGCAAGATGAAGAACATCGACTGGCTGGATGGCGAAGGCAATGACACCGTGCAGGAGGCCGTCAAATGAAGATTCGTTCGCAAGTAGGCATGGTCCTCAATCTCGACAAGTGCATCGGCTGTCACACCTGTTCGGTGACCTGCAAGAACGTCTGGACCAGTCGTGAAGGCGTCGAGTACGCCTGGTTCAACAACGTCGAGACCAAGCCCGGTATCGGTTATCCCAAGGAGTGGGAGAACCAGAAGAAGTGGAAGGGCGGCTGGTTGCGCCGCAAGGATGGCAAGATCGAGCCACGCATCGGTGGCAAGTGGCGAGTGCTGGCGAACATCTTCGCCAACCCCGATCTGCCGGAGATCGACGACTACTACGAGCCGTTCACCTTCGATTACCAACATCTGCACACCGCCAAGCAGGGTGAGCATCAGCCCACCGCGCGGCCGCGTTCGCTGATCTCCGGCGAGCGCATGAACAAGATCGAGTGGGGCCCGAACTGGGAGGAGATTCTCGGCACCGAGTTTGCCAAGCGGCGCAAGGACTCGAACTTCGAGAAGATCCAGGCCGATATCTACGGCCAGTTCGAGAACACCTTCATGATGTATCTGCCGCGGCTTTGCGAGCACTGCCTCAACCCGACCTGTGTGGCGTCGTGCCCGAGTGGCGCGATCTACAAGCGCGAGGAGGATGGCATCGTCCTGATCGATCAGGACAAGTGCCGCGGCTGGCGGATGTGCATCTCCGGCTGTCCCTACAAGAAGATCTACTACAACTGGAAGACCGGTAAGTCCGAGAAGTGCATCTTCTGCTATCCGCGCATCGAGGCCGGCCAGCCGACCATCTGTTCCGAGACCTGTGTGGGGCGGATCCGCTACCTCGGCGTGCTGCTCTACGATGCCGACCGCATCGAGGAAGTGGCCAGTTCGCCGGACGAGCGTGACCTCTATCACCGCCAGTGTGAGATCTTCCTGGACCCCAACGATCCTGAAGTCATCGCCCAGGCCAAGAAGGACGGCATCACCGACAACGTGATCGTCGCCGCCCAGGCCTCGCCGGTCTACAAGCTGGCCATGGACTGGGGCCTGGCACTGCCGCTGCACCCGGAATATCGCACCCTGCCGATGGTCTGGTACGTGCCGCCGCTGTCGCCGATCCAGTCCGCCGCCGAGGCCGGCAACGTCGAGTTCGACGGCGTGATGCCCAAGATCGAGTCGCTGCGCATTCCGGTCAAGTACCTGGCCAACATGCTGACCGCCGGCGAGGAGGCACCCGTGGTACTGGCGCTCAAGCGCCTGATGGCCATGCGCCTCTATATGCGCGGCAAGCACGTCGAGGGCAAGGCCGAGACCGAGGTGCTGGAGAGCGTGGGCCTCACCGAGGCCCAGGTGGAGTCCATGTACCGCTACCTGGCCATCGCCAACTACGAGGATCGCTTCGTGATCCCCACCAGCCACCGCGAGATGGCCACCGAGGCCTTCCCGGAGCGCGGCGGCTGCGGCTTCACCTTCGGCGACGGCTGCCATGGTGACAGCAGCCAGAGCCTCTTCGGGGGACGCAAGACCACCACCACCCTGGTCCAGCCGGTCGAGACCTTCGACCCCGCTGCACAGGGCAAGACCCAGAGCGAGGAGGTGCGCCATGGCTGAGGCAGCGATGCAATACCCCGTGGCGGAGCCCGACATGCTGAGTCTGCGTGTGCTGGCCCGACTGCTCGACTATCCCTCCGCGGAACTCCAGGCCGCCGCGCCGGAGCTGATCGAGATCATCAACGACGAGCGCCGGCTTCCGGCGGCGCTTCGCGCTCGCCTGATGGACTGGTGTCAGCGCCTGCTGGAGGCCGACCTGCTGGAACTGCAGTCCGAGTACGTGGCGCTGTTCGACAAGGGGCGCGCGACCTCGCTGCTGCTCTTCGAGCACGTTCACGGCGAGTCCCGTGATCGTGGCCAGGCGATGGTCGACCTGATGGCCGAATACCGCGCCGCGGGCTTCGAGCTCGATGCGCGTGAGCTGCCCGACTACCTGCCGATGTTCCTGGAGTACCTCTCGACCCGCCCGGAGGCCGATATCGGTCGCTGGCTGGGCGAGATCCGCCACATTCTGGCGTTGCTCAGTGCGCGCCTCGAGGAGCGTGAGGCCGACCATGCTCTGGTGCCGCTGGCGCTGCTGGCGCTGATCGGCGCCGAGGAAGACGTCGCGGCCCACCGCGACAGCGTCAAGGCGGAGGCGCCCGACGACACCCCCGAGGCGCTGGACGAGGTCTGGGAAGAGGAAGCGGTGCGCTTCAGTGCCGCCTCCGACGAGGACTGCGCACTGCAGTCCGCCGAGGGTCGCCGACTCGCCGAGCGCAAGCAGGCCGTGCCCAGCGACCCCGTCAGGATCATGCCCGGCAGCGGTCAGACCGACCGCACCGCGACCGATCGCTAAAGGAGAACCGTCATGTTTAGCGAATACCTGCAACACCTGATCTATGGCTACTACCCCTATCTGGCCGGTACGGTGTTCCTGGTCGGCAGCCTGCTGCGTTACGACCACGGCCAGTTCACCTGGAAGACCGGTTCCAGCCAGATGCTCTCGTCGAAGAACATGCGTCTCGCCAGCAACCTCTTCCATATCGGCATCATCGTGATCTTCTTCGGCCACCTGTTCGGCATGCTGACGCCGCACTGGGTCTATGCGCCCTTCCTGAGCGCCGGAACCAAGCAGGTGCTGGCGATCGTCATAGGCGGTATCGCCGGGGTGCTGTGCCTGGCCGGCGGTGCCATGCTGCTCTACCGTCGCCTGACCAACCCGCGGGTCAAGGCTTCGTCGAGCATGATGGATACCGCCATCCTCGGCTTGATCGTCTTGCAGGCCGGCCTGGGCGTGATCACCGTGTTCTTCTCGCTGGGCCACCTGGACGGCGCGATGATGCTGACCCTGGCGGGCTGGGCCCAGTCCATCGTGTTCTTCAGTGGTGGCGCGGCCGATTACATGGCCGAGGTCTCCTGGATCTACAAGATCCATGTCTTCCTGGGGCTGACCATCATCCTGCTGTTTCCCTTCACCCGCCTGGTGCACGTGTGGAGCGTGCCCTTCGGCTACGTGACTCGTCGCTATCAGCTGGTTCGCAAGCGGGGCTAATACCATGCAGAAGATCGATATCGAGATGATCCCGGGGGGCGCCACGCCCCCGCCCATCCGGGTCGGCGAGGCCACCATCGCCGAGGCCGCCATCGCCGAGGAGATGCAGTACCATCCGGCGGACAGCGCCGGCACCGCCCAGCTCAAGGCGGCCCGTGCGCTGGTGGTGCGCGAGCTGCTGCGCCAGCGGGCGGCCGCCCTGGGGGTTACCGAGGCTGCCGGCGAGGCGTTCGACGAGGCCGATGCGGCCATCGCCGAGCTGCTGGAGCGGGAGCTGGAGGTGCCCGAGCCCGCCGAGGCGGACTGCCGCCGCTTCCACGCCGCTCACCCCGAGCGCTTCAGCGAACCCACCCGCCTGCGGGTGCGTCATGTGCTGCTGGCCGCCGCGCCGGACGACGCCCCGGCCCGCGACGCCGGCTATCGCCTGGGCGAGAAGCTGGTCCGCGAGCTGCAGGAGGTGCCCGAGCGCTTCACCGAGTTCGCCCAGCGCCACTCCGCCTGCCCCTCGAAGGAGGAGGGCGGTGACCTGGGCTGGCTGGCGCCCGGCCAGACCGTGGCCGAGCTCGACCGTGCCCTGCAGCACCTGCCCGAGGGCCTGCACGATCGCCCGCTGGCCTCGCGCTACGGCTGGCATGTCGTCACCATCGACCAGCGCGTCGAGGGACGCGAGCTGCCCTATGAGCAGGTGGCCGAGCACGTCCGCCACAGCCTGCGCGAGCAGGCCACCCGCCGGGCGCTGCGCCACTACCTGCTGGCGCTGGAGGCCGAGATCGGGGTCGAGGGGATCAGCCTCGACGACGACAGCGCCAGCGCCCTGATGCAGTAAGCCCTTCCCCCGGGATCCTGCCGCCTCGCCCGGCGGCGGGATCTTGCGCTTTCTTGATACGCGTCACCTCCCTCCCGCCCGCTCTGCCGCATCATGGCCAAAAAGGAGGCCCCCATGTCCCATGTTTCTGCCAACACGCCCTTCCTGCCCCTGGGCATCGCCGTGCTTACCGTCTCCGACACCCGCGGCTTCGACGAGGACGGCAGCGGCGACCTGCTCTCCGCGCGTCTCACCGAGGCCGGCCATGCCCTGGTGGAACGGCGCATAGTGCCCGACGACGTCTACCGCATCCGCGCGGTGGTCTCTAAGTGGGTGATCCGTGACGATATCCAGGTGGTGCTGGTCAACGGTGGCACCGGCTTCACCCGACGCGACACCACCCCGGAGGCGCTGACTCCGCTGTTCGACAAGGCGGTCGACGGCTACGGCGAGCTGTTCCGCCACCTGTCGCTCCAGAGCATCGGCACCTCCACCGTCCAGTCCCGCGCCGTGGCCGGGCTGATCGACCGTACCCTGGTGTTCGCCATGCCCGGCTCGCCCAAGGCCTGCGCCACCGCCTGGGACGGCATCCTGGTCGAGCAGCTCGATGCGCGTACCCGCCCCTGCAACTTCGTGGCCATGGTGCTGCCCCAGGGCGCGAGCTGCGCCAGCCGCCAGGAGCAGCCGTCACCGAGCGAGGCCGAGGCCGGTGAGGAGGTAGACGCATGAACTGCGGCTGCGCCGAGGTGGTCACCTCCGGTCTGCTCGACCTGTTCGAGGCGCGCGAGCGCATGGTCGGTGCCGGCCGGTCGGTGGAGGGGAGCGAGCGGGTGGCGCTGGGCGATGCCGAGGGGCGGGTGCTGGCGGAGCCGGTCGCCGCCGCCCTGGACCTGCCCGGCGTCGACAACAGCGCCATGGACGGCTACGCCCTGCGCGTCGCCGAGCTCGGCCCCGAGGGGCTGCCGGTGGTGCAGCGCGTGCCCGCCGGTGCCGGCGTGCTGCACCTGCCGGCAGGGGGCTGTGCACGCATCTTCACCGGGGCCCCGGTGCCGCTGGGCGCCGATGCCGTGGTGCCCCAGGAGAGGGTGCGCCTCGACGCCGCCGGCCGTGTCCACGTCGACGGCGAGCTGCCCCGCGGCGCCAATATCCGCCGCCGGGGCGAGGAGAGCCGCGCCGGCACGTCGCTGTTGCCTGCCGGCACGCGCCTGGAGGCCGCCGCCATCGCCCTGCTGGCGAGCCACGGCATCGCCGAGGTGACGGTGAGGCGCCGCGTGAAGATCGCGCTGTTCTCCACCGGCGACGAACTGATCGAGCCGGGTGCGACCCGGGCGCCGGGGCAGGTCTTCGACAGCAACCGCGCGATGCTCAAGGCGCTGATGGCCCGGACGGGCGTCGAGGTGCTCGACCTCGGCGTGCTGCTCGACGACCCCCTTGACCTGCTTCAGGCCCTGAGCCGGGCCCGCGACGAGGCCGATCTGGTAGTCTGTAGTGGAGGCGTCTCGGTGGGGGAGGAGGATCATGTACGGCCCGCCATCGAGCGGCTGGGCGGCATCGCCTTCCACGGGGTTGGCATCAAGCCCGGCAAGCCCTTCGCGCTGGGCTTCCTGGGTGAGTCACTCGCGGCCGGCACACCGCTGGTCGCCCTGCCGGGCAACCCGGTGGCCTCTCTGGTGGGCTGGCAGTTCCTGGCCCTGCCGCTGCTGCAGGCGCGCCAGGGCATGACCCCGCCGGCGCTGGAGTCCTTTCCGGTCACCGCCGGCTTCTCCCGGCGCGGGCCGCGCGGGCGCCGAGAATTGCTGCGTGTGGTGCTCGACTGGAGCACCGGCACGCCGGTGGCGCGGCTGGCCGGCGGCCAGGGATCGCATATGCTGAGTGCCGCCAGCCAGGCCCATGGCTACCTGCTGGTCGACGCCGATACCGATGTGGAGGAAGGACATGCCCATGGATACTGCCCAGCCGCCCAGTTCGGCCGCTGACCTGCTGTTCAAGCCGCGCCAGCTCCGCGAGCTGGTGCGCGGGGTGCCCTGGCTGGGCGCGCTCTCCGACGCGGAGATCGAGGCGCTGCTCGAGGACTGCGAGCCGCGCACCCTGGCCAGCCGTGAATGGCTGTTCCGCCAGGATACCCCCGCCGAGTGGCTGCATATCGTGATCAGCGGTGCGGTGCGCCTGGTGCGCAGCGCCGGCGACGGCCGCCTGGCCACCATCCGCTGCGTGGAGCGTGGCGGCACCCTGGGCGAGCTGAGCATGGTCTCCCGGGAGGGCATCTACCTCTACTCCTCCGAGGCGCTGCGCCGCACCCATGTGCTGTCGATTCCCGCCGAGCGCTGCCGCGAGGCCATGGATCGCCACCCCGAATGTCGCGCCGAGTTCATGAGTCGCCTGGCGCTGGAACTCACCGACCGCCTCGAGGACCTGGCGCTGCTTACCCAGGGCGACGCCATGTCGCGGCTGGTCAGCTACATCCTGCGCCAGCTGCCGTCGGGACGCGGCAAGGAGCCCAGGGTGGTGCGGCTAACCATCCCCAAGCGCTGGCTGGCCGCCCAGCTGGCGATGACCCCGGAGACTCTCTCCCGGTTGCTGGCCAAGCTGCGCGACGCTGGCGCCATCAATATCGATCGCCAGCGGCTGGTGGTGCTCGACGAGCAGAAGATGCGCGACCTGATGATGACCGACGACTGAGACTCCGGCTGTTTCCCTCTTCCCCTCCGACTGGCCGATGGGTGGGTAGTGCTCGCTGAACAGTGAGGACTGACCACCTTCTGCCCCGTCAACCCCCTGAAATCAAGGCGTATTACCCGCACCAATGGCGGCATTTGCACTAGTCATTGGTCCCGCGGGGTGCCTCTGGCCATATTCGAATCACCAGCAGTCGACACAACACAGACAAGTGAAGGGGACGGCGGCCGACATCACAGGGCCGCGAACGCCCCGGCTGGTGAGTCGATCCCACGGACCCAGAGGAGACAACAACATGCAACTTCCGTCACTGATCGAGATTCCCAACGGCGACAAGGTCGTCCCGACCTTCTCCGACGCCGAGATGCAGGGCCGCCTGGCGCGCCTGCGCGACTACATGGCCCAGAACGATGTCGATGCGGTGGTGCTGACCTCCTACCACAACATCAATTACTTCAGTGACTTCGTCTACTGCAAGTTCGGCCGCGACTACGGCCTGGTGGTGACCCAGGATCGCTTCACCACGGTGACCGCCAACATCGACGGCGGCCAGCCCTATCGCCGCAACCGCCTGGGCGACAACATCGTCTACACCGACTGGCAGAAGGACAACTTCTTCAAGGCCGTCAAGCAGCTGTGCGAAGGCAAGCGGCGCGTCGCGGTCGAGTTCGACCACATGACGCTGCAAAACAAGCAGAAGCTGGTCGATGTGCTGGGCGATGTGGAGCTGGTCGATGCCGGCGCGCCCACCATGAAGATGCGCATGATCAAGTCCGACGAGGAGATCGCGCTGATCCGCCAGGGCGCGCGCATCGCCGACGTGGGTGGCGTGGCCGTGCGCGATGCCATCTACGCCGGCGTGCCGGAGTACGAGGTATCGCTGGCCGGTCAGGCCGCCATGGTGCGCGAGATCGCCAAGACCTACCCCAACAGCGAACTGATGGACACCTGGGTGTGGTTCCAGTCCGGCATCAACACCGACGGTGCCCATAACCCGGTGACCAGCCGCCGCGTGCAGCCCGGCGATATCCTCAGCCTCAACACCTTCCCGATGATCTCGGGCTACTACACCGCCCTGGAGCGCACCCTGTTCCTCGGTCATGCCTCCGACGAGCATCTGCGTCTGTGGGAGGTGAACTGCGAGGTTCATCGCCGCGGCCAGGAGCTGATCAAGCCCGGCGTGCGTTGCTGTGACATCGCCCACGAGCTCAACGAGATCTTCGCCAAGCACGACCTGCTCAAGTACCGCACCTTCGGCTACGGCCACTCCTTCGGCACCCTGAGCCACTACTACGGCCGCGAGGCGGGCCTGGAGCTGCGCGAGGACATCGATACGGTGCTCGAGCCCAACATGGTGGTCTCCATGGAGCCGATGATCATGGTGCCGGAAGGTCAGCCGGGTGCCGGCGGCTATCGGGAACACGATATCCTGGTGGTCAACGAGCACGGGGCCGAGAACATCACCGGCTTCCCGTATGGCCCGGAGCACAATATCATCAAGTAAAGTGTTGAATACAAAGGGGGAGCTTGGCTCCCCCTTTCTTGACGATAGCGTGCTGGGGAATACGAGATGAACAGTGTCAAGATAGAGAACCTGGACTGGATGACCTACAAGGCGCTCACCGAGCAGGGGCGCTGCCGGATCATCCTGCCGGTCGGTGCCATCGAGCAGCATGGCCCGCACATGTCGCTCAATCCCGATGTGCTGATTCCCAGCCATATCGGTGAGCAGGTGGCGTCTCGCGGCGACAACATGCTGGTCGCACCGCCCATCAGCTACGGCTACAAGTCACAGGTGAAGTCCGGGGGCGGCAACTTCTTCCCGGGGACGACCTGCGTCTCGGGAGCTTCGCTGGAAAACTATGTGTTCGATGTGCTGCAGGCCTATGTGAATCACGGCAACCGTGAATTCATCCTGATCAACGGGCATTTCGAGAACTCCATGCACCTCTGCGAGGCGGCCGACAGGCTGGTCAACAAGTGCCGGGCGGAGGGAATCTCGATCCGGATCTACCTGCTTTCCTACTGGGACTTCATCAGCGACGAGACCGTCGCCAAGGTGTTCCCGGATGGCTTCACCGGCTGGGCCGTGGAGCATGGCGGGGTGCTGGAAACCTCGATCATGCTGAAGATTCATCCCGAACTCGTCGACATGTCCAAGGCCGTCGACGTGGAACCGGCCAGCTTCCCTCCCTACGACGTCTTTCCCCCCGACCCGAGCTGGGTGGCGCCCTCCGGCACTCTCTCATCGCCGCTGAAGGCAACGGCCGAAAAGGGGGAGATGATCCTTGAAGAGTGCATCTCGGGAATCGTATCGCATTTGAACTGAGTCACTGGTCAGGCGCCTCGAGAGAGCCTCGGGGCCCGAGATATCAAGGACGATGCCAAGTACAACAATAGTGAGGTATCAAGATGCCTAAAAGAGAACCGGTCGCGGTCCCGCGATTCACGGGGCGAGACCTGCCCCCCATCGGGCGACTGGTCATCCAGTTTGCCCCGCCCATCGCCATCATCGCGCTGATCGTGATGGTGCTTCGCAATCCCGATGGCGTCGCCTCGGTGATCTTCGATCTGAGAACCTATGTCACGGGTGGCTTCACCTGGCTGTTCATCCTCTACTCGCTGTTCGCCGTGGCGGTGTGTGGCTGGCTGGTATTCAGCAAGGTGGGGAGCCGAGTCAGGCTGGGTGGCCCCAAGGCGAAGGCCGAATATAGCAACTTCGCCTGGTACTCCATGCTCTTCGCCTGTGGCCAGGGCATCGGCTTGATCTTCTGGTCGGTGGCCGAGCCGATCATGCTGCGTGACGAGAGTCCGGTCTTCCAGGCGATGGAAGGCAACGTGGCGGGCGGTGGCATCGTCTGGGCCTATTTCCACTGGGGCTTCACCGCCTGGGCCATGTACTGCGTCGTCGCGGTGTGCCTCGCCTATTCGCACCACAACCTGGGCAAGACCCTGACCTTCCGTGAGGCGACGGTGGACCTGCTGCCGCGCTGGGCGCGGGGCGGTGCCGGCGTGGTGGTGGAGCTGCTGGCGATCATGGCCACCATCCTGGGCCTTTCCACCTCCTTCGCCTTCGCCGCCATGCAGTTCACCGCGGGCCTGACGTCATTCACCGGCGTGACCTCCGGGCCGACCATCTGGCTGTTCGTCATCGTGGGCCTCGGCACCGCCGCGGCGATCTCGGCGTTCTTCGGCATCAGCAAGGGGATGCGGCTGATCAGCGAGACCAACTCCATCCTCAGCGTCGTGTTGGTGGTGGCCGCCTTCATCTTCGGCCCGACGCTGTTCATCATCTCCAATGTCACCCAGACCTTCGGCTCCTACTTCGCCAACTTCGTGCCGATGAGCTTCTGGACGGATGCACCGAGCACAGCCGAGCCGCTGACCTCATGGCAGCAGAGCTGGAACGGCTGGTGGACGGTGTTCATCTGGTGCTGGGTGATCGCCTTCTCGCCCTTCGTGGCTGGCTTCATCGCGCGTATCTCTCGGGGGCGTACGCTGCGTGAGTTCGTCATCGGCGTCACCGTGATCCCCTCCCTGATCGTCATGCTGTGGATCGGTGTGCTGGGCTCCGCAGCCATCTACTACGACGACAAGAGCGGTCGCGGCATCACCGATGCGGTCAATGCGGACGTCGCCAGCGGCCTCTTCGCCATGCTGGAGTCCATCCCGGTGGTGGGCAGCCTGCTGCTGGTGGTGGCGACGGTGCTGGTGGCGACCTACTACGTGACCTCCCTGGACGCCGGTACCTACGCCCTGGCGGACTTCGTCTCGGCGCCCAAGCGGGCGGGTGCCTGGTTCCGGGTGGTGCTGGTGCTCAGCATCGGCGCCGTGGCCACGGTGCTGCTGACCCTCGGCGGCAGCGGAGTGGTCGATACGGTCCAGACCGGGACCATCATCGGCGCCTTCCCGTTCTCCATCGTGATCCTGCTGATGATCGTGAACACCATTCGCCGCCTGCTCAATCGCGACCAGGCGACCAGGGAGCTCGAGAAGGTGGTCAATGACCCCGACCCCAACGTGAAGCTCGAGGTAGACGGCGCAGGGGAGGTCCAGGCGGTCTCCGGTGACAATCTGAAGCCCAGCGTTTCGGGTAACTGACGACCCCGGCCGTCACCCGCCAGACGCACGCTCCGTAAGGGCCAAATCGGAGCGTGCGCCCCGAAGGCAACAGGCCTGCCGGTCATCCCCCTGACCGGCAGGCCTGCTTGCGTTACGCCGGTCGCCGTTTACAGGTTGGCGATCCCGGATCTCAGGAAGTCCAGTACGTGGCGCGAGGCGATGTTGAGCTCGGGTTCCTTGTAGTAGAGGCCGATGCAGACGCGCTCCAGGGCCGGCAGGGCCGCCGTGCTTTCGGCATGCCTGAGATGGTCCGGTATGACGGAGCGTGCCATCGCGGTGATGCCGAGTCCCTCTTCCACGGCGGAGAAGATGCCGAGCAGGCTGGTGCTGGTGTACATGAAGCGATAGGGGTGCTGCTGGGCCTGTAGTGCCTCCTCCATGATCGAGCGATAGACACACCCCTGGGGGTAGGCGATCAGCGGAATCGGCTCGTCGTCGCAGCTGGCCTGATAGCCCTCCTTGAAGACCCACTCGAGGCTCTCCAGTCGGTAGTCCCGCGAGTCCCTCTCCTCGCTCGCCTTGGCCCGCTCCATGGCCAGGGCGATGTCGTAATGCCCCTTCTGGTAGCGCTGGAGTATCACCTTGCTGATCTCGCAATCCACCTCGACGATGATGTTGGGGTAGACCCGCGACAGGTTTCTCAGCGCCTTGGCCAGGAACGCCAGCTCGAAGTCGTTGGGGATGCCGAGGCGTACCTTACCCGAAATATTGTCGCCCCTTACCTTGGCGATGATCTGGTCATTGATCTCCAGCATCTGCCTGGCGGCCCGGTAGAGGTACTCGCCATCCTCGGTCAGCTCAAGGCTTGAGCCCCTTAGGAAGATCTTGGTGCCGAGGATCTCTTCCAGCTTCTTGACCTGCAGGCTGATGGCCGGCTGGGAGCGGCCCAGCAGCTCGCCGGCGCTGGTGAAACCACCCAGGTCCTTGATGGTGACGAAGGTCCTCAGCAGGTCGGTGGGGATGTTGGTCATCGTGGGGCCATTTCATTGTTTGATCAGGGCATAAGGCATACAAATTGGCGCCCTTGTGGATCGGAAAATACCTTGGAATCACTGCTCAATAGAAGCAGCGATGCACTCCAATAACGACAAATCTATAACATGAGGATATGCAGATGGATTCCTGGGTATTGACCACTTTTCTAATATTAACCTGCTATATGCTAATTCATTCTGGTGCTGCCTATCTCCGACGAGAGTTGAAGAGAAAGGCAATGGTACACCAGGCGAGGAAATGATCATGGATGCCTATCGGATGTTCAACTGGGGGCTGCTGATCCTCACCTTCGGCCTGCTGATCTATCTCGGCTTTCTCTCCTCAAAATACATGAACAAGAGTGACGAAGGGGGATTTCTGGTCGCGGGGCGTTCGTTGGGTGCCTTCGTTGCTGCGGGTACCATCGTCGCCACCGGTTTCAGCGGCTGGGGCTTCATGGGATCCCCTGGCGTGACCTACCAGTTCGGTGCCATCGAGGTACTGGGCAACTTCTTCTTCGCCCCCGCGATGATGATCGCGGTGCTCTACTTCGCGCGCTTCCTGCAGCGCCGGGCGGTCGAGATGGGCAGCAACACCATCCCCGAGTATATCGCTCAGAGCCATGGCGGCGGTGCCATGGGGCGGGTGCTGCAAGGGGTGGCGGGGTTCATCACCATCCTGCTGCTGCTGGTCTTCCTGACCAGTCAGATCAAGGCCGTGGGTCTGCTGGGTGCCAGCTGGCTGGGTATCGAGCTCAACCAGAGCGCCTTCCTGATGGTGTCGGTGATCATCATCTACACCATGCTGGGTGGACTGGCAGCGGTGGCCTGGACCGATACGGTCATGGTCTGCGGCATGGCCCTGGCGGCCGTGATCATCATGATCCAGATCTTCACCACGGTGGATCTCGGGACCTGGGAGACCTCCCTGAACGCCATCGACCCGGAACTGCTCAACCCCACCACCGGGGCCCACTACGGTGACTCCATCGGCACCGTCTTCCTGGTGCTGCCCTACGCCTTCCTGTTCGCCGCGGTATTGCCCTATATGGCCATCCGCTTCCTGGCCATGAAACCCGACGTCAAGCTGCACAAGGTCGGCGTCTATGTCGCGATCCTCGGGGCGCTGCTGAGCCTGATCCCCATCGTCGGCCTCTATGTGCGGATGCAGGTGCCGGACCTGGCCGACCCCGACATGGCGATGCCGGTCTACCTGGAGCAGTTCATGCACCCGGCCATCCAGGGGATCATCACGCTGTTCATCATCTTCGCCATGAAGTCCACGGCCAACTCGCTGCTGCACACCGTGGCCTCGGCGACCTCCCATGACCTGCGGCTCTCACTGTTCGGCCCGGTGGCCAGTGAGCGGGCGGCGCTCATGATCAACCGCCTGGCAGTGGTGGTGCTGGGCGTGGTGGCGCTGATGATGATGCTCTACGCCCCGCCCTTCATGCTCTCCTGGCTGGGTATCCTGGGCTCCGGCACCCTGCTGGCCAGCATGATCGGGCCGGTGTTCATCTCCACCTTCTGGCAGGGCAGCGGCTGGGGCGCACTCACCGCGATGGTGGTGGGCTTCTTTACCAGCGGCTACATGATGCTGTTTGCCGATGTGGGCTGGCTGATCGGGCCTTTGACCGGTTGTGCCGTGTCGTCGGCCTGCTATGTGAGCATCTCGATACTGACACGTCATCCGAACGCGGTGAGACAGGGAGCATAGTCTTGGGGGGATGCTCTGCATGCCGGCGCCGGGTCCCTGGCTCAGCGCCGGCAGCCTGTCTCGGTTACCGAGCCTGGCGTGGAGCTGTCGAGCCGCGTCGGTGCGATGCTCGCTTGTTACGGGGTGCGCCCTGGCGCCGGGCCCGCTGAACAGGGATGCTGCACCGCAAGAGTGCCCATGGTCGCCTCTGGTGCATGGGGCCATGCCGTTTCCTGCCCACCAGGAGCGCGACGACGTCGCCCTGCGCAGTCTTCACCTTTCCAAGGCGCCGAGGGCAGCTTCCACCACACCGCCACGGCGTGTCTTCTCGATAATGGGAGGAATGGCATGGAAATTGCTTTATATCATGTAGGGCCTTTCCTTCTTCACTTCCACCATGAGGGCCGGCGACACCCGAGGTGAAGCCTTCGTCATCGGACTGTGGCTCGCCCGCTCTGCCTTGTGCTTGATGCTGAATCCAGCCAGCTGAAGCAGTCGGTCAGGCGTTAACTCGACCACGTCGAAGACGCCGATGCGTCGGTGGTCCGGATGCAGGCCGCCTTGATGCAGCCTGAGTTCCCGGGCGACGGGTCAGTCGGGCTGGTCATCACTGAGCTTGCTCTGAAGAAGCTCATGGAAAAGCCGGAAACTGGAAGTGGTATAGGAGTTGCTCCAGGCCGCGATGGTCTCAACACTGTAATCGTCATGGTCGAGTGGAACCACGGCAATGTCATCTCGCTGGAAGCGATTGATACAGTCGGAATACAAGGAAACACCCATGTTGGCCGCAACCAGTCCAAAAATTCCGCTGCTGGTGCTTGCTTCCTGCACGACCTGAGGAGTGAACCTGGCATTCATGCAGATCTTGAAAATATAGTGGCGAAACTCGCTCCATCCATTTTCCGTGCCGAGGATAAACTTCTCTTCAGCCAGTTCTCGAAGACTCAGCTGCTTCCTGTTGGCAAGGCGGTGGCGCCTGGGAAGAATCGCTACGATGCGCTCCGAGGCGGCACGGAAAGTTTCGAGGCCCTCGATATCCAGCGGGCCAATCAGGAAGCCTACATCAATCTCGTGGTCCAGTAGCGCCTTGTGCTGGGTGTGAGAGGGCATATAGACCAGGTCCACTGAAATGTCTGGATACCTTTCCTTGAATACCTCAAGGATGCTGGGAAGCACGCCATTGATGGAAAAGTCATTGTAGGCAATGGAGAGATGGCCGATGTCTCCGCTCTGTGCCTGCTGAGCCAGTTGGGTGGCTCGCTCCAGGTGGGTGATGGCTAGCCGGCACTCCTCCAGGAAAAGCTGGCCAGCCACGGTCAGCGCTACCTGTCGGGTGGTACGCGAGAACAGCTCGGCACCGATGCTCTCCTCCAGGCCCTTGATGAGCCTGCTTAGGGCTGGCTGTGTGATGCATAGTACCTCCGCAGCCTGTTTGAAATGTAGCGTATTGGCAACGGCGAGGAAGGCTCTTGCCTGACGAAGATCGAAGAGTACATTCATGTTCTAGCCTGCAATAATCTTTTCAAAAACGGCATTAGACGTAATGATTTTTGGGCTCTAGGGTTAGAAATGTCAAGATAAAAAATCGTAAATTCCTGGGGTAAGCCTGAGCTCATGGCTCGACCAATATAATTCGAGTCTGCATGGAGAAAACTCAGATGACCGGTGGTTGAAATCTGTTTGACAGCTGGTGAAAAGTATAAAACATAAATCAAGGTGAGGTGTTAATATGGCTCGTATTGGAGTGGATGTCGGCGGAACAAATACCGATATTATTCTGGAGACGTTCCCGTCAGATTCTGTCGGGGCTGGTACGTTTCGCCATAAAGTGCCAAGCACGATTCAGGATCAATCGATCGGTGTTCTGCAAGGTGTCCTTGAAGTATGTGACAAGGCAGGGGTTAAACGAAGCGAAGTCAGTACCATCGTGCATGGGACAACCGTAGCAACGAATATATCAATAGAGCATAATGGTGCGGAAGTAGGCATGCTGACTACCAAAGGCTTCAGGGATATTCTCCATATTGGTAGGCACAAGAGGCCGCATAATTTTTCTCTTCACTTCGATGTCCCATGGCAATCCAATCCATTAGTGAAAAGAAGATATCGAATTCCCATTTCTGAGAGGATTCTCCCACCTTTTGGGGAAGTGGAAGTTTCTCTCGATGAGGAGGAAGTCAGGCAGGCTGCAAGGAAATTCAAGGAAGCAGGAATAAAGTCCGTAGTCGTTGGTTTTCTTTTTTCGTTCCTGAATAAAGATCATGAGGTGCGGGCTAAGGAAATCGTATTGGAAGAGATACCAGACGCCTACGTTTGTTGCTCTTGTGAAGTTGTGGATGCGATGCGGGAGTATGAGAGGTTTTCTACTGCTGCAATGAATTCCTATGTGGGTCCAAAGACATCTCTTTATCTGACTAATCTTGAGAGACAGCTCAAGGAGAATGGTGTTGATGCAGACTTGAGGATTATTCAGTCAAATGGTGGTCTTGCAACAGTTGATAGTTGTTGTGAGAAACCGGTTAATATTCTCATGTCTGGCCCTGCGGGAGGCGTAATAGGTGGTAATTTCTTTGCTGATTTAGATGAAGAGAAAAATATCATCACCGTTGATATCGGTGGGACCTCTGCAGACATATCAACCCTGGTTGAAGGCGATATAAAAATTATGAATCCTCGAGATTCATATGTGGGTGGGCACCCGGTAATGGTGCCGATGATTGACCTGATCACAATCGGTGCCGGTGGTGGGTCAATCGCCTATATTGATGAGGCCGGAGGCTTCCAGGTTGGACCTAGGTCAGCTGGATCAATGCCGGGTCCAGCCTGTTATGGTCGTGGAGGAGAAGAGCCCACGGTCACAGACGCGAATATCCTTTTGGGAAGGCTGGATCCAGATCAAATGCTGGGGGGAGACCTGAAGATTGATCCGGAACTTTCGTACAAAGCCATCAAAGAAAAAATCGCTGACCCGCTTGGTATGAGTGTAAGAGAAGCTGCTCTTGGAATCATAAAGATTGTTAATAACAATATGGCGCTCGCGATTCGGTCAAACTCTGTTGCCAAAGGCGTGGATCCTAGGGAATTCATGCTGATGCCGTTCGGGGGGGCCGGGCCTGTTCATGGTCCCGCGCTGGCGGAAGAGGTAAATGCCAAAGGTGTCATCGCCCCGCCTGCTCCGGGCATCACATCAGCAGCTGGTCTGCTGACTACCAACCTTCAGTATGAGGTGACACGATCATACCTATGTGAACTAACTTCAATTGTAAGCAACCAGGCTGAATCTCTTCAGTTGCTTCTTGAGGAGTTAGATTCAGAGGCTACCAAAAAGCTTGTGAAAGATGGCGTGGAGCCGGATCGAGTTAAGCTGACTAGATATGCTGAGTGTCGCTATCATGGCCAGGGTTTTGAACTTAGAGCGGAAATTCCAGAAGGTGAATTGAGTCAGTCTGCGATCAAGAAGGTTGTCGAGAATTTTCATGTTCAGCATGATACTGATTATGGGTACCGATATGATGAGGCCGAGGTGGAGCTAGTCACTCTAAGGGTGGTCGGGGAAGCTGCATCGAAAACCTTGGAGTGGAAAGAATTAGAAAAATCTTCTGAAAGAGATGCCAAAGAAGCAATAATGTATGAAAGAGAAACCACATTTGCTGTCGGTCAGTCAATCATGACTCCACGCTATGATAGAGAAAAGCTTCTGCATGGACATGTGGTATATGGCCCGGCTCTCATAATGCAGCATGACTCAACATCTCTCGTGCCACCCGGCTGGAATGCATCCGTATCAAGGTTCGGAAATTTGATGATCTCGAAGAACAAGCTGACCTACGGAGAGTAAATCGATGACTAATTTAAAAGTCGACCCGATCACGATGCAAGTTATCAGTGGTGCGCTGGATACCATTGCTGAAGAGATGGGGCATGTGCTTTATAGGATGTCTTTTTCTTCTATCATTCGAGAGTCCCAAGACCTGGGGGCTGGACTGTTTGACAAGAATTACCAGACGATCTGTGAGTCTGAGTCCACCCCGATGCATATTGGTTCAATTCCCGCATACCTCAGAGGTGTTGAGAAAACATTGCAGGATGGTGGATGGAATGAAGGTGATGTGGTTGTTCATAATCACCCGTATTATGGGTCAAGTCATACTCCCGATCTGGCGATAATCATACCAATTTTCTACAAGGGTAAACTGGTTGGGTTCTCAGCAAACACTGCACATCATATTGATATTGGCGCAGCCACACCAGGTCTCATCATTGATGTGGGTGACGTATATGCTGAAGGGATGTTGTTTGCAGGTCTCAAGCTGTATGAAAAAGGGAAGAAGAACGAAGGTCTTGCAAAAATGATCACGGCTAACAGCCGGGCTTCTGTACAGCTAATGAGAGATATTGAGGCCCAGATAGCCTCAGCGCAGCTGGGAGTCACACGGTTTCAGCAGCTGCTTGATAAATATGGAGAAGATTTTACGTTCTCAGCCATTTATCAGCTTATGGACTACTCGGAGAAAATGCTGAGAAACAAGATTTCCGAGATTCCAGATGGTGAATACAGGGCTGAAGGGTTTCTTGATGACGATGGAAGGAATCGCGACGTGCAGTTGCCTGTCGTGGTTACGGTAAAGGTGAAGGGAGATTCCGTCACAGTCGATCTGACAGGATCAGCCGATCAGACGCCGACTGCATACAATGTACCTTTCGAAGGTTCGTGCAAGGTGGCTGCATTTGCCGGCTTCAGGAAACTCCTCCTTGATGCAAGCGAATTGGAGGTGCCCATTCCCTCGAACGAAGGGTCTTTCCGGCCTATTGATGTTTTTGCACCTGAGGGGTCAATATTCAACCCTATTTTCCCAGCCGCCGCTGAGGCACGCTTTACACAGTGCAATATGATGATTGATCTTATCATCAAGGCCTTGGCACCTGTACTTCCAGGAAAAACAATTGCAGGTAGTTCTGCTGCCATTTCATTCGCTTCTTATGCTGGATTGAAAGATGATGGTGATTATTGGGTGTTCTTGGAGGTGAATGAGGGAGCTTATGGCGGCCGCCCAAATTCTGACGGCCCCGACTCTATCGATAACTTGATGGCGAATACCAGAAATAATCCTATCGAGGATCTCGGTATGCACCTCCCCATGATCTGTGATCGATATGAGTTGCGTGATGATGTTATGCCAGGAGCTGGTAAGTATCGTGGTGGTATCGGTGTTGTCAAGGCGCAGCGTGTTCTGACACCCGGCTTTATTACTCACGAAAGCGAACGGCATACTCATGTTCCTTGGGGGGCATTTGGTGGATCAGAAGGTGCTGTTGGTAAATGTGATATCTATAATTATGACTCAAAGGATGATGTTAAAAGTATGCCTTCAAAGTTTTCCGGGTATACAACCAAGAAAAATGATGTGATGGCCTTCTATGCTCCTTGTGGTGGAGGGTATGGCAACCCACTTGAGCGTCCTCCCGAACAGGTGAGGGAGGATGTTCTTGATGATTTCTGTAGCGTCCAGCATGCCTATGAAGCTTATGGGGTTGTGCTTGATGAAAGCTTGGAAATAGATCGATTAGCAACCGCTGCAAGGCGTAGTGAAATGGGGGGCTGAAATCATTACCCAGCAGGGGCGGACACCATTTTCCGCCCCTAGGCTCCTGGCCCGATGAATAATTTTAAAACACCAAGGGTAATAATATGACCACATCAGATACTGGTGTTGCCAGCAGACCTGTGCCAAAATCGTCTGAAAAGAATCATCTGCTAGAAGAATCCATACTCCCCGTAGTCAACAATCAGAGACCGATTACGGCCTTAGGTTTTGTCTGGATATGGGTTGGCATTGCCGTCATGATCGCCACCTTCCAACTTGGTGCCAATGGCATTACGGGTGTTCCACTCTTACATGTTGTGTTGGTCATCTTCTTTGCCAACGTAGTGCTGGCTTTACTGATGTTATTGACGGCTGATATTGGCACCGAGCATGGCCTTTCGTTCTCGGTTTACCTAAGGGCGCCGTTTGGCGTGTATGGGACGCACTTGCCATCCGTGTTCCGCGGTGTAATAGCTGCAATATGGTTTGGCATACAAACCTACCTTGGTGCGTTGGCGCTTAATGGAATTTTTGAGTACCTGACGGGATACTCCAACTGGGCTGTGTGGTATTTCTTGTTTGCGGTTGTTCAAGTGGCTAATACGGCAATGGGCATAAAGGCTGTTGAGCGGCTTGCCGCTATTGCGGCACCGGCCATTCTGGCAATTTCGATCTGGATGTACTTTACCCTCGATGTTCTGGCGAAAACTCAGGGAATTAATATCTGGAGATTCGTTGGCGATCAGGATGTGACAGTTCTCACTCTCTTCCTTGCCAATGTGGCGTTCTGGTCTACACTGGCCATTGATATTCCCAATATCACTAGGTTTGTCAAGTCCCCCTCTGGGGAGAGGCGTTTCTTTCATCGTAACAAGAATGTTCTGCTAGCTCAGCTTCTCGCTCTTCCGGCGACACAGGCATGGATAGCCTTGATCGGTGCCGTATCTTTCATAGCCGCAGGTGACTGGAACCCTGTCACCGTAATTCAGGGGCAGGGCGAGGGACTTAGCCTGATCATTCTTCTCGTCCTAGTTATTCTGGCCCAGTGGTCAACCAATAATGCGGCAAACCTGATCCCTGCGGCTCTTGCCTTTGTCAATGCCGGAGCTCCAAGGGTTCCTTATCCTGTCGCGGTGGCGATAGCTGCTGCAGTAGGCACGCTGTTCATGCCCTGGAAGATACTGGACAACCTTTTCAGCTTCCTGTTTTCTTATGGTGCTTTCCTATCTGCCATCGGTGGAATTATGGTGGCTGATTACTATTTTATAAGAAAGAGGAGGATCAATATCCCGGACCTCTATCGCGAGCATGGTCAGTTCCACTATGTCAGAGGGTTCAATCCGGCAGGAATCATTGCATGGGTAGTGGCTGGAACGGTGGCCTTCTATTCGGCGCAGTGGGCCTTTGTTCTAGGCTTCTTTCTCGGTGGGCTGATCTACTTCGCCATCATGCGCCTGTTTGTGATGAGGAGGTTCTCTCAGAATGAATGTGGTCCGGAAATCTCGGACCGCTACCTGGGGACCAGTGCGGGTTATAACTGGGTCTATGATCGAGAACTCCGAGACTTCAAGCGTGTGCTTTCCAGTGAGTTGGATAAGGATGTCTCGCGAGAGGACCTCTAGGTGCCGTACCGGGGTTGATTGTTGTTCTGGGTGGCATCAATTCTCTCATAAATGTAATTGGACGGCATTAAACTTGATGGTTAATCTTAAAGTTGCCTAAAGGCACAAGGTTTATCAGTGCATCCAACTGAATAAGTAAGTCTCTTTAATCTGGAGTAAATGAAATGTCCCAAGATCTGATGGCAATGCTTGAGCAGGCTTTCGAAGAGTCCACCAAGCTTTACCAGGAGCGTGGCTTCCAGCGTCGCGTCGGCTTTGGCAAGAAGCCGGCGCTAGTGAGTGTTGACCTCGCCAATGCCTGGACCCGTCCCGGTAACCCCTTCACCTGCGATCAGGAGAAGATGGATAACGAGATCATCCCCGGCATGCAGAGGCTTCTCAAGGCCTTCCGCGCCGCGAATCTGCCGGTCATTCACGTAACGACGGCCTACGAGATCACCGACCGCAACGCCCCCTTCACCGACATGGGGCTGTGGCACAACAAGATCCCCGTCGATGTCGTTGATCTTGCTGACAAGGAGCTATGGGCCATCGATTCGCGTATTGCTCCGGTCGAGGGTGAGTATACGTTGCTGAAGAAGCGTGCTTCCTCCTTCCACGGTACCGAACTCGCAGGCATCCTGCGTGCCAACGGCGTCGACACCATCCTCGTGACCGGGGTGACGGCCTGCGCCTGTGTGCGCCAGACGATCTGTGATGGTATTGCCGATGGTTTCCGCCCCATCGCGGTCAAGGAGTGCATCGGCGATCGTGTGCCGGGGGCCGTGGCCTGGAACCTGTTCGATATCGATGCCAAGTTCGGGGATGTTGAGTCCGTGGATCGCTGCGTGGATTACATCGAGACCATCGGCCATTCCCAGTCCTGAACCTGTCAAGCTCGCCTCGAGCAGGAAGCGAGCCCCTGGGGGCTCGCTTCCTGCTTTTTTTCATGCTGGCGTAGTCCGCATCGCGAGTTAGGTATTCTGACCTCAAGGAATCGAGCTTCCGGGCTGTAATGCTATGTCGTCGAATATGACTCCCAACCGCACGACGCTAGGCGAGCCTTTGGCCATCGGCTTCGTCCTGCTGCATCGCTTTACGCTGATGCCTTTCGCCGCCTTCGTCGACTGCCTGCGCCTGGCCGCCGACGAGGGAGACCGTTCGCGTCAGGTGCGTTGCCACTGGACATTCATGACCAGTGTCGGCGAGGCGGTCCTCTCCAGTGCCGGCGCTGCCATCTCGCCCTGCGAGCGTTTCCGGGACCCTGCCGAGTTCGACTACCTCGTGGTGATCGGTGGCGTGCAGGATGATGGCGAACGTACGGACTCCACCGCCCTGGCCTATCTGCGCCAGGCGGCCGAGGCGGGCGTGCCACTGGTAGGGCTATGCACCGGCGTCTTCGCCCTTATCCAGGCGGGGTTGATGAAGGGGCGACGCTGCTGCGTCAGCTGGTACCACCATCGCGACATGATCCAGCGCTTCCCCGCCATCCAGCCGGTGGCCGATCGGCTGTTCATCGACGATGGCGACCGGCTCACCTGTGCCGGGGGCGCGGCGGCGGCCGACCTGGCGGCGTATCTGGTCGAGCGCCACCTGGGCAAGGCGTGGGCCATGAAGAGCCTCAACATCATGTTGCTCGACGAGGCCCGGGCGGGCACCCATCCCCAGCCCCAGCCGGTGGTATTCGGCAAGATCGAGGACCGTCTGGTGCGCCGTGCCATCGCGGTGATCGAGCAGCATATGGGTGAGGCCATCTCGATGGAGGCGTTGGCCGAGCGGATCGGTACCTCGCGCCGCAATCTGGAGCGTCGCTTCCGCGAGAGCCTTGGTGTCAGCCCGCTCAAGTTTTCCCGCGACCTGCGCCTGCGCTATGGCCTGTGGCTGCTGCACTACACCGGCAAGAGCATTACCGAGATCGGCGAGCGCTGCGGTTTCGCCGACACGGCCCACTTCTCACGCCAGTTCCGCAGCGCCTTCGACATGACCCCGTCGGAGATGCGCAAGCGTGCCGGAGAGCCTGGCAGCGACCGGGTCGACCCCTTCTTCCTGCATATCGACGGCCGGCCTACCCTCTGAGCCCTCGGCAACACCTCAAGGTGCGCGTGTCTTCATGCTTGCCGTCAGCGCGTCACCGTCCGGCGTTCCCCGCTCGCCGAGCGGCAAGCACGATTCCTGGCGTTCAGGAATCCTGTCGCATCTGTTCAATCCCTTCCCCTCTCCGTCGTCTTTAATCGATGCATATGCCGGACGCCCTGCGTGGCGGTTATCCGCGCATAAGGATTTCAAATTTTCCCCATGACAGGCGTACCGATAGATTCCGGTCATGGGGTTTTGAAAAACGAACAATGAGCGACAACAACAGGAGAAACTCATGAATCACGCCTCTCTCACCAGCTACGATTCCCAGATCGCCGCCGCCATCGCCGACGAAGTGGCCCGCCAGGAGGCCCACGTCGAGCTGATCGCCTCCGAGAACTACGCCAGCCGTGCGGTGATGGAGGCTCAGGGCACCCAGCTCACCAACAAGTATGCCGAAGGCTACCCCGGCAAGCGTTACTACGGCGGCTGCGAGCACGTCGACGTGGTGGAGCAACTGGCCATCGACCGCGCCTGCGACCTGTTCGGTGCCGACTACGCCAACGTCCAGCCCCACTCCGGCGCCCAGGCCAACGCTGCGGCCTTCATGGCCCTGGTCAAGCCCGGCGATACCGTGCTGGGCATGAGCCTGGCCCACGGTGGCCACCTGACCCACGGGGCGGCGCCGAACTTCTCCGGCAAGCACTACCACGCCGTACAGTACGGCCTGAACCCGGAGACCGGCGAGATCGACTATGCCGAGGTCGAGCGTCTGGCGAAGAGCCACAAGCCGAAGATGATCATCGCCGGTTTCTCTGCCTATGCCCGCGTCGTCGACTGGCGTCGTTTCCGCACCATCGCCGACGAGGTAGGCGCCTGGCTGATGGTCGACATGGCCCATGTGGCAGGCCTGGTCGCCGCCGGCCACTACCCGAGCCCGCTGCCCCACGCCCATGTGGTCACCACCACCACCCACAAGACCCTGCGTGGCCCACGCGGCGGCCTGATCCTCTCCGCCACCGGCGATGCCGATCTCTACAAGAAGCTCAACGGTGCGGTCTTCCCCGGTCAGCAGGGCGGCCCGTTGATGCACGTCATCGCCGCCAAGGCGGTGGCCTTCAAGGAGGCCATGAGCCAGGAGTTCGTGCAGTACCAGCGGTGTGTCATCGACAACGCCCGCGCCATGGCCGATGTCTTCCTGGAGCGTGGTTATGACGTCGTCTCCGGCGGCACCGACGACCATCTCTTCCTGGTCTCGCTGATCAAGCAGGGAGTCACCGGCAAGGACGCCGATGCAGCACTCGGCCGCGCCCATATCACCGTCAACAAGAACGCCGTGCCCAACGACCCGCAGAGCCCCTTTGTCACCTCCGGGCTGCGTATCGGCACCCCGGCGGTCACCACCCGCGGTTTCGACGAGGCGGAGTGCAGCGACCTGGCAGGCTGGATCTGCGACATCCTTGATGTGCTGGCCGAGCAGGGCAACACCGACGCCGTGGAGGCCGAGGTGCGCGAGAAGGTCGCCGCCCTCTGCGAGCGCCATCCGGTCTACGGCGATGCCGCCCCGGCTGCGGTACGCGAAACCGCTACCGCCTGAACCCGCAAAGGATCGGCCCCGCCAGGCGGGGCCGGCCGAGGAGGAACAAGATGCAACGCTATTCAGGCTTCGGGCTGGCGAAACATGCGCTCAGCCACCACGAGAACTGGCAGCGCCAGTGGCGCAACCCCACGCCCAAGAAGCAGTACGACGTGATCGTCGTCGGCGGCGGCGGCCACGGCCTGGCCACCGCCTACTATCTGGCCAAGAACCACGGCATCACCAACGTGGCAGTGCTGGAGAAGGGCTGGCTGGGGGGCGGCAATACCGCGCGCAACACCACCATCGTGCGCTCCAACTATCTGTGGGACGAGGCGGCACGTCTCTATGACCACTCGCTGGATCTGTGGAAGGGGCTGTCCCAGGACCTCAACTACAACGTGATGTTCTCCCAGCGTGGCGTTATGAACCTGGGGCACACCCTGCAGGACATGCGTGACATCCAGCGTCGAGTGCATGCCAACCGGCTGAACGGTGTCGACAGTGAGGTGATCTACCCCGACCAGATCAAGGAGATCGTGCCGGTCATCGACACCTCCAAGCGTGCCCGCTATCCGATCCTTGGGGCCTCCTGGCAGAAGAGTGCCGGCGTCGCGCGCCACGATGCGGTGGCCTGGGGCTACGCCCGGGCGGCGGACGCCCTGGGGGTGGATATCCTGCAGAATACCGAGGTCACCGGCTTCAAGATTCGCGATGGCCAGGTGTATGGCGTGCATACCAATCGCGGCGATATCGAATCCAAGACCATCGGCTGTGTCACAGCGGGCAACTCCGGCGTGGTGGCCAAGATGGCTGGCCTCACGCTACCGCTGGAGTCGCATCCGCTTCAGGCGCTGGTCTCCGAGCCGCTCAAGCCGGTGCTCGATACCGTGGTGATGTCCAACCACGTGCATGGCTATATCAGCCAGACCGACAAGGGTGACCTGGTCATCGGCGCCGGTATCGACGGTTACCTGGGCTACGGCCAGCGCGGCAGCTACTCCACCGTGGAGCACACCCTGCAGGCCATCGTCGAGATGTTCCCGATCTTCTCGCGGGTGCGCATGAACCGTCAGTGGGGCGGCATCGTCGACACCTGTGCGGATGCCTGTCCGATCCTCTCCAAGACCAGGGTCAAGGGGCTGTTCTTCAACTGCGGCTGGGGCACCGGTGGCTTCAAGGCGACACCCGGCTCCGGGCATGTGTTCGCGGCGAGCCTCGCCAAGGGCGAGATGCACCCCATCGCTGCGCCGTTCTCCATCGACCGCTTCAACACCGGCGCCCTGATCGATGAACATGGCGCCGCCGGCGTCGCGCACTAAGGAGAAATACGATGTTCTATATCCATTGCCCTTATTGCGACGAATACCGCGATGAAGAGGAGTTCCACCCCAAGGGCCAGGCGCATATCGCCCGTCCCGAGGACCCCGAGTCCTGCACCGATGAGCAGTGGGGTGCTTACCTGTTCTTCCGTGACAACCCGCGGGGTATCCACCATGAGCTGTGGGTGCACGCGATTGGCTGCCGCAAGTTCTTCAACATTACACGCAATTCGGCGAGCTACGAGATCCTCGAGACCTACCGAATGGGTGAGCAGCCCCGCTTCAGCGCCGAGCATCCCGAGGGCAAGTCCGCCGAGCAGGGGGCTGCCGTGAACGTCGCCGACGAGGCGGGAGTGGTCGCAGGTCAGGAAGGAGTCAAGGCATGAGTCAGGTTAATCGTCTTCGCCAGGGTGGACGCATCGATCGCGCCCGCACCCTGAGCTTCACCTTCAACGGCAAGCGCTATCAGGGCCATGCCGGTGACACCCTGGCCTCGGCACTGCTGGCCAACGGGGTGGATCTCGTCAACCGCAGCTTCAAGTACTCGCGGCCCCGGGGCATCGTCGCCGCCGGCGCCGAGGAGCCCAATGCGCTGGTCCAGCTGGGCAGCACCGAGGCGGCCCAGGTGCCCAACGTGCGTGCCACCCAGCAGGCGCTGTTCGAGGGCCTCACGGCGCAGAGCACCAACGGCTGGCCCAACGTGCAGCGTGATGTCATGAGCCTGGTCGGCAAGCTGGGCGGGCGCTTCATGCCGCCGGGTTTCTACTACAAGACCTTCATGGCTCCAGCCTCCATGTGGATGACCTACGAGAAGTACATCCGCAAGGGAGCGGGTCTGGGTCGCAGCCCGATGGAGAACGATCCCGACAGCTACGACCACCTCAACCAGCATTGCGACCTGTTGGTAGTCGGCGCCGGCCCCACGGGTCTGGCCGCCGCGCTGACAGCCGCCCGGGCGGGTGCCCGAGTGATCCTGTGCGATGAGCAGGAGGAGATGGGGGGCTCGCTGCTCGACAGCCGCGAGCTGCTCGACGACCGCCCCGCCGCCCAGTGGGCCGAGCAGGTGATCAGCGAGCTGGCCGAGAACGACAATGTCACCCTGCTGCCGCGCACCACCGCCAATGGCTACCATGACCATCACTTCGTGACCCTGCATGAGCGGCGCACCGAGCACCTCGGCGAAACGGCGCCTACCATCGACGGCGTCCGTCCTACTCGCTCGCGCATGCACCGCGTGCGTGCCGGCCAGGTGCTGCTCGCCACCGGCGCCCATGAGCGTCCGTTGGTCTATGGCAACAATGATGTGCCGGGCAATCTGGTGGCCGGTGCGGTCTCCACCTATATCCGCCGCTACGGGGTGGTGCCGGGCAACAAGCTGGTGCTCTCGGTCAGCAACGACCACGCCTACCGCGCCGCCCTGGACTGGGATGAGGCCGGCCGCGAGGTGGTGGCCATCGTCGATGCGCGCCGCAACCCGGATGGCGAGCTGGTCGAGCAGGCTCGCGCCCGCGGCATTCGCATCATCGAAGGCGCGGCGGTGCTCGAGGCCAAGGGCGACAAGCGCGTCAGCGGCGCCCGTGTGGCGACCATCGATGCCGCGGCCTTCAAGGTCACCGGTCAGGCCGAGCTCCTGGAGTGCGACACCATCGCCAGCTCCGGCGGCTACAGCCCGGTGATCCACCTGGCCTCTCACACCGGTGCACGACCCACCTGGGACGATGAGATCCTCGGTTTCGTGCCCAGCCTGGTGAAGGGGGTGCACGCCGCCGGCAGCGCGCGTGGCGTGCATGACCTGGCCGGAGGCCTGGCCGATGGAGCGGCCAAGGCGAGCGAGGCCCTTGCCGCGCTGGGCAAGTCCGCCAGTGCCATCGAGCCGCCCCGGGCCGATGCCATCCGCGAAGGCCAGGCCTGTGCCCTCTATCAGGTGCCCCACGAGAAGCCGACCCTGCGTGCGCCCAAGCAGTTCGTCGACATGCAGAACGACGTCACCGCGGCGGCCATCGAACTGGCCACTCGCGAGGGCTTCGAGTCCATCGAGCACGTCAAGCGCTACACCGCCATGGGCTTCGGCACCGACCAGGGCAAGCTCGGCAACATCAACGGCATGGCCATCGCCGCGCGCTGTCTCGGCAAGTCGATTCCCGAGGTGGGCACCACGGTGTTCCGGCCCAACTATACGCCGGTCACCTTCGGCGCCATCGTCGGTCGCCATTGCCGCGAGCTGTTCGACCCTGAGCGCTACACCGCGCTGCACCAGTGGCATGTCGAGAACGGCGCCGAGTTCGAGGACGTCGGCCAGTGGAAGCGCCCCTGGTACTTCCCGAAGACGGTGAATGGCAAGCAGGAAAGCATGGACGAGGCGGTGGCCCGCGAGAGCCTGGCGGTGCGTACCGGCGTCGGCATCCTCGATGCCTCGACGCTGGGCAAGATCGATATCCAGGGGCCGGATGCCCGGGAGTTCCTCGGTCGCGTCTACACCAACAAGTGGGCCAAGCTGGCGCCGGGCCGGGTGCGTTACGGCCTGATGTGCAAGGACGACGGCATGCTGATGGACGACGGCACCACCAGCTGCCTGGGCGAGAACCACTTCCTGATGACCACCACCACCGGCGGCGCCGCCGGCGTGATGGAGTGGCTGGAGCTGTGGCACCAGACGGAGTGGCCGGAACTGCAGGTCACCTTCACCTCGGTCACCGATCACTGGGCGACCATGACCGTGACCGGCCCGGATGCGCGCAAGCTGCTGTCCGAGATCACCGATATCGATCTCGACAGGGAGCAGTTCAAGTTCATGGACTGGCGCAACGGCAAGGTAGCCGATGTCCCGGCGCGGGTGTTCCGCATCTCCTTCACCGGGGAGCTGGCCTACGAGATCAACGTCCAGGCCAACTACGCCATGCACGTCTGGAAGACCCTGTTCGAGCACGGCAAGAAGTATGACCTGACGCCCTACGGCACCGAGACCATGCACGTGCTGCGTGCCGAGAAGGGGCTGATCATCGCCGGTCAGGATACCGACGGCTCGGTGACCCCCGAGGACCTGGGCATGTTCTGGGCGATCGGCTACGACAAGCCGTTCTCCTGGATCGGCAAGCGCGCCCTGACGCGTCCGGATACGGCGCGCAAGGACCGCAAGCAGTTCGTGGGGCTCAAGCCCGTCGACCCGAAGGTGGTGCTGGAAGAGGGCGCCCATATCGTCGTCGACAAGGACCAGCCCATCCCCATGGATATGCTGGGCCACGTGACCTCGAGCTATTACAGCCCGAACCTGGAGAGCGGCTTTGCCCTGGCAGTGATCAAGGGCGGCCGCGACCGCATGGGCGAGACGCTCTATGTGCCGATGCCGGACGGTCAGGCCCATGAGGTCGAGGTCGTCAGCCCCGTATTCATCGATCCCAAGGGAGAGCGTCAGCATGTCTGATATCACTTACGGCAAGGTTGCGACCTTCAACACCCATCCGGACGCCTCGATTCCCATGGAGTCACCGCTGTCGGTGGCGTTCAACACGGGCAGTGTGCCCGCCGCGACATCCGGCAGCCGGGTCCTGTTCAAGGAGCAGGCCTTCCTGGGCCACCTGATCCTGCGTGGGGGTGCCATCGTTCTCGACGAAGCCGTGCGCAAGGTACTGGGCATCAGCCTGCCCGGCCAGCCCCTGGGGCTGGCGCTGGACGCCAGCGGCGAGCGCAGCGTTCAGTGGCTGTCGCCGGATGAGTGGCTGGTGATCGTGCCCGGTGGCGAGGAGTTCGAGCTCGAGCAGCGGCTGCGTGACGCCCTGGGCGATGCCCACTATGCCATCGTCGATGTCAGTGGCGGCCAGACCCTGGTTTCCCTGGAGGGAGAAAAGGCCCGCGAGCTGCTGATGAAGTCGACCAACTACGATGTTCACCCGAGCCGCTTCCCGGTGGGCAAGGCGGTCAGTGTGGTGTTCGGCAAGTCCAGCCTTATCCTGCGTCGTCCCAGCGAGGAGCGCTATGAGCTGGTCCTGCGCAGAAGCTTCGCCGACTACCTCTATCGCTGGATCCTCGATGCCGGCGCCGAGTACGCCATCGGCGTGGAACAGTGACGGCTGTTGCTTGTTAGAAGAGAGAGGGCCGGCATCTGCCGGCCCCTTTCGGGAGAGATGAGATGAAAGACAACAACAATCGCTGGATCCTGGCGGCCCAGTGCCCGAGCCGGCTGGGCACCGTGGATGTGGTGACGCGCTTCCTCAAGGAGAGCCGCTGCTACATCACCGAGCAGCACTCCTTCGATGATCGCCTGAGCGAGCGCTTCTTTATCCGCACCGAGTTTCGTCCCGAGGAGGCGGATTTCGATGCCGAGGCCTTCCAGGCCGAGTTCGCCGCCCGCGCCGCCGAGTTCGGGATGACCTTCGAGCTTACCGCTCCGGGCACGCGCATGCCGGTGGTGATCATGGTCTCCAGGGCCGATCACTGCCTCAACGACCTGCTCTACCGCTATCGCATCGGCCAGCTTCCCATCGATATTCGCGCCATCGTCTCCAACCACCCGGACCTGGCAGACCTGGCGGAGTGGCACGGCATTCCCTACCACCACTTCCCGATCACGCCGGAGACCAAGCCCGAGCAGGAGGCGCAGGTGTGGCAGGTGGTACAGGAGACCGGCGCCGAGCTGGTGATCCTGGCGCGCTACATGCAGGTGCTCTCCAGCGACATGTGCGAGAAGCTCAGCGGCCGTGCCATCAACATCCACCACTCGCTGCTACCGGGCTTCAAGGGCGCCAGGCCCTACCACCAGGCCTATGAGAAGGGCGTCAAGCTGGTCGGCGCCACCGCCCACTACATCAACGACGACCTGGACGAGGGGCCGATCATCACCCAGGGGGTGGAGCCGGTGAGTCACGCCGACTACCCGGAGGACCTGGTGGCCAAGGGGCGCGACGTCGAGTGCCTTACCCTGGCCCGAGCGGTGGCCCTGCACGTGGAGCGCCGTGTCTTCCTGCACGCCAAACGCACCGTGGTCTTCGATCGTTAGGCACTGCACTGCACTGCACTGGACGCGTATCGCGTAGGAGGCCGGCTTTGCCGGGCGAACGGCGCCGTCAGGCGCCTATCGATGAATTCAATAACAAGGTCATAGCATCATGCCAATCAGCGTCTTCGATCTGTTCAAGGTCGGCGTCGGGCCGTCCAGTTCCCACACCGTGGGCCCGATGCAGGCCGCCTGCAACTTCGTCGCCGAGCTCGAGGCCAGGGAGCTGACCGAGCACGTCACGCGTCTCGAGGTCGAGCTCTTCGGCTCGCTCTCCGCCACCGGCATCGGCCACGGTACCGACCACGCGGTGATCATGGGGCTGATGGGCGAGCGTCCCGATCGCATCGATCCCGATGTCATCGCCCCGCGCATCGACGAGCTCAAGACCTCGGACACGTTGCGCCTGGCCGGCCGCCACCGCGTACCCTTCGTCTGGGCACGGGACATGCGCCTGCTCGAGGAGAGCCTGCCCCGCCATCCCAACGCCATGCGCCTGGTCGCCCACGGCGAGGCCGGCGAGCTCCATCGCAACACCTACTATTCGGTGGGCGGCGGCTTCGTCATCGACGAGGCCCAGTCCGCCGAGGGCGCGCTGGACACCGACCATACCCGGATTCCCTACGACTTCCAGACCGCCGACGAGATGCTGCGGATGTGTCGCGACAGCGGCCTGCGCATCAGCGAGCTGATGATGGAGAATGAGAAGGCGTGGCGCAGCGAGGCCGAGATCCGCGCGGGGCTCTGCGAGATCTGGCAGGCCATGCAGGCCTGCGTGGCCAAGGGCCTGGAGGCGGAGGGGGTGCTGCCCGGCGGGCTAAATGTCCGCCGCCGCGCCAAGGCGCTGCACCGGCACATGCTGGCGAGCACCAATGACCACTCGTTGATCGCCTCGACCATGTCGGCCATGGACTGGCTGAATCTCTATGCCCTGGCGGTCAACGAGGAGAATGCCGCCGGCGGCCGCATGGTCACCGCTCCCACCAATGGCGCCGCGGGCATCATCCCCGCGGTGCTTCACTACTACATGCAGTTCCAGGCCGGTGCCTGTGACCGTGACGTGGTCGACTTCCTGCTCGCCGCCGCCGCCGTGGGCATCCTGTGCAAGAAGAACGCCTCCATCTCCGGCGCCGAGGTGGGCTGCCAGGGCGAGGTGGGCTCCGCCTGCGCCATGGCCGCCGCCGGCCTCACCGAGGTGATGGGTGGCACCATCGACCAGGTGGAGAACGCCGCCGAGATCGGCCTGGAGCACAACCTGGGCCTGACCTGCGACCCGGTGGGGGGACTCGTCCAGGTGCCCTGCATCGAGCGCAACGCCATCGCCTCGGTGAAGGCGATCAACGCCGCCCAGATGGCGCTGCGCGGCGATGGCCAGCACTTCATCTCGCTGGACAAGGTGATCCGCACCATGCGCGACACCGGCGCCGACATGCAGGCCAAGTACAAGGAGACCTCGAAGGGCGGGCTGGCCGTCAGCGGGATCGAGTGTTAACGGCAGCTAACGGGGAGTCAGGCTCAACTCATGTGTATAGAGGGGTGAAGGAAGGGTGGCGTACCCTGTAGGCCGGTCACGCCAGATCGCAACCCGCGATGAATGGATACGCCATTACCACGAGGTGCTACCGCAGCGTCATGTCGGTCGTGGTGAAACAGCATTGAGGAGCCAGCCATGCGCCTGCACTACCAGGGCCCACTACCCGAGCTGATCGGTTTCCTGCTGTTGCCGCGCTTCTCGATGATGGCCTTCTTCTCGGCGGTGGAGCCGCTGCGCATCGCCAATCGCATCAGCGGGCGACCACTGTTCGACTGGACACTGTTCGGGGTCGACGGTGAGCCGGTCACCGCCAGTAACGGCATGACCCTGCTGGTCGACCGGCCGGCCGGTGATGCTCACGCCCTTCCATCCCTGGCGGTGTGCAGCGGCTTCGAGCCCGAGGCACATCTGAGCCGGCCCCTGATGGCCTGGCTGCATCGCCTGGACCAGGCCGGCTGTACCCTGGGCGGGCTTGATACTGGCTGCTTCCTGCTCGCCGCCGCCGGCCTGCTGAAGGGAGAGCGGGTCACCCTGCACTGGGAGAGCCTGCCTGCCTTCCGTGAACGCTTCCCTGGCATCGAGACGTCCGACGAGCTGTTCGAGCTCGGTCCACGGCGCTTTTCATGCGCCGGCGGTGCCGCTGCCATGGACATGGCCCTGGAGGTGATCGCCCGACGCCACGGCACCCGCCTGGCGCTGGATGTCTCCGAGCAGCTGATTCATGACCGGCTACGCAGCCGCAGCGACCAGCAACGCATGGCCCTGGCACGTCGCCTGGGCACTCATAACCGTCGTCTGGTACAGGCGGTGGCATTGATGGAGCGCCATCTCGAGGCGCCGTTGGCGCTTGGCGAAATTGCCCGCCGCTGCGGGATTACCTCCCGCCAGTTGCAGCGGCTCTTTGCGCAGCACCTCGCCAGCACGCCCCAGGGCTGGTACCTGGGTCTGCGCCTGGAGCGAGCCCACCAACTCCTGGTCGAGACCGATCTCGACGTGCTGGCGGTGGGCCTCGCCTGTGGCTTCGCCTCCGGCACCAGCTTCTCCCGCGCCTTCCGCGAGAGCTACGGTTATCCGCCGCGGGAGGCACGGCGGCAGTTGCCAAAGGTCGAGCGGTAAAGGTGGAGGCTCATGAGCACCGTCGCAGCACGAACAGTGAGGAAGCCTCGAAGGGGGTGGACAGGTCTTCAGCGTTATCGATTGTTGAGAGGAGCGGGGTCTGGGTCAGCAAGAAAAGTCGCCCTGCGACAGGAATAAGTCGCTCTTTGTCGAGACGCTCGCCCGCAGTCGGGCAGACTGAAGACACATTCCCTGCAGGAGGCCTGCCCGATGCGTGTACTTCCCCGGACCTTGATTCGTTCCACCGCCCTGATGCCGCTACTGCTGGCAGGGCCGGCAATGGCCGAGCTTGAAGAGGTACGTTTCGGCGTGCCGCCCTGGCCGGGGGTGACGGTGAAGTCCGAGGTGGCTGCCCAGCTGATCGAGGCCATGGGCTACGAGACACGTCAGAGCGATCTGGCTGTCAGTGTCATCCTCGAAGGGCTGACCCGCAACGATCTGGAGGTCTACCTGGGGGGCTGGTACCCGGTGCAGACGGAGATGGTCGAGCCACTGGTGGAGCAGGGCAAGGTCGAGAAGCTGGTCTCCAATATCCGGGGCGCCAACTCGGGGCTGGTGGTGCCGCAATACGTCTACGATGCCGGCGTGACCTCGGTGGCCGATCTCGACGCCCATCGTGAGCGCTTTGACGGCGAGATCCAGGGCATCGAGGCGGGCACCGGTATCAATACCGCCATCCTCGCGGCTATCGATAATGACCTTGCAGGTCTCGGCGACTGGGACCTGCGCGAGAGCTCCACGGCAGCCATGCTGGCCCAGGCCGAGCACAAGATGGCCGACGGCGAGTGGCTCACCTTCGTCGGCTGGGAGCCGCACTGGATGAACGTCAGCTTCGATCTGGCCTACCTGGAGGACGCCGACGGCGCGGGTATTGCCGAGATCGGCAGCACGGTGTGGACGGTGGTGCCGGCGAGCCTGGCCGAGGAGGACCCCCAGCTGCACCGCTTCCTGTCACAGTATGTGGTGGACATCGAGGATCAGAACGCCTGGGTCCACGGCTACAGCTATGAAGATCGTGCGGCGGACGAGGTAGCCAGCGACTGGGTCGGCGAAAATCTCGATACCGTGGCTGGCTGGCTGGAAGGCGTCGAAGCACGCGACGGCACGCCCGCCATCGAGGCGGTACGCTCCCTCTACCAGTAAGCTCGACGGCGTTACTCCCCGAGCCGCCCCTTCAGCGCCTGGCAGAACGCCTGCCAGGCGTTGTGCATTTCTGGAAGTCGCGCATGGGCGTGCAGGGCACCGTGAACCATGACGTCGGCACAGCGATAGCCGATGCAGGCACCGTCATGCCGCCAACGTGCTACGGCGGCCTCCAGCGGACGGGTGAGCGGGTCATGCGCTACCGCCAGAACCTCCATCTGTCGCACGGGTGGCTCGGCCTGCGTGTCGGGGGGGATTGCTTCTGGACAGTAAGCGGCGATGCCCAGCACCTCTTCCCGGGAGAGCAAGGGCGCCGATGCGCCCAGGGTCGACTCATCGATTCCATCCACAGGCGGATAGATCAATCCTAGTGGCACCTCTGTGGGTAACTTGACGGCCAGATCCAGTACCAGCCGACCACCGGCACTGTCCCCCACCAGGGCGAGCGGTTCGCAGGCGTCGGCCACGGCAAGGCAGTCGGCCAGCATCTCGGCATAGCACGCCTCGGGGGCCAGGCGGTAGTCGACGCTGATCACCTCGCGGCCCAGGCGCGCGGCGAGGCTGGCAGCGACGCCGTGATGGCTGCGCACCGAGCCGATGATAAAGCCGCCGCCGTGAACAAACAGCACCCTGCCTAAGCGAGCCTCCGCGGGCACGAAGCGGCGGACGTCAACGCCGCTGCATCGCTCGTCGATGACATGCATGCCCGACGGATCGGGTGGGGCGAACGTCCTGCATAACGCATCGTAGCGCTCTCGAGCCTCGGGCCAGTCGAGGCCGTCCAGGCTGGCCAGGCCGGCCTCGAAGCGGGCGATGAAGTCGCCGATTGGCCAGACGTCATCGTCGGGCGTCGTGGGCAAGTCAACGCTCACGGGAGCCTCCTTGTCGTTCGGAATTCGCTCTGGTGGTGGCAAGCCAGTGGGTTTACAGCGACGCCGTCAGCAGTTGATGGCTGCGAGCGGTATTGCCTCAAACGTATCAGGAAGGCCGATACCAGGGCGAAGATGCCGAAGGCAACCGGAATGGCCGCCACCGAGATGAGCGAGAGAATGACCTTGAAGATGTCGCCGTCCAGCCAGTTGATGACTACCGCCAGAGCAGCCATGGTGACGATCCAGAAGGCCCGCGAGCGCTGGACGGTGAGCATCTCACAGACCAGGCCCGCGGAGTCGGCACTGGTGACGAAGAACAGCAGGATGTTCAGCGCAAGGATCGCCGATAGGAAGCCGTGCTCATCCACAAAGGCCATCAGGGCGAAGACGTCCTCGGCGCCGGTGTTCAATCCGCCAATTCCGAAGGTGGTGAACCACAGGCAGGAGAACAGGCTCGGCACCAGCATCACGCCGAGCACCAGCTGGCGCAGCGTGCGGCCTTTGGAGATACGCGCGATGAACACTCCGGTGAAGATGAACCAGCCGTACCAGGCGGCTTCGAAGGCGTACAGCCAATCGGCCAGCCAGGCCTTTTTCTCGGGGTCGTCGTAGCCGACCTCCAGGGCCATCGCCGGGTACTGCAGCACATAGTCCGGCATCAGCCGGGCGAAGGTGGCGAGAATCTCCAGCGGTGCGGTCAGCACGAAGATACCCGCCATCAGGGCCAAGGCGAGGAGCGCGTTGTAGTTGCTCAGCCACTTGATGCCGCGCTTAAGCCCCGAGGCGCTGGAGGCGATGGCGAACAGCGAGAGTGCCACGATGATCGTGGTCGAGCCGACCTCGATGCCCAGGAACTGCGCGGCACTCTTCTGCAGCGGGTCGGCGGCATAGGAGAAGGTCAGCGAGAGGCCGATCACGGTTGAGACCACCAGGCTGACCAGGTTGAGCTTGCTAAGGAAGCCGCCGCCAAGCAGGGATTCGGCCGGCTTGTCGAGCCGCATGTTGTACATGGCATGGGCGAAGATCACGCCGATGGCGAGATAGCCTGCCCAGGCCAGCAGCCCCCAGTGATTGAAGGCGTAAAGCAGCGCCTGATCCCTGCTCAGGCCGGCTTCCACGTGGTAGCGAGGCTCCAGGACGCCCCAGGTAACCAGGCCGATGCCCATGCCGGTGGCGAACAGCATGCCGAGCCAGGCGAGAGTGGAGAACTCGGGGGACTCTTCGCCGAAGCGCAGCCGGCCCAGCGGTGTCAAGGCGATGCCAACAAACAGCAGTGAGGCGAAGAAAGCCGGATAGGTGAAGATGAAGCCGAACTCGCCTATCACCCGGGTCTGAATGGTAGTCAACAGCGACTCGAAAGGGCGGGGTGCCAGGGCGGCGAAGGCGATCAGTGCGATGACCATGACGACGGTCGCCACGGAGGTCGTGAGGTTCTTGTTCATAAGCGGCTCTACAGGTTCGTGACGGAGTGAAGCTCGGCTGGCTTCGATAGGCGCCTTCCTCCAGGAAGAAAACGAGATGATGGTGTCGCCGAGGGCGCGCGCCGGGCGCTCTCGGCGATGTCGCGTGAGACGCGGTCGGCTTAGCGGCGCGGCGCCAGCCCGATGGTGCGCCCGGCGAGTGCCGGCCAGACGTCCGGCGCGGCGTGGGGCAGCGTGGCGATGAGGGCCTCGACCTCGGCGGGGAAGGGCGCGGGGCGGCCGCTCTCCTGGCCCATGCCCATCAGCATCTGCTCGCTGGTGGCGAGCAGGTTGCCTTCCTCGTCGTGCAGCTCGAGGAAGACGTGCAGCCGCTTGGCGTCGCGATCCAGCAGGGTCAGGGCGACCCGCAGCGGCTGCCCCTCGTGGGCCTCGCGGCGATAGCAGAGGTGGGTCTCCAGGGTGTAGATCGTATAGCCGTGCCGGTCGCGGCCGGCGGCATCCAGCCCGATATGGTCGATCAGCGCCTCGAGTGCCAGCGAGAACACCCGTGCGTATTCGGCGTCGTTCATATGGCCGTTGTAGTCGACCCACTCGGGGGCGACACGGCTCTCCAGGATCACCATCAGATGCGCCCCTCCAGGCCCTCGGCCTCGGGCCAGTACTTCTGCACCAGGTCGAGCAGCTCCACCAGGAAGTCGTCGCGGCGGCGGTCGAGCTCGGCCACCGGGCGGCCGGCGGCCTGGTGCTCGCAACCCTCGACGACCCTGTCAATCAGGGTGTCGGTAAGCTCGGGCGCCTCGAGCTTGGTCCAGGGCAGTTTCAGCGCCGGGCCGAACTGTTCGAGCATATGGCGCATGCCCTGCTCGCCCCCGGCCAGGTGGAAGGTGAGGAAGGTGCCCATCAGCGACCAGCGCAGTCCACAGCCATAGACCACGGCGGCGTCGATCTCCTCGGTGGTGGCCACGCCATCGTTGACCAGATGCAGGGCCTCGCGCCACAGCGCCTCCATCAGGCGGTCGGCGATATGACCCTCGATCTCGCGGCGCACCACCAGCGGGCGCATCGCCAGCGTCTGGTAGAGCGCCTGGGCGCGCTCGACCTGCACTGGGTCGGTGGCTGCGCCACCGACCAGCTCCACCAATGGCAGCAGGTAGACCGGGTTGAAGGGGTGGGCGACGATCACCCGGCCGGGCGCCTTGGCGCAATCTTGCTGCAGGTCGCTGGGCTTGAAGCCAGAGGTGGAAGAGCCGATGACCACGTGGTCTTCCGCCGCGGCATCGATGGCGGCGAGGATCTCCTGCTTGAGCGGCAGGCGCTCCGGCACGTTCTCCTGGATCAGGTCGGCGCCCTCAACGGCTGCCTCTAGGCGATCCACGAAGGTCAGCCGCGCGGGGCTGGCGCCCTCGGCCAGGCCCAGGCGCTCGAGCGAGGCCCAGGCGTTGTCGACGAAGGCGCGGGTGCGTGACGGTGCCTCGGGGTCCGGGTCGAAGGCCACCACGTCCCAGCCGCGGGCCAGGGCGCGGGCGATCCAGCCGTTGCCGATCACCCCGGTGCCGATCACGGAGAGCTGCTGGCTCATGCTGCACCCCCTGCGGCGTTCTCGATCGCTTTCTCGACAATATGACCGGTGTTCGGGTCGCGCAGCCCGAGCTGGGCGCGGGTCTCGGCCGGGGTCATGACACGGGCGCCGAGGTTCTCGAAGAGACCGGCGGCCTTCTCCACCAGTTGGGCGTTGGTGGCCAGCACCCCCTTCTCCAGGTAGAGGTTGTCCTCCAGGCCGACCCGGGCATGGCCGCCCAGCAGCACCGCCTGGGCCGCCATGGGCATCTGGTGGCGGCCGATGCCGAAGGCCGCCCAGTGGGCGTTATCCGGCAGCTTGTTGCGCATCGTCAGCAGGGTCTCGGTGTCCGCCTCGGCGCCCCAGGGGATGCCCAGGCAGAGCTGGTAGAGCGGATCGCCGTCGATCAGGCCCTCCTGCTGCAGCTGACGGGCGAACCAGATGTGGCCCAGGTCGAAGCACTCCAGCTCCGGCTTGACCCCGGCGGCCTGCACCAGTCGGGCGTGCTCGCGCAGCCAGTCGGCGGGGTTCACGTAGACCATGTCGCCGAAATTGAGGCTGCCGCAGTCCAGGGTGCAGAGCTCGGGAAGCAGCTCGCCCACAGGCTCGTGGCGCTCGCGCGGGGTCTGGATGTCGCTGCCCGGGCCGCCGCGGGTGGGGTCCTCGGCGTCGGGGATCCAGTCGCCGCCGCCGCCGGCGGTGATGTTCATGACGATGTCGACGTCCGCCTCGCGCACCCGCTGCATCACCTCGCGGAAGTGGTCCACGCAGTGGCTGATGCCACCGGTCTCGGGGTCGCGCACGTGGATATGCGCCACGCTGGCGCCCGCCTTGGCGGCCGCGATACAGTCGTCGGCGATCTGTTGCGGGGTCACGGGCACATTGGGGTTCTTGGCGGTGGTGTCGCCGGCGCCGGTGACGGCGCAGGTCAGGATCACGTTGCGGTTCATGTCTTGCCTCTGTGGCGGAGGAGTTGTCCCGCCTAGTGTGGCCAGCCTTGGCCCGGAAGAGTTGACCTGAAGCGACATTGTCTTGAGCTAATGCGTCATTCATGGGGCCGGCCTGGACTGGCCCTGTCACCAGGAGGCTCGGGGAGATTTCTCGCTGGCCTCTCGCTACCCTATGGCGTCATTCCCTTCGCCATTCACCCCCGCCGGGAGCCCCGATGACCCTGCTCGACCTCCTCTCGCCGCTCTCCGCCGGCATCAACCTGCTGCTGATCCTGATCTCGGTGTTCACCTCGGCCTTCACCGCGGCAGTGGGGGTCGGGGGCGGGCTGCTGATGATCATGGCGCTGGCCCAGGTGATGCCCGCGGCGGCGCTGATCCCGGTGCACGGCATGGTGCAGACCGGCTCCAACGTGGGGCGTGTGGCGCTCACCTGGCGTCATGTGGACCGCCGGGTGATCGCCGCCTTCCTGCCCGGGGTGGTGCTGGGTGCCCTGGCCGCGGCCTGGCTGCTGGTGCGCCTGCCTGCCGGGCTGCTGGAGCTCTCTATCGCCGCCTTCGTGCTCTACAGCTGCTGGGGGCCGGGACTGCCCAAGCGTGCCCTGGGGCGCGTCGGGGTACTGCTGGCCGGCGCCCTGACCACCCTGCTCTCCAGCCTGGTGGGCGCCAGCGGGCCCATGGTGGCGGCCTTCATCAAGCAGGGGCAGAGCGACCGGCTGGCCAAGGTGGCTACCTTCTCGGCCTGCATGAGCGCCCAGCACCTGACCAAGGCCTTCGTGTTCGGCGTGGCCGGTTTCGTGTTCCGCGACTGGCTGGGGCTGATGCTGGCCATGGTCGCCTCGGGGTTCCTCGGCACCTGGTTGGGCCTGCGCCTGCTCAGGCGGCTCTCCGAGCACCGCTTCGATACGCTGTTCAAGTGGACCCTGACCCTGCTGGCGTTGCGGCTGGTCTGGTTGGGGGGATCCCGGCTGGCGGGCTAAGGAGTGAGGAAGTCGAGCTTTTTTGCCGAATCGCGCTGTACAGCGGCGGCATGCCGGCCATAATGGGGTCAGAAGCCTCAAAAGAAGCGTTATCGGGACATTCGAGGGAGCAAGAGTATGGTGACCGCGAACATGGCCATGGGCCGCTCACGGCTGTTGGCGTTCGGGCTGTTGGTGAGCCTGGCGATGCTGCTGGCCGGGGTGGCGCAGGCCAATCCCCGTTATGCTGCCATCGTCGTCGACGTGGAGAGTGGCGAGATCCTCCATGCCGCCAACGCCGAGGAGACGCGCTATCCGGCGTCGTTGACCAAGATGATGACCCTCTACCTGCTGTTCGAGGCCCTCGAGGGGCGTAGCCTGAGCCTCGGTCACGCACTGCCGGTCTCCTCCTATGCCGCTTCCAAGCCGGCCTCCAAGCTCTATGTGAAGGCCGGCTCGACGATTCCGGTGGAGACCGCCATCCAGGCGCTGGTGATCAAGTCGGCCAACGATGTGGCCGTGGTGGTGGCCGAGGCCCTGGGCGGCAGCGAGACTCACTTCGCGCGCATGATGACCGAGAAGGCCCATGAGCTGGGCATGACGCGCACCACCTTCCGCAATGCCAACGGCCTGCCCGATGCCGGCCAGACCACCACCGCCCGGGACATGGCCACCCTCTCGCTGCGGCTGATGCAGGACTTCCCGCAGTACTATCACTACTTCTCGCGTACCAGCTTCAACTGGAAGGGCAAGACCATCACCGGGCATAACCGCCTGCTCGATAACTACGCCGGCGCCGATGGCCTGAAGACCGGTTTCATTCGCGCCTCGGGCTTCAACGTGGCGACCTCGGCGGTGCGCAATGGCCGCCGGCTGGTATCGGTGGTGATGGGTGGCTTCACCGCGGCCTCCCGCGATGCCCATATGTCGGACCTGCTGGACCGCGGCTTCGTGCGTGCCTCGCTGTATGGGCGCGGCGACTGGGTGGCCCAGGCCGACTTCTCCGGCGAGCGCATGAACCTGCCCCAGGCCACGCCCGCTGCGGCTCCCGCCTCGCGCCCCGTGGTGCCGGCATCCCGGCCGGCGGTGCAGGTGGCCAGTCGCCAGGCACCCGAACCGGCCTCTCGGGTCGTGGAGCGTCTGGAGCCCGCGCCGCCGGCGGCGCCGCAGCTGGCCAGCCTGGAGGTCCCCGAGCCGCTGCCCCGCGCGACCTCATCGCTGCCCGAGACCGCCCAGGGCTCGGCCAATGACCCGATCCGCGAGCTGATCTCCCAGGCCGACGAGCCGGTCAGCCGCACCCGCCAGCGTCTCGAGCCGCTGGGCCGCAGCGGCGGCTGGGGCGTTCAGGTGGGTGCCTTCAGCAATGTTGATAATGCTCGTCATCTGGCCGGCCAGGCCGCCGACCGCCTGGCCAGCGACCTGACCAATGCCCGGGTGGATATCCACGAGGCGCCCGGTCCGCGGCCGCTGTTCCGTGCCCGCCTGGTCAACCTCGACGAGAACCAGGCCTACCGCGCCTGTCGCAGCCTGGCCCGCGACGGCATCGACTGCATGGTGGTCAACGCCAGCCTCTAGGTCTTGCCGTTCGTCTGCGAAGCTTCTAGCCTGATCGCTCGTACACCACCCCGTCGGCCAGCGGCCGGCGGGGTGGTGCTTTTGTTGCTCTGAATCCTGGCAAGGGAGTCGCGATGTCGGCGTCGTTCAAGGGGATCGGCTTCATGTGCCTGGGCGTGTTCTGTCTGGCCACCGGCGACGCCATCTCCAAGTGGCTGGGCGAGGTGCACTCGCCGCTGCAGATCATCTTCTTCCGCACCCTGGTCTCGCTGCCGCTGATCGCGCTGCTGGCCCATTTCGGCGGCGGCCTGCGCAAGCTGCGCACACGGCGCCCCGGTATTCATCTGCTGCGCGGGCTGATCTATACGGGCACCATGGGCTGCTTCGTGCTGGGCCTGACCCTGTTGCCCCTGGCCGAGGCGACGGCAATCGCCTTCGTGGCGCCACTGTTCATCACCCTGCTCTCGGTGCCGCTGTTGGGCGAGCGCATCGAGGGGCCGGTGCTGATCGCCTCGCTGGTGGGCTTCGCCGGCGTGCTGGTCGTGGTGCGCCCGGGCGGCGATGCCTTCCACCCGGGCTCGCTGGTGCTGGTGGGGGCGGCGCTCTTCTATGCGCTGATGCTGGTCACCGCGCGGCGCTGGGGCGGCAGCGAGCACCTCTGGGCCATGGTCTTCCATATGACCCTGGTGCCCTTCGTGATCACCGGGCTGCTGCTGCCCTGGGTGTGGCAGTCGCCCCAGCCCTGGCACTGGCTGGGGTTCTTCGGCGCAGGGGTGTTCGGGATGGGGGCCATGGCCTTCATTACCCTGGCCTTCCGCTACGCCCCGGCGGCCATCGCCGCCCCCTTCGACTACACCGCCATGCTCTGGGCGGTGCTGCTGGGCTGGTGGTTCTGGGGCGAGATGCCGGATCTCTGGGTCTTTGCCGGCAGCACCCTGATCATCGGCAGCGGCCTGGCCATCGCCTACCGCGAGGGGCGTACCTCGCTCAAGCGTCGACCCACCGCCTGATCCCCAGCGTCCTGTCCCTGTCCCGGGATGAGCTCAGCCCCGGGAGAAGAAGGCCCGCGCCGCGGCCTCGGGGTCCGGCATGCCGCAGATCGCCGAGATCACCGCCAGTCCCTGCGCGCCGGCCTGGCGCGTCGCCTCGCGGTGCTCGACCTTGAGTCCGCCGATGGCCACGCTGGGCAGGGGGCTCGCCGCCACCAGGGTGGCCAGTCCCGCGAAGCCCAGCGGCGCGGCGTGATCGTGCTTGCTGGGGGTGGCGAACACCGGGCCGAGCCCCAGGTAGTCGAGGCGCTCGGCGTCGATGCGTGCCAGCTGCGCCAGGGTCTGCACCGAGAGGCCCAGTATCGCCTGCTCGCCCAGCGCCGCCCGCGCCTCGGCCACCTCGCCATCGTCCTGGCCGATATGCAGGCCATCGGCGCCGCTCTCCACCGCCACCGCCAGACGGTCGTTGATGATCAGCGGCACGCCGCTGCCGGCCAGCGCCGCCTTGAGCCGACGCGCCTGGTCGATCATCTCGCCGTCGGTGGCGTGCTTGTCGCGCAGCTGTATCACCGTGGCGCCGCCGCGTACCGCGGCCACCGCGGTCTCCACCAGGCCGTGGCCAGCACACAGGGCGGGGTCGGTGACGAGATAGAGGGAGAGGTCAAGGCGCATCGGTCACCTCCAGGGGCGGCAGGGCGGAGAGTTGCTCGCCATCGAGGGCGTAGAGGGCATCGAGGAAGGCCACGGCGAAGCTGCCGGGGCCGGTGGCGACCTCGCCGGCGCGGCGTCCCGCCTCGCCGTAGCAGGCGAGCGCCGCGACCGTGGCGGCGAAGGGGTCCTTTGCGCCCACCAGGAAGGCGGCGACCACGCCGGTGAGCGCGCAGCCCAGGGTGGTGACCCGGGGCATCAGCGCATGGCCGCCCGGGATGCGGGCGAGGCGCCGGCCGTCGGTGACGAGGTCGACCTCGCCGGTCACCGCCACCACGGCATCAATACGGCGCGCCAGGGCCACGGCGGCCTGCTCGGCGGCTTCGGTGGGATCGCTGCTGTCCACGCCGCGCCCACCGCTGCCCTGATGCTCCAGGGCCAGGATCTCAGAGGCGTTGCCGCGGATCACCGTGGGCCGTCGCTCCAGCAGGCGCCTGCCCGCCGCGCGGCGATAGGTGGTGGCGCCCACCGCCACCGGGTCGAGCACCCAGGGCTTGCCCGCCAGGAGGGCGGCCTCGGCGGCCTCCTCCATGGCCGCGACCCAGTGGGGGGAGAGGGTGCCGATGTTCACCGTCAGGGCATCGGCGAGGGCGGCGAACTCGGCGGCCTCCTCGCGGGCGTGCACCATGGCCGGCGAGGCGCCCAGGGCGAGCAGCACGTTGGCCATGGGGTTCATGGCCACCAGGTTGGTGATGTTGTGAATCAGCGGCGCGCGCTGGCGCAGGCGAGTCAGGTGGGCGGCGGGGTCGATCGGGGCGCGGCTGGCGGTGGTCATCGTTCCTCCCGGGCGCGGGAGGTGCAGGCGAAGGTGCGGGCCGCACGACTCCCTGCGCCGGCATGATCCGGGTCAGGTTCCAAGGGTGCGCACACTATCCACCCCCGCAGGCGGGCTGTAAAGCTCGGCTCAAGCCATCAGATGGAAGCCCGCCAGGGTGATCAGGCTGGCCAGCACCAGGCTGTTGATGGTGTCGCTGGCGTCCTCGTCCTGCCAGCGTTCGGGGGCGAGCAGGGCGAGCGCCATGGTGCCCAGGGCGGCGAGCCCCAGTGGCAGCTCGATGGGCTCCCAGCCAGTGGCCAGCACGCCCAGCGCCAGCAGCGCCAGGCCGGCGAGCAGCAGCGGCAGGATGGCGCGGTTCTCGGCGACGCGGGTGTCATCGACTGTCATCATCGGGCTCTGGATCATGGTGTTGCCTCGGGTTGCGGCGGTATCGGCATGCCTCCTGACTGTGGCGCCCTTTCCTTAAGGATTGCTTAAGGTGGCATGACCAGAGTGTGACAGCGTCGCCTCCGGCGCCTTTCTACCCTCTCTACCCACCGACGGGTCGCTCGCCGAAATGGTGTGCCGGCCCATTCAGGATCGTGACCTTCGCATGCTCGCAACCCTTCTCAATCGCTGGCGCTGGCTGGGCGCCTGGACCCTGGCCAACCTGCTGCTCGCCTGGCTGATCAGTCTGCGCTACCTCCCCCATATCGACCCCGAGGGCGTCGAGCAGTGGGGCTTCCTGCTGCTGGTGTTCCTCGGCCATATCGCGCTGCTGGTGTGGCTGGGGGCCTTGCCACTGCTGCTGCTGGCCCCGCTGCTTCGCGCGCCCTGGCTGTGGCTGGTCACCACCCTGTGGGCCGGCCTGCTGCAGCTGGTGCTGCTGCTCGACACCTTCGTCTACGCCCAGTACCGCTTCCACCTGAGCGGCTTCATCCTCGACCTGCTGGTCAACGCCGGCGGTGATGTCTTCAGCTTCTCCTGGCTGGCCTGGAGCCTGGCCATCGGCGGGATGCTGGCCATGCTGGTTCTGCAGGGTGCCCTGGGGCTGTGGCTCCGGCGGCGCCCGCCGTCGCGGCCGGTATTGCCGGTGCTGACCATCGGCCTGCTGGCCCTGCTCGGGGTACACGGCTGGCATGCCTGGGCCGACGCCCACTACGACCGCGACATCACCGGCATGACCCGCCATGTGCCACTGTTCTATCCCGCTACCGCCAAGCGCCTGTTCGTCAAGCGGGGCTGGGTCGACCCGCAGGCGGTGCGCGACCGGGTGGAGCTGGAGGCGGCTCAGGGCAAGGCCCATGACCTGGCCTATCCCTCGGCGCCGCTGAGCTGCTCGCCGTCGGCCGCGCCCCACAACCTGCTGCTGGTAGTGCTGGACAGCGTACGCCACGACCTGCTGACCCCCGAGGTGATGCCGAACCTGCACCGCTATGCCGGTCGTCCCGGCTGGTACCGGGCCGCCGAGCACTTCAGCGGGGGCAACTCCACCAAGGCAGGGGTGTTCAGCCTCTTCTATGGCCTGCCGGTCACCTACTGGGATGCCTTCACTGGCGGCCAGACGCCGCCGGTGCTGATGGAGAAGCTCGAGGCCGCCGACTATCGCTTCCAGGTGCTCTCCTCGGCGACCCTGGTGAGCCCCGCCTTCGACCGCAACGTCTTCGCCGGCCTGGAGGGCGTCTCGCTGACGCCGGCCCGGGGCGAGCCCTGGGAGCGTGACCGCCAGATCACCGACGACTGGCTGGCCTGGATGGAGGCCTCGGCGGAGGCGCCCGATGCCACACCGTTCTTCGGCTTCCTCTTCTACGACGCCGTGCATGGCTACAGCAGTCCGCCCGACTTCCCGCACTTCACTCCCTACTGGGAGCAGATCAACCATATGGCGCTGGGGCCCGGTTTCGACCCCGAGCCCTACCGGAACCGCTACCGCACCGCGGCACGCTATGTTGACCAGCAGCTGGGGCGGGTGCTCGACGACCTCGAGCGGCGCGGCGGGCTCGACGATACCGCCGTGGTGATCACCTCCGACCATGGGGAGTCGTTCAACGAGCACGGCCGGAACTACTGGGGCCACGGCAGCAACTACACCCCGGAGCAGGTCCAGGTGCCGCTGGTGATGCACCTGCCGGGGCGCCCCGGTGGCGTGCTCCAGGGGCGCACCCACCACGCCGATATCGCTCCGACGCTGCTGGAGGAACTGCTCGGCTGCGAGGCCGCCCCCGAGCGCTATACCCTGGGGCGCAGCCTGCTCGCGCCCGGGGGCCCACGTGACTGGCTGCTCTCCGGCAGCTACATGGGCTACGGCATCCTGCTGCCGGAGTACCAGATCGCCGTGCATCCCACCGGCGCCTTCGAGGCCTACGACTACCGCATGAACGAGCTCGAGGCGGTGCGCCCCTCTTCCGAGGTGGCCACGGAGGTGCTGCAGGCGCTGTCGCGCTTCTATCGGTGAGCCGGTGACGATGAGCAGGAGCGCGTGAGCATGAACGCCCCATGAACGCGGCGTTAAGGCTGGCGACAGCCGGGGTGCGGTAAAACGGTCATCGTCCATCGAACGAGGAGGATGACGACATGAGCTGGCTGGATTCCGAACAACGTTACGGCGCCGTCTCACGGGCGATTCACTGGAGCATGGCCACGCTGCTGCTCCTGATGCTGGGCACCGAGTGGCTGGCGGAGCTCGTCGGCATGAGCGAGCGCGAGGCGATGGGGCTGCACAAGAGCGTCGGGGTAGTGCTGCTGGGGCTGCTGGTGCTCCGGCTGCTGTGGCGCGGTATGAACCACGGGAGGCTCGAGGCCCATGCGCACTGGAAGTGGGCGGCCCGGCTGGGCCATCTGGCGCTCTATGGGGCGATGCTGGTGATCCCGGTGAGCGGTCTGCTCGCCGCCCTGGGCAGCGGGCACGGGGTGGAGCTCTTCGGCCTGCCGCTGATCGCCCCGGGGGCGGAGATCGAGTGGCTGGAGGAGGCCGCCGCGGAGACCCATGAGGTGCTGGCCAACCTGCTGTGGCTGCTGATTGGCGGCCATGTGGCGGCCAGCCTGGCGCACCAGTTCTGGCTGCGCGACCACACCCTGAAGCGCATGGCCTGAATATTCTGCTACTTCTGCGTGATCAGCGCCCCGGAGGCTTGTGCCTGCGGGGCGCGGCAGTTTGCCGTCAGGTCCAGGGCGTCCTTGCGAACCTCGCTCTCCACGCCAAGTAGCCCGAGCAGAGAGTGGAACAGGTGGGCATGGCTCAGTGAGGCGTCACGCTGGGCAGTGAGGCAGTCGCTCGTCAGTCGTTGGCTGCCCAGGAAATCATCGGATGCCCACCACACCATGGGCACGCGGGTCTGCTCCCGAGGAGCGATGGCGTAGGGCAGGCCGTGCAGGTAGATCCCCTTCTCGCCCAGCGACTCCCCGTGGTCGGAGACATACAGCATGGCCGTGGCCAGGGACTGGCTCCCTTCCAGCACCCCGATGATCCCGTCCAGCACGCTGTCGGTATAGAGGATGGCGTTGTCGTAGCTGTTGACGATCGCCTCGCGGGAACACTGGGCCAGGTCCGCCGTGTCGCAGGTGGGCGTGAAGGCCCGGAAGGCGTCGGGGTAGCGCTGGAAGTAGCTGGGGCCATGATTGCCCAGCATATGCAGCACGATCAGGGTGTCGCGATCGAGCGAGGCGACCCGCCGTTTCAGCTCCTCCACCAGCACGCCGTCGAGGCATTCGTCTTCGTCGCACAGGGCCGGATAGGTCGACGGCGACGGCGAGGCTGCCTCGACGCCATCGCAGATCCCCTTGCAGCCCGACTGGTTGTCGATCCACACCACGCGGTAGCCGGCGCGTTGCACCACATCCAGCAGCGACTCGTGGCTGCGGGTGAAGCGCTCGTCGTAGTCGCCTCGCCCCTGGGGGGAGAACAGGCAGGGCAGCGAGACGGCGGTGCTGGTCCCGCAGCTGGCGACATCAGGGAAGTTGACGACGTCACGCTCGGCCAGGCGCGGGGTGGTCTGCCGTGCATAGCCGGAGAGTCCCCAGTTGGCGGCGCGCACGGTTTCTCCGACCAACAGCACCAGCAGCCGGGGTGTGCCGTCGGCGCGCGGCAGGCGCCGTGCATCCTCGCCGATGGGCAGGCGCTCCTCGGGCAGCGGTGGGGGCGCCGCCATCACCTGGCCGGTGGAGACGATGGCATTGCCCGGTGTCACCAGATAGCGAAGTTCATGATGGTTGCGCATCAGCGAGGAGAGGCTCTGGAAGGAGAGCAGCAGTGCCCCGACGAGCACGACGACACTGCCCAGCCACCACACTGCGCCGGCCCCCAGGCCACGCTGCCAGCTGCGCCGGCGCAGCGGCCAGCCCCATACCAGGGACAACGGCAGCAGGCCGAACAGCAACAGGTAGAGCGCCAGGCCCGGGGTAAGCAGCTCGCCCGCCTCCCGGGTATCGGTCTGCAGCACGTTATCGATCATGTGGGTATCGAAGTAGGTGCCGTAGTGACCAGTGAAATAGCTGACCGAGGCGGCGACCAGCACCAAGGTGCTCAGCAGCGGCTTGACGGTCACGCGGCCGACCAGCGGCAGGAAGACCACCAGGTGCAATCCGGTCAGCACCACACCGTAGGCGGCCAGCAGGCCCCAGTCGCCGAGTCCCGTGGGCGGCTCGGCCTCGATTACCGCCGACCAGAAGCGTCGGTTGTAGAAGAGTGTGAAGCTCAGGCACGCCAGCAGGGTCAGGCCCTGGGGGGAGAGGGCCGGCAGCCACGCGCGGAACCGCAGGAGACTGTCTACTCGTGAGTCATTGGTGTCAGGCATTGGCTGCGTCCAGAAAGGTAACGCAGCCATGCTGACGGGCTCATCTTAACGAAGCCTTATTTCAGAGGCCCGGGCGCAAAGACTCAGGCGGCCCGCGGCAGCGTCACCACGGCGCGCAGGCCGCCGCCGGGGGCCTCTTCCAGGCGCAGGCTGCCGCCGTGGCGGGCCAGCAGGCGCTCGACGATGGAGAGCCCCAGGCCGGCGCCGGCGCCGGGGCCGGCGCGATGGAAACGCTCAGTAACGCGCTCGCGCTCCGCGGCGGGAATCCCCGGGCCCTGATCATCCACTCGCAGCGTCAGTCGGGTCGCCTCGGCGGCCAGGCTCACCGTTACCCGGCCGCCGTCCGGGGTGTAGCGCAGGGCGTTGCCGACCAGGTTCTGTACCAGGGTGGCGATGGCACCGGGTTCGATAGCCAACCGCCAGTCACTCTCCTCGTCGGCGGTGAGGTCCAGCGTCTGGCCGTGCTCGACCGCCAGCGGCGAGAGCTCGGCCAGGGCCTCGCGAACCTCGACCAGCAGGTCGCCGGCGATCCGGGCGCTCGCCTCCTGCTCCTCCTCCTCGGGCTCCAGGCGCGCCAGCGTCAGCAGCTGGGTGACCAGCCGGGTGGCGCGAGCCACGCCGCGGCGCAGCTCCTCCAGCGCCTCGCGACGGTCGGCGGGGTCCTCGGTGGCCAGGGCGTTCTGGGCGTGCAGGTCGAGCACCGCCAGGGGGGTGCGCAGCTCGTGGGCGGCGTCGGCGATGAAGCGCTTCTCGCGCACCCGCAGCCCGCGGATGCGCTCCAGCAGCCGGTTGAGGGCGCCGATGATGGTGTCCAGCTCCCGGGGCAGGGGGCGCATCACCAGCGGCTGCAGGTTGTGGGGATCACGCTGGCGGATCGCCGTGGCCAGCCGCGACAGCGGCCGCAATCCCCAGCCGGCGGCCCACCACAGCAGCAGTGCCAGCAGCGGCAGGCCGACCAGGTCCGGCAGCAGGGTGCGCAGGGCCACGGCGCGAGTCAGCTCGCCGCGTACGTCGTCGCGCTCGGCGACCATCACCCGCCGCGACGGCTCGGGCAGGTCGAGGACATAGACCCGCCAGTCGTGGCCGGCCACCCGGCTGCTGGCATAGCCGGGCGGCGCCTCGGTGAAGGGCTCGGGCGGGGCACTGGCCGAGCGCAGCAACAGCCTGTCTTCCTCCCACAGCTGGAAGGCCAGCTTGCTCTCGTAGCGATGACCGGGGAGGTCCTTGTCAGACTGCTCAGCGCGCGCCACTGCGCTCTCCAGGCTGGCCAGCAGCGCCTCGCGCTGGTCGTCCGGCAGCGGCGCCTGGATCAGGCCCTCCAGCAGGCGGGCGTTCTGGGCCAGGCTGGCGTCGTAGAGCTCCTCGATCTCGTGGGCAGCATAACGATAGCTGACCAGGCCGATGGCCAGCATGCTGACTCCGAACACCAGCAGCACAAGTCCCAGGGTTCGGCGACGAATGGAGGTCACGCCTCGGCCTCTTGCGGTGCGCGGTCCAGCACATAGCCGATGCCGCGCACGGTGCGGATCAGGCCGGGGAAGAGCTTGCGACGCAGGTGGTGGACATGCACCTCGATGGCGTTGCTCTCCACGTCTTCCTCCCACCCGTAGACCAGCCGGGTCAGGGTGTCGCGGGTGAAGACCCGCCCGGGGTGGCCCATGAACTCCTGAAGCAGGGTGAACTCGCGGCGCGAGAGCGGGATCACCTCGCCGCGATAGCACACTTCCCGGCTGGCGGGATCGAGGCGGATGCCGCGACACTCCAGCATTGGGCTGGCCTGGCCCTGGCTGCGGCGCAGCAGGGCACGCAGGCGTGCCTTGAGCTCGGCCACCTCGAAGGGCTTGACCAGGTAGTCGTCGGCGCCGGCGTCGAGGCCTTTGATGCGGTCGTCCACGGCGTCACGGGCGGTGAGGACCAGCACCGGCACCCGGTTGCCGCCGTGCCGGGCGCGCTCCAGCACGCGCATGCCATCGAGTCCGGGCAGGCCCAGGTCGAGGATAACCGCGTCGAAGGGTTCACCGCCCTGAAGGGCGGCAAGCGCCATGGTGCCATCGGCGAGGTGGTCCACGGTGTAGTGCTCGGGCTTGAGGGCCAGGCGGATGCCCGAGGCCAGGCTCGGGTCATCCTCGACCAGCAGGATGCGCATCGGGGCTCACTTCTCCAGTTGCGACAGCAGGTGGTGGATCTCCTCGCGGCGGCCGGCGTCGGCCAGCTCGCGGCCGGGCCGGGGCGGCGCCTGCAGGGCCTTCTCCAGGGCCTGGCGTGCCTCGGCGTCACGGCCCTGCTGGTGCAGATAGTCGCCCCAGAAGTAGAGGCTGTCGAGTCCGTCGGGGTCGATGGCGAGCGCCCGCTGGAGGTGCCACTCGGCCTTGTCGTCGTCGCCGAAGCCGATCGGCCAGCCCGGCACCTGGTAGTAGAGCGCCCCCAGGCTGGTGTAGGCGGAGCCGTTCAGCGCCAGCGGGTCCTGCGCCAGGGCGGTTTCCAGGTAGCCGCGGGCCTGCTTGACCAGGCCCAGCGCCCCTAGCCCGCCTTCGGCGCCGGCCTGGCTGGAGCGAACGATGCCGGTCCAGATCAGCAGCTCGGCGGAGTCGGGGTATTGGGCCAGCTGGCGTTCCGCCTCCTTGCCCAGCTCGGCCAGGGCCTTGGCCTGCTGACCTTCGGGCAGTTCATAGCGGATCTCGGCCCAGCGTGCCTGCAGCTGGGCCACCGCCGGGTCGGTGGCGCCCCCGCCGTCGTCCGCGGCCAGGGCGGTGATGGAGGAGAGGCCGCCGAGGCCGGCGACAAGCAGCGTGGCGACAAGACGAGAGATGACAGGGTGAGAGAAGCGTAGCGTGTTCATGGCGTGGTCTCGGTCTCAGTAGCATCGAGGAAGCGGCGGATGACGGGGAGCTGGCGCGCCAGGGCGCGGTCGACCACCCCCGGCAGCAGGGCGTTGAGGCGCACGAAGAGGCGTTCGGGCCTGCCCAGCTGGGCCTCCTGGCGGCCGCGCTCGACGGCGCTGAGAACCGCCTGGGCGACCCGGGCGGGGCTGTCCATGGCGTTGCCCAGGGCTGCGTTCATGGCCTCCACCTCGGGGGCGTTCATGGCGGTGCGGGTGGCCCGGGGCGAGACATGCAGCACCCGCACCCGGGTGTCGGCGAGCTCCCGGCGCAGGGCCTGGCTGAAGCCGCGCAGGGCGAACTTGGTGGCGCAGTAGCCGACCTGGCCGGGGTAACCCAGGGTGCCGAAGGTGGAGCCCAGGGTGACCACCCAGCCCTGGCGTGCCGCCATCAGCTGGGGCAGCAGGGCGCGGGTCAGCTGCAGGGTGGCGGTGAGGTTGAGGGCAATGAGCCGCTCGATCTCGGCATCGGAGCCCTCGGTGAATAGCGCCACCCGGTTCACCCCGGCGGCGTTGATCAGCATGTTGATGTCCGCCTCTCGCGCCGCGGCGACGAGCCTGGCGCGCTCCTCGGCGCGGGTCAGGTCGGCGGGCAGCGCGGTGACCCGTTCGGGGTGGCGGTCCGCGGTGGCCGCGAGGGCCTCCGCCCGGCGGCCGGTGATCAGCAGTTGCGCCCCGGCGGCGGCCAGCTCGTCCACCAGCGCCTGGCCGATGCCACCGCTGGCTCCGGTGATCAGCACCCGCTGGGCGGGCCAGCCCCCCTCCGGCAGCCGCGGATGACGGGCGAGGCGATCAGGCCAGCGCATCGCAGAGCTCCCGGGCGATATTGCCGCCGGCACAGTGCGCCTCGACGCCGCGGAACATGGCGCCGTAGAGGCGGTAGACCAGCCTGGCGGTGTCGATCACCGCCGCCAGGTCCTGCTCCTCCAGGCGGTTCACCAGCCCCTCGAAGAAGGCCAGATGGCCGATATCCAGGCTGCCGTGGGAGGTCAGGTAGCGCACCGCCTCGTCGGGGAGGTCGAGGCTCGCCTGCAGCCGTTCGGCGGCCTGGGTGGCCAGCGCCGTGCTGGTGCCCTCCAGCACCTGGACCATGCCGAAGAAGCCCACCGGGTTGCCGTGCTCGATCGCGTCGCGTACTGCGGCCACCATCAGCCGCGTGGCGGGGTCTGCCGGCCGTGCCGCGGCCGCCTCGGCGTCGCCGCCGGCGGCGCGGATGTCGTCGAGGATCCACTGCTCGTGGCCATGCTCCTCCTCGATGTATTCCACCAGGGCATCGCGCAGCCAGCCCAGCCGGTCGGGGAGGCGGGCACCGCAGGCCATCATCAGCGGCACCGTGAAGCGCACATGGTGGAAGGCCTGGCCGAGGAAGGCGAGGTACTCGTCACGACTGACCCGGCCTTCCAGGGCGCGGGTCAGCAGCGGAGTGGAGAGCAGCCAGTCACGCTCGTCGCGGGTGGCGTGCTGCAGTTGCTGGTAGGGGGTCATGGGGTCACTCCTTCGAGGGTCGAGGTGCCGCATAGCCAGTCGCCATGGGCGGAGAGGATGGCGTCGCGGCGCAGGCGGCCGTTGGCCGTCAGCTGGTGGTTATGGGGTGTGAAGGGCGCGCAGCGCCGCCAGGTGTGGACCCGGGCGTAGTCGGGCAGGGTGGCGTTGGCCTCGGCCACCGCGGCGGCAAGCCGGGCGTCGTCGACCTCGGCCGAGGCGGGCACCAGCAGGGCGCGGTTGGCGGGCAGCGCCTCGCCGTGGACCAGGGCCTGGGCGATGGCGGGGCGGGCGCAGAGCTCGCCCTCCACCCACTGGGGGTCGATATTGCGGCCGTAGGCGGTGATGAAGACGTCGCGACGGCGCCCCTCCAGCACCAGGGCATCGCCGTCCCAGTGGCCCAGGTCGCCGGTGGCGTGCCAGACCGAGGCGGGCGCCGGCTCACCGAGATAGCCCAGCATGGTGGCCCCGCGCACCCACACCTCGCCGCTGTCGTCGACGCGCACCTCGGCATGGGGCAGCGGCCGGCCGACGCCATGGGCGGGCTCGCCGGGACGGTTGAGGCAGACCACCGAGGCGCACTCCGAGAGGCCGTAGCCCTCGAACACCGGCCAGCCGCCGCGATGGGCCTGGTCCAGCAGGCTATCGGTGACCCTGGCCCCGCCCACCGCCACGAAGCGCAGGCCCTCGGGCGCATGGGGGCGAGCCTCCACCAGCGCCTGCAGCAGCTGGGGTACCAGGATCAGGCTGTGGGGACGACAGGCGTCGAGGGTCGCCAGCGCACGGTGCGCCTCGAAGCCGCTCGAGCCCCGCCAGCCCAGCGCCTCCACTCCGGGGAGGTGGACGGTGGCGCCCAGCCACAGCGGCACATAGAGGCCGCCGATGTTCTCCAGCAGGGTGGCCAGCGGCAGCATCGCCAGGTGGCGCTCGATGCCCAGGGGGGCTACTGCCTCGGCGATGCTCGCGGCCACCGTCAGCGGAGCGTCGGCATCCAGGCAGACCCCCTTGGGGCTGCCGCTGGTGCCGGAAGTGAAGGTGATGCGGGTGGTGCTCGGAGGCAGGGCCGGCGGCGCGACGAGGCATCGGGTGGCGATGGCGGGGTCCCGCGTAGCGACGAAGCCGTGGGCCTCGCCGCCGGGGCCGATCCAGGCGTCCAGCCCGGCGCTCTCCACCAGGTGGCGGCGCTGGGCGGCGCTGAAGAAGGCGGGCACCGGCACCGCGACGCGGCCGTCCCGCAGCAGCGCCAGGTCCCACAGCGCCCAGTCGATGCCGTTGTTGAGGGCCAGGGCGACCCGCTTGGCACCGGCGGCGGCCAGGCGTTGCCGGCGCGCCTCGATCTCGCCCGGCAGCTCGGCGTAGTCGACCCGCCGCTCGCCGTCCTCCAGGGCGATCCGGGGCGGTCGCTCCTCGGCGTGGCGGGCCAGCCGTGCGAGCAAGGCCTCAGGCGAGGTGCGCATGGGCTACCTCCGCCGGACGGGGCAGGCTCGAGGGCAGCAGGCCGCGTTCTCCCAGTTCACGATGGGCGCGGCGCAGGTCGCCGGCCATCACCCAGGGGCGGCGCTCGTAGTAGCGACCCCAGCTGGCCTGCTCGGCGCCGAGGCACGCCGGATCGGCGAGCATCACCGGCTCCAGGGTGAGGCCCAGGCGGCGAATGCCGTTGGCCACCTCGGGGGTGGCGGTAAACAGCAGCCAGCCGATGCCCTCGCGGCCGAGCTGGTCCACCAGGTGCAGGAAGAGCGGGCGCTGCAGGCCGGGACGGCGGCTGGCCAGGTTACCGATCTCGGCGACCTGATGGCGGGCCACGGGGCGGGCGAAGCGCTCGGCCAGCAGCCGCTCGGCGCTGACATCCAGATAGCGCTCCTGGAACAGCGGGCCGCTCGCCGCCGAGCGCACGCCGATTGCGGCCTCGGCCCGGTCGCCCTGCCACAGGCCGAAGAGGCGTGGCAGCAGGTGGTGGATGTCGGCACCATGCTCCTCGGCGAAGCGGCGGCGGACCAGGTGCTCCAGGCGGCGTCGCTGGGTCCAGTGGCGGGCCTCCTGCCAGTTCAGCGGCGTGGGCGTGGCCGCCGCCGGCAGGCAGGGCAGGCGTCTCGGTTCAGGCATCGGGTCGTCTCCATGACGTGTCACCGATACTCTGGTCCCGACAACTTAACGCAGGCTTAAGCCCTGGCCAGAAATATTGCGCGGCCCCTTCGGTGTCAGGGCGCCGGGGCGGCGGCGCCCAGGAAGCGCTCCTGCCAGTAGGCGATCTCCACCGGCGAGGTCTCCACCCGGCGGCCACGGCCGGGAGCGTGGATCATCTGGCCATCGCCGCGGTAGATGCCCACGTGGCTCGCCTTGCCGCCCCCGCTGGTGTCGAAGAACAGCAGGTCGCCGGGACGCGCACGCGCCACTTCCGGCAGGGTCCGGAACTGGTCGTCGGCGGTGCGTGGTACGGGAATACCGGCGGCCTGATAGGCCAGCTGCACCAGGCCCGAGCAGTCGACGCCGGAGGGCGTATTGCCGCCGAAGCGGTAGGGCGTGCCCAGGGCGCGCTCGGCCGCGGCCAGGATCAGCACGCGGTCGATGGTGAGGCCCTCGTGGGGCGGCGGGTCTTCCACCGCCAGCTCCTTGCCGGCACAGCCTGCCAGCAGCATCAGGGCGACGAGACCCAACGCCAGGCGCTGGACCGACCGGCCCAGCGTCGCAGGGGAAAGGGAGGAGAGCGGAAGGTTGGCAGGCATCTCGGCTCCTTGCTGGCGATGCGTTGCCCCTACACTAGTCGTCCGGCTGACTCAACGGAAGGCGATGCGAGTGCCGTGGGCCAGCATCTCGTCGGGGGTCAGCGCATGGCCGGGCACGCCGATCATCTCGTCGCCGCACTGGTCGGCCCAGGTCAACACCCCGTGGGTCAGTCCCAGGCCACCCAGCAGGTCGCGGATCTCGCCGGTGCCGAGGAAGGTGCGCGTGCGCCCGGCGACATCCGAGAGGGTCGAGATCCCCTCGCCGTGATGCAGGCGCACGGTGTAGATGCCGTCCATGGATTCGACCTCCACCATGGGGGAGAAGCCGTGGGCCACGGCATCGGCCAGCTGCTTCAGGGTGATATGGTCCTTCAGGACGTAGGCGTGGGCGCTCATGGGTCTTCTCCGGAATCGTGACAGGGGTACGGTGTATAAGAAGTGTAGAAGCTTTGGCGCGCCTTGCCAGCCATTTCGTCGCGACTCCGGTGGGGGCATGTTCCTTTCGTTATCCGAAGGGACTTTTTGTAACACTATTGTCCAATTAGTGGCAGGGGTGGAAACCGCGTGCCACCGCCCCCATTTACCCGGCACACCCATAGGACGCAAGGAGCCGACATGAGCTTTAGCGGCGAACAACACCCCGGCGTAGAGGCACCCACCGCCGAGACCCAGGGTTTCCGCCTCAACCACACCATGCTGCGGGTCAAGGACCCCGAGAAGGCCCTGGCCTTCTACTCGCGGGTGTTCGGCATGTCGGTGGTGCGCCGCCTCGACTTCGAGGAGATGCAGTTCTCGCTCTACTTTCTGGCCCGGCTGGAGCAGGGCGATGACGTGCCGGAGGACGCCGGCCAGCGCACCGTCTGGACCTTCAGCCAGCAGGGCCTGCTGGAACTGACCCACAACTGGGGCACCGAGAAGCAGGCCGACTTCGCCTACCATGACGGCAATGCCGAGCCCCAGGGCTTCGGGCATATCTGCTTCAGCGTGCCGGATCTCGACGCCGCCGAGGCGTGGTTCGATGCCAACGACGTCACCTTCGTCAAGCGCGCCGACCAGGGCAAGATGAAGGACGTGGTGTTCGTCAAGGACGCCGACGGGTACTGGATCGAGGTGGTTCAGGCCGATCGGCTCGCCGCCATGGGCGACTGAGGACGCGCCGCCGGACTAGCGCCGCCTGCAGGCGGCGTTTTTGCCATCCACGCCGGCGGGGGATAAGGTCATGCTCGAATCCATGCATGGCATGACCTGCCAAGGAGTTTCGATGAACTTGCCACGTCGACCTATCCCCCTGGCGCTGGCCGGCGCCCTGCTGGCCGCCCCGTTGACCTGGAGCAGCGCTGTCCTCGCCGAGGAGCCGGCTCAGGTGCGCTTCTCAGTGCCCGCCTGGCCGGGGGTCACCGTCAAGACCGCCCTGGCGTCCCAGCTGCTCGAGACCCTGGGCTACGAGGTGCGCCAGCAGGAGCTTGGCTCCACCATCACCTACGAGGCCCTCACCCAGGGCGAGCTGGACGCCTTCCTCGCCGCCTGGCTACCCGCTCAGCAGTCGATGTTCGACACCACCATGGAAAAGGGCCTCATCGTCGATCTCGGCAACAACGTCGAGGGCGCTCGCCTGGGCTTCGCCGTGCCCACCTACGTGTATGAGGCCGGCGTGACCTCCGCCGAGGACCTGGCCGACGACGAGATCGCCGACAAGCTGGACCGCACCGTCTACTCCATCGAGGTGGGCTCGGGCATGAGCGACACCCTCAACGAGGCGGTGGAAAACGACACCTACGGTTTGGGCGACTGGGACCTGTCGGAGACCTCCACGCCGGGCATGCTCAGCGCCGTGGACGCGGCCATCAATCGCGACGAGTGGATCGTCTTCGCCGGCTGGACGCCGCACTGGATGAACATCGAGTACGACGTCAAGTACCTGACCGATACCCAGGACATGTGGGGGCCGGACGGCGGGCGCAGCGACGTGCGAACCCTGGTGACCAGCGATTTCGCCGAGGCTAGCCCCAATGCCACCAAGTTGCTCGACCAGCTCAGCTTCACCGCCGATGACCAGAGCGCCATGATCCGTGGCTTCAGCTACGAGGAGCGCGAGCCTGATGCGGTGGCGCTGGACTGGATCCGTGCCAACCCCGGCAAGGTGCAGGACTTCCTCGACGGTGTCACCACCCGCGACGGCGAGCCGGCCTGGCCGGTGGTGCAGCAGGCGCTGGACATTCCCGACGCCTGATTCCGCGACATTGGCACGCAACGAGACGAGGCCGCCCCGGCAACGGGGCGGCCTCGTGCTTTCAGGGGAGTGTCGGCGGGGTCAATCGAAGGCGTAGACGTCCATGGCCAGCACGCCGTGCTCCACGCTGTGGTGCAGGCGCCTGCCCGGCCCGCCGGCACCCAGTGCTACAAGCAGCGGCTGGAAGTGCTCCGGCGTGGGGTGATTCTCGCGCGCCTTGGGGCCCTGCTCCCAGGCCAGCAGTGCCTCGCGGTCGTCCGCCACCAGGCGCCCCTCGATCCAGTCGGCAAACTCGCCGACCCAGGGCGGCATCTCGGCGTCCAGCGGCAGCATTTCGTAGAGGTTGTGGGTCAGGCTGCCGGAGCCGATCACCAGGATATCCTCCTCGCGCAGCGCGGCGAGCCTCTCGCCGAGAGCCATCAGCTCGGCGTTGGACCACTGCATCGGCAGCGAGAGCGAGACCACCGGCACCTCGGCCTCAGGGAACATCAGCGACAGCGGCACCCAGGCGCCGTGATCCAGGCCGCGTTCGGTGGGCACGGCGTTGAGCTCCCGGGCCAGGCGCCTGGCCAGTTTGGGCTCGCCGGGGGCCGGGTACTGCACCTCGAAGAGCTCGCGGGGGAAGCCGCCGAAGTCGTGGATGGTCTCGGGGCGCTCGCTGGTACTGACCAGCAGTTGGCGGCTGGCCCAGTGGGCCGAGACCACCACCACGGCACGAGGGCGGTAGTCCTGGCCCAGCTTGCGCAGGAAGGCGTGGGCCGGGGTCTTGGTCAGGGCCAGCATCGGTGAACCATGGGAAATGAACAGGCTGGGAAGCATCTTGGCTCTCCTTCGGTGGATGGGCGCCGCCCCGAGGGGCCGGCTCGCCGTCTCCGTCGGGTGTCGATCAGTGATGCCGATCACTCTACCAGCGTCCCGGGAGGAGATAATCGGGCCCTGGAGAGAAACATTGTCGCTCAAGCAGCGATAATCCTGCTTCCCTCGGCCGGCAAGCGGCTCAGTAGCCGGTCATCTCCAGGTAGCCGACCCCCAGCCGTTCGCCGCCATCATGGTCGCGGGCGACCACCTCGCCCTCCCAGTAGGGCACCGTGGTGTCCATCCAGCGCTCGGCGTGGGGCGCCTCGACGATCAGGTCGAGATTCTCCCCGGGCACTTCCAGTCGCCAGCGGGTGGGCACCTCGCGCCCGGCCACTGGAGAGGTGGCCAGCGGGGTCATCGTCAGCTCCTGGGAGTCCAGGGCGGTGGTGGTGCCGTCCGCTGCGATCCAGCTGCCGGAGCGGTAGTCACCGCCGTCTTGCCCGCCTCCGCGCAGCCGGAAGGCCATCAGCCGGTGGCCGTCGTCCAGGTGCAGCGAGAACCAGTCCCAGCCCGCCTGGTCGGGGCTCAGCAGCTGGCTGCTCCACTCGCGGTCGAGCCAGCCGCGGCCGCTGACCCTGTGGGTCTCGCCGGCCAGGGTGACCTCGCCCTCGACCCGATAGAAGGGCTGGCTGTAGTAGTGCGAGCCCTGGCCGTCGGCGGCCTTCTGGCTGAAGCCGTCACGGCCATGCAGGACCAACGGCCCCTCGGCGGTCAGGGTGAGGCGGTAGCCGAGGCGCGCCTTTCCCTCTCCATCGCCCTCCCCCTCGAAGGCGGTGAGGGTGAGCCGCTCGAAGGTGTCGGCATCGGGCTCGGTCACCTCGCTTGCCAGCACCCAGTCGTCGAGCCAGGCGCGGAAGGGGGAAGCCACCGCACCGGCCTGGCCGTCCGTCTGTTGGGAAGGCGCCGCCGAGTGGCTGCGGGCGAAGCGCTCCGCCACGCCGTGCTGTGCGCCCCTGGAGACCGCCATATGTGCCATCCACAGCTGATCGGCGGCCCAGGGCGTGGACTCGGGGCGCTCTCCCGGCGGCGTCGTTTCCGATGGCAAGAGCGCCTGGCGGAACAGCGTCCACTGAAGTCCCATGGGCACGCCGTGGGCGTCTTCCAGGTTGGCGGTCAGGTACCACCACTCGATGCGGTAATCGGGGTGGGCGCCGTGATCCCCGGGGAAGCCCAGCGTCGTCTCGGGGCCGGCCTGCACGAAGCCGGCGGTGCCCTCGCCCAGTCCGGCGAAGCCGGCACCACGGCTCTCGGGCGTGTCCTCGCCGCAGCCGGCCAGGGCCGCAAGTGCGCTCAGCAAGGTGCCCAGCAGCAGCGCCCGCCACGGGGAGCGGGCGGCATGTTGGATCGGTCGTGGCATCATCCCGCCTCCTCGGCCAGCAGCGTCCGGGGCGGGGTGCGCCACAGGCGCAGCGCGGGCAGGAGGGCGGCGAGCAGCGCTACCGCCACGGCGGTGGCCAGGGTCAGGGCGATCTCCCCCGGGAAGAGGTGCAGCGGCAGGCGCCAGCCGAAGGCCGCCACGTTGATCACCGCCACCAGGCCCCAGGTGATGGCGGTGCCCAGCGGCACGGCGACCAGGCCCACCGCCAGCGCCGCCCCGCCCAGCTGGGCGAGCTGTACGCCCAGCAGCCGGCCCCTCGGCACGCCCAGGGCCCACAGCGGCGCCAGTCGGCGGCGGCGCTCCCCGGCCTGGGCCAGCAGGCTGGCCAGCAGCGCCAGGGCCGCCACCGCCAGGGTCAGGGCGTTGAGCGCCCGGGTAATGGTGAAGGTGCGCTCGAAGATGCCGGTGGCGATGTGCTTGACCGCGCCCTGGTCGCGCAGGGCGTCGCGGCCCAGGGCGAACTCGCCGGCCAGCGCAGTGGAAAGCGCCCCGGCGTCGGCGCCCGGTGCCAGCGCGATGCCGATGGAGTCCGGCGGTGCCGAGAAGCGTCTGCCCAGCTCGCTGGCGGCCATCAGCACCTCGCCGCGGGGGTTGCCGTAGTCGGGATAGATCGCCGCTACGGCGAGCGTCGCCTGGCCGTCCGGCGTGGTCAGGGTCAGGCGATCTCCGGGGGCGATGTCCTCGGCGACGGCGAGCTGCTCGTTGATAAAGGCCGCGCCCTCCCCGAGGGCGCGCCAGGCCTCCTCCCGCCCGGTGTGAGTCTCCAGCAGCGGCCAGGTCGGTGTCAGCCGCTCGCCCGGGGTCAGGCCGAACAGCGACACCGGACGGGCCAGCGGGCGCGAGGCCCCCGCGGCGTCCACCGCCAGCAGGGTGCTCTCGCCGTGGCGGGTGACCATCAGTTCGGCCACCTCCGGGCGCTCGCCCAGCCAGGTGTGGACCGCCTCGAAGCGCTCGGCCGGCGGGTCCAGGTAGAGGTCGGCCACCAGCCGCTGGTCGAGCCAGTCCAGGAAGGTCAGGCGGAAGCCGCCGACCATGCTGTTGACCCCCAGGCTCGCCGAGAGCGCGATCAGCAGCGCCATCAGCGCAAGCGACAGGCGCGGCAGCTGCAGCTCGAGGTCGGCCAGGGCCCACTGGGCCAGCGGGCGGCGCCGGGCCAGCCGGCCAAGCCCCGCCAGGGCCGCCGCCAGCAGTGGCGGCAGCCACAGCGCACCCACCAGCAGCAGCGCCGCCATCAGCACGAAGCCCGCCGCCAGCCCCTCGCCGGCGGGCTGGCGCGACAGCCACGCCCACAGCGCCAGGCCCAGGGCCGCGACTGCCGCGCCGGCCAGCGACATGCGCCCGAGCTGGCGCTGGTAGCCGCTGCGCCACGCCTGGGCGCGGCCCAGGTCGAGCACCGAGAGCCGCGCGGCCCGCCACAGCACCCCGGCGCCGGCCAGCAGCAGCCCACCCAGTGTCACCGCCAGGCCGCCGACCCAGTAGTGCCAGGGCAGGCGCAGCTCCACGCCTACCCCGGCGCCATAGAGGCTGCCCAGGGTGGCGGCTACGTCGGGCAGCAACGCCCGGGCCAGCCACACCCCGCCGGCGATCCCGGCCAGGGCGCCGATGCTGCCGAGCAGCACCAGCTCCAGGGCCAGGCCGGCCACCAGGGCGCGACCGGAGACCCCGATAGCGCGCAGCGTGCGCAGCATCGCCAGACGCTGCTCCAGGGCCAGGCCCAGCGCCGCCTGGACGATGAACAAGCCGACGATCAGCGCCAGCAGCGCGAGTGCCGTCAGGTTGAGGTGGAAGCTCTGAGTCAGCTGTCCCGGCGAGACCAGGGTGGTGGCGCGGGTCAGCGCCAGCCCCGGCGGCGCGGCCGCCAGGGCCCCCGGCGCGGTCACCAGGCGGGTGATGCGCTCGCCGGCATCGAGCAGCACCGTGGCCGCGGCGATATCCATCACCAGGGTCTGCGGTGGCAGCGAGGGGGCGAGGCTCAGCGGCGGCAGCCGGCCCGCCGCCAGGCGCGGGCTCGCCCCCGGGGCGGAATCGGTGTCGAGGCCCAGGCTGGGCAGGGTGTCCGGGGCGAGGCGGGTCTGCCAGGGTGGCGTCAGGAAGCCGGTGAGTTCCTGGGTGCTGCCGGCGGTGGCGAAGGCGCTGTCCCCGGGCAGGGTGAGCGGGTCGATGCCGATCAGCGTCAGCCGTGTGCCGTCGGGGGCGGTGAGCTCGCCCTCCAGCAGCGGCGAGACCGGCAGCCCCTGGCGGCGCAGGGCGAGGAAGTCGTCGCGGGTCAGCGCATCGCCGTCGAGGCGCTCCAGGCGGTCGAGCCCGGTAGTGAACAGCGCCTCGGCGCGGGCGTAGCTCTCCTTCGCCGAGGCGTTGATCGCCTGGACGCCGCTCCACAGGGCGCTGGCCACCCACAGTCCCAGCAGCAGCATGGCCAGCTGGGCGGGGTGGCGACGATAGTGGGAGAGCAGGGTGGCCAGCAGCGTCGTCATCGGCTCGCCTCCGCGGCGGCCAGCGGTGCCAGGGTGCCGCGGGAGAGCCGCAGGCGGCGGTCCAGCGGGGCGGCGATGCGTGGGCTGTGGGTCACCATCAGCAGGGCGCAGCCGGTCTCCTCCACCAGCGACAGCAGCAGCGCCAGCACCTCGCCGGCGGTGGCCTCGTCCAGGTTGCCGGTGGGCTCGTCGGCCAGCAGCAGCGCCGGCCGCGGCGCCAGGGCACGGCCGATGGCCAGGCGCTGCTGCTGGCCGCCGGAGAGCTGCTCGGGGTAGCGCCCCTCCAGCCCGGCCAGGCCCAGCCGCGCGATCAGCTCGGCCGACCAGGCGCTATCCTCGCGGCCGGCCAGGCGTGCCTGCAGGCGCAGGTTGTCGAGTACCGTGAGGCTGGGCACCAGGTGGAACTGCTGGAACACCAGGCCCAGCGACTCCCGGCGCAGCCGTGCCCGCTCGGCCTCGGCGAGGGGCGAGATCGCCCGGCCCCCCAGGCGCACCTCGCCGGCATCCGGCAGGTCGAGCCCCGCGGCCAGGTGCAGCAGGGTCGACTTGCCGCTGCCCGACTCCCCCATCAGTGCCAGACTCCGACCTGCCTCCAGGGTCAGGTCGACTCCGGCGAGCACCTCGAGGGGCCCCTGGGGCGTGGCATAGGCCTTGTGGACCTGCCGGAACTCGAGCATGGCGGCCTCCCTGGCAACGGTAGGCTCGATTTTCCCATAAAAGCCACGCAACTCGAAGGTGGTTCAGTTCTGGCCTGCGACGCAGGAGTCGTGGCCATGCCCATGGGATAAAAAATCGCTGGATCAAGCAGGGTGGGCCACAGACGAGCGGAATGGTTGAGCACTTCAACGTCTGCATCAACGACTTGCTGGCGACTCGGCGCTATGATTCAGTTGAAGACTTGGAGTAGATGCTCAAGCGCTATTCTTGGCTGTACAATCACCATATCCCGAATAAGGCGCTGCACCATCATTCGCCGGTCATAGGGACGAAGTAATGGCAAGCCAATCGGCCTGAGTTATTTTATAAGGGGGTGGTCCATCACATGAGATCCAACACCAGTATTTAATTTTTAAATCATAATTATATTGCGGCCATATGCTGATGAATCTGAAAAAGAAAAGAGTAACTCTGGAAGATGTCGCCAAGAGAGCTAATGTGTCGTTAGGTACGGCTTCTAAGGCTCTTTCATCACCAAATAAAGTCAGAGAAAAAACCTTAAAAAGGGTTATGGATGCAGTCGATGAAATGGGTTACGTCCGCAATGGCGTTGCGCGATCGCTTGCCTCTCGAAAAACATGGCGTGTAGCGGTAGTGTATCCAACACTGAAAAATCCAATGTTTTCCAATTCGATAGACTCCTTACAGCAAAGTCTATTAGAAATGGGATATCAGCTGGTTATCGGCAGCCACGAATATAACCAAAAGCGCGAAGTGAAGGTCCTTCGTGCGTTAGTTGAAAGTGGCGTTGATGGCGTGATTCTCGTAGGTACGGATCATGATGATGCCGTGTTTCATATGCTGGAAACATACGAAACTCCCTATTTGATGATGTGGTCGACTGACGAAACGAATTACCCACATACAATTGGGTTCTCGAACCGTCAGGCCGCCTATGGAATTGCACGACACGTAATTGCTAAGGGGCATCGTAAAGTGGCACTCTGCGGCGGCCCTGTAGAGGGGAACGAGCGCTCACGACAGCGGCGTGCGGGTTTTCTCGACGCTCTCAAGGAGGCGAACATCTCAGTAAAGCCTCAGTGGCTCATCGAAACACCATTCTCGCTTGATGGTGGGCGTGAGGCGATCATGCGATTGATTGAGGCCGGTGAGCTGCCTACGGTGATGGTTTGTGGCACTGACCTGCATGCTATTGGTGCGATCCATCAGTGCCAGTTGAGCGGTATCCACGTTCCGGACAGATTGTCGATCACGGGCTTCGACGACATTGAGTTTGCTAGTGCCATGAGCCCTGGATTGACAACGGTAAGGGTGCCGATGCATCACATCGGTGTGGAAGTTGCTCGAGCCATCGTAGCGATCATCAATGATGAGGGGTCGGCCGAAGCGCTTGAGCTGGAGACGAGGATCGTCGAACGTGAGAGCTTGAAGCATCTCAAGGATGGCGAAGCTGCTGGATGATACCAAAGGCTAATATCAGCAACAGGCCCACATCTGCTATCTGTTAAAGAATCAGATCCAAGGTGACTATCACCTTTTTTTTGAAGCCTAAAGTGAAGCGCTTCATTTTTTTGGCAAGAACAATGAATCGCTTCATTTTGCGGCGGCTGATGCTGCGGGAACGCGGTAAACCCCCTCGATGAGGACGATAACGGGATGCATGAGAACTACATCAATGGCGAGTGGGTCGGGGCTAGTGAGGTCAATCGCAACCTGAATCCTTCCGATACGCGCGATGTGGTGGGTGAATACGCCCGCGGCGATGACACTCAGGCTCTGCAGGCTATAGATGCCGCCAGCGACGCCCTCGAGACATGGGCCACATGGACATCCGAGGCTCGTGCCGATGCGCTCGATCGGATTGGCGACCGTATCCTCTCCGACAAGGACCAGCTTGGTGAGCTATTGGCCCGAGAAGAGGGTAAGCCGCTGGCCGAGGCGATTGGTGAGGTCACCCGTGCCGGACGGGTGTTCAAGTTTTTTGCCGGCGAGGCCATTCGTTTCGGCGGCGAATTTCTGCCCTCGGTCCGTCCTGGCGTCAGTGTCGAGGTGTCGCGGGAGCCCGTTGGCGTGGTGGGGGTCATTACACCGTGGAATTTTCCGATTGCGATTCCCGCTTGGAAGATTGCTCCGGCCTTGGCATATGGCAACAGTGTGGTGTTCAAGCCCGCTGATCTGGTACCCGGCTGCGCTTGGGCGCTGGCGAGCATCATCGATGAAGTCGGTGGGTTTCCCAAGGGCGTATTCAACCTGGTGATGGGCCCCGGCTCCAAAGTGGGCAATGCGTTGGTCACTTCGCCGAATGTTAATGCGATCACTTTTACGGGGTCTTCGGAGACAGGTAGGAGGATCGCCGCCGAGTGTGCCGTCCGCGGCGCGAAGCTCCAGCTGGAAATGGGAGGCAAGAATCCATTAGTGGTCCTGGATGATGCTGATTTAGATCTAGCGGTTTCTACGGCCATTAATGGCGCCTTCTTCTCCACCGGACAGCGCTGCACGAGTTCGAGTCGCCTTATCGTCGAGAAAGGCATTCATGATAGCTTCGTCAAACGCATGCGTGAAGCCACTCAGGAACTGAAGGTGGGCAACGCTCTGCATCCCGATACCCAGATCGGACCGGTCGCTTCTCAGGCGCAACTGGATCAGGACTTAAGCTACATCGAGGGAGCCAAGCGTTCCGGTTGCCGGCTCGAGGCTGGAGGCGAGTGTCTGTCACTGGAAGCACCGGGCTATTATCTGACTCCGGCCCTTTTCTCGCAGACTCGTAACGACATGCCGATTAATCGTGAAGAGGTCTTTGGCCCCGTAGCAACGGTGATTCAGGCAGAAGACTACGAGCATGCACTTATATTAGCAAATGATACTATTTATGGTTTGTCGTCTGGTATCTGCACTCAGTCGTTGGCGCGCGCAACACACTTCAAGCGCCACTCTGGTGCGGGGATGGTGATGGTCAATCTGCCAACGGCAGGTGTCGATTACCACGTGCCTTTCGGAGGGCGAAAAGGGTCGAGCTATGGACCGAGAGAGCAGGGGAGTTACGCCAAGGAATTCTTTACAAACGTGAAGACGAGTTACACGCTGGCTCAGGGAGTTTGATGTGGAAATTACTGGAAAAACGAAAATTTGCGCCATCATCGCAGACCCAATACAGCATGTGAAAACACCGCAGGGTATAAATCGTCTATGCGAGGAGACGGATAAAGATGCCGTCATGGTTCCTGTGCATGTCTCAAGCACAGATCTCATTTCAGTGGTGAATGGCTTCCGGACGATGCAGAACCTGGCTGGGTTCGTCATTACCGTGCCCCACAAGACGGCCGTGGCAAAGCTGTGCGATGAACTCAGCGACGATGCCGAGCGGATGGAGGCGGTCAACGTCATTCGTCGTAGTTCCGGTGGCAAGCTGTATGGCGCTATTCTCGATGGCAAGGGATTTGTGGCAGGGCTTCGCGAGGAGGGCATCGAACCCGAAGGGCGCTCAGCCTATCTGGTTGGGGCCGGTGGGGCGGCCAGTGCCATCGCCTATGCCTTGGCCGAGGCGGGAGTCAGTCGCCTGACCCTAGCCAACCGCACCCAGGAGAAAGCCGAAGCGTTGAGGCAGCGACTCGGGAAGGCTTACCCGGCACTGCCCGTGAGCTTAGGTGGGCGAGACCCTAAAGGCCATGATCTCGTTATCAACGCCACCTCACTGGGATTGAAAGAGGGTGATCCGCTGCCGCTGGACGTCGAGAGTCTGACGGAAGAGCAGGTCGTTGCTGAAATCATCATGGAGCCCGCGGAGACATCTCTGCTGAAAGCCGCCAAGAGCAAAGGCTGCACCGTGCAGTACGGGCTTCCGATGCTCAAGAATCAACTCAAACTTATGGCCGAGACGATGGGGCTGTAAGCATGTTGCGACCACTCGACAAGCGGCAACAGGAAGCTTGGTGTAATGGGTAAATACGATTACGTCATCGTGGGCGGTGGAACGGCGGGTTGCATACTCGCGAACCGGCTAACGGAAGATGGTAAGTACAGCGTGCTACTGCTAGAAGCCGGCGGGCAGCCGCGGAGCCCTTGGATCAAGATTCCGGCGGGCTTCAGCAAGCTCTTGACCAACAAGACCTATAACTGGCGCTTCGAGTCATGCCCGGAGGCCGCCACCAGGGAGCGCGTGATCGCCATTCCACGCGGCAAGGGGCTGGGCGGTTCCACCCTGATCAACGGCATGATCTACGTACGCGGCCAGCCGAACGACTACGACCGGTGGCTCGACGAAGGTGCCGCCGGCTGGAGCTGGCAGGATGTCGAGCCTTACTTCAGGAAGCTGGAAAACTTCGCCGAAGGCGGAGCGTCCCGGGGCAAGTCGGGCCCGATGTATCTGGAGCGCGTCAAGGAACGGTTCCCCATTTCCGATGCGTTCCTGGCAGCAGCCGCCGAGGATGGCCAGCCGTTCAATGAGGATTACAACGCAGCGGATCAGGAAGGGGTCGGCTATTACCAGGTCACGCAGCGCAACGGCCAGCGCTGGAGCGTCGTGGACGGCTACCTGAAACCGGCGATGGCGCGCAGCAACCTGACGGTGTCGACTGGCAGCCGAGTGCTGCGCATCGAGCTCGACGGAAGCCGCTGCACCGGTGTGACCTACGAGCGTGACGGAAAGCGTGAAACCGTGGCGGCGGCCCGGGAGGTGGTCCTGTGTGCAGGAGCCGTTCAGAATCCCCAGATCCTGGAGCTGTCCGGCATCGGCAATCCCGACGTATTGTCAAAGGTCGGCATCGAACCCAGGATTGAGCTGGCCGGAGTCGGCGAGAATTACATCGATCACTATGCCACGCGCATGAATTGGCGAGTCCGCAACACCATCACGCTCAATGAGATGTCACGCGGGCTGCGGCTGACGAAAGAAGTGGTGAAGTACTTCACCAGTCATAAGGGCATACTGACCCTCGGTACGGGTCTAGTTCACGGTTTCGTCAAGACGCGGCCGACATTGAGTTCGCCAGACGTCCAATTCTTCTTCGTGCATGCCAGCTACGCCAATGCGGCGACTCGCGTTCTAGATCGGAAGCCTGGAATGACGATAGGCGTCACGCAGTTGCGCCCGACATCGAAGGGTAGTATTCATGTCAAAAGTGCCGATCCGGCGGCGGCTCCGTCGATAAAGCCCAACATGCTGGCGACGGAAAAGGACTGCCAGACACTGGTGGATGGCATGAAGGTGGCTCGTAGAATCATCGAGCAACCAGCCTTGCAGCAGTACGTGTCGCATGAAATGTCTCCGGGCAAGGAAGTGAAAACCGATGAGGAGTGGCTGGAGTTCGCCCGGGAGAATGGGCAAACCATTTACCACCCGATTGGGACCTGCAGGATGGGTGACGGCGATGACGCGGTCGTAACCCCGAACCTACTGGTAAAGGGCGTGGAAAAACTGTCGATTGCCGATGCTTCCGTGATGCCGGCGATGGTGTCGGGTAATACCCAGGGCGCTGTGATGATGGTGGCCGAAAAGGCAGCCTATCTGATTCGTAGCAGGGCTGAGTAAGCATAAAGTATTACGATGAAAGTGCTTGTAGTAACGCCGAGTGGTGTTATTTTAAAAGCATAAAATGAAGCGCTTCATTTTTGTGTTTAGTGACCTAATCCGCCATGAAGCGCTAGCTGGACACGACAATACAGTGGAGGACTCATGACCCGCAGCACGCAGACGAAAACGATGAAGCAAGTCACGGCTCGGAAGCCGGGTGGTCCCGATGTGCTGAGCGTCGCTGAGGGTGAAATTCCGGTACCGGGCCCACGAGAAATTCTCGTCAAGGTGGCCGGTGCCGGTGTCAATCGCCCCGATGTGATGCAGCGCATGGGGGGGTATCCGCCGCCGCATGGCGCGACCGACGTGCTGGGGCTGGAGATCAGTGGTTGCGTGGTAGAGGCGGGCAGCGAGGTGTCTCGTTACTCGGTCGGCGATGCCGTGATGGCGCTCGTCGCCAGCGGCGGATATGCAGAGTATGCGGTGGTGGACGAGCGTAATGCACTGCCCGTACCAGCGACGATGTCACTGGTGCAGGCAGCGGCGGTTCCCGAAACCTTCTTCACGGTGTGGACCAACGTCTTTCAGCGCGGCGGCCTCGAGGAAGGCGAGACGTTCCTGGTGCATGGGGGAACTTCAGGGATCGGCACGACGGCCATACAGCTCGCCAAGGCTTTCGGGGCGAACGTGATCGCGACGGCTGGAAGCGAAGAAAAGTGTCAGCAGTGTCTCGAGCTTGGGGCAGCCCATGCGATCAACTATAAGACTCAGGATTTCGTGGAGGCGGTGAAAGAGATCACCGGTGGGCGCGGTGTTGATTTGACCATCGATATGGTGGGTGGTGATTACCTCAATCGCAATATGGAGTTGGCCGCCAACGAGGGACGCATCGTGCAGATCGCCGTGATGAAGGGGCCCGAGTCGACCATCAATGCCTGGCTGTTGCTGGCCAAAAAGCTGTGGTTGACGGGGTCGACGCTACGAGCGCGCTCCATCGAGCAGAAGCAGGACATTGCCGAGGAGCTCGAGGCTCGCGTCATGCCGCTGTGGGAGGAGGGGCGCTGCCTGCCCGTGATCGACTCCACCTTCGCCATCGACGATGTGGTGGAGGCGCATCGCCGAATGGATGCGGACCACATCGGCAAGATCGTGTTGACTTTCGAATGACAGGGGGCGTCATGGGCAGGATCGTTGCCGATGGCATCGTCGATGCGCTGGAGCGTCACGGTGTCAGCGAGATCTTCGGCCAGAGCATTCCGTCTAAGGTATTTTTGGCGGCCACCGCACGGGGCATACGCCAGGTAGGGTATCGCACCGAGAATGCCGGAGCGGCAATGGCGGATGCCTATGCGCGGGTTTCCGGCAAGGTGGCGGTCGTTGCGGCGCAGAACGGCCCGGCTGCCGCACTGCTCGTGCCCGGCCTTGCCGAAGCTTTCAAGGCTTCCATTCCCGTGGTGGCCCTGGTGCAGGACGTGGCCGTACTCAGTCGCGACAGGAATGCGTTCCAGGAACTCGATCACTTCCGTCTGTTTTCCGGGGTGGCCAAGTCGACTCGCCGCATCGAGTCGGCCGATCGCGTGGATGATGCCCTCGACATGGCTTTTGTCGAGGCCGCCTCGGGCAGGCCAGGACCGGTGGTTCTGCTGGTGCCGGTGGACATCATCGACGAGCCGGCCGGAGAGGAGGCTGCGGCTTCCCCACGCCGCAATAGGTACGGTCGCTACCCCTTGGACAGGATGCTGGCGGACCCGGGCGCGATTGCCGGCGCGGCCGATCTGATCGCGTCGTCGCGCAGGCCGGTCGCCATCGTGGGCGGTGGTGTGCATACCGCCGGCGCTTACGCGGAAGTGGAAGCGCTTCAGAACCTGGGAGTGCCGGTGGCCACCACTGTGATGGGCAAGGGAGCGGTAGATGAGACCTCGCCGATGTCCGTCGGCGTGGTGGGTTACTTCATGGCGGCGCGCAGTCGCACGGAACGCCTGCGCTTCGTGGTTGAGGAGGCCGATCTCGTCCTGCTGGTGGGCAACCGGACCAACCAGAACGGCACCGACAGCTGGAGCCTCTACCCCGAGGGAGCGACTTACATCCACATCGATGTCGATGGGCTGGAAGTCGGCCGCAACTATGAGGCCACGCGTCTGGTCGGCGATGCCAAGTTGACCCTTGGGGCCCTGACGCAGGCGCTGGGCGAGCGCGATCTGTCGGCCATGCAGAGCTGGTCGGCGACGGTGTCCGAGCGAATCGCTCACGAGCATGCCGCCTTCGACCGGCACCTGGCCGAGGCAGTGACGCTTTCCGCCACGCCGATTCGGCCGGAGCGCATCCTGCGTGACCTGGATGGTTGCCTGGATGGCAACAGCCTCGTGGTGGCGGATGCCAGCTACTCCTCGATCTGGGTGGCGAACTTCCTGACGGCCAGGAAACCCGGGCGGCGTTTCTTGACCCCCAGAGGACTGGCGGGTCTCGGCTGGGGCTTGCCCTTTGCCTTGGGAGCGAAAGCGGCAATGCCGGATGCGACGGTGCACTGTGTCACCGGTGATGGAGGCTTTGGACACGTCTGGGCCGAAATGGAAACGGCGGTGCGCATGCAACTACCGGTTATCATCACGGTGCTCAACAACCAGACGCTCGGTTATCAGATGCACTCCGAACTGGTGCTTCACGGGGGCTACACCGATATCTGCCATTTCTCTCACGTAGACCATGCAGGCATTGCCAATGCCTGCGGGGTACGAGGTGTCAGGATTACGCATCCTGACGACTATTTGGTTGAGCTGAGGAGGGCCATTGACGACAAAGTACCCACGTTGCTGGAAGTCATGATCGATCCAGATGCATACCCGCCAATCACGAGCTATCAAGGCAGCGAAATGCTGCCGAAAGTCAACGCATAAAAAGTTAGTTACACAGTAACAATCAGGAGCATATGACCATGAAATACAATCACAAATTCCGCCGCACTGTCATCAGAAGCGTCGTTGCGACAGCCCTGCTTGGTGGTATCTCAGCCCCTGCCTTCGCCGAGGTGAAATTCGGAGCGCTCTATCCACTGAGCGGCGGACTGGCTCTTCTCGGTGAAGAAAGCTTTCGCGGCCTGGAGCTGGCAGTCGATCAGATCAATGCGAATGGTGGCGTCCAGGGCGAGACCGTCGTGCTCGAGACGGGCGATGCCGTGGACAACAACCAGGCGATCGGCGAAGCACGCCGGCTGATCTCTCGTGAAGACGTCAAGGCGATCTTCGGCACCTATGCCTCTTCACGCTCCATCGCTGCCTCCCAGGTGGCCGAAATGAGCAAGGTACCTTACTTTGAGCTGGGGGCCGTCGCCGACGATGTCACTGAGCGCGGTCTGAACTACGTATTCCGTACCAACCCGACTGCCTATCACATGGCCGAGACCATCATCGACATGCTGGTCGAAGGCATCGCTCCTGAACTCGGCGTCGACCCGACCGAGCTGCGCATCGGCATCATCCATGAGGATTCCAACTACGGCTCGTCGGTGGGCAAGCACCAACGTGCGTTTGCCGAAGAGGCGGGTCTGAATATCGTGATGGAAGAGCATTATCCGGCGTCAACCGTGGATATGTCTTCCATTGTGCTTTCACTGCAGGAAGAAGAGGTCGATGTCGTTCTGCAGACCTCATATCAGGACGATTCGGTTCTGTTCCTTCGCCAGGCCAACGAGCGCGATTATCGTCCCAAGGCGATCATCGGCGGCGGCGGTGGCTACTCGATGACGCCGACTGCCGAGGCAGTGGGGCACGATGTGATCGACGGTGTCTACGATGTCGATTTCACCCAGTACAACATTGACCCGGAATTTGCGCCTGGTATAGAGGACTTCGTGGCCTCCTATGAAGAGAAATATGAGGAATCTCCCCGCTCTGGTCACTCCTTGATGAACTATGCCGGAGCGCTTGAACTGCTTCGTGCCATTGACGCGGGTAGCGGGTTCTCTGCCGACGAGATCAAGGAAGCCGTGCTGGCGATGGACGTCCCCGTAGGCGAAACGGCAGCCGGTATCGGCATCAAGATCGGCGAGAACAATCAGAACGAGCGTGCCAGCATGATGGGTATGCAATGGCAGGATGGCGAGTTAGTAACCGTTTATCCGGAAGGCGCCAGCGTTGCCGACATGCGGACTAGCCAATAATAGCCCCGAGGTTACCAAATGGAATTAATTATTAGCCTTGTCGTCAATGGGTTAATGCTTGGTAGCCTTTATGCCATGGTCAGCGTCGGTTTGACGCTGATCTTTGGCATAACGAAGGTTATCAACTTTGCTCATGGCGAATTCATGATGATAGGGATGATGCTGACTTACATCGTAACGACCTATCTCGGCATTCACCCCTATTTGACGATGGTCTTCATCGTTCCCTTGTTGTTCGGGTTGGGCATTTTCGTTCAGAAGTTCCTGATAGAACCGCTGAAGGATTCGGATGAGCACATCCAGATATTTGCGACCGTCGGCCTGTCGATTGCCATGATAAACCTGGTGTTGATGATCGCGGGTTCCGATAATTTTAATACGCCGTCCAGCGGCATGCGCCATACCTTGGGCTTGGGGCCGGCAACGATTCTGACTGGACAGGTCGTCATCATGCTGTGCTCGATCTTCATGGTTGGTGGGCTGCATCTGTTCCTGACGCGAACGCAGATGGGACGTGCCATTCGAGCCACCGCTCAGAACCGCAATGCTGCGCAGCTGATGGGCATTAACGTGTCGCGCATCAATATGGTGACCTTCGGTATCGGTATCGCTTGCGTCGGTGTCGCTGCCGTTCTGCTTTCTCCGTTGTATCCCGTCAATGCTCAAACGGGGCAAAGCTTCGTCCTGATTGCTTTCGTGATCGTCGTCATGGGGGGGTTGGGCAGCATCACTGGAGCTTTCTTTGCCGCTTTGATCATTGGCCTCGTGGATTCTTTTGCTGGTTTCTATCTGGGGTCGTCACTGAAGGATGTCGCGGTGTTCGGTATCTTCCTGCTGATCCTGATATTCCGCCCGTCCGGGCTGTTCGGCAAGGCAAGAAAACTGGCACACGTGTCTTGAGAAACGCTGTGGCGTCACCGGAGAAAGTGTCATGAACGATAAGACGATATCCTCTGCACCGGCGAGGAGTCATGGGGGCGGTATGCAATGGTTTCTCAACAAGAAGATACTGTTCTTCATTACCCTGGCCAGCTTGATTCTCATCCCGATAGGTGTCGGCGATGATTACATCTACCATATCTTCATCACCATCTGTCTGTTTGCCGGGCTGTCGACCGCCTGGAACATCGTGGGCGGCTATGCAGGGCAGCTCTCGCTAGGGCACGCGATCTATTACGGCATCGGCGCCTACACGGGAATGCTGATGCTCAACGCGGGCGTTTCTCCCTGGATCAGCATGTTCGTTGGGGCCATTCTGGCCGCCGGGGTGGCGGTCGCCATCAGCTACCCCTGCTTCAAACTGCATGGGCCGTTCTATGCTCTTGCCTCCATTGCTTTTCTGGAGGTCTTTCATGTCATTTCGCTGAACTGGGTCGGCCTGACGGGTGGTGCCAATGGCGTGATGGTGCCCCTCGAGATGGGCTGGAGCACCATGATCTTCACGGAGCGGCTGCCTTCGCTGGTGATCGTATTCGGGCTGATGTCGTTTGCCCTCGCCATTGCCTGGGCGATCCGCCGCAGCAAGCTGGGTTTCCAGTTGATTGCCACCCGTGAGCGTGAATCGGCTGCCAGGGGAGCCGCGATTCGCACAGTGCATGTGCGGTTGTATGCGGCGGCGATTTCCGCCGGCCTCACGGCCATGCTCGGGACTTTCCATGGTTCGTACCTGACGTTCATCGAGCCAGAATCGGCATTCAATCTGACGTTTTCCATTCAGATCGTTCTGTTCGCCCTGGTGGGTGGGCTGGGCACCATTTTCGGTCCGCTATACGGTACGATTCTGCTGGTGCCCATCACGGAGCTGGCGCGTGGCTGGCTGGGTTCCAGTGCCATCGGCCTGCATGGGTTCGTATACGGGGTCGTACTGATTCTGGTGGTGCTGTTCATGCCGGATGGCATCATGAGCCTCATCCAGCGCTACCTGCCGACTTCCCGGATTCGCCGATTCGACACCAGCGTCGAGAGCCCCGTCGATCACGTTCACCTGGACGACATAAGGAAACCCAAGCGCCCGCCGATCGGCGATGTGGTGCTCAAGGTCGAACATCTCGACAAGCACTTCGGGGGCTTGCACGTAACCAACGATGTCTCCTTCGAACTGCATAAGGGGGAAGTGTTGGGGATCATCGGGCCCAACGGTGCAGGCAAGACCACGGTCTTCAACATGATTTCCGGCTTCTTGCGTGCTGACTCCGGTTCGGTTGCGGTGCTCGGCGAGGACGGCCACTTTATTTCCCCGAAAACGCCCGGTGCCTTTGCCAGGAGCGGTGTCGGCCGGACCTTCCAGATCGTTCAGCCTTTCGCGGCTATGACGGTGGAAGAGAACATCATGGTGGGTGCCTTCCATCGCTTCCGCTCGGTGGAGCAGTGTCGCAAGGCGGCACGTGAGATCGCCTACGAACTCGGGCTGTATCGCTTCCTGGACGAAGAGGCCAGAAATCTTCCCATTGGCGGCCTTAAGCGCCTCGAGGTGGCCCGTGTTATGGCGATGCGTCCGCGCATCCTGCTGTTGGATGAGGTAATGGCCGGCATCAATCCCGCCGACCTCAGGGAAGCCATCGAACTGATCAAGGTGATTCGTAACAGCGGCATCAGCATCATTGCCATCGAACACGTGATGCAGGCCGTCATGGAGCTCTCGGACCGCGTGATCGTGATTAGTTCCGGCGAGATTCTCGCGCAAGGCAAACCGGAGGAAGTGGTGAAGAACGAGGCTGTCATTGAGGCCTATCTCGGTAAGGAGGCGTCCGATGCTGCGACTGAATAATGTGACGGCCGGCTATGGTGCTACCACGATCCTGCACGATGTCTCGCTGGAGGTGAACGAAGGTGAAGTCGTCACCATCGTGGGGGGTAACGGTGCCGGCAAGACGACTACTCTGAGAACGGTGTCCGGTTTGATCGAGGCCACCGCCGGGAGCATCACCTTCGAAGGCGAGGACATTACCCACTTGCCGGCGCATCAGTTGGTGAACCGCGGGATCACACTTATCCCCGAGGCGCGTCAGCTCTTTCCGGAAATGACCGTGCTCGAGAACATCCAGATGGGCGCTTATCGTCCGGCGGCAAAGTCTCGATACGACCAGCGACTGGAAGAGGTGTTGACACTGTTTCCCCGCGTGAAGGAGCGCCTTCATCAGCAGGCGGAATCGCTGTCGGGCGGTGAGCAGCAGATGGTTGCCATCGCGCGTGGGATGATGGCCTGTCCCAAGCTGATGATGTTCGATGAGCCCTCCCTGGGGCTGGCGCCGATCGTGGTCTCCCAGGTCTTCGAGGTGGTCAAGCGGATTGCCGAGAGCGGCACGACGGTGTTGATCGTCGAACAGAACGTGAATCAGACGCTCAAGGTCGCCGACAGGGCCTACGTCATCGAGAACGGAAGAATGGTGATGGATGGCCAGGCGGAAGAACTGATGGGCGATGACCACATTCGAAAAGCATATCTGGGGATTTGAGACATGGCTTTAGAGAGTTCCTTACGCTATAGACCCAGCCATGTCGGTCGACATGTGCTCGTCACCGGCGGTGGTGCCGGCATTGGCAGGGCCATTGCCATGGCGTTTGCGTCGCGTGGTGCCAATGTCTCGGTCATGGACTGGTCGGTCGACAGCGCCCGAGAGGTTTGCAATGCCATCCGGGAAGCGGGAAGGGGCGATGCCTATCCGTTGTCGGTCGACGTTTCCGATTACGCCGCGGTCGAACGCGGCGTGAGAGAGGCGGAAGTCCACTTTGGCGCCCCCGTCGATAGCGTGGTCAACAATGCCGGGATATCTCCCAAGCATGGCGGCCTGCCGGCCTCCGTCTGTGACATGGCGCCGGAAGAGTGGAATCAGGTGGTGGGGGTCAATCTGACGGGGGCCTTCAATACCATCCGCGCGGTGGGTGATGGCATGCGTCGTGCGCGGCGGGGCCATATCGTCAACATGTCCTCCGTTGCCGGCAAGACCCACTCGCCGGTGGTGGCGTGCCATTATGCGGCGACCAAGTCAGCCATCATCGGCTTCACCAAGCACCTGGCCGCCGAACTGGGGCCTTACGACATTCGCGTCAATGCGATTGCCCCGGGCCGGATCGAGACGCCGATGGTGCTTGCGGTGGATGCTGCTATCAACGATGAGCAGGTTCGCCTGACTCCGCTCGGTCGTCTGGGCAAGCCGGATGAAGTCGCGGACCTGGCGCTGTATCTGACGTCGGACGAGTCGAGTTTCGTCACGGGACAGACCATCGATGTAGCCGGTGGGCTTTACATGACTTGATACAGCCTTCCGGACGATCTAGCACGCGCGACTGCGATGTTGTGTTTCCCCTTGCCCAGCTTCGTGCTGGGCTTTTTTCCCCGAGATACCATGATCGCTAGACTGGATAAGGCCTACACCGACCCGGGCACGCGCCTCGCCGCACCTTACCTGCGTTTTCTCGAAGCCCTGAAGGCCGCCGGTTTCGAGGGCGAGATCGCCCCGGACTACGCCGACCGCACGGTGCTGGCCACCGACAACTCCATCTACCAGCGCCTGCCCCAGGCGGTGCTCTTTCCCCGCCACGGCGAAGACCTGCAGCGCATCGCCCACCTGGCCGGCCAGGTCGAGCATCGCCGCGTGGTACTCACCCCCCGCGGTGGCGGCACCGGCACCAACGGCCAGTCGCTCACCGACGGCCTGGTGGTGGACGTGTCGCGGCACATGAACCGGATTCTCGAGATCGACGTCGAGAACCGCCGGGTGCGGGTCCAGGCCGGCGTGGTAAAGGACCAGCTCAACGCGGCGCTCAAGCCTCACGGGCTGTTCTTCGCCCCCGACCTCTCGACCTCCAACCGCGCCACCATCGGCGGCATGATCGCAACCGACGCCAGCGGCCAGGGCAGCTGCGAGTACGGCAAGACCCGCAACCACGTGCTCGAGCTCGGGATGCTGCTGCTGGGCGGCGAGCGCCTCACCGGCCGCCCGGTGGAGGACGCCGAGCTCGAGACGCTGTGCGCCCGCCAGGACGCCACCGGCCGTGCCTTCCGCACGGCCCGGGAGATCATCGACACCCAGGGCGGGCTGATCGCCGAGAAGTTCCCGCCCCTCAACCGCTGCCTGACCGGCTACGACCTGGCGCATCTGCGCGATGACCAGGGGCGGCTGGACATGAACAGCCTGCTTTGCGGCGCCGAGGGGTCGCTGGGCCTGCTCGACGAGGCGGTACTCAACGTGCTGCCGATCCCCGGGCACTCCACCCTGGTCAACGTGCGCTACGCCGGCTTCATGGACGCCCTGCGCGACGCCAAGGCGCTCATGGCGAGCGACGCCACGCCCACCTCCATCGAGACGGTGGACGACAGGGTGCTGATGCTCGCCATGGAGGACTTCGTCTGGGACAGCGTGGCCGAGTTCTTCCCCGGCGGCGAGACCCCGGTGCGCGGCATCAACCTGGTGGAGTTCAACGACGATGACCCCGAGCGCCTTGGCGAGCGCGTCGCGGCCTTCTGTCGCCACCTGGAGAGCGACCGCGGCGTCGAACGCCTGGGTTTCACCCTGGCCGAGGGGCGCGATGCCATCAAGCGGGTCTACGCCATGCGCAAGCGCGCCGTGGGCCTGCTCGGGAACGCCAAGGGCGAGAAACGCCCCATCCCCTTCGTGGAGGACACCGCGGTGCCCCCGGAGCACCTCGCCGACTTCATCGCCGAGTTCCGCGCCGCCCTCGACGCCCGGGGCCTTGCGTACGGCATGTTCGGCCACGTGGATGCCGGGGTGCTGCACGTGCGCCCGGCCATCGACATGAAGGACCCCGCACAGGAACGGCTGATTCGCGAGGTCTCCGACGAGGTGGCCGAACTGACCCGGAAGTACGGCGGCCTGCTGTGGGGCGAGCACGGCAAGGGGGTACGCTCGGAGTATGCGCCCAGGTTCTTCGGCGAGCTCTACCCCAGCCTGCAGCGGATCAAGGCGGCCTTTGATCCCCATAACCAGTTGAACCCCGGCAAGATCGCGACGCCGCTCTCCTCTTCTACCCCACCCGCCCCCGTGGGGAGCCCGCCCGAAGCCGCGGGTACAGCTTCTATCCCGCCCGATGCCGCGGGCACAGCGTCTATCCCGCCCGACGCCGCGGGAACGGCCTCGCAAGCCAGCGCCGCCGATCAGGCGGAGGCGGTCAGGTGGGTCGACCCGGGACTGCTGACCATCGATGGTGTGCCGACCCGGGGCCAGCTGGATCGTACCATCGACGAGCGGGTGTGGCAGGCCCACGCCGCCACCGTCTACTGCAACGGCAACGGCGCCTGCTACAACTATGACCCCGATGACGCCATGTGCCCGTCGTGGAAGGCCACCCGCGACCGCATCCACTCCCCCAAGGGACGCGCCGGCCTGATCCGCGAGTGGCTGCGCCTGCAGGGCGAGGCCGGCGTCGACCTGATCGAGGAGGCACGAAAGAAGAAGGCCGAGGGCGCCTGGGGCTTCGTCAAGGACTTCCCCAGGCGGCTCAGGAACACCCTGGCCAGGCGGCGCGGCGAGGAGGACTTCTCCCACGAGGTCTACGACGCCATGGCCGGCTGCCTGGCCTGCAAGTCCTGCGCCGGCCAGTGCCCGATCAAGGTCAACGTGCCCGACTCGCGCGCGCAGTTCCTCGAGGTCTATCACGGCCGCTACCTGCGCCCGGTGCGCGACTACCTGATCGGCGGCCTGGAGTTCATGGTCCCGACCCTGTCGCGCATCGCCCCGCTCTATAATGCGGCCCTGGGCAATCGCCTGGTGGAGCGCCTGCTGGCCGGCCCCGTCGGCATGGTGGACAGCCCGACGCTCTCCCGCGCCAGCCTGAGGAAGCAGCTGGCGGCCTGGGGCGTCGCCGAGGCGACGCCCACCTCGCTGGGCCTGCTCACCGATGCCCAGAAGGCGCGCAGTGTGGTGATCGTCCAGGACGCCTTCACCAGCTACTTCGAGGCCCGGCTGGTGATGGATATCGTCGAGCTGCTCAGCCGGCTGGATATCAAGGTATTCGTGGCGCCCTTCTCCCCCAACGGCAAGCCGCTCAACGTGCAGGGCTTCCTGGGTGCCTTCGAGCGTACCGCCGCGAAGCAGGCCAGGCGGCTGCGCGCCTTGGCCGAGTTCGGCGTGCCCCAGGTGGGCATCGACCCGGCCATGACCCTCACCTATCGCCAGGAGTACGTGAAGGTGCTGGGGGCCGACGCCGTGCCCGAGGTACTGATGCTGCAGGAGTGGCTGGCCGCCCTCCTGCCGACCCTTGCCCCCCGCCGACTGGCGGTGACGGGGCCCGGGTACCGGCTGCTCTCCCACTGCACCGAGAAGACCAACGCCCCGGGCAGCCCCAAGGCCTGGCAGCAGCTGTTCGCCGCCTTCGGCCTGGAGCTCGAACTGGTCGCGACCGGCTGCTGCGGCATGTCAGGTACCTACGGCCACGAGGCGCGCAACCTCGAGACATCGAAGACCATCTACGCCCAGTCGTGGCAGCCAGTGGTGGAGAACGAGGCAAGCGCCGGGCAACTGCTGGCTACCGGCTACTCCTGCCGCAGCCAGGTGAAGCGCCTGTCGGAGACGACCCTGCCGCACCCGCTGCAGGCGCTGCTGGCCGAGCTACGGTTGGCCAGTTCAGGTCGGGCGGGTCAATCGGCGGGCATCAGGTAGATACGCAACCGCTGGGCGGCGTTGTCGAGGTGATGAGCGGCGGCAGCCCGGGCGCCTTCGGCGTCCTGGGCGGCAATGGCCTTGAAGATCGCCTCGTGCTCATCCTGGACGCGCTTGACCATGTCCTGGCTGCGCGCGGTGTTTTCGCGAGCGGTGCGGATCAGGTTGCGGACGCGCGACTCCAGGAATTCGCCGAAGCTTATGAAGTAGGCGTTGTGGGTGGCCTGGAGAATTGCGTGATGGAACTTCATGTCTTCGTCGACCCCGTTGCGGTTTTCCAGAATGGCGATTTCCAGCCCGTCGAGATGCTGGCGGATGGAGTCGAGGTCGCTGGGGGAGCGGTGGGTGGCGGCCTGCTCGGTGGCCGCCACTTCCACGGCCATGAGGAATTGAAACAGGTCGGCAAGGTCTTCCTTGTCTTCGAAGCTGGGGTCGAGACGAAAGACCGAGGCGCCTTGCGGGTTGACAAAGTGCCCGCGACCCTGCTGCGAGATCACCAGGCCGTCCGACTTCAGTATGGAGACGGCTTCTCGAATCACCGGGCGGCTGACGCCATAGGCTTCGGCGAGCTCCTGCTGGGTGGGCAAGCGTTTGCCCGGCTCGATGCTGCCGCTTTCGATGGACGTTCTGATGCGCTTGGCCACTTCGTCCGGCAGGGAGTGTCCTCGTGCGATGGTGCTTGAAGGTGCTGTGTGCATCATGGCGTCCATTGCGAAAGAAGGCGGCGCTCTTCGGCCGAGAAGCGCGCCTTAGTGTGTCAGTTGATATAGAGCCCGCCATTGACCTGGAGGCTTTCTCCGGTAATGAAGCTGGCCGCATCGCTGCACAGGAAGTCGACGACGCTGGCGATTTCATCGGGCCGGCCCAGGCGCTGCAAGGGGGTGGTGCCGATCATGGCCTGGCGTTTGGCCGCATCCAGCGACTTCATCATCCGCGTATCGATGAGTCCCGGCGATATGGCATTGACGCGAGTGCGCGGCGCGAGCTCCTGGGCCAGCGACCGGGTGAGAGTCAGCACGCCGCCTTTCGCCGCCGCATAGGGCGTATGGTTCAGGCTGCCTCGCTGGCCGGCCAGCGAGGCGATGTTGACGATCGAACTGTCCTCACTCAAGAGCGGCCGCAAGGCCTGGATGGTGAAGAAGACACCGTCCAGGTTGATGGCCATGCTCTTTCTCCAGTCCGCTTCACCGATCTCCGCCAGCGACAGGTGCTGGTAGAGACCGGCGCCGGTGACGATGTAATCCACCTGCCCGAAAGCCTGCCGACATGCGTCGGCAACGCGTTCGGCGTCCTCCATCTTAGCGACATCGTGGCGAATGGCCAGGCAGTCGGGCTCGCCGCCCAGCTTGGCGGCGAAGCTCTCGAGGCTCGCCTCGTCGATGTCGGTTAGTACTAACTTGATGTTTCGCTTGCTGAAAAACAGGGCGATTTGCTGGGAAATCTCCCCGGCGGCACCGGTGATGACGGCGACTTGTTGGCGTTGTTGTGGCATGACGGGTTCTCTGTGCATTCGACTAAAGATTTGTTGTCATGTCGTATGACAAGTTTCATGTTAGCCGAACGTAAGGTCATATGACAACTTTTTGGTTTCAAATGTTTGTCTATGAAAAACAAATATTTATGAGAATAAAGAACAGGATTTCAGGCAATGACGACGTCACGAGGCAGTAGCGGGAGTGGGCAACCTCCCGCCATGAGAGGTGCCGTGGTGGTGACCGGTGGCGGCAAGGGGATCGGGGCGACGATAGCCCGACGCTTTGCCGGGGTGGGCCATCCAGTGCTGATCTTCGACCGAGACGAAGTGGCCGCCGCGAGCTGCGCCGGGGATATCCGCTCGCACGGTGGCGTGGCCTCCACGTACGTGGGCTCGGTGACCTCCGAAGAGGACGTGGCCCAGGCCATGCGGCTGGCCGTCGAACGCTATGAGCAGTTGGCGGTGTTGGTCAACAACGCGGGCATCTCCTGCAACCGGCCGACGCTGGAGCTGGGGCTTGACGAGTGGCGACGCACCCTGGACATCAACCTGACCGGGGTCTTCCTGTGCGCGCGAGAGTTCGCTCGGCGGGTATCGGCCAGCGACACCGATAGCGTGATTCTCAACCTGTGTTCCATGTACGGCGTCGTTGCCGCCCCCAACCGGTTGGGGTACTGCGCGACCAAGAGCGGCGTGGCGATGATGACCAAGTCGCTGGCGGTGGAGTGGGCGGAGCTCAACATCCGCGTCAATGCCATCGCGCCGGGCTACATTCGCACGGCGCTGCTTGAGGAGCTCATCGCCGATGGACGCGTGGATGCCGAGGCGCTTCTGGGACGGACTCCCCAGGGGCGGTTCGGCACTGTCGAGGAAGTCGCAGACCTAGCGTTCTTTCTGGCGTCTCCCGAGACGCGCTTCATGACGGGGCAGATCGTCGGACTGGATGGCGGCTGGACCGCCAATGGCTACCTGTAACGCAACTTATCGAGAGGAGACTGATATGCCCCGTTCCAGCAAACTGAGTTCCGCTGCGCCCTGGCGCGAGCTGGTCACCACTGACAAGGACTGGCGGGCCGCCGATCCCGGCCTGCTGCGCAGCACCCTGGTCGATCTGCACCTGATCCGTGCCTTCGAAGAGAAAGTGCTGGAATTGGCCGGGCAGGGCCTGGTGCACGGCCCGGCACACTCGAGCATCGGCCAGGAAGGCGGCGCCGTGGGTTCGGCGCTGCCACTGCGCGCGGCCGATCAAATCAACGGCTCGCACCGTGCACATCATCAATTCCTCGCCAAGTGCCTGCACCACGTCTCCCCCGAGGGCATGGATCCGGCCAAGGCCGTCACTGCCCCCGTGCAGGAGCTGCTGCAGCGGACGCTCGCCGAGATCATGGGCCTCTCGCAGGGCTACTGCCGCGGCCGCGGCGGGTCCATGCATCTGCGCTGGGGCGAAGCCGGCGTGCTCGGCACCAACGCCATCGTCGGCGGTGGTGTGCCGATGGCCGCCGGTGCCGCCTGGGCGCATCGGCGCGCCGGCAAGGGTGATGTGGCCATCACCTACTTCGGCGACGGTGCTGTCAATATCGGCTCTGTGCTGGAGACGATGAACCTGGCCGCGGCCTGGAAGCTACCGCTGTGCTTCTTCATCGAAAACAATCGCTATGCCGTGTCCACCGTGGTGGACGAGGCCACTGCCGAGCCACGCCTCTCGGCCCGCGGCCAGGCCTTCAACGTTCCCTCCTGGAAGGTGGACGGCATGGACCCGCTGGCGGTCTACCTCGCCACGCAAGAAGCGCTGGAGATCATGCGCAGCGGCGGCGGCCCGACCATCATTGAGGCCGACGTCTACCGCTTCTTCCACCAGAACGGCCCGCTGCCGGGCAGCGCCTTCGGCTACCGCACGAAGGACGAAGAAAACGAGTGGCGCGCGCGCGACCCGCTGGACCGGGTCGGCAGCGAAATGCTCAAGCGCAAGCTGATCGACGAGGCCGGTATCAAGTCGCTGCGCGACCAGGCCCAAGCTGCCATGGAAGCCGCGGCCGACGAGTTGCTCGACAAGAGCGGCGCAAAACTCGCTGTGCGTGCCGATCTGTGGCCCTCGCCGGACTTCCGCGACGCCCATATCCGCGGCGACCTGTCCGAACTCGACGGCGTGCGCTACGTCGAGCAGGAGCAGTTCACCGGCAAGCTCGAAGAGCGCAAATTCGTCGACACGGTGGCCGACGTCATGCACCGGCGCATGAGCAAGGACGAGCGCATCGTGGTCATGGGCGAGGACGTGCATCGCCTCAAGGGCGGCACCAACGGCGCCACCCGTGGCCTGTCGCAGGACTTCCCCGGCCGCTGCCTGGGCACGCCCATCAGCGAGAACGCCTTCGCCGGACTGGGTGGGGGCATCGCCATGGACGGCCGCTACCGCCCGGTGGTGGAGTTCATGTACCCCGACTTCATGTGGGTGGCCGCCGATCAGGTGTTCAACCAGATCGCCAAGGCACGCCACATGTTCGGCGGCGACAGCGCCATGCCGCTGGTGCTGCGCACGAAGGTGGCCATGGGTACGGGTTACGGCTCGCAGCACTCGATGGACCCGGCTGGCATCTTCGCCACTTCGCCGGGTTGGCGCATCGTCGCGGCCAGCAACCCGTACGACTACGTCGGCCTGATGAACAGCGCCCTGCAGTGCGAGGACCCGGTGCTGGTCATCGAGCACACCGACCTCTACAACACCAAGTTCCCGGCACCGGTCGACGACCTGGACTACTACATTCCCCTGGGCAAGGCCAAGGTGGTGCGCCCGGGTAAGGACGTCACGGTGCTGACGTATCTCTCCATGGTGCAGCCCTCGGTGGAGGCCGCGGAGAGGCTGGGAGTCGACGCCGAAGTCATCGATCTGCGCAGCTTAGATCGGGCCGGCTTGGACTGGGAGACTATAGGAACGAGCATCCGCAAGACCAACAACGTGCTGGTAGTTGAGCAGGGGTCAGTGGGCACGGCCTATGGTGTGCTGCTGGGCGATGAGATCCAGCGTCGCTTCCTGGACTATCTGGATCAGCCGGTGCAGCGGGTGACGGGTGGCGAAGCCTCGCCGAGCATCTCCAAGGTGCTCGAGCGCGCCGCCTGCGCTGGCCCGGAAGAAATCGAGGACGGTCTGCGTCTAGTCATGGCTCAGCAGGGCCGGCCGCTCGCGTAAAGGAGTGATGAACATGAAGCAACTGGTACCCATGGAAGTTGGCATCTGCTGCCAAGACCTCGTCGCGCTCAAGAGCTTTTACGTTGAGGAACTGGGGCTCACCGAAATCAACGTCATCGACGTGCCGGCGGAGAAGGCCGGCGACACCGGTCTCACCGTCGGCGCATACCGCGTCGCGCGGCTGCAGACGCCTTTCGGCGAGCGCATCAAGCTGCTCCAGCCCGAGGCTACACCGGCTGCGCTAACGCATACCAACACCATTCTCGAGCGGCGCGGCAACGCTTATCTGACCTTCATCGTCGACGACCTCGCCGCGATGCTGGCCAAGCTCAAGAAGCTGGGCCTACCCTTGCTCAGCGGCGACAAACTGGTTGAAGTGCGCCCCGGCACCTTTTTGATATTCCTGCGCGATCCCGAAGGCAACATTCTCGAGTTCGTGCAGTACGCCGACATTCAGGCCTACCGGCCCGACGTTCCCCAGGAGGGCTGAACATGGCCATCAAGATCGAATTGCCGTCGGTAGCCGCCGGCATGGAAGAGGCCACCCTGGTGCGCTGGGTGAAGGCCGAAGGCGACAAGGTGTCCAAGGGCGAAACCCTCGCCGAAATGGAAACCGACAAGGCCGTGATGGAAATGGAGGCCGAGGCCGACGGCGTGCTCGGGCGCATTCTGGTGCCGGGCGGCACAGAAGGTGTGGCCGTAGGCACAGTCATCGGTGTGCTTCTGGAGCCGGGCGAGGACGAATCCGCGCTCGCGTCCTTCCAGGCGCCGAGCGCACCGACTGCCGATGCTTCGCCCGCCGCGCTGGAACCGGAAACTTTCCCCGAGACGCGTGCAGCTGCCAAGCTTACGCCGCAGCACTCTCATGGTGAGCGCATCCTCGCCAGTCCGCTGGCAAAGCGCTTGGCGGCCGATTACGGCGTGGACCTGCACAGCGTACAAGGCAGCGGACCGCGCGGACGAATCGTGCGCGTGGATGTTGAGCGTGTGCGTGAAATCGCACCGGCACCGGCACCGGCACCGTCGGCAAGTGCGGCAGCGGCTCCTGTCACCAAACCGGCCGCTGCACCCGCCATTGTCGAAGGTACCCGCGTCCAGCGGATCCCCAACAGCGGCATGCGCAAGACCATCGCCCGCAGGCTGGCTGAGTCCAAGCAACAGGTTCCGCACTTCTACCTCACCGTTGACGTGCAGGTGGACGAGCTGCTGGCGCTTCGCAGCCGGCTCAACGCCAAGGGCTCGAAAGCCGAGCCGAAGTACCGTCTTTCGGTGAACGACATCATCGTTTATGCCGCCGCGTGCGCCCTGCGCCGGGTGCCAGAAGTGAACTCAAGCTGGAGCGACGAGGCGATCCTGCGATATTTGGACGTGGACGTTTGCGTGGCTGTAGCTACCGAGGGCGGTTTGGTTACTCCTGTTATCCACGAAGCTGACCGCAAGGGGCTGGCCGAGATCTCCGGCGAAATCCGCGAGCTTGCGCGCAAAGCCCACGACGGCAAGCTGGCGCCTGCCGACTATCAGGGGGGCGGGTTCACGATATCCAATCTTGGCATGTACGGCGTGCGCGAGTTCGCTGCCATCGTCAATCCTCCCCAGGCGGCCATCCTCGCCGTAGGGGCGGTCGAGAAGCGGCCGGTGGTGCGCGATGACCAACTGGCCGTGGGTAGCTTGATGACGTTGACGCTCTCGGCCGACCACCGCGTGGTGGATGGTGCCGTCGGCGCGAGGTTTCTCGCCGAGCTTAAGGCGCTGCTCGAAGATCCGCTCGAACTGCTGGTATAGGAGACCGCAATGGCACAGTTTCAAGTTCTCGTCGTCGGCGCTGGGCCGGGTGGTTACGTGGCGGCGATTCGTGCGGCCCAGTTGGGCTTCGCCACGGCCATCGTCGAGCGCGCCGAGCTCGGCGGCGTATGCCTCAACTGGGGGTGCATTCCCACCAAGACGCTGCTGCGCTCGGCCGAGCTTTTTCGGCAGGCGCAGTCGAGCGGCCCCTTCGGTGTGGTGATAGATGGCACGGTGCGGTTCGACATCCGGGCGGCCGTCGCACATTCCCGCGAGGTGGCGGGGCGGCTGAACCGTGGCGTGCGCGGCTTGCTCAAGAAGCATGGCGTGCAGGTGCTGACGGGCCAGGCGAGCCTGCAGGGCGAGGGTCGGGTACGCATCGAGGGCGGTGACGGTGCGCAGCAGGTGAGCGCGGACCACATCGTGCTGGCGACCGGTGCCCGCCCGCGCGAACTGCCAGGCTTCACGCCGGATGGCGAATGCATCTGGACGGCCCGCGAGGCGATGACGCCCAAGGCCCTGCCCACTTCGTTGACCGTTATCGGTGCCGGGGCGATCGGCGTGGAGTTCGCCAGTTTCTATGCGGCGCTGGGCGTCGAGGTCACCCTGCTGGAAGCGGCGGAGCGGGTCGTGCCGCAGGAGGACGAGGAGATCGCCGCTCATCTGCATGCACGCCTCGACGAACAGGGCATCGACGTTCACGTCGGTGTGCGGGCCGAGGCGCCGGAGGTCACGGCCTCGGGGGTGCGCATGTCGATCGACGCGGCGGGCGTGCGGTTCGACCATCACAGCGAGAAAGTGATAGTGGCGGCAGGCATCGTCGGCAACGTCGAGGACCTGGGGCTGGAGAACACGGCGGTGCAGGTGGAGAATCGGCACATCGTGGTGGATCGCTGGTCGGCCACCGGTGAGCCTGGGGTTTACGCCATCGGCGATGTGGCTGGTCCGCCCTGGCTCGCCCATAAGGCCAGCCATGAGGGGGTGGCTTGCATCGAGCGCATTGCGGGGCTTGCCGACGCACATGCGCTGGATCCCGAAGCCGTTCCCAGCTGCACCTACTGCCATCCCCAGGTGGCCAGCGTGGGGTTGACGGAAGCGCTAGCCCGGGAGCGCGGCCATACGGTCAGCGTCGGCCGCTTTTCCTTCGTGGGTAATGGAAAGGCCCTGGCCCTGGGAGATTCGCAGGGCTTCGTCAAGACGGTCATGGATGCGCACAGCGGCGAGTTGCTGGGGGCTCACCTGATCGGGCCGGACGTGACCGAGCTGATCGGCACCTATGCGCTGGGTCGAACCCTGGAGACGACGGAGCTGGAGATCATGCGTACGGTCTTTCCCCATCCGACGCTGTCGGAAGCGTTGCACGAGTCTGTGCTGGATGCCTTTGATCGTCCGATTCATTTATAAGCTATTACTGACCTGTCGTGACAAAAATCTGGCTTTGTAGAATAGCTGCAGCACTTTGGACAGCATGGTGTAGTTAAGAATCTATCGTAGAGCCTCCCCCGTCTCGCTGCACCTAACCAACTGCTCAGTGCTCGTGGCCATGCTCCCTGGCGTCGCCAGCGTCGGCGTCGTCGTGGTTGCCCGGCTCGGCCAGGGCGTCGTGGAGGGTGGTGGCGTTGTGGCGCATCATGCCCAGCCAGGTGCTGGCCTCGCCTTCGCTGGCCAGGGCGTCGGCGTAGAGGGTGCCGGCGATGGGCAGTCCGGTCTCCTCGGCGAGCTGCTCGAGCAGGGCCGGGCTGGTCATGTTCTCGTGGAACAGCGCGCGCACCTCCTGCTCGCGGATCACCTCGATCAGCGCGGCCATGTCGGTGGCGCTGGGGTCGGATGCGGTGGAGAGGCCCTGGGGTGACAGGAAGCGCAGCCCGTAGGCGTGGGCGAAATGGCCGAAGGAGTCGTGGCCGGTGATCACGCTGGTGGCGGCGGGAATCTCGTCGATCAGCTCGCGGATCTCGGCGTCGGTGGCCTCGACCTCGTCGAGGTAGCGCTCGGCGTTGGCGCTGTAGGCCTCGGCGTTGTCCGGGTCGGCCTGGATCAGGCCGTCGCGGATATTGGCCACGTAGCGCTTGCCGGCATTCAGGTCCTGCCAGCCGTGGGGGTCCAAGTCACCGTGGTCGTGGCCGTCGTGATCGGCATGCTCGTCCTCGGCCGGCGCTTCCTGCCCATCGCTCATCGAGGCGAGGCCGTCGCTGGCCACCACCAGGGGGCCGGCGTAGTCGCTGGCCGTTACCAGCCGCTCCATCCAGCCTTCGAACTGCAGGCCGTTGAAGACCACCAGGTCGGCCTCGGCCAGGGCGCGGGCGTCGGTGGGGCGCGGCGAATAGACATGGGCGTCGCTGTCGGGGCCCACCAGGGCGGTAACCGCGACATGCTCGCCGCCGACGTTCTCGACCATGTCGGCCAGGATGCTGAAGCTGGCCAGGACCTGCACGCGCTCCTCGGCGTGGGCGGCGGGCAGGGCAAGCAGGGCGGCCAGGCCCAGGGCGGCGGCGGGGCGGAAGGCGTGCATGGCGGGGTCTCCGTGGGGGTCAGTCGTGTTCCGGGGCGCCCAGCGGCGTGGCGCGGCGGCGCAGCCGGGCGAGCAGGCTGTTGTGCCGGCCCACCAGGGCCGAGAGCAGGTAGCCGGCCCCGGCGAGCAATATGATCGCCGGGCCCGAGGGCAGGTTGAGGTGGTAGGAGAGCAACAGCCCGCCGCTGCTGGCCACCAGGGCCACCAGGATGGCGATGCCGATCAGCCCCTCGAGGCGCTGGCTCCAGAAGCGCGCGGTGGTCGCCGGCAGCATCATCAGGCCCACCGCCATCAGGGTGCCCAGGGTCTGGAAGCCGGCGGTGAGGTTGAGCACCACCAGGCCCAGGAAGAGGCCGTGCACCAGCCCCACCGGACTGCCCTGGCCGCGCAGGAACAGCGGGTCCAGGCACTCCACCACCAGGGCGCGGAAGATCACCGCCAGGATCACCACGATCAGGCTGCTGATGGCGGCGATCAGCAGCAGGGCGGTGGTGTCGACGGCCAGGATCGAGCCGAACAGCACATGGGTAAGGTCGACGCTGCTGCCGCCCAGCGAGACCAGCATCACCCCCGCGGCCAGCGAGATCAGGAAGAAGCTGGCCATGGCGGAGTCCTCGCGGTGGCCGGTCATCTGCGACACGCTGCCGGCCAGTACCGCCACCAGCAGCCCCGAGAGGATGCCACCCAGGCTCATGATCGGCAGCGAGAAGCCGGCGGCCAGGAAGCCCAGCGCCACCCCGGGCAGGATGGCGTGGGCCATGGCGTCGCCGATCAGGCTCATGCCACGCAGCATCAGGAACACGCCCAGCGGCGGGGCGGCCAGCGACAGCGCCAGGCCGGCCACCAGGGCGCGCTTCATGAAGCCGTAGTCGAGGGGGGCGAGCAGCCAGGCGTCAAGCAGTTCCAGCATCGAAGGTATCCGGGAAGGTGAGAGGCAGGCGCGGTGCGCGGGGCGGCTGCCCGGCATAGCGCTCGAGCAGCGATTCGGGGCTCGCCCAGCGGCCGTGGCCGCCGGCCAGTATCAGCACGTCGTCGGCCAGGCGCGAGAGCTGCTCCAGGTCGTGGAGCACCACCACGATGGTGGCGCCGTCGCGGGCCATGTCGCGCAGCACGTCCATGAGCACATCCACCGTCTCGACGTCGACGTTGGCGAAGGGCTCGTCGAGCAGCAGCAATTCGGCCTCCTGCATCAGGGTGCGGCCGATCAACGCGCGCTGGCGCTGGCCGCCGGAGAGCTCGCCCAGCTGGCGATGGGCCAGGTGGGAGATGCCCAGCCGAGCCATGATCTCGCGGCCGCGGCGATAGTGGGCCGCGCAGTAGCCCCGGGTGGCGCCATGGCTGGGCCAGGTGCCGGTCATGATCAGCTCTTCCACGCTCATCGGGAAGGTGAGGTCCAGGGCCAGCTGCTGGGGCAGCCAGGCGCGGCGCTCCTTGGGCACCTGACAGGCCACGCGGCCCGAGATCGGTCGCAGCATGCCCATGATGGCGCTGATCAGGGTGCTCTTGCCGGCGCCGTTGGCGCCCACCAGGGCGGTCACGGCGCCGTCCTGGAAGCGCCCCTCGAGATGCTCCAGCACGGTGCGCCCACCGCGGGCCAGGCTCAGGTCCTCCAGCTGCAGGCGCGACATCACGCCCCCCAGCCGGTGGCCCAGGCCACCGCCAGCCAGAGTGCCGCCAGCGGCAGCGCCGCCAGCAGCAGGCGCCGGGTCGCCGAGAGCGACATCAGCGAGAAATGGCAGGGCCCTTCCGGGCGGTGCCGGTGTTTGCGGTGTGCCATGGGATCCTCTGAGGGGTGTCCTGCGGAAAGCGGCGGAAGTTATAACATAACAAAACGCCGGCTGGCCAGCGCCCGTGGCGGTCTCCGTGGCGTCGCGGTGACCGGCGTCATGGCGCGCTACATGCGGGTGCCGTTCACAGCCCCAGGGCGTGGCGCATCACCGCTCGCTTGGCGCCCGACATTCGCTCGGCCAGGGCCAGCCCGGCGCCCCCGGCATGGCGCAGCGGCGCGGCGCCGGTGAAGACATGATGGAAGGTCTCCATGGCGGCGATCATCGCCAGGGTCTGGGGGCGCCGCTCGCGGGCGTAGCCGACGAGGACCGCGCGGTCGCCCGGGTCGCCGCCGGCGTGGAAGGCGGCGATCACCCGCCGGCTCAGCGCCTCGGCGTCCTGCAGCCCCAGGTTGAGCCCCTGCCCGGCCAGCGGATGGATCACATGGGCGGCGTCGCCCACCAGCGCCAGGCGCGCGCGCACGTAGCGCTCGGCGTGGCGCCGGCGGATCGGGAAGCTGGCGCGGCCGAGTACGGCCTCGACGCCGCCCAGCCGGGCGGGAAAGTCGCGTTCGATGGCGAGGCGCAGCGCCTCGTCGTCCAGCGCCTCCCGGGCCAGGGTGGCCTCGGCGCTGTCGTACCACACCAGGGAGGCGTGATGGCCGGGCAGCGGCAGCATCGCCTGGGGACCGGCGGGGGTGAAGCGCTGCCAGCTGACGTCCTGCTGGGGCAGGCGGGTGCGCACGTTGATGATCAGCGCGCGCTGGCCGTACTCCTCGTCGCGGGTGGCGATGCCGGCCAACTCCCGGGTGTGGGAAGCGGCGCCGTCGGCGCCCACCACCAGCCGCGCGGCCAGCATCCGGCCGTCGTCGAGCTCCAGCAGGCTGCGGTGCCCGCCGGGAACCCAGGCCACCGGCCGGGCGTGGCAGAGCATGGTCACCCCGGGCAGCGCGTCCAGGCGCTGCCACAGGGCGCGGCGAATCACCCGGTTCTCGACGAAGTGGCCGAAATCCGGCAGCTCGAGCTCGGCGGCGTTGAAGCGGATATGGCGCTTCTCGGCGGTGTCGCTGGCCTCGATATGGCGGAAGGGGCAGCGCCGTGCCTCGGGAATGTGTGACCAGGCGCCTACCTCCTCCAGCAAGCGCTGGGAGGCCAGGTTGAGCGATGACACCCGCAGGTCGAAGGGGGCCTCAATGGGGATCGCCGCGGGCGGGGCGCCGCCCTCCACCAGCGCCACGCTCATGCCGGCCTGGCCCAGCGCCGCCGCCACCGCCGCGCCGACCATGCCGCCGCCGACGATGATCGCATCCAGGGTCTCGTCCATGCCTTTCTCCAAGTGGCCACCTCCCGCTGCCGATGTTCGGGCGCCATGCGAAACCCCTTTCGGGTCGCGGTCGCCAGGCCTAGGATACCGAATCTTGACCCTACAAGGAGCGACCATGACCCCGACGCGATCCGCGCTGATCCTGCTGGGCTGGCTGGCGCTGGTGACGCTGGCCGCGCTGACTGGCATCTTCACCCCGCCCGGCGAGTGGTATGCCGGCCTCGACAAGCCGCCGTTCAACCCGCCCAGCCTGGCCTTCCCCATCGCCTGGACGCTGCTCTATGTGATGATGGCCGTGGCCGCCTGGCGGGCCACCCTGGCCGCACCCCCGGCAATGCGCTGGCACACCCTCTGGCCCTTCGTGGCCCAGCTGGCCGCCAACGCCCTGTGGTCGCCGCTGTTCTTCGGCCTGCACTGGATGGGAGTGGCGCTGGTCGACCTGCTGCTGCTGTGGGGGCTGATCGTGCTCACCATCCGCCGCTTCGCCTCGGTCTCGCCGCTGGCCGCCTGGCTGCTGGCGCCCTACCTGGCCTGGGTCAGCTTCGCCGCCTACCTCAACGCCAGCGTCTGGTGGCTGAACGGTTGAACGGCTGAACGGCTGAGGTCGCGAGGCCGCCGTCAGGCGAACTCCTCGGTGTCGATCTCGGCCTGCAGGGCCTCGCCGTAGCGTGCCCCGACGATGCGCTCGGGAGCGAAGAGGGCGTCCAGACGCGCCACGCCGGCGGCGTCCAGCCTCACCGGGTCGGCGGCCAGGTTCTCGCGCATGTGCGCGATGGAGCGGGTGCCGGGGATCGGGATGATGTCGTCGCCCCTGGCGCGCAGCCAGGCCAGCGCCAGTTGTCCGCTGGTCACCTCGAGTTCGCCGGCCACGGCCTCGAGTTCGGCCAGCAGCCCCAGGTTCTGCGCCAGGTTGTCGGCGCTGAAACGCGGCATGCCGACGCGCACGTCGCCCTCCACCAGGCCCTCGCTGTCGCGCACCGCGCCGGCCAGGAAGCCGCGCCCCAGCGGGCTGAAGGCCACGAACAGGGTGTCCGCCTCGCGGCACGCCTCGAGCACCGCGATCTCGGGGTTGCGGGTCCACAGCGAGTACTCCGTCTGTACCGCGGCGATGGGGTGCTCGGCCCGCGCTCGGCGCAGGGTGGCCGCCGAGACCTCCGAGAGGCCGATGGCGCCGATCTTGCCTTCCTCCACCAGCCGGGCCAGCTCGCCCACGCTCTCCTCGATGGGCACGCCCTTGTCCCAGCGATGCAGGTAGTAGAGATCGATATGGTCGGTCTGCAGGCGCGCCAGGCTCTCCTCGCACTGGCGGCGCAGCGTGGCCGGACGACCATCGATCACCTTCCTGCCCAGTTCCGGGTCCATGGCCATGCCGCACTTGCTGGCCAGCAGGAACTCATCCCGCTTGCCGGCGAGCGCCTTGCCCACCAGGCGTTCGTTGGCGGTGGCGCCATACAGGGTGGCGGTATCGAAGTGGCGATAGCCCATCTCGAAGGCCTCTTCCAGGGCGCGCAGCCCCTCGGCCTCGGAGACCGGCTGGCCGTAGCCGTGGGAGAGGTTCATGCAGCCCAGGCCGATGGTGGGGGAGGCCACGGCCTGGAGGCGGGCGGTCACGGAATTCATGGTGTCTCCTTGAAGGTTGTCGAGTCGTATCCTCAGCGCTTGCGGGCGATGAACTGCACCACGCAGCCCGGGCCGGTATGGCCGCGACCCTCGATCACCTCGCGCTCGCACTCCCGGCTGAGCGCGATCTCCAGTTCGGCGAAGGCCGCATCGAGCTCGGCGGCGGTGGGGGTGCGGTCCGGGGTATCCGGGCCACCGGTATTGCGAGGCACCTGGTCCGGCGTGTAGGCCTCCAGGATCAGTACGCCGCCGGGCTTGAGGGCGCGGATCACCTGGCGATGGAGGTGGGGGCGGCCCGCCGCCGGCACGTGGCAGAAGATCGATACCACGGCATCGAAGGACGCCGGCACGAACTCGTGCTCGGTGAGGTCGGCGTTCAGGATGGTCAGCGCTACCCCCTTGTGTTCGGCGAGGCGGGCGGCCTTGCGCAGGCCCACCGAGGAGGCATCCACCGAGGTCACCCAGTGGCCGAGGCCGGCCAGGTAGACCCCGTTGCGCCCCTCGCCGTCCGCCAGGCAGAGCACGCGCTTGGGCGCCTCGCCGATCAGCGCGACCTGCTCGCGCAGGAAGTCGTTAGGTTCGGTGCCATAGACGTAGTCGTCCGTGCTGTAGCGCTCATCCCACATGGGGCATCCTCACGTTGTCATCGCTCGAACCCCGAGAGTAGCAAGTTCCGGGGCCCTGTTGGCCTATCCGGCATCCCTCTCGTGACGGATAGCGGCACACACGCTGCACAATTCCTGCGCGAAGGGTCGCTAGCATGCAAAGTATTCTCATCGCCCAGGAGCCCCGCCATGCCGTCCCACATCACTCACTATGGCCGCGTCAGCCGCCTGCTCCACTGGGGCATGGCGGTTCTCTTCGGCGTCCAGTTCATCACCGCCAGCGTCCACTTCGCCTTCCCGGATACCGCCCTGGAGGCCGCCGTATGGGGCGCCCACAAGCCGCTGGGGGCACTGCTGATGGCATTGATCGTGCTGCGCCTGGTGTGGGCGGTGGTGGACCGGGCCCGGCGACCGGCCTCCGTCAACCTGGCCGCCGGCCTCGGCCATCTGGCGCTGTATGCCCTGATGGTGGCGGTGCCGCTGGTCGCCCTGCTGCGCCAGTATGGTTCGGGTCGCGCCTTCGCGCCCTTCGGCATCCCGCTGATGCCGGGCTTCGAGGGGGAGATCAACTGGATGACCGCCGTCGGCGGCATCTTCCACGGCCTGCTCGGCTGGGTGCTGCTGGCGCTGATCGTCGGCCACATCGGCATGGCGATCCTGCATCGCCGCATGGCGGGCGAGGACGTGCTGGTGCGCATGCTGCCGCGGCGCGGCACTCAGCCTGACACGGGGGGACGCTGAGGAACCGGTTCGGCCTGCTGACCCCGCCAAGGGGTTACACCACAAGCAAGAGGGGGGAGGCCAGATGCCTCCCCCCTCTTGCTTTTCCTGCCCCTGTTGGGAAGGTGCGTCAGGCTTACTCCATCTGGCCGATCGACCACCACAGCGTCTCGCCGGCGCTGTCGTCGACGCCGTCGTTGTCGGTGACGAAGTAGCCGTTACCCGCGACATCGATGGCGAAGCCTTCCACCTTGTCGGTGACAACGCCGTTCAGGGCCTCGAGGTCGGCCATCAGGTCACGCTCCAGCGTCTTCTCCAGCACCGGCAACTCGCCGCCCAGAGGAGCGGTCTCGATGCTGGCCAAGTTCAGCGCATAGAGGCGCTTGATGGCGGCGTGCTCGCCGATCTGGTTATCGCGCTCCACCACATAGAGCCTGTCGTTGGCGATCTCGATATCGGAGAGGCCCACCCAGCCGCGCGCGCTCTCTTCCAGCGGATAATGGGCCGCCGTCCACTCGGCGCTTGAGAGGTCGAAGCGCAGCAGCTTCGCATGGCCGGCGGGATCGTCCTGCCAGGGCCGCTGCATTGCCACCCACAGTGCATTTTCGTGCAACTCGATGCCCTCGGCGCCGAAGCGGGTCTGGTGCTCAAGCAGCGCCTCCGGCAGCGTCACCGTCCGCTCGATGGCGCCCTCCGCATTCACGTGATGCAGGGCATGCGGCACCTGCTCGTCGGCATCGCCCTCGGAGGCGACCCAGAAGCCGCCTTCACCATCCACGGCGATACCTTCCAGATCCAGAGTCTCGGCCGGCTCGCCGTCACGCGTGATCTCCAGGGCTGCGGTGATACGCGCCGGGTGCTGGTTGGCATCGATGGTGAAGATGCGCGGCTGGCCGGCGTAGAAGCTGTCATTGACGGCGTAGAGCATGCCCGCCCGTTGCGGGTCGGCGGTCAGCCCCGAGAGAGCCCCCCACCCGATCGGGGCACCCTGGGCATCGTTGTCGGACACCAACTGCGGGTAGGCGGGGGCGTCATCGCCGAGTTGATAGAACATCACGTGGGCACGTGGGCCGCCGTCTTCCACCAGGTCTTTCTCGTTGGCACTGACCAGCAGATTCCGCTGAGGTATCGCCACGGCGGACTCCGGTGCGATACCGGAGGGCAGCAGCTGCACGAACGCCGGATCTGCGCCGGTATCGCGATAGACGCCGATCACGGAGCCACGCTCAGAGAGCACGAAGATGTAGGTATCCTCGCCGAACTTGCCGACCTCGAGGCCCTCGGGTTCGGCCCCCTTCTTGCCGGAGCGCTTGTCCGGATAGTGGCCGGCGCGAGCCACTTCGTGCTCGAAGGCGGCGCCGGATTCGAACAGCAGCTCGCCACTCTTGTGAAAGATGCTGAAGCCACGGGCCCCGCCCTGGTAGTCACCCTCGTTGGCGATCACGAAGCGTTCGTCATCCAGCCACTGGGCGGCATCGGGTTCACGCAGCACGTCCTTCTGCTCATCGGTGAACGACAGGGCGCCATCCTTTTTGGTGTCGATCTGTGTCAGGTCGACCGTGCCCGCCGGAAAGTGGTGGCTGATCTCGCCACTGGCCGCATCGACGATGACCAGGTGGTTGTTCTCCTGGAGCGTGACCACGACCTCGCCCAGCGCGTTGAAGTCGACGAACTCCGGCTCCGGGTCGCTGGGGGCAATCTCGGCCAGTCCGGTCAGGTCCACGCGCTTGAGCCCCTCGCAGCTCAGCGAGCCGTTGCTTATCGGCACCAGCACCAGATCGCCCGCCGGTAGCTGCGGCATCACACCGTCATTGAGGTCTTCGTCGCGCTCGTTCTCGATGGCGACGGCAACCCAATCCCCTTGGTGGGAGACCGCCACCGAGTCCGGCTGCCCGCCCAGGTCGCACTGACCCAGCACCTGCTGCGTGGTGCTGGAAACCAGGGCCACGAAGCCCGAAGGCTCGGTGAAGCTGGCCGAGGTATTCACGCCGACCACCACGTCCTCGCCGATGGCACTGACCGCCGTGGGTTCGCCCGGCAGTGCGGTGAAGCCTGCCGCGCGGGGTGAGCCGTCTTCCTCGATGGCGATGTAGCCGATGCCACCGCGCGGGCTATCGCTGTAGATCAGCATGTCGCCGCTAGCCGTGGCGGTGATGATCTCCGCCGACGTCTCCTGGTTACGCTCGGATGCCGGCAGGTTATCGGCGGTAGAGACGCTGTGAATGCGGTTGAAGCTGGCGGCAGACGCCGCGGTGGCAACCGACGCCGCGGCGATGGCCAGGGCCAGGCCGGAAAGGCGAAGAGTACGGCAGGTCATGTGGTGATCTCCCATCGGGAACAGAAAGCTCGGAGTGAGAGAGGCACGGTAATGGTGGGTTGTTACAGAAAAGTGATGCGCTCCCTCTAGCAAATTTTTATTTCATTAGCATGAAAATAAAAAAGCCGTGTGCTCAATATTTTGGTCATCTATCTGTAGCAATGAGCCACTAATGTGCCGCCATGCCGACTATTCATGATGAGTGTTACTGATGAAGTTTACCCCCGTTTTCCTGGGTTTTTTGGTGGCGATGTCATCGTCTTTTTGCGTGGCGGATGTCCTGGTTGTTCCAGGTGATGGGGTGGAGGTCCTGGCCATCAATGGCCAGGAAGTGGATAGCGAAAGTCACCCGTCGATCTCGGGAGACATCCAGCTGGATGATGGAAGAAACCAGCTGCTCGTTACCTATGCCGCGCAAATCAGGGACACCGGGAATGAGTCGATTCTTGATACCAGCTCGGCCCAGGTCGTGCTGTTCGAGGCCCAGGATTCGCGCCTGCGCCTGATGGCCCCGGAGATTGGCAGTCGCCATGAGATGCGCACCTTCGACGAGGGCGGCCAGTGGCACCTGGTGGATGCCAAAGGCGAGCCGGTTCCCTATGAGTCTGCAGTGCTGGCGAAGCAGGGGCTGCAGTTCGGCAGGGACTATGAAGCCGAGTTAAGGCGCTTCAATCAATCCGCCTCTCCCGCTGCCATGGCGATCCTGGGCGAAGAAAGTTTCGCCTTCGATTCCCCCGTGGCGGCCGCCACCGCCCCGGAAGCAATGCCCTTCGGCGCGGCCGAAGGCGTGAATGACAGCGGCATGTCCGACCAGCAGATGGTCGGGAAGATGCTCAAGTTCTGGTACCAGCAAGCCAGCTCAACAACAAGAAACGACTTCAAGCGCTGGCTCCATGAGAGCCAGTGAGCCTTAGACTCCATTCGAAAAGGGAACTAGACCATGAAAAAGCTTCTCCTCGCCGCCGCCGTGGCCGTTGCCTCCGGCTCTGCCCACGCTGCCACCATCTATCAAGAAGGCGGCTTCGAGTACAAACTCAATGGTGACTTCCAGGTGCAGCTGCGCCAGAAGTCCGGCGACGACAAGGATCCGGATATCGAGTTCGACGACCTGGAGCTGAAGAACTACGTCAGCTACCAGCTCAACGATGACATGACCGCCTTCGGCCGCGTCGACTTCGGCTTCAAGGACGCGGCAAACGATGAAGATGATGCCGACAGCGGCGACCTTGAGGAGGCCTATCTGGGCATGGCCTTCGGCGGCACCTCCATCTCCGTCGGCAAGCAGAACTTCGCCGGCGACGAGTTTGGCATCGAGGAGGCCATCGAGCTCCACTCCAAAGAGGACCGCTTCGACGCCGTGTCCACCGATGGCGACGATGTGATTCGCATCGACTCCGAGCTCGGCAACGTCTACCTGGCGGCCTCCTACGAGCTGGAGTCCGAGGGCAACGACAGCGAGAATGGCGAGGCCTTCGACCTGTTCGCCTCCACCGAATTCGGTGGCCTGGAGCTGGCCGCGGCCTACCAGGAGTGGAAAGAAAATGATGAAACCATTGATACCTGGGGCGTCAGCGCCGCCTATGGCTTCGGCATCCTCACCCTGGCCGCCGACTACAGCGAGTCTGATTCAGATCTCGATAACTATTATGTTGATTCAGATAATAACCGTCTGAGCAATGCCGAGCAGTACAACCTGGCCGCCGTGTTCGCCGCCGCCGAGACCACCGATATCGCCATCGGCATGACCGAGACCAGCTACGACGACCTGGTCGGCGACGACGATGTGACCGAGTGGTACGCCAACGTCACCTACGCCTTCCCGGCCCACAAGAACGTCACCGTGTTTGCCGAGATCGCCGATACCGACGAGGAAAATGCCGACGTAGGCTACCTGGCCGGCATGCGCATCAAGTTCTAAGGACGGTCGCGCGTCCTTCAGCAGCAGATCTGTTTATTGGGTCCGCTCCCCGCTACGGTGGGGGCGGGCCCCTTTTGCGTGAGGCCGGCTTTCAGGCCAGGCCCGCCTGCCCATTTGGTCGAACGTCGCGATCTACTGCCCGAGCATGCGGTAGGGTAGCCCGTGACAGGCGCCTCGGCGCCGCCCTTTCAAGGATCTCGGAGCGCCAGGCATGGCCAAGCCCTTTCCCCTCTCCCCGCGCTACCGCGTGCTGCTGGCCGGGCTGTTCAGCCAGCTGCTGTGCATCGGCGTGGCACGTTTTGCCTACACCCCGCTGCTGCCGGTGATGCAGCAGCAGACCTGGCTGGGCGACGCCGATGGCGGCTGGCTGGCCGCCCTCAACTATGCCGGCTACATGCTCGGCGCGCTGATCGCCGCCTCCATCAGCAGCATCCGGCTCAAGGACACCCTCTACCGGATCACCCTGGTGCTGGCGCTCGCCTCCACCGCCGGCATGGCGCTGGTCGACAGCTTCTGGCTGTGGGCGGTCATGCGCTTCGTGGCGGGGTTCTCCAGCAGCGGCGCCATGCTGCTCGCCTCCGGGCTGATCCTGCACTGGCTGATCAGCCACCGGCAGCGCGGCGAACTCGGCATCCACTTCGCCGGGGTGGGCCTGGGCATGCTGCTGGCCGCCCTGGCGGTGGAGCTGATGCTACGGCTCGCCTTCGACTGGCAGGCCCAGTGGTGGGGCTTCACCGCCCTGGCCGTGGCGCTGTTGATTCCCGCCTGGGCCTGGCTGCCGCGCCCCGCCAAGCCGGTCGTGGGTGCCGGCGGCGGGCAACGCCAGGCCCAGCCGCCCAGCCGCACTTTCATGCGACTGATGCTGGCCGCCTACTTCTGTGCCGGCTACGGCTACGTGATCAGCGCCACCTTCATCGTCGCCATCGTCGAGCGCGAGCCGCTGCTGGCGGGGGCCGGCAACTGGACCTTCGCCCTGGTGGGGCTGGCCGCCGCGCCGGCGGTGATGCTGTGGGACCTCATCGCCCGCCGCTTCGGCTACCTGGGAGCGTTGATCAGTGCCATGGCGCTGCAGGTGGTGGGGATCGTGTTGCCGGCGTTGACCGATAGCCTGGCCGGCGTGCTGATCAGCGCGGTGCTCTACGGCGGCACCTTCCTGGGCTGCGTCAGCCTGGTACTGACCATGGCCGGCCGGCTCTACCCGCAGAGCCCGGCGCGCATGATGGGCCGCATGACGCTGGCCTACGGCGCCGCCCAGATCATCGCCCCGGCGCTTACCGGCATGCTCGCCGAGGCCAGCGGCCACTACGACACCGGCCTGTGGCTGGCCGGTGGCTTCGTCGCCCTGGGCGCGGTGCTGCTCGTCTGGCTGCGCCTGGTCGACCGCACCGCCCAGCGGCTGGACGCCGAGGCCAAGGCGGCACCGACGGGGTGAGAGGGCCAATTTTGTACCGCTACATGATGCGCCACCCTGTGGGAGGCCGGCTCTGCCGGGCGAAAGGGGGCCACAGGCCTCCCGCTCAGGGCTCCCCGGCGGCTCGCCGAGCAGCTACCAGTTCGCTCAATGCCCCCTTGGGGCTGAAGTTTTCATTCAGAGACGCACAGTCATCGCTTGCGCGTCCTGGATGATCAACGCCCAACCCCGCGAACGGCGCCCGCGCCATTAATCCCAGTGGATCCACTCGGCGAGTGCCTGGCGGTTGGCGATCTCCACCTGCTGGGCCCGCGGCTCGGTCTCGACGTGGTGAGGGTTGATGCCCAGCTCGCGCAGCGCGTAGAGCACCAGCGGCCCTCGGCACGACAGGGCGAGCTCACCGTCTTGCATGGCGTAGTCCGCCGCGATCAGCTCTCGTTCCTGGGGCGGTAGCCGCCTGTCGGGTATCAGGCACACGTCTACCCGGGTATGCCAGGCCGAGTCCTCGGCGATCCCGTGCTCGCCGAGCATCTCGCCACACGCCTCGGGCACACCGCGGAAGCGGCTCAGCACGAAATCCCGATAGTCGCGATGCTTCTCGCAGAAGGCCCGCACATGCCAACGCCCCGCCGCAAACACCAGCGTATGCGGCACGATGATCCGGTCCTCACCGGTGGGGCTGGTGAAGGAGGCGTAGGTGACCTCCAGGCGCTGGGCACCGCGGGCGGCCTTGACCACTTCCCGCACCACCTGCGGCGACACCATGCGGCTCGGCAGCGGCAGTGCCTCCGTGTTCGCCGCGCCGAGTCCTAGTCCTGTGAACGGCGATGCCAGCTGCCGGTGGACGCCCAGTAGATGCAGGTACTCCTCGACCCGACCTTGGGTGAAGGACGGTGCGAACCGTGTGGTCGGCAGGAAGCCCTTACGCGACTCGTCATAGGCCAGGTTACCGGGGACCAGTTCCCGATAGCGACGCAGTACCTTCTGCGCCTGCTGGCGCCCGATGTCGAAGGCCTCACCGATCTGCGCGGCCACCACACGACCCTCCCACAGCGCCAGAATTTCGATCAGCCGATAGCGGGCCAGGGTGTCCCAGGGGAGTGCGGTGGTCGCTGACATGGAGGCTTCCTTCCTTCCGTGGTGGAGACTCAGCATGACGGATGTCAGAACCGGGTTGAAGAGTACGCTGGTCGGATGGCCAGTGGGTGGCAAAGTAAGGTTAAGGGTGCTTAGCTGTAATCGCCAACTTGGTTACAGGGGCTGTCATGGACGATCTCTCTCCGTCTGACCTCAAGACGATTCTGCACTCCAAGCGCGCCAACCTTTACTACCTTCAGCACTGTCGGGTGCTCGTCAACGGCGGGCGCGTCGAGTACGTCACCGACGAGGGGCGCCAGTCACGCTACTGGAACATCCCTATTGCCAACACTACCTCGCTGCTGCTGGGTACTGGCACTTCTATTACACAGGCGGCGATGCGTGAGTTGGCCAAGGCTGGGGTGCTGGTCGGTTTCTGCGGCGGCGGCGGTACGCCGCTGTTCGCCGCCAACGAAGTCGACGTTGAAGTCGCCTGGCTGACTCCCCAGAGTGAGTATCGCCCGACCGAGTATCTTCAGCACTGGGTACGCTTCTGGTTCGATGACGACCGGCGTCTGGAAGCCGCAAGGCGTTTTCAGCAGGCGCGGCTGACGCGCATCAAGCGCCAGTGGCTCGATAGCAGACCGCTGCAGGATGCTGGTTTTGTGATCTCACCGGATCATTTAACCGCCGTGCTGGAACAGCACGACCAGGCCATCGTCCAGGCGCCCAGTACCGTGGATCTCTTGACGCTGGAAGCGCGGCTGACCAAGACGTTGTTCAAGCTGGCGGCTCAGGCTGTCGGCTATGGTGACTTTACCCGCGGCAAGCGCGCCACTGGCACCGATCCCGCCAACCGCTTTCTTGATCACGGCAACTACCTGGCCTACGGCCTGGGTGCTACGGCGACCTGGGTGTTGGGCATTCCGCATGGTTTGGCCGTGCTTCATGGCAAGACCCGTCGCGGCGGACTGGTCTTCGACGTAGCTGATCTGGTCAAGGATGCGGTGATTCTGCCACAGGCGTTTCTCTCGGCCATGCGTGGCGACGAAGAGCAGGCGTTTCGCCAGTCCTGCATCGAACAGCTGACTCGCACCGAAGCGCTCGACTTCATGATCGATACCCTGAAAGAGATCGCCACCGATCTGGGAAGTGACGCGCCATGAACGTGCTGATCGTCTCCCAGTGCAACAAGAATGCCCTCAAGGAAAGTCGGCGGATTCTTGACCAGTTTGCCGAGCGCCGCGGCGAACGCACCTGGCAGACGCCTATCACCCAGGCGGGGCTCGATACGTTGAGAAAGCTGCTGCGCAAGACGGCGCGCAAGAACACGGCCGTGGCCTGCCACTGGATTCGCGGAAGAGATCACAGCGAGCTGATGTGGATCGTTGGCGATGCTAGCCGCTTCAATCCGGAAGGGGCGGCGCCCACCAACACCACATCGCGGAATATCCTGCGACGTGCCGATGAAAATGACTGGCACAGCGGGCGCCTGATTCATCTTCTGGCATCGATGGCGGCCTTGTTCCACGACCTCGGCAAGTCCAGTCGCGCATTCCAGGATCGCCTTCACGGGCGTCTTGAGGGGCGCAACCGGTACCGCCATGAATGGGTGTCGCTGCGTTTGCTGGAAGCCTTCGTGGGCGATGACGACGATGAGACCTGGCTTGCTCGGCTTGCAAAGCCCACACCGGACGACGACGCGCGCTGGCTGGGCTATCTCAAGAGCGATGGAGTAGCCGACGTCGCTGACGGGGAGAAAACACCTTTTATCCAACTGCCGCCGCTTGCGGCGGCGATTGGCTGGCTGGTACTGAGCCATCACCGTCTGCCGGCGTTGCCGGCTTACGATGACAACGGTCGACAAAAGTGGGTCGGGGCTCGCGCCAGCATGAACGCCGCTAACCTGCCGGCGCTCCCCGAGGCTATCACGGCGGCCTGGAACGAATGCGTCGAATTGGCCGAGACACAAGACGTCGAGCCGTACTGGGAATTCCCCCATGGCCTGACTGTTAGGACTGATGCATGGCGGCAGCGTAGTCGGCGGCTGGCGCGGCAGCTAAAAGACATCAGGGTATCGACGCCGCCGCTGGAATCTCCCTACGTCATGCATCTGGCACGTTTGGCATTGATGCTGGCGGATCACCACTATTCGAGCCTGACCGGCACAGGGCGGCTCTCCGGGAGCTGGTCGACCGCGCTCTACGCCAATACCACCGTGCTGAATGGCAAGCGTCAGCTATGCCAGCCCCTGGAAGAACACCTGCTGGGCGTAACTCGGGCGGCGGGTGAAATCGTTCATCGCTTCCCGGATATGTCCATCGCCCTGCCGCGTATCGCGCGGCACAAGGGCTTTCGCCAGCGCAGCCGCGACCCTCGCTTTCGCTGGCAGGACAAAGCATTCGATCTGGCGGCAGGTCTGCGCGACAAGGCCTGCGAACAGGGCTTCTTCGGTATCAATATGGCATCGACCGGCTGCGGCAAGACCATCGCCAATGGCCGCATCATGTACGCCCTGAGCGATCCTGAGAAAGGGGCCCGCTTCTCGATAGCCCTCGGCCTGAGAACGCTCACGCTGCAAACCGGGCAGGTCTATCGTGAGTTGCTTGGACTGGGCAGCGACGATTTGGCTATTCGCGTCGGTGGTAGCGCCAGTCGTGCTCTCTTCGAACACCAGCAGCAGGAGAATGGGGGCTCAGAGTCCCGCGTCGCACTGTTGGATGAGCAGAGCCATGTCCATTTCGAAGGGCAAATCGATGAACACCCTCTGCTGTCGCGAGCCGCGAAAGACCCCCATGCCCGAGCGCTTATCGGCGCGCCGGTGCTGGTGTGTACCATCGATCACCTGATACCGGCCACTGAAAGTCTTCGCGGCGGTCACCAGATTGCCCCAATGCTGCGGCTAATGAGCAGTGATCTCGTGCTTGATGAGCCGGATGACTTCGATATCAGTGATCTACCCGGCCTGACGCGCTTGGTGTACTGGGCAGGACTGCTGGGGTCGCGGGTACTGCTCTCCTCGGCCACGTTGCCGCCTGCCATGGTGCGTGGGCTGTTCGAGGCCTATTGTGCCGGCCGGACAGAGTACCAGCGGCATCGTGGCATTCCAGGCACTCCGGTGAGCCCTTATTGTGCCTGGTTCGACGAGTTTGGTTGCGCCCAGCAGCAATGCGCTGAGGGTGAGCAGTTTGCTGCCGCCCATAAGCAGTTTGCTCAGCAGCGTGCCGTGCGGCTAGGGGAGCAGACGCCGGCCCGTCGTGGCTATCTCGTGCCGTTGTCTGCTCCCAGCGCCCATCCGGACGCCGTACATCAAGCGGTCGCGCAGACGATGCTCACTCATGCCTGCTCCCTGCACGAGCACCACCACTCTGTCGACCCCCATAGTGACAAGCGGGCCAGCTTCGGTCTGGTGCGCATGGCCAACATCGAGCCGCTCGCTGCCGTTGCCCAGGCGCTCTACCAGTCGGAAATTCCGGAAGGGTGGCAAATCCACCTTTGCGTCTACCATTCCCAGTTCCCGCTGCTGCTGCGCTCACGCCTGGAAGCACGCCTGGACCGGGCGCTTGATCGACGCAGCGAGGATGCCGTCTTCGATCTCGCCGACGTTCGAGCTCGGCTCGATGACGGCTCCGCTCAGGATCACCTCTTTATCGTGCTTGGGTCGCCGGTCACTGAGGTTGGCCGGGACCATGATTACGACTGGGCCGTGGTCGAGCCTTCATCGATGCGTTCGATCATTCAGCTGGCCGGTCGCGTACGCCGCCACCGCCTTGCCCCTGTTCGTGCCCCCAACATTGCACTGCTTGGAACCAACGTTCGGCACCTGAAACGGGTCGCGCCGGCCTTCAGCCGGCCAGGTTTCGAGACCGAGCGGGACTGGCCGCTGAAGTCGCATCAACTGGCGGAGCTTCTGAGAGAGGCCGAGATTGAGCATATCGACTCGCGCCCACGTTTGTTGCCTGTGGAGGTGCTAGAGCCGGCGCACAAGTTGGTTGATCTCGAGCATGCGCGACTTGCCGCACTCATGATCGAGGGGGCCCATGCAGCTCCTGGTCGCCAACGACGCAGGCGTCGCGGTGAGCCGGCGCAGATTCATCTCGGCGCCTATCTCTTCTATCGCCCTGCGTCGATGACCCTCGGGGCGCTACCGATACAGCACCACCCCTTTCGGGAAGACAACGAACCGGAGTGCGAATTCGTGCTGCTCCCGGATGAAACAGGGGAAGACTACGGCTTCTGGCGGGTGGAGCAGGAGGGCAGAGAGGAGAGGCTGACACCCGTGGAGACCGAGCTGGACCGGATACCGGAGGACGTTTTCCGCCAGCCTCGCATCGCACCCTGGAACGAGCCCGACTACATGGCCGCGCTGGCGGATCAAGCCGAGGCCATGGACATGGAGCTAGAGCGCTGTGCCAGGCGCTTCGGCCGCATCCGCCTGAAAACGAACTACGCCCCGCAGGGGTGGCACTTTCATCCAGCGTTGGGATTCGTGAGGAGAAAGTAGGCAGCCGGCCTTGGCCGGGCCGGATGAGGCTGCCTGTGCGGCAGTGAAGGATGCTGGGTGCTATTTCTAAGCGGCCTGCTCGGCTGCGTTGGTGAGTCTATCACTTCGCTTGGGTTGGTTGTTTTAAGTTTACTATTAAGGAAGCTGGTATTGGATGCTGGTTGCTAGGTTTGATCTGAGGCCTGGCCGGGTGTAGCCTGTTGGTGAGCTCGGCAGTGCTGAGTGGGTGCTCGCCATTGAGGGGCTGCTCAATGGGCGAGCAAAGCATCGATAACGTCTAACCTACTTTGGGAAGAGTAAGGAGGTGTGTGGATGATTGGCTATCGTCCCGTTAGAAGAGACGAGTATCTTGGCCCAACCACGCCCCAAGCGTTACCGCGCTTGGGGCACATTATGACATGCCTTGGGATTACCACCCAAGCTAAGGCAGGGAACCTATGTCAGAGCCCCAACACCATGCGTCTATGCGCGATCTGGTCGAATGGTTTATCCATGACCGCTTCGCGACCAAGACGGAAAAACTCCCAACGGATGATCCCAGGTACCTTGAGCTTCAACAGCAGTTCGAGCCACAAGCCTGGCTGGCCGATGCGGCCCGTCGTGTCAGCCAGCTTCAGGTGGTCACGCACTCCCTGAAGGCGATTCACCCGGATGCCAAGGGCACGAATCTCTACGTTGAGCCCGGCCAGCTGAATCAGAGCGGCCAGGTAGGCAGCCACTGCCTGCCTGCCGATTTTAAGGGCGACGTCGTCGGCAACGCAGCTGCGCTTGATGTCTACAAGTTCCTGAAACTGGAGTGGCAAGGGCGCACGCTGCTAGAGCGGGCGCTCGATTTCGACCAAGTACTGATCGATGCCTTGAGCCAGGATCGCGACGAAGCCGAAAGCTGGGTACGCGCCTTCGCAAGCATCACCGAGCCCAAAGGGGCGCCCAGCTCCCATGTGATGGGCAAACAGCTTTACTGGCTGGTAGGCGATGATCCAACCGACGACACTGCCTACCACCTGCTGGCACCGCTCTATGCCACTGCGCTTACTCACCGCTTCTATGCGCAGGTCAGTCCCAATACCTGGTTTTTTGGCGATCACAACAAGGCGGCGCGTAAGGCGTTGAAGGACAAGGCACCATTTGAAGGTGGTTATACCAGCTATCCTAATCTAGCCGTCCAGAAACTCGGCGGCACCAAACCGCAGAATATCTCACAGCTCAATAGTGAACGAGGCGGCCAGAATTATCTTCTGGCATCGTTACCGCCAAACTGGGATTCGCGCGAGGTGTACGCACCGATGCGCGACCCCTTTCGAGCATTCAAAAGGCGCCCGAACGTCTGGCGCATCGTGGATGATCTCAAGCGCTTTCTGGAAACGGATCCTGCCAAGAACATGCACACCCGTGACCTGCGTGATGACCTCACCTCCATGCTGGTCGACGAGCTGATGCTGTTCACATTTGATATCCACTCCTTGGCGCCAGGCTGGACGGAGGATGAGAAGTGTCAGCTGGCCCTCGAAGAGCAGTATTGGCTGGATCCAGGGCGAGCCGATGAGGATAGCGAGTTTGCCGAGGCGCGCTGGAAGTCAAACTGGCATGAAGCCATCAGCTCTCGTGCGGCTAGCTGGCTTAACCGTGAACTGAGCGACAAAAGTCCTCTCAGCCTCGGCGATGCGGAACATCATCATTGGAAGCGTCAGTTTGAGGGCATCGTGAAAGAGTTTCGCCAACAGCTCGATGATCTGCAAGAAGCATTACGTGATGAAGACGATGATCAAGGAGACGCAGCATGATCCAGCATCTTCTGCTGCTTCCCCGGCTGCGGATCCAGAACGCCAATGCCATTTCCAGCCCAATGACCTGGGGCTTTCCTGCCATGAGCGCCTTCATGGGGCTGATGCAGGCGCTGGAGCGCAATCTACCGGATGATATCAAGCTGGTCTTCAACGAGATCGGGGTGGTGTGTCATCGCCTCGACCCTCAAGTTACCTCGGGTGGCTTCACCCGTGTTTTTCACCTCACCCGTAACCCTGTAGACAAGACGGGCAGCACTGCGGCCATTGTCGAGGAGGGCCGGACACATCTGGAAATCTCATTGTTGATCGGCGTTGAGGCAGATGGTAGCGACGATCTGAAAAGCGCAGAGCACCGCCAAGTCATTGCCCAACAGCTTTACCAGCAAGTGCAGGGCATGCGTATTTCAGGTGGCAGTGTGATGCCGCCTCGCCCCGGTGAACGACACTACCGGCCGGAACTGATCAGCTTCGATGCCGATGAGGAAAAAGGAGCGCAGCAATGGCGCCGGCTCAAGCGCAAGCTGTTGCCGGGATTTGCGCTGGTACTTAGGGATGATCGGCTCACGGAGCATACCGCCACACTGAAAGCGAACGACGACGGTGCTACACCGCTGGACGCCTGGCTCGACCTGTCACGGCTCAACCACGAGTGCCGGATCACCAGGGGGGAAGACGATAACGGCAAGCAGCAGGTCAGTTGGGATGTTCGCCGCCCCTATCCTGGCTGGTTAGTGCCGATCCCAGTGGGCTATGGCGCCATTTCCGAACTATTCGGTCCGGGCGCAGTGGCTAATGCCCGAGATCCTGAGGTGCCGTTCCAGTTCGTCGAAAGCCTCTACTCGATCGGCGAATGGGTAAGCCCGCACCGAATCAGGGATCCCGAAGCCTTGCTGTGGTTCGTGGAGAACGACCTCGAACGTGGTACCTATCGCTTGAGTAATGCCTACACTGACACCTTGATAAACGACTGACGCAGGAAGACTCTCATGGCCAAGAAAGATGACGCCCTCAAAACCGCATCCGTCCTTGCTTTCGAACGCAAGCTTGATCCGTCGGATGCACTGTTCAGTGCCGGAGACTGGAGTGACCGCTCTCAACATATGACGTGGAGTGGCATTCCTATCCGCGAAAAATCAGTTCGCGGTACCATTTCCAACCGGCTGAAGGTCAAGGACCAGGATCCCGCCAAGCTGGATGCCGCTATTGAGAATCCCAACTTGCAGACGGTTGATGTTGCTACGTTACCGCATGACGTTGACACCTTGGCCGTGCACTTTACGCTGCGTGTTCTAGCCGGGGCGGGTACGCCTTCTGCCTGCAATAACGCTGAATACCAGAAGAAACTAGCGCAGACGGTAACGGGCTATGTAAACGAACACGGCTTTGGCGAGCTCGCTCACCGTTATGCCTGTAATCTCGCCAATGGCCGTTTCCTGTGGCGCAATCGTATCGGTGCCGAAGAGGTCGAAGTCATCGTCAGCCAGATGAAGGATGGGAAAGCTGAGAAGCAGTGGACCTTCAACGCGCTCGAACATTCGCTACGCGATTTTGAGGGCAGTGCAGGCACTCGTGAGCTAGGTGTACTCATCAACGAGGCGCTGTTCGGTGATCGTTATCTGCTATTGGATGTGGTGGCCTTTGCCAGGGTAGGTGCAGGGCAGGAAGTTTTCCCTTCTCAGGAGCTGATTCTGGATCGTAGCCGGGGAGACAAGAGCAAGACACTCTATAGTATTGGTGACGATAAAAGTGCCGCTATCCACTCCCAGAAACTGGGCAATGCTCTGCGTACGATCGACACCTGGTATCCGGCCCCGGAAGATGGCAGCGATCTTGGCCCTATCGCGGTAGAACCATATGGCTCAGTGACCACTCAGGGGAGTGCTTATCGTCAGCCGAAGCAGAAAATGGATTTCTATAACCTGCTCGATAACTGGCTACTCAAGGATCAGGTGCCCTCTACTGATCAGCAGCACTTCGTCATGGCCACCCTTATCCGCGGCGGCGTGTTTGGCGACGCGGGGTAAGCCATCATGGATCACTATCTCGATATTCACTTACGGCCCGATCCTGACTTTTCGGCTGCGCTGCTGATGGGAGCACTCTTCAGCAAGTTGCACCGAGCCCTTGTTGATTTGGAAGCCGATGATATTGGCGTCAGCTTTCCAGATCACAAGCTTGGTGTGCGCGCCCGTACACCGGGCGACCTGCTGCGGCTGCATGGTCGAGGGGCTCGGCTCGAGCAGCTGATGGAGAATTCATGGCTCACCGGCATGCGTGACCATGTAATGCTACAAGCCATGCAAGGCGTACCTGCTGAGTCCCAGCATCGAGTTGTTCGGCGACGACAGTTCAATACAGGAGGCCTCAGCCGGGCGAAGCGTTATGCACAGCGGCATGACATAGACATCGAAGAGGCGCAGCGCCTGATGCAGGCGCCTGCCGAACGACAGATTGCTTTGCCATTCGTACAGGTCAGCAGCCGCTCCAGTGGACAGCGCTTCGCGCTATTCATAGAGCATGGACCACCACAGTCACAGCCCGTTGCTGGCCGGTTCAATCAGTACGGGCTCAGCGGTGAGGCCACCGTGCCCTGGTTCTGACCCTTTTTCAGGGCTTCTCTTAAGAGTTATGAAAATCAGATGGTTATCAGCGCCTCTCTAAAAAGAGAGGCGCTGCTCTATCAGGCCATTGCTCTTTAACAATCAATTGCTTACTTTGGAATCGCTCTAGTTCGCTGCCGCCCAGGCAGCTCAGAAAACTACATGTCCGCGCCGCTTGATGAAAGGACGGTTCGCTGCCGCCCAGGCAGCTCAGAAAAGCACAGCCTCCCGCTGAAACCTCACGTTGCCGTTCGCTGCCGCCCAGGCAGCTCAGAAATGATTGCGGGTCTGCTGCAACACGCCGTCGCGGTTCGCTGCCGCCCAGGCAGCTCAGAAATCGGCAAATGGGCTGTTGAGGCTGCGCAGCTCGTTCGCTGCCGCCCAGGCAGCTCAGAAAACGACTACCCGGCGGAGGAGACTCTGGTCAGCGTTCGCTGCCGCCCAGGCAGCTCAGAAATGGATGGGCGAGCCCGGCGTGCGGAAGAACACGTTCGCTGCCGCCCAGGCAGCTCAGAAAAGGTCAACATCGCCCCAAACAGCATCGGTGGAGTTCGCTGCCGCCCAGGCAGCTCAGAAAACCCGCCAGGAGAAGGAGCGCCACTTCGGCTGGTTCGCTGCCGCCCAGGCAGCTCAGAAAAGCGCGTCTTTGGCCAGGTCAACGCCTTGGTCGTTCGCTGCCGCCCAGGCAGCTCAGAAATGGTTGAGTTCCGCTGGTTCAAGAACGGCAGCGTTCGCTGCCGCCCAGGCAGCTCAGAAATTGAAGAACGGGGCGAGATCCGGAACGGCGACGTTCGCTGCCGCCCAGGCAGCTCAGAAAAAGCCGGAATCGCCAAGTTGCAAAATGCTCTCGTTCGCTGCCGCCCAGGCAGCTCAGAAAATGCGGGAGCGCTTGAGGAGCAGCATCCAGGCGTTCGCTGCCGCCCAGGCAGCTCAGAAATCGTAGCCATCGGAGAACCGACGCGCCCACACGTTCGCTGCCGCCCAGGCAGCTCAGAAATTGTCCTGCTTGCTCATCAGCTCGGCGAGCTTGTTCGCTGCCGCCCAGGCAGCTCAGAAAAGCCGTGAGTCGAACATGTGAGCGTATCGGCTGTTCGCTGCCGCCCAGGCAGCTCAGAAAATCGTCGGCTCGAAGTACGACCCCGAGAACGAGTTCGCTGCCGCCCAGGCAGCTCAGAAATCGACCATGGCCGAGGAGAGCTCGCTGCTGGTGTTCGCTGCCGCCCAGGCAGCTCAGAAATCAAGACGATGACAGGCGGGCTCTACTCCGACGTTCGCTGCCGCCCAGGCAGCTCAGAAATGCCACACGGCGTAGGGCGTGGCGCCCTCCTGGTTCGCTGCCGCCCAGGCAGCTCAGAAAAGTTCGAGCCCGCTGATGCCAACGGCGATCACGTTCGCTGCCGCCCAGGCAGCTCAGAAAAGCGTCTCGGCAGGCTGTATCGTGGCGGTGTCGTTCGCTGCCGCCCAGGCAGCTCAGAAAGCCCAGGGTCGCCGGGTTGCGCGCGTCCTCGAGTTCGCTGCCGCCCAGGCAGCTCAGAAAAAAGGCCTAACCAGCAGTTCCCGTATGCTCACGTTCGCTGCAGCCCAGGCAGCTCAGAAAAGTCGCTCGAGCAGCTTGTTCACCACCTGGGTGTTCGCTGCCGCCCAGGCAGCTCAGAAAAGCCCAGCTCGTGCCGGCAGTAGTTGCACGCCGTTCGCTGCCGCCCAGGCAGCTCAGAAATGGTCCGGGCGGCGCGTTTTTCTGCCGGCCCTGTTCGCTGCCGCCCAGGCAGCTCAGAAATACGGCCAGACCCTGGACGCCGTGAACCTGCCGTTCGCTGCCGCCCAGGCAGCTCAGAAATCAGCAGGTGACGATCCGCGGGGCCGGAATGGGTTCGCTGCCGCCCAGGCAGCTCAGAAATGGTTGAAGGTGATTAGCGTGCGCGCGGGGATGTTCGCTGCCGCCCAGGCAGCTCAGAAATGACGATGTAAGGCTCATAGTCGTAAAGGGCTGTTCGCTGCCGCCCAGGCAGCTCAGAAACTGATTCGGCCCGAGGCGCGGCCCTGGTGAAGGTTCGCTGCCGCCCAGGCAGCTCAGAAAAGTTGCTGACTCCGGCCAGAGCACTGGCAGCCGTTCGCTGCCGCCCAGGCAGCTCAGAAATGGTTGGCGGCCTGCATGGTCTTCTTCTGCTGGTTCGCTGCCGCCCAGGCAGCTCAGAAAACCTGCCCGGACTGCTCGCGGGTGATCTCGATGTTCGCTGCCGCCCAGGCAGCTCAGAAATGAGCCGCGTGCGCCCGGGGTGACCCGGGCGTGTTCGCTGCCGCCCAGGCAGCTCAGAAAGCAGGGCTACGGGAAGCGGCCGACGAACTACGGTTCGCTGCCGCCCAGGCAGCTCAGAAATTCATGGAAGGGCTGCTGCGCTGGGTGGAGGAGTTCGCTGCCGCCCAGGCAGCTCAGAAATACAAGGCCGTCGAGGCGTACACCTTCCCGCAGTTCGCTGCCGCCCAGGCAGCTCAGAAATGGAAGGCAAGCAGTCGCCCTACACCATGGACGTTCGCTGCCGCCCAGGCAGCTCAGAAAAGGCCATCGCCAAGCAAGACCCCGACCTGCGCGTTCGCTGCCGCCCAGGCAGCTCAGAAATCGGGGAAAAGGAGGTTCACGATGAAAAGATGGTTCGCTGCCGCCCAGGCAGCTCAGAAAAACGTGCTGGGCGGCATGGGCCTTGAGGTAGAGTTCGCTGCCGCCCAGGCAGCTCAGAAAAACACCGTCGAGACCATCGAACGGCAGAGCTAGTTCGCTGCCGCCCAGGCAGCTCAGAAAACGATGAGGCCGGTATCCTGATAGCCAGACATGTTCGCTGCCGCCCAGGCAGCTCAGAAAGCGTGGCTTGGTGGCCTCGGTGGCGCGGCGCAGTTCGCTGCCGCCCAGGCAGCTCAGAAATCGGCAGCGCGGGGCAGCTCCCGGCCACCCTTGTTCGCTGCCGCCCAGGCAGCTCAGAAAAGAACGTCGGCATCGGATACCGCGCCACCTGCGTTCGCTGCCGCCCAGGCAGCTCAGAAATGGGGGAATTACACTGCCGGCGTCTCGGTCACGTTCGCTGCCGCCCAGGCAGCTCAGAAATGCCAAGGCACGTTACCCCTCCAAGAGTTGCTGTTCGCTGCCGCCCAGGCAGCTCAGAAATGCTGACCAGTGCCACATTGCGGCGCTTGGCGTTCGCTGCCGCCCAGGCAGCTCAGAAAGTATATGGCGGCCAGGCCCAGCGGGGCCAGGAGTTCGCTGCCGCCCAGGCAGCTCAGAAATGATGCGCCACAACAAACGCCAGCTCGCCGAGGTTCGCTGCCGCCCAGGCAGCTCAGAAATTGCTGGCCTGCACCCCGCGCTGGTGGTTGTAGTTCGCTGCCGCCCAGGCAGCTCAGAAAAGGTCAAACTCGACCACACCACCACGCTGCCCGTTCGCTGCCGCCCAGGCAGCTCAGAAAACATGCGCCGCCAGGGCATCGCGCTCGGCTTCGTTCGCTGCCGCCCAGGCAGCTCAGAAAATCGACGACGGCCGCCTGGTGTGGGACGTGGCGTTCGCTGCCGCCCAGGCAGCTCAGAAATTCGCGGCACGGCGCTTCGACTGCCCGTACGCGTTCGCTGCCGCCCAGGCAGCTCAGAAATCGCTGCGCTTGCGCTGCCTGAGTTCGTCAAGGTTCGCTGCCGCCCAGGCAGCTCAGAAATCGGCGTGGAGAAGATCGACTGGTCCGCCCCGGTTCGCTGCCGCCCAGGCAGCTCAGAAAAACGGGTGAAGAAACCACCAACGGGAGTCAAAGTTCGCTGCCGCCCAGGCAGCTCAGAAAGTGGTCCCCGCGTGGGCCTGGCGTGACGGTTGGTTCGCTGCCGCCCAGGCAGCTCAGAAAACCAGTCTCGGGCAGGCCAGCTTCACGCACTAGTTCGCTGCCGCCCAGGCAGCTCAGAAAACGTCGTCGGCCATCTTGGCGTAGGCCTCGGCGTTCGCTGCCGCCCAGGCAGCTCAGAAATGAAGGCCGGGGCCATCGTGCCTGTCTCCAACGTTCGCTGCCGCCCAGGCAGCTCAGAAAGCCTGCTGTGGAGCGGGGACGACGACCTACGCGTTCGCTGCCGCCCAGGCAGCTCAGAAATCCCGCAGCTCGTCGCGTGTCAGTGTCAGCATGTTCGCTGCCGCCCAGGCAGCTCAGAAAATTCGCCGTGACCACCGGAGAGACGGAGAGGAGTTCGCTGCCGCCCAGGCAGCTCAGAAAATGAGGACGAAGGCGGGCAGGGCGAAACGGCCGTTCGCTGCCGCCCAGGCAGCTCAGAAAAGGAGAAGAGTCTGGCCAGAGGCGAGGGATACGTTCGCTGCCGCCCAGGCAGCTCAGAAAAGAAGATAAAAAGCCCCATGACAATGGCGAGAGTTCGCTGCCGCCCAGGCAGCTCAGAAAATCTTGGCGAGCGCGCGGGCTTGCTGCTCCTGGTTCGCTGCCGCCCAGGCAGCTCAGAAAACTGGAACCATCAGGTCAACGACCAGCTGCGTGTTCGCTGCCGCCCAGGCAGCTCAGAAAAAGCCGCGCTTCGTGATGGTGGAGGGCGTCAAGTTCGCTGCCGCCCAGGCAGCTCAGAAACCCGGCAACCGCCAGGCTCAACCGCATGATAAGTTCGCTGCCGCCCAGGCAGCTCAGAAAAGGTGACGCGGCTCGTTGGCCTGGCCGACGAAGTTCGCTGCCGCCCAGGCAGCTCAGAAATCAGCGTTGGTGTCGAACCATCGGGCCACTGCGTTCGCTGCCGCCCAGGCAGCTCAGAAATGGATCCGCGTCTCGTCGGCCTGCACGCTGAAGTTCGCTGCCGCCCAGGCAGCTCAGAAATGGCATGGGCTGCCATGCCGGGTGGTACTCTGGTTCGCTGCCGCCCAGGCAGCTCAGAAATGGTCAAGGGCGGCAGCAGCCGCACCGCCAACGTTCGCTGCCGCCCAGGCAGCTCAGAAATATTTGCGACGGAAGGCGGCTTTCTGTAGCGCGTTCGCTGCCGCCCAGGCAGCTCAGAAATCGCTAATCTGCTGCTGTGCCTTGCTGATAGCGTTCGCTGCCGCCCAGGCAGCTCAGAAAAATAACAGCAGCGGCCACCTCGGGACGCGCATGTTCGCTGCCGCCCAGGCAGCTCAGAAAGCGGAGCCGCTGGCGAATTCGTCGGTGATGGTGTTCGCTGCCGCCCAGGCAGCTCAGAAATCCCGGAAACCTATTGACCTGTTCATGGTTATGTTCGCTGCCGCCCAGGCAGCTCAGAAAGTCGAGTGGGCATCGGGGCGCTCGACGGCAACGTTCGCTGCCGCCCAGGCAGCTCAGAAAGAGTCCTCTGCCTCTCGGCGGTGGTCGGCTGCGTTCGCTGCCGCCCAGGCAGCTCAGAAATATCGCCAGGTGCCCGTGATCTGGCAGCCGGGGTTCGCTGCCGCCCAGGCAGCTCAGAAAACTTGTCGGCCGTCTCGGCGTCGTCGTCCAGCGTTCGCTGCCGCCCAGGCAGCTCAGAAAATGAGCCAGCATTACTACCAGACGACCAACCAGTTCGCTGCCGCCCAGGCAGCTCAGAAAATGGGGCGGGCCACGCTCCCCGCGGCCCTGATGTTCGCTGCCGCCCAGGCAGCTCAGAAAACCTCGAGCGAGCAGGGCAAGCGCCTGCTGAAGTTCGCTGCCGCCCAGGCAGCTCAGAAAAGATCAGCGAGAAGCTGGCGCAATTCGGCATCGTTCGCTGCCGCCCAGGCAGCTCAGAAAGAAACCGCGGCCGATTTTTCCGGTTGGGGGTTGTTCGCTGCCGCCCAGGCAGCTCAGAAAAGCACCCGCAGCAGGTGCAGCAACAAACGCCCGTTCGCTGCCGCCCAGGCAGCTCAGAAAACGACGAGATCCACGCCACGCCGGAGCTGTGGGTTCGCTGCCGCCCAGGCAGCTCAGAAATTCTCTGCCCCCTCGGCGCGCTCCAGGGCAGCGTTCGCTGCCGCCCAGGCAGCTCAGAAATATTCAGAAGGAGGCGCCACCTGAGCAGGCTAATCACCCTGTCATCCAGGCAGCATCACCACCCTGTAGTCGCCGGGTGCAGTTGTTTCGTATCTCTCGCGCGGCAGGAGGGGTTTACCTAAGCTTTTGGTACCGTGTCTTGCGTCTGGGTGGCCCGGAGGCCAAGTGGTGCCGGGAAGGCGATGCCAGGAGGTGCCAAATGGCGGATGCATCGAAGGGGCTGTGGGTGACGTTGGTGTCGGGCTTCCTGGCCATCGCCGGGGTCGGGGCCAAGGGTGTGGCCGATCTCTATCTCGAGCGGGCCAGGCTCGATTCCCAACTGATCATCGGCGCGCTGGGCTCACCCTCGGCCGAGTCGCGCCAGGAGGCGTTGAGGCTGCTGGTGGATGCCCGGTTGATCGCGAACGAGGATACTCGCCAGGGCCTGAAGCTGTACTTCGAGGGAGACGCTCCCCGCGAGCCACCCCAGGTGACCTCGTTTATCCAGAGCGGCGAGAGGGTGAGCCTGACACCGGCCACCCCGACCAATGCCAGCCGGACCGACATCGATCTGTTCGTCTGTGGCTCGGCGAGGACGAGCCTGGAGGCTCAGGCGCTGGTGGAGAACATGCATCGCACCCTTGATGGCTCGGGGCGCTACGGGCGCATCGCGCTGAAGGTATGGGATGGCGCCCTGTACCAGGAGCTGCCCGAGAGTGAGCTCAAGGGGGCCGTTACCCTGATCTACGATGCGGGGCATGGGGAGGCGGGCGAGGTCGAGGGGCTGCGGGGCCAGCTGGCACCCGTGTCAGGGCTGCCCCTGCGCGAAGTGCCCAATGCCGGGCCCAGCACGCCCTGGCTGCTCTCTCTGGTGGTGTGTCCCGGGTGATCTCGTTGTGGTCTCCGCCGATCCGCTTCCAGCCTCTCGGTGGCATCCCCCCATGCGGGGTGTGTCGGTCTACCTTGAAGGGTAATCCCTGCGGCATCTTCTCCAGGGTGGGGGCGAACCAATGAAGTGTGCACTGATACTCCTTCCCGGGCTCGACCCGGTCCAGCAGGATCATTATCGCGATGTCCTCGTGCGCAACCTTGTCACGGCCGAGGAGTCGGTCAGTATTCTTGAATGGGGCGACGCCGGCGTGCCCGATGAGCGGGCGGCCTGCCTGCAGGTCGAGGATGGCAGCGAAAAGGGAACCACGGTGCATGTGTACGAGGCGTGGTGGGGCGATCTGGTGGCGCGACCCGAACAGCAGACGCCGGCGCGGGCCATCCTCGAGGGGTTCCAGCTGCTGGCCTACTGGCTTCATCCGAGCCTTCGACCCGCGTTCAGGCAGTCGCGGTTTCTGACCTTGAGCCTGGTGCTCTCTTCCCTGTTGTTGCTGCTGTGGTATGTCGGAATCCTGACCGCCGGGCTGGCCGCGATCGGCGCCGACGGCAGCCTCGGCGTCCTGGGCGCCAAGGCCGGCGCGTTCGCCGAGGCGGTCGGTGGTCATGCGATATGGGTGGCGCTGGCCGGCCTGCTCGCTTTTATGCCGGTCAATGCGCTGGTGGCGATCGCCGGTTTTACGCGCCGCTATCTGACGAACATGGCCACTGCCGAGGATACGGGGCTTCGCGACGTCATTCGCGGTCGTGTCCATCGCATCCTGAAGTCCACCGATGGGCAGGGCTATGACCGGGTGGTGATCGTCGCCCACAGCTTCGGCACCGTCATCGCTGCCGATCTGGTCGCCGAAATGTCCGCCCCGCTAGAGCGACAGCTGCGGTTGATCACGCTGGGCTCACCGGCACGGGTCCTCGCGTACCGTTCGCGATGGTTGCGGCGAACCCTCGAGCGCGCTTATGGCACCCCCGTGATAGCCGAGTGGCATGACTACTACTCGGAGCAGGACTGGATGTGCACGACGATGTTCGAGGCCGCAGAGGGAGATGCCTCATGCTACAGCCATCGGCTGGAGCGCGACGCACCGCTGGTCGACCGGCTGACCGGGGTCACCCATAAGGCCTACTTCCGAGACCGCGCGGTGTTGCGCGGTATCCTCGCCGCGCTCGGCAACCAGGAGGCGCCGTCGTCTTGATCTCGCCATGGCGAGGCGGCATTCGCCGATGGCGTGATGCAGGTCATGCCGAAGCGAGGAAGGCGGTATCCGTCGATGCCGGTCGCCAGCGTCTGGCCTAGCCTTGAGTCAGGCCTGCTTATCGGCTGGGGGGTGATCATGGACATTGAAGGCCTGTTCGATGCGAGTTACGAGCGGGTGCTGCGCCGGGAGGTCGGGGGAGAGGCGTTCTTCGCGGCTTTCTACGAGCGCTTTATAGAGGCCTCACCGGAGGTCGCGGTGAAGTTCCGCCATACCGACATGACGCGCCAGCGGGCCATGCTCAAGAAGGCCTTCTATCACCTGCTGGCCTTCTACGCCTCGAGCGATGCCGACTACTACCTGCAGCAGGTGGCGGTCAGCCACGATCGCGCCCACCTCGATATCGCGCCGTCGCTCTATGACCTCTGGCTCGAGACCCTGGTCGACACGGTGCGCGACTTCGACGCGCAGTTCGACGACGATGTGGAGCTGGCCTGGAGGCTGGTGATGACGCCGGGCATCGTCTTCATGACCTTCCACTACGACCGCGGCACCCGTTGAGGCCGCGCGGAGGCCGTTAGGTGTTTAGTACCGGGGTGTCGGCATCATCGGTGTCCGTGACCGGTTCCCGTGCCCGGCATCACCACCCACTCCGGCTCCTCGAACTCGCCGATCACGCGGATCTCGCAGAAGGGGGCGGCACTCTTGATGATCTCCTTCACCCTGGGCGCCGGCTGGGCCTCCATGGCGTCGCGGCTGGCCTTGCTGTCCCAGTGGGCGATGGCGATTAGGGTGGCGGGGTCGTCGATCTTGCGGTGCAGTTCGGTGCCCCGCGCGCCCGGCGCCTGCTGGATCAGCTCGCTGGCGCGCACCCAGGTGTCGGCGTAGTCCTCGGCGGTGTAGTCGTCGCGGATGTGTACCTCGAAGATGTATTTCACGTTGACTCTCCTGATGGTGGATTCCCCGATCTCTCTCGGCCCATGACCGATACGGGGCGTACTTTTTGTTTGTTTGAGAAGGCGTTGGCTTCTCGAAACCCATCCAGATCAATAAAACTTTAGTTCAAGGCTGTTAGCGTGTGCGCGTGGCTTTGCGATGGGGCCGGCGTCTGTGAGCCCCTCGATCTGGCCACTCCTTTCAATGCTTACAGGGGAAGCGCTCATGTCCCAACCTCAAGAAGGCGCCTCGGACCTGCGGCTGGTGCCGGCACTGGTGGCGGTAGCGGTCGGCGTGGTGGTGTGGCTGTTGCCCCAGCCGGCCGATGTCTCCGACCAGGGCTGGCTGATGCTGGCCATGTTCATCGGCACGATTGCCGCGATCATCGGCAAGGCGATGCCGATCGGGGCGCTCTCGATCGTCGCCATCGCGATGGTGGCGGCGTCGGGCGTCACCAGCGACCAGCCGGGTACGGCGATCCGCGATGCACTGGGCAGCTTCACCAGTCCGCTGATCTGGCTGATTGCCGTGGCCATCATGATATCCCGCAGCCTGATCAAGACCGGCCTGGGCTCGCGTATCGGCTACTATTTCATCTCCGTATTCGGCAAGCGTACGCTGGGTATCGGCTATGCCCTGGCGCTTTCCGAGCTGACCATCGCCCCGGTCACCCCCAGCAACACGGCGCGCGGGGGCGGCATCATGCACCCCATCATGCAGTCGATCGCCCATAGCTTCGGTTCGACCCCCGAGAACGGGAATACCGGCAAGATCGGCAAGTACCTGGCACTGGTCAACTACCATAGCAACCCCATTACCTCGGCGATGTTCGTGACCGCCACGGCCCCCAACCCGCTGACCGTCAAGCTGATTGCCGAGGCTACCGGTGCCGCGATTACGCTGAGCTGGACCACCTGGGCGCTGGCCATGCTGTTGCCGGGCCTGGCGGCGATCGCGCTGATGCCACTGGTGCTCTACCTGCTCTATCCCCCCGAGATCAAGAAGACCGAAGACGCGGCGAGCTTCGCCCGCCAGCAGCTCTCCGACCTGGGCGGCATGCAACGAGACGAGAAGATCACCCTGGGGGTGTTCGTGATGCTGCTGCTGCTGTGGGCAGGGGTGCCGGCCTGGCTGCTGGGTGATGCCTTTGAGCTGCATTCGGCCACGTCCGCGCTGATCGGCCTCGCCGTTCTGCTGCTGACCGGGGTGCTGACCTGGAAGGACGTGCTGAACGAAAAGAGTGCCTGGGACACCCTGGTGTGGTTCGGTGCGCTGGTGATGATGGCCTCGCAGCTTAATCAGCTTGGTGTGGTGGCCTGGTTTTCCTCCACCATCGAGGGCCTGATTACCCAGACCGGCGTGGGCTGGCTTGGCGCGAGTTCCTTGCTGATCCTGGTATTCCTCTATTCTCACTACTTCTTCGCCAGTACCACGGCGCATATCACGGCGATGATGGGAGCCTTTCTGGCCGTGGGCCTGGCCATGGGGGCGCCGGCGATGCCGTTCGTGCTGAGCATGGCCGCGGCCTCCTCGATCATGATGACCCTGACCCACTACGCCACGGGCACCTCCCCGGTCATCTTCGGTTCGGGCTACGTGCCGCTGGGCGAATGGTGGCGCGCCGGCTTCGTGATGAGCGTGGTCAACCTGCTGGTCTGGGTCGTGGTGGGCGGTCTATGGTGGAAGCTGCTCGGCTACTGGTAAGGATGTTCCATGATGTCGCAGGCTCCCCTGCTGATCGCCATCGCCGCCCTGATCGGGGCGGCATTTTCCGCTTATGGCGTATGGCGGCGTCGCGGCGTCAGCGCCTGGCCACGGGCCACGGCCGAGGTGGTCGCCACCGAGGTCATCGAGCTTGGCTCGCGGGTGCAGAATCGCGAGGGCCCCGAACAGCAGCGTCGCTACCTGGCCAGGGTGGAGGTGCGCTTCGAGGTGGCGGGCCAGGCGATCGTCACCGACAACCGCCGCTTCGATGCGCCGCCTTCCTTCACGGAGCGTGAGGCGGCCGAGGCCTGGCTGCGAGACTACCCCACCGGCAAGACGCTGGAGGTTCGCTACGACCCCGACGACCCGAAACTCGCCCAGTTCGGCCCGTCGCGTATCCCCACCCGGCGCATCGGACTGGCGTTGTTCCTGCTGGCGATGGCGGGGTTTGCCCTGTTCATCTACCTGCAGTGACTCCCGCCATGTAAAAGCGCCGCGGTTCCCGGGCGCCGCGGCGCTTTGCGTGGTAGTCAGGCCTGCGTATCAAGCGCGCTGGGGTTCCATTGCCTGGGTATGCAGGGCATTGCCGGCCGCGTCCATCAGCGTCACGGTGAGCACCTCGCTTTCACCGTCGAGATCCACCTGGCCGAAGAACTGGTAGCCGTCGGAGGGCGGCAGGTTGGACTGTCCCTCCGGCGGGGCCTTCTGGAACACCACCTCGGGGCCGAAGGTGCCGTCCAGCTCGCCGGGGCCGAAGGTGCCGGCGTGGAGCGGGCCGCTGACAAACTCCCAGAAGGGCGCGAACTCCTTGAAGCTGGCGCGCTCGGGTGAGTACTGCTGGGCGGCGGTGTAGTGCACGTCGGCGGTGAGCCACACCACATTGTGTATGGCCTCGTCGCGGATGGCGCGCAGCAGGTCGGCGATCTCCATCTCACGTCCCAGCGGCTTGCCGTGATGGTCGTTGGCGACGGCCTCGAAGTGTTCGCCGTCGCGCACGATCAGCCCGATCGGCATGTCGGAGGCGATGATCTTCCAGGTGGCGGTGGAGCGGCGCAGGCCGTCGAGAAGCCAGCGCAGCTGGTCCTGCCCCAGGAAGCTGGCCGCTTCGCCGCCATCCTGCTGGTTGCGGCTGTTGGCTGCGCGGTAGGTGCGCATGTCCAGCATGAAGACCTCGAGGCTGGGCCCGTAGGCGAAGCGCCGGTGGATGCGGCCGGGAGCCTCGGGACGCTGGCGCAGCGGCATGTATTCGAGGAAGGCACGACGTGCGCGTGCCGCCAGCAGGCTGGCGTTCTTCTCGGTGTAGCGATCGTCGTCGAGGAGCTCGCCGGGGTACCAATTGTTGGTGGTCTCGTGGTCGTCCCACTGGGCGAGCATGGGCACCTCGGCGTTGAACTGGCGGACGTTGGCATCCATCAGGTTGTAGGCGAACTGGCCGCGAAACTCCTGCAGGGTTTCCGCCACCTTGCGCTTCTCGGGCGTGACCAGGTTGCGCCAGGTCTCGCCGTTGGCCAGCGTCACGCTCTCCTTCAGGGGGCCGTCGGCGTAGACGGTATCGCCGGAGTGAATGAAGAAGTCGGGGCGCTGGCGGTGCATGGTGGCGTAGGTGGTCATGCCGCCGCGCGACGCGTCGATGCCCCAGCCCTGGCCGGCGGTATCGCCGGACCACACGAAGCGCACGTCACGGCGGGTGCTGGGCGGGAGGCGCAGTTGGCCGATCACCGGCTCGCTGATGGCGCGATGGTCATCGAGGGAGGCGAAGCGCACGCGGTAGTGGGCGCTATCCATGCCGGCTAGGCCGGTGACGTCGAGCTTGGCGGTGAGATCGGTGGCAGGCAGCACCTCGGGACCGGCCAGCTGTCGGGCGCCGTGGAATTCGGGGTTATCGGCGATCTCCACCAGCATGCGCGAGGGGCGGTCGGCACGGGCCCAGAGCATGGCGCGGTCGTGGAGCATGTCGCCGCTCATCACGCCATAGGGCAGCATCGGGCGGCGGCCCTGGGCCAGCACGATGGAGGGGGCGGCCAGGCAGGCGCCGAGGGTGGCGCCTCCCTTGAGGCCGAGCGTGAGGGCGTCGCGACGGGTGAAGCGCATGAGAACCTCCGAGTGGGATGAGTCCGGGCACTTCATCATCCGCTGCCGTGATGACAGCTCCTTGTCGGCGCCATGACATGGAGGTTTCCTTGTTAAGCCATTGATGATTCTGCGCGGGGCCGTCAGGATGACGACCTTTTGCGTGGAGGATTCATGCGCCGCTCTCTGCTGGCCGGGCTATTGGCCCTCACTCCCCTGGCGGCCCAGGGCGATGTCGTCGTGGGCAGCTGGAACATCAAGCACCTGGGCTGGAACAACGACAAGGCGGTGGGGCAGGTGGCCCATGTGGCCAATCACTTCGACCTGCTGGCGATCCAGGAGCTGATGGATCCGGCGGCGCTCGAGGCGCTGGAGGGGGAACTGGAGGCACTCTCCGGGGAGGCGTGGTCCTCCATGGCCAGCCACGCCCTGGGGCGAAGCTCCTACGAGGAGCACTACGGCTTCCTGTGGCGCGAGAGCGAGGTGGCCTACGAGGATGGCGCGGTGGTGTTCATCGACCACGGCGATGTCTTCTCGCGCGAGCCCTACTCGGCACGCTTCCGCGACGTGGAGAGCGGTGACCTGTTCACCGCGGCCACGGTACATGTGGTCTATGGCGACGGCGTCGGTGACCGCCTGCCGGAGATCGCGGCGCTGGCCGACTACTGGCGGTGGCTGGGCGAGGTGCATGCCGACACCCCGCGGCTGCTGATGGGCGACTTCAACCTGGCGCCGGGCCACGCCGGCTGGGCGCCGCTGCGTGAATTGGGTGCGGTGCCGGCGGTGGCCGAGGGGGCCTCGACCCTGGCGACCACGTCGGGCCGCTATGCCAACCTCTACGACAACCTGTGGTATGACGCCGAGCGCCTCGCGCCGGACGATCAGGGTGTGCTGCGCTTCCCCGAACTGCTGCCCATGGCCCATCAGGAGGCCCGCGATCGCGTCTCGGATCATGTGCCGGTGTATGTGGCGCTGAACGGGGCGGCGCTGGAGCGCCGGGCCGCCGATGGGGGAGAGTTGATGGCGAGCCGGCGTGGGCCGAGCTGCATCGACCTCAATGCCAGCGATATCGAGCGCCTGGCAGCGCTGCCCCACGTGGGGCCGGCGCGCGCCGAGGCCATCGTCTCCGGTCGCCCGTGGCGGGCCTCGGGGGAGCTGACGCGTATCTCCGGCATCGGCCAGGGGCGCCTGGCCGATATCCGCGGTAGCGGCCTGCTGTGTGGTGCCGAAGGCTGAGCCTTCGTCGCACGGCCAGGCGCCATCATGACGCATTCGGCCCTTTCACCGCCCTGCTGCGGTGCAGCGACGAGGCGTGATGCCGACCGCTGGCCCTGGGCGCTGGGGTGATATTCTCGTTAATTCACTGTTATCAAGTGACTATTCCGGGAGTGGCCCGTTAATCGCAATACATTGGGCAGAGTCGCCGCCGACGGTGGTGATTCCCAAGTGAGCTGGCGTGCTCCTCCTGGTCCCCTTCGGGGGACCTTTTTTCTCTCCGCGGCATGGGTATGCTGAGGGGCCTGGAACCCGCCCCCTGCAAGGAGCCCTCGCATGTCCGCCGACCTTCCTCCCCACAGCTCTGCTTTCTCCGCCGTTCTGGCCGCCCTGGATGCGCTGCACGCACAGGACCCCCGCCACGTCGGCGTGGAGGGTGAGCGCGTGCCCCAGGAGCTGTGGCATGCCGGGCGCATGAGCGCCTGGCTGGAGCGGCTGCATGAGCACCCCGATGCGCTGATCCAGTTGGCGGTGCGCGGCCAGCACTTGCAGCGCTGGACGGTGCCGCGCAGCGACTACCCCGAGGGCCGAGTGGGCTACCTGACCTGGCGTCGTGACCAGGGCCGGCGTGCCGGCGAGACCACCGCGCGGCTGATGCGCGAGGCGGGCTATGGCGAGGAGGAGGCCGAGGCGGTGGCGCGGATGATCCGCAAGCAGGGGCTGGGGCGCGACCCGGGCACCCAGGCGGTGGAGGATTGCGCCTGCCTGGTGTTCCTGGAAAACTACTTCGCCGATTTCTCCAAGCAGATCGACCACGATCATCTGATCCGCATCGTGCAGATGACCTGGAAGAAGATGTCGCCGCGGGCCCACGAGCTGGCGCTGGGGCTGCCGATGAGCGACCAGGCGCGGGCCCTGGTGGAGGAGGCGCTGGCGGGGTAGCCCCGCAGCACGCGGCCAGACATGACGACGGGCGAGCCATCGAGGATGGCTCGCCCGTCGTGCGTTCGGGGGGAGGGTGATCGAGAGCGCTACTCGGTCAGGGTCTGGGCGGCCTCGAGGTAGGCGTCGCCGTGGGTTCGCACGCGCTCGTGCTCGAGGGTCTCGGAGCCCAGGTGCACCTCCTCGAGGTCCACGGCCATGGTGTCGAGCTCTTCGTCGATCTTGGCCAGGGCATTCTCGAGGGTGTAGGTGAGTTCGTGGATGGTGCCGAGGTCGGCGTTGCTGAGCTCGTCCTGGGCCAGCAGCTCGGCCAGCTTGCGGTTGGTCTCGGTGAAATGGGTGACCGCCTGGTCCAGGGTCTCGGCGCTCTCGCCCGCGAAGTGGTCGGGGCGCTCGTGGTCGTCGGCGTTGGCGGCGGTGCCCAGCAGGCCGAAGCACACGGCGGTGAACAGCAGCTTCTTCATGGGTGTCCTCGCTGTCGATGAGAATCGTTTACACGGGAACCTTAGTCGCTCGCCTTACAAATGACAAGCATTATTGTTTGCGCCTGAGTCTCCTTTGATCCTTGTCATCTTCTTCACCGTCAGGCCGCCGGCAGCGTCACCTCGAGCGTCGTCCCGCTCTCGCAGGGCTTGCCGTGGCGCAGGGTCAGGCGCCGCTCGGTGAGGTTCATCACCACGCCGAACAGGGTCTCCATGCGCTCCTCGGCGGGCTGGTCGGGATTGAAGTGGCGACAGATCGACAGCGGATGGCCGTGGTGGTCGCCGAGGATCTCGAACAGCCGCGCCTCCTCCACCGGGGTGTGGTCCGGGAACTCGCCGAGCAGGGCATCGAGCCGGGCCAGGCGCGGGCGGGAGTCGGGGCGAGGGAAGTCCTCCACCTGGCAGGTGACGGCGGCATCATAGAGGTGGTTGGTGTGGGTCACCACGCCGCCCCGAGGCGGGAGCCTGCCGGGCTCGCCGGGATGCACCTCCAGGCCGAGCGCCTCGCCGGCGGCACTCGCCACCAGGAAGTGCGCCGGCGAGCAGACGCGGTCGCGCTGTGCCACGGCCAGGGCGCCGGCCGGGTCGGGGCTCTCGAGGATCTTGCGCAACGCCACGTGGATCGGCAGGCCCTCGCCGCAGGTCTGGGAGCGGATGGCGTTGAGGCAGACGCCGATGCCGTGGGCGTTCATGCCGATCTTGGCCACCATGCCCGCCTCGCCGATGCTGACCAGCGGCGCGGCATCGTCGCCCTCGATATGCAGCGCTACCACGTTGTCGAGCTGGTCGGCGCGCCAGTCCCAGTTCTGGGCCAGCCACTGGTCACCACCGCGCTGGAGGGCGAAGGCGGAGCAGCCACCGCTGGCCTGGGTCAGCGAGATCTCGCTGCGACAGTTGAGGGTGAGGATATCGGCGAGCTCGAGCCCGGCGCCCTCGGCGATGCCGGCCATCTCCTCGAGGATGGCGGGGAAGCGGCGCTCGATCATGGCGCCGAAGCGCTCGGCCTCGCGGCGCGCCTGGCCCCAGTCGAGGCCGACGAAGTCCTGGAAGAGGCGGTCGTAGACGGCGATGCTGGCGTGGATCAGCGGCGCATGGGCACGGCCGTGGCCCAGGCCGATGTCGCGCCGGCTGCCGGTGAGGTGGGTGAGCTGCATGGTGGCCTCCGCACGTCGGGGTGTGGCGGTCACTCTAGCATGGAGGAATCGGTGGGGCCGGCCGGGCGCCGGCCCCGGGAGGTTCAGCTCTTGCGCGGCGCGTTGTAGACGCCTTCGTCGAGCTCGCCCTCGCTCTTGGCCACCAGGGTGGTGACCATCAGGTCGCCGGCGACGTTCACGCTGGTGCGGGCCATGTCGAGGATGCGGTCGATGCCGGCGATCACCGCGATCGCCTCCAGCGGCAGACCGATCTGGGCCATGACGATGGAGAGCATCACCAGGCCGGCGCCGGGCACGCCGGCGGTGCCGATGGAGGCCAGGGTGCCGGTGACGATGATCATGCCGTAGTCCATCAGGCTCAGGTCGACGCCGAGCAGCTGGGCGATGAATACCGCGACCACGCCCTGGTAGATGGCGGTGCCGTCCATGTTGATGGTGGCACCCACCGGCAGCACGAAGCCGGAGACGCCCTCCGAGACGCCGAGGTTATTCTGGGCGCAGCGGATGGAGATCGGCAGGGTGCCCGAGGAGGAGGCGGAGGAGTAGGCCACCACCAGGGCGTCGAGGATGCCTTGCAGGTAGCGCAGCGGGTTGAGCTTGCCGATCAGCGCGAGCATGCCGGAGTAGACCACCAGCACATGCAGGATGCTGGCGAGGTAGGCGACACCGATCACCTTGGCCAGCGGCAGCAGTACCTCGAGGCCGTAGCTGCCGGCGACATGCGCGATCAGGCCGAAGACGCCGAACGGGGCGAAGGCCATGACGATCCCGGTGAGCTTGTACATCGCCTCGGCGAAGCTCTCGAACAAGCGTACCACGGGCTCGCCCTTGTCGCCGATCAGGGTCAGCGAGATGCCAAGACCGATGGCGAAGACGATGATCTGCAGGATATTGCCGCTGGCCAGGGCGTCGACGGGGTTCTGGGGCACCAGACCGACGATGATGTCAATCAGGCTGGGGGCTTCCTTGGCCTCGACGCCGGACTCGAAGCTCATCTCCATGCCGACACCCGGCTGGAACAGCCAGGAGGCGAGCAGGCCGATGGCGATGGCGAAGGCGGTGGTGATCAGGTAGAGCGCGATGGTGCGGGCGCCGATGCGACCCATCTTCTGCGGGTCGCGCATGGCGGTGATGCCGACCACCAGGGTCGAGAAGACCAGCGGCACGATCAGCATCTTGATGGCGCTGATGAAGATGTCGCCGATCGGCTTGAAGACGCTGGCGTTCTCGCCCATCAGGGCGCCGGCCAGCACGCCGAGAAGCAGGCCGGCGAGGATCTTCTGCCAGAGCGGGATGCGCCGCCAGAGGTTGCCCTCGGTGCCTTGCGGAGGCTGGGTCATGACATGGCTCCTTGCTGTGTTAGTGCGATTTTATGGTGGGTTTGTTGCGCAGAGCGGCGATTCTACAGAAAGAAACTTTGTCGTTCCTGAAAAAAAAGCGCCTCCATGCTCTGTGTCATGGAGGCGTTTCAGGCTGCGGTCGGCGGGAGTTAAGGAAGGGGCCGGCAGGAACCGGATCAGGACGAAGGCGACAGCGCCTCGTCGAGCAGGTCCTGGAAGGCGCTCCAGGAGCGTTCATCGGCGCGTTGCTGGTAGGCGTCGCTGCCGAACACGGTGAAGGCGTGGGGGGCGCCGGAGTAGACCTCGATCTGGTAGGTGGCACTGGCGGCCTCGAGCTCCTCGCCGAGGGTGGCGACGTCGTCCAGGGAGATCGAGGCGTCGGCACCGCCGTGGGCGATCAGGATGGGCCCGGCGCCCTCGGGCCAGCTCTGGTCTTCGGGGGTGGTCAGGCCGCCGTGGAAGCTGGCGAAGCCGTGAACGTCCTCGGCCGCGCCGGAGCGTGCCATCTCCAGCACCACGGCGCCGCCGAAGCAGTAGCCCATGATCACCGCGTTGCTCGCGGCCCCCTGGGCGCGGGCCTCGGCCAGGCCGGCCAGGGTGAGGGCGCGCATGCGCTCGCGGTCCTCGTAGAGGCGGGCGGTCTCGGCCTTCTTGGCCTCGGTCTCGGCCGGGCGGTTGCCCTGGCCGTAGAGGTCGGCGGCGAAGGCGTCGTAGCCGAGGTCGGCGAGCATGTCGGCGCGGCGGCGTTCGTAGTCGTCCAGGCCGTCCCAGTCGTGAATGATCAACACGCTGCCGCGGGACTCGCCCTCGGCCAGGGAGAGATAGCCCTGGAAGGCTTCGCCGTTGACGTCGTAGGCGATCTCCTCACCGGCGGGTTCGAAGGCGTGGGCGCCACCGGCGGCCATGGCCAGGGCCAGGGCGGTGGGGATCAGGGGGTAACGAAGGGTCATGAGAAGTCTCCCGTTGGTGGAGTTGCCCGGCTCAGTATAGGCGCCATGGCGGCGGCGCGAGCGACCGAGCGTTGGCGAAGCCGACTTGAGTTTTTCCCTTTGCCCTTCCAGATTTAGGGGGTGTGTGATCCCAGCAACCAAGCGAGACGAACAACATGAAGAAGAGTCTAGTAGCGATGGCGGTCGCGGCCTCCACCCTGGCCGTGGGCGCGGCCCAGGCCGAGGTGAAGGTGGGCTTCCTGGGCGGCTTCACCGGCCCGATCGAGACCCTGACCCCGCCGGTCTACGATGCGGCGCAGCTGGCCGTACAGCATGTCAACGAGCAGGGCGGCGTGCTGGGCGGCGAGCAGGTCGCCATGCCCAGCGGCGATACCACCTGCTCCGATGCCTCCGCGGCCTCCAACGCCGCCGACCGCCTGGTCAACAGCGAACAGGTCACGGCGATCGTCGGCGCGCTGTGCACCGGGGCGACCATCGCCGCGGCCAACAACGCCGCCATCCCGGGGGGCGTGGTGATGGTGTCGCCGGCCTCCACGGCACCGGCGGTGAGTGAGCTCGAGGACAACGACCTGGTGTTCCGCACCGTTCCCTCCGACGCCTTCCAGGGCGAGGCGCTGGCCAAGATGCTGCTCGAGAAGGGCATCGACGAAGTGGCGGTCACCTATGTGAACAACGACTACGGCCGCGGCCTGGCCGATGCCTTCGTGGCCACCTACGAGGCCGAGGGCGGCACGGTGGCCGAGAACCTGGCCCACGAGGATAACCGCGCCGACTACCGTTCCGAGCTGGGGACCCTCTCGGCGACCGGCGTTCCCGACCTGGTGGTGCTGGCCTATGGCGACACCTCCGGGCAGACGGTGGTGCGCCAGGCCTACGAGAGCGGCATGTTCACCCGCTACATCGGTGCCGACGGCATGGTGATCTCGGGACTTCTCGATGGCGTGGGCGAAGAGGTGCTGAACGACAACTTCATCGCCACGCGCCCGGGCAACCCGGATAGCCCTGGCACGCAGCGCTTCGTCGAGTTGGCCGAGGCGGGCGGCATTTCCCACGAGGCGGTGTTCGCCGGGCAGGGCTATGACGCCGCCTTCCTGCTGGCGCTGGCCATCGAGCAGAACGGCAGTGCCGAACGCGAGGGCCTCTCCGCGGCGCTGCGCAGCGTCTCCTCCGCCCCGGGCGAGGTGATCCTGCCCGGCGAGTGGGAGAAGGCCCTGGGGCTGATCGCCGCCGGCGAGGAGATCAACTACGAGGGCGCCTCGGGCAGCCACGAGTTCGACGACAAGGGCGACGTGCCCGGCATCGTCGAGGAGATGGCGGTCGAAGGCGGCGAGTTCGTCAGCAAGGGCTTCCTGGACAAGTAAGCCCGCTCTCACTGCGCTGATTCCACCCCCTGAAACGCATCGGCCCCGGCGGATTCCCGCCGGGGCCGATGCGTTGCAATCCATGATGTCAGTAGAGAGTGCGGATTTATGTCACGAGCGATGAGAGGCTGGTCGACGCCGGAGCGGAGCTCCCGGAGTGTAGCTCGCTACATGAGGAGAGCGAGCACCGCCGGCGGCCAGGATATCGAGCGCAGTAATAAATCGGCGCTCTCTATCCATGGTGCTTGACCTTCTCGGGCAATAGCCCCTTGGGCGCGAAGCGCAGCACCAGGCTGATCAGCAGGCCGATGACGAACACCCGGGCCTGGAGCGCGCGGCTGTCGAGGTTGGTGGGGGCGTCCCAGCCGAAGCTGCCCTCGCCGAAGGTGATCGCCAGCTCGAGCACGGCCAGCGCCAGGGGCTCGGACATCACCCAGATGATATACACCGCGAAGGCGCCGAAGATGGTGCCCAGGTTGTTGCCCGGGCCACCGAGGATGACCATCACCAGCACCAGGAAGGTGTGGTTGAGGGGCAGGTAGCCCTGGGGGTCGAAGAGGCCGTTGAAGCTGCCGAGGGTGGCGCCGCCGATGCCCATCAGGATGCAGCCCAGCACGAAGATCTCCAGGCGCCGGCGGTTGATGTCCTTGCCCATGGCGGCGGCGGAGATCTCGTTGTCGCGGATGGCGCGGATCATGCGCCCCCAGGGGGCGTGGTAGGCGCGGGTGAGCAGGAAGAAGATCACCACGATCATCACCGCGGTGACCGAGAAGTAGAGCGCCCGGGCCAGGGTGAAGCCGACCTCGGCGGGGCCCGGCACCGGCCAGGGCAGCGGCGAGACGGTGGCGGTGCCGCGGGTCAGCCAGTCGGCATTCTTGAGCACCGCCTTGATGATCTCGGCAATGCCCAGGGTAGCGATGGCCAGGTAGTCGCTGCGCAGGCCCAGGCACACCTTGCCGATGAAGTAGCCCACCGTCCCGGCCAGCACGCCGCCGACGATCCAGCCCAGCCAGGGCGGCAGGCCCAGCCCGCCGATATAGCCGAACTGCGACTCGATCTGTTCGGTGACCACGCCCAGGCGGGCCGAGACCAGCAGGTAGAAGAGCAGCGCCAGGGCCACCGCCAGGCCGGTACGCAGGCGCCGGGGCACGCCCAGGTGGTGCAGGCGGCTGGCGCCGACTACCACCATCACACCGCCCAGGGCCATCAGCACCACCATGCCCAGTTCGCCGGAGAGGGGGCTTGCCCAGAACTCACCATTGACCGGCATGCTGAAGGCCATGGCGCTGTAGCCGCCCAGCGCCACGAAGCCCATCACCCCGGCATTGAACTGGCCGGCGTAGCCCCACTGGATGGTCAGGCCCAGGGCGAGGATGGCGTAGCAGGCCGCCTCCACCAGCATGCGGGTGCTGTAGGCGGCCCCCATGGCGGCATAGACGCCGAGGATGGCGGCCATCAGGATGGCGAACAGCACCACCTCGCGCAGCGGGAAGCGCGACGGGGCGGCGACCAGGTCCTCTCGATGCTCGTGTTGTCCTTGTTGTTGTTGTGTGCTCATCAGATCACCTTCCCCTTGAAGATGCCGGTGGGGCGCCACACCAGGATGGCGACCAGGAGGACGAAGGGCACCACGATCTTGTACTCCGTGCCGACGAAGGCCAGGCTGTCGGCGCTGGCCAGCCACTCCGGCAGGTTGTCGTGGAAGGGGCGCAGCAGCACGCTCCAGTTGAACACCGCCAGGGTCTCGGCGAAGCCCACCACGAAGCCGCCGGCGATGGCACCGTAGGGGTGGCCCACGCCGCCGACGATGGCCGCGGCGAAGATCGGCAGCAGCAGGAAGAAGCTGAGGTCCGGCTTGAAGGTCACGTCCAGCGACAGCAGGGTGCCGGCGATGGCCGCCAGGGCGCCGACGATCACCCAGGTCACCGCCACGATCAGGTTGGTGTTGATGCCCGAGGCGCGGGCCAGGTCGGGGTTGTCGGACATCGCCCGCATCGCCTTGCCCAGCCGCGAGCGCGACAGGAACAGATGCAGCCCCACCACGCAGACGATGGTCAGCACGAAGAGGATCACCTGGGGCTCGGTGACCACGATGGGTGCCCGGGCGCCCTCGAAGGGCAGGGCGAGGCGGAAGATCTCCTTGCGGTCGTCGACATAGAGGCTCTCGCCGCTGGTGCCGGCGAACAGCCGGATCAGCCCCTGCAGCATCAGGGTGACGCCCAGCGAGGCGATCACCATGACGATGGGCTTCACGCCGTGGGCGCGCAGCGGCTTGTAGAACGTCTTGTCGATGCCCACCGCCAGGGCCGCGGTGAGCAGCATGGCCAGCGGCAGCATCACCACCGCCGTGGGCAGCCCCAGGGCGGCACCCGCCCCGGGGAAGGCGGTGGTCAGCAGTAGCACCGTGAAGGCGCCGAAGGTCATCATGTCGGCGTGGGCGAAGTGGGCGAAACGCATGATGCTGAACACCAGGGTGACGCCCACCGCACCGATGGCGTAGATCGAGCCGGTGACACTGCCGGCGACGACCACGTAGTTGAAGAAGAAGACGAGTTCGTTCACGAGGTTGGTTCTCCCTGCTCCCAGGCTCAGCCGCCCAGGAAGCTCCTGGCCACTTCCGGATCCGCCAGCAGGGCGGCCCCGGTATCGGTGAAACGGTTCTGGCCGGCGGCCAGCACGAAGCCCTTGTCGGCGATGGCCAGCGCCTGCTTGGCGTTCTGCTCCACCATCAGGATGCCGACGCCGGCGCTGTTGACCTGCTTCACCTGCGCGAAGATCTCGTGCATGTAGAGCGGCGAGAGGCCGGCGGTGGGCTCGTCGAGCAGCAGCACGCTGGGTTCCGCCATCAGCGCGCGACCCATGGCCACCATCTGGCGCTGACCGCCGGAGAGCTCGCCGGCGGGCTGGTGGCGTTTATCGTAGAGCGGCGGGAAGAAGTCGTAGATCTGCTTCAGCATGCGCTTGACGTTGCCCGGCTTGAGGAAGGCGCCCATCTGCAGGTTTTCCTTCACCGTCAGGCTCGGGAAGACGTTGTGCTCCTGGGGCACGAAGCCCATGCCCTGCTGTACCAGCCGGTGGGGCGGCAGGTTGTGGATGGGTTCGCCGCGCAGCAGGATCTCGCCCTGGGTAACCACAAGCAAGCCGAAGATGGCCTTGAGCATGGTGGACTTGCCGGCGCCGTTGGGGCCGACGATGACGCCTATCTGGTCGGCCTCGAGGGTCATGTTCACCCCGTTGAGGATGTTCATGCCGCCGTAGCCGCCATAGACGTCGCGCGCTTCAAGAAGTGGCATCTTGGGACGCTCCGAAGTAGGCCTCGATGACCTCTGGATTGTTCTGGATCTCCTCGATGGAGCCCTCGACCATCACGCTGCCCTGGGCGAGCACGATCACCGGATCGCAGAGCCGGGCGATCATGTCCATGTCGTGCTCGATGACCAGGAAGGTGTAGCCCATCTCGCGGTTGAGGCGTTCGATGTTCTCCACCAGGTCGCCGAGCAGGGTGCGGTTGACCCCGGCGGCGATCTCGTCGAGCAGGACCACCCGGGCGTCGGTCATCATGGTGCGGCCGAGCTCGAGGAGCTTCTTCTGGCCCCCGGAGAGATTGCCGGCCAGCTCGTTGCGCACATGATGCAGGCCGATGAAGTCGATCACCTCCAGCGCACGGCGGCGCACCTCGGCCTCCTGGGAGCGCACCCGGCCGGGCTTCAGCCAGGCGTTGAACAGGCTCTCACCGGCCTGGGCCGCCGGCACCATCATCAGGTTCTCCAGCGCGGTCATATGGGAGAACTCGTGGGCGATCTGGAAGGTGCGCAGCAGTCCCTTGTGGAACAGCTCGTTGGCGGGGCGGTTGGTGATCTCCTCGCCCTCGAGCAGCACCTGGCCGCTGTCCAGCGGCAGGGCGCCGGCGATGATGTTGAACAGGGTCGACTTGCCGGCGCCGTTGGGGCCGATCAGGCCGGTGATCGAGCCCGACTCCACCGAGAGCGAGCAGTCGTTGATCACCTTGAGGCCGCCGAAGGCCTTGTTGACGTGTTGCACGTCGATCATGGATGCCATGCGGTATGTCTCGTCGTTGTTGTACTGATCTTGTTGTACTGACTTGCTGTATCGGCTTGTTGTGTCATGCCGAGGCGGTGAGGGTCATCGCTCCTGGCTATCGTCCATCAGGAAGGTTCGGCCGGCGGCGAAGGCGCCGACGATCACCACCGCGCCGATGGTCGGGATCAGGTAGCCATCCACCTGGGGGATGGCGCGCAGGAACACGAAGGAGACCGCCGCCGGGGCGACGAAGCGCACCAGGAAGCGCCAGGTGGCGAACCAGGTCTCGTTGGTGCGCATCTCCTTCATCACCTCGGAGTGGGTCAGCGCCCAGCCGGCGAACAGGGCGATCAGAAGGCCGCCCAGCGGCATGAAGATGTTGGTGAGCAGTTCGAAGAGGTCGAAGGCGCTGCGCCCGAACAGGCTGTGGAAGAGGCTGTCCTCGGCCCACTGGTTGAAGCTGACCACGGTCAGCAGGCCCAGCGCCCAGCTGGCCACCACCATGGCGAAGACCGCCTGGGGGCGGGTGAGGTCGAAGCGTTCCACCAGGTAGGCGGCCACCGGCTCGATCAGCGAGATGGAGGAGCTGATCGCCGCGCCCAGCACCAGGATGAAGAAGATGCCACCGATCAGCGCGCCGCCGGGCATCTCGGCGAAGGCCAGCGGCAGGGTGACGAACATCAACCCCGGGCCCTGGCCGGCGTCGAGGCCGGCGCCGAACACCAGCGAGAAGATCGCCAGGCCGGCGACCACCGCTACCGCGGTGTCGACCATGGCGATGGCGATGGCGGTGCGGGTCAGCGAGACCTCGCCGGACATGTAGGCGCCGTAGGCCATGATGGCGCCCATGCCGAGGCTCAGGGTGAAGAACGACTGGCCCATGGCCTCGAGCCAGCCCTCGAGACTCAGGTCGGCGATATTGAAGGTGAACAGGAAGTCGGCCGCGGCGGCGAAGTCGCCGTTGGTGACGCCGTAGGCGAGCACCACCAGCAGGATCACGAACAGCGCCGGCATGATCACCCGCAGCCCGCGCTCGATGCCCTGGTGGACGCCGAGGCCGACGATCAGCCCCGAGGCGATGATGAACAGGGTGTGATAGAGGGTGAGCAGCGAGGGCGAGGCGAGCAGCGCATCGAAGCCGGCGGCGATGGTCTCGGCGTCGGCCCCGACCAGGGCACCGGTGAGCATCTGCCAGGTGTAGTGGATGGCCCAGCCGGCGATCACCGAATAGAAGCTCAGTATCAGGAAGGCCGAGACGCCACCCAGCCAGCCGATGGTTTCCCAGCCTCGCGAGGTGTGATGGGTGCGAGTCAGGAAGCGCATGCCCATGATCGGGCTGCGCCGGCTGGCGCGGCCGAGCATGGTCTCGGCGATCAGGATGGGAATGCCCACGGCGAAGATGGTCAGGGCGTAGACCAGGATGAAGGCCCCGCCGCCGTTCTCGCCGGCCAGGTAGGGAAAGCGCCACAGGTTTCCGAGCCCCACCGCCGAGCCGACCGCGGCCAGCAGGAAGGTGCCCTTGTGGGTCCAGACGTTGTGCGTGCTCATCGTGGCTCCGAAGCTGAGGTCGTTGGCCGGTGGCCCAGCTCGCCACTTTGCGACAAAACCCTGTCGGGAACCAGTGGCCCGCGTTTACGCCGCGTTAACGTCGCCGAAAATGAGGCTGTCGACTAGTCATCATCGTGCTTTTCCTCGGCGTCGCCGAGGGTCGGTTCGAGGGCTCGACAATTGTCGGGCAGGCGCACGGTATCGCCCAGGGCGAGCTTGCCGTGGGACTTGAGCCGCCGCCCGTTGTCCAGCGAGATGATCGCGGCCACCTCGCCGATGCTGGTGCCCTCCACGTAGGCCTCCACCTTCACCCGCACCACGGCGCCCTCGTGGCGTGCCGAGAGGATATCGCCGGGGCCGGGGTCGGAATGGCCGCCGTCATCCTGTGCGAAATGGCGCATCACGCTGTCGGCGCCGGGGTCGTCCCACTCCACGTGCTTGTGCATCTCGACTCTCCTGTCGCTGGGTCCGGGGCGCAAGGGGTGGCGCCCCGCCTGGTACGCTTCCAGCATAGAGGGTCGCGACGCCCGGGGGAAAGCCGCTCCTGGCGGACAGCCATGAAAAAGCCCGCCGATCGGCGGGCTTGAGAGAGCGGGGAGGCTGGCGTCACTTCTTGCCGGCGCGCTTGCGCTCGTTCTCGGTTAGGTGCTTCTTGCGCAGGCGGATATGGCTGGGGGTGATCTCGACCAGCTCGTCGTCATCGAGGAATTCGATGGCCTGCTCGAGGCTGAACCTGATCGGCGGGGTCAGCACGATGTTCTCGTCGTTGCCCGTGGAGCGCATGTTGTCGAGCTTCTTGCCCTTGGTGGGGTTGACCACCATGTCGTTGGCGCGGTTGTTGATACCGATCAGCATGCCCTCGTAGACCTCGGTGGCATGGTCGATGATCAGCTTGCCGCGCTCCTGCAGGGCATAGAGGGCGTAGGCCAGGGCCTTGCCGGAGACCATGGAGACCAGCACGCCGTTGCGGCGCTCGATGGCGGCATCGGGCTTGAGCGGGCCGTAGTGGTCGAAGCGGCTGGTGAGGATGCCGGTGCCCGAGGTGAGGGTCATGAACTGGCCACGGAAGCCGATCAGCCCGCGCGCCGGGATGATGAAGTCCAGGCGCACGCGGCCCTTGCCGTCGGGGTTCATGTTCTTGAGCTCGCCCTTGCGGTAGCCGATCTCTTCCATGATGGCGCCCTGGTGCTGCTCCTCGCAGTCGATGATCACCTCTTCGTACGGCTCCTGCTTCTGGCCGTCGATCTCGCGGATGATCACCTCCGGGCGGCCCACGGCGAGCTCGAAGCCCTCGCGACGCATGGTCTCGATCAGCACCGAGAGGTGCAGCTCGCCGCGACCGGAGACCTTGAACTTCTCCGGGGTCTCGCCCTGCTCGACGCGCAGTGCCACGTTGTGGATCAGCTCCTGCTCGAGGCGATCCTTGATGTTGCGGCTGGTGACGAACTTGCCGTCCTTGCCGGCGAAGGGCGAGTCGTTGACCTGGAAGGTCATGGAGACGGTGGGCTCGTCCACGGAGAGCGGCGGCAGCGCCTCGACGGCGGCCGGGTCGCACAGGGTGTCGGAGATCGCCAGGCTATCGATGCCGGTGATGCAGACGATATCGCCGGCGGTGGCCTCGTCGGTCTGCACGCGCTCCAGGCCCATGTGGGTCATCACCTGGCCGATCTTGCCCTTGCGGGTGGTGCCTTCCTTGGTGATGACGGTGACCTGCTGGTTGGGCTTGACCGAGCCGCGCTTGATGCGGCCGAGGCCGATGACGCCGACGTAGCTGTTGTAGTCCAGCGCCGAGATCTGCATCTGGAAGGGGCCATCCAGCTCCACCTTGGGCGGCTCGACGATGTCGACGATGGACTGGAACATGGGGCTCATGTCCTCGGCCAGCTCGTCGGGATCGGGGCCGGCGATGCCGTTGAGTGCCGAGCAGTAGATGATCGGGAAGTCGAGCTGCTCATCGGAGGCGCCGAGGTTGTCGAACAGGTCGAAGATCTGGTCGATGACCCAGTCGGGGCGGGCGCCGGGGCGGTCGATCTTGTTGACCACCACGATCGGCTTGAGGCCCTGGTCGAAGGCCTTCTGGGTCACGAAGCGGGTCTGCGGCATGGGGCCGTCGACCGCATCGACCAGCAGCAGCACCGAGTCGACCATGGACATGACGCGCTCGACCTCGCCACCGAAGTCGGCGTGTCCGGGGGTGTCGACGATGTTGATGTGATAGGCCTGGCCGTCCGGCGACTGCCAGCGGATCGCCGTGTTCTTGGCCAGGATGGTGATGCCACGCTCCTTCTCCTGGTCATTGGAGTCCATCACGCGTTCCTGCCCCTCGGCCTTGCGGTCGAGCGTGCCGGATTGGCTGAGCAGTTTGTCGACTAGCGTGGTCTTGCCGTGGTCGACGTGCGCGATAATGGCAATGTTTCTGAGACTTTCGATATTTGAAGGACTTACGGTCGTGCTCATAAGGTGTGACTCGCTGATATGTACGCACCTATGTACACGTTCTGGTAAGTACCCTAGGCGCGGGGCAGGGATGTGGGACGCGCATTGTACAGACAAGAGGCGCTCAGGAGTAGCAAGTTCGCCGACGCAGCCGTGTACTCATCGGTGCCTCGCCGTCACGACCCCGGTGCGCCGGGCCTCAGCCTGCGCCTCGCTGCCGGGGTGGCGAGCTCCAGGCGAGCCCCGCAGTGGCGCAGGCGCTCCACCAGATCGGAGATCGCGTCGCGGTCGAGACGGGGGTCGCAGCCGCCGATGCGATCGTACCAGTGGCGTGCCAGGCAGATGCCGGCCGCGGTATCGGATTGCCTGCGTCCCAGCAGGCGGGCGAACAGACCCGGCGTGCTGCCTGGCAGGATCACGGCGTCGACCTCATCGGCACCCACCCGCCGGGCCAGCTGCAGCAGGGTGTAGGTGGCGTCGAGGCAGCCGATAACGGGAAACACCAGCACCGGACCGTTGGTGTTCGGGATGACGTTGGCGAGCCGCTCGCCCAGGGGGGCAGCGGGCAGGCGAAGGTGGCGGGTCCCATGGCGGCGGGCGATGCCGGCCACGCGTGGGTCACGCGTATCGTCGATCACGACCAGTTCGAAGGCCTGGTCGGCGGCGAGCGATGCCACCAGCGCCAGCTCCCGGGGCAGCCTGGCGCCGGCACTGCGGGCATCGATCAGTAGCGTGCCGGTAGGAAGGGCCATGCGACCTCCGAGGCCATAATAAAGAGGAGGCTCCTGATGGCGGCCAGGAGTCGCGGCCGGCGGGCAAGTTTGTAATCAAGTGTAGTATGGAGTGAGAGAATGTATCAAAGGCTTGTTGCGTTCGCCCGGCGTGGTACTTGATGGTGCGCAACGCTCGCTCTGAGCACCATAATGGTGCAATTTGCCTCGGGCTGTTTCTCGCTGCGAGTCGCTGCTTCATCGGAGTGCAACCGATGTCGATGGTAAATATCTTTATATTCAGTATGTTAAAGGGTGAGTGCCGGCGTGAGGTGCAAGGTTGGCACGCTGCCTGCATTGTTATGGTCAGCGCCCGGGGATGCCGGGCCGTCGTGGGCAGCGTGCCTGCGGCGTGCTACAACAGACTGCTGGGGTTCCAGCATCGTGATGCCTGAATCACCTCAACCATCGAGCCATGCTCAACCGGAGGACACCATGTCTGCCAAGACGCTCGCCCTGATCGAAGAACATGACGTCAAGTGGGTCGACCTGCGCTTCACCGATACCATCGGCAAGGAGCAGCACGTCACCATTCCCGCACGGGATGTGGATGAGGAGTTCTTCGAGAACGGCCAGATGTTCGACGGCTCTTCCATCTCCGGCTGGAAGGGCATCAACGAATCCGACATGATCCTGCGCCCCGAGGACGGCACCGCCTTCCTGGATCCCTTCACCGAGGATTCCACCCTGGTGCTGCGTTGCGACATCATCGAGCCTGCCACCATGCAGGGCTATGACCGCGACCCGCGCTCCATCGCCAAGCGTGCCGAGGCCTACCTGCAGTCCACCGGCCTGGGCGACACCGCCTTCTTCGGCCCGGAGCCGGAGTTCTTCATCTTCGACGAGGTGCACTGGAAGACCGACATCGAAGGCGCCATGTACAAGATCTCCTCCGAGGAGGGTGCCTGGGCCACCGATCGTCCCATCGAGGGCGGCAACCTGGCCCACCGTCCGCGGGTCAAGGGCGGCTACTTCCCGGTGCCCCCGGTGGACAGCTTCCACGACATTCGCGGTGCCATGTGCAACACCCTGGAGGCCATCGGACAGAGCGTCGAGGTGCACCACCACGAGGTGGCCAACGCCGGCCAGAACGAGATCGGGGTCAAGTTCAACACCCTGGTCAAGAAGGCCGACGAGGTCCAGGAGATGAAGTACGTGATCCACAACGTGGCTCACGCCTACGGCAAGACCGCCACCTTCATGCCCAAGCCGCTGGTCGGCGACAACGGCAGCGGCATGCACGTGCACCAGTCCTTCTGGAAAGAGGGCGCCAACCAGTTCGCGGGCGACGAGTACGCCGGCCTCTCCGAGATGGCCATCTACTACATCGGCGGCATCATCAAGCACGCGCGTGCCCTGAACGCCTTCGCCAACGCCTCCACCAACTCCTACAAGCGCCTGGTGCCGGGCTTCGAGGCGCCGGTGATGCTGGCCTACTCGGCTCGCAACCGTTCGGCCTCCATCCGTATCCCCTACACCGCCAGCCCCAAGGGCAAGCGTGTCGAGCTGCGCTTCCCCGACCCGACCGCCAACCCCTACCTGTGCTTCGCGGCGATGCTGATGGCCGGCATCGATGGCATCAAGAACAAGATCCACCCCGGCGATGCCATGGACAAGAACCTCTATGACCTGCCGCCGGAAGAGGGCAAGAAGGTGCCGACCGTGGCTCACAGCCTCGACCAGGCCCTGGAGGCGCTGGACAAGGATCGTGCCTTCCTGACCGAGGGTGGCGTGTTCACCGACGACATGATCGACGCCTACGTCGAGCTGAAGATGGAAGACGTGGATCGCATGCGCATGGCCACGCATCCGGTCGAGTTCGACATGTACTACAGCTGCTGATGATCGCCGTCGCCCCCTGCGGGGCGGCGCGACACGCTGAACCAGCACTCGTTGAACCAGCAAAGGGGTTCCGCTACCGGCGGAACCCCTTTCTTCTCTACACTATCCAACGCAGAGTGAGATGCCGAGCCATCCCGGCTCACGCAGCGACAAGCAGGGGGCGATCCATGAACAAGGCAGTGCTGACGCTGGTGCTGGTCATGACCTTCGGCGTGGCCGCCGAGGCCCAGAAGATCTATCGCACCACGGATGCCCAGGGCAATGTGGTGTTCACCGACAACCCAGACCGTGGCGGCGAGCAGGTGGAGCTGGCGCCGGTCACGGTGGTGCCCTCCACCGGCGAAGTGCGCACCGGGGGTGCTCCTCGCGTCGAGGGGGCCGCGGCGCCATCCGCTTCACCGGGCCAGCCGTTCATGCCCTACGACAGCTTTCGCATCGTCTCGCCGACCCACGAACAGGCTTTCCCGGTGGGGGCGGCCGGCAATATCACCGTGGATCTGGGGGTCGAGCCGGGCCTGCGCGAGGACCATCGCGTCAGGCTGCTGGTGGATGGCCGGGTCAGCCAGTCGGCGATGCATACCACGGCCTTCATGGTGCCCAACATGAACCCCGGGGAGCATGTGCTGCAGGCCGAGCTGCTGGATGCCGGCGGTGAGGTGCGCCACCGCACCTCGCCGGTGACCATCTATGTGCTGCGTGCCAACGTGAATCGCCAGCCAGCCGGTTAGCTTCCCCCTCGCTGGGCACCCTGGCCGTGGTGCCCGGACGGCAGCCCCAGGCCCTGTCGCCCACCGTATGGCGGGCACTGGCCTCCCCATTCCGAGTATCCGCCCTACCAGCCGCCTCAGCCGCCTGTCGATGAGGAGGAGGTCGTGACGCCCCGGCGGCGCCTCGACGCCCCCTCTCGACGCCTGCCTGAGGACGAGCCGCTGCGTCGCCGGGCCGAACGGCAAACGCGTCCGGCGCCTTGATCCGATCCGAGTCAGGAGATGGTGCAGGCGTCTCCTGTATGCACTATTTTGGTGCGACTGATGCGCCGCCAGTCGCCGTGGAGTGCGCCGTCATGGGGCCCGAGGGCTGGCCCGCTTCTTGCAACACTCGTTATTAAAGCAAGCATCATTACAGCAAGCATTCGAGAGCAAGCATACCTGGACCCGATATGGCCGCTTCGATGTACCAACGCCTGATGGAACATCTCTCCACCGCCGTGCTGCTGCTGGATGGCGAGCTCAGGGTGGCGTGGATGAACCCCGCCGCCGAGGCGTTGCTCTCGGTGAGCCTGGGCCGCGTGCAGGGGGTGGCACTGTGCACGCTGATGGAGCAGGAGGATGGGATGGCAGCGGTGCTGACCAAGGCGCTGGAGGCCTGTCATCCCTTCACCCGCCGCGAGGCGCGCCTGGCGATGCTGGGCGGTGAGCCGCTGACCGTGGACTATACCGCCACGCCGCTCTCCCGCGATGAACTGCTGCTGGAGGTGGAGCCCCGCGACCGGCTGATTCGTATCTCCCGGGAAGAGGCGCTGATGACTCGCCAGGAGACCGTCAAGGTGCTGACCCGGGGGCTGGCCCACGAGGTCAAGAACCCGCTGGGCGGCATTCGCGGCGCGGCCCAGTTACTGGAGCGCGATCTGGAGAACCCCGCGCACCGTGAGTTCACCCGCATCATCATCGAGGAGGTGGATCGCCTGCGCGACCTGGTGGATTCCATGCTGGGCCCCAACCGGGTGACTCGCCACGAGCCTCTCAATGTCCACAAGGTGCTGGAGCGGGTACGCACCCTGGTGCTCGCCGAGCACCCCGGGGTGAGCTTCGAGCGCGACTACGACCCCAGCCTGCCGGACCTCGCCGGCGACGAGGCGCAGATGATTCAGGCGGTGCTCAACGTGGCGCGCAACGCCGTGGAGGCGATGACCGAGGCGGGCACGGCCGAGCCGCACCTGGTCTTGCGTACTCGGGCGCGTCGCCAGTTCACGCTGGGGGCCGAGCGTCACCGCCTGGTGTGCGAGGTGGCGATCCTCGACAACGGGCCGGGCATTCCCGAGGCGCTCAAGGAGACGCTCTTCTACCCCATGGTCTCGGGGCGCGCCGAGGGCAGCGGCCTGGGGCTCTCCATCGCCCAGGGCATCCTGCACCAGCATCAGGGGTTGATCGAGTGCGATTCCGTGCCGGGCCATACCGAATTCCGACTGCTGATTCCTCTGGAGACGCACCATGACTGATGTTGCACGCGTGGCGGTCGTCGATGACGATCGCGCCATCCGCTGGGTGCTGGAGCGCGCCCTGGCCCAGCCCGACCTCGAGGTGGAGTGCATCGAGCGTGCCGACACCGCCCTCGAACGGCTGCTGGCCGACCCGCCCGATGTGCTGGTCACCGATATCCGCATGCCGGGCATCGACGGCCTCGACCTGATGGCCAGGGTGCGCGAGGCCCACCCGGAGCTGCCGGTGATCGTGATGACCGCCCACTCCGATCTGGACAGCGCCGTGGCTTCCTATCAGGGGGGCGCCTTCGAGTATCTGCCCAAGCCCTTCGACGTCGACGAGGCGCTGGCCCTGGTGCGCCGCGCGGTGGCCCACGCCCGGGAGCGCCGCCGCCCGGTCAGCGTGCCAGAGGGGCTGGACGCCGAGATCATCGGCGAGGCGCCGGCCATGCAGGAGGTGTTCCGCGCCATCGGTCGCCTCTCCCACTCACACATCACGGTGCTGATCAACGGCGAGTCGGGCACCGGCAAGGAGCGGGTCGCGCGGGCTCTGCACCAGCACAGCCCGCGCACCGGCAAGCCCTTCATCGCGCTGAACATGGCGGCGATTCCCCGGGACCTGATCGAGTCGGAGCTGTTCGGCCACGAGAAGGGCGCCTTCACCGGGGCCACGGCCAGCCGCCAGGGGCGCTTCGAACAGGCCAACGGCGGCACCCTGTTCCTCGACGAGATCGGCGACATGCCGGCGGAGACCCAGACCCGGCTGCTGCGGGTGCTGGCCGATGGCGAGTTCTACCGGGTGGGCGGCCATATGCCGGTGAAGGTGGACGTGCGCATCATCGCCGCCACCCACCAGGATCTCGAGCGGCTGGTGGAGGATGGCCGCTTCCGCGAGGACCTCTTCCACCGCCTCAACGTGATTCGCGTGCACCTGCCCAGGCTCGCCGAGCGGCGCGAGGACATCCCGCGGCTGACGCGCCACTTCCTGGCCGAGGCGGCCAAGGAGCTCGCCACCGACATCAAGGTGCTCACCCCCGAGGCGGAGCGCCACCTGGCCCGGCTGGCCTGGCCCGGCAACGTGCGCCAATTGGAGAACGCCTGCCGCTGGCTGACGGTGATGGCCTCGGGGCGCGAGGTCCTCGTCGAGGACCTGCCGCCGGAGCTACGCCAGGCGAGCGACGAGGGGCTGGTCGCCAGCAGCGACTGGCGGGTGGCCTTCCGCGACTGGGCCGACCGTGCCCTGGCCGCGGGGCATACCCATTTGCTGGAGGAGGCGGTGCCGGACTTCGAGAAGATCCTGATCGAGACCGCCCTGCGCCACACCGGCGGGCGCAAGGGGGAAGCCGCCGAACTGCTGGGCTGGGGGCGCAACACCCTCACCCGCAAGCTCAAGGTCCTGTTGCCGGCGCTGGCGGAGGGGGAGTGAGCTAGCCCAGAAGTCGGCGCGCGAGCAGCCGCTGCATGTCACGGCGGCTGTGGGCGATCAGATAGACGATGAGGCGCTCGTCATGCTGGCGGTAGAGGATGCGCACCGGCGGTTCGATGACCTGTCGATACTCCCGGATACCCAGCTCCAGCAGCTCCCGGGGGTGGCTGCCACGCTCGGGGAACTCCCCCAACGACATGATGCCCGCCTCAATGGCGGCGAGCAGCTGCTCGGCCGCAGAGGGAGAGTCTTCGGCAATGAAGTCGTGGAGCTCGCGAAGGTCTTCGAAGGCCGAGGCCGTGAGCTCGACCCGCAGCACCACGCTAGCGATCCCCGCGACGCAGCCGATGGAAGCTCTCGGCGGCATCAAGGGTCTTGCCCTGCTCGACCTCCTGGCTGCCCAGCGCCAGGATCTTGAGCAGTGCCAGGGTCTCCTGGGTCTGCTCATAGCTGCGGATGTCCTGCACGACCATCCTGGCCTCGCCGTTCTGGGTGATCACCATGGGCTCGCGCAGCTCGTTGAGCGAGCGGGAAATCTCGGCGGCATGGGCCTTCAGGTAGCTGATCGGCTTGATGTTCTCTGAGTACTTCATGGCGTTCGGTTCCGCACGGGCATATGGACTGAATTTAGTCTTAATTTGGTGCCATGACAACCGAGGGCTTGGGTTAATGCCGTGCGCCAGGGCTGGGCGAGGACACCGCGGGCTGCCAGAATGGGGCCTCAAGGAGAGATACCCATGACGCAGATGAGCTGGGAGCGGCTGCTGGACCCGAGCCGCCTGCACGACCGGCGCGGCGAGCGCCCGGGTAATGGCCGTGACGAGATCGGCCGCAGCCCCTTCCACAAGGACCACGACCGCATCGTCTTCGCCGGTTCCTTCCGGCGCCTGGGGCGCAAGACCCAGGTGCATCCGCTGACCGACAACGACCATATCCACACCCGGCTCACTCACTCCCTGGAGGTGGGCTGCGTGGGGCGTTCGCTGGGCATGATCGTCGGCGAGCGGCTGAGCGGCCGCCTGCCCGACTGGATCACCCCGGCCGACCTTGGGGTGATCGTCCAGGCCGCCTGCCTAGGCCACGATATCGGCAACCCGCCTTTCGGGCATGCCGGCGAGTACGCCATCCGCGACTGGTTCAAGCGTGCCGAGGCCGACGGCAAGGGCCTGCTCGACGGGCTCTCGCCGCTGGAGCGCGAGGACCTGCTCACCTACGAGGGCAACGCCCAGGGCTTCCGGGTGGTCACCCAGATCGAGTACAACCAGTTCCGCGGCGGCATGCGCCTGACCACGGCGACCCTGGGTACCCTGCTCAAGTATCCCTGGACCGTGGAGCACGGCGGCGCGGCGGGCAAGTTCGGCTGCTACCAGAGCGAGCGCGAGTTGCTGGTCGAGGTGGTCGAGCGGCTGGGGCTGCTCCCCAGGGGAGAGGGGCGCTGGTGCCGCCACCCCCTGGCCTGGCTGGTGGAGGCCGCCGACGACATCTGCTATGCGCTGCTCGATCTGGAGGACGGCCTGGAGATGGGCATCCTGCGCTACGACGAGGTCGCCGAGATCCTGATCCAGATCGCCGGCGGGGCCCCCGGCGACTACACCGCCATGCAGCGCCAGGGTGTCTCCCAGCGGCGGCGCATCGCCGCCCTGCGCGGCGCGGCCATGGAGCGCGCGGTGAACGACGTGGGGGCGGTGTTCGTGCAGCATGAGGCGGAGCTGCTGGGAGGGCGGCTGAAGTCGGACCTGCTGGAGCTGTGCCATCCCGACCTGGACTGGGGGGTGAAGGCGGCCAAGCAGCTGGCCCGGGAGCGGATCTTCCAGAACGAGCGCAAGGCCAAGCTGGAGATCGGTGCCTACACCACCCTGGGGATCCTGCTCGAGGCCTTTATCGGCGCGGCCCACGAACTGCATCACACCGGTCATTCCACCTTCAAGCACCAGCGGGTGCTGGCGCTGATCGGCGAGAACACCCCGCGCCCCTCCTGGAGCCTCTACGACAGCTACCGGCGCATGCTCGACTTCATCGGCGGCATGACCGACCACTACGCCGTGGACCTGGCCCAGGAGATGGGCGGCCGGCTGCGCGGCGACTGAGCCGGACGGTATCGGGCATCCAGCCTACTCGCCCGGCGCCCGTCTGGCGCCGGCATGCTCGAGCAGGGTGGCGATGACGGCGTCGTGGGTGGCGGCATCGAACTCGCCGGGGCAGAGCTCGGCCAGGCGACTGGCCAGGTCGTCGCCGCTGCCTACCAGCAGGTCACCCGGCCCCTGATCGGCCTCCACCTTCCAGCCGGGGAGGGTCAGCACGCCCATCACCGGCACCGTGCGGCCGGTGCGTGAGCTCAGCCACTCGGCCATCCAGCGCGCCAGCTCGCGGGTCTTGGCCAGCGGCTTGCGCTCGCTCCAGCCCGGGAAGCGCAGCCTGGAAGGCTCCACCACCAGCCGGTCGAGCTCTTCCCCGGAGGGCGCGAAGGGGCGGGTGCGGGCGCGGGTCTCCACCACGAAGACTCCACAGGGCGTGACCACCACGTGATCGATGCGCGTGCCGGCCGCTGGCACGTCGTGGAAGACGTAGAAGGGGTGAGCCTCCGGGCGCACCAGCCGTTCGAGCTCCTGGCCCACCGCCAGCTCGCAGGCCAGCCCCAGCTTGAGCCGGCGGATGCGCTGGAAGTCACGCATCAGTCGGAAGCTGTAGGCGAGCACCAGCAGGGTGCTCAGCGCACCATACAGGGCCCACTCCACCCAGTGTTGCTCCTCGGAGAACAGCATGCGGCCCATGCCGTAGACCAGCGGCACCAGGGTGACCAGGGGGCCCAGTGCACCGTTCAGGAAGAGTCCGGCGAAGGCGTCGTCGAGGCGGTCGCGCAGGTGCTGGCCGGGCTCGCGCAGCGGTCGGGCGTCGAAGGGCGAGCGCACCCGGGCATCGTGCAGGTTGCGCAGCGCCACCACGATCACCCCCATGGCGGCGAGGGGGAACAGGAAGATCAGGGGGAGCAGGTATTCCAGCCAGGCCATCGGGGTTCCTTGCCCATCGGGTGGGGTGCCGGGGTCGAGAGCCCATTCTAGACAACCCGGGCCCTCCGGGGCCATGCTCTGTTCGGCGCAGGCAGCGAGGCAGCAGGATGACGTCAGCACTAGCGACACCCGAGGCAAGCGAGGCAACCCTGGAGGCGCTCGTCGAGTTCGTCGCGCACCATCCGCGGCTGGCGGTACTCGGCGGCGCCGGGATCAGCACCGCCAGCGGCATTCCCGACTACCGCGACGATGCCGGCGAGTGGAAGCGCTCGCCGCCCATGCAGCATCGCCAGTTCATGGGCAGTCATGCCGCCCGGCAGCGCTACTGGGCCCGCGCCCTGGTGGGCTTTCGCGCCCTGGGCGAGGCGCGACCCAATGCGGCGCACCGGGCCCTGGCGCGGCTCGAGGCGCTCGGCCATGTGCGCGGGGTGATCACCCAGAACGTGGATGGCCTGCACCAGCGGGCCGGCTCGCGGCGCGTCATCGACCTGCACGGCCGCGCCGATCGTGTGCGCTGCATGGGGTGTGGCGCCAGTCGCATGCGCCATGCGCTGCACGCCGAACTCGAGGCGCTCAATCCGCGCTGGGCGACCACCGGTGCCGCCGCGGCGCCGGATGGCGACGCCGACCTGGAGGCGGACTTCTCCGCGTTCCGGGTGCCCGACTGCTCACGCTGCGGCGACGGCATCTGGAAGCCCGACGTGGTGTTCTTCGGCGACAGCGTGCCGGGTAGCGTGGTCGAGCGCGCCTTTGCCCTGGTCGAGGAGTGCGAGGCCCTGCTGGTGGTGGGTTCCTCCTTGATGGTCTATTCGGGTTTCCGCTTCGCGCGGGCCGCGGCCCGTGACGGCAAGCCCATCGCCTGCCTCAACCTGGGGCGCACCCGCGCCGACGAACTCTATTCCCTGAAGGTGGCGGCGCCGCTGGAGACCTCGCTGGGTGCGCTGGTCGAGCGGCTGGAGGCCCGCCTCAGCCGCCGGCCAGCTTGACCGTATAGCCGCGGGACTCGAGCTCCGCCTTGAGCACCTCGCGGTGGTCGCCCTGGATCTCGATCACCCCCTCCTTGACGGCGCCGCCGGTGCCGCAGCGCTTCTTCAGCGCCTTGGCCAGCGTCTTGAGTTCGGCCTCGGTCAGCGGCACGCCGTCGATGGTGGTGACGCCCTTGCCCTTGCGGCCGCTGGTCTCGCGGCGGATACGCACGACGCCATCGAGCGCGGCGAGGCGCGCCTGCTCGGCCTGTTCGGCGCAGCGACACTCGGCCACGGGCCGGCGACAGTCGGGGCAGGTCTCGCCGTGCTCGGTGGAGTAGACGAGGCCGCGCAGCTGGTCCTGGAGTGATGGCATGGAGAGGACTCCCGGGTGGATGGGCTTGAGGCCGGGATGATAGCGGCTGTGGCCGCCGTCTGCATGGGCTGGTGAGCCGACTCAGCGGGCCGCGGAGCGCGAGGCCAGGTCGCGTGACAGGCTGGCCACCACGGTGGGGAGCTGGAACATGCTGGTGATCATGATCGCGCCCTCCGGGGTCTGCTCGACGTCCGGGTAACGGTTGAGATGGACCACCCGCATGCCGGCACCGAGTGCGGCCTGGACGCCGACCACCGAATCCTCGATGGCCAGGCAGTGTTCCGGGGGATAGCCCATCTGCTGCGCCGCATGGGCGTAGAGGCAGGGGTCGGGCTTCCAGCAGTTGGCGGTGTAGGCGCTGAACAGGTGGTCACCGAACAGGGCATCCAGGCCGGTGGCGACCAGCGAGGTGCGGATCTTGTTCTCCGGACCGTTGGAGACCACGCCCATGGGGAAGGTGGACAGGGCCGCCAGCGCCTCGGTGGCGCCTTCGATGGGGGTGAGTTCGGTGGCCAGGCGCCGGTTGAGGTTGGCGCGCATGTTGTGTTCCAGCGGCTCCAGCGCCGCGGGATCGACACGGCCATGGCGGCTCTCCAGCGCGGCGACGATGCGTCGGAAGCGCGCCCCGCGAAACTCGCCGACATAGTCGGTGGCCTGGAACGGCAGGCCCACGGCGTTCAGTGCCGTGGCCATCTCGTCGGCGAGCAGCGGCTCGCTGTCGACCAGGGTGCCGTCGCAGTCGAAGAGCAGGCAGAGGGGATGTGCCATCACCGGGCCTCACGAAAAAACAGGGCAAGATAAAAACATTGTTACAGATGTCGGGCTTGCTCCCAATATTAAAGCCCAGATTCGCTACTTTGTGAACACTGTTCTTCAACGTGGTGCCGGCGTGGGTGTGCCGGCGTCACGGCGGGAGGTTCGCGAGCATCGAAGGCTCGCGCCTATACTGACGACGCGCCTCGATCAGGAGCGGTCCATGAATTTCGAACGTGTCGTCTTCGGTTTCTTCATCATCCTGACCCTGAGCCTCAATGCCGCCTTCGTCACGCCTGGCCTCAACGCGGCCGAGCACCATAATGTATGGCTCCTCACGCTGACCATCATCGCCAACCTGGTCGCGATTGGCCTGAAACTGGGGGACCGCTCCCAGACCGGCGCGTTGCTGCTGGCATCCGGGCTGGTCGCCGGTTTTCTGCTGATCACGGCGCGTATCGTCTGGATCGTGGCGGACCCCGTGAGCGGGGGTGCCCCGGGGCCAGGTGCCATGGCCGATATCATTTCGATTGCCAGGGGAGCCCTGGTGGCGAATATCATTGCGACGGTGATCCTGGTCGGCGATACGCTGCTCTCGCGACGCTAGCGTGGATCACGTGGGGTCGGCCTGGCGAGGCTTGCGTGACCGCTGACAGGCAGAGGGAGGGTTGAGTCGATGTCGTCCACCTCCGATCTCGACCGTGTGGGGATGATCGTCCTGCGCTATATGCGCCGGCCGCTGTTCGTGCTGCTTTTCGTGTATTCGGTGGGCATCATCGGCATGGTCCTGATGCCGGGCCGGGTCGTCGATGGCGAGACGACCCATATGGATCTCTTCCACGCCTTCTATTTCTTTACCTACACGGCGACGACAACCGGATTCGGCGAACTGCCGAGCGAGTTCAGCGACGAGCAGCGCCTGTGGACGATCTTCTGCCTCTATACCGGCGCCATCGCGTGGTTCTATGCGATTGGATCCCTGATCAACCTGGTTCAGAACCCCCATTTCATCCAGTCCATGGATAACTTCCGGTTCGCGCGCAAGGTCAAACGCAACAAGGCGCCTTTCGTTATCCTCTGCGGTTTCGGCGATGCCGGCAGCCTGCTTGCCCGGGGGCTTAGCGACCATCGCATGCGGGCGGTAATACTCGATGCCGACCCGGAACGTATCAAGGCGTTGGGCGTACGCGACTACACGGTGTCCATGCCCGGGCTGTGTGCGGATGCCGGCGCGCCGAAACACCTTCTGGCCGCCGGGATCGAGCACCCCGCCTGCCGCTCCCTGGTGACGCTGACCAACGATGACGATACCAATCTCAAGATTGCGGTGATGGCTCGGCATCTGAATCCACGACTCCAGGTCATCTGTCGCTCAACCTCGTCCCGTCATGGTGCCACGCTGCGCGCGCTGGACAATGTCACGGTCGTCGACCCGTTCGAGATCTTTGCTCAGCTCCTCTACTGGGCGATCGCGCATTCCGATCTGCATAACCTCAATGCGTGGTTGGTGGGCGCGCGTGGTGTCGAGCTCGGCGCACCCTTGCAGGTTCCGCAGGGCGACTGGATCCTGTGCGGATATGGACGAATGGGGAGCCGGATACACCGTTGTCTCCACGAGCATGGCATCGGCGTACGCATTGTCGACCCGGGAGAGAATGCCGATGAGGCCGGCGACAGAGCGGTCATGGCTCCGGAGCAGGCCGATCATAGGGCCCTGAAGGCGGCGGGGATCGACGCCGCCGCCGGGGTCATCGCCGCGATGAATCGGGATGCCGACAATCTCAGTACGCTCCTGTCCGTCGCCGAGCTCAATCCGGCTGCGTTTCGTATCGTGCGTCAGAACAGCCATGAGAATCAGGTGGTGTTCGATGCGGCGAGGGCCGATCTGGTGCTTCAGCACAGCCTGACGACGGCGCGCCGAATCCTGAAGCTGCTGATCTCGCCACTGACCCAGGAACTGATCGACTGGCTCGCGCAGCAACAACCGGCCCGGACGCGAGCCCTGGTGGCCCGCCTGCAGAGGGGCATCGCTGCCGAGCCGCCCCACCTGTGGTCGGTCAGGTTGAGCCCTGAGGAGGCCCCGGCCGTTGTCCGGTACTCGAAGGGTGAGGGCGTGATCACGCCCGGTGCGCTGTGCCGTGATGCGCGCGACATCTCGAAGGCGCTCCCGTGCGAGGTGCTTGCCGTGCGTCGGGATGGGCGGTCAATCATGTTGCCGGACGAGGAGTTTCCTCTCGAGGTCGGCGATGAACTGCTCCTGTGTGGCGTGCAATCGGCGGAGCCGATGCTGCAGGCGACACTCCATAACCCCTATACGCTGGGCTATGTGGTGACGGGCGTCGATGAGCCCCGCGGCTATGTGTTCGCCTGGCTTGCCGCCAGGTTCGGGCATCGCTGCAGCGGGAAGGTGTCGAGCAGCCGGCACACTCGGACATGACACCCCAGGCCTTCACACAGGCGATAGCGTTGACCTTGAGCGCGTTTTCCAGATCAGGGTCAACTAGCATGCAACGAGGTCCGAAGCGGTCTTTTCCAGATCGATGACCCCTCCGGCGAGAGGGACATCCAGCAGGCGAGGTACAGCATGAAGCAGGACACCCTCTGGTCGCTGGCCGGCTCCGCCGCGGCGGTGGCGGCCAGCATGATGGCCCGCAAGGCGGCGGACAAGGCCTACCGGAAAGAGGTTGGCGAGACCCCACCGGAAAATCCCGATGAGCCTGAGGTGGAGTGGCGCCAGGCCCTGCTGTGGGGCGCCGCCACCGGCGTGCTGGTGGGAGTCGCTCGGGTGGTGGGCAGGCGCGCCGGGCGCGAGGTCATGCACAGGGCGCCTGGTGCCGGCAGGCGGGGAGGCGTATTGCCCCGGTTGAAGCGGTAGCACGGCGCGCAGGGCTCGGAGACACTTCGAGGCATCGGCCCCCCGAACCAGCGGTGGGGCCGCTTAGGCTATGGGTCATGGATCATGTGGCTGCCACCGCCCCGACACGAGGAGAGAGTCAGTAATGCGAGAAATGGAACTGCACTGCGACAAGGGGCTCGTCGAGACCGGCCCGACGCTGCTGACGGGTGTCAGCCTCCCGCGACGAGATCGCGGCGGTAAGTGCCTATGGGGAGCGGCTGGTCGAGACCGTCAAGATACTGCACGGCAGCGGCGTGCTCGCGAGCGAGGCGCCCATCGTCACCGCGGCGGGCTCCAGGTGGTTCGATCTGATTGCCCAGGCCTTCGACGAGGCGGAGTTGCGCGAACACTACACACCGGTGCTGCGGCCGGGATGCTATGTGGTGCATGACCACAGGCTCGATGCCGACGCCATGGCCGAGGTGAAGGCGCGCGATCCGCACCGCCAGGGCGAGCTTCGGCCGGCGCTGGAGGTGTTCGCTCATGTGCAGTCACTGCCCGAGCCGGGACTGGCCATCGTGGGCCTGGGCAAGCGCGATATCGGTCACGAGCCGGACATGCCGCTGCCGTTGCGGCACTATCCACGAGACACGCTCGCTACGGTGGACGGGGCGGCGATTGCCCCTAGTACCTGGCGCGCAACGCATATCATGGATCAGCATCTCTTCCTGGAGATTCCCGAGGATGCCGGGCTCGCGGTCGGTGACGTGATCGCCTTCGGTACCTCCCACCCCTGCCTGACCTTCGACAAGTGGCGTCACCTGCTGCTGGTGGATGAGACGTTGGCGGTCACGGAGTCCGTGATGACCTGCTTCTAGTCGGCTCCGGCGGTAATTCCAAACGACAACGGGCGGCCCTGGGGCCGCCCGTTGTCGATGCGAGGTGTGCCTAGCGCACCTTGGGGTCCAGCTCGCCGCTGGCGTAGCGCTCGAACATCGCCTCCAGGTTGATCGGCTTGATCTTCGAGGCGTTGCCGGCGGTGCCGAAGGCCTCGTAGCGATCGATGCACAGGTCGCGCATGGCGGAGACGGTCTCCTTGAGGAACTTGCGCGGGTCGAACTCGCTGGGGTTCTCGGCCAGGAAGCGACGCACCGCGCCGGTGGAGGCCAGGCGCAGGTCGGTGTCGATGTTGACCTTGCGCACGCCGTGGCGGATGCCCTCGATGATCTCCTCGACGGGCACGCCGTAGGTCTCGGGGATCTCGCCGCCGTGGGCGTTGATCACCTCGAGCCACTCCTGGGGCACCGAGGAGGAGCCATGCATCACCAGGTGGGTGTCGGGGATGCGGGCGTGGATCTCCTTGATGCGCTGGATGGAGAGGGTGTCGCCTGTGGGCGGCCGGGTGAACTTGTAGGCGCCGTGGCTGGTGCCGATGGCGATGGCCAGGGCATCCACACCGGTGGCATTGACGAAGTCGGCGGCCTCTTCGGGGTCGGTGAGCAGCTGTTCCATGTCCAGCTTGCCCTCGGCGCCGATGCCGTCTTCCTCGCCGGCCATGCCGGTCTCCAGGCTGCCCAGGCAGCCCAGCTCACCTTCGACGGAGACGCCACAGGCGTGGGCCATCTCCACGGTGCGCCGGGTGACATCGACATTGTAGGCGTAGTCCATCGGGGTCTTGCCGTCCTCGCCCAGGGAGCCGTCCATCATCACCGAGGAGAAGCCCAGCTGGATGGAGCGCTGGCACACCCCGGGGCTGGTGCCGTGGTCCTGGTGCATCACCACCGGGATATGCGGGAATTCCTCCACCGCGGCCAGGATCAGGTGGCGCAGGAAGGGGGCGCCGGCGTACTTGCGGGCGCCGGCGGAGGCCTGGACGATCACCGGGGAGTCGGTGCGATCCGCGGCTTCCATGATGGCGCGCATCTGCTCGAGGTTGTTGACGTTGAAGGCCGGCACGCCGTAGCCATGTTCGGCGGCGTGGTCCAGCAGCTGGCGCATGCTGATCAGTGCCATGTTCTCACCTGTCGTTCGTGGTGGCGGCGGCGCCGTGGGGCGCCGCCGCGTGGAGAGTCGTGATCGGGGTTCGTCTAGTCTATCAGGCCTGGGCCGCGGCGGCTTCCAGGGCGGCCACCGCCGGCAGGGTCTTGCCCTCGACGTATTCGAGGAAGGCGCCGCCGCCGGTGGAAATGTAGGAGACCTTCTCGGCGATGGCGTACTTGTCGATGGCCGCCAGGGTGTCGCCGCCGCCGGCGATGGAGAAGGCCGGACTCTCGGCGATGGCGCGGGCGATCACTTCGGTGCCGTGCCCGAACTGGTCGATCTCGAACACGCCCAGCGGGCCGTTCCACAGGATGGTGCCGGCGTCCTTGAGCATGGCCGCCAGGCGGGCGGCGGTCTCGGGGCCGATGTCGAGGATCATCTCGTCGTCGTTGACCCGGTCCACCGGCTTGACGATGGCCTCGGCGGCGTCGGAGAACTCGGTGGCCACCACCACGTCCGAGGGCAGCGGGATCTCGACCTTCGCCATCAGCGCCTTCGCCTGGTCGATCAGGTCGGCCTCGTGCAGCGACTTGCCGACGTTGTGGCCCGCCGCGGCGATGAAGGTGTTGGCGATGCCGCCGCCGACGATCAGCTGGTCGCACTTCTCGGCGAGGGCGGTGAGTACCTCCAGCTTGGTGGAGACCTTGGAACCACCGACGATCGCCGCCATGGGGCGTGCCGGGGTGGCCAGCGCCTTCTCCAGGGCGTCGAGCTCGGCGGCCAGCAGCGGACCGGCACAGGCCACGGGGGCGAAGCGTGCCACGCCGTGGGTGGAGGCCTGGGCGCGGTGGGCGGTGCCGAAGGCGTCCATCACGTAGATGTCGCACAGCGCGGCATACTGCTTCGAGAGGGTCTCGTCGTCCTTCTTCTCGCCCTTGTTGAAGCGCACGTTCTCGAGCAGTACCACCTCATCGTCGCCCGCCTCGAACGCGCCGTCGAGATACGCCTTGACCAGGCGCACCGGGCGGCCCAGCAGCTCGCCCAGGTGCTCGGCCACCGGCGCCAGGGAGAACTCCTCGGCGGGCTCGCCCTCGGTGGGGCGTCCCAGGTGGCTCATCAGCAGCACCCGGGCACCGCCGTCCAGGGCGGCCTGGATGGAGGGCAGGGCGGCACGCAGGCGGGCATCGCTGGTCACCTTGCCGTGCTTGACGGGCACGTTGAGGTCCTCGCGGATCAGTACGCGCTTTCCGCTGAGGTCGAGGTCAGTCATCTTGCGCACGTTCATCGGGGCGTGTTCCTCATCTTGGGGAAGCCGGAAGGGGGTCAGGGAGCGTCGAGGGGCATAGCGGCCAGGCGCCGGGCGACGTCGAGCATGCGGTTGGCGAAGCCCCATTCGTTGTCGAACCAGCACAGCAACTTGATCAGGCGGCCGCCGGCCACCCGGGTCTGGGTGGCGTCCACGATACCGGAGCGTGGATCGTGGTTGAAGTCGACCGAGGCCATGGGCTCCTCGGTGTAGCCCAGCAGCCCGGCCAGGCGCCCGCGGCTGGCCTCGGCGAGCAGGGCGTTGACCTCGGCGGCGCTGGTGTCGCGGTGCACCGTGATGGCCAGGTCCATGGCCGAGACGTTGATGGTCGGCACCCGCACGTGCAGGCACTCGAAGCGTCCGGCCAGGTGTGGCATCAGGCGGTTGATGCCGCGTGCCAGGCCGGTGTCCACCGGCACGATGGAGTGCATCGCCGAGCGGGTCAGGCGCAGGTCGGTCTGGTGGTAGGCGTCGATCACCGGCTGGTCGTTCATCGCCGAGTGGATGGTGGTGGTGACGCCGTGCTCGATGCCCAGCGCCTCGTCCAGCACGGTGAGCACCGGCACCAGGCAGTTGGTGGTGCAGGAAGCCGCCGAGACGATGCGTTGCGCCGGTGCCAGTTCGTGGTCGTTGATGCCGCTGACGATGGTGGCGTCGACATCGACTTCCGCCGGCTGGGAGAACAGCAGGCGGCCGGCGCCGGCATTCAGGTGGCGCTCGGCGGTGGCTCGATCCTTGAAGCTGCCGGAGCACTCCAGTACCAGGTCGATGCCGAGTTCTCGCCAGGGCAGGCGGTCGGGGTCGGGCTCGCTGAGCACGCGGATCGCCTGGCCATCGACCACCAGTTGGCCGTCGCGGGCACTCACCTCGCCGGGGAAGCGGCCATGGGTGGTGTCGTAGCGGGTCAGGTAGGCGATGGTGGCCAGATCGGAGAGCTCGTTGATCGCCACGATCTCGAGTTCCGGCGGGTGGCCGGGACCCTCCGTCCGCCGTTGCGCGGCCTTTTGTTGCTCGATCAGGGCGCGCAGCACGCACTGGCCGATGCGGCCGTAACCGTTGATGGCGATGCGATGGGCCATGGCGCTGGGAGTCTCTTCTGCGGGCATCGAGGACCGGCGATTCTAGCGTATTTCAGCCGACGAGTCCCGGCAGGCGCCAGGCCAGCGGCAGCAGCAGGGCGGTGAGAATGCCGGTGAGACTCATGCCCAGCGAGGCGAAGGCGCCGGCGGTGGGGCCGATCTCGAAGGCGCGCACGGTACCCAGGGCATGGCCGTTGATGCCGAGTGCCAGGCCCAGTAGTCGCTCGTCGCGGATGCCGAGCCAGCGGGCCACCAGGCCGACGCTGCCGATCGCCGCCACGCCGGTGACCAGCAGGCCGCCCATCATCAGCGCCACCGAGCCGCCGAGGCGTTCGGTGATGCCGATGGCGATGGGCGCTGTGACCGACTTGGGGGCCAGCGAGGCGAGGATCTCGGGCGGTGCACCCAGCAGCCAGGCGATGCCCACCGCGTAGAGGGCGGCCATGCCGGCGGCGATGGGCAGGCACAGCAGCAGCGGCCGCCACAGCGCACGGATATGCCCCATCTGCTGGTAGAGCGGCAGGCCCAGCGCCACCGTGGCCGGGCCGAGCAGCAGCATCAGCCAGCCCGCCCCCGCCTGGTAGTCGGCGTAGTCGATGCCGAGCAGCCACAGCGCGGCGGCCAGCAGCAGGGCGGCGACCAGAATCGGGGGACACCAGGCCGGGGCCCGAAGGGCGCGGAACAGGCGATCGCCGGCGAAGTAGGCGGCCAGGGTCAGCGCCACGGCGGCGAGGGGGGTGGCCATCAGGTGCTCGATCAGCTCACTCATGGGTCGCCTCCCGGGTGCTCGCATCGTCATCGCCGACCAGGCGGCGCATCAGCCACAGGGTAGTGAGGACACTCAGCAGGGTACCCAGCAGCAGGGCGGCGAGGATGGCCACCAGCTGCCCGGCCAGCTCGTCGAGCATGAAGAAGATGCCCACCACCCCGGGCATGATCAGCAGCGCCAGGGCGGCGATCAGCGGCCGGGCCGCGGCGGCGATTGCGTCGAAGCCGCCGCCGTGGAGAACAAGCCAGGCCGTCAGCAGCAGCATGCCGGCGACGCCGGCGGAGACCGGCAGGCCGGCGAGGGTTACCAGGGCATCGCCGATCAGCAGGAAGCCGATCAGCCAGAGGAAACCACGCAATGCCGGCATGAGATGTCCTTGTGTGAAGTGGTGTCAAAAAGGGGGTGGAGGGTCGCGTCGAGGCCCTTGAAAAGCGCCGAGGCGCTCCTATTGTGCAGATTACCGGGGCGATGTCAGCCGTAGAGGCGCTCCCCCGACCATCCCGTGAGGTCAATCTGCGTAGGAGGTGTTCGTGATGTTCGGAGATCTCAGGCGTTTCGATGAAGTGCCTGCCCGAGGTCGGGCCTGAAAGCAAAAAGGGGGCGCAGCCATCGGCTGCGCCCCCTTTGGCGTGCGTGGTTTCAGCCTTCAGTCATTAGTGAGCAGCTGCTCTTTTCCAGCGACTGGAAGGCTTGATCGCCGGGGATGGTTCGCAGCACACGGTAGAGGTCCCACTCGCCTTCAGAGTCCTCGGGAGCTTTCACCTCCACCAGGTACATGTCATGGACCATGCGTCCATCCTCACGAACCTTGCCGTTGCTGGTGAAGATATCGTTGACGGGGTTCTCGCCCATCCAGGCACGCACCGTCCCGGCATCATCGCTGCCGGTGGCTTCAATGGCGTTTAGATAATGCATTGTGCTGGAGTAGACACCTGCCTGCACCATGGTGGGCATGCTGCCGACGCGCTCATGATAGTCTTCAGCCCACTGCCGAGTTTCATCGTTGAGGTCCCAGTACCATCCAGTAGTCAACTGCATACCCTGGGTCGTCTCGAGTCCTAATGCATGGATGTCATTGAGGAACACCATCAGGCCGGCCAGTGTTTGGCCAGACTCCACCAGTCCGAACTGGCCGGCTGTGCTGATGGCGTTGACGGTATCGGCACCCGCGTTGGCGAGTCCTACGATCTTGGCTCCTGAACCCTGCGCCTGAAGGATGTAGGAAGAGAAGTCGTTAGTATTTAATGGGTGACTGACTGTGCCGACGACCTCTCCCCCCATCTCGTTGACAACGCTAGACACGTCGGCCTCCAGCGAGTGCCCGAAGGCATAATCCGCTGAAATGATAAACCAGGAGTCGCCGCCCTCCTCGACAATGGCGCGAGCCGTGCCATTGGACATGGCGTGCGTGTCATAGACCCATTGGACATGGTTGGGGCTGCAGTATTCATTGGTGATGCCGAGAGCGGCGGCGCCAGAGACCATGCCGATACGATCATGTTCTGTAAGCAGTTGAGTGGCGGCAATCGTGACCGAAGAGGCGACCAGGCCACCGACCATATCGACGTTTTGCTGGTCGATCCATCCGCGGACAGTATTGGCCCCCACGTCGGCGCTATTGCGATCATCGGCGCTGAACACCTCGATCGGGGCACCATGAATTGCCCCGCCGTGCTCCTCAATGGCCATGCGCATCGCCTCCAGGCCACCGGGACCTGCTAGATCTCGGTAGGGGCCCGACATGTCAGCCAGATAGCCGATACGAATGGCACCGTCGCTGAATTCGGCATTGGCGTTGGCTGACGTGACTGCCAGCAAGGCTCCAAGCGTCAGGAGAGCGGGCTTGCGCATGAAATAGCGTGTTTTAGACATAGCGGTGTTCCTCGTTTTTTGGGGTTGTTGTTGCACTGCACTTGGGAAGATGCCACACGGTACGGATCAACTTCGTATGCATGAGGAGGCGGAGCGAGCCTGTTCAGAGACTGGGCTCAGCCGCTCTGGCTGGCTCGTTCGCGCAGCTTGAACTTCTGGATCTTGCCGGAAGGGGTGCGCGGCAGCTCGTCGAGCACCTCCAGGAATTCCGGGTGGTACTGGCGGGTCATCTTGCGCTCGCTCAGGAAGGCACAGACCTCCTCGAGGGTCAGCGACTCCTCGCCCTCCTTTAGGGTCACGTAGGCGCACAGCCGCTCGCCGAGGCGCTCGTCGGGCTTGCCGACCAGGGCCAGTGCCTGGATCTTGGG
>NZ_JAUYWF010000007.1 GCF_030708455.1 Halomonas sp. SSL-5
GGCGCCCTGGCCGGCGCCACCGCCCATGCGGTCGCGGCCGCACAACAGATCGGTGGCGATATCGACGTGCTGGTGGCGGGCGAAGGCGTGAGTGCCATCGCCGAGGCTGCCGCGAAGCTCGACGGCGTCAGCCGCGTGCGCGTGGCCGACAACGCCGCCTACGCCCATCAGCTGGCCGAGCCCATGGCCGCGCTGCTCAGTGAGCTGGCCGGCGACTACGGCCACGTGCTGGCGGTGGCCTCCACCACCGGCAAGAACGTGCTGCCGCGCCTCGCCGCGCTCAAGGACGTGGCGCAGATCTCCGAGATCATCGCGGTGGAGTCCCCGGACACCTTCAAGCGCCCGATCTACGCCGGCAACGCCATCGCCACGGTGCAGAGCGAGGATGCGCTGAAGGTGATCACCGTGCGCACCACCGGCTTCGACGCCGTCGGCGAGGGCGGCAGCGCCGCCATCGAGGCCGTGGACTTCGTGGCCGACAACGCCCAGTCCACCTTCATCAAGGAGGAGCTGGCCCAGTCCGACCGTCCCGAGCTGGGTGCGGCCAAGGTGGTGATCTCCGGCGGCCGCGGCATGGGCAACGGCGAGAACTTCAAGCTCCTCGACGGCATCGCCGACAAGCTGGGCGCGGCCATCGGCGCCTCGCGCGCCGCGGTGGACGCCGGCTTCGTGCCTAACGACATGCAGGTGGGCCAGACCGGCAAGATCGTCGCCCCGGATCTCTACATCGCCGTGGGCATCTCGGGTGCCATCCAGCACCTGGCCGGCATGAAGGACTCCAAGGTGATCGTGGCCATCAACAAGGACGAGGAGGCGCCGATCTTCCAGGTGGCCGACTACGGGTTGGTGGCGGATCTCTTTGAGGCGCTGCCGGAGCTCGAGAGCAAGTTGTAAGGCACGACCCGGTAGGCATGAGCGAAAGCCGGTTCCGTCAGGGACCGGCTTTCGCTCTCTGTAGGTCAATCGCAGATAGCTCTTATCGTCGGGGCTGATCTGGGGGCAAGCCTGTGAGGAGGCGCTGTGAACCCCTCCCTGGGCGCTACCGACGCCATCCCTGGCGTAGGACCTCCTCGTCGGCTTGCCCCCAGCGCCCCTCACGCCTGGTAACTGTTATAGCCCTGCCCTCGTCTGGTCCGCGCTAGACGGATTCACGCTGGCTGGAGTAGGGTGGCTCGAGGTCGAGAAAGTCTGCATGCTGCGGTTGAAATCCCTAACCGGCGACCGCATCTATCTAAATTGCAGCACAATGAAAGCCACCAAAAGGAGATGATCAACATGGCACATACCCTCCCTGACCTCCCGTATGCCTACGATGCGCTCGAGCCCCACATCGATGCGCTGACCATGGAGATCCACCACTCGCGTCACCACCAGACCTACGTCAACAACCTGAACGCTGCCCTCGAGGGCACCGGCCTGGAAGACGTGCCGGTCGACGAGCTGCTGGCCGATCTGGACAAGGTGCCGGCGGAGAAGCGTCAGGCGGTGATCAACAACGGTGGCGGCCACTCCAACCACACCATGTTCTGGCAGATGATGTCGCCCAATGGCGGCGGTCAGCCCAAGGGCAAGGTGGCCGAGGCCATCGACAGCGAGTTGGGTGGCTTCGAGGCCTTCAAGGATGCCTTCACCAAGGCGGCCCTGGGTCGCTTCGGCAGCGGCTGGGCCTGGCTCTGCGTCACTCCGGAAAAGACGCTGGTGGTGGAGAACAGCCTGAACCAGGACAGCCCGATCTCCAACGGCAACACCCCGGTGCTGGGTCTGGACGTGTGGGAGCACGCCTACTACCTCAAGTTCCAGAACAAGCGCCCGGACTACATCGCCGAGTTCTTCAACGTGATCAACTGGGACGAGGTCGAGCGTCGCTACCAGGCCGCTAGCGCCTGATCGACCGACCGACTTCCCGGTCTCACCATGCAGCGCCGCGGCCCCCAGGGCCGCGGCGCTGTGTTTTGTATGGGTTGTCGATACACTCGCTTGCCCCTTGCCCCTTGCCCCTTGCCCCTTGCCCCTAGCCCCTTGCCTGTCTGCCTGTCTGCCTGTCTGCCTGTCTGCCTGTGTCCACTTGTGTCTCTTTCTCCTTTATACCACTACATATGGTATTTCAAGGGTGACAGATCCTATATATGGTGTATTCTTTACCCTGTAACCACCACATATAGTTCTCCGCCACAGGGAGTATCACCATGGAGATCGAGGTCTATACCCGCCCGGCCTGCCCCCAGTGCACGGCCACCTGTCGCACCCTGGAGCGTCAGGGCATCGCCTACCGCCTGGTCGACCTTGAGCGTGACTCGGACGCCCGCGAGCGCGTGATGGCGCTTGGCCACCGTCAGCTGCCCGTGGTGGTCGCCGGCGACGAGCACTGGTCCGGCTTTCGCCCGGACCGCCTCGGCCATCTGGCCCGGGCGTGATCATGCACCCCCCGCGGGCGGCATCGCCGGAGCTGATCTACTTCTCGACCCGCTCCGGCAATACCCATCGCTTCATCCAGAAGCTGGACCTGCCCGCGCGGCGCATCCCCCTCGAGCGGGGTGCGCCGACGCTCGAGGCGACGTCCCCCTTCATCCTGGTCACGCCCACCTACGGTGGGGGCGAGGTGAGGGGGGCGGTGCCGGCCCCGGTGATCCGTTTCCTCAATGACGACGCTAATCGGGCCCTGCTGCGCGGGGTGATCGCCGCCGGCAATACCAACTTCGGGGCCGCCTACGGGCTGGCCGGCCGCATCATCGCCGAGAAGTGCGGCGTACCGCTGCTGTATCGATTCGAATTGCTGGGCACGGACGAGGACGTGACCCGGGTTTGCAAGGGAGTGAGAGAGTTTTGGACACGACCATCCTGACCCCGCCGCCCCGCCAGGGGGAGGCCGCCGCACGTGAGCTGGATTACCACGCGCTCAACGCCATGCTCAACCTGTATGGTGCCGACGGACGCCTGCAACTGGAGCGCGACCGCGAGGCGGTGCGCCAGTACTTCCTGCAGCACGTCAATCAGAACACGGTGTTCTTCCACTCGCTGGAGGAGAAGCTCGACTACCTGGTGGAGCAGGAGTATTACGAACCGGAGGTGCTCGCGGCTTATGCTCCCGGCTTCATCAAGGCGCTTTTCGAACAGGCCTACGCCTGGAAGTTCCGCTTCCCGAGCTTCCTTGGTGCCTTCAAGTACTACACCAGCTATACGCTGAAGACCTTCGACGGGCGCCGCTACCTGGAGCGTTTCGAGGACAGGGTGTGCATGGTGGCGCTGACCCTGGCCCGCGGTGACGAGACCCTGGCTCGGGCGCTGGTGGACGAGATCATCGGCGGCCGCTTCCAGCCGGCCACGCCCACCTTTCTCAATGCCGGCAAGCGCCAGCGCGGTGAACTGGTCTCCTGCTTCCTGCTGCGCCTCGAAGACAACATGGAGTCCATCGGTCGGGGCATCAACTCGGCCCTGCAGCTCTCCAAGCGCGGCGGCGGAGTGGCTCTGCTGCTCAGCAACATCCGCGAGGCGGGGGCCCCCATCAAGCAGATCGAGAACCAGTCGTCGGGCATCATCCCGATCATGAAACTGCTCGAGGATGCCTTCTCCTACGCCAACCAGCTGGGCGCTCGCCAGGGGGCGGGGGCGGTCTACCTCAACGCCCACCATCCCGATATCCTGCGCTTCCTGGATACCAAGCGCGAGAATGCAGACGAGAAGGTGCGTATCAAGACCCTCTCGCTGGGGGTGACCATCCCCGACATCACCTTCGAGCTGGCCAAGCAAAACGCGCCCATGTACCTCTTCTCGCCCTATGACGTGGAGCGGGTCTACGGCGTGCCCTTCGGCGATATCAGCGTCACCGAGAAGTACCATGAGATGGTCGATGACCGGCGCATCCGCAAGACCAAGATCGACGCCCGGGCCTTCTTCCAGACCCTGGCCGAGGTGCAGTTCGAGTCGGGCTATCCCTATGTGATGTTCGAGGACAACGTCAATCGCGCCAACCCCATCGCCGGGCGTATCAACATGAGCAACCTCTGCTCGGAGATCCTGCAGGTCAACACCCCCAGCGAGTTCGACGAGGATCTCGGCTACCGCCGCGTGGGGGAGGACATCTCCTGCAACCTGGGCTCGCTCAACATCGCCAAGGTGATGGATGCCGGGGATATCGGCGCCAGCGTCGAGGTCGCCGTGCGCGGCCTGACCGCGGTGGCCGAGATGACCGACATCGCCTCGGTGCCCTCGGTGGCCAACGGCAATGCCCGCTCGCGGGCCATCGGCCTGGGGCAGATGAACCTGCATGGCTTCCTGGCCCGGGAGCATATCCACTACGGCTCGCCGGAGGCGCTGGACTTCACCGGCGTCTACTTCGCCTGCGTGGCCTACCATGCCCTCGCCGCCTCCAACCGGCTGGCCAGGGAGCGCGGGGAGAGCTTCGCCGGTTTCGCGGCCTCCACCTACGCCAGCGGCACCTTCTTCGACACCTACACCGAGCGCGACTGGCTGCCCCGGACCGAGCGCGTCCAGGCACTGTTCGAGCGGTCCGGAATCGCGCTGCCGACCCGCGACGACTGGGCGGCGCTCAAGGGGGCGGTGATGGCCCATGGGCTCTACAACCGCAACCTCCAGGCGGTGCCGCCCACCGGCTCGATCTCCTATATCAACCATGCCACCTCCAGCATCCACCCGGTGGCCTCGCCCATCGAGATCCGCAAGGAGGGCAAGCTCGGCCGGGTCTACTATCCGGCGCCCTATCTCGACGACGACAACCTGGCGTTCTACCGCGACGCCTACGAGATCGGCCCCGAGGCGATCATCGACACCTATGCCGCGGCCTCGGAGCACGTCGACCAGGGGCTCTCCCTGACGCTGTTCTTCCCTGACACCGCCACCACCCGCGACATCAACCGCGCGCAGATCAGCGCCTGGCGCAAGGGCATCAAGACGCTCTACTACGTGCGCCTGCGCCAGAGTGCCCTGGAGGGCACCGAGGTAGAAGGCTGCGTTTCGTGCACACTCTGACGGAGGGATCCGACATGGCGACGGCAACATCGCGACTGACCCGTGTCCAGGCCATCAACTGGAACCGGCTCGAGGACGACAAGGACCTTGAGGTGTGGAACCGCCTGACCAGCAACTTCTGGCTGCCCGAGAAGGTGCCGCTCTCCAACGACATCCCGTCGTGGAACACCCTGAGCGAGCCGGAGCGGCGGCTCACTATCCGGGTGTTCACCGGACTGACGCTGCTCGACACCATCCAGAGCAGCGTCGGGGCGCCGACGCTGATGCCCGATGCGCGTACCCCCCACGAGGAAGCGGTCTACGCCAACATCGCCTTCATGGAGGCGGTGCACGCACGCTCCTACAGCTCGATCTTCTCGACGCTGTGTACCACCAGGGAGGTGGACGACGCCTTCCACTGGAGCGAGGAGAATCCGACCCTGCAGGCCAAGGCCGAGCTGGTGCTCGAGCGCTACCGCGCGGAGGACCCGCTGATGCGCAAGGTGGCCAGCGTCTTCCTGGAGTCGTTCCTGTTCTACTCGGGCTTCTACCTGCCGATGTACTGGTCGAGCCACGCCAGGCTCACCAATACCGCCGACCTGATCCGGCTGATCATCCGCGACGAGGCGGTGCACGGCTACTACATCGGCTACAAGTTCCAGCAGGCCCTGGCCGAGGCGACGCCGCAGCGCCAGGAGGCGGTCAAGGCCTACGCCTATGACCTGCTGCTGGCGCTCTACGATAACGAGGTGGCCTACACCGAGTCGCTCTACGACGCGGTGGGGCTGACCGAGGACGTCAAGAAATTCCTCCACTACAACGCCAACAAGGCGATGATGAATCTGGGCTTCGAGGGACTCTTCCCCGCCGAGCTGTGCGACGTGGATCCCACCATCCTGGCCGCGCTCTCGCCAGGCGCCGACGAGAACCACGACTTCTTCTCCGGCTCCGGCTCCGCCTATGTGATCGGGCGAACCGTGGCCACCCAGGACGAGGACTGGGCCTTTTGACGGCTCCCCTTCGCGACACCCTCGAGTGGGCGAGGGTTCACGCGGATTCCTGTCGAGTCATTGATAATTGTTATCATTCATGGGATGATCCGGCGTCATTCGAGATCGCTCAGGGAGCCTGACGTGGAGAGGACCGGACATCTGCTGATCGGGGTGGCCGCCGGGCTGGTGCTGGCGGCCACGCCTCTGATGGCCCAGGAACTGCTGGAAGAAGCCAGCGAGGCCCAGCGCGCCCAGGCCGAGCTTCAGACACGTATCGATGCCGCCGACGAGGCGAGTCGCGAGATGCTGGCCGAGCTGCGTCGCCTGGAAGCCGCTACCCGCCGGCTCGAGGCGCGCAGCGACGACCTGGCACCACGGCTCGAGCGCCAGGCGGAGCGGCTGGACGCTCGGGAAGCGGCACTGGAAAGCCTGGCCGAGACCCGTGAGGCCCTGCCCGAGGTGGAGCAGGCGCTGGTGAGGCGCCTGGGGGCATGGGTGGAAGGCGATCTGCCTTTCCTGGTGGACGAGCGTCGTGCCCGAGTCGAGGGGCTCGAGAAGGGCATGTCCGACCCCGACGCCTCCCGCGCCGAGCATCTGGATCGTCTGCTGGCCGCCTGGCGTACAGAGCTGGACTATGGCCGCGAGCTCGATGCCTGGCGCGGTACCCTTGGGCAAGGCGAGCAGCGCCGCGAGGTGGACTTCCTGCGAATGGGGCGGGTGGGGCTCTACTACTTGACCGTTGACGGGCGGGAGGGTGCGGTCTGGCGCAGCGATGCAGGGCGCTGGCAAGCGTTGGATGAGGCCGCCCGCGTGGAGCTGCGCCATGGCCTGCGCATCGCCCGTGACCAGCGAGCGCCGGAGCTGCTGACCCTGCCGGTCTCCCACCCCATCACACCAGCCAACCCGGGGGATGCCTCATGATGACAAGCGTCAAGTGCGGCGCCGGGCGCATCGCCGCGACAGCCCTGGCGGCGTTGCTGCTGGTCACGACGCTGCCCGCTTCCGCCCAGGAGGATGCCCAGAACACGCTGCGCGCCGAGCGGGAGGCCGTCGAGGCTCGCGATGCCGCCCGGCTCGCCGAGTTGATCGACGACCGCGAGGCGCTGGAGGCGGCCCTTTCGGAGGCCCGCGAGGCACATGCCGAGGCCGAGGCGCAGGGTGCCGAGCTCGACGCCCGGCAGGTCGAGCTGCAGGCGCGCGGTGACGCACTCGATGCACGCCAGGCCGAACAGGGCGATGACCTGGCGGCGGTGCTGGAGGTGCTGGCCCGCCACAGCGGCGAGCTGCGCGATGCCCTGGCTCAGGACTGGATCACACTGGGGGGGCCAGCGCTTCCGCCGCGCCTGGACGATGCCGAGGTGCTGCGCCTCGAGCACCTCGAGCGCCTGGGCGATGCGCTGATGGCGCTGACCGCCGAGACGGCCCGTATTCGGGCCTTCGCGGCGCCCGTGGCCGGCAGCAGCGGAGAGATCACCCGCCGCGAGGTGGTGCGGGTGGGGGACCTGGCCGCGTTCAGTGGCGGCGAGCTGCTCGAGCGTGGTGCCGAGGAGGGCGTGCTAGCGACGCTGGCGCGCACCCCGGACGAGGTCGCCGAGCGGTTGCGTGCCTTTCAGGCGGGTGACGAGGAGCGCGTGGTGCTGGACCCCACCGGTGGCGATGTGCTGGCCGCCCTGGCCCAGCGCCCCAGCCTGGTGGAGCGTTTCCATCAGGGCGGGGCCGTGGGCTATGTCGTGGTGGGGCTCGGCGCGTTCGGCCTGCTGGTGGCGCTGGCCCAGTACGCCTATCTGCTGCGCGTCAGCCTGGCGGTGAGGCGTCAGCGGCGACACCTGGACGACCTGAGTCGGGATAACCCGCTGGGCCGCGTGTTGTTGCGCTTCCGGGCACTCAGCGACGAGCCTGTTCCCGAGGCGCTGGAGGCGCGGCTCGACGAGGCGGTGCTGGCCGAGATGCCGCGACTGGAGCGCGGACAGCCGCTGGTCAAGCTTCTCGCCGCGGTGTCGCCGCTGCTCGGCCTGTTGGGTACCGTCACGGGCATGATCGTCACCTTCCAGGCGATCACCGTATTCGGTACCGGCGACCCGCAGCTGATGGCCGGTGGCATCAGTCAGGCACTGGTGACCACGGTGTTGGGCCTGGTCACCGCGGTGCCGCTATTGTTTGCGCATACCGCCCTGACCGGGCGCAGCCGCCAGCTGGCCGGCATCGTCGAGGGCCAGGCCAGCGCCGCTCTGGCCGAGACCCTCGAGCAGCGTCAGCCCGTATCCAGCTCGTCCGGGAGCCGGCACCGTGCTGATGCCCTGGCTTGAGCCCATTGCGCGGCTGGTCGATGCCGGCGGCGTGGTGCTGGTCGGCATCGCCGCGGTGGCGGCCCTGCTCTTCAGCCTGGCGCTGGAGCGGGTGCTGTTCTTCCGCCTTGCCTATTGCAGCGCCCGCCAGCGCCTGATCCGGCGCTGGACGGATCGCGGCGACCATCACAGCTGGAGTGCCCTGACCCTGCGTGAGGTGTGGACCCGCCAGCTGATCGCCCGGCTGCGCCGGCCGCTGCCCTGGCTCAAGCTGCTGGTGGCGCTCTGTCCACTGCTTGGCCTGCTGGGTACCGTCACCGGCATGATCAGCGTCTTCGACAGCCTGGCATTGAGCGATACTCATCAGGCCCGGGCCATGGCCGATGGCGTGGCGCGGGCCACCCTGCCGACCCTGGCCGGCATGGCCGTGGCCGTGGTGGGGCTGCTGTTTACCAGCCGACTCGAACAGATCATCCGACGCGAGGACCAGCGACTGCATGATCGCCTGGCCCGTGCCGTGGAGGAGAGTGATGCGTAGACGCCGCAGTATGGCCGGCGAGCCGGAAGATGCCGGCGAGATCAACCTGACCCCGATGCTCGACGTGGTCTTCATCATGCTGATTTTCTTCATCGTCACCACCAGCTTCATCAAGGAGAGCGGGGTGGAGATCGAGCGCCCCGAGTCGAGTGCCGCCACGCCGCGCCCGGATGCCCAGCTGATGGTGGCGATCACGCCGGAGGGAGCCGTCTGGGTGGATGGCGAACCGGTGGACCTGCACCGCGTCGGCGACGCGGTGGCCGCCCTGGTCAGCGGCGATGGCGGCGTGGTGATCCAGGCCGATCGCGACGCCACCACCGGCCTGCTGATCGAGGTGATGGACCGCCTGCGCCAGGCGGGTGTGGAGAACGTGGCGGTGGCCGCTACGCGGGGCGCCTCATGATACGCATCGCGGCCTCGGTCCTGGCCGGTGCGACGCTGGCGCTGGCGCTGTTCTGGCTGCTGGCGCTGCTGGTCTCGCCACCGGAGCAGGAGATCGAGGTTCAGGAGATGCCCATGACGTTGACCCGCGTCGAGGCGTCCGCCCAGCCCGAGAGCGCCGAGCCCGAGGCGGCCGAGTCGGTGGCCGAGATCGCTCCGCCGGAGGCGGTGACGCCCGAGCCGATGGCGGAGCCCGCGCCGATCACGGAGAGCCCGATGGCGCTGCCCGAGCCAGAACCCGAGCCAGAGCCCGAACCCGAGCCCGAGCCCGAGCCCGAACCCGAGCCAGAGCCTGAACCCGAACCCAAGCCCAAGCCCGAGCCCAAGCCCAAGCCCGAACCCGAGCCCGAACCCGAGCCCGAACCCGAGCCCGAACCCGAACCCGAACCCGAGCCCGCCCCGGCGCCGCGCGTAGAGCCACGGCCTAGCCCTAAGCCGAGCGAGTCGCCGGCGGCCGAGTCCTTCCTGACAGAGGCCGTGGGCCAGGCCCCGCAAGCCGCGCCGGCCAGCAACGAGCCGGTGGATGTGGGGCAGATCGCGCCCACCAGCAGGGTGCCGCCGGAGTACCCGTCCCGCGCCCAGCGGCGTGGGCTGGAGGGCTACGTGGAGCTGCAGTTCGTGATCCGTGGCGATGGTAGTGTCGACCCGGCCAGCATTCGCGTACTCTCCGCCCGTCCGGGCAATGTCTTCGACAAGGCGGCGCAGCGTGCCGTATCACGCTGGCGCTTCGCGCCGGCCGATGGCCTGCGTAGGGCGCGTCAACGCCTAGAGTTCCGGCTTCGCTAGCCCCCTGTCAGGCGAGTGGCCGGGTCACTGGCGGATGCCGTCGATCTCGCGCACGAAGGGCGGCAGGGAGTCGAGCAGTGCCCGCCCGTAGCGCCGGGTCAGCACGCGCCGGTCGAGCAGGGTGATGCGGCCGTGGTCGGCTTCCTTGCGGATCAGGCGGCCGCAGGCCTGGACCAGCTTGATGGAGGCGTCCGGCACGCTGATGCGCATGAAGGGATTGCCACCGCGGCTCTCGATCCATTCGGCGAGCGTCGCACCCACCGGATCGTCGGGCACCGCGAAGGGCAGCCGGGTGATCACCACATGGGTCAGGTAGTCCCCGGGCAGGTCGATGCCCTCGGCGAAGCTCGCCAGGCCGAAGATGATGCTGCCCTCGCCGGCGTCCACCCGCTCGCGATGGCGGTTGATCAGCTCGCGCTTGGGCAGCCGGTCCTGGGCCAGTACCCGCTCGGCCAGGGGCCTGGGCAGTGCCTTCTCCACGGCGCGCAGCTGGGCCCGTGACGAAAACAGCATCAGCACCGCCTCCTGCTTTCCGAGCCCCTGCACGAAGTCGACGATGGCGCGCTCATGGCCCTCGCGGTCGGCGGGGTCGACCGCCTCCCTGGGCACGCTGAGCACCGCCCGGGAGTAGTCGAAGGGGCTGGGCAGGCGCTGGTAGCGGTAGCGGTTGGCCAGCCCGGCGCGCTCCTGCAGGCGCTCGAAGCGCCCCAGGGCGGTCAACGTCGCCGAGGTGACCACGGCGCCGAAGGTGGTGCCCCACAGGCTCTTGGCCAGGGTGTGGGCGGCCGATACGGGGCTCGCCGAGAAGGTCAGCTCCGGCTCGCCGCCGAAACGTTCCAGGGTCAGCCAGCGTGCCCGCGGAGGCTCACCCTCGGGGTCGGCCTCGCCGAAGGCCTGCCACAGGGCGTGGGCCTCCAGGGCACGGCCGTGGAGCAGCGCGATCAGCGGCAGCCATGCCTCGGCGGCATCCCGAGGCAGGCCGGTGTGCTTCTCGGGGTCGAGACTCTCGCGCAGGATATCCGCCATGCTCTCGAGGGTGCGGGAGAGCTCGGCAAACAGCGTGACCAGCGCCGCGGCGTGCTCGCGCAGTGCCTCCGGGGCGCGTCCCATCTCGAAGCGGTGCTGATGGAACTCCTCGCCGTCGCCGAGCCCCTGGGGGCGCCCGGCCAGCTGATGGCCCAGGGCGAAGGCCTCGCCGAGGCGCGGCTCGGCGGCATCCATGGCCTGGGGCAGGCTGGCCAGCAGCCGGGCCAGGGTGGGCTGGCCGCCCAGGGCGGCGTTGAGCTCGGTGAGCGACTTCCTGAGATTGCGCAGCCAGCGCAGGCCGGCATTCACGCCGAAGCGATAGGTGAAGTGGTTAAGCGCCTTGTCGGGCAGGTGGTGCCCCTCATCGAAGACGTGGATGCAGTCGCCTGGGTCGGGCAGCACCACGCCGCCGCCCAGGGAGAGATCGGCCAGTACCAGGTCGTGGTTGGCGACGATGATATCGGCCTGTTCCATGTCGCGGCGGGCACGGAAGAAGGCGCAGGCGCCGAAGTGGCCGCAGCGCCGGTTGGTGCACTGCCGGTGGTCAACGGTCAGGCGTCGCCAGTGCTCATCCCTGATCGCCTCGGGCCAGCCGTCGCGGTCGCCCTCCCAGCGGCCACTGCCGTAGGCGTCACCCAGCGTTTTGACCAGCGCCTGGAAGTCATCGCCACCGCTGTCCAGGGCCTGTTCGAACATCGATAGGGTGGGGTTCTCCTCGCCGCCATCGAGGGCCTGGTCGAGGCGTGCCACGCACACGTAGCGGCCACGCCCCTTGGCCAGGGCATAGCTGAAGTCGATCCCGCTGTGGGCCTTGAGCGCCGGCAGGTCCTGATGGAGTACCTGCTCCTGCAGCGCCACCGTAGCGGTGGAGATCACCAGCCGCTTGCCGCGGGCCTTGGCCACCGGCAGGGCGGCCAGCAGATAGGCCAGGGTCTTGCCGGTGCCGGTGCCCGCCTCGAGCACGCAGACGTGCTCGTCGCTTATGCGCTTGCCGGACTCGTCGGCCTCGATGCCCGCCAGGGTGCGGGCGATCTCGGCGATCATCAGCCGCTGGCCGTAACGGGGCGTGAGCCCCAGGCCCTCCAGCGCATGGCGGTAGGCGGTCTGGATCTCGCGCTTGAGGGCCTCGTCGAGCATCGTGGCTACAGCAGTCCTTCGGGAGGATGCTCGCAGGGCAGTTTGTCGCCGATGAAGCGTTCGATCTCGGGCAGCGAGAAGGCATCTTCCTCACCCACGAAGCTGATCGATACGCCCTTGGCACCGGCCCGGCCGGTGCGGCCGATGCGGTGGACATAGTCCTCCGGGTCTTCCGGCAGGGTGTAGTTGATGACGTGGCTGACGTCCTCGATATGGATGCCTCGACCGGCCACATCGGTGGCCACCAGCACCTGGGTCTCGCCGGCGCGGAACTTCTCGAGGGTCTCGATGCGCTGGTTCTGCGGCACGTCACCGGAGAGCATGGCCACGTCGATGCCCGCCTTGCGCAGCAGGTCGTCGAGCTTGCGCACCAGGTCGCGGCGATTGCCGAACACCATCACGCGGTCGAAGCTCTCCTGCTGCAGCAGCTTGACCAGCAGGCGCTGCTTGTCGGCATCGCCGACCATGTAGACCCGCTGGTCGATGTCGGCGGCGTTGTCGACGGTCACCGCGATCTCGACATGGGCCGGTTCATGGGTCCACTGGCTGGCGAGCTCCAGGATGTCCTCGGTGAAGGTGGCCGAGAACAGGAAGGTCTGGCGCTCCTCCTTCTTCGGCGTATGGCGGATGATGCGCTTGACGTCGGGAATGAAGCCCATGGAGAGCATGCGATCGGCCTCATCGAGCACCAACACCTCAACCTGGGTCAGGTCGACGTCGCGCTTCTGATGGAAGTCGAGCAGGCGCCCCGGGGTGGCCACCAGGATGTCGAGCTTGCCGCCCAGGGCGTCACGCTGTTTCTGGTAGTCCATGCCGCCCACCACGCTTGCCACCTTGAGATCGGTGAAGCGTGCCAGCGCCTTGGCATCCTTCTCGATCTGCAAGGCGAGCTCTCGCGTCGGCGCCACGATCAGCGAACGCGGCGCGCCGTTCTTCTGCCCGTTGGGGCGCTCCTCCTCGAGGAAGTAGGCGATGATCGCGATCAGGAAGGCGGCGGTCTTGCCGGTGCCGGTCTGGGCCTTGCCGACGATATCGCCGCCGAGCAGGGTGTGGCCGAGGGCCTCCGCCTGGATCGGCGTGCAGTACTCGAAGCCCTGCGCATGGATGGCATGCATCAGTGGCAGGGGCAGGTCGAAGTCGTGAAAGCGCCACTTGCCGGCCACCGGGGGTACCTGGAACTGGCGCAGGTCCCAGTTCGACTGGCGACGGCGCGGCTTGCGACGACGACGCTTGGGCTTGCGGTTCTCGGCCGGGGCCGTGGTCTGTTCCGACTCGCTCATAGGCTTGCTGTCTTTCCGTATCGATAGGGTAGTCGTGTGATGCAAACGGACATTGTACCAGTCTATGCGACGAAGGGCGCGTCTCACCGCGAAGGGCTGGTAGAATGCGCGCCAAAGCAGAGGAGTTTCCCCATGACACGTCGCAAGAAGACCCGTTCGCTGGCCGACAAGGTGCAGATTCGCACCGGTCGGCGCAAGGATTACAAGCAGTGGCGCCACGAGAACCCCGATCAGGTGGTGTCGTCGACCCGCTATACCCAGAAGAAGCGTCAGCAACGCAAGCTGCAGGCCGCCCGCAAGCAGGCCCGCCAGGAGCAGGGCCAGGAGATCGCCATCCACCCCGAGCGCGACGGCGGCGAGGGGCCGGAGCAGGGAGGCACGCCTAGCTGATGCGCCTGGTCTCGTTCAATATCAACGGCATTCGCGCGCGCCTCCATCAGCTGGAGGCGCTGGTGGCGGCCCACCGCCCGGCGCTGATCGGCCTGCAGGAGACCAAGGTGCAGGACGCCGAGTTTCCCCGCGAGGCGGTGGAGGCCCTGGGCTATCGGGTCGTCTATCATGGCCAGAAGGGCCACTACGGCGTGGCCCTGATGATCGATGTCACCCAGTGTGGCGAACCCGAGGCGGTACACTACGGCTTCCCCGATGACCGCGAGGAGGCCCAGCGGCGCATGATCGGCGTGGTCCTGAGGCTGGCCGGTGGTGAGTCGCTGACGGTGTGGAACGGCTACTTTCCCCAGGGCGAGAACGTCGAGCACCCGCTGAAGTTTCCCCACAAGCGCGAGTTCTATGTCCAGCTCGGGGCGCTGCTCGAGCAGCACCACCGCCCCGACGAGCGCCTGGCGGTGATGGGCGACTTCAACATCTCCCCCGAGGATATCGATATCGGCATCGGCGAGGCCAACCGCAAGCGCTGGCTGCGCGAGGGCAAGACCAGCTTCCAGCCGGTGGAGCGCGAGTGGCTCACGGGTATCAAGGCCTGGGGGCTCAGCGACAGTTACCGGTTGCGTTATCCGACGGTGGATGACCGCTTCAGCTGGTTCGATTATCGCTCGAAGGGCTTCGACCGGGAGCCGAAGCGCGGCCTGCGCATCGACCATATCCTGGTGACCGCGCCGCTGGCCGAGCGGGTGGTCGACGCCGGCATCGACTACGCGCTGCGCGGCATGGAGAAGCCCTCCGACCACGCCCCGGTCTGGACCGAGCTGACGCTGTAGCGCCGCTGGCCACCAAAAAACCCCACGCCCGGCAGCGGGGCGTGGGGTTCGCGTTCATGCGGCAGTCCGCCGCCGGCTTGCCGCTTCGGGTGCCTCGATTAGCCCTCGATTCGCTTGGCCAGCACCGGCGCCAGCTTCTCGTCCATCTCCTTGAACGCGCGCTCGGTGGTGTCCCAGTCGATGCAGGCATCGGTGATGGAGACCCCGTACGCAAGCTGGCTGAGATCCTCGGTCAGCTTCTGGTTGCCCCAGCCGATGTTGGACTCGACCATCAGGCCGATGATCGAGCGATTGCCCTCGAGGATCTGGTTGGTGACGTTCTCCAGCACCAGGGGCTGCAGCCCCGCGTCCTTGTTGGAGTTGGCGTGGGAGCAGTCGATCATGATGTTGGGCTTGATGCCGGCCTTCTTGAGCTCCTGCTCGGCCAGCGCCACGCTGACGCTGTCGTAGTTGGGCTTGCCGTTGCCGCCGCGCAGCACCACGTGGCCATAGACGTTGCCGCGGGTGCGAATGATCGCCACCCGGCCCTTGTAGTCGATGCCCAGGAAGTTGTGGGGGTGTGCCACCGACTGCAGGGCGTTGACCGCGACATCCAGGCTGCCGTCGGTGCCGTTCTTGAAGCCCACCGGGCAGGAGAGGCCGGAGGACATCTCGCGGTGGGTCTGGGACTCGGTGGTACGCGCACCGATCGCCGACCAGCTGATGCAGTCCTGGATATACTGCGGCGAGATCGGGTCGAGCGCCTCGGTGGCCAGCGGCAGGCCCATCTCGGCCAGCTCCACCAGCAGCCGGCGGGCGATATGCAGCCCCTCCTCGATCTCGAAGGAGCCGTTCAGGTGGGGGTCGTTGATCAGGCCCTTCCAGCCCACGGTGGTGCGGGGCTTCTCGAAGTAGACGCGCATCACGATATACAGGCTGTCCTTCACCTCGTCGGCCAGGCGCCGCAGGCGACGCGCGTAGTCGAGGGCGGCGTCCACGTCGTGGATGGAGCAGGGGCCGACCACGACCAGCAGGCGCGGATCCTCGCCGTCGAGGATGCGCTGGATGGTGTGGCGCCCCTCGATGACCGTCTTCTCGGCGGCGTCGGTGAGCGGAATCTCCTGCTTGAGGGCTTCCGGCGTGATGAGCACGTCCTGGGAGAGGACGTTGAGATTGCTGACCTGCTGATCTGTCATTCGGGTACCTTAATGTCGTGTCTGCGCTGATGGCCTGACGGCGTGATTCTTGTGGCTCTACTATACACCGGCCGGGGCATGCCGGATCAATCGCGGGAACCTCTGCGGCACCCGCATTGTCTCAGCGCCCGCGTCCGCTATCGACCGCGGCTTGATGGATGAACTGGAAAAGGGAACACTTGTGCGATTGTTGTTGACGGTCATCGACCCCCACCCGCCCAGGCTCCAGGTAGACGCTATGCAAGCACGCCACGCTGTTGAAGTTTCAAGGCCCTCCGGTCGACGCCGCCTCGCCCGTCGCCTGATGACGGGGAGGGACTAGATGGGCGCCAGGGAAACCGACCAGCAGCTCGTCGAGCGCGCCCAGAAGGGCGATACCCGCGCCTTCGACCTGCTGGTGAAGAAGTATCAGCACAAGATCATCGGCCTGATCGGCCGCTACGTGCATGACCACGCCGAGGTGCAGGACGTGGCGCAGGAGGCCTTCATCAAGGCCTTTCGTGCCCTGGGCAAGTTTCGCGCCGAGAGCGCCTTCTATACCTGGATGTACCGGATCGCCATCAACACGGCGAAGAACCATCTGGTCTCGAAGGGACGGCGGCCGCCGGGCAGCGACCTGGATATCGTCGATGCCGAGATCCTCGACCAGAGCGGCCGCCTCTCGGATACCGAGACCCCCGAGGCGGCCATGGCCCGTGACCAGCTGGAGGCCGCCATCTTCGAGGCGATCGAGGCACTGCCCGATGACCTGCGCACGGCGATCACCCTGCGCGAGCTGGATGGCCTCTCCTACGAGGATATCTCCAACATCATGGAGTGCCCGGTCGGCACGGTACGCTCGCGGATCTTCCGGGCACGGGAGGCGGTGGATGCGCATATCCAGCCGCTGGTCACCACCGCGCGCAACCGCGAGGCGGGCGATGAGTGATCCGCGCCAGGAAATTGTCGATTTCTTGTCGATTCGCTGAACTGTCCGGCGCCTTTGGCGTCACATGCAGTGTTCGATCCGCCCATGGCGGTTAAGGATGTCGGCATTCCCGGAACCGCTACCGCGAATGCCGATATCTGGCTGATAACGGATGCAAGGCCACGGCCTTGCCAGGCTGAGGTGTTGAGAATGAGTCAGAACGCACGGGAATCGCTTTCTGCCCTGATGGACAACGAGGGCGATGAGCTGGAACTTCGCCGCGTGCTGAAGTCGCTGGACGACGAACCGGATGCCGCCGAGGCGTGGCGACGCTATCACCTCATGCGCAGCCTGATGCGGCGCGAGTCGGAGGTGGACGTCAGCGTCGACCTCTCCGCGGGCATCCTGGCGCGTCTCGAGAGCGAGCCGGCGCCGGCCCTCGATGATGACGCCGCGCCACCCGCGCCCCGTCGCTCCCTGCCTTTCGCGCGCAGTGCCGGCATCGCCGCCGCCGTGTCGCTGATGGTGATCACCGGTGTGCAGTTCTACAACGGCGGTGGCATCCCCACCGAGGGCGGGTCAACCGAACTGGCCGCTGGCGCCGGAGAGGGAGCCACCCAGGCCTCTCCCGCCGGCCTGGCGAGCGATGGGGTTCAGCGCCCCTCGCTGGCCGATCTGCCACTCTTCCAGCTGCCCCGGGGCGGTACCAGCGGCCTGATGACCGTGGGTGCCGATATGCAGAACACGCCGATGTTCATGGCGCCCAGCCAGCGGCAGTCGCTGATGGCCGACGAGGAGCAGGCGCGCCTGCTCCAATCCTACCTGGACCGCCACGCCGAGGGGGCCGCCTACCGCAGCGGTGACTCCTGGATGCCGCTGCTGCGCGCCAGCGGTGGCGACAGCCTCGGTCAGCGCTGAGCGGGAGCCGGGCGATGCGCCTCCTTCGCCGCTGCGCCGCGGGTCTCCTGCCGTGTCTGCTGGCGGCCGTCGCGCCGGCCGTGGCATTCGAGGCGACGCCCGACGCGGACCGTTTCGACTGCCGCGTCCTCGAGCAGGAGCCTGCCCCGCAGAGTGCCCTCGAATGGTATGAGCTCAGCCTCTGGGCGGGTCACTGCTACCGCTACGATGCCCACGCGGTGCGTATCGGCTTCGATGGCGTGCGTACCCTCGTGCTCAGTCATCAGGTGGACGACGGCGTCGAGCGGGGTCAGGCCCGCTTCCTCGACGGTCCCCCCATGGCCGTCGAGCGGCGCAGCCGCATCGGCCGCCTGGGCTGGTCGGGGGGTAGCGAGGCCCCCCCGACCCCCGAGGGCATCGCTACCAGCATTGCCTCGTACTACCGATTGAGCCTGGGCGGCGAGGAGCGCATCGCCAACCGGCGCGCCCGGCGCCTGGATATCTCGCCGCTCGACAGCTTCCGCTATGGCAAGCGGCTGTGGCTCGATGTCGACACCGGCTTGACCCTCAAGCAGAGCCTGCTCGACGAGACCGGGCGAGTCGTGGAGACTTTCCAGCTCACGGTGCTCGAGCGGCCGCGGCTGCACCAGGGCGAGGTGAGCGTCGACGCTCCCCGTGAGGCACCCCGGGATGCGTGGAGCCCCGGCTGGCTGCCCGCGGGCTTCCGGCCGCAGCCGGTGGAGACCCGCAGCGGACGTCACGGCAGCGATGTGATTCACCGCCTCTACAGCGATGGCCTCTCCACCTTCAGCGTCTTCGTCTCCCCCCTCGACGGCATCGAGCCCCTGGCCCCCGGCCTGCACCGGCTCGGCGTCTCCCACGCCGTGGTGCGTCATCGCGAGTTGGGCGGCGTCCCGCGGCAGGTGCTGGTCATGGGCGAGATGCCGCCGCGGGTGTTGCTGCGGGTCGCCGATGCCCTGAGCTGGAACGCCGCCGATTCCTGAATTCGTGACGACCCGCTGTCGTCACCCCGTGATCTTCGCATTGCCCAACCAAACCCACGCAGGAGCCAACATGATGCGAACGCTGCGACACCTTTCCCTGTGGATGCTGCTGGCCGGGACCCTGCTGGCCTGGCAGAGTGCCATGGCCCGTGACCTGCCCGACTTCACCGCGCTGGTGGAGGAGGCCGCCCCCGGCGTGGTGAACATCTCGACGACCCGCATGGTCGAGAGCCGCAACCCCTTTCAGGGGTTCGGCAGCGAGGAGATTCCCGAGATCTTCCGCCACTTCTTCGGCGACCGTTTCCCCGCGCCGCCGGGCCAGGCACCGGGCAGGCCCCAGGAGCGTCAGTCGCTGGGTTCCGGCTTCATCATCAGCGATGACGGCTACATCATGACCAACGCCCATGTGGTCGATGGTGCCGACGAGATCCTGGTGCGCCTCAATGATCGCCGCGAGCTGGCCGCGGAACTGGTGGGCAGCGACGAGCGCACCGACGTGGCGGTGCTCAAGGTCGACGCCAGTGACCTGCCGACGCTGCGCCTGGGCGACTCCGATGGCCTCAGGGTCGGCGAGTGGGTGGCCGCCATCGGCTCTCCCTTCGGCTTCGACCACTCGGTCACCGCGGGCATCGTCAGCGCCATCGACCGCACCCTGCCGCGGGATGCCTATGTACCGTTCATCCAGACCGACGTGGCCATCAATCCGGGCAACTCCGGCGGGCCGCTGTTCAACCTCGACGGCGAAGTCGTGGGCATCAACTCCCAGATCTTCACCCGCAGCGGTGGCTTCATGGGACTGTCGTTCGCGATTCCCATCAACGTTGCCATGGACGTCGCCGACCAGTTGCGCGACGACGGCGAAGTGCGGCGCGGCTGGCTGGGGGTGATGATCCAGCCGGTGTCGCGTGACCTGGCCGAGTCCTTCGGCATGGATGAGCCGCGGGGTGCGCTGATCGCCGACCTCGACCCCGAGGGGCCGGCGGCCGAGGGCGGCCTTCAGGCCGGCGACGTCATCCTCGCCGTGGACGGTGCCCGGGTAGATGACTCCAGCACCCTGCCGCGGCTGATCGGGCGCACCGCGCCGGGCAGCGACGTCGAGCTCGAGCTGATGCGTGACGGCCAGCGTCGCAGCCTCGAGCTGACCCTGGGCGATTGGCCCGACAGCGGCGGTGCCCCGGGCCAGAGTCGCGACAGCCAGCAGGCGCGCCTGGGCATCTCCGTGATCGAGCTGGACGCCGCCGAGCGCGAGCGCCTGGGCATCGAGGGCGGGGTGCGCATCTCCGAGGTCGACCCCGGCGGTGCCGCGGCGGCGGCGGGCCTGCAGCCCGGTGACATCCTGGTCAGCATCGATCATCGGGCCGTCAGCAGCGCGTCCCAGCTGGTGACCCTGGTGAGTGAGCTGCCCGCGGATCGCGCCGTGCCGGTGCGCCTGTATCGGGAGGGTCGTTCGCTGTTCGTGGCCCTGCGCCTGGCCGGCGACTGAGCCACTCTCCACGCCCCGCGCTCGGCAGCCCGACGGTCCTCCCGTCGGGCTGCTGTATCTGGCACCCGCATCCCGGTACAATGCGCACATCCTGGCCGCCGGCCCGCATTGCTGCGCCTGGCCCTGGCCCGAACCCCATCAGGCAGAAGTCCATCGATGTCCCAAGACACCTCCTCCGACAAGCTCAAGCACATCCGCAACTTCTCGATCATCGCCCACATCGACCATTGACCACCGGCAACAGACAGCCATAACCCGCCAAGAACACCCCGCCGCACCGCCTCCCGCCTCAGTTCTGCCAGCCATTACCAGCAACCACCAGAAGCCAAAAGACACAGCCAGCCACTAGAAATATGTACTTGCCTGCGTACATACTCGGCCCCTCAACGACACGATGCTGGGGAGCATGTACACATGGCGCTGACAGACGCATGGCTGAAGGCCGTCCACCGCAAGCCGCGGGACGCCACCACCGAGAAAGCTGACCGGGACGGGCTGGGCGCCCGAGTCACCCTGACCGGCAAAGTCGTCTTCCAAATCCGCTACCGCTATCGCGGCAAGGCCGCGCGCCTGGACCTCGGCACCTACCCGGCCATGACCTTGAAGCAAGCCCGGGATGAAGCGTTGCGTCGGCGAGGCCAGCTCGAGCAGGGGCACGACCCTCGCACCGTCAAGCGGGTGGAGCAGGCCACCATAGCCGACGCGCCTACCAATGAAGCCTTGGTCCGCGATTGGCATACGCGCTACTGCCAGGCGCGCAAGGTCGGCGAGAAGGAGATCCTGCGCAGCTTCGAGCTGCATGTGTTCCCGACCCTGGGAAAGCTGCCCGCGGACGAGACCGGGCTACGCCAGTGGATGGACCTTCTCGAGCCATTAGCGGAAGAGAAGCCGCGCATTGCCGAACGGGTGCTGACCAACATGAAGCAGGTGCACAAGTGGGGCGCTCGCCGCGGGATCGTGGAGCAGCAGCCGCTGGCGGCGATCTCGGCGAAGGAGGATCTTCACGTCAATCGCCGCCGCGTGAAGGGCAGGGCGCTGGATGATGGCGAGCTGTGGTTGATCTGGCAGTCCATGGAGCGCTCGCGGATGCCGCTGCGCTCACGCCTGTTCGTGAAGCTGGCGTTGCTGTATGGGTGTCGGCCTGGCGAGCTGACCGGGGCAAGGCGGGAGGAGTTCGACTTCGAGGAAGGGGTATGGGAGATGCCGCCTGAGCGACACAAGACGGGGAGGGTGACAGGCCGGGCATTGCGCCGGCCCATCATCGAGGAGGTGGTGCCGCTGCTGCGCCAAGCTATGACGCTGTCGCGCCATCCTGAGCTGCTGTTCAGCGGCGAGTCAAAGGCGGTTCCGCTCAACGACCGTTCGGTGTTGAGCTACCCGTACAACATCATGCGGGTGGCGAAGAACCAGATGGGGAAGGAGATGGCGCACTGGTCGATGTACGACCTGCGCAAGACGGCGAGGACGCACTGGTCCACGCTGACGGAGCCGCATGTGGCTGAGGTGATGCTGGGTCACTCGTTGCCTGGTGTCTGGCAGGTCTATGATCGTCACGACTACCTGGAGGAGCAGGCGAAGGCCTATCGGGCATGGCATGAGCGGCTCACGCGGCTTGTGTCCGGCGATCCTCCCATGCCTTGATGTCCTGCTCTCGCCACCGGGATTCGGCGCCGTGGCCGCCGGCAATCACCGGCTTGGGGAATCCCTCCTCGTGTTGCCAGCGGTTGAGGGTGCGGGTGGAGCGCCCGTAGCGCTCGCACAGTTCGCTGGTGCTGATCAGTCGATCGTCAGTCATGGTCTCCCCCTTCGGCCAGGCGACGGGTCTCGGCGATGGCGTCTGCTGCTGCGGCCCCGGCCTCCACCAGCGCCTCAACGTGCCCCAGAGATGCCTCGACGTTCTCCGCTATCAGGCGGTCGAGCGCCGCCTTATCCTCCTTCGCCCATTCCATGCGCGCTTGGTGTACCGCTTTCTGGATCGCTTGGGCGCGCTCGTCTTTCATGCGGGCGAGGGAGGTGGTGGGCCTCGGCGGCTGCTTATCGTCGCGGTAGAAGCTCACGTCCAGATCTTCAAAACGGTCGTCGCGTATCGCCTCAATAACATTACGGCGCAGACCGTCTAGCCACTCCATATGAGCCAACAGCGCCTCCACCTTGGCCTGCGCCTCCCGGGTCAGGTCGGCACCGGGGTCGAGATCTAGCGCGGAGCCGATGCGATGGAGGGCGTCGGCCTGCCCCCTGAGCATGGCCAGCTTATCCTCGGCCAGCGCTGCGGTGGTGACGAGCTCTTCCACTCGCTTTGCTGCCGCCTCGGCTACAGCATCGATAGAGACATTGGTTCCGGCCTGAGACCAGAGGTCCAATGTGGATGCGATCCTGTGCAAGGCATTGGCCTGCTTGCTCAAGCTGTCGATTCTCTCCTCGGCCCGGTCCAACTGGGTGGCCAGCACCTCCTTTTCGCGCTCGAGCTCGTCGATGCGGGCGCAAAGCATGCATTCCACGTGGTCCGAAGGGTCATAATTCATTTCGCTTTCCTCCGTGGTTTTTATGGAATCCAAGCTTATTTTCTTGTGACTTTCTGGCTGCCGCCGCATCAACCAAAGAATCAAAAGCCCCGAGATAAATCAACTTTCCGCTAAAGCCTATTCTTGCTCTCCATTTTAAGATCCTCTTATCCCAATAGACACCCGTTAAGCCCGATTTATTGTCATATCTCAATCTTTGATTTCTGCTGTTTTCAACCTGACCCACAAGGCGTAGATTGTCTATTCTGTTGTCAAGAGCGTTTCCATTTATATGGTCAATTTGTTGGCAGGAGCTGGGCCATGATCCATGGTAAATGGCCCATGCAAGCCTGTGGGCTAAGAATGACTTCCCATATATTACAACACACCTTCTTATGTATCTTTTACAATGAATGCTGCTCTTTACTGTTCCGGCCTCCTTGCCTTCAAACCTTTTGGTCCAGTTGTGCCACTGTTTTTTCGATGCGAATGAATCTTTGCTCCTTGGCAGCCAAGTCAACTTCCCTGTGCCTGGGTCGTAGTCGAGAAGCTCTCTGGCGCGCTTTGGTGTAATCGCGTCGCGTTCTGCTGTTGCTGTCATGGTGTCCTCCAGCGCCGACTGATGCGGCGCGGTCCAGAGATTGATTGGCGGGAATGTCAGGCGTGGCCAGCGGACTCTCATGGCGACCCCACCAGCGGCCAGGCGCGCATCACGTCGTGACTGTGGTGCCGCGGGTTGCCGCCGTTGCGGGCCTGCTCGAGCATGTCGCGCCAGGTGTCGGTGAGCTCGCCCAGCAGCAGGGCCTGGCCCACCTCGGCCTCGATGCTCTCGACGTACTCGCCGCCCTGCTCGTCGCGGAAGATGGCGCTGGCCTCGATCCGCCAGCGCTGCGGGCTGCGCGCGGCATAGTCGGCCACCGCATCCCAGCGGCTGGCCGGGACGGTGGGCGGGAAGCGCCAGTGCCCCGTGAGTCCGTGGATGGTCTCGCCGTCCTCCTCCCGGGTGCATGGGATGCCCTCGTAGCAGGCGCCGATCAGCCAGCGGCTGGCCCGGTGCCGGGCCATGTCGTAACCGCGGCGACCCATGCGCTTGGCGCGGGCGCGGGCATCGCCCTTGGCAGCGGCGCGGCGTTGCTGTCGGCTCATCAGGTAGCGCTCTGGAGTTTCTATCCAGGCTCGCCAGGCATCATTGGCCCGGCACTGCCGGTTGGCGGACAACAGCCAGTTTCCGTAGAGCTCCTTCATACCTCCTCCTAGCGCCCGCTTGAGCCGAAGGCCCCGGTGCCGCGCTGCGTGTCGTCCAGCTCCTCGACCTCGCAGGCTTCGCCCAGGTAGGGAACAACCACCAGCTGGGCGATGCGGTCTCCCGGGCGGAACTCGACAAGATCCAGGCCGTGGTTCACTAGGCTGACGTGGATCTCCCCGCGATAGTCCTCGTCGATTAGACCTGCCAGGCGGTCGATGCCCTGGCGGTCGGCCATGCCGGAGCGCGGCCAGAGCTGACCGCAAGTGCCAGGCGGCAGGGCAGCAGCGATGCCGGTGGGCAGCAGCATGCGATGCCCGGGCGGCAGGTCCACACGCTTGGTGCAGTAGAGGTCGAAGCCGGAACTGCCTGGCGTGGCGCGGGTGGGCAGGGTGGCGTCAGGGGTAAGGCGTTTGAACTGGATCATGGGTCCCTCCATCTTGTTGACGACGACCGAGATGAAGTCGTTGAGGTATTGCCTCATCCAGTCTTGGTCATGGCAGAAGTTGAGTTGCTCCAGTGCAATGCTGCACAGGAACTCGAGGTATTCGGTTTGATCGTTGCCGGTAAGCTTGTGGCCGAAAACAGCCATCTCCACGAGAGTGGTGATTCTGTCCCGCGAGGATAGCTGCTTCCTTTTCTGGCGGATGCTTACAACATCAGCAGACCTGTTTTCGTTATGGCCCATCACGCAGCCTCGGATAGCTTCGTCGGCAACTTGCGGCGCATATAGCTTCGAACGTCAGACCGCTTCGGCTTGGCGTTTTTGTAAGATCCTCCTGAGCGCCATGCTTCGAAAGCACTTATGGCCCGCTCGCATATCTCAAGGATATTGCCACGCCCTTTGTTTGCATCCTTGTCGCCACTCCTGACTCGCATCCACCATGACAGAGCCTCGATTGGGCAGCGCTCTCCACCAGGCATCTTTACCCCTTCATCGTTCGCGTATGACTGCCAGAAGTCCATCGCATCGGGGCCGTAGACCCTGGAGGTCAAAAGCATTGCTGACAGGAGACCGGCCGGAAAATCAGAGGAGGTGAACCCCTTTTCATCTACTATCCGGATGGCGTCCATCCATGGCGTGATCTCTTCGTAAACGCTGAACTGCTTTGTTGATGTTCCGTGATTCGCGGTCAGCGTCTGCACAGCAGAAGTAACTCCCCCATGAATTATCAAGCCGGAGCGAGGATTGAAACCGTGCAGTCGGAACGCGCCGTGCAGCCGGTCAGTAGCTGTTTCGGTCGAATAGGGCGAGTCGAACTGCTTATAGAGGTCTTCCACCTGCTGCATATTCCTGACGTGGTAGACATCAACGAATAGCACCTGGGGCGCCTCCAAGGACCCTTCTTGCCATAGGTGAGAGCGAGTGTGGCCGTCTAGCTTGAACTCCTCTCCAGTTACTAGCTTCGCCATTGAAACCCTGGCGTGGGTAGGGGATAGCTTCTTAAGGTGCTTGTTGCGCGCTTTCTTAGCGTGAAGCTCGGTGTTGCGCTGGATGGGGTTATCTTCGATGCGGGCCCACTCGTCGGTGGTCATCGTGGTCTGGGTGAGGGTGATCATGGTTTCTCCAGAATCAGAAAGCCCGCCGGGTGGCGGGCGGGTGGTCAGGCGGCGGAGTGCCGGCCTGGTTTCATGTGGAATTGCGGCAGCGGCGGATGGTTCGCGTTGGCCGCCTCGCCGTGCTTGTCGTGCCATGCCTTATGGCAGGCAGAACACAGCCAGCGCACGTCCAGCTGACTCAGGTAGTCATCGTGGTGAGCGTGGATCTGCCCCTCGCTGGTGCCGCATTCTTCGCACGACGTCTGTCGTTCGAGGCGGCCATCGGCAAGCGCCTTGCTGACGCGGTTGTGAGCCTGGAGCTTGATCGGGTTGCGCTGCCGGTACTTCGAGGTGCCGCGCCTGATAGCCTCCTTGCCATGAGGCGTCTCCTGGTAGCGCTTCCTGGCAGCCACCCGGTGAGGCGCCATGGCGCGACCGCGCTCGTACTCCCGATACTGCTTCAGCTTCTCCTTGCGGTTCTGCCTGACCCTGGCCTTGCGGCACTCCTTGCAGGTGTTGTCGCGGCCGTCCTTCGTGTTGCCCTTGTAGAACCCATCAAGCGGCTTTTCCTCGCCGCACTTGTGGCATGCCTTCATCTCGGCACCCTCCATGCAGGTATGAAAAAGGCCGCTCGGTGGCGGCCTATGTGCATCTAAATAACTGATCTAAAACGGAATCTCAGAGTCAAAGTCATCAAACGCCCCTGGGTCAGGCGCACCCTGGTTGCCCCCTTGCTGGGGCGGTGGCTGCTGCTGCCCGCCCTGCGGCGCCTGACCCTGGGGCGGCTGCTGATAGCCTTGCTGGGGCATACCCTGGCCATATCCGCCCTGGGGGCTATTGCCGCCCTGCTGCTGGCCGCTGCCCAGGAACTGCATGTCGCGGATGACGAACTCGATCGCGTTACGGTTGTTGCCCTGCTGGTCCTGCCACTTGCGCTCGCGCACCTCACAGCTGACGCGGATCTGCGAACCCTTCGTGAGGTACTGCTGGGCCAGCTCGGCGGTCTTCTTGAAGGCCACGCAGTTGATCCAGCTGGTCGCCTCTTGCTTACTGCCTGACTGCTTGTCGCGCCAGGTCTTGCCGACCGCCAGGCGGATATTCGCCACCGCATCACCGCTCGGCAGGAATCTCACTTCAGGGTCCGCGCCCAGCCGTCCGGTGAAGTGGCATGCGTTCAAGTCATTGGCCATGGGGCCTCCGTATGCTGTAAATGGAACGGGCCCCGTAGGGCCCGATGTCGTCAGGGTGAGAAGGTGCCTTGCAGGCACTCGAGCTCGGGCAGTGCTTCCTCGATGCTGCCGGCGAACTCCTCGGCGATGGCGGCGGTGATGGCGTCCAGTGCGATGGCGCGAAGTCGGAAGCCCGGACCTCCCTTGGTCAGGCTGGCGACGCGCATGGAAAACTCGCGGGTCTGGAGGCCGTCGTAGGGCGAGAAGTGCCAGAGGATCGCCGCCGGCAGGCGCTCGGCGTTCTTGACGGTGACTTTGCTCATGACGCCGACCTGGGAGCTGTGCTCCTGCTTGTCGCTGTCGATGCTGGTCAGGTCATCGATGGAGATCTTGCGGAAGGCGTGCAGCACCTTGCGCAGCTCCAGCACCTCGCCCTGGCTGTTGGTGAAGGACATGAGGTGACCCCAGTCCTCGAGCAGCTCGACGATGCCGTCCTGGTCGTAGGTGTTGCCGTTGGCGCGCAGGAAGGCGGTGAACTCCGGCGTCTTGGGCAGTGCCAGGCTGGCGGAGTGCTCACAGTGGCCAGGCTCGTGGACGTGGCCGATATCGAGGTAGCAGCGGGCGGCCATGGCGTCGCGGTCGATGAAGACGGGTGCGCGGGCCGGACCGTTGTTGCCGACGTAGCGGGTGAAGTCGTCGATGCCCTGGGTCTCGAACTTGCCGCGGAACCGGCGGCGCATGGCGCGGTACTTCTCGAGGTCAGCGAGCTTGAACTCGCCGCCCATGATCAGGGCCTCGCCGTCCAGCACCTCGGTACCGGTCTTGTGGCTTGCCTCGAGGTGCTCGAGCGCTTCCTTGGTCAGGCTCATTGGTCATTCTCCTGCTGTTGCTGGGTGGTCTTGCGGTGCGCGTGCCCGATCATGTCGAACTGGTTTTTCGGCTCCAGGGTCATCTCGCCGCCCTGGTTCACGTACATGACGGTTTCGGTGGTGTGATCCTCGGCGGTGGTGCCGTGGGCGGTGGGCACCTTGAAGGACAGCTTGTGGATCACGCCGACCTGGCTACCGGAGCCGATGTTCTCGATGGTCAGCTCGAGCGAGACCTTGGCCTTCTTCTTGGGGTTGTCCGTGGCGGATGCCGCGGCGTGGCTGAGGATGGTGCCCAGGCGCTCGGCCAGGACGCCGCCATCCAGGTCCTCGAAGAACCGGGTCACGTCGGTGGGTTTGCTCATCGTGGTGCCCTCCTGGGGCGAGTGGTGGGGCCTCACGGCCCCGGGTGGGTGTCAGGCGGCCCTGAGCTGGGCCATGGCGTCGTCGTAGCCGCTCCAGTTGTCCACGCCGGCAGCCTCCAGAGCATCGAGCTTCTCTCGGGCGGCCAGCAGCGCCTCGTACTCCTTGCGGGAGATCTCGACCGTCTCCGGCTTGGCCACCTCGCTGCCGCGCTGGAAGTTGCTCGCGGCCTGGGTGATGCGGCTGGTGTCGATGGGCTGGCGGACGGCCCTGTCGTCGCCAGCACCGGGATCGACGCCGACATGCGCCGGCGGGGCTTCTTCTCGAGACTTCTCCGCGGCCTTCCGATCGGCCTCGGCCTTCGCCTTGGCTTCCTCCTCCTGGCGGATGCGCTCGCGCTCGGCGTCGAGTTTCTTCTGCTCCTCCTGTTTGTGATGGGCGATGCGGTTCTCGACCTGGAGCTTGATGAACTCGGCATCCCGCTGGATCAGGTCGCGCCAGTCGCTGAACAGGAAGGCGTAGTCGCCCTGGTGTTTCTCGATCAGCGCCTTGTTGTCGGCCAGGCGGTGCGCCTCCTGGGTGGCGGCGACCTTGGCGCGCGCCACCTCGTCATCGGCGGCGGCCTGCAGGGTATCGATGGTCTTCTTGCCCTTCATGGCGCCTGCCACGTCGAACGTGTCATTGATCGGAACCGGCGTGTCGAGACCGACCAGCCACTCATCGAAGGTCTTTACCGCCTTCTGCTGGATCTCCAGCCGGCGGTTCTCCTTCTCGGCCTTCACCAGTTTGTCGAGCTGCAGGCGCTTCTGGCGCATGGTCTCGCGCAGCTCGTCGATGGTGCTGAACAGCTCGGCGATGCTGGCGGTCTGCTCGAGCGCCGCCTGCTTGCTGGCCTCGAGCTGTTTCTCGCCTTTCTGCAGGAACTTGACCGTCTCCGCGGCATCGGCGAAGTGCTGGTCAGTGGTCAGCTCGGTGCGGATGCCCTCGATCATGGCCATAGCCTGGGCCTTGAACTGCGGCAGGTTGCTGGCCTTGACCATGCCGGCCAGGTCGATCTTGATCGCGGGCAGGGCCTCGGGCGCCTCGCCCTGGGCGGCGACCTGCTGCGCCTGGGGCTGGTAGTCGGCGAGGTCCTGGCGGAACTGCTGCCAGCCGGCGAGCAGGCGATTGAAGCGCGCCTCGTCCGGGTAGTGCCAGCACCAAGCCGCGTTCTCCCGGGTGCCGTCGCTGCACATGAACAGGCACTTGTCGGCGCCGCTGACGAGGAGCTGCTGGTCCATCTGCACCAGGTAGTGCTCGGGCAGCTCCTCGGCGCGCACCGCGGCGGCCAGATCCTCGTTGAGCAATTTATGCTCCCAGATCACGTCCTCGAGCATGGTGCAGCCGTCCAGGCTGGCCAGGAGGTGCGGATGCTCCTCGCTGGTGCCAGTAATCGGGTACAGCTCCTCGCCGATGATCTCCTCGGCGAGAGTCCGGGCCGCGGCCTCGGCGGCATGGCCCTTGTCGAACAGGCGTTGCTGGGCGGGCGTGACCTCGGGGATCTCGCCGGTGTACTTCTGCTTGAGCAGCTCGGCGCGGCTCTGGTACTTGCTGACCCCGGCCATTGCCGGGGCCTCGCTGGCGGTGAAGTGATTGGCGCGCAGGGCGTGCCAGTCGTCGGTGCCTTGGCGGACGGTATGCGTGATCATGCGGCCTCCTCGGTAGTGCTGCGGATCTGCTGTTTCTGCTCGTCGGTCAGCGCGGCTTTGCTCTCGACCATGGCAATGATCTGCTCTGGCGTGCGCTTGCCGGCCTCGATGGCGGCCTGCCACTTCGGCAGATTGGTCTCGAAGGAGTCGGCTGGGTAATGAGGCAGGGCGGCCGGCTCCTGGCGCGGCTGGTGCTGCGGGGTAACGTCGCGCTCCTCGCGCTCGCTGGGAATGTCGCGCGCCTCCTCCACGGTGATCAGGCCGCCCAGGGCGTCGGCGAACTTGTCGCGCAGCGCGTAGCCGCGGGCGCGCCACATCAGCATGCGCTTCGGGTAGCTCTGCCACGGGCCCTGCTTGCCCCACAGTCCGGCACGCTCGGCGTCAGCCTGGCTGAAGGTGACGGTGTGCGAATTGGCATCGCCCTTGCGCCATACGGTGCAGGTGGCGGTCATGCTGGCGTCGTCGAAGCTTTCCTCATGGCCACCGAAGCGGGGGTTGATCTGCACCAGGGCCAGCAGCGCATCGCCGTAGATGGCCGGCTTTCCGTTGATCACCGCGATGTTCTGCAGCGACTGGATAGGGTTCAGGCCCAGCTCGGAGCCCATCATCATGGCGACCAGGGTGTCCTGCTCCTTCCCCTGGTAGGCCTTGGGCACCATGTTGCTGTGAGCCAACATGCTGGCGAGGCGCATGGCCTCGTCGAGGTTCTGCGGCTGCATGGCGAAGCCGTTGCCGCCTTGTCGCGTGATTGCGCTCATGTGCTATTCTCCGTGGTGATTCCTGTCGTGAATCGCTCGGCCCCGTCTCCTGCCCACCAGGAAACGGGGCTTTTTCATGCGCTCAACAGCTGATCGACGTAGGCCTCGATGCGGGCGTCATCGCGCGCGGCTTTTAGATCGGCCTCCCACTCCGCGAAGATCCGCACCTCGTCGTCCTCGGTGACCTTCCTTTCCAGCCAGGCAGCCGGGTATCCGCGGCGGTCGTAGACATCGAACGCGATTTCTCCACCGCTGGGCGGCTCGTGCCAGCTGCCCGGGTCGTGGGCCTCGTAGTGGGTGACATCGACCTGGCAGGGGATGCCGGCGATATGCGTGTGCATCATTTCGGCTTCCCCAGTGCGGCCAGTAGCTCGTCGGCGCAGTCAACGGATTCGATGGCAATGTGCCTGTTGGTGGCACTCACGCCAGGGCAAGCGAGAAGCCCCTGCATCGCCATCGCGGCGAAAAACTCGCGCTTGGTGAGGCCGAGGTTTAACGGCTCTTGGGCGAGGTTGTTGTAGTCTTCTCGGATGCCTGACGGCATCGCCGGCATATCTGCATTCTTCATGCGGCGGCCTCCTGCTTGCGATGGGTGGCGATGAACTCGACCAGCTCGTCGCGCTGCTGGGTCAAGGTGCGCTCGCCGTAGTCGGTGCCGTCCGGCAGATAGAGCAGGGTGGGCACCTCGTCGTGTCCGTCCTCGTCGATCTGCACCACGGTCTTGTGCAGCTCCGTGAGGTTCCGATCGACGATGCGCACCTCGCTGACTGTGTAGGCCTGGCCGGTGCTGTGGTGAATGTCGGCGCGCACCTCATGGCGGATGCGCAGGCCGGTCTGCTTGGGCACGGCCAGGGCGAGCGCCTGGATGCCGACGAGCACTTCACGCTGATTCGGGGTCATGGGGTGTCTCCTTCTGTGGCTCTTGCTCGATAACCTTGCGGATGGCGTCGTGAACGGTGTCTTCGTCCAGCTTGCGCACGCGGATCTCGTAGGCCTCATGGCCCACGATGACAACGTCGGTGCCGCCTACCTTCTCGAGATGACGGATGACTGGCTTGGCATGGCGCGGGTCGAGCATCAGATTCTCCGTAATTGGATGAGCGGCTCCTTGACGCCTTGTCGGCGCTGCACGTATTCGGCGTATCGCCGGGCATTGCGTGCCTGCTCGGCGGTCAGTGGAGCGTCCTCGGGGCGGCGTCGTGCCGGTGCGATGATGGGATCTAGCGGCGGGGCGATGATCTTGCTCACGACTTCCTCCTGTCGGCGAAGTGGGCGAAGGCAGCGAAGGCGCCGACCGTGAAGACGATCAGCATGATGTAGGCGACCTGGTCCTCGGTGATCATGCGGACCTCCTCTTGATCGGAACGATGGTGAAGTCGGCCAGACCCTGGCGGGCGGCCTCGGCTTTGGCAGCCTTGCGGCTGATGTGCGGGCCGAGATCGCAGCGCGGCACCCTGGGCCGCTGGCTTGGCGTCTCGACGATCAGGTAGCGAGAACTCATGCGACGGGCTCCTGTAGCTGCCTCTCCAGCCGTCGGCGCTCGAGGTAGGCGTCGATGTCGCGGCGCTTGGCATAGCGTCTGGTGGCGCGATAGTCGTTGCGAATGCGGGATTGGTGCTTGGTGATTGGCGTCATGTCGCCTCCCCAAGCAGGTCGCTCTCGATGGCCTCGGCGAGGTTGGCGTAGAGCTCACCCTTGTTCTTCTGGCGAGTGAAGCGGGCGATGGGCTGGGTGCCCCGCACCACCTCGAAGGTATGGCTCTGCCGGTTTCGCTTGATCCAGTAGGGAGAGGCGGTGATGAAGCGGTCTCCCTGTCCGGGCCAGCGGATGCAGAACCACTCGGTGGTAGCTCCGGGCCCGAACTTGAAGGTGGCGGTGACGATCTCGCGCAGACGCTGCTCGACGGCTAAGGGCAGCTGGTCGCAGCCCCGGGCATCGGCGATGTTCTTGGCGCGCTGCGCCTCGATGTCGTCGTGAAGTCCGGCATTGATGGTGCCGATGACCTTGTTCAGGTCGCGGCAGGCTTGCTGAAGCATGGTGACCTCCTGAGGAAAGTGGGTGTGGTGCATCGGAAAGCACCCCGCCGCAGCAACAGGCAGGAAGGCGACGAGATGCTTACCGATGGCCACCGATACGCTCGATGGCCAGCGTTCTTCACGCACAGCTGCTGTCGCCAGCGATAGCTCCTGAGGCAGGTGTCCCCCAGCAGCACGACGCCCCAACGTCTGTCATGGAGCGCCCCGCGACGCCGGCCTCTCTGGGGCCTTCACGTCTCCGCATGCGGGATGGCTGTGCGTGTCTTGCGTCGAGTTGTGTAAAGAGCGCGGCCCTGGTGGGGCCGGAACCGGCTGCGCCGTGTTCGTGCTGCTAAAGTTAGCGAGGCGCTAAAGTTTCGTCAATAGCGCAACGCTAAATATTTTCTCCCGGGCGCAAAAAACCCGCCTCGGAGGGCGGGCTGGTATGACTGCGAGCGAACTACTTGAAGGCTATTCGATCACGCGGCGACAAAGCTGGACGCCAATTTCTGCACCCCGCGAGGTGGGCGCTTGTTCGGCGAAGTAGAGCATGCAGAGGTTCTGGCTTGACCATGCCTCCTCGGCGGTGACAAACGTCACGCGGTCCTTCCACATCAGGCCGAAGGCAAAGCCGACGGCCAGTAGGAACACCGCAAGGCCGGTCCGAATGAAAGGGCGGATCATAGGAAGTTCTCCACCCAGAACACCTTGCCGAGAATCCGCGGGGCATCGGGATCGCCGGTGTGATAGATCTCCTCCGGGTACTCCTCGCAGTTCTCGCTGACCACGCGCATGCGCCCCGGAGGCAGACGATACAGGCGCTTGATCCTGAGCATGCCGTCGTGATCGAGGGCGTAGACCTGGCCGTCTTGGATCGTGCGGCACCCCTTGTCGATGCCGATGGTGGCGCCATCGAGAATCGCCGGTGTCATGGAGTCGCCCTTGGCCACGGCCAGGGCGGCATTCTCCGGCTGTACGCCTGATCTGGCCAGGCGGGGCAGGCTGAAACGCTCCTGGGCGCCATGGTTCTCGATCACCTTGGTGGCTCCATTCCCTGCGGCGAACTCGACCTCCCTGTAGATCGGCAGCCACACCTCGTCAGGGCGCAGCGGCTCGTCGCCTTCCACGATTTCCACGTCGAGCATCTCGGCATTGCTCTCCGGGGCGTAAGGCGCGCGGCTCGACGCCAGCTCAAGGCCGCGCTGCTCAACGTCCAGCCACCCAGGCGCCAACCCTTCCGCGCGCTCTATCTTCCTGGCGAGCTGATCCCCCAGGTTCCTGTTCGGGTTCTTGGAGGTGATCTGGCTGATCGTAGATGCCGACGTATCCCACTTGTCGGCACACGCTGCCTTGGTCCTTCCGCGCATCAGGCGCAGCAGGTTCGCCCTGCGAATCTCGTGTATGTCCATATCTCCAGAATCGCAGCCATTAGCGCGGTGATAAATAAGCACGCCGCTAACTCCATGCTTGCAAAATGATTAGCGCAACGCTAAATTATGAGCATCACGGAGGAGAACACCATGTCCCAACAGCTTCGCGACTGGCTCGGCCAGACCAACAACGATGAGCGCCAGGCGCTGGCGGACCGTGCCGGCACTTCTGTCGCTCATCTGTGGCAGTTGGCTGGCGGCCACCGCAAGGCCTCCCTCGAGCTGGCAAAGCGCCTGGAGGATGCCTCCAAGGGCGCCCTGACCATCGAGGGGCTGCGTCCTGACATCTTCGCAAGCCGGTCCATCAAGGCCGCTTGATTCCCATCGCCCGCCTGTGAAGGCCGCGTCATTCCCAAGGTAGAGAGGTGCATTCATGTCCCGATACCTGACCGAAGATCGCCGCCGGAAGCCGGAGGGCGAACACCTGCAACACGTCGTGAAGGTGAGATTCACCGACGCCGAGCTCGAGGACATCGAGCGGGCGGCGGCCATGACCACCGAGGGCCGACTGGCGCCACTGCTGCGCGAGCTGGTCATCGAGGGTATGCAGGCCCGCCGCGAGCATCAGGCTCGCTTGCTGGCCGACCTGGCCGAGGGTAAGCCCCTGGACGCCGGCTCCCGCGAGGCGCTGGCCGATCTGCTGGCCCGCACCGCTGAACGCCGCTTGCTCAGCAAGGTGGCACAACCCGCAACGGCCTGACAGGGCCCAGGAGGACGATGTGATCGATCGAGAGGTGGTGGCCATGGCGGTGGAGCGCATGACCCCGGAGGCCAAGCAGGCAGCCAGGCAGCAGGCACAGCAGCGCGGCATGACGCTGTGCGATGCGGTGCTGGAGGAGTGCCTGACGGACCTGCAGGGGCAGCTCTACGCGCTGCGCCATCGCAAGCCGACATTGGAAGTGCTGGAGGGCGGCCGGGTGTGAGCCCGGTCGTTCCGGTAGGAGGCCCTGTGAGTCCGGGGGCCGGAAAGAGAAAGCCCGGCGCTGCTGGGGGAGCATGCCGGGCTTCAGATACCACCAAAAGTGATAGGTGAAGTATGAGCGATACAGCCGAGATTATCCAGTTTCCTGAGCGTCGTGATGACGCCCAATCGCCGGGCCCTGAGAGGTCGGGCAGGAGTATTCAGGTGGAAGACGGTTTCACCCGAACGGCCAATCCTCTTGTTGAGGCATTCGCCCGGTCGCCGTTAACCAGTCGCGAGGCACGGATCATCCGTGTTGTGGAGCGCCTCACATACGGCTGGAACAAGGCCGAGGACTGGATCGCTGCGTCTGTGTTCAGCGAGATGACCGGCCTGTCCGAGGGGAAGTGTTCCGAGACGCTCAATGGCCTGATCCGCAAGCGCGTGCTCATTCGTCGTGGCGGCGGACAAAGCCCGGTCCGCATCAATAAGGCTATCGAAGAGTGGGATTTCTCCGCCCAGAAGTCACGAGCTACCCCAAAACGGAATGCCGATCCAGATTGGGGAAAGATTCCCCAAAGTGGGGTATCTAAGTCACCCCAAGATGGGGAGACACCGAAAGAAACTAAAGACATACCCCCTCTCCCTTCGGTCGAGGGGGAAGGACCCTCGCCTAAGCCGAAAGCCAAGCCATCCGGCGGAAAGCCGGCGAAGCCCAAGGCCAAACCCACCCAGCTCGACCTGAGCAACCTCCCTGACGATGTCACGGCAGAGGCGGTCCAGGGATTCATCGAGCACCGCAAGGCGCTGAAGAAACCGCTAACCCAGCGCGCCCTGGTGCTCAACGTCAACGAGGCGCTGCGCGCCGCCGAGCGCATCCCTGACCTGACCGCCGATCAAGCGCTGGACGAGACCGTTCTCGCCGGCTGGCAAGGCGTGAAGGCCGATTGGCTGGCTCGCCGACTGGGCAGCCAGCAGCGTCCAGGTTCCGGGATGAATCAAGCCGAGCGGCTGCATGCCGCAAACCAGCAGGCCATTCGCGAGGCCGTGGCTCGCCGCCAGCGCCGCCCCGACGACGCGGGCGACCTGCTCGACAACGACGGGGGGCACTGGTGATGACCGAGCAAGACTTTGAAGCATTCGCCGAGGTGTGGAGCCAGGCGCAGGAGATCTATAACCGCAGCGTCACGCCGGGGACCATCGAGCTGGTGTATCGCGCCCTCGAGAAGTTGGACCTGGACGAGATCCGCCGCGCCCTGACCCTGCACATTCAGAGCCCGGACACCGGGCAGTTTCCGCCCAAGCCAGGCGACGTGATCAAGTTCGCCCGCGGCGATAGCCAGAGTCGCACCCTGCAGGCATGGGCCAAGGTGGAGCGCGCAATTCGCAGTGTGGGCCACTACCGGGACGTGGCATTCGATGACCCGTTAATCCACGCCGCCATCGAGCGCATCGGGGGCTGGACCAAGATTGCCATGGTCGAGAGCGAGAAGGACATGGTGTGGCTTCGCCAGCGCTTCGAGGCGCAGTACCGGGCCTATGCCGTGCATCGCCCCGAGAACTGGCCGGCCTTCCTGGCGGGCGCCGCTACCCAGCAGAACGCACAGATCGGGCAGCACACCCGGGGCGCCTTGCCCGGTAAGGACATTGCCGTGATAGGCAACCAGCAGCGCGCCATGCGCGTGATGGAGACCGGGCGCGAGGCCCTGGCCAACGGCACCGAGGTGAAGCGCCTGACCGACAGCAGCTTGCAAGGCCTGATAGCCAACATGGGCAGCAAGAAGGGGGTGGCGTGATGCGTAAGCCAAAGACCTGGGTGGCGTGGAGCCCCGAGCAGGACGAGCAGCTGGAGACCCTGGTGCTCGAGGGCGTCACCCATCGCCAGATCGCCGCGATGATGGGGCGCCCGCTGGAGTCGATCCGCAGCCGCTGTAAGCACCGGAAGATCCGCAAGCCGCGTGACGACGTGTGGAGCGACGAGCAGATGGACTTCCTGATTCTGCACTACGGGCGGCACGGCTGGACGTTCCAGCGCATCGCCAACGAGCTGCCGGGAGAGCCGCGCCGCACCCGGCTGGCGTGCAAGGACAAGGCGGTGCGCTTGGGACTGACCGAGGGCAATAGTCGCGGCCACACCCAGAAGCTGCCGCCGATCTACGTCGAGCGCTGCCTGATGCTGGCCATGCAGGACCTGACCACGCCGGAGATTGCTGAACGCCTGGGCGTGTCGCCGGCCTGGGCCGCGCGCACGATCAACGCCTCACCCTACCACCGCGAGCGTTACAGGGAGCGCGAGTCGCTGCGCCGCGGCTATGGCCAGTCCACCCGGTACCAGCAGGAGGTCGCATGAGCAACGTCACCCCGCTTCGTCGTACGCCGCGCCGGCTCGATAACCCCGAGTCCCAGCTGGGCCGCACCTACCTTGTCCTCCGCGATGCGGAATACTGGCTGCAGCTGCACGAGATCGGCGAATCGATCCTGTCGCGCTTCAACCGCATGGACAGCCACGCCGGCATCAGCGCCCGCATCCGCGAGCTGCGCGCCATGGGGCAGACCATCGTCAGCCGGGAGGTGCCAGGCCCTGGCGCTGCGAGGCCCCATGAGTACCGGATGATCAGCGCCTGGGGTGGCGAGGATGGTGCCGCATGACCCGCTACGAACGTGAGGCCCTGGCCGCCATCCGCGATGAGCACAAGCAGACCCGACGCGCGGTGAGCGAGCGCATGATCGCCATCGCCTGCAACGCCACTGCCCAGGCCGAACGCCAGGCGGTGGCCGGCGCCCTTCGCCGACTGCGAGAGAAGGGCATGGTCAGTGCGTCGCCCGGTGGCTATGTGCCGACGACACGCGGGCTGTGTGCCGACCTGGCCGATGAGGCGCCGGTGGTGATGCCCGAGCCTACCCCCGAGCCTCAAGTGGTGACGGCGAGCGCCCGGCATCCGGCCGTGCCCCGGGAGCTGCTCCACCGCTGCGCGGCGATGCACTCGGCGCTGTTCGTCGAAGTGAAGGCGGCCTATGACCGAGGTGAGGCGGGGGCGGCCGAGGAGCTGGCGTGGCTGGTGGAGACCGGCGAGCAGCTGCTGGCGGCGGGAGGTGAGGCGTGAGCAAAGCACAGCAGATTGCAGACAAGGCGATGTACGCCATCAGCGGAGCCAACGGGACGCTCGCTTTTGTGCATGTCATCCAAGGCAGCTTTGTGTCGGCTGCGATATGCGTCGCCCTCGCGTATGGCGCATGGCGCATCGGCGACTGGAAGCCAAGGGGGTGGGGATGAGCAAGGAGCTGGTCTACGTCATTCGGGGCGTGGGCGACCTTCGCGCCACGATGGCCACGGTCTGGCAGATGGTGTGCAAGGGCATCCGGGCCGGTGCGGTGGAGGTGGTGATCCGCCGGCCGGGCAAGACCCGCCTCCAGGAGGAGAAATACCACGCCATGATCGGCGACATCCGCCGGCAGTGCTTCCGTGCCAACACGCCAGAAGGCGTCAAGGCCGTGCTGGTCAACCAGTTCGCTCTCGAGATGGAGGAGGCCGGTACACCGCTGGCCCATCCCGGGGAGAAGGTCTGGGACTGGAAGAGCCAGGAGGCCGTCTACGTCAGGCCGACCACCACCAAGTTCCGCAAGGCCGAGGCCGCCCAGTTCGTGGAGTTTCTGTACAGCACCGGCGTGGAGCTGGGCGTGCAGTGGAGCGAGCCGGCGCTGGCCGTCTATGAGGAATACCAGGAGGCGAAGGCGGCATGAATATCGACCTGTTCGAGATCGCCATGGGGCTGTCGATCACGTTGATGTGCGCGGGCCTGGCCTATCGCGTCGCTATGGGAGGCTGCTGATGTTGCCGAACCAGAACTACATGAAGCCGGTTCGCATCGAGAGCCAGGCCATGCGCCGGGCTGCCCAGGGCGAAGCCTGCACGGTGGAGATCCTGGGCGTGTGCAATCGCGATCCGGCGACCACGGTGCTGGCCCACCTGCCGGACGAGAGCCACGGCATGGGGCGCAAGAGCGATGACCTGAGCGCCGCGTTCTGCTGTGGCGCGTGCCATGACGTGCTCGACGGCCGCGTGCCATGGCCGGACCGGTTCGAGGAATCCTATCGGGAGTGGTACCAGCGCCGCGCCATGGTGCGCACATGGCGGCGCCTGGTGGAGCTGGGTGTGATCACCATCAAGGGGGTGAAGTGATGCTCGAGATCAAGGGCAAGTGCGGCGTGTGCCAGATGGAGTTCCGCCGCCCAGCGGCTGCCAGGGTGCCGGCGGGTTATTGCGCAGCCTGCTGGGAGAAGGCCGACCGCCACCTCCAGGAGCGTGATGACCTGGCCGACCGGCAGGCGGCGGACCCCGCCGGCCATTACCGCCACGTCATCCGCGCACCGATAACCGATGAGGACATCGCGCGCGGCTACACCGAGGTGAAGCTGGACCCGTACCGGGTGTGCGACATCTACGCCACTGGCGGCGGACCCCGGGAGCAGATGGTCAAGAAACTGCTGCGCTGGACCGACAAGGGGCAGAGCGAGGAGAGGGTGATCGGCGAGATTGAGAGCGCGCTCAAGCGCTGGAAGGAGATGCGCGAGGAGGATGCTGCATGCAGATGATCTCGAGCAAGGCCGGCACCAAGTTGGCGAAAGAGGTGGCCGAGTGGGATGACCCGACACAACCACTGAAGGACGTGGAGACCGTCATGGTATCCAAGGCGCTGGCGGATGCCGCATTGGATCTCGGCTATGGGCTGATGAAGCAGGGCTTCCACCAGACTGAGGGAGATTGAGATGCACCCGATGACCACTTTCATGATCGGCCTCGCTGTGGGCGTCTCCGTCACCATCGGCTTTCAGGTGCTGGTGGTGTGGTGCGTGACCAAGGATCTCGATGACGCCGGCTGGATGCGGGGGCGGGATGATTGAGCTCGAGCTGCCGTTCCCGCCAGCGGTGAACAACATCACCACCGTGGCCCGGGGGCGAAAGATCACCAGTAAGCGGGGCCGCCAGTACCGGGAGGAGGCGGTGCGCCTGATCGCTGAGCAGTTCGGCGGCGAGCCGCTCGATGGCCGGCTGTCGGTGGAGATCGACCTGTGGCCGCCATGCCGGCGCAAGAGAGACATCGACAACTACAGCAAGGCGATCCTCGACGCGATCACCGAGGCTGGGGTGTGGGTGGACGACGAGCTGGTGGACAGCCTGACGATCGTGCGACGCCCGGTGATCAAGGGCGGGCGCTGCTACGTGCTGATCGAGGAGGTGGCGTGATCTACGGCCGGCGACCCGAGGGCATGACCCCGGAGGCATGGACCATCGAATGCCAATGCCGCTTCGTCGCCCGGGAGATGCGCAAGGGCCGCAACCGCTCCGCCAGGCTGGCGATTTTCGAGGAGTGGCAGCGCAAGCTGCCGAGCATCGATAAAGCCAGGGTGGGGCAGATATGGCGCGAAGGGGTACCGATGCCAGGCAACGGCAACGCAACAACGAAGGCAACAAGACGCAACGATCAGGCAACGGAAGGGGCATAGGATGCGATACCAGTCGGCACGCCAGATGATCTTCGACGCCTATCAGGCACAGCGGGGCAGCGTGATGGAGTCGGCCTCGGAGATCATGCGGCTCGGGGCCAGGGTTCAGCACAGCCAGAAGCAGAACAACGACTGGCGGATAGCCCACGGCCTGGAGGCGGGCATGGTGATCAGCGCTGTCGAGCGCCAGGCGCCTCACCTGCAGGCGCTGTGCCGAGTCTGTTGGGGGCCTTTCACGCGCGACGAACTGGCCGGTGACCGCGAGTGGGTTCACGTCGCCCTGGTGCGGGCGATGATGCGTCGCAAGCTGCCGGGGCAGGGTGACAGTGAGCGCCCCAGCACCGAGGCCTGGCGCACGCTCACGGCGCTGGCCTGGGCGGCGATCTACCACCATGGCGAAAGCACGTATCCGTATAACCGCCCGGGGCTGGCTGGGCCGAGGGCGATCAAAAGCTGGCTGGAGGAGGAGCGCGGGCAGACGATCGACGTCGGTCGGTGGAGCAGGGCGGGACGGCTGAGTTGGGATGATGTGTGGCGCCAATTGCTGACGGTGCTCGACCAGTGGGAGAGCCAGGCACTGGGGCCGGTGGCGGCGCTGATTCAGAGGGCTGCGTGATGAAGACGAGGAAGCTGCCGGCGTTTCAGGATCTGAGAGTCCAGTTCGATTACGACGAAGAAGCAGGCCAGCTTTATCTGCGCGACGCCGGCCTTCGAAGAGGCAGGAAGGTCGGAGGTGTGATCCGCCAAGGCAACTGCGAATACCTGATCGTTAGCGTGAAGCACCCAAGCGGCAAGGCGGTAGGCGCTTTTGCGCACCGCGTGATCTGGAAGCTTGTGACTGGACAAGAGCCGCCCGATCAGATCGATCATTTTGATGGGAATGGCCTGAACAACCGATGGGAAAATCTCAGAGATGGCACCAACGCCGTGAACGCCAAGAACATGAGGATGAACAAGGGCAACTCAACTGGGCACAATGGAGTTCGCAAGAAGCGCGGAAAGTGGGTGGCCCTGGATGGGAAGGGGCGGCCTCTTGGCTCCTTCTCTGATATTCAGGCTGCTTCGAGAGTGGCGAGAGAAAGTAGGCTCAAGACGGGCTTCACAGAGAGGCATGGGATTCCCGAAGCTTGACGTGTGGGCACGGGGGAACGATCATATCCCCATAGTCCGATTCTGCGCCCTGGCCATTGAGCCGGGGCGCTGTCGTTTCAGCAGGCGGGACAGACGGAAAGTCGCCGGGCTCATAACCCGGAGATACCTGGTTCGACTCCAGGGCCTGCTTCCAGTTACTCCCACGCCGTGAGGCGCCGGAGACCTTATGCATCCCATCCAGAAACGCCTGATCGATGAAGTGATCGATCGAGAGGGCGGCTACGTCAATCACCCGGCTGATCGAGGCGGACCGACACGCTACGGCATCACCGAGGCGGTGGCCCGCGAGCATGGCTATCGCGGCGATATGCGCGAGCTACCCATCGAGACGGCTGCCGAGATCTACGCCGCGCGTTACTGGCATCCCAACCGGCTCGAGCGGATCGTCACCCTGTCCGGAAGCCTGGCGGTCTACATGTTCGACTATGGCGTGCACTCCGGTACCGGGCGCCCAGCCCGCGACCTGCAGCGCCTGCTGAACGTGCTTAACCGTCAGGAGCGCGACTACGACGACATCGCCGTCGATGGGATGGTGGGCCCGGCAACCCTGGCGGCGCTGCGCGCCTACCTGCAAACCCGGGGCCCGGACGGCATGACCGTCCTCGCCGAGTCGCTCAACAGCTTGCGCAAGGCCTTCCTAGTGGAGCTCTCCGAGAACCGCGAGAGTCAGGAGGCCTTCACTTACGGCTGGCTGCATCGCGTCCTCAGCCTTCGAGACGACGGAGGCGCGTGATGCCATGGAAGCAACTACCCCCAGATTGGTGGGCCGAGAGGCTCGACCAACTTTTCATGCTGATCTCACTTCTGTCTGCGGTGATGCTGGGCACGATCACCAAGGTGGCGGCTGAAGTGCGTGACGGTGAGCGTGACAAGATCCTGAGCCGGCGCTTGTACCTGGACGTGCCGGCTGTGCTGATGATGGGCGCCGTGACCTACGGCATCGCCGAGTATTTCGCGCTGCGCGCGGGTGCTGCCGGTGCAGTGGGTGCGGTGCTTGGCTATGTGGGCCCGAGGGCGGCCTACCTGCTGATCGACGCGATCGCGCATCGCATCCGTGGAGGTTCCTGATGAACCTGGAGTGGTCCGACGTTGCCGAGACGGTCGCCAAGATTGCGCCTGCTGCTGGCGGTGCTATGGGCGGTCCCGCTGGGGCTGCTGTTGGTGGCCTCCTCGCTCGGGTGCTGGGCGTTGACGAGTCACCGGAAGCGGTGCGCCAGGCGGTACAGCAGGACCCGGAGGCGGCAGCAAAGCTCAAGCGCATCGACCAGGAGCACGAACGGGAGATCCTGAGCCTGACCCTGGAGGCTGAGACATCACGCCTCGCCGAGATCAACCGCACCATGCGCGCCGAGATCGACAGTGACTCGGCCTGGCGTGCTGGGTGGCGGCCCTTCAACGGCTGGATGCTGGCCCTGTCGCTCGCCTGCGTGAACTTCGGCCTGGTGGCCGTGGTGATCATGGACCCAGCCCAGCTTTCCGCCGTGGTGGACGTGCTGATCTGGTCCGTCGTCGCCCAGGGCGCCGTGCAGGGCGTAAACATCAAACAGCGCTCCAACGACAAGGCCCGCAAGCTGGGCATGCAGCCCGGCGGCTTCATGGACCTGGTGAAGGGCATCCGCAAGTAACAGAATCCCCTCGGGGACAGGGCCATGCCGTGAGGCACCGCCCGCACCCGCCCGGCTCGTCGTGAGACGCCCGGGCCCTATTCCGATGGAGGCGCAATCCCCGCAAGGGCTGCGTATCTGATATGGCACAACGCTACGACTGGGAGGTCATCAAGGCCGACTACCGTACCGGCCGCTACTCGCTGCAGCAGCTGTCCGACATGCACGGCCCGAACAAGGCCACGATCAGCCGCAAGGCCGAGTCGCAGAATTGGGAGAAGGACTTGTCCGAGGCGGTGCGCCAACGCACCCGGGAGAAGGTGTCCCGCGCCCAGCTCGACCCGGCCGCCCGCGAAGTTCTGGACAAGAGCGACGAGGAGTTGGTCGAGGAGGCGGCGAGCCTCAATGCCGCCGTGGTTCATGGCCACCGCAAGCGCCTGGAGACCTGGCGCGAGATCCTCGACAAGTACGCCGGCCTGCTGACCGAGCAGCTTACCCGCGGGGTGATTCAGGTTCAGAACCGCAGCGGTGAAGTGGTTGAGATTGACCTGCCGCTGGACTACATCGGCAAGAGCCTGCAGCCCGGCACCCAGGCGCTGGAGCGCGTGATCAAGCTGGAGCGCCAGGCCTACGGCATGGACGAGGAGAAGCCCGACGAGGGCATGACCTTCGAGCAGCTGATGGAGGCCGTCGCGCCGAACGAAGATGACCTTGACGAGCAGTGATCGCGCCCGCGAGGTCAAGCGCGCCGAGGCGTACCTGCGCGCGCATGCCAAGGGCAGGCTCACCGAACAGTCCGACCTGGTCGAGGCGCTCAAGCTCAAGTGGTTCCGCCTCAGCTCGCTATACAAGATCAAGGACAAGAACGGCAAGGTGCGCCGCTTCCGTCCCAACAGGGCGCAGAGGCAGCGCTACCTGGATGGCCACGTCCGCGACATCATCCTGAAGGCCCGGCAGCTTGGCTTCACGACGTTCGAGATGATCGACGCGCTGGATGACTGCCTGTTCCGCGACAACTTCGCCGCCGGCTGCATTTGTCACAAGCTGGATGACGCCCAGGACATATTCCGCAACAAGATCAGCTTCGCCTACCAGAACATCGAGGCGCACTGGTTCAGCATCTTCAAGATGCTCGGTATCCGCATCCCCAAGCCGGTCAGCGACAAGAGCGGCTCCGGGGCCTACGTGTTCGACAACGGCTCGAGCATCAAGGTCTCGACCTCCTACCGGGGCGGGACCCTGCAGCGGCTGCATGTCTCCGAGTTCGGCAAGATCTGTCGCCAGTACCCGCACAAGGCACAGGAAATCGTCACCGGTGCCTTCGAGGCGGTGGGGCTGGGCAATCAGATCACCCTGGAATCGACCGCCGAGGGGCGCGAGGGCTACTTCTTCGATTACTGCGAGTCGGCGCGCCACCTGCAAGAGCTGGGCCGCGAGCCCACCGAGATGGACTTCCAGTTCCATTTCTTCCCCTGGTGGCAGGAGCCGGCCTACACCCTGGACCCGAAAGGCGTGGTGGTGCCGCCCCGGCTGCTGGAGTACTTCGAGGAGCTGGAGCACAAGCACGGCATCCCGACCACCGCCGGCCAGCAGGCGTGGTACGCGAAGAAGGCCGAGGTGCTGCAGGACGACATGCAGCGCGAGTATCCCTCGATTCCCGAGGAGGCCTTCGCCCAGAGCGTCGAGGGCGCTTACTACGCCAGCCAGATGCAGTTCCTGCGCAAGCACAAGCGCATCACCGCCGAGGTGCAGGTCAACCCCAGCCTGCCGGTCTACACCGGCTGGGACTTGGGCATGAACGACATGACTTGCATCTGGTTCGCCCAGGTCGTGGGCCGCGAGGTGCACCTGGTGGACTACCTCGAGGGCGAGGGCGAGGGCATCGAGTACTACGCCGACGAGCTCAACAAGAAGGGCTACCGCTACGGTGGCCACTTCGGGCCCCATGACCTGGCGGTGCGCGAGCTGGGTACCGGCAAGAGTCGCGCCGACGTGGCCCGCCAGTTCGGCATCAAGTTCGAGATCGTGCCCAGGATCAGCAGCCAGGCCGAGGGCGTGCAGGCGGTGCGTAACTTCCTGCCGGCCTGCTGGATCGCCGAGGAAGAGTGCCACCAGGGCATCCTGTGCATCGACAATTACCGCAAGGAGTGGGACGACAAGCGCGGCGTCTACAAGGACACTCCGCGCCACGACTGGGCCTCCCACGGCGCCAAGGCGCTGGAGACCCTGGCCCGCGCATCGCTGTTCGAGGCCCACCAGCGCGGCAGCATGCCGGCAGGCAGCCCACGGTCACGACGCGGCGGCTGGGCCGCCCACACCTGATACCACCGCCGAGAGGCAGAGGACTCCATGTCGAAGATCATCACCGAGCCCGACGGCGACCTGCAGCGTCGCATGGGGCGCACGGCGCACAAGCTGGCCGGGCTGACCCATGACGAGGTGCTGTCAATCATGCGCGACAGCGCCAAGGCCATCGCCGATGAGCTGGTGGCCCAGGGCATCCCCATCGAGACCAAGCGCTTCCGCCCGGACGTGGGCCCGATCCAGATCGACATGATCGTGATCGAGGAGAAGGTCACCAAGCCTGAGCCTGCCTTCCGTCTGCAATTCGAGGTCGAGGGCGGCATGGGCGTGACCCTGACAATCAAGCTGCTCGAGTTCCTCAAGGACCCGGCACAGTACGTGCGCGACCTGTTCACCCAGCTGGGCCCGATGCGCCGCAACATGCTGCGCATGCGGACCCAGAAGCAGGAGCTCAACAGCCGCATCTACGACGCGCTGACCAAGGGAGCCGCCAATGGCTAGTCTCGGCCTGTTGCAACATCGCTCCGCCGCCGACCTGCGCGCCGACGAGGAGGCCGAGGCACAGCGCGTCCGCGACGAGCAGGAGCGCCGCCGACAGCTGGTGGAGTCGTCCCTGGGGGCGCATATCCGGCGCAGCTGGGAAGCCGCCAAGATGGCCAAGCAGGAGGTGGAGTATCGCCTCCTCGACTGCCTGCGTCGCCGCAAGGGGGAGTACGACCCCGCCAAGCTGGCCGCGATCCGCAAGGAGGGTGGCGCCGAGATCTACATGATGCTCACCGCCACCAAGTGCCGTGCAGCGGCCGCGTGGATTCGCGACATCATGATGCCGACCAACGAGAAGCCGTGGGGGCTGAATCCAACGCCGGTGGCCGAGGTGCCCGACGCCTACCTGCGTCCGCTGGCCGCCCAGATTCAGGCCCAGGCCCAGCAGATGCAGCAGCAGGGCCAGCCGGTGGACATGGCCGCCCTGGTGGAGCAGGCCCGCGAGCAGATCCGCCAGGCCGTGCAGGAGAAGGCCGACGAGGCCGCCAAGCGCCACGAGGACGTGATCGAGGACCAACTGGCCGAAGGCGGCTGGGACGAGGCATTCGAGTCGTTCATCGATGACTTCGTGACCTATCCGGAGGCCTTCCTGCGCGCGCCCATCCTGCGCCGTGTGCCGACCCTGGCCTGGCTGGAGGGCTGGCAGCCGATCAAGACCGAGACCATTCGCCCGGAGTTTGACCGGGTCAGCCCCTTCGACCTCTACCCGAGCCCCGACGCTACCAGCATCGACGACGGCGCCTTCATCATCGAGCGTGCGCGCTTCACGCGCGGCCAGCTCAACCAGCTGATGGGTATCGGCCAGGCCAGCGGCTACAACGACGAGGCGATTCGCAGGGTGCTGGAGCAGTACGGCCAGGGCGGCCTGCGCGACTGGCTATGGACCGATGGCGAGCGTGCCGAGCTGGAGGGGCGTGGCCACGAGTGGATGACGCCGGGCGACACCATCGACGGGCTGATCTACTCCGGCGGCGCCCAGGGCGTGACCCTGCTGCAGTGGGGCATCAACCCTGACGAGGTCGAGGACCCGCTGGCCGAGTACGAGATCGAGGCCATTCTGATCGGTCAGCACGTCATCCGGGTGCGCATCAACCGCGACCCGCTGGAGCGCCGCCCCTACCACAAGGCGAGCTTCCAGCCGGTGCCGGGCAGCTTCTGGGGTCAGGCGATCCCTGAGCTGATGGCCGACATTCAAGACGTGTGCAACGCCACGGCGCGCGGCCTGATCAACAACCTGGCTATCGCTTCAGGCCCACAGGTGGAGGTCTACGAGGACCGCCTGCAGCCCGCCGAAGACCCCACTGACATGTATCCGTGGAAGATCTGGCGGACCAAGGACAGTGCCGTCACCGGCAACAACCCGGCGATCCGCTTCTATCAGCCCAACAGCAACGCCAATGAATTGTTGGGCGTCTACGAGGCCTTCGAGATCAAGGCGGATGACGCGACCAATATCCCCAGGTACGCCTACGGCAATGAGAAGGTCGGTGGTGCTGGCCAGACCGCCAGCGGCCTGTCGATGCTCATGGAGTCGGCCAACAAGGGCATCAAGGACGCCATCCGTCACATCGATCGCGGCGTGCTGCGCCGGGTGATTGGCGCGCTGTGGCTGCACAACATGCAGTACAGCGACGACCAATCGATCAAAGGCGACGTCAACGTGGTGGCGCGCGGTTCGTCCGCGATGCTGATCCGCGAGCAGACCCACGCCATGCGGCAGCAGTTCCTGCAGATGACCGCCAACGACTACGACATGGGCATCATGGGCCACGACGGCCGCCGCAAGCTGCTGGACAGCATCGCCGAGAAGCTCGACATGCCGGGCCTGATCCCCACCGAAGAGCAGATGCAGCAGAACCTGGCCGGCCAGCAGAAGGCCCAGCAGGCTCAGGCGCAGATCGAGCAGGCCAAGGCCCAGGCCGAGATTGCCGAGAAGCAGGCCCGCGCCCAGAAGTATGGCGCCGATGCTGGCCAGGTGCAGGCCGATACCGCCGAGACCCAGGCCGAGACCCAGATCGCCCAGCAGATGGCGCCCCTCGAGGCTCAGCACTTGCTGGCCGAGATCGCCAAGCTGATCGCCGAGACGCGAAGGAGCAACGATGCAGGAGCAGGACTGGAAGGCGTTGGCCCGAGTGGCCGAGTCGCCGGAGGGGCGCCGCTTGGTGGCGTTGCTCAAGGCCGAGCGGGAGGAATGCCGCGACCACCTGGAGCGATGCCGGGACGCCAGTGAAGTGGCCCGCCTGCAAGGGCAGGCCGCCGCCCTGGCCGAGCTGATCGAGAGGCTCGAGCAGGCCCGCGACGTCGTCAACACGCGCTTCACGCAGTAAGCCGCCGGGCTCCGGCCCGGCCTCACCACAAAGCCGCTCATGGTTCGCCCTGGGCGGCTTTGTCGTGGGTGCGCTCTGGACTGCAGCCAGAACCCGTTACCCGAATCGTGAACCCCGGCCCATGCCGGCTCACAGGTCGCGCCGTGAGGCGCCACAGGAGTGGAAATGTCCCTACCCAAGTCCGTACAGGCCCAAGCCGAGGCCGCCCGCCAGCACTTCGAGCCCAAGCCCGAGAACCCCGAGGCCGCCCCGGCTCCGGCTCCCGAGGAAGGCGCCCGAAATCCGCAGGACGACCCCCCGGTGCCTGACGAGCCCAAGCCGAAGGAGGAGGCGCAACCCGCCCAAGATCCCGACAAGTCCGAGCCCGAGGAGAAGGGGGCGCTCTACTGGGAGCACCGCTTCAACGTCATTCGTGGCAAGTACGACAAGGAGATCCCGGCGCTGCGTCAGCAGAACGACGAGCTCAAGCAGCAAGTCGCCGACAAGGATCGGCGCATTGCCGAGTTGGAGCAGCAGTCACCGGGCGCCGACAACAGCGGCGTCTCCGATGATCAGCTGACCCAGTTCAAGCAGGAGTTCGGCGAGGACCTGGTGACCTTCGTCGAGCGCATGGTCAAGCAACGTGCGCCGGCACCCCAGGCCGACACCGGCAACACCCGCGAGCTGCAGGAGCGCCTCGACCGTCTCGAATCCGAGCGGACGGAGGATGCTCAAGCGCGCTTCTGGGTGAACCTGGAGAAGGCCGTGCCGACGTTCCGCGAGATCAACGCCGACAACAAGTTCCACCAGTTCCTGGCGCAGTTCGATCCCTCTACCGGCAAGCAGCGTCAGCAGATGCTGACCGAGGCTCAGCAGGCCCTGGACGCGAAGGGTGTGGCTGACGTCTTCCAGTCCTACCTCAACCAGGCGGCCCAGGCGCCGCGCCCGCAAGTCCCCGAGGAGCAGGTCGAGCCCCGCACCACCCGCGCCACTGACGTGCCGCAAGGCAAGAAGCTGTGGACGCGGGCGGAGATCGGCCAGTTCTACCGGGACAAGAACAGCGGGCGTTACAGCGCCGAGGAGGCCGAACGCCTGGAAGCCGACATCTTCGCCGCCCAGACAGAAGGCCGAGTCCGCTGACCCGGCGGGCGGTTCCCGATTCTCGCCGAGAGGCGACAAGCAAGAGGTAACACACCATGGCAGGTCCGACTCGTGACGGGGGCCACCCCGATTACTCCAGCTCCTCCGCTTCCGGCTTTATCCCGGAGGTTTGGTCCGGAAAGCTGGTCGAGAAGCTCTACAAGAGCACCGCGTTCGCGGAGATCTCCAACACCCTCTACGAGGGCGAGATCAAGAACCAGGGCGATACGGTGCAGATCCGTACCACTCCCTCCATCACCATCAACGACTACGTCATCGGCGGCGGTCTCACCTACGAGAAGCCGACCAGCGACAAGGTCGAGCTGCACATCGATCAGGCGAAGTACTTTGCCTTCGAGGTGAACGACATCGACGCCTACCAGGCGGACATCAAGCTGATGGACGACTGGTCCGACGATGCCGGCCAGCAAATGAAGATCGCCATCGACAAGGTGATCCTGGGCGACGTCTACGCCGATGCGGCAGCCGAGAACGCCGGTGCCGCGGCTGGTGTGGAGTCCGGCTCCATCAACCTGGGCGCGGCCGGTGCGCCGGTAGCCGTCACCAAGGACAACATCCTCGACACCTTGGTGGACTGCGGCACCGTGCTCGACGAGCAGAACTGCCCGGACACCGACCGCTACGTGGTGCTGCCCGCGTGGATGAACGGCATGCTGAAGAAGTCCGACCTGCGCGATGCCAGCGCGATGGGGGATTCCACCAGCGTGTTCCGCAACGGCAAGGTCGGCATGCTCGACCGCTTCACCGTGTACATCAGCAACAACATGTCCACGGTCACCGACGCCACCACCACCCGCAAGGCCACCAACGTCATCTTCGGCCACAAGAAGGCGCTGACCTTCGCCAGCCAGATGACCAACATGGAGACCCTGCCCAACCCGCAGGACTTCGGCAAGCTGGTGCGCGGCCTGAACGTCTTTGGCTACGAGGTCATCGATCCCAACGCGATGGGCCACCTCTACGCCGAGCGCGGCTGAGCGTGACGCCACCCTCCGGGGTGGCGTTTTTCTTCTGACCGAATGAGGGCAACACCATGTCACTGATCAAAAAGATCGAGGACGCCGAGACCAAGGACCAGCTCGAGACGCTGGGCAAGGAGCTGTTTGGCGTGGACGTCGATAAGCGCAAGGGCGTCGAGACCATTCGTGCCGAGCTGCTGGAGCTGGCCGAGGCCCAGGAGAACGACACTACCGGCGTGACCGACCCCGAGACCCATGCCGAGGCTCAGGCGGCACAGGCTGAGCAGCAGGCGGCCAAGAATGAGGAGGCCGGTGAGACCAAGGCCAGCTACTCCGGCCGCATGCTCAAGCACCGCAAGACCGGCCGCCTGTTCCCCTGGACTGCGCAGCTCGCCAAGAAGCGCGACATGCAGGAGGTCTGATCCATGGCGCAGACCGTCGGCGACATCATAGATCGGGCGAAGCGAATCCTGCAGGAGCGCGGGGAGGGCATCCGCTGGACCGACAGCGAGCTGATCGGCTGGCTGAACGAGGCCTATGTGGCGGTTGCCGTCGAGCGTCCGGATGCCCACTCCACTGTCGGCACGATCAATCTGTCGGCAGGTCCTCGCCAGGAGCTGCCCGCCGGCGGCCTGCGCTTGATGGATGTCCTGGCCAGCGCGTCTGGCCGGGCCGTTCGCCCCACGACGCAACGCATGCTAGCAACCATGCGCCCGACCTGGCAGAGCGAGACTGCCACGACGGATCCGGAGTTCTATGTACCGGATGACCGCCACCCCACTACCTTCTGGGTCTACCCGCCTGCCACCGAAGGGGCGAGTGTAGAGGCCCTGTATGTCACCACACCGGAGCAGCACGCGACCGACACCCTGGCGGCCATCGCCGACAGCCCAATCAGCGTTAGCGATCGTTACGCCACAGCGCTGCTCGACTTCACTCTCTATCGTGCCTTCGCTAAGGATGCCGAGAGTCCCGCGAACCTCAATCGCTCCCAGGGCCACTACCAGGCCTTCGCCAATGCCGTGTCGGGCAAAGGGCGTGGCGATGTCCTGACCTCGCCGACGGGAGGCACCGATGACGCTGGATGATCTGATCGATGACGTTGCGCTCGATGTGCCGGACGCTCCGCGAGCCTCGATCCGCGACACCTTGCGCTGGGCGCAGCGCGAACTGGCCAGAGAGGGCAATGCCTGGGTGGTCAGTGATGAGCCGGTGATCGTGGCTGCCGATACTCCCTATGCCGAACTGGAAGCGCCACCCGATACCGAGCCGGTGCGCATCCTTTCGGTGGACGTGGATGGCAGAGCGATCCGCCCCGGTAGCGACTACCGACAGGTATCGCCGACCCGCATCGAGCTACGCCGCACGCCAGACGCCAGCACCCTGCGCGGACGCCTGGCGGTGGCGCCGACCGGTGATGCGCCCGACCTCCCTCTCGAGCTGATGTCCCAGCATGCCGAGACGCTCAAACATGGCGCTCGCTATCGTCTGCTGATGCTGCCGCAAGCCTGGCGCAGTCCGGAGATTGCCATGCTTCACCAGCGCTATTGGCTGGCCGGCATCAACGACGCCAAGCGCCTGGCTTCCTATGGGTTCCAGGCGGGCGGCGCCCGCGTGCGGACACGCCGCTTCATCTAAGGGGAAACCGCCATGCAAACAACCACCGTGCGGGTTCGCGTGTCGAGCCCCAGCGGCCTCCCTGTGCCTGGCGCCACGGTGCGCGCCACGCTCAACGGGGTCGGCGTCACCCTCAGCGACGGCTATGTCGATCGCTCCGACGTGATCGCCACCACCGACGATACCGGCGTTGCCGAGATGATGTTGTGGCCCAGCCAGGAGGGCGCCACCGGCATCGAGTACCGGATTGTGGCGCGCGGCGCCGAAGGCCGCCGCCTGATCGACGAGTCAGTCAGTGTGCCTGCCTCCGAGGTGCCGGTATGGCTGCATGACATCGTGATGCTCCCGCCCCCTACGCCCAAGGCCTACGACGAGGCGTCGATCCTTGCGATTCAGCAGGAGCGCATCCTGACCCAGGACGCCAGCGACAATGCCAGCGCCATGGCGCAGGCCGCCGAGTCGATCCGGGACTACGCCGACACCGCGGCAACGCAGGCCGGCGCCGCCCGTGACGCTGCCCAGGCCGCTCAGGGTGCCGCCGAGCTTGCCCAGCAGGGCGCCCAGACCGCCGAGCAGACCGCCAGTGGCGCCGCAAGCCAGGCCGCGACCGACCGAGCCGCCAGCGAGCAGGCGGCCCAGCAGGCAGCCGTCAGCGCGGATGACGCCCAGCTTGTCGCCAGCGACATCACCTCGCTGTATGGAAGCGCTACTGCGCTGAGCGATGCCGAGGCATCGGCATCGGCATCGGCCCAGGCCGCCCTGGCGGACCGCCAGACAGCGGAGGCCCAGGCACTGGAGGCAGCAGGCAGCGCCACAGCTGCCGGCGACAGTGCCGCCGCCGCCAGTCAGCATGAGGGCAGGGCGCAGACCTACGCCGACACCGCCACGCTCGAGGCCGCCGCCGCGATTGCGGCCGCCGATGGCCTGACCGTGGACAGGGTGGCGGCCCAGGATGCGGCCGAGGCCGCCGCGGCCCACCGCATTGCCGCCGAGGCAGCCGCCAGCGACGTGGCGATCGATGCCGCTGCCGCGCTGGATCGCAGCGCCGACCTGATCGCTCAGGCGAACGCCGTGTCCTCGTCCATCGAGCAGGCCAGGCAAGCCACGCAGCAAAGCGTGACCGATGCGCTCGCCCTGTATGGCGACGCCCAGGCCCTCGCCGACGCGGTTACCGCCGCCCAGGGGCATGAGAGTGGTGCCGAGGCGGCACAGTTGGCTGCCGAGCAGGCTGTCACCTCCGCCCAGGCGCATGCCAGTGCTGCCAGCGCTGCCAGCAGCCAGGCTCAGGCGTCAGCCTCAGCCGCCGCCAGTGATGCGGCAGACGCCGAATCGGCCCGTGTCGCCACCCAGACGGACCGATCAGCCGTCGGCACCCTGCACGCTAATGTGGTCAGCCTCTCCCAGGAGGTTCAGGCCGACCGCGATGCCATCACCACCCTGCGAAGCGAGGTCGCCGCTGATGCCCAGCAGTCCAGCGACGATGTCGCCATCACCTACGCCAACCGCGTGATCGTCAACGCCGCCCTCTCCAATAACCTGATCCTTCTGCGAGGCTGATATGACTCTCGAAAGCGCCGTCCAGCAGTACGAACAGACCAACGCCAAGCTGGTCGAGGAGGTCGTGGACCTCAAGAGCAGCTACCGCGCCTCCGCGGCTGCCGCCAACAACCTCTACGAAACCGTCTCCGCCGGCCTCTCGGCCACCGGTACCGGGGAGTATTTCAGTGTCCCGGGCGACGGCAACTACCTGACGATCTACAAGAACGCCTCCGGCACCGCCGAGGCTGTCGCCACATACCCGAAGGCGGATGCGGTGGAGCAGGCTGGGCTAGATGCCACCTCCGTGGCTGCCGACCGCACCGCTGTAGAGGCATCCGCCACCCAGGTGGCCAGCGACGCAGCAGACGCTACTGCCGCCAAGACCGCCGCCGAGGCCGCGCGTGACGACGCGGTCAACATCGCCGGCGGCGACAGCCAGCCGATCTTCGATGCCTGGGTGGTGGACGTCGAGCGCCGCAAGATCGAGAACGCCACCGGCGGCGCCTGCACCCTGGAGCGCACCGCCGGCGGCGAGCCCTGCTACATGTTCGTCATCCCCAAGATGAAGTGGGAGGACCTGGTGCCCTCCGGCGAGCTGGGCACCGGCGTGCACGAGGCCTTCCTCCAGGGCGGCGTCGAGAAGTCCGAGCTACTCGTCGGCATGTACCTGGCAAGCACCGTAAACGGTGAGCTGGTCAGCCAGGCCAAGAAGGTGCCGCGCCGTTCCATCAACTGGGACAACAGTCGCACCGAGGCCCAGGCCGCCGGCTTCGACATCATGAGCACCTGGGAGTGGTCCGCCATCGCCTTCTGGTGCCTCGCCAACGGCTTCCAGCCGCGCGGCAACACCAGTCGCGGCCAGAGCCACAGCCACCCGCACGAGCAGGGCCTCAACGTCGAGTACGACAACACCGCCACCGGCTCGGGCCCCAACAGCTGGAGCCACAACAACGCCGCCAACGGCATCGCCGACCTCGTCGGCAATCTGTGGGAATGGCAGTGGGGGCTGAAGCTCGTGGATGGCCGCGCCTTCCTGGCCGCCGATAACGACAAGTCGCTGGTCGAGTCCAGCTGGGTCGATACCGGCTGGGATATGCCCAGCGCCTCGAGCTCCAACTGGGCGAACTTCTACAACAGCGAAAACGAGGCCCCGCTCGATGTTCGTCGCGCCCTGATCATGCCCAACGGCGTGGCCGATCCCGACGGCAGCATGTGGACGACGCTGACTGGCGAACGCTTCCCGTTTCGCGGCGGCTACCGCAGCGACGGCGGCAATGCCGGCCTCGGCGCGCTGGCCCTCTACCACGAGCGCACGAATGCGGGCAACACTTTCGGGCTGCGGCTCTCGCGTTTGGTCTAATCCGCCATCGGCACCCCGGCAATCTGAACGCGGCGCGGTAGCGCCGCATCCCAGCCACCCAAGGACGACTCCATGGAAGATCTACGCATCAAGCTAAGGATCGAGAAGATGATCGTTTATGGGTATGCCGCCCTGCGGCAATTCCCCAAGAGCGAGAAGCATACGCTGGCGGCGGAGATCCGCCAGTGCATGTATCGGCTGCTGCGCCAGGTGATCATCACCAATCGGCGCTACTTCAAAAAAACGACCGCCCAGGAGATCGATGCCGAGCTCGACCTGCTGCGCAGCCTGGTGCGCGTGGCCATGGATCTCGGCTTTCTGCCCTATCGCCAGTACCAGCTATGGGCCGAGCACCTCTACGAGATCGGCTGCATGGTGGGCGGCTGGCTGCGCTGGATCAAGAGCAACCCGCCCACCCCGCCGGAGCGCGACGCGCTGCCGGCCTGAGCAGGAGGGGTTATGCGTCAACCTGTACCGCTTCCCGTATCGCGGCGGCAACCGCAACAACGGCGGCAATGCCGGCCTCGGCGCGCTGAACCTCAACAACGGTCAGCGCCGGTTGTAAGCGGTGCGCGAGCTGGCGTCCGCCTCACTCACCAGCTCCCGATACTTCTCCATCTTCCGGTCGAGATAGACCGTCGCATCGCGGTACATCAAGTCGAGGATTTCACGGCAGCGGTGAGTGCCGGACCACGCCAACCGATGGATACCGCCGCTGTGCCGAATAGCGGCAGGGTGCCCGCCGAGATGCTGATGGAGCCAGTCGCGGAAGGCCAGCAGGAAGTGCTCGCCAGCAGCGATGTTGATCGACCATCGGCTTCTTGCGTGGCGAGAGAGGCCACCGTTGCCATCAAAGTAGCCTCGGAAGTAGTGGGGCAGCATCGCGTCAGGGATTCGCGAGGAGAAGCGGTGCTGCGCGCTCTTCCTCGGGACCACCTCGAACTTGGCAAGGTCATCGACCAGCTCGGCAGAGGAGACGGAAAACTGAACGCAGCCATCCACGTCGATGATCTTGTGACCCGAGCCAAGAGCAGCGGCCAGCTTCTCAAGGTGCGGTCTGTCGATGCCGGCGAGACGCACGGTGACTGCCGCTGTTTGGCGGTACTTCTTCTCGGTGACGCCGCCATCGGCGAGCAGGAAACCGATCCAGTAGGCCCGCTCCTCGTCCATCGGCTCATCGAAATACCCATGGTTGCAGGCAACCGAGCGCCTCGCCTCGGAGAGCGAACGGCTGGCAGCGCCATGTTTCTTGACCTGATTCCTGATTGCAGTGCCGGAGACGCCCAGTCGTTCTCCGACCTGCGCGAACGAAAGCCCCTCATCTGCGTAGAGCGAGAGGGCCATGCTGACTTCTTCGGGGGAGAGACGCTTGCTCATGCTGATGCTCCATTGAATGTACAACTGCACATTAAACCCGAACGAGAACATATGCAACAGGCCGAGGGCTTCGTGCGCTCGGTCATCTACGACACGCCCTGGGAGGCACCATGTCACAGCTGATCGTTATCGACCGCACCAACGACGACCCCGAGAATCCGCTGGAGATCCAGCTGCCGGAAGGCACCCAGAAGCTGGGCTTTGCCGGCGGGGTGGAGTGGCACCGCCTTCCCGAAGGCGAGCTGATGCCTGGCGGGACTCGCGCACCCACCGAGGAGCAGCTGGCCGCGGCCATGCTGGAGCTGCCGGCGATTCGCCAACTCAAGGCCAATGCGCGCCGTCGCATCGAGGCCGAGGTGGGCGACGTCCACGAAATCCTGGCCGACCAAGCCAAGCAGATCGAAGCGCTCACCGCGCTGGTCTCACGCATGGCTGCCGACTATCTAGGCGGCACCGCGATGGATGAGGCCACTAAGGCCACCTATCTGCAGCGTGTCGAGACCATTGTGGGGGCGCTGGATAGCGGCAGCCTGACCCTGCGCGGCGACATGGAAGGCGCCGACGCGATGATCATGAAAGTGCTGGAGCGCTCCAACCGCATCAACGAGATTATCGCCCAGGAGTACCTGCCGCGCCGCAACGGCGTGATGGAGTGAAACCATGACGCCCACTCTCATCGCAGCGGTCACCATGGCGCTCGCCGCCCTGGCCGACACCGTGACCACCGTCGGCGCGCTGCGTCGTGGCGCGCGTGAGGCCAACCCAGTGCTGCGCTGGCTGATGGATAAGCTCGGCCCCGGCTGGGTGCCGGTCAAGCTGGCCCCGGTGGCGTGGGCCGGCTGGGCCGCCTGGCAGTATCCGCACGACGTGCGCCTGGCGCTGGTGTTGGCGGCGCTGTCTGCCGTCTACGCCGGCGTGGCCGTGCATAACCACCGACTGCATCGCGAGGACTAGATGAAGCTCCAGCACAGCGCCTTCCGTGGCGAGCTGCCGATCCTCGATGCTCGCCTGCTGCCCGAGAACAATGCCCAAGTGGCGCGTAATCTCTACCTGCGCCGCGGCACCCTGAAGCCGGAGAGGGCGCCCGGCGCCGTGACCGGGCTTCCAGCGGTGGCCGATCCCGCCACCCTGTACCGCTATCCCAACGGCAATGCCGGCGCCGGGTTCTGGTTCGTATGGGGCATGGGAAAGCAGGTGGATGTGGTCAAGTCGCCGCTGGCAAACGACGAGTGGCACCGGGTCTACTGGACCGGCGATGGCGTACCCAAGGTGGCCGGCATCGACGTGGCCACCAGCGGCACGCCGCCATACCCAAGCACCGCCTATACCCTGGGGATGCCGGCGCCGACCAGCGCCCCTCAAGTGGCGGCGCCGAGCAACCGTGTGCCCCTCAGTGATCACCCCGATACCGCCGTGGAGACCGCCTACGTAGTCACCGTGGTGAGCGCCTATGGCGAGGAGGGCCCGCCCAGCAACCCCAGTGCGGCTATCGTGCGCTGGGACATGGTCGATGAGGCGCCCGCCGGGGGTAACGTGGAGATCACCCTGCCAGCCGCGCCCAGCGGCGCCTACAACGTCACCGCCAAGCGCCTGTATCGCGTAGAGAGTGGCGGCGTCTACCAGTTCGTCGCCGAGGTCTCGCCGGGGACCAGCAGCTACACCGATAGCGTGCCCAGCGAGAGCCTGGGGCGCGCGCTTCCGTCCACCGAGTGGGACGGCCCGGATGCACGGATGATCGGCCTGACGGCACTGCCCAACGGAATCCTGGCGGGCTTCTTCGAGAACACCCTGTGCTTCTCCGAGGCTTACCTGCCGCATGCCTGGCCGGTCGGCTATCAACTGGCCTTCCCCGACGACATCGTGGCGATTGCTTCCACCGCCGCCGGCCTGGTGGTGGTGACCGAAGGCCAGCCACACCTGGTGTCGGGCTCCAGCCCCGAGGCCATGGCGCAGATCGAGCTGGACGTGAATCAGTCATGCGTGTCGCGGCGCTCGCTGGTGGACATGGGGGAGTTCGCACTCTATGCCTCGCCCGACGGCCTGGTGGCCGCGGCCGGCCGGGACGCCCGGGTCGCTACCCGGGAGGTGATGAGTCGCGAGCAGTGGCAGGCATTGAAGCCCGAGACCATCCACGCCTACCGCTACGACGGACGCTATCTGGCGTTCTACGAGAGTGGCTGCTTCACCTTCACGCCCGGCGAGGGCATCGAGTTCTTCGACATCACGGCCAGCGGCGGCTACTACGACATCGCCGACGACACCCTCTACCTGATCCAGGACGCCGGCATCACCGCCTGGGGGAAGGGCGACCCTCTGACCTTCACCTGGCGCTCGCGCCTGCATGAGATCCCGCCCGGGGCGGCCGGCTTCACCTGCGCCAAGGTGATCGCCCGCGACTACCCAGTCGCCCTGCGCCTGTTCGCCGATGGCGAGGCGGTGCTCGACCTGAGCGTGAAGGATGCGCAGATGTTCCGCCTCCCCGCCGGGTATACTCTCAACCGGGACTGGGAGATCGAGCTGGCCGGCACTCATGAGGTCAACTCGGTGCAGATCGCCACCAGCCCTACCGAGCTCGTCTAACCCCATCCCTATCTGGCTCACCGTGAGGTGCCCATGACCAAGCGTCGCCGCACGCTGCCGCCGGTATCGCCCAAGGTGCCGGCCGAGCTGCGCCCCCTAATCAGCGCCATGACCGAGATCCTCGAGACCGGGGAAGGCGTGCGCGGTGATCCGCTGGACCGCAAGATCACCCTGCGCGACCTGGTGGACAGCGGCATCGGCAAGATGAAGGGCGGCGTGCGCCCCGGAAGCGGTGGCGGCCTGATCCCTGGCGTCGAGCCGCCGGCCCCCGACCTCCGTACGCCGCCTCCTCCCCAGGGCTTTTCCGCTGACGGCAGCTTCTTTGGCCGCATCAACCTGAGCTGGCAGATCCCCTCCGAGCTCTACCGCAACCACGCCTACACCAACATCTACCGCAGCGAGGAGGACAACTTCGCCAATGCGGTGGTTGTGGGGCGTGAGGTGGGCGCCTTCTTCAGCGACTACGTGCGCAACGATGCGCTCGATCCCCAGGACCCGCTGCAGCTCAAGGGCTACTACTACTGGATCACCTTCACTTCCAGCTCCGATGTGGAGGGGCCGCCCAACGCCACGGCGGGGCTCTGGGCTCAGCCGTTGCCGGACCTCAACTATGTGATGGACCTGCTTTCCGAGCAGATCGATGACAGCCACCTGGCCGACAGCCTCCGCCAGGAAATCGAGCTGATCACTGCGCCGGAGTCGATCACCGGTTCGGTCGCCTCGCGCATCGCCGAGGAGCGCGACGATCGCATCGCCGCCCTGCAGGACGCCTACGACGCCATCGATGCCGAGGCGTCCGCACGCACCGCCGACATCAATACCGAGCAACAGGCGCGCGTCGATGCTGATAGTGTGCTCTCTACCCAGATCACCGAGCTGTCGGTCAAGATCGACTCGCTGCCGGTCTTCTCCAGCGGATTCGAGTCGGGTAACGACTTCACCCAGTGGGCAGCTGACGCCACGGCTACGATCACCGCCGACGCCGAGGCCTACACCGGCCTGCAGTCGGCGCTGATCACCTCCACCGCTACCGCACCAAGCAGCGCCACCCCGGAAGGCGCCACCGCCACCATCCCCGAAGGCACCGCCACCGCCTTCGCCGGACGCAGGGTGCGCATTTCCGGCTATGCCAAGCAGCCCGCCACCGGTGCGGCCACCGAGTTTGCCCTTGCTTACGCTACCGGCGATGGCGATTCCGGCTGGCAGGCGTTCGCCGCTGCCGCCGACTGGACCGCCTTCGAGTTCCTCTACGATGTGCCGGCGGAAAGCACCACGGTGACCGACGCCCTGGCGATCTGGGGCGATACTAGCGGCAACGGCAACGGCATACTGATCGACGCCATCTCGGTACAGAGCGCCACCAGCGAGGTGCCGGAGTTCACTGCTGCGCTGGAGGCCGAGCAGCAAGCCCGTGCCGACGGTGACGCAGCCCTGGCCAGCGACATACAGACGCTGACCGCCATCGCCGACGACAACGCCGCCGACATCGCCAGCGAAGCCCAGGTGCGCGCCTCCGCCGACGAGACCCTGGCCAGCGACATCCAGGCCACCTATGCCCAGTTCGACGACCTGCGTGGCGAGATCGTCGAGGAGGCCCGGGTTCGCGCCACCGAGGATGAGCTGCTGGCCGGCATGCAGCGGGTCATCTCCGCCGCCGGCGAGACCCAGGCCGCCTCTCTCTACACGCTCAGCGAGATCCGCATCAGCGAGCAGGAGGTGGTGGTACAGCGAGTAGAGGGGCTCGAGGCTTCGATGGGCGACGCCACAGCCGCCATCCAGCAGGAAGAGACCGCCCGGGTCACCGCCGACGACGCCCTGGCCCAGCAGATCAACACCGTGCAGAGCACGCTGGGCGACGACGTGGCCTCCGTGCAGCAGAGCCTGACCACCAACGTCGAGCGCATCGACGGCGAGCTGGTGGCGCTGGGCGCCGAGTACACGGTCCAGGTGCAGGCCAATGGTCTGGTGGGCGGCTTCGGGCTCTACAACGACGGCACCACCATCGATGCCGGCTTCGATGTGGATCGCTTCTGGATCGGCAGCAGCCAGGACGACAAGCGCAAGCCGTTCATCATCGACGGCGGCGTGACCTATATCGACGAGGCGATGATCCGCGACGCCTCGATCCAGGAGGGCAAGCTAGGCCCGATCACCATCGGCAAGCTGCAGCTCGACGACGGCACGCCGGTGACTACCGTGGGAGGACTGATTCGGGCCGATGCCATCGACGTGGGGAACCTGTCTGTAGCCGAGGCGGCCACCTTCACTGGGAATGTGTTTTCAAGCAACTACGTCTCTGGGTCTAAGGGGTGGGCGATATTCCAGAATGGATTTATGGAGATCAACGAGGCCTCGATCCGTGGCAATGTGGACTTGGCGTCCATTACGGTGAACGGGCAACAGCCTTCCGATGGCTCTCATCTCACGGCCAGTGCAATCAACTCTTCTACCTCCCAGATACCTGTCAACTGGAGTTACGCCAGGGACAAGAGCGTTACATTTAACGAGGTTCCTGGCGGGGCTAAAATCGAGGTCAGTGTGCCGGACGTGGTGCGCGCCTCTGTTTATGGCACTGACATGTGGTACACGACCCAGTCGTGTGGCTTTTGGGGGCCAGACGGCATGTACGTCTGCGACCAAAGCACGCATGTGGTGAAGCTTGACTATCGGATCATAGCTCGCGTTCGCGTATGGATAGACGGCGCGATCAAGTACGACCGCAACATTGACTACGACACCGTATGGACGCCGACCAGCTCCAACCCCTCCATGTCGCGCTCAACAGGTTGGGCAGGGAATACAACGGTCAGGTACACATATCCCAGCAGTCGATCCAGTACGGCCGTCAGGGTTCGCGCAGATGTGATGCTTCAGGCTGTTCGCCAGCCCAGCCCGAGCGCTACCTGGTATCGCGCTGGCGGCACCATCGAGATCCGAAGTAGTTTGGCATCTGTTCAGTTATCCAGGCTCGGGTGATAAACCATGAAAAGCTACACACGCTACCCACTACAGATGAAAGACGGCGAAGAGGCTGTCCTTGTTTCTAAGAACGGGGTCGGGGATCTTTTTATTTCCGGCACCTCTACCGATGATGCTGACCTCGTTCAGCTGCTCGAGGCTGCATTAACGGCTATGAAAGGAGTACAGGCTGATGGCGAATAGCGACAGGGCCCAACAGGCTTTGGATAAGGCGTGCGCTGCGACCGATCTCGAAGACGCTATTGTGGTGGGCAAAGATGCCAACGGCAAGGTGGCCTTCTACACCGCGGACGTGGACAAGGAGCGGATGATCGCGCTACTCGAGCGAGCTCGCAACAAGCTGGTCAGGCTGCTCGACGACTGATCCTCTGGTCCGGATGAGCCGGAGCGCCGCCCCTGCTACAATCAACCCATCGGCTCACCGTGAGGTGCCCATGCCACGCCAAGATGAACACGCCTTCCTGCAACAGGCGCTGCGCCAAGACGCCGGCGCCGTTGCCTTCTGCGAGACCCTGTTTCGCATCTCCCAGACCCTCGATGACCTGATCGACGGCGACAAGCCGGTGACGGGCGACGTTGTCGTGTCTGCCTTCTGGCAGGCGCTGATCGAGCTGCCCGGCAACCCCTTCTACCGCCAGCACGAGCCCTACTTGCGCCCCCTGATGGCCGGGGCCCTGCAAGACTGGCGCGACAGCGTCGCCCTGGAGCGCTCCGGGTCGCAGCATGAGAGGACCCTGGCCTTCGTGCTGCGCGACCAGCTGACCAGCGTCGTGGTGCAGTGCGCCTACCTGATCGGCGGCGAGGCGTGGATGCGTCAGGCCGGCCCGGCGATCCGCCGGCACTTCCATGAAGACAGCCTGGAGGACTACCTGGCCGAGCTCGACCCCACCCAAGACCCGGACTATCAGGCCGATGTCGATGAATCTCTCAACGGAGGTGATCAATGAGCGGTGGCGGCGGTGGTGACAACAAGGTCAAGGACACGCCCGAGCAGCGCCAGTTGGCGGCGGTAGCGGCGGAGAAGTGGAACTTCGCCCAGGAGAAGCTCGCCCCGCTGGAGGACGCCTATATGGAATCGGTCGCCGAGATGACCGACGCCGGGCGCATGAGCTATATCCGCGGGCGCACCATGCAGGGGCAGCAGCAGGCCGGCAGCGAGCTTAACCGCCAGGCCGGGCAGCAACTCCAGCAGGGTGGCATCGACCCCTCCAGCGGGCGCTACCAGGGCGCCATGCAGGGCCTGGCGCTGGGCAATGCCCAGGCCGGCGGCGAGACGCTGGGGCGCGCCCAGTTCGAGCAGGACAGCCAGCAGATCCAGGGCATGCAGAACATCGTGGCCATGGGGCAGGGGGAAGCCACGCAGGCTCAGGCCGGGCTGGCAGGCCTTGCCGATCAGGCGGCCGCCGATGCCCGACAATCCTCCGTCAACCAGTTCAACCGGCGTAGCGCCAACCTCCAGCTCCTCGGCCAGGTGGCCGGTGCTGGCACGGCCTACGGGCTGGACGGCATGGGTGGCGGCAATGCGGCCGGCGGCGCTCCGACAGGCGGCTTTGGTGTGGGCGGATACGCGCCCGGCCAGGGGCTCGACCTCTACGGCAACATGTAAGGAGCCTCTATGTTCGGATCAGGGTTCAGTTCGGTGCTTGCCAACATGCACCTTCCTTCCAGTCAGGTTGGCCAGACGCGCGTCGATCCCAATCAGGCGTTCCGTGGCGATCAGGGGGCCAGCGAGCTCCTCGGTCAGCTCAACCGCGCGCAGTGGCAAGACTGGCGCAACCGCTTCGCGCCCTACATCGATCAGCTGGCAGGGGCGGCGCAAGACGCCGGCGCCCCGCGAGCCGCCGGCCGCCAGGCCAGCCAAGCCATGGGCCTGGCCTTCGACGCCAACCAACAGGCCCGCGAGCAGGATCGCCAGGCATTCGGGCTCCAGCAGACCGGCGCCCAGGCCGAGGTCGATGACCGCCGCAGCGCACTCCAGCGCCGCGCCTCGATGGTTAGCGCCGGCAATCAGGCGCGCATCTCCGCCCAGGACCGCCAGCAATCCATCCTCGCCGGCGGCATGGGCCTCTCCAATATTCCTGACAGGGTGCTGAACCAATGAGCTACGGACTGATCGGGCTTCGCCAACAGATGGAAGGCGAGGCGATGCAAGGGCTTTCCGACCTGGCCGGACAGCAGCGCCAGGCCAAGATGCAGGAAGAGCAGATGGAGCAGGCCGAGAAGCAGCAGACCATGAGCGCCGTTGGCACCGGTGCCGGCATCGGCATGATGGCTGGAGGCCCCGTGGGCGCCGCGATTGGTGCCGGTATCGGCCTTCTGGCCGGCGAGCTTTTCTAGGAGATCACCATGGCAGGACTCGACACACGCGGCCTGGCCTCCGGCTTCGCCCAGGGCTTCGGCCTGATGAACCAGTACCAGCAGCAGGAGCGCCAGAACGAGCGCGCCGACCGCCAGATGGGCATGCAGGAGGAGCGCTTCGAGTGGCAGAAGGAGCAGGCCGAGACCCGGCAGCAGGAAGTGAAGCGCGCCCGGGATCTCGAGGAGCTCCAGTTCACTCTCGGCAAGATTGGCTCCGGCATGGAGGTGGACGAGAGCGAGATCGAGCTGCTGCGACAGTACCCGAAGTACTGGGCGGCGCTGGACCCTGATACCGACGCTTCAATCGAGCAGGCCCAGCAGGTGATCGACCCGCAGAGCCCGGTGGACGCCAACGACCCCGAGAGCCTGGCGGCGCTCAACCAGATGTTCGGCGCCGAGATCAACAAGGGCGAGGGTGGGCAGAAGCGCGTCGTCGGTATGGTGCCGGGGCCTGACGGCGAGAGCGTGATGCTCGAGCTCGAGGTGGTCGGCGAGGACGGCAGCACCTACACCGCGCCGATGACCGAGGGGCGCAGTAATCGCGAGGATGACGACCTGGTGATGCAGGTTCCGGTGGAGCGCCTCGTCGAGCAGACCCAGGGCATGCGCATGTTGCGCAACGTCTTCCAGCGGCCCGAGGCCCAGCAGCGGGCCAATCAGGTGCTGAATATCTTGCGTGGCGATAGCGGCGAGAGCTGGGAACTCGAGGAGCACCCGCGTCTCGGCGCCATTCAGCGCAACACCAAGACCGGCGAGATCAAGCCGGTGCGGCCCGGGGCGGGAAGCCCATACGAGCAGCGCGGCAGCTCAGGCGGAAGCTACAAACCACCCAGCAACATTCAAGAGGCCGAGGCGCTGGTGCAGCGTGGCGTCTACGACAACTTCGGCGATGCTTACGAGGCGGTGCGGGCCCGGGCGGGGCAGGGGCAGCAGGGCGACCTGAAGTACATCGACTTCCTTCAAGACCAGCTGAAAGCTATCGACTCTCAGCTTGAGGTGGCAAACACCGCGCTATCCACCGTTCCCGAGGAAGAAGCCACCAAGCTTCGCGAGCGTCGGGAGCAGCTGGCGGAGGAGTTGGAGGCCGCTTCTCGTCAGGCATTCAGCCGCCCGGACGGCGGTAGCCAACCGCAAGCGGGCGGGCAGCGCTACCCCCGGGAAGGCGACATGGTCGGTAACCCGGATCCCAGCGCCGGCGCCAATGATCCGGTGCGTGCGCAAGGTCGAGAGGGCCCGGTGCAAGTCGGAAGCGCCAAGGACTACGAAAGCCTGCCTTCTGGCTCTCAGTATATCGATCCCGACGGAAACTTGCGGAGGAAGCCCTGATGTCCACCCCATGGGCCAATGACCCGATTATTGAGGAATCGAAATCCAGCGCCTCCTCGGCCCCATGGGCCAATGACCCGATTATTGATGGTCGGACCGAAGCGCCGCGCGGCCTGGATATGCAGCAGCGGCAGCCCGAGCAGGAGCCCGCCGTCCAGCAGCCGCAGCGCCGCCCCGAGCTGATGGCAGAGCCTTGGCAGTCGGGCTCTGTCGGCCAGACGCCGCGCGGCCTCGACATGCAGGCCGAGGAGGACGGCGCCGAGCCGGCACAGCCTCAGCAGCCTGACCGCATCCGCGCCAGTGACTTTGGTCTCGAGACGCTGGAGGGTGGCGTCAGCGGTGTCGGCTCGGCTGCAGGTGGTACCGGCGACTTCCTTACCTTTGGCGGCAACCTGGTGGAATCCGGGCTGCGCAAGCTGGGCCTTGGCGACCTGATCGACGCCGGCGACCGCGCCATGGGCAACATGGCACCCAGCGACGCCTTCCAGGCTTTCGAGAAGTGGATGCAGCGAGGCGCCGAGGAGATCGACGCCAGCCAGACCGAGGCCTTCCGCGAGACCATGAAGGCCAGCACGCCAGATGGCGACCTGTTTGACTGGAGCACCTGGTCCTTTGGCGACGACCCCAGCGTGACCGGCTACGCCGCGCAGCTGGCCGGCCTGGTCGGGCAGTTTGCCCCGCAGGCCGCCACCATGCTGGCCGGCAGCCCCCAGCGCGTGGCCACCGCCATGACGCTGATGGGTGGCGCCCAGGCGGGCGGCTCCCAGGCCAACGAGGCCGAGGAGCGCATCATGGGTATGCAGGAGGGCGAGCTCGCCGAGTCATCCGGGCTCTACCGCGATCTCCGCGAGGGTGGCCTCGACCATGCTGAAGCCCAGCGACAGACTGCCAAGGTGGCGGGCGCCGCCGCCTTCCAGGGTGGCGCGCCGACCGGTGCGGCCGGTGGCGCGCTGACCAGCTACGTGCTGGGCCCGCTTCAAGCCAAGATCGGCGGCAGCCTGGCCGGGCGCCTGGTGGACAGTGTCGGCCTTCAGGGTGGCGGCGAAGCCCTGCAGGAGGTCAGCGAGACCATGCTAGCCCGGGCCAACACCAACCGCGCCATTGAGGGCAATCAGGACATCGGCGAGGGCACCTTCGGCGATGCGGTGCTGGGCGGCATGTTCGGCGCCGGCCTGGGTACCGCCGGTGCGGCAGGTGGCGCAGCGAGGGGTGACGGCGAGGTGCGCACCCCGAACGACGCCGTTCGCGAGCGCACCCCGGAGGATCGCGCCGCCCTCAACGAGCAGTTCGAGCAGCAGCAGCGCGAAGCCGCCGCCCGCCAGACTGTCGAGGAGGCGCCGCAGCCTGAACAGCCGATGGGCCTGCAGGGTGTCAGCGACGCCGACTTCGAGAACGCCTGGCGCGAGTTCGAGCGCGACAACGAGCTGGAGCCGCTCGACGACATCAACGCGCCCACCGGGCTCGAGATCCCCATCACCGGCGAGACCCGGGCCAAGGTAGAGGAGGCCGCCGCCGAGACCGACACCGAGCCGACTCCCGGCCAGGCCGAGGCGGGTAACTACCGCAAGGGCAAGGTGCGCCTCAACGGCTTCGAGATTGCGATCGAGAACCCCAAGGGCTCGACGCGCCGCGGCACAGCCCCGGATGGCACCGAGTGGGAGAACCGGATGGCCCACCACTACGGTGACATCAAGGGCACCACCGCCGCCGACGGCGATAACCTCGATGTCTTCGTGGGCGACAATCCCGAGGCGCCGCGCGCCTTCATCATCGATCAGGTGAACGAGGACGGCAGCTTCGACGAGCATAAGATCCTGCTTGGGTTCAACTCCCTGGAGGAGGCCCGCCAGGGCTACCTCGCCAGTTATGACGAGGGCTGGCAGGGGCTGGGCGAGATCTCCGAGGTAAGCGTCGATGACCTCAAGGGCTGGGTGCGCGACGGCGCCCACGACATGCCGTTCAGCGATATGGCGGCGCCCGAGCCTGCCCAGCCGGAGCCCCGCGGCCTGGACATGGGCGACACGCCAGCCGCGCCTCCGGTATCGCCAGACACCACCCGCCCGGAGGCGGCAGAGGAGCGCGAGGAGCCGGCCGACGATCTTCTGGGCGACCCGATCCCCAGTAGTTCGCTGGAGGCAGACGCAGAGCCTGGGGCCTTGACCCCGGTGCGCGTTCCGGTGGGGCGCATCCGCGTGGACCCCGAGGCCTACCAGTTCCGCACCGAGGTCAACGAGCGTGGCGTCGATGACCGGATGGATGGGATTCGGCGCTGGGATGATCTGCGCGCCGGCGAACTGGTACTCCATGAGCGCGCCGATGGTGAGCTGTACGTGGCCGATGGACATCATCGCCTGGACCTGGCTCGTCGCCTGGAGCAGCCCGGCGTCAACGCCTTCGTGCTGCGCGAAGCTGACGGCTACAGCGTCGAGGATGCCCGTCGCCTGGCCGCCGAGCGTAACATCGCCAGCGGCTCCTCCACGGCCATCGATGCCGCCAAGGTATTCCGAAACACCGAGGGTGACCCGGCTCAAGTGATCGAGGATCGCGACCTTCCGCGTCGAAGCCAAGTCGTGCGCGACGGGGCGGACATTGCGCGCCTGCAGGGCGAGGCCTTCGGCGCCGTGCTCAACGGCGTGGTGGCCGAGAAGGACGGGGCCGCCATCGGACGGTCCTCCGATGACGCCGATCAACAACTGGCCGCCATTGATGTCTTCCGGCAGGTGAGCCCCCAGAACGATAATCAGCGCGCCCTGCTGATCAACGAGATCCGCCAGGCCGGATTCTCTGATGGGCAGAGCAATCAGATGGGCATGTTCGGCGATGACCCCATGCAATCGCTGATCGGTGAGCGGGTACGGGTCATGGATCGCCTGCATCAAGTTCTGTCGCGCGACCGGCGCTTGTTCGCTACCCTTAATAGCAACGCCAAGACCGCGGAAGCTGCCGGAAATCGAATCGCCACCGAGCGCAACGAGCAGCTTTCCGACACCGCGGCGCAGGCTATCCAGCTACTCAGCCGCGCCACCACCACGCCCGAGATCAACCAGCAGATCAACGACGCCGCACGGCGAGTGAGCGAAGGCGAGCCTGTCGCCTCTGTCGTGCGCGAACTCAAGGAGGCGTTACTCAGTGGCCCTGTCACAGAAACAGCTCAACAACCTGCTGCACCAGACCCTGGCCGGGGATCGTCTGAAGGCCGAGGGCAAGTCGAACGAGGAAATCGCCGAGCACCTGCGGCAGACGCAGCACGAGCAGAGGATGCAAGCGAACAACGCTTGGCTGGAGCAGAAGCAGAAGCCCAAGGCATAACCCTCAAGGCCAACGGCACGCCCTTCCAGACAGAACGCGCCGTTCAGCTCTCCAAGCGTTTCCGCGACACCCCGGGCGCCGTGGCCGTCGAGGTCGAGGGTGGCTGGGGCTTCACGGCGCAGGGAGATGGAGCGGTTACCCCCGCCCCTGCAGAAAGCCCGCAGAATGATGCAGAAAGCCTCACCCTCGAGACCCAGACCGAGGAAAGCCTGGCCGCCCGGGAGCGTGAGCAGCAGCAAGCGGAGCAGGCCGAGGCCGACCGCCGCCGCCAGGAGGAAGAGCGCGCCCAGGCTGACCGCGATGCCGATGACTTCACGCTCGCCGGCAGCGATCTTCCTGCTGATCAGGCTGCGGCCCGGGGCCAGGATACCCTGTTCGCCTTTGCCGGCCAGCGCGCACGCACCGCCGACCCCATGGCACTGGAGTCTGCGCAGCGACGCCTGGCGCGTGGCGACGATCCCGATACGGTTCGCCGAGAGGTCGGGTGGTTCCTTGGTGCCGATGAAAAGTGGCGCTTCGAGATCGACGATAGCGATGCTCGCTTCCTTCCCTTCGTGGACAAGAGCGCTGGCGAACTGTGGACCAAGCCGCTAGAGGAAGTGATCGACCATCCGCGCCTGTTCGCAGCCTACCCTGAGCTGCGCGAGATGGACGTGGTTTCTGCCCGCGGAATGGGCAATCAGCGCGGCCGTTTCGTGGCTCGCCGCCGAGAAATCATGCTAAACGCCGAACGCGATCCGATGGAGCAGTTCAGCACCTTGCTTCACGAAATCCAGCACGGCATCCAGAACATCGAAGGTTTCGCCTCTGGCGGCGACCCCTCTTCTTACCGTCTGCCTCCTCGCCGAGAGCAGTGGCTGCGCGACAAGGTGCAGGAACTGACTCGCGAGTCCGGCGACTTCGCTCGTGAAGTGCTAGATCGCTACAAGGCTGGCGATCTCACCTCTGATGAAGCTCAGCAGCGCATTCAGGAGCGCGCCGACGAGATTGGGCTCAACGAGCTTCGCCAGAAGCTTCGCGAGGGCGATGCCCGAGGCGCCTACCGCTACTACCAGCGCCTCTACGGCGAGACCGAGGCCCGCAACGTTCAGGCCCGCCAGGGAATGGGCGAAGAAGAGCGGGTCAGTACGCCTCCCTCGGAGACTCAGGACGTGCCCGACAGCGATGTCGTGGTGGTGTTCAATGGAGAGGAGGTGGCTGGAGCGCCGCCACCGGCCAATGCCGACCCAGAAGTGCAGCCGGAGAGGGAGGTGCCGCCACCGCGCGTGGAAGATGTCGCCGAGGCGCTGAAAGGGTTGGACGAGCTCGGCGATGCCACGGCGATCCAGTCGCCGCGCGAGCTCCCGCCGCAGGCATTGCTTGGCATGGCGATTCGTGGCGTTGATCCGGCCGACGTTCGAGGCATGTATATCGGTGGCGACCTCTATGTGATCGCCGACAACGTCGATAGCGTGGAAGAGGCGGTGCGTACCGCCGTTCACGAGGCGGTTGGGCACAAAGGCATCCGTGGCGTGCTGGGCGAGGAGCTCGAGCCGGTGATGCGTCAGCTCTACCGCCGACTGCCGCATAGCCGAATCGGCCGCGAGGCGCGCGACGAGGTGCTGCGTGATTACCCCTTCCTCGATCGCGACAACCCCGACGACCAGATCACCATCGCCGAGGAGATGGTGGCGCATCTGATCGAGAAGGGGCATCGACCGGCCGCCTGGCAGCGCGCCGTGGCCAAGATCAAGGAGCTGCTGCGCAAGCTCTTCCCGTCGATCCCCTGGACCACCACCGACGTACTCGAGCTGGGTGAAAAGTCGCGCGACTACCTTCGCCGCCGTCAAGCCGAGGCCGACGAGGGGCAGGCCGACGATATGACCTTCGCAATGCGTAGGCGCATGGACACCAGTCGCGTCTCCGACGAGTTCAGCGACCTCGACGCCGACCAGGCCGAGGCGCTGGACATGATCGGCCCGCTAGGCGTGACTGGCTCGGCTCTGACGAAAGCACGCGACGTGATGGACCGCGCCGCGGTGAAGCTGCGCGCCGGGCTGTTCGACAAATACGCCGCCCTGAAAGAGCTGGACGAAAAGGCGCTGGGGCGCGACTTCATCGAGAGCAGCACCGCCTCCTCGAGCTGGATCTTGGCGCGCATGGCGCCGGCAGCCCAGGGGGCGCTCCACACCCTGATCCACAACGGCCGCATCCGGCTGGATCCGGAGCAGAAGGTGCTGGAGCTCCAGGAGGGCGACTCACCAGGGCTCGCCGGCGTGCTGGCCCAGCTGGGCGATGCCGCCGAGGTGACGCGTTTCATGGGCTGGATCGCCGGGAACCGGGCGGAGAAGCTGGCCGAGCAGGGGCGCGAAAACTACTTCGAGCCTCGCCACATTGCTGGCCTCATGGAGCTGAACAGCGGCCGCACCAAGGAAGGCAAGGCGCGTCGCACGCTGTACGCCGAGGTCTTCGAGGAATTCCAACAGTACCGTGACGACGTGTTGGCCATTGCCGACCAGGCGGGGCTGCTCAAGAAAGCCATGAGCGAGCCGGAAGCTGATCTGGTCATTGCGCGGAAGTACGGCGCGCCAGAGGCCATCATCAACAAGCTTCGCCATGAGGGCGATTCGTTGGCGAAGGCCGAGGAGGGCGACCTGCTGGACCGCGCCCAGGCGCGCTATGCCATGGCGCATCGTGAGCTGGCCGACTGGCTGGCGGAGTCGGTCGAAACGGCGCAAGGTGACGCCCTGGAGCCGGCCTCTCAGCGCCTGGATGCCATCATGCAGGAGCTGGAGAGCCTGCAGCGCGATCAGCGCGAAATGTGGGCGGAAGAGTTCTATGTGCCGTTCTACCGGGTGCTGGACGAGAACACCAACGACGTTCAGGGGCCGGCCTCCACCGCGGGCCTGACCCGACAGCGCGCCTACCAGCGTCTCAAGGGTGCCGACATGCGCATCGGCGACCTGCTGGAAAACACGCTGATGAATTACCACCACCTTCTCTCGGCCAGCATGAAGAACCTCGCCGCCGTGCAGGCCATCGAGAATGCCGAGCAGGTGGAGATCGCCCGCGAGGTGCCGGAAAGCGACCGCGACCCGAAGACCTCTACCTTCGTCCTTCGGGAGGGCCAGCAAGTCTTCTACGAGATCTCCGATGACCTGGTCTACAAGGCACTGGTCAACATGACCGATGCCGGCATGTCGGCGCTGATGAACAGCTCGTCTCTCAAGACCATGCGCTGGTTCAAGCGCCTGCTCACCAACATGGTGACGGTGACCCTGGAGTTCGTGGGCGCCAACACCATCCGCGACTCGCTTCAGTCTGCGGCGGTGACGCCGGCCGGCATGAACCCCATCTGGAATGCGGTGCGCGGTGCCGGCTACTACGCCAACAAGAAGAACCGCGCGCAAATGATCGCCAGCGGCGGCTCCTTCAACTTCGGCCACCTGTATGGCAACCGGAGCGACGAACTCAAGGCTCAACTCAAGCGCAACCTGCGCGATTCGAGCGTGATCTCCGACCCGGCCTCGGCGCTGAAAGCGGCCAAGTGGAGCTGGCGGCGCTGGAACGACGCCACCGAGTTTGCCGAGAACATCAACCGCGCCAAGGTCTATCAGGCCAACCTGGATCGCGGCAAGCTGTATGCCGCCTTCCAGTCGCGCGACCTGATGGACTTCGCCAGCCACGGAAGCTGGTTCATGACCCGCTTCCTGATCGACACGGTGCCGTTTCTCAACGCCAGGCTGCAAGGCTTGGATAAGCTCTACCGGGATGGCTTCAAGCCCACCCTGCTGACCGCCTTCGGTCAGGGCGGCGCATCGGACAGAGTGCGGGCCAAGCGCTTCTCGATCGTGACCGGGGCGCTGATGGTCGCCTCCATCGGACTGTACCTGCACAACCAGGACGACGAGGACTACCAGGCGCTCGAAGAGTGGCAGAAGGACACCTACTGGTTCTTCAAGAACGGCGATGACGCCTATTTCGTGCCCAAGCCCTTCGAGGTAGGCGCCATCGCCACCATGGCCGAGCGCATGACGCAGCAGTTCGCTGACCCGAACGCCGGCGGTGATCTGTTCAAGGAGCGGCTGTGGCACATGCTGACCCAGACCTTCGCCTTCAGCCCGGTGCCACAGATGGCGGCGCCGGTGCTCGACGTGTACGCCAACCGCGACCCGTTCCGCGACCGGCCAATCGAGTCATACTGGGATCAGGTACTGTCGCCCAGCCTGCGTTTTCGCTCCAGCACTACGATGCAGATGCGCTATTTGTCCAAGGGGCTGGAGAACACCCTCGGTGACGAGAGCTTTCTGTCGCTATCCCCGAAGCAGCTCGACTACCTATTCAACGGTTACCTGGGCAGCGTGGGCAGTTATGCGGCCGGGATGATCGACACTATGCTGCGCCGCGCCAAAGGCATCGAATCGCCGAGCAGCCGCTGGACGGAGTCGAAGCCGATTCGCCGCTTTTACCGCGACCTGGCCACGCCGGCCTATTACACCCGCTATCAGACGCTGTTCTATGAGGGGCTGAGGGAAGCCGACCGCGTGTATGCCGACGTGAAGAAGCTAGAGAAGATGGATGCCATCGAAGAAGCGCGCGAAAAAGTGAAGAACAAAGGCGACCTGCTGCGCCTGCGCAAACACTTGAACGATGCGCGGAGTGATCTTTCCGATATAAGCAAGCGCATGGATCAGATAAAGACCAGTGCTGACATGGATGCCGACTACAAGCGCCGGGAGCTTGAGAGGCTGCGCACGGTGCGCAACCGAATCACCGAGGTGCTGGGCAAAGAAGTGGAGAAGCTCAACGCCAACTAATGGCGGAAGGAATACAGGCCCAGAAGGATAAGTGCGCCAAACAGCAGGCCAGGCACGTTGATCAGCAGTGCCGCAACCATGAAAAAGCCAGGGATGGCCACGAAGCTTACCAGCAGCCACATGCCGATGCCGCCGGGGAGCTGGGTCATGACCAGGCCGCCGGTCACGAGCAGGCAGGTGGCGGCCAGAATGATGTTGGTGACGGTTTCGCCGAGCAATTGTTCCATGAGGTGAGATTAGCCAACCTTTCAAGGGAATGCGAGGGCCTGGCGCTCAGGTGTTGAAGAAGTACAGGTACGCCAAAAACGCCGTTACGAGGAATGTGATGGAACTCAATATGTAATATGCAAATGTAAGCCTGATAGACATGGCTAGCTCACTTGATGTATGGCCGATTTCTGATGCTCCCTTTGCGGCCTTTCTCATGGGCATAAGTCCAAGAGCTAGCAATGCAGCTTCTATTGCGAAGAACCAAAGAATAAACCCTGGCGCTACGAATTCGAAAACAAGCCATCCAGTTAAAATAGAATACCCGACAAGAATGGGCGATGACTTAAAAAAATATTTATGATAGGTAGTTACAGAAAAAATCTTCATCAATATTGGGTGGACGAATATTATCGCCATCACTAATAAAATAAATTCCTTAATCATCTTTTTCCCTCTCCTTCGCCCTCTCCCGCAACAGATCCAACAACACATCCAGGTCGCTGTCCTGCATCGGCCTGGCGACTGGTTTATCGAAGCTCTCCCGCAGGCGCGCGACGATCTCTGCGTTCAGGCTGCGGTGGTTTTCCTTTGCGGCTGCCTCCAGCTGCTGCCGAAGCTCAACGGGCATTCGAAGCGGGTAGGGCTTGGTCTGGTGCCGGTCGCTCATTCGATCCTCCTGAAGTGAGCGAAGAATGGCTGTGGGCTCTTATGGAGTCAAAGAATCCATTTGACATCCACAAAGGTGGATGCCAAATTGATACCACACCAGAGCAAAGGAGGTGTCATGCGAACCCATCGAACCCAGATCCGCATCCCCGGTGACCTCGCCGAGTGGATCAAGCAGAAGGCCTGCCAGGAGCACAGGTCAATGAATGCACAGCTGGTGCACTACCTGGAGACCCAGCGCAAGGAGGAGGAGCAGCGCGATGAAACAGCCACCCAGAAATGAAGAAGCCCCCGGTGCGGGAACACCAGGGGCCTCGAAAGCAGAGCAAACCAACGATCAGAGGAAAGCTCACATGGACGAGTCTAGCACCAACACCGCCATGATCGCCATCGGCACCGCCTCCATCGGCGGCCAGGCCATCGAGACCGTCAACGCCCGCGAGCTGCATGCCTTCCTGGAAATCGGAAAGCGCTTCACTACTTGGCTGCAAGATCGCATCGAGCAGTATGGGTTTGTCGAGGGCCGGGACTTTCTCCCGATTCTGGGCAAAACCCCGAACGGAGGGCGTCCCAGCAAGGAGTACCACCTCTCGCTCGACATGGCCAAGGAGCTGTCCATGGTCGAGCGGAACGAGAAGGGCAAGCAGGCGCGCCAGTATTTCATCGAGTGTGAGCGCCGAGCGAAGGAGATAACGCCCCAGCTCCCGCAGACCATGGCCGAGGCGCTGCGCCTTGCAGCCGATCAAGCCGAGCGCCTCGAGCAGCAGGAGAGGGCGCTTCAGGAGGCGGCACCCAAGGTGGACTTCGCCAACCAGGTCGAGGTCGCGCCCGATGCCATCACGGTAGGGCAGGCGGCCAAGACCATCGGCACCGGTCGCACACGGCTATTCTCCTTCCTCCGCCATCATGGCTGGGTCAATCGCCGGAACGAGCCCTACCAGGCCAAGATCGAGGCTGGATTGATGGACGTGAAGGTAGGGCACTGGGAGCACCCAGAGAAGGGGCTGCAGGAGAACATTACGGCCTTGGTAACGGGAAAAGGGCTGGTCAGGCTGCAGAAACTGTGGAGCCAGCAGCGGAGGGATGCGGCATGAGCACTCTCACCTCAGTTGCCAACCAGATCGAGGCCGGCGCACGGCTTCTCCAGTGCGTTCGCTGGATGCAAGAGCGAGATCATCATCCCATCACCGACATGGCTGTTCGCGGGCTGGCCCTCTACGTCGAGGCTATTCGCGCCGCCGACTCTCGGCGCGCGGGCTCGCCCTGGGTGGTGAGCCAAGACCTTCACCACGATATTGCTGTGGCCTTGCCTGGCGAGAACATTGAAGAGGTCACGGCGGACTGGCTGCTCGACAGCTACGTCGCCTGTCACCTCTCGTCGCTGGTATCTGCTGTCCGAGTCGTCTCGACCGTCTATCTTGAGGACGACGACAGCCGTGCCAACCAGGTTCTTGGCGACGCGCTGTTCGAGTGCCTGCACTGGATCGAGTCCGCGCGTCAGCAGCTCATCGACCTGATCGATCCAGAGGAGGCGCTACCGGCTGCCGCCTGATCATTTGGCAGACGACGAAGGCCGCCCTTCCCGGGCGGCCTTTTCGTGTCGCCAGGGCAGCGCAGCGGCCAGGGGCATGCGAGGGCCTGACGACATCGCCGGCCCGTCACGCTACAATGCGCGCATTCTCCACGCGCGCCCGTTAGGGGCAACTCTCCAGAGTGGTACATGGGCGCGTACATGAAGCGGATTTCAGCGAATGTCGAATACCGAAAAACCTAGTCAGCTCAGCCACATACGGAACTTCTCGATCATCGCCCACATCGACCATGGCAAGTCCACGCTGGCCGACCGGTTGATCCAGACCTGCGGCGGCCTGACCGAACGCGAGCTCAAGGAGCAGGTGCTGGACTCCATGGACCTTGAGCGTGAGCGGGGCATCACCATCAAGGCCCAGTCGGTGACGCTCGACTATCACTCGCCGGACGGCAATACCTACCAGCTCAACTTCATCGATACTCCGGGGCACGTCGACTTCTCCTACGAGGTGTCGCGTTCGCTGTATGCCTGCGAAGGCGCCCTGCTGGTGGTGGACGCCGGCCAGGGCGTCGAGGCGCAGTCGGTGGCCAACTGCTACACCGCCATCGAGCAGGGCCTCGAGGTGCTCCCGGTGCTCAACAAGATGGACCTGCCCCAGGCCGACCCCGACAAGGTCGCCCACGAGATCGAGGAGATCATCGGCCTGGACGCCACCGACGCCTGCCAGGTCTCGGCCAAGAGCGGGCTGGGCATCGATGCGCTGCTCGAGCGGCTGGTGCGCGACATCCCGCCCCCCAAGGGGGATCCCGAGGGCCAGCTGCAGGCGCTGATCATCGACTCCTGGTTCGACAACTACCTGGGCGTGGTCTCGCTGGTGCGGCTCTTCGACGGCACCCTGAAGAAGGGCGAGAAGATCCGCATCAAGTCCACCGGTCGCGACTGGCAGGTCAATGAGGTAGGCATCTTCACCCCGCAGCGCAACGAAACCGGTGTCCTGCGTGCCGGCGAGGTGGGCTTCATCGTGGCCGGCATCAAGGAGATCCAGGGGGCGCCGGTGGGGGATACCATCACCCACACCAAGACCCCCGATGTGGAACGCCTGCCCGGCTTCCAGAAGGTCAAGCCCCAGGTCTATGCCGGCATGTTCCCGGTCAGTGCCGACGACTACGAGGACTTCCGCGACGCCCTGGAGAAGCTGGCGCTCAACGACGCCTCGCTGGCCTACGAACCCGAGAACTCCGATGCCCTGGGCTTCGGCTTCCGGGTCGGCTTCCTCGGTACCCTGCACATGGAGATCGTCCAGGAGCGTCTCGAGCGCGAGTATGACCTGGACCTGCTGACCACCGCGCCCACCGTGGTCTATGAGCTGGCGCTCAAGAACGGCGAGGTGATCTACGTTGCCAATCCCTCCAAGCTGCCCGACATGGCCGACGTCGAGGAGATGCGCGAGCCCATCGTGCGCGCCAGCATCCTGGTGCCCCAGGAGTTCGTCGGCAACGTCATCACCGAATGCGAGCAGCGCCGCGGCACCCAGAAGGATATGCAGTTCCTGGGCAGCCAGATCCAGCTCACCTACGAGCTGCCGATGAGCGAGGTGGTGATGGACTTCTTCGATCGCCTGAAGTCGATCTCCAAGGGCTACGCCTCGCTGGAGTACAACTTCGAGCGCTTCGAGGCCGCCAAGCTGGTGCGTCTGGACGTGCTGATCAACGGCGACAAGGTCGATGCCCTGGCGGTGATCATCCATCGCGACCATGCCCACTCCCGCGGCCGCCTGCTGGTGGAGAAGATGAAGGAGCTGATCCCGCGCCAGATGTTCGACGTGGCGATCCAGGCGGCCATCGGCGGCCAGGTGGTGGCGCGCTCCACCGTCAAGGCGCTACGCAAGAACGTCACCGCCAAGTGCTACGGCGGCGATGTCTCCCGCAAGAAGAAGCTGCTCGAGAAGCAGAAGGCGGGCAAGAAGCGCATGAAGCAGGTGGGCCGGGTGGAGATTCCCCAGGACGCCTTCCTCGCCGTGCTCCGGGTCAACGACTGATTCCACCAGCCAGGGACAAACAACTGCCATGGACTTCTCACTGCTGCTGGTGATCGCCGTCGCCGTCACCGGCGTGATCACCCTGCTCAACCTTATCTGGTGGCGTCCGGCACGCCGCCAGTCGCTGCAGGCCGCCGAGGCCGGTACCACCGAAGGCTTGACGCCCCATGCCCGGGAGCAGGTGATGAAGGAGCCCTGGCCGGTGGACTACGCCCGCTCCTTCTTCCCCGTGCTGTTGGTGGTGCTGGTGCTGAGAAGCTTCGTGGTGGAGCCGTTCCAGATCCCCTCCGGTTCCATGCGCCCGACCCTGGAGATCGGCGACTTCATCCTGGTCAACAAGTTTGCCTACGGGCTGCGCCTGCCGGTGGTGCATACCGAGATCGTCGATCTGGGCGAGCCCGAGCGCGGTGACGTCATGGTGTTCCGCTTCCCCAGCGAACCCTCGGTCAACTTCATCAAGCGCGTGGTGGGCCTGCCCGGGGACCGCATCCGCTACGAGGGCAAGCAGCTCTACATCAATGGCGAGGCGGTGCCCAAGGCACTGCTGGCGGAGGGGCCGGCGGCCGCCCCCGGTGAGCTGATGCTCGCCGAGCTGCTGGGCGAGGCGGAGCACCGCATCTACAATAATCCTCGGGATCCGGGGCCCCAGATGCGCGAACTGGTGGTGCCGGACGGCCACTACTTCACCATGGGCGACAACCGCGACCACTCCAACGACAGCCGCTACTGGGGCTTCGTGCCGGAGGACAACGTGGTGGGTCGCGCCTTCGCCGTATGGATGCATTGGGATGGCGGCCTGCCCAGCTTCACCAGCATGCGGCGCATCCACTGACCGTGCTTCGCGCCATCCGCACCAGACGACAGAATCAGACAACAGGATTTTCGTGAGCCAAACCCTCAACGCCTTCAGCCGACGTCTCGGCCACGACTTCGGCGACGACTCGCTGCTCGAGCTTGCCATGACCCACCGCAGCTTCGGTGGCCAGAACAACGAGCGCCTCGAGTTTCTGGGTGACTCCATCGTCAACTTCGTCATCGCCGAGGCCCTGTTCCGGCGCTTCCCCGAGGCCCGGGAGGGGCAGCTGTCACGCCTGCGCGCGCGGCTGGTCAAGGGCCAGACCCTGGCCGAGCTGGCCCGCGAGATGAGCTTCGGCGAGCACCTGCGGCTCGGCTCCGGCGAGATGAAGAGCGGTGGGCACCGCCGCGAATCGATCCTCGCCGACGCCGTCGAGGCGATCATCGGCGCCATCTACCTGGATGCCGGCATGGAGGCGGTACGCGCCCGGATCCTCTCCTGGTACGCGGTACGACTCGAGGAAATCAGCCTGCAGGATACCCAGAAGGACCCCAAGACGCGCCTCCAGGAGTTCCTGCAGTCGCGCCAGGTGCCGCTGCCACGCTACGAGGTGGTCAACGTGGAGGGCGAGGCACATGCCCAGACCTTCACCGTGGAGTGCCACGTGGAGTTGCTGGACGATCACACCACCGGTATCGGTGCCAGCCGCCGTCATGCCGAGCAGCAGGCCGCCGAGATGGCCCTCAAGCAACTCGAGCCGAAAGGAGTCAGGTCATGACCCAGACCTGTGGTTTCGTGGCCATCGTCGGCCGTCCCAACGTCGGCAAGTCCACGCTGATGAATCGTATCCTCGGGCAGAAGGTCTCGATCACCTCGCGCCGGCCCCAGACCACTCGCCACCAGGTGATGGGCATCAAGACCGAGGGGGAGGCCCAGTTCATCTACGTCGATACCCCCGGCATCCATATCATGGCCAAGGATCGCAACAAGGCGATCAACCGCTTCATGAACCAGGCGGCCACCCAGGCCCTGCGCGACGTCGACTGCGTGGTGTTCATCATCGACCGCACCCGCTGGAGCGAGGAGGACCAGATCGTCCTGCAGCGTCTCGAGCACGTCCAGGCGCCGGTGATCCTGGCCGTCAACAAGGTCGACCGCCTGCAGGACAAGGCCAGCCTGCTGCCCTGGCTGGAGGAGGTCGGCGCGCGTCGCGACTTCGCCGCCATCGTGCCGATCTCCGCCAAGCACGGCACCAACGTGCCGGAGCTGGAGGCCGAGGTGGCCAAGCACCTGCCGGAGAGCGTGCACTACTTCCCCGAGGACCAGATCACCGACAAGAGCCAGCGCTTCCTGGCCGCCGAGATGGTGCGCGAGAAGGTGATGCGCCAGCTCGGCGACGAGCTGCCCTACCAGATGACCGTGGAGATCGAGGAGTACCGCGACGAGGGCAGGGTGGTGCATATCAGTGCCCTGATCCTGGTGGAGCGCCAGGGCCAGAAGAAGATCCTGATCGGTGAGAACGGCGAGCGCATCAAGAGCATCGGCCGCGAGGCGAGGCTCGACATGGAGCGTGCCCTGGACGCCAAGGTGATGCTCAACCTGTGGGTCAAGGTCAAGCGCGGCTGGTCCGACGACGAGCGGGCGCTGAAGAGCCTGGGTTACGATCTCGACTGAATGACCCCCGAACCCGCCTTCCTGCTGCATAAGCGTCCCTATCGCGAGACCAGCGCCCTGGTGGAGCTGCTGACGCTTCACCACGGCCGGGTGCGGGCGGTCGCCCAGGGGGTGCAGCGTCCTGGGTCGCGCTCCCGCGGCCGGCTGCAGCCCTTCGCTCCGCTGCACGTGACCTGGGTGGGCGAGGGCGAGCTCAAGCGGCTGCGGCTGATGGAGAGCCGCGGAGGGGTGGCGCTGCTGGCCGGGGAGGGGCTGCTGTGCGGCCTCTATGCCAACGAGTTGCTGACACGCGTGCTGCCGGTGGAACTTCCGGTGGCCGAGGTGTTCGCCTTCTATACCTCGCTGCTCGAGGCGCTGCCGCGTCCCGACGCCCGCGCCGGTGGGCTGCGCCGCCTCGAAGCGGCGCTGCTCGACGCGCTGGACGCCGCGCCGCGCTTCATCGACGCCGAGGGTGGCGAACTTGACCCCCAGGCACGCTATGTCTTCGACGCCGCGACTCGCGCCTTTCGCCCCGGCCGGCCGGGGCTGGACGGGCGAACCCTGCGCCTGCTCGCCGCCGGCGACTGGGATGCCCCCGGCCTGGCCGGCCCCGCCAAGGCGCTGACCCGGGCGGCGCTGGCACCGCTGCTGGGCGCCCGACCGCTGCGCTCCCGGGAGCTGATGCGCCAGCTTGCCGAGCGACGGCGGGCCGGCCTTTTGGGGACAGACCCCGGCGGCGGGTAATATTGCCGCTGTAGTGCTCCAAGATGGGCAGGGTGGTCCGGCCGGGGTCTGTCCCCAAAAGGGCCCTGCCTCCCGACTTCCCGCATACTCAAGGATCGTGCCATGCATCCCCCCAGAATCCTGCTCGGCGTCAATATCGATCATATCGCCACCCTGCGTCAGGCCCGCGGCACGCGCTACCCGGACCCGGTCCAGGCGGCGCTGCTGGCCGAGGAGGCCGGTGCCGATGGCATCACCGTCCACCTGCGCGAGGATCGCCGGCATATCCAGGAGCGCGATGTGCGCCTGCTGGCCGAGGTGCTCAACACCCGCATGAACCTCGAGATGGCGGTGACCGAGGAGATGATCGCCCTGGCCGAGGAGGTGCGCCCGGCACACGTCTGCCTGGTGCCCGAGAAGCGCGAGGAGCTCACCACCGAGGGCGGTCTCGACGTGGTGGGTGGCTTCGAGGCGATCCGCGGGGCCTGCCGCCGCCTGGCGGCGGCAGGCTGCGAGGTATCGCTGTTCATCGACCCGGAGCCCGCGCAGATCGAGGCCGCCGCCAAGGCCGGCGCGCCGGTCATCGAGCTGCATACCGGGGGCTATGCCGAGGCCGCGGGTGACGAGGCGTCCCGTGAGCATGCGCGGCTCTCGGCGGCCGCCGAGATGGCAATGGAGCTCGGCCTGACCGTCAACGCGGGCCACGGTCTTCACTACCACAACGTGGAGGCGGTGGCCGCCATCCCGGGCATCCATGAGCTCAACATCGGCCACGCCATCATCGCCCGCGCGCTGTTCGTGGGCCTCAAGGAGGCGGTGGCCGAGATGAAGCGCCTGGCGATCGCCGGTCAGGAGGCCGGCTTCGTCGCCGCCCTCGAGGAGCATGACCACGACCACGAGCATGGTCATGCGCATGACGATCGCGTGCACTGAATCATGATCCTGGGGATCGGCACCGACATTGCCAGGGTGGCGCGCTTCGAGGCCGCCCTGTCACGCCGGGGCGAGCGGCTGAGCGGGCGCCTGCTGGGCGAGGTGGAGCGGGAGCGTTTCCAGTCCCATGCTCGGCCCGCGGCCTTCCTGGCCAAGCGCTTCGCGGCCAAGGAGGCCTTCGTCAAGGCGCTGGGCACCGGGTTGCGCAACGGCATGCGCTGGACCGAGATCCAGGTGGTCAATGACACCCTCGGCAGGCCCTCGCTGCTGCTCGCCGGCAAGGCCCACGACCTGGCGCTGGCCGCCGGGGTGCGTGCCACTCACCTGTCGTTATCCGACGAGGTGGAGTTCGCGGTGGCCTTCGTGGTGCTGGAGGGGTGACGCTCCAGGGGATTTTCGCTTCGCCAGCGGCGCAGCTCCGCCATGGCGCAGAACAGGTCCTCCAGCAGCGGTGTCACGGCCTCGCGCCCGCGGGTCCTCAGGCGGGTCTCCATGGTCTCGGCGAGCAGCCCCAGGCGCGGCGCCCCGCAGTAGCGGCAGGCGCCGTTGAGGGCGTGAATCGCGTCCAGTAGCGCCTCGTCATCCTGCTCGGCGTGGGCACGACGGATCTCGGCCTCGCTCTCGTCGAGCGAGTCGGTCAGCTGGTCGAGCAGCTGGCGGGCCAGCGCCTCCCGGCCGCCGGCCAGGTCCGTGCCCAGCGACAGGTCCACCGCGTGCAGCTCCGACGCACCGGCCCGGGCGGGCACCGTGGCGGGGCTGGCGAGCGGTGCCGTGAGATGGTCGGGCGCGCTGCCCAGATGGCGAGTCAGCAGGGCGGCCAGCTCCTCGGCGTCCAGCGGCTTGACCAGCACGTCATCCAGGCCGCTGGCCAGCAGGCGTCGACGCTCGTCCTTCAGGGCATGGGCGGTCACGGCGACGATCGGCGTGCGGCCCCATGCCTCCCCGAGGCGACGCAGCGCACGGCTCGTCTCGATGCCGTCCATGCCCGGCATGCGGATATCCATCAGCACCAGATCGAAGCCCTGCCGGCGACCCAGGGCCACGGCCTGTTCACCGCTGCTGGCCAGGGTGACCTCCATGCCGGGCCCGGACAGCAGTTCGCCCATCAGCCGGCGATTGGCGTCGTTGTCGTCGACGGCGAGCAGGCGCAGGCGGGCCTCGGAGTTCCTCGAGGCGTCGCCGTCATCGGCGGCCTCCTGCCGCTGGGGCAGCAGGCGCTCGATGGCCTCGGCCAGGGTATGGCGGGCCAGCGGCTTGGCCAGGATCTCGCCGCCGTGGGGCAGCGGCAGGTCGGGGAAGTCCAGCGGGCTGGCGGTGCACAGCAGCAGGGCCGGGCAGGGCAGCTCGGCGAGGCGTTCGCGCCAGCGGCGCAGCCAGTCGGGGCGGTAGGGCGGAGTGCCCAGGCTGGCCACCAGCAGGCTTGCCGAGCCGGGGCTCGATGCCCTGGCGTCCAGCGTCCTGGCGCCCCAGCGACGCAGCAGGTGCTGCATGGCGCGTCGCGTGGGCGGATGTGGCTCCTCCAGCAGGATGCACTCCCCCGCCAGGTGCAGCTCCGGTGGCCGCTCCGGCCCGGCTTCGCCGGCCAGCGGCAGGGTGAAGGTGAAGGTGCTGCCGCGTCCCGGCTCGCTCTTTACCCCGATCTCGCCGCCCATCTGCTCCACCAGCTGGCGGCAGATGGAGAGCCCCAGTCCGCTGCCACCGAACTCCCGTGAGTGGCTGGGCGCCGCCTGATGAAAGGCATCGAACAGCCGGCGGCAGTGCTCCGCGGACAGGCCGATGCCGGTGTCCGACACGCTGATACTCAGGGTGACCCCGGTGGGGTCGCTCGCCTCCACCATGACCCGCACCATGACCTCACCACGCTCGGTGAACTTGACCGCATTGCTGACCAGGTTGGTCAGCAGCTGGCGGATGCGCATGGGGTCGCCATGCAGTACCGGCGGCACGTCGTCATAGACCATGCCGACCAGCTCCAGCCCCTTCTGCTGGGCCATGGGAGCCTGCAGGGCCAGCACCTCGTCGACCAGTTCCACCATCTCCACCGGCAGCTGCTCGAGCTCCAGCCTGCCCGCCTCGAGCCGGGAGTGGTCGAGCACATCATTGACCAGCAGCAGCAGGTTGCCGCAGGCGCGGTTGACGTGCTCCAGCCACTCCCGCTGGCGGGCATCCAGCGGCGAGCGGCCCAGCAGACGGCAGAAGCCGACGATGCCGTTGAGCGGCGTGCGGATCTCATGGCTCATGTTGGCCAGGAACTCCGACTTCACGCGGTTGGCCTCCACCGCGCGTCGATGGGCCAGGTCAAGCTGCATGTTCTGGACCTCGACGGTCTCCATCGACTCCTCGAGCTCCGCGGTGGCCTGGGCGATCTGGCGCTGCATCTCCTCGCGGGCCTCCTCCAGTCGCGTGGCCAGTGCATTGATACGGCTGCCCAGGGGAGGCAGCTCGGCGGGTGAGGGGGGCAGGGCAGGCGCGGGTTTGCCCCTGATCAGTCGTTCCAGGGCGGCATCTATCTCCTCGAGGGGACGCTGCAGGCGCCGGTAGGTGACGCTCGTGGCCAGCGCGAGTACGCCCGCGCCCAGTACCAGCAGCAGGCCGGCACTCGCCAGCTGTCGGTAGTGCTCGAGCAGCAGCCCGCTGGCATCGATATCCATGACCAGGCGCTCGCCGCTGCCCTCGAGGGGGTCGCTCATGCGCCAGTGGCCATCGCCATGGCGCTGCCATCCCGGCTCGGCGTCGAGGGGCACGCCCGCCTCGAGGCGCCCGATCTCCACGCGTGGCGTGCCGCCGGCATCGACCACCGCCACCGCCTTCACCTCCTTGAGATCGAGCAGGCGGCCGGCGCGTTCTTCCAGGGCCCGAGAGTCATTCGCCCGCAGGGCGGCCGACAGACCGGGCTCGATCAGGCCCACGGCCCGCGCCAGCTCCGCCTCGAGCCGCGCCTCATGGTGTCCTTGGTGCAGGGGCAGGGTGATGAGCGCCACGCTGATCATCAGCAGCATGGGCAGTACCAGGGCGATCAACAGCAGGCGCAGCTTCAGTGACATGGGGACTCTCGGGTGAGGGTGACGCGAAACGCCACGCGGCCGAGGATGCCTGTCCACCCCGGAGCCACGCGGATATAATGTTGAAAATACCTTTAGAGAAGGATGCTTGCATGCATTTTCCCACCATCGAGGAGAGCGTCGGCCATACCCCGCTGGTGCGCCTCAAGCGGATCGGCGCCGGCCGCAACAATGTTCTGCTAGCCAAGCTCGAGGGCAACAACCCGGCGGGCTCGGTGAAGGATCGCCCGGCCCTCTCCATGCTCGAGCAGGCCGAGGCCCGCGGCGAGATCGTGCCGGGAGACACCCTGGTCGAGGCCACGTCGGGCAATACCGGCATCGCCCTGGCCATGGCGGCGGCCATCAAGGGCTATCGCATGGTGTTGATCATGCCAGAGAACGCCTCGGAGGAGCGCAAGCAGTGCATGGCCGCCTATGGCGCCAGGCTGATCACGGTCAGCAAGGCGGGGGGCATGGAGGAGGCCCGCGACCTGGCCGAGGCCATGCTCGCCCGCGGCGAAGGCAAGCGTCTCGACCAGTTCGCCAACCCCGACAATCCGCTCTCCCACTACCGCGGCACCGGCCCGGAGATCTGGGAGCAGACCGGCGGCACGGTGACCCACTTCATCAGCTCCATGGGCACCACCGGCACCATCATGGGGGTCTCCCAGGCGCTCAAGGAGCGCAATCCCGGGGTCGAGATCATCGGCCTGCAGCCCGAGGACGGCGCCAGCATCGCCGGCATCCGCCGCTGGCCGGCGGAGTACCTGCCGAGCATCTTCGATGCCAGTCGCGTCGATCGCGTGCTCGATATCGGCCAGCACGAGGCCGAGGTGCACATGCGCCGCCTGGCCCAGGAAGAGGGCATCCTGGCCGGCGTCAGCTCCGGTGGCGCCCTGGCCGGTGCCCTGCGCGTTGCCGAACAGGTGGAGAACGCGGTGATCGTGTTCATCGTCTGCGACCGCGGCGACCGCTACCTCTCCACCGGCCTGTTCGCCCCGGAGGCCTGAGCCATGGCGATGCTGGGCAAGCGGCGGCCGCCCCGTGAGCGGTCGGGTATCTCCGGTCTGCAGGGCCGTCAGCCCTCCCCCGGGGCGGCGGCCAAGGCGGCGGACGCTGGCGAGGCGCCGGGTCTGCTGATCGAACGGCTGGCCCATGATGGTCGGGGGCTGGCGCACGATGCCGCCGGCAAGGCGCTGTTCGTCGAGGGCGCGCTGTCCGGCGAGCGAGTCGAGGCGGCGGTCCATCGCACCCGCAAGCGCTTCGATGAGGCCCATGTGCGTGAGGTGCTCGAGGCCTCGCCGGAGCGCGTCGAACCGCCCTGCGGCTACTATGCACGCTGTGGCGGCTGCGACCTCCAGCACCTGGCGGTGCCCGCCCAGCGGCGTCACAAGCAGGCGGTGCTGATGGAGCTGCTGGCCCGCCAGGGCATCGATATCGACGGCGAGCCCGAGCTGCTGGCCGGCGCCAGCCATGGCTATCGCCGGCGGGCGCGGCTGGGGGTGAAGCGGGATGCCGAGGGTCGCCTGCATCTGGGCTTTCGGGCGCGGCATACCCATCGCCTGGTGGATATCGAGCACTGCACCATCCTGGTGCCGGAACTCGATGCGCTGCTGGCGCCCCTGCACCGTCAGGTGGCGTCGCTCCAGGCGCCACGCCAGGTGGGGCACCTGGAGCTGCTGGCCAGCGACCAGGGCACCACCCTGGTGGTGCGTCAGCTGAAGGAGCATGCCGCGGATCGCGAGGCCTGGCGTGCCTTCGGCGCCGCGCACGGGGTGCACCTGGCCTGGCTGGCGGGACGCGAGGGCCCCGTGCTCGAGTGGCTGACCCCCACGCCGGCGCTGAGCTGTCGAGTGCCGGGGGCCGGGAGAGAGCTCGAGCTGGGATTCGCCCCCGGCGACTTCCTGCAGGCCAATGCCGAGGTCAACCGACAGATGGTCACCACCGCCCTCGAGTGGCTGGGAGCGCTCGATGGCGCCTCGCTGCTCGACCTCTTCGCCGGGGTCGGCAACTTCAGCCTGCCCCTGGCGTCTGCCGGGGCTCGGGTGACCGCGGTGGAGGGTAGCCCGTCGATGGTCGAGCGCCTGGAACACAACGCCCGGGCCAACTCGTGGGGGCCGGGCCTGGCGGTCACGGCCCGCCAGGCCGACCTGGCCGAAGAGGGCGCCGTGGCGGCGCTGCTGGCCGATGTCGCCCCCGAGGTGGTGGTGCTCGACCCGCCGCGGGACGGCGCCGAGGAGGCCGCCCGGGCGCTGGTGGCCGCGCCGGTGCCGCGCGTGCTCTATGTCTCCTGCGATCCGGCCACCCTGGCCCGGGATGTGGCACACCTCGTGCATGGTGGCTATCGGGTCACGCGCATCGCGGTGGCGGACATGTTCGTGCACACCTCACACCTGGAATCGATGCTGCTGTTCGAGCATTCGCGGGCTCGGCGGCAGCGGCAAGGAGCATCAGCCGATGGTTAAAGTCCGTGAGGACCAGCCCCTGACCGCGTCGGGGCGCGTGGATATCGACCTGTGGGTGGCGCGCCTGCAGGAGGACGTCAAGCTTCGCGACCCGGGCAGGATGGTCGAGGCCTGCCGTCTCGCCGAGCGGCTGGAGCGCGAGTCGGAGCGTCCCCACCGCGACTGGCTGGCGGAGAGGTCGAGCTTTCGCATGGGCCTGGAGATGGCCGATATCCTGGGGGAGCTCAGGCTCGACCAGGCGGTACTCGAGGCCGCCGTGCTCTATCGCGCGGTGCGTGAGGGGCTGATCGGCCTGGAGTCGGTCACCAAGCAGTTCGGCGGCGAGGTGGCCAGCCTGATCGACGGCGTGCTGCAGATGGCGGCGATCAGTGCCACCCAGCTGCCGAGCCAGGCGATGAGCCAGCATGACCAGCAGGACAACCTGCGCAAGATGCTGGTCAACATGATCGACGATGTCCGCGTTGCACTGATCAAGATCGCCGAGCGCACCTGTGCGCTGCGCCAGGTCAGGGACGCCCCTCGCGAGAAGCAGCTGCGCGTGGCCCGGGAGGTGTTCGACATCTATGCGCCCCTGGCCCATCGCCTGGGCATCGGCCACCTCAAGTGGGAGCTGGAGGACCTCTCCTTCCGCTATCTCCACGAGGACGACTACAAGGCCATCGCCCGCCAGCTGGCCGAGAAGCGCCTGGATCGCGACCGCTATATCGCCGAGGTGGTCGACACCCTCAAGGCGCTGCTCGAGGCCCAGGGCATCAATCGCTATGACGTCGATGGCCGGGCCAAGCATATCTACTCGATCTGGCGGAAGATGAAGCGCAAGCGCATCGACTTCTCCCAGGTCCATGACATTCGCGCGGTGCGCATCCTGGTGCCCGAGGTGGCCGACTGCTACACCGTGCTGGGGCTGGTGCATTCGCGCTGGCACCACGTGCCCAACGAGTTCGACGACTACATCGCCAACCCCAAGAAGAACGGCTATCAGTCGCTGCATACGGCGGTGATCGGGCCCGAGAGCAAGGTGCTGGAGATCCAGATCCGCACCTTCGCCATGCACGAGGAGGCGGAGCTCGGGGTGTGTGCCCACTGGCGCTACAAGGGCCACGACACCAAGGCCAAGAGCAGCAGCTACGAGGAGAAGATCGCCTGGCTGCGCCAGGTGCTGGAGTGGCAGGAGGAGGTCGGCGACTTCGGCGATCTGCGCGAGGGGCTCTCGAGCGACGTGGCCCCGGATCGCATCTATGTCTTTACCCCCGACGGCCATGTCATCGACCTGCCGCGCATCGCCACCCCCATCGACTTCGCCTACCGGGTGCACACCGAGGTGGGCCATCGCTGCCGGGGGGCCAAGGTCAACGGGCGCATCGTGCCGCTCACCTATCGGCTCAAGACCGGCCAGCAGGTGGAGATCCTCACCGCCAGCAAGGGCGGCCCCAGCCGCGACTGGCTCAACCCGAGCCTGGGCTATGTGCGTACCTCCCGTGGCCGTGCCAAGATCCAGGCCTGGTTCAAGCATCAGGCCCGCGACCAGAACCTCGAGGAGGGGCGTGCGCTGTTCGAGCGCGAGATGAAGCGCCTCGATCTCGAGGACATGGACCTCGATACCCTGGCCCACAAGGTCAACTACCAGAGCCCCGATGACATGTATGCGGCGCTGGGGGCAGGCGACCTGCGCATCGGCCAGGTGCTGCACCAGGCCCAGCAGCTGTTCGGCGAGAATGACGACCAGGAGCAGCTCGAGCGCCTGCTGGCCAAGCCCAGGCGCTCCCCCGCCAAGGGGGAGAAGAGCGATATCACCGTGCTCGGGGTCGGTAACCTCAAGACCAGCATGGCCAACTGCTGCCACCCGGTGCCCGGCGAGCCCATCGTCGGCTTCATCACCCAGGGGCGCGGCGTCACGGTCCATCGCCAGGACTGCCCCAACATCCTCCAGCTGCGCCTCGACGAGCCCCAGCGCATCATCGAGGCGGAGTGGGGCGAGCGGGCCCGCACCCAGTATCCGGTCAATATCGAGGTGCAGGCCTGGGACCGCTCCGGCCTGCTGCGCGACGTCACCGGGGTGCTCGGCAACGAGAAGGTCAATGTGCTGGCGGTCAACACCCTCACCGACAGCGACGACGGCATCGCCCGCCTGCAGATCACCGTGGAGGTGGATGGCCTGGAGACCCTGGGGAGGCTCTTCTCGCGCATCCAGCAGCTCTCCAACATCATCGAGGTGCGCCGCCTGCGCGGCGGCGCACCCGGCGAGCGCCGGGGCAAGGGGAAGGGCAAGGGCAAGGAGAAGAAGCCATGAGCCGGCGCCATACGTTGGACGATCTGCTGACCCTGATGGCGGTGCTGCGCGACCCCGACCAGGGCTGCCCCTGGGACCTCGCCCAGGGGTGGGACTCCATCGTCCCCCACACCCTGGAGGAGGCCTACGAGGTCGCCGACGCCATCGAGCGCCGCGCCTGGGAGGAGCTGCCCGGCGAACTCGGCGACCTGCTCTTCCAGGTGGTCTACTACGCCCGCTTCGGCGAGGAGGAGGGGCGTTTCGACTTTGACGACGTCGTGGATACCCTCACCGCCAAGATGCTGCGCCGCCATCCCCACGTCTTCCCCGACGGCACCCTGGCCTCGCGTCGCCCGCCGGGCGTGACGGCCGAAGAGATCGAGCGCCACCAGATCCACTCGCGCTGGGAGGCGCTCAAGGCCGAGGAACGCGCCGAGCGCGCCAGTGCCGAGGTCGCCTCGACGCAGGACAGCGCCTCGGCGTCGGTGCTGGATAGCGCCGCGGCTTCGGTTCTGGATGACGTCCCGCGCAACCTGCCGGCGCTATCCCGCGCCGCCAAGCTCTCCAAGCGCGCCGCCCGGGTGGGCTTCGACTGGCCCGACGCCCGTGGGGTGATCGCCAAGATCCGCGAGGAGCTCGACGAGGTGGAGGAGGCGCTGGCCGAGGGTGACCGGGACCACGCCGCCGAGGAAGTGGGCGACCTGCTGTTCGCGGTGACCAATCTCGCCCGTACCCTCAAGGCCGACCCCGAGCGATGCCTGCGCGCCACCAACGCCAAGTTCGAGCGCCGCTTCCGCCATGTGGAGGCGGCCCTGGCCGCCGAAGGTGGCAGCCCCGAGGCGGCCGATCTCGACACCATGGAGCGACACTGGCAGGCCGCCAAGCGCCTGGAGGCGCGGCACCCGGACGCCGACCGCGCCCTCGACAACAACGCCACCGCCATTCCCGGAGAGCCACGGTCATGAGCCACGATCTGCACGAATCCCTGCGCGACAACGTCCGTATCCTGGGCGACAGCCTGGGGCGCACCATCGCCGATGACCTGGGCCATGGCTTCGTCGACAGGATCGAGGCCATCCGCGGCTTCGCCAAGCGTGGCCGCCAGGGCGACGAGGCGGCCCAGCGCGAGCTGATCGACTACCTGCGTTGCCTGCCCGACCGCGACCTGCTGCCGGTGACCCGGGCCTTCAACCAGTTCCTCAACCTGGCCAATATCGCCGAGCAGCACTACCGGGCGCGCTTCCGGCGTGTCGAGGACTATCGCCCGGGCACCCAGCCGGTGCTCTCGGAGCTGCTCGAGCGGGCGCGCGGTGCCGGCAACTCGCCGCGCAAGCTGGTGGAGAGCCTGGCCGGCATGCGTGTCGAACTGGTGTTGACCGCCCATCCCACCGAGGTCATCCGGCGTACCCTGATCCAGAAGTACGACGCCATCGACGACTGCCTGACCGCCATCGAGTCCTCGGCGGACTATCCCGAGCGCGGTGCCCGGGCCAAGGGGCGCCTCGAGGAGCTGATCGGCCAGGCGTGGCATACCGACGAGATTCGCCACGAGCGTCCCTCGCCGGTGGATGAGGCAAAGTGGGGCTTCGCGGTGATCGAGAACTCGCTGTGGCAGGCGGTGCCCGACTTCCACCGCGACCTGGACAACCTGCTGCTGGAGACCGCCGGCGAGCGCCTGCCGCTGGACGCCGCGCCGATCCGCTTCGCCTCCTGGATGGGGGGCGACCGCGACGGCAATCCCAATGTCACGTCCCGGGTGACCCGCGAGGTGCTCCTGCTGGGGCGCTGGATGGCCGCCGACCTCTACCTGCGTGACCTGGAGCAGCTCAAGGCCGAGCTCTCCATGTGGAAGGCCAACAGCGCGCTGATGGCTGAGGTCGGCGATGCGGCCGAGCCCTATCGCGAACTGCTGCGTCGGCTGCTGGCGCGGGTCGAGGCGACCCGCGACTGGGCCAAGGCGAGCCTCGACGGCAGGCCCTACGACGGCGGCCCGATCATCGAGAGCCGCGACCAGCTCTATTCGCCCCTGCTCGCCTGCTACCGCTCGCTGTGCGACGTGGGGCTCGATACCATCGCCAACGGCGCGCTGCTCGACACCCTGCGCCGGGTGGCGGTGTTCGGCGTTACCCTGACCAAGCTCGATATCCGCCAGGAGGCGGGGCGCCATGCCCAGGTGATGGAGGAGCTGACCGACGGCCTGGGGCTCGGCCACTATCGAGAATGGAGCGAGGAGCAGCGTCAGGCCTTCCTGCTCGAGGAGCTCGCCGCGCGACGGCCGCTGATTCCCCGGCGCTGGGAGTGCTCGCCGGAGTCCCGGGAGGTGATCGATACCTTCCGGGTGATCGCCGCCGAGCAGTCCGAGGCGTTGGGGACCTATGTCATCTCCATGGCGGCAGAGCCCTCCGACGTGCTGGCCGTGGCGCTGCTGATGAAGGAGGTGGGGGGTGAGGTCAAGCTGCCCATCGCGCCGCTGTTCGAGACCCTGGACGACCTCAACCATGCCGGCGAGGTGGTCGACCGGCTGCTGGCGCTGCCCGGCTACCGTCGCCACGCCGGGGATCGCCAGGAGGTGATGATCGGCTATTCGGACTCGGCCAAGGATGCCGGCCAGCTGGCCGCCGCCTGGGCCCAGTACCGCGCCCAGGAGAGCCTGGTCGAGGTGTGTCGCCGACACGCGGTGGACCTGACCCTGTTCCACGGCCGCGGCGGTACCGTGGGGCGTGGCGGCGGCCCGGCCCACGCCGCCATTCTCTCCCAGCCGCCGGGCTCGGTGAACGGCAGCCTGCGGGTGACCGAGCAGGGCGAGATGATCCGCTTCAAGTTCGGCCAGCCGGAGATCGCCCTGCGCTCCATGGAGATCTACGCCTGCGCGGTGCTGGAGGCGACCCTGTTGCCGCCGCCGGACCCGGAGCCACGCTGGCGCGAGGAGATGGACCGCCTGGCCGAGATCGCCCATGGCGCCTACGTGGGGGTGGTGCGCGAGGATCCCGACTTCGTGCCCTACTTCCGGGCGGTCACCCCGGAGGGCTCGCTGGGGCGGTTGCCGCTGGGCTCACGGCCCACCAAGCGCCGCCAGGACGGCGGGGTGGAGACCCTGCGCGCGATCCCCTGGATCTTCGCCTGGACCCAGATCAGGCTGATGCTGCCGGCCTGGCTGGGCAGCGGCGAGGCTTTCGCCACGCGTCTCGAGGAGGAGGGCGGTCGCGAGGTGCTCCAGGAGATGCGCAATCGCTGGCCCTTCTTCGGTACCTACCTGGACATGCTCGAGATGCTGCTGGCCAAGGCCGATGTGGGCATCGCCGCCTACTACGAGCATCGCCTGGTCGACGAGCCGGCGCTCAAGGCACTGGGCCAGCGCCTGCGAGATCGCTTTGAGCGCCTCAACGAGGTGCTGCTGGAGATCCTCGAGCAGCAGGAGCTGCTGGAGAACACCCCGCTGATCCACCAGGCAATTGCCGTGCGCAATCCCTACATCGACCCGCTGCACGGCCTGCAGGCGGAACTGCTGCAACGTAACCGGGACGCCGACGGGGCGATCAGCGCCGATCTCTCCCGGGCGCTGATGGTGACCATGGCGGGTATCGCCGCGGGGCTGCGTAACACGGGTTAGGCCTTCGGCCAGGAGCAAGGGGCAAGGAAACAAGGATGCGAGGGCGTTGCGTTCATGCCTGGGAGCGTCGCTACGCTGCTTGCGCCTTGCGCCTTGCGCCTTGCGCCTTGCGCCTTGCGCCTTGCGCCTTGAAGCGGCGTGGCCGCGCTCTTAGAAGGGAATATTGATCGAGGCGGTCAGCAGGTTGAGGTGGGCCATGTCCGGGGCGTCGTACTCCTCGACCTCCAGGCGGCTGGTGAAGCCAGGGAACTGCAGCCGGGCACCGAAGCCCCGCACCCGGGTGGTGCCGGCCTCATCGAAATCGCCGCGGGGAATCACGGCATCTCCCTCCCAGCCGACCAGGCCGGACTTGGCATAGAGGCCGAAGCGGCCCAGACGCACGCCCGCCACAAGGCTGCCGCCGAGGCTGACGGTATTGACCAGCAGCTGCTGGTCGCCGAGGCGGGTGGGCACTTCGTCGCTCTCGCGGTAGCTGAATTCGGCAGCGAGATCGAGCCTGGGCAGCCGGAAGGGACTGAAGCCGGCGATCAGGCGAAAGCCGGAGGTATAGCCATCGGGGGTTTCGATGTCCTGGCCGTCGATGGTGACGCCGTTGTCCAGGCGCATCAGGTCTTGCGGGTGACCGGCGTAGGCGGGGCTTTCGCTATCGGCTCGCTTGGCCTTGCTGGCAATCTCGTCCCTGGCAATGTCGTCGTCGAGGCCTCCCTCGGCGGCGGCCGCCCCCTGCGACACGGCGAGGGCAAGGCAGGCCAGCAGCACGGCGATGGTGTGACGGGATGTCATGTGTCCCTGTCCTTGCGCTACGGCCTGACCCGAAGGGACAAGCCGCAGGGCGAGTAGCGATGAGATCCCTCTAGGCTAGCAAGCCGCCTCGAGATCTGCCAGCTATTGGCGCGTGAATCCAGGCTCCCGGAGGTGGCATTGCCGGCTAGAAACGCCCGCGTGGGTGCCCGAGTTATCGGCGCTCGGCCCCGGCCATGGCGGCAAGGAGGGCAGCCAGACGCGGCGTGGCCAGGCCGTGGCGGGCGGCGGCGGACACCAGAGGCCCCAGGATGGCCTCGTGCTCGGTGGGGCGCCCCGCCAGCACATCCTGAAGCATCGAGGCGCGGTTATCGGCGGTGGCCGCCACCACCTTCCAGACCAGCGCCCGCCAGCCCGCCAGGCCCTCGCCCTCCGCTGGGGTGACCCCTTCGGCGGCCATCACCCCTGCCACCTCGGCGATGATCGCCTCCACCTCGGCACGGTAGGGGGCATCGCGCAGCTCGCCATTGCGAATCCGGTAGCGTGCGACCAACGGGTTGATGGCGGCGTTGACGGCGAGCTTCTGCCATAGCCGGCACCGGATGTCCGGCACCGCCGCGGAGCGAAGGCCGGCCTCGCTCAACACGCCGGCCAGTGATTCGGCGAGGGCAGCATGGCCGCCGTCCAGGCTGCCGATGGCGGTGTCGCCATGCCCGGCGTGAACCACCCGGTCATCCGCTTCCACATAGGCGCCTTCGGTGGTGGTGGCGCAGAGCACCGGACCCGGGTGACGCGCGCTTAGCCGCGGCTGGGAGTGAAAGCCGTTCTGCCACAGCACCAGCGGGGTATGCGCAGGAAGGTGCCCGGCCAGGGCCGCATAGGCCGCCTCGGCGGCGTAGGCCTTGGTGGTCAGGTGAACGATGTCCGGGGAACCCTGGGGCGGGCTGGTCCGGGTGGTGACCTCGAGGCTCGACGCTTCACCCTCGGGTGTGACAAGGGTCTGGCGGCTGGGCAAGTGGCGGCGGCCGATCAGCGTCACCCGCTGGCCGTGCTGGACCAGGCGCAGGGCGAGCAGGCGGCCGATGGCCCCAGGGCCGACGATCCAGTGGTTCAGACGGGCCATCAGCTGCCCTCCTTGCGGCGTCGCGGCGCGCGGCGCTTGCTGCCCTTGGGTGCCGAGCGACCGGGACTCCGACGCCGAGACGCCCGCTGGGGTATCTTGGCCTCCTCGCCCTCGGCGTTATGCAGCGCCTGGCGCAGGCGACCGGCATCCGCGGCGCCGAGCAGCGCACGCAGGTCGGCTACCAGCGACTCGAGGAAGGGGGCGGGCGCGGCGGCCTCCTCGGCGATGGCGGTGAGTCTCTGCTCCCATAGCGCGGTGCGCTCGGGGCGGCCGACCGCCTCGGGCAGCGAGGCGATCAGTGCACTGCCCAGGCGGGTGGCGCGCAGCGCCTTGCCCTGGCGTACCAGATAGCCGCGCTCCACCAGGGTCTCGAGGATGCCGGCCCGGGTCGCCTCGGTGCCCAGGCCGTCGTGCTCGCGCAGGGTGCGCCTGACGGCGGGGTCGTCCACGTAGCGGCCGATGTTCATCATCGCCTTGATCAGGCTGGCGTCGTTGAAGGGTTCGGGCGGGCGGGTCTCGCGATCCTCCACGCCGGCCTCTTTTACACGACACCCCTCGCCCTCGGTGAGGGGCGGCAGCGGCGGCGCCTCGTCGCGGGTGGTGAACAGCGGTTTCCAGCCCGGGTCGAGGATCTCCTGGCCCCGGGCGCGAAAGGTCTCCTCGAGGATGCGGAACTCGGCCTTCACCTCGCGGGTGGAGAGCGCGGGGTAGAACTGGGCCAGCACGTTGCGGGCGATCAGCCGGAAGACATTGGCCTCGGTGGCCGAGAGCCGCGTCGGGTCCATGGGACGCCCGGTGGGCGCCAGGGCGTGGTGGGCGCCCACCTTGGCGTCGTTCCAGGCCCTGGAGCGACGCGAGAAGTCGGCGCCGGAAAGCCACCCGCGCAGGGTCTCATCGTCCCGGCAGGCGCTCTGCAGAGTGCTGCGGGCGGCGGCGAAGTGCTCCTCGGGCAGGTAGCGGCAGTCGGAGCGCGGGTAGGTGATCAGCTGGTGGCGTTCGTAGAGCGCCTGGCAGGTGTCCAGTACCACCTTGGCGGAGATGCCGTAGCGCCTGGCGGCGTCGACCTGCAGCGCCGACAGCGAGTAGGGCAGGGGGGCGGCCTGGCGCTTCTGCTGGGTCTCCAGGGACTCCAGTCGGCCCTCGGCCCCCGGCAGGCGCTCGGCCAGGGTCGCGGCGGGCTCCCGGGCCAGCAGGCGCCCCTGGTCGTCGAGCGGATGGTGCTCCCCGGGGGCCCACCAGGCGCGCAGCTCACCGTGCGCCACCGCGAGGTCGGCCCACAGCACGAAGAAGGGCCGGGGCGTGAAGTCGCGGATCTCGGCATCGCGGCGCACCACCAGGCCCAGCACCGGCGTCTGCACGCGGCCCACCGAGAGCACACCATCATGGCCGGCCTGGCGACCGGTCAGCGTCCAGGCCCGGGTCAGGTTGATGCCGTACAACCAGTCGGCGCGGGAGCGGGACTCGGCGGCGCGGTAGAGCGGCTGGTAGCGACCGTTGTCCTCCAGGCGTGCAAGCGCCCGCTGCACCGCGGGGCGGTTGAGGTCGCTGACCAGCAGTCGGGATACCCTGCCCTTCCAGCCGAGGTACTCGATCACCTCCTGGACCAGCAGCTGACCCTCGCGGTCGGGGTCCCCGGCGTGCACCACCTCGTCGGCCGTCTTGAGCAGCTTGCGAATCGCCGCCAGTTGGCCGCGGGCCTTGGGGCGAGGCGCGAGCTTCCAGCGCTCGGGCAGGATCGGCAGGGTATCCAGGCGCCACTGCTTGAGGGCGGGATCATAGGCATCGGGGGGCGCCTGCTCCAGCAGGTGGCCCAGGCACCAGGTCACGGTGGTATCGCCCACGGCGATCGCCCCCTCCACCTTGCGGGGGGAGCCGGGCAGGGCGTCGGCGATGGCCCGGGCCAGGCTGGGCTTCTCGGCGATGATCAGGCGCATGGCGGCCTCGGGAACGGTGAAGTATGGACATTCTTCCAGTGTTCGTGGCGATTGGCCAGGTGTCACGTGTCAGATATGGTGTACAATTCCTGTATCATTATTTTTCGGGGTCCATGAGATGCGTGAGAGAGGCAGGACGAGGCGACTGCTGGGACTGGGGGCGCGCACCGGCGGGGCGCTGCTGAGGACCCGGATGGGCGGTCAGGCCGACTGGCGCGCCCTGGGCGAGGCGCTGTTCGAGGGGCTCTCCGAGCTCAAGGGGCCGGCCATGAAGCTGGCCCAGATCATGTCCCAGTGGGATGACCTGTTGCCGCCGGACCTCGCCGAGGAGCTGGCCCGGTTGCAGCGTCAGGCCGAGCCGATGCCCTGGAAATCGATACGCCGCACCCTGGATGACCACTATGGCGATATCGATGGGGTGTTTTGTGAGGTCGAAACGAAGCCCTTCGCCAGCGCCTCCATGGGGCAGGTGCATCGTGCGGTGACCCGCGACGGCGAGACCCTGGTGCTCAAGGTGCAGTACCCCGGCCTGGCCGAGGTGCTGGAGGGGGACCTCGCCCAGGTCAGGCGTCTGATGCGTCTGGGGCGCTGGTTCAAGGTGCCCCAGGCGCGCCTCGATGCGTTGTTCGAGGAACTGGCGGCGAGCCTGCGCGGTGAGCTGGACTACCATGCCGAGGCCGCCGCGCTGGCGCGCTATCGGGAGCGCTACGCCGACTGGCCGGGGCTGGTGATCCCCGAGCCGCTGCCGGACTACTCCGGCGAGCGGGTGCTGGCCATGCGTCATGTGCCGGGCACCCCGCTGCGCGAGCTGGAGGCCGCCGACGATGGCACCCGCCAGCGCATCGCCCGGACGCTGGCCGACTGGCTCACCGAGGAGCTCTTCACCCATGGCGAGCTGCACGCCGACCCCCATGCCGGTAACTTCGCCGCCGACGCCGAGGGGCGGCTGGTGATCTATGATCTGGGCGCGGTCATACCCGTGCCCGAGGCGCGGCTCAAGGCGATGATGCGCCTTCTCGAGGCTACCCTGGCCGGAGACCCGATGGCCATGGACAGCGCGCTGCTCGCGCTGGGCGGACGCCAGGGGCAGGGCGCGCCGCTGGCGCTCTACCGGGAATCCGCCGAGGCGGTCTCCGCGCTGTTCGCCCCCGGCGAGCAGGACTTCGGCGATGTGCGGGTCCATCGTCGCCTGCGCGAGCTCTCGCCCAAGGTGTGGGCGGCCATGGACCGCCTGCAGCCTCCCGCCGACACTCTGCTGCTGTCGCGAACGCTCAACGGCCACTACTGGAACCTGGTTCGCCTCGGCGCCCGACTCGACATGCGCTCGCGCACCGACCCGCTGCTGGCGTGGGCCAGGCCCTAGCGGTTATTCCGGGCAAGGTTATCGTGGAAGGAACGCTCGCGGCTGTTCCGGCGACAGGCCTTCGGGGAGGCGCTGTGAACCCTTCCCTGGGCGCTACCGATGCCATCCCTGGCATAGGACCTCCCCTTCGACCTGTCCCCGGCGCCTCTCGCTTCGGGTAGCTGGATAGCTCGAACGCAGCAGCTAGCGGCTGCCAAGCCCCCGCGCAGACTGCTAGACTGTGCCGTTTTCCGGACGGTGGAGTGCGCAATGCTGGCGGTATGGGTCGAACAGCTGCTGGGATTTGCCTCGGGAGCGCTCAAGGCGATTCGCCAGGACGAGCGCTATCCGACGCTGATGGCCTGGGCTCGGGAAGAGGGGCCCGCGCTGGTGGGCGGCAATCTGCCGCTGGCCCAGGCGTTGGCGCCGGAGTTGTGGTCCCAGGCGCCGCTGGCGCGCCTGGACTTCCGCTGCGAGCCGTTGGCGCGCCCGGGACGTAACGAGCCCTGCTGGTGCGACTCCGGTCGCAAGACCAAGCACTGCTGTGGCGCCGTGACGCTGCCCGGCTCGGTGCCCGATCACCTGATGTGGATGCTCTCGCTGCGCGACTGGAAGGGCGACACCCTCAAGGCGGCGCTGGCCAGTGGCCGGGCCCCGGCCCAGGCGCTGCTCGAGGCGGGCCTGATCGCCGCCGAGACCGGCCAGCGCGGGCGCGCCCAGCAGATACTGGAGTCGCTGTTCGAGCGTGGCGACTGGTCGCGGCTGCCGGAGCAGGCCGAGCCCGCCTTCGAGATCCTCATCGACCTCTATCAGGAGCGCGGCTTCCATCGCAAGCGCGAGAGCCTCCTCGATGCCGTGCTCGAGCATGGTCCGCTGTTCCTGCGCGGCGTGGCCCTGGAGCGGCTGTGCCTGATGCACCTCGACAACGACGACCTGGACAGCGCCCGGGCCGCCTTCGTGCGCGCTCAGCAGGCGCTGCCCGACTCGCCCACCCTGGCCTATATCGAGGCCATGCTGCTGCTCCACGAGGGGCACGAGGAGGAGGCCGCCGAGCGGGCGCGCTTCTGGTTCCGGCGCCTGGCGCGCCAGGGCGACCTGGACCCCGACCAGCTGCAGTTCCTCGCCGACCTGGCCGAGAATCCCGGTGCCACCCTGGCCGAACAGTTGCTCAACGCCGAGGAGGATCTGGCCGGGCCGCTGGCCTCGCTGCAGGCGCTCCTCGAGGAGCTGCCCATCGCCCCGCGCCTGGCCGTGTCATGCACGCCGCAGGGCCGGCTCGAGTATCGCACCACGGCCCGGGAGGACACCCTGCACGCCGCCTGGCGCCAGGTCTTCCCCGTCTCGGCCGTCCTCGACTCGCCGCTGGGGCTCGAGGACGATCCCTGGCCGAGTGCCGCGGAGTGGCTGCCCGAGCTGTGCAGCCATCCGGAGTGGCTGGATGCCCCGGCGGTCATGCAGGAGCTGGCGCTGGCGCTGACTACCCGCTTCGGCAGCCTGCCGTGGATGGCACCCAGCCTGTTCGTGCCGCTGGCCAGCCGGCTGGAGCGCTGGCTCGAGCAGGTGGCGGCAGAGGGCCCCGGCACCCTGGCCTGGGAGGACGCCGACAACGCCCTGCTGCTGCGCACCGGGCTGGCGCTGGTAGTGGGCATGGAGCGCGGCTCCCGGGAGCGTTCCCGGCGGCTGGCCGAACGCCTGCTGGCGCTGGATGACCATGACAGCCTGGGGCTGCGGGAGCTGGTGCTCGACCAGCTGCTGCGGGATGGTCGCGACAGCGATGCCCTGGCGCTCAGCGAGCAGCCGCCGGAAGCCGAGGCCGAGGGGCCGGCGCTGGGCGTGCTGATGGGGCGGGCCCTGGCACTTTATCGCCTCGACCGTCCAACGGAAGCCGCACAGGCACTGAACGAGATCCATGCCCACAACGCCCACGCGCTGAGACTGCTGTGTGCTGACCACCCGCGGCCGGTGCCGGGAGGCGATGATGGCCCCGCGGAACCCGGCAGCCGCGCCGAGGCCTGGCAGTATCGTACCCTGATGCGCGACCAGTGGCGGGCGACCCCGGGGGCACTCGCCTGGCTGCAGGCGTGGCTGGACGGTTAAGAAAGGATGCCTCGCAGACTAGCGGGAATGAGTTCGGTTGGGGCGCCTGGCGGCGCCATTCGCCCGGCCTAGACGGCCTCCCACGGCACTGCAGCTCGCTAATTGTGGGCAGGTTCCCGCGCCTGGCGTCTCAGGTTTCCCCTGGTTGTGGTGCCGGCTGCGGCGCGGGCACCAGCTCCCGGTCTCGGCTGATCCATAGCGCCAACAGCACCGCCGGAATCCCCATGATGGCGGAGATCATGAAGAAGGTGGCGTAGCCCTCGACCTCGACCACCAGCCCACCGAAGCCGCTCAGGAACTTGCCGGGCAGGGTCATCAGCGACGAGAACAGCGCATACTGCGTCGCGGTATAGGCCCGCGACGTCAGGCTGGAGAGAAAGGCGATGAACACCGCACTGGCCAGGCCGTTGGCCAGGTTATCGCCGACGATGGCCATCACCAGCAGCGGCAGGCTCTGGCCGGTGAGCGCCAGGGCGGTGAACAGCAGGTTGGTGAGTGCCGCCGCGGTGGCGCCCAGCACCAGGATGGGCCCGATGCCGTAGCGGGCCACCAGGAGCCCGCCCAGCATGCCACCGGCGATGCTCATGGCGATGCCGAAGGCGTTGGTGACGTTGGCGATCTCGGTCAGCGTGAACCCCAGGTCGATATACAGCGGGTTAGCCATGGAGGCCATGGCCAGGTCGCTGATGCGGAATACCGCCACGAAGAGCAGCAGCCACAGGGCCTTGCGCCGATAGCGGGTGAAGAAGTCGGTGAAGGGGCAGACGATGGCCCCGATTATCCAGGCCCCCAGGCGCCGCAGCGTCCTGGGCTTGCCGCGGCTGGCACTCAGGAAGGCACGCACGCGCGGCTCGTGGATCAGCTGGCTGGTCAACGAGAGGCGCTCGGGCTCGGGACGCACCAGCACCGTGATCACGCCGATGCCGACCAGCGCGGCCATGGTCAGGTAGGCGGCCTCCCAGGAGAGCCAGGAGGCGACGTAGAGCGCCCCGGCGCCGGCCGCCAACAGGCCGCCGCGGTAGCCGATGATATAGGTGGAGGCCATGGCCGCCTGGATGTCCTCGGGCGCCGACTCGATGCGGAAGGCATCGATGGCGATGTCCTGGGTGGCGCTACCGAAGGCGACCAGCAGGGCGAAGGCGGCCACCAGCGGCAGGTGACCCAGCGGGTCGACCCCGGCCAGCCCCACCAGGCCGGCGACGATCATCGCCTGGGCCAACAGCATCCAGCCGCGTCGCTGGCCGAGGCGGCGGGTCAGCAGCGGCAGTGGCAGGCGGTCCACCACCGGGGCCCAGAAGAACTTGATCGAATAGAGCATGCCGATCCAGGCGAAGAAGCCGATCGCCGCCACCTCGACGCCATCGCTGCGCAGCCAGGCCGAGAGCGTGGAGAACACCAGCAGGAAGGGCAGGCCGGCCGAGAAGCCCAGGAACAGCATGGTGAGGACGGGGGCGCGCAGGTAGATCGCCAGGGAGGCTTGCCAGCTTCTCTGGACGGTAGGCGTCGGCATGGGGCTCTCCTTGCAACGGTGTTAGAATCCTTGCCTCTTTCGCCGGGTACCCGGCCCGCGAGACGGGTCGCACAGGGCAGCAGTCGATTGTTGCAGAGCCCCGGCAGCGATACCAGCGTCCAGCCTGACAGGAGTCCCATGAACGAGAGCGATGCGATCCGCGGGGAAGGCGATGCGGCCGTGCCGCGCTGGTATGTGATCCAGTGCAAGGGCGGCGAATCCTTCCGCGCCACCGAGAATCTGCTCAACCAGGGTTTCGAGGTCTTCCATCCGGTGCTCGAGGTGCAGAAGAAGCGCCGCGGCAAGCTGACCTGGGTGGCCGAGCCGCTGTTTCCCTACTACCTGTTCATCCGCCTCGACCGGTTGGTGAGCAACTGGCGTCCCATCCGTTCCACCCGCGGCGTGCTCAAGCTGGTCGGCTTCGGCGAGAGCCCCATCGCCGTGGATGACGGCCTGATCGCCGCCCTGCGCGATAATGGCAGCGAGCGCGATCGGGACGCCAACCTCTACTTCCACGCCGGCGAGGCGGTGCAGATCACCGACGGCCCCTTCAAGGAGCTGCAGGCGGTGTTCGAGAGCCACAAGGGCGAGGAGCGCGCCATCGTGCTGCTCAACCTGCTGCATCGCCAGCAGCGCCTGGAGATGCCGGTGGCCAATCTGCGCCGGAGCTGAGCCGGTCACCGCCGCCTGCATCTACCCGCCACCCCTCCCCAATCAGGAGACCCGCATGACCATTGCCCCCCAGCGTGTCGTCACCCTGCACTATGTCCTCAGCGATGCCGACGGCCGGGTCCTCGATGACTCCCGCGCCCGCCAGCAGCCCCTCGAGTACCTGCATGGCCACCACAACATCGTCGCCGGCCTGGAGCGTGCCATGGACGGCCAGGACGCCGGCGCCGAGCTGACGGTGACCCTGATGCCGGCCGAGGCCTACGGCCTGCGCGACGAGGCGCTGCAACGCGAGGTGGGGCGTGATGCCTTCCCGGTACCCGAGCTCGCGCCGGGCATGCGCTTCCAGACCCCCGGCGATGATGGCCCCGAGATCGTCACCGTCATCGAGGTGCGCGACGACAGCGTCCTGATCGACACCAACCACCCCCTGGCCGGCCACACCCTGCGCTATGCGCTTCAGGTGCTGTCGGTGCGTGATGCCACTCGTGCCGAGCTGGCCAAGGGCCACCCCCTGCCCCCCGACACCGATCACACCCAGGTCGAGGACAAGAAGCTGCCGTGAAAACTGACCTGAATCAATTACGCTCCCTCTCTCGTCAGCCCCCGGGGCGTAACTTGATTCAGGTCAGGGTTCCCCTTGCCTTCCCGGTCTACAGTGCCCTCAACACATCGAGTCGGGGAGGACACCACCATGTATCTGGATGACGCCGTAATCTTCGGGCTGGTCACCGTCGCGATGATGATCGCCTTCATGGGTGGCTGGATCGCCTTCATCTTGCGGGACCACCGCAAGAAGCACTGAAGCCAGCCGCAGCACGAGTCGTCAGGGGAGGGGGGAGTCTTTCCCCCCAGTGGGCCGACCTTCACGGGTCGGCCTTTTTTTCGTGCGTGTGATCAGCCGGTGTCGCGGTTCGGCAACGCCCGTGGAACAAATCGGCAACGCCTCTTGGGCGGCGGCATCTCGCGGCCTCAGTGGCTAGGATGAACAGTGTTCGAGCATGACACTGCTCGCCGAGCCGCAGGAGGTTCCCATGTCACACCACGATCATGAAATCGAGGCCGCCGAGACCCATCGCCGGCGTCGGCGCCGGCTCCTCGCCACCCTCGGCGTGGGACTGGCCGGTGCCTATGTTGCCCCCACGCTGTTCAGCGTCGGCCAGGCCCAGGCCTGGGACGGGCGCCGCCGTTCGCGTCCCAGCCACTCACGGCCCAGCTGGTCGCGCCCCAGCCGCTCCCGGCCCAGCCGCTACGACGGCGCCTATCGGCGGCACGAGCGGGCCCGCCAGGAGCGTCGCTATCGTCACGACGACCGCTATCGCCGGGACGATCGCTATTACTCGCGCCGGGATGACCGCTACTACTCGAGGCGTGAATACGAGCACGACCGTCGCCGGCTGCGCGATTATCGTGAAGACCCGGTGACCATCGTCGAGGATATCGTCTTCGGTCGCCCCGATCGCCGTTGGTAATGGTCGAGGCCCGGGATATTTCCCTGCCCGGCCTCGGACGCATTCTGCGCGTGCAGGAGGCGCCCGAGGTCGTCGCGGCCCTGAGCCAGGCGTTGCCCGGCTGGCCACTCTCCGTCGCGCGTGCCCGGGGCCTGGCACCGGCCATCCGCCTGCGGCGCAGTCGCGGAGGCTATCTGCAGCGCTCGCCCCAGCTGCCCCGCGGACTCGAGCTGCCGTCCCCGGCCTCGGCGGTGTGCAGCCTGATCGCGGACCTGGGCGGCGACCTGCTCGAACACGATGCCTCGCTGCTCGGCCTGCACTGCGCCAGCGTGGAGGTGGGTGGCCGCCTGGTGCTGTTTCCCGAGAGCCACCGCGCCGGCAAGAGCACCCTGGCGGTGGCCTTCGCGGCCGCCGGGTATCGGCTGTTCGGCGATGATGTGCTGGGCCTGACGCGGGAAGGAGATGGCGTGGGGCTGGGTATGGCGCCGCGTCTGCGCCTGCCGCTACCCGAGACGCTCGCCCCCGAACTGGCCGCTTACGCCGAGGCCCATGGCGGACCCGAGGATGCCCGCTACCGCTTCGTGGTGCCGGCCGGGAATTCCCTGGCTCGCCATGGGGAATCGAGTCAGGTGGGGGCACTGGTGCTGCTGGAGCGAGATGACCAGGCTAGCATTCCCGAGGTTGTCCGGCTCCAGCCGGGAGAGGGGCTGCTGCAGCTGTTCTCCCAGAACTTTGCCCGGCATGCCGCTCCCGAATCGTTGATGGCACACCTGCTGCCGCTGATGCAGCGCCTTCCCTGCCTGCTGCTGCGCTATGCCGAGCCGCTGGCAGCGGCCCGCCACCTGGGCGCCGTACTCGAGGGTGAAACGAGCGAGGTCGGCCAGGGGGAGAGCGACAGGTTCGTGGTGGCCAGGCGTGAGGCCTCGCCGCTTAGCGGTCCGGTGCCCGCGGAGCGGCGCTGGCTGGCGACTCACGAGGCGAGAAGCTACCCGCTCGGACGTGAGCTGTTCCTGATTCAACCCGCCAGCGGTGCCATTCACCGCTTGAACGCCACCGGCGAGGCGGTGTGGCGACTGCTGTGTCAGGAGCCGCTCAGCGGGGAGGAGCTGGGGGAGCTGTTGGCCGAGCACTTCGGCGCGCCGCGTGCGTCGGTCACCGAGGATGTCTGTCGCCTGCTGGCAGGCCTTGCCGATGCCGGCCTGGTGGCCGCCGCCGAGTAGCAGGCAGCACTTATCGCTGGACCGTGACGCGCTCGTCGACGGGGCGCCAGTGGCGCTGCCAGGCGCGCATCACGCGTTCCGGGTACCAGGTCTTGCCCAGGCTGCCGTTGTATCGGGCCAGGGCCCGGGTGAAATCGCCATCTTCTACCGCCAGGTAATGGGCGAGTATCGTGCAGCCATAGCGCAGGTTGCGCCACGGATCCTTGAGGTCGTCGGCGGGCAGGCCCAGTTCCCGGATCCAGAACGGCATGATCTGCATCAGCCCCACCGCACCGGCGGAGGATACCGCCTCGAACTGGAAGGCACTCTCCACCTGGATCAGGGCCAGCACCAGCTCGGGAGGCAGCCCCGCCAGCGTCGCCTCGTGATAGACCCGCCGTAGCAGCTCGCTGCGCAGCAGGGGGTCCTTCACATGGCGCGACAGCGTCGGCTCCATGGCACTGAACCACTGGCGTGCGGCCCACACCTCGGCCGGGGCGCGAGACCCGGAAAGTGCCTCGTCGAGGGTGGTGCGCAGCGTATGCGGGGTATCCGGCAGCGGCTGGACCAGCAACGATCGACCCTCGGCCGCGAGGGACGCAAGGAAGTCTCGCTCATCGGCCTCGGCACCCGCCGCGAGCAGGATGCTTGCCGCCAGGGCGGCAAGCAAGCGGCGCGTCCTGGCCGAGGTGAAACTAGCCGAGCCGAATCGTCTTGCGCAGGAAGTCGAGGATCTCCCCGGCCGGTACCATGGTGGCATCGCTGTCACGGCGTCCCTTGTATTCCAGTTCACCCTTGTCCAGTCCGCGATCCCCGACCACCAGGCGATGGGGCAGGCCCATCAGCTCGTGGTCGGCGAACTTCACGCCGGGGCGCAGGTCGCGGTCGTCCAGCAGCACCTCGAAGCCGGCGGCGGTCAGCTCGGCGTAGAGCTTCTCCGACTCCTCGCGCACGCGCTGCGACTTGTGGGCATTCATCGGCACCAGCGCGAGGTGGAAGGGCGCGATGGGGTCGGGCCAGATGATGCCGGCGGCGTCGTGGTTCTGCTCGATGGCAGCCGCCACCACGCGGGTCACCCCGATACCATAGCAGCCCATCCAGGGATGGATGGCACGACCTTCGTCGCCCAGCACGGTGGCGTTCATCGCCTCGCTGTACTTGCGCCCCAGCTGGAAGACGTGCCCCACCTCGATGCCACGCTTGATGGAGAGCGTGCCCTGACCATCCGGCGAGGGGTCGCCCTCCACCACGTTGCGGATGTCGGCCACCTTGGGCAGCGCCACATCGCGCTCCCAGTTGATGCCGAAGTAGTGCTTGCCGTCGATGTTGGCGCCGGCGCCGAAGTCGCCCATCAGCGCCACGCTGCGATCGATGATCACCGGCATGTCGAGGTTGACCGGACCCAGGGAGCCGGGGCCGGCACCCACCACGGCGCGGATCTCCTCCTCGCTTGCCATGGTCAGCGGGGCGGCCACCTCGGGGAGGTTCTCGGCCTTCACCTCGTTGAGCTCGTGGTCGCCACGCACCAGCAGGGCGATCAGGCCGCCCTCGGCGGCGTGGACCATCAGCGTCTTGATCGTCTTCTCGATGGGCAGGCCGTGCTGCTCCACCAGGGCGGCGATGGTTTTGGCATCCGGTGTATCCACCAGGCGCAGCTCCTCGCCGGGCGTGGGGCGCCGGGCATCGCTGCCCAGCGGTGCCGGCAGCGCCTCGGCCTTCTCCATATTGGCCGCGTAGTCGGAGCCGGTGGAGAAGACGATGTCGTCCTCGCCGGAGTCGGCCAGCACGTGGAACTCATGGGAGCCGGTGCCGCCGATGGCGCCGTTGTCGGCGATCACCGGGCGGAAATCCAGCCCTAGGCGGGTGAAGATCCGCGTGTAGGCGTCATACATCGACTGGTAGGTCTCCTTGAGGGAGTCCTCATCGACGTGGAAGGAGTAGGCGTCCTTCATGATGAACTCGCGAGAGCGCATCACGCCGAAGCGCGGGCGGATCTCGTCGCGGAACTTGGTCTGGATCTGGTAGAAGTTGGTCGGCAGCTGCTTGTAGCTGGAGATCTCCTTGCGCACCAGGTCGGTGATCACTTCCTCGTGGGTGGGGCCCACGCAGTAGTCACGATCGTGGCGGTCCTTGAGACGCAGCAGCTCGGGGCCGTACTGCTCCCAGCGGCCGGACTCCTGCCACAGCTCGGCGGGCTGGACCGCCGGCATCAGCACCTCCTGGGCGCCGGCGCGATCCATCTCCTCGCGCACGATGCGCTCCACCTTGCGCAGGGTCTTGAGCCCCAGCGGCAGCCAGGTATAGAGGCCGGAGGTGAGGCGGCGGATCATGCCTGAACGCAGCATCAGCTGGTGGCTGATGACTTCCGCATCGGCGGGGGTTTCCTTCAGGGTGGCGATCAGCATCTGGGTGGCGCGCATGGGTCCGGCGTGTCCTCGGTGGTCAAACGGGATGGCCGCAAGGGCGGCGATGATGCAGGCATTGTACGGTGAACCCACGGGCGCGGCAAAAGCCGGCGCGCCGCGAGCCGGAAGCCTGGCAGGCCTTGAGTGGAATCAAGTTGATCATGCTTATGTCTAGCAAGCTAAATGAAAGCATGGAATCATCATGCCGTGATCTAATCCTGCGGCCCCCGCCGCCGATCGTGAAAGGAGACGACCTTGGACAAGCTGGACAGGAATTCCCTCGAGGCGCGCTGCCGTTGGCCCGGCTGGCAGGACAAGCTGCGCACCGCCGAACAGGCCGCGGCGCTGATCGAGGATGGCATGACGGTGGGCATGAGCGGCTTCACCCGGGCCGGAGAGGCCAAGGAGGTGCCGCGGGCCCTGGCCGAGCGTGCCGCCCTGGACCCGCTCTCGATCACCCTGATGACCGGGGCCTCGCTGGGCAACGACCTGGACAAGCTGCTCACCGATGCCAACGTGCTGTCGCGGCGCATGCCCTTCCAGGTCGACGCCACCCTGCGCCGGGCGATCAACGACGGCCGGGTGATGTTTATCGACCAGCACCTCTCCGAGACGGTGGAGCTGCTGCGCAATCGCCAGCTCGCCGAGCTCGACGTGGCAGTGGTGGAAGCCTGTGCCATCACCGAGGAGGGCGGTATCGTGCCCACCACCTCGGTAGGCAACTCGGCCAGCTACGCGATCCTCGCCGACAAGGTGATCATCGAGCTCAACCTCGACTCGCCCGCCGAGCTGGAGGGGCTGCACGATATCTATATCCCCCAGATGCGGCCCACGCGCCCACCGATTCCGGTGGTGGCGCCGGACTCGCGCATCGGCACGCCCTATATACCGATCGATCCGGAGAAGATCGCCGCCATCGTCGTCACCCGGGGCAAGGACAGTCCCTCCACGGTGTTGCCACCGGACGCCGATACCCGACATATCGCCGATCACCTGATCCGCTTCTTCTCCGATGAGGTGAGTGCCGGGCGTCTGGCCCCCTCCCTGCTGCCGCTCCAGGCCGGCATCGGCACCATGGCCAACGCGGTTATGAGCGGGCTGGCCGAGGGTCCCTTCGAGCACCTCACGATGTACTCCGAGGTGCTGCAGGATTCCACCTTCGACCTGCTGGATGCCGGCAAGCTCGACTTCGCCTCCGGCTGCTCCATCACCCTCTCCGAGGCGTGTGGCGAGCGGGTCTGGTCGAACCTGGATGCCTATCGCGATCGCCTGGTCCTGCGCCCCCAGGAGCTCTCCAACCACCCGGGCATCGTGCGCCGTCTGGGCATCATCGCCGTCAACACGGCGCTGGAGGTGGATATCTACGGCAACGTCAACTCCACCCATGTGGGCGGCACCAGGATGATGAACGGCATCGGTGGTTCCGGTGACTTCGCCCGCAACGCCCAGCTCTCGGTGTTCGTCACCAAGTCGGTGGCCAAGGGCGGCGATCTCTCAAGTGTGGTGCCCTTCGTCAGCCACGTGGACCACACCGAACATGATGTTGACGTGCTGGTGACAGAGCATGGGCTGGCCGACCTGCGTGGCCTGGCGCCGCGGGAGCGCGCCGAGCGCATCATCGAGCAGTGTGCCGATCCGCGCTATCGCCCGGCGCTGCGTCGCTATTTCGAGGAGGCCTGTCGGCGTGGCGGTCACACGCCGCACTGCCTGGAGCAGGCGCTGTCGTGGCATATCGCCGTGGAGCGCGATGGCCATATGCGCAGCCTCCAGGAGCAGGACGCCGAGACCGTGGGCGCCTGACTGCCGGGCTCGCCTCAAGCAGCCCCCTCCCGGCAAACCGATGCCGCCATATACCCCAGGGGCGATATGGCGGCTTAATAGCCCCCGAGGGCTATATGGTCCTACCGGGCCAGCTCCCGCATGGCGTTCTCCAGCCCCTCAAGGGTCATGGGATACATGCGGTCATCGATCAGCTGGCGGATCAGATGGGTGGAGTGGGTGTAGTCCCAGGCGCGCGGCGGCATGGGGTTTAGCCAGGCCAGGCGCGGGAACTTGTCCGCCAGGCGCTTGAGCCACACGGCCCCGGCCTCGTCGTTGAAGTGCTCCACGCTGCCGCCGGGATGGGTGATCTCGTACGGTGACATGGCGGCGTCACCGACGATCACCACCTGGTAGTCATCGCCATAGGTGTGCAATACATCCAGGGTGGGGATGCGCTCGTCGGCGCGGCGCTTATGGCTCTGGGCATTGCTGCGCCATAGCCCTTCATAGGGGCAGTTATGGAAGTAGTAGGCCTCCAGGTGCTTGAACTCCGAGCGCGCCGCCGAGAAGAGCTCCTCGCAGGTGCGGATATGGTCATCCATGGAGCCGCCCACATCGAGCAGCAGCAGCACCTTCACCGCATTGTGGCGCTCCGGGCGCATCTGCACGTTGAGCAGGCCGGCGTCCCGGGCCGTCTCGCGGATGGTGGCGTCGACATCGAACTCTTCCGCCGCCCCCTGGCGGGCGAACTTGCGCAGCCGGCGCAGCGCCATCTTGATATTGCGGGTGCCCAGTTCCAGGGAGTCGTCGTAGTCGCGGAAGCGGCGCTCGTCCCATACCTTCACCGCGCGGCGGTGGCGTGAGCCATCCTGGCCGACGCGGATCCCCTCGGGGTTGTAGCCATAAGCGCCGAAGGGGCTGGTGCCGCCGGTACCGATCCACTTGTTGCCGCCGGCGTGGCGCTCCTTCTGCTCCTCGAGGCGCTGCTTGAAGGTCTCGATCAGTTTCTCGAGCCCGCCCAGGGACTCGATCTGCGCCTTCTCCTCCGCGGAGAGCTGCTTCTCGAACTCCCGGCGCAGCCAGTCGTCGGGGATCAGCGCCTCGATGGCGGCGTCGAGGTTCTCGAGCCCCTCGAACCAGGCGGCGAAGGCGCGATCGAAGCGGTCGAAGTGGCGCTCATCCTTGACCATCACGGTGCGGGCGATGCGGTAGAAGGCCTCCATGTCGGCGAACACCACGCCGCGCTCCACCACCGCGTGGAGGTCGAGCAGCTCGCGCAGCGATACCGGCACCCCGGCGCGCTTGAGGGTCTCGAACAGGCCGATAAACATGGGTCAGCGCCTCTGGTTGCCCTGGCGGCGCATCATGAACGCCAGCCGCTCCAGTAACTGCGTATCCTGCTCGTTCTTGACCAGTGCCCCGGCCAGCGGCGGGATCGCCTTGGCGGGGTCGCGCTGGTAGAGCGCCTCCCGGGCCAGGTCGTCGGCCATCAACAGCTTCAGCCAGTCCACCAGCTCCGAGGTCGAGGGCTTCTTCTTGAGTCCTGGCGCCTGGCGCAGCTCGAAGAACACCTCCAGCGCCTCACCGACCAGCTTCGGGGCGATCTCGGGGAAGTGCACGTCGACGATCGCCTGCATGGTCTCGCGGTCGGGGAATTCGATGTAGTGGAAGAAGCAGCGGCGCAGGAAGGCGTCGGGGAGCTCCTTCTCGTTGTTGGAGGTGATGACGATGATCGGGCGGTGTTTCGCGCGGATGGTCTCGCCGGTCTCGTAGACATGGAACTCCATGCGATCCAGCTCCTGGAGCAGGTCGTTGGGGAATTCGATGTCGGCCTTATCGATCTCGTCGATCAGTAGCACCACCCGCTCGTCGGCGGTGAAGGCGTCCCACAGCTTGCCGGGCTTGATGTAGTTGGCGACGTTCTCCACCCCCTCGACCCCGAGTTGGGAGTCGCGCAGGCGGCTCACCGCATCGTACTCGTAGAGCCCCTGGGCCGCCTTGGTGGAGGACTTGATATGCCAGGTGTGCAGCTCGGTACCTAATGATGCCGCCAGCTCCTCGGCGAGCAGGGTCTTGCCGGTGCCCGGCTCGCCCTTGATCAGCAGCGGACGCTCCAGGGTCACGGCGGCGTTGACCGCCTGCTTGAGGGCCTCGGTGGCCACATAGGTGGAAGTGGAATCAAACGCCATGAGTCTTGCCTCGGCTTGTCGTCAGCGGGTCAATGGGATTCGAACGAGTGTACGGAAGGGCAGTGGCGGGGACAAATGCCTGGTTGACGGCATCGGATCGGCGGCGGCGAGTCGGTTAGGATATCGACCAGGTGCACGAAGACAGAAGGAGCCTGCGGCATGACCGACAACCTGTTCGCCTCGATCCCCCTCACCCTGGAGGCGGAGCAGTTCGATGAGCTGGCGGTCGGCAGGGACGTGCGCATCGAGCGCATCGTCTCCCGTGGCCACACCTCGCCGGAGGAGGACTGGTACGACCAGGCGCAGCAAGAGTGGGTCACGGTGCTGCAGGGACGCGCGGTGCTGGCTTTCGCCTCGGGGGAGGAGGTCGCGCTGGGCCCTGGCGATCATCTGACGATACCGGCGCACTGCCGACACCGTGTGAAGTGGACGGATCCGCAGCAGGTGACCGTCTGGCTGGCGGTGCACTATTCCGCGTAGAACATCCGCCGGGTCATGCCGCCGTCCACCACCAGGTTCTGGCCGGTAATGAAGCCCGCCTCGTCGGAGAGCAGGAAGGCCGCCATGGCGGCGATATCCTCGGGGCGCCCCACGCGCCCCACGCGCCCGACCGGGTGCTGGTCGCGGTCGATATCGCGATGCTCGACGGGCGTGCGCCTGGCCGCCTTCTGCCGGTCGCCGACCTCGATCCACCCCGGGCTGATGGCGTTGACGCGGATCTCGGGGCCCAGGCTCACCGCGAGGGCGTGGGTGAGCGCCACCACGCCGCCCTTGCTGGCGGCATAGGCCTCGGTATCGGGTTCCGACTGCAGCGCCCGGGTGGAGGCCATCAGTACGATGGCGCCGCGGCTTGTGCGCAGGTGGGGCGCGGCGTGCTTGGCACAGAGCATCGCCCCGGTAAGGTTGGTGTCGAGGTAGGCCTGCCAGGTGTCGAGAGTCAGCGTCTCCACCGGGCCCTGGAAGGGGCCGGCCAGGCCGGCATTGTGGATCACGCCGTCGAGCCGGCCGAAGAGGGCCACCGTCCTGTCGAGGCTCTCGGCCACCTGGCGCTCGTCGCGCACGTCCGAGACCATGGCAAGCAGGCGATCGGGATGTGCGAGGCGCTCGCGGCACTCGGCCACCGCCTCGGCGTCGATATCGGTCAGCGCTACGCGGTAGCCGCGGCCCAGCAGGTGCTCGGCGATACCCAGGCCGATGCCCTGGGCGCCGCCGGTGAGATAGATCACGCGAGGTTCGCTCATGCGTCGCTCTCCTTGCGGGCGGGGCGGTAGGCCTCCACCAGGGTCGCGGGGTCGTGTTCGGCATGGCCGCGGGTGGCGTGGGCGCGCAGCAGCTGGGCGGCCAGGCCACTCATGGGGGTGGCACTGGCGCTGCGGCGGCTCTGGGCCACCGCCATGTCCAGGTCCTTGAGCAGGGTACGCAGGTGCCAGGGCGGGTCGGCGAAGTCGCTCGCCGCCATGCGCGGGGTGAGGATCCGGAAGGGGGTGGAGTCCGCGAAGCCGCCGGCCAGCGCCTCGGTCAACCGGCCGGCCTCCACCCCGCTGGCCTCGGCGAGGGCTACCATCTCGGCGAGCACTGCGGCCTGGCAGCCCACCACCATCTGGTTGCACACCTTGGTGACCTGGCCAGCGCCCACCGGGCCCATATGGGTCACCCGCGAGGCCAGCGGGGCGAGCAGCGGGCGCAGGGCGTCGATCCGCGCCGCCTCGCCGCCGGCCATCATCACCAGGCTCCCCGCCTCGGCGCCGGCCACGCCCCCGGAGACGGGGCAGTCGACCCACCTCATGCCACACCGCGCCTCGAGCCGGGTGGCGAAGTCGCGGGTGGCCTCGGGGTCGCTGCTCGAGAAGTCGATCAAGGTCTGGCCCTGGCGGCCGTGCTCCGCTACGCCGCCCTCGCCGAGCACCACGGTTTCCACCACCTCGGTATTGGCCAGGCAGAGCATCACCACGTCCACACCCTGCACCAGCTCGCCGATGGAGCCGGCCACCCTGGCACCGGTGCTGCCCAACGTCTCCGCCTTGGCGGGTGTGCGGTTCCAGACGGTGACCTCGAAGCCGGCGTCGAGCAGGCGGCGGGTCATGGGGTCGCCCATCAGGCCGAGGCCGATGAAGCCGAGCGTGGGGTGGGGCATGAGGTTCACCTCGAGAATCACTTCAATAGATAGGCCCTGAGCAGCCGCTCTTCGCGCATGACGTGCAGAATCAAGACCCGCTCACCATCAAGGCGATAGAAGATGCGACATGGCGTCACGACCACTTCCCGGTAGACGGAGTCGGAGAGTTCCGGTGGTACACGGCCTGACTGGGGGAAGCGTTCCAGGCGGTCGGTGGCGGCAAAGATGGCATGAACCAACCGTCGAGCGGCCGCGGGGTTGTCCAGGGCGATGTAGTCGGCGACGTCCTCCATGTCGAGGAGGGCTGGCTCGGTCCAAACTACTTCAGCCATCTGCCCAGCCTTTCCTTCGCCTCCGACTGGGTGAGCGTCCGTTTCTCAAGGGCCGCTCGCTCACCTCGGGAGAGTCCCTCCAGCAGTGCCATTCGGCGCTGCATCAGCTCGTAGTCATTCACGTCGACGAGATAGGCGGACGGCCTGCCGTGCTCGGTGATCATCACCGGCTCCTTGGAGTGGTGCAGTTCGGCCAGAATGCGGGTGGCCTGGCGTTTCAGGTTGGTAACCAGTTCGACTTTCACCGGCGTTATCCTCGAAATCCACTGTGTAGTGATACTATAGTGCCACTTCTTGGGCTTGGCAAAGCGGTCTGCCGGGTTGCACAACGCAGAAGGCCGCCCGAAGGCGGCCTTCTGTTAGCAACTTCGGCACTACCCGTAGACCTGGAAGCTCCCGGCATTGAGCCACAGGTGCACCAGGATGCTGGCGACATAGCCCAGGGCGATCACCGGCGCCCAGCGCAGGTGGCCGGCGAAGGTGTAGTAGCCGCGGGCCTGACCCATCAGCGCCACCCCGGCGGCGGAGCCGATGGAGAGCAGGCTGCCACCGACGCCGGCGGTCAGGGTGATCAGCAGCCAGTGGCCGTGGGACATCTCCGGCTGCATGGTCAGCACCGCAAACATCACCGGGATGTTGTCCACCACCGCCGAGATCAGGCCCAGGGCGATGTTGGCCCAGGTGGCGTCCCAGCCGGTGTAGAGCGCCTCGGATAGCAGGCCGAGATAGCCCATGAACCCCAGGCCCCCCACACACATGACCACGCCGTAGAAGAACAGCAGGGTGTCCCACTCGGCCCGGGCGACACGGTTGAAGACATCGAAGGGCACCACGCTACCCAGCTGGGCCAGGCGCTTGTCGTCGCCCAGGCGCGTGTAGCGGGCGCGCTTACGCTCCAGTGAGCGGGGCAGGGTACGGCGCAGGAAGAAGCCGAAGAACTGCAGGTAGCCCAGGCCCGTCATCATGCCCAGTACCGGAGGCAGGTGCAGCAGGCTGTGGCAGGCCACGGCGGTAGCCACGGTCAGCAGGAAGAGCAGCACGATGCGGCGAGCGCCACGCTTGAGTTCCACCTCCTCCTGAACGCCCTCCGGGGTGCGATTGCCGATAAACAGGCTCATGGCGATGGCGGGTACCAGGAAGTTGACCAGCGATGGGCCAAGCAGGGCGAAGAACTCGTAGAACTTGACCATGCCGGCCTGCCACACCATCAGGGTGGTGATATCGCCGAAGGGGCTGAAGGCGCCGCCGGCGTTGGCCGCTACTACGATATTGATGCACGCCATGTTGATGAAACGCTTGTCACCCTCGGCCACCTTGATCACCACCGCGCACATCAGCATGGCGGTGGTCAGGTTGTCGGCGATGGGGGAGATCACGAAGGCCAGGCCGCCGGTGATCCAGAACAGCTGGCGATAGCTGAAGCCCTTGCGCACCATCCAGGCGCGCAGGGCGTCGAACACCCGGCGCTCCTCCATGGCGTTGATGTAGGTCATCGCCACCAGCAGGAACAGCATCAGCTCGGTGAACTCGAGCAGGGTCTCGCGGAAGGCATGTTCGGCATCAGTGGGCATGCCGGCCTGCACATAGACCCAGCCGATCAGCGCCCAGATCAGGCCGGCGGCGATCAGCACCGGCTTGGACTTGCGCATATGCAGCTTCTCCTCGCCCATGACGAGTGCATAGGCGAGGATGAATAGCGCCACCGCCACGAACCCGGCAAGCGACCCGGTCAGGTCCAGGGGGCCGGTGGCGGCATGGGCGGGAGTGCCGGCGAGCAGCGCAACGGAAACGACGGACAGCAGAAGACCCGGCCGGCGGAGGTTCCGCGGCCAGGCTGAAGGGTGACAGCCGGTAGGCATGGCAGTGTGTCCTGGGAAGGAAGGGAAGGGTGGGAAAGCCCCTTCCTTATAGCACGCGATGCTGCGCTGCGGTATCGACGCGCACTTCCCAGGCCATGCCAATTCGGCATGAGCGCGATCGGGCCTGCCGGATGCCCCCGCATGAGCAGTAGAGTTTGCTCGAAGCGTGTATCACACTGCCACGAACGGTCGCTGGAAAGGGAACCGATCATGCGATTCAGGATACTTTCCGACCTGCATCTCGAATGTTTCGACAAGGAGCGAGAGTTGCCGGACAAGGCGTGCGATGTGGTGATCCTCGCCGGCGATATCTCGTGCAAGACCCGTGGTCTTGAGTGGGCGGCGAAGCGTTTCGCCGGCACACCGATACTCTATGTCCCCGGCAACCACGAGTTTTATCGGAGCAGCATGCAGCAACTGCGCAGGGAGCTGGAGGTCGAGGCAGACCGTCTCGGTATCCATCTGCTCGACAACCGCACCCTGACCCTGGGTGGCGTGCGTTTTCATGGTTCCACGCTATGGACCGATTTCGATCTCTATGCGGGGAAGCCGGATCACGATCCGGCACTCACCGAGGAGAGGGTGCTGGCCTTCATGCCGGATTTCCACATCATCGAGCAGCCCGACGGGGTGGTGTTCTCCCCGGCGGAGAGCCGACGCCTGCATGCCGAGGCGCTGTCCTGGCTGGAAGGGGAACTGGCACAGGCGTTCGATGGTCCGCGGGTAGTGATTAGTCACCACGCGCCCCTGGCCGAGTGTATCCCGCCCCGTTACCGCGGTGATGCGGCCTCTCCGGCCTTCGCCTCGCATCTGCCGCAGCTGATGGGCCGGATGGATCTGTGGATCCATGGCCATGTGCACGAGCCGGTGGACTTCGAATCAGGTGGTACGCGTATCATCGCCAACCCTGGCGGTTATCCTGATGAGTTCGACTTGCCCCTGTTCTCGCCCGACCTGACGGTCGAAGTGAACGTGCCATGATGTTGCTGATTGGTCTCTACCTGCTGGCGAGCCTGGTGGCCCTGGGCCTGTATGGCATCGACAAGGCCGCGGCGCGCCGGGATCGGCGACGCATCCGCGAGTCGACCCTGCATCTTGTCGCCCTGGTGGGCGGCTGGCCCGGCGCCCTGCTGGCGCGGCGCTGGTTTCGCCACAAGACGCGTAAGCAGCCCTTCGGGACGATCCTCTGGGGGTGCGTCGCCTTGAATCTCGGCGCCGTGACCTGGCTGGCCATGGCGGATTCCGCGGCGGGGCTGCGGCGACTGGTCGCCCTGGGGTAGCCCCTTGCCGAGTCGACAAGGATTCATCCTGACCCGCCACTGGCAGGATGCCGCCGAGGGCATCCGGGTATGGCTGTGGCTGGCCACCGACGAGGGGCCACTGTGCGTCACCCTGCCGGTGCAGCACGCGGTAGCCTTCCTGCCGGCTGTGCAGCGTGCCGAGGCCGAATCGGTGGTCGGTAGCGAACCGGGCCTCGAGCTGCGTGGCCTCGAGATGAAAGACTTTCGGCACCGGCCGGTCCTTGGGCTATATGCGCGACACTATCGTCAGCTGCAGGCGGCGGAGCGTCGCCTGCAGGAGGTTGGCGTCACGCTCCACGAGGCCGACATCCGTCCCCCGGAGCGCTATCTGATGGAGCGGTTTATCACCGCGCCCGTTCAGGTGCAGGGGTCTCTGGACGGAGAGGGTGGCCTGGTCGAGGCGCGCCTGCGCCCGGCCCCCGACTACCGCCCGCGCCTGCGCACGGTCTCGCTGGATATCGAGACCAGCGCCCGGGGCGAGCTCTACTCCATTGCCCTGGAAGGCTGTGGGCAGCGCCAGGTCTACATGCTGGGGCCGGCCAACGGTGAGTCAGGCGAGGGGGATTTTTGTCTGGACTACTGCGCCACCCGAGGCGAGCTTCTCGAACGGCTGAACGCCTGGTTCGCGGAGTTTGATCCCGATGCCATCATCGGCTGGAACCTGGTGCAGTTCGACCTGCGTCTGCTGAACGAGCATGCCCGTCAGTTGGGAGTGCCGCTGAGGCTCGGGCGCGGCGGGGCACAACTCGAGCTGCGCGCCCATGGCCACCAGCCCAGCCATCTCTTTGCCGCTGCCGAGGGGCGGCTGATCATCGATGGCATCGAGGCGCTGCGCTCGGCCACCTGGAGCTTCCCCTCCTTCAGCCTGGAGAACGTGGCCCAGACACTGCTCGGCGAGGGCAAGGTGATCGAGGATCCCTACCGGCGCCTCGACGATATCCTGCGCATGTTCGCCGAGGACAAGCCGGCGCTTGCCCGCTACAACCTCAAGGACTGTGAGCTGGTCACGCGCATCTTCGCCAGGACCGAGCTGCTGACCTTCCTGCTGGAGCGGGCCACGGTGACCGGCCTGCCCGCCGACCGCAGCGGCGGTTCGGTCGCGGCCTTTACCCACCTCTACCTGCCACGGCTGCACCGGCTGGGATGGGTGGCACCCAACCTCGGTGAGGGAGAGGCGGCCGAGAGCCCCGGTGGCTTCGTTATGGATTCCCGTCCGGGGCTTTACGATTCGGTGCTGGTGCTGGATTTCAAGAGTCTCTACCCCTCGATCATCCGCAGCTTCCTGATCGACCCGGCGGGGCTGGTGGCGGGGTTGGCCGAGCCCTCTGACGCAGCCTCGGTGCCGGGTTTTCGCGAGGCCCGCTTCTCGCGCACCCGCCATGCGCTGCCGGCCATCGTCGAGCGGGTCTGGGCGGGTCGCGAGGTGGCCAAGGCGGAGGGCAACGCGCCGCTCTCACAGGCGCTGAAGATCATCATGAACAGCTTCTACGGCGTACTGGGTTCCCGGGGCTGTCGCTTCTTCGATGCACGTCTCGCCTCGTCGATCACCCTGCGCGGGCACGAGATCATGCGACGGACGCGTGAACTGATCGAGGATAAGGGATATACCGTTATCTATGGCGACACCGACTCTACCTTCGTCTGGCTCGGGCGGGCCCGCGAGGAGGCCGACGCCGCAGCAATCGGAAAGGCACTCGTGGACCACGTCAACGCCTGGTGGCGCGACCATCTGGAGGTCGAATATGGCCTGGCCAGTGCCCTGGAGCTGCAGTTCGAGACCCACTATCGACGCTTCCTGATGCCTACCATCCGCGGTACCGAAGCGGGCAGCAAGAAGCGCTATGCCGGACTGGTGTGCGATCCAGCAGGGGAGGAGCGGATCGTCTTCAAGGGCATGGAGACGGTACGCAGCGACTGGACGCCACTGGCGCAACAGTTTCAGCGCGAGCTATACCGGCGCATTTTCCAGGATGCGCCGTACCGGGACTACGTGCGTGGCTACGTGGCTGCCTTTATCGAAGGCGCCAGAGGCACGTCGCTGGATGAGCGGCTGGTCTACCGCAAGCGTCTGCGGCGTCGCCTGGAGGAGTACCGACGCAACGTGCCGCCCCATGTTCGGGCGGCCCGCCTGGCCGATGCCGAGAATGATCGGCTGGGCCGGCCGCGCCGCTATCAGCGTGGTGGCTGGATTCGCTACGTGATCACCGTGGCCGGTCCGCAGCCTCTGGAGGCGTGGCATTCGCCCATCGATATCGACCACTACCTGAGCCGCCAGCTGCAACCCGTGGCGGATGCCATCCTGCCCTTGGTGGGCGATGACTTCGCCGCTCTGGTCGATCGCCAGCTGGGGCTGTTCGGCTAGCCCGCTCAGCCGCGCTCGGCGGCGAAGGTGTCGTAGGCTTCCAGCGCCTGGGCGCCAGTGGTGAAGGCCGGGCCGCCACCCATGTAGATACCCACGCCGATGGTCTCCATGATCTCGTCGCGGCTGGCACCGAGATCCGCGGCCGCCTTGGCGTGGAAGGCGATGCAGCCCTCGCAGCGGGTGCTGATGCCGATGGCCAGGGCCATTAGCTCTTTGTGCTTATGGGACAGGGCGCCATCGACGTTGGCCCCCTTGGCCATTTGCGTAAAGCCTTTGGCGACCTCGGGAACGCCCTTGCGTACCTCCTGCATGAGGGCAGAGAGGTCCTGGGTAGTCTTCTTCCAATCCTTGTGCATCGCGCAAACCTCAACGTGGTTATCAGGGTATTCGGTAGCGCGATATGCTAGGGTCCAGACCGATCCGCCACCGTGATCTGGGTCAACTCCCTCACCGTCCAGTGTCGGGCGGAATGTCGCACTCATGAGCCACCGGTGAACGCTTGCCGAACTGCAGCTCGGCCAGATGGCGATAGAGTGGGCTTGTCTCCATCAGCTCGGCGTGGCGACCGGCGGCGACCAGGCGCCCCTCGTCCATCACCAGCAACCGGTCGGCGGCGACCACCGTGGCCAGGCGATGGGCGATCACCAGACTGGTGCGCCCCACCATCAATCGGTCCAGCGCCTGCTGCACCAGGCGTTCGCTCTCGGCATCCAGGGCGCTGGTCGCCTCATCCAGCAGCAGCACCCGGGGGTCCTTGAGCAACGCCCGGGCAATTGCCAGGCGCTGACGCTGGCCACCGGAGAGCTGCACGCCGCCGGGGCCCAGCGGGGTGTCGAATCCCTCCGGCAGTGCGTCGATAAAGGCCAGGGCGTTGGCGTCCCGGGCCGCTGAGCGCAGCGTCTCGAGATCCGCCCCGGGGTCTCCATAGCGCAGGTTGTCGGCCACGCTGCCGGTGAAGAGCACGGGCTCCTGGGCCACCAGGCCCAGCGCCGAGCGCAGCTCGCCCGGCTCCAGGTCGCGCAGGTCTATGCCGTCCAGGCGCGCGGTGCCGGTGTCGGGATCGTGGAAACGCAGCAGTAGCGTGAGCAGGGTGCTCTTGCCCGCGCCGGAGGGGCCCACCAGCGCCACCCGCTCGCCCGGCTGGATGATCAGGTCGAAGGCTGCCAGTGCCGGGGTATCACGCCCCGGATAGGTGAAGCTCACCCCCTCCAGGCGGATCTCTCCGGTGAGCGGTCGGGGCAGCGGGACGGGACAGGCCGGTGGCGCGATGGTGGGGCGGGTATCCAGCAACTCCAGCAGGCGCTCCGCGGCCCCTGCCGCCTGCTGGACATCCCCGGCCACCTCGGCCAGGGTCGCCACGGCACCGGCCGCCAGCACCGCATAGAAGACGAAGGCCGAGAGTTCGCCGGCGGTCATGGTGCCGGCCAGCACCGCCTGGCCACCCTGCCACAGCATGATACCCACCGCGGCGAACACCGCCAGCATGGCCAGCCCCGTCAGCATGGCGCGCTGTCGGGTGCGCGTCACGGCGCTGGCGAAGGCCTCCTCGACGCGCCCGGCATAGTCGCGCCGATCGAGCGTCTCATGGGTGAAGGCCTGGACGGTGCGGATACCGGACAGGGCCTCGCCGGCATAGCGGCCGAGTTCCGCCACCCGGTCCTGGCTGACCCGGGATAGCCGCCGCACCCGTCGCCCGAACCACAGGATCGGCAGCACGGTGGCGGGGATGCCCAGCAACACGATGGCCGAGAGCCAGGGCTGGGTCACCAGCATCAGCGCCACGGCGCCGATCAGAATCAGCAGATTGCGCAGGGCCAGCGACACCGAGGAGCCGAACAGGCTCTGCAGCACGCTGGTATCGGCGGTAAGCCGCGAGGTGATCTCCCCGGCGGCCTGGCCCGGCGCCTGGGCACTCTCGAAGAAGCTCGGCTCCAGGGTCAGCAGGTGGTCGAAGACCCGGCGGCGCAGGTCCGCGGCCAGCCGCTCGCCGATCCAGGTCACCAGGTAGTAGCGTAGTGCCGAGGCCATGGCCAGCACCGTCACCACGGCGAGCATCCCCCCCAGGGTGCGCCCCAGGGCGGAGCTGTCGGCGGCCATGAAGCCACGGTCGATCACCAGGCGCAGCCCCTGGCCGAGCAGCAGCACGCTGCCGGAGGCCAGCAGCAGGGCCAGGGCGGCCAGGGTCAGGCGCCAGCGGTAGGGAGCCAGCAGGCTCAGCAGGCGCAGCAGCACCCGCGGGTCGGGGCGTGAAGGCATCGCGGATCTCGACAGGCAGGGAAGGAACGCAGCACGCGTCGACCATAGCATTCCCACCCTGATGATGTTCAGTGACGGCCGCGAGGAGGCCCGTCAGGCCGGCACGATGCAAGGGGGGCAGTTGCGTCAATGGTTGCGTCAGCAGCTGGCATGGCCACACCGCCGGCGTGCCGGACTGGATGTGTCAGGGGATCGCCTCTCTCCGGTGCCGGCCGGGGGCGGGGGGCCACAACCACGCGGTTGCGCCCCTGGGCCTTGCCGACATAGAGCGCCTGGTCGGCGCGCAGCAGGGCGGGTTCGAGGCCCGTTTCCCCCTCTTCGACGCGGCTGATGCCCACGGTGACGGAGAGCGACGTCTCATCGTCGAACATCGTCAGGGCCAAGGCGCTGACCCGCTCACGCAGTCGCTCGGCGATGGCGGTGGCCGTGCCGAGGTCGGCGAGGGGCAGGGCAAGCACGAATTCCTCGCCGCCATAGCGGCCCAGTATGTCGGAGTCCCTCAGCACCGCCTGGCAACAGCCGGCCACGCTCGCCAGCACCCGGTCGCCTACCGCATGGCCGTGGTGGTCATTGAGCCGCTTGAAGAGGTCGACGTCGACCATGCAGACCGCCAGGGGTGTCCCGTCGCGTCGAGCGCGGCGCAGCTCCTGCTCGGCCAGTTCAAAGAAGTGGCGGCGATTGGCGACGCCGGTGAGCCCATCTGTGCAGGCCATGTGACGCAGCTGCGCCTCGAGTGCCTCGCGCCCGCGGATCTCATCCTTGAGACGGCGGTTCGCCGAGCGTTCCTCCAACAGCATGGCAAACTGCTCTCGCTTGAGGCGTTTGATCCGGGTGATGGTCATCCAGCCGAGCAGGTTGACGAAGGCCAGAAGCAGCATGCTGGTCAGCACCAGGCCCGGCGGCAGGGGGGCCCAGAGCGTGATGGCCACCGGAAAGCCGAGGAGCAGGTAAGCGTTGGCGGCCAGCATCCAGCGAATACGGTTGGGAATGAACAGGTAGAGCGCCATGCTGGCGGTCACCACCGAGGCGACATGGATGCCTTCGCCGGGTCGCAGGGGGATGGTCAGCAGCAGCCCCGAGAGGCCGAGCAGGCAGGTCAGGTTGACGGGCAGTGGCGCGTGGGCCACCGCCGGTCGGCGCCAGGCGGCCAGGGCGAGCAGCAGGCTGACCAGAACAACCAGCAGGCGCATGGCCAACAGTGTCTGGAAGGGCTGTCCGGGGCCGAGCACGGTGTAATCCGCCAGGGCGAAGGCCAGGAAGAGGCCTGCGATCACGGCCAGCGCCAGCCGCAACTGGCAGGCGTGATAGGTGATCAGGGTGCGTTGGAACAGGGCCTCCAGCGCCGAGTCGCGAAACTCGGCCTGCCAGTTCAGCTCCCCACCGCTCTGAGATACCGCTTTCATGCCGGCCTCCTGGCGGCATCGGCCGCACTGCCGCGCCTTGCTGCGCTCCGTGTCGTGTCCCCGCGGCCCGGGATGCTCGGCCAGGCGTCGTGAGGCATCACCCCAGTTTGGTCGCCGATGGCGCCATGCGCCAGTCGACGGCCGATGCTGTCCTGTCTGGCGTACAGGCGGCGTAAGCGATCGCTTACTTAATCAGTTTTTCTTTATAATCATGTCGTTAGTATGAGAATACTCATCGCTGGCGGATCAGTTCCCGGACTTTAGCTGATCCTTCAACTGCTTGGGCACCTGCTTGATGATCAGCCGGTCGCCGGCCTCGTCATACTCCACGCTGGAGCCCAGCAGGTGGGAGTCGAAGCTGATCGAGACCCCGCCGGCGCGGCCGGTGAAGCGCCGGAAGCGGTTGAGGGTCTTCCTGTCCGGCGGGATCTCCGGCGACAGCCCGTAGTCGGCGTTGCGGATATGCTCATAGAAGGCCCTGGGTTGCTGTTCGTCGAGCATGCCCGAGAGCTCCTCCAGGGTGATCGGCTCGCCGCGGCTGGCCTGCTCGCTGGCGTAGTCGACCAGTGTCTCGGTCTTCTCGCGGCTGGCCTCCTCCGCCAGATCCTCCTTCTCCACGTAGTCGCTGAATGCCTTGAGCAGGGTGCGAGTCTCACCCGGGGCGTCGACGCCTTCCACCGCCCCCAGCAGCGCCGCGAAGCCTTCGGCGAGCGCCTTGCCGCCACGCTCGCGGGTCCAGGAGAGGTACTGCTTGGAATCACCGCTCTGCCACTGGCCGATATCCAGGCGCGCCGCCAGGCTCATCTGGGTCAGGTTGAGCTGTCGCGCCGGTACCGGCCGCAGGTTGTCGTCGATGGCGAACCCCTCGCGATGGTGCAGCAGGGCCAGGGTCAGGAAGCGCGCATCGCCGAAGCGGGTGTCCAGCACCATCAGGTCGCCGGAGACCGAGAGGTGCGCGTCCAGCAGCTTGGCCAGACGCTCGGCGAGGCCGCGGGTCAGGGCCACGAAGTCGCGCTTCTCCGCGAGGTAGTCGGTGATCTCTGCGGCCAGCGCCGAGCCGCCGCCTGCGCCGGCGTCACCCGCCTCGGTATCGCCTTGGGTGTCGAACTCGACGTCCTGGAAGTGCCCCCACGCCTTGCTCTTGGCGTGGTAGGCCCGGGTCAGGCTCTCCAGCATGGCTTCCAGGGCGTCCGAGGCGGGCAGAGGCTCGCTTGCCGGCAGCAGGCGTGCCGGGGCGTCGCCGGCCTTCTCGATGCGATGAACGATGGCGTTGAGGATCGGCATGGGGGCTCCCGCGATGATGGACGAGGAGCCGGATGATACCTGTCGCGGTGCGCGGCCGATAGGCGATCCCGCCTCAACGGCCCTCGAGGTAGGCGGTCATCGAGCCGGCCATCAGCAGGGCGATCAGGTCGGCCTGGCGATGGGTGTCGGTCTTCTGGAAGAGGTTGCGCAGGTGGAAGGCGACGGTGGTGGGAGAGACGCCCATCTGTTCGGCGATCTCCTCGCTGCGCAGCCCCTCCAGCAGCGCCAGGGCGATGCGGGTCTCGGTGGGGGTCAGCCCGAACAGGCTGGCCAGCACCCCGCGCGGCAGTGGCGGGCGCTGATCCGGTGCCGACAGCAGCGCCACCACGCTGGCCTCCTCGCCGCCGCTCTCCGGTGACTGGCCCAGGGCACAGATCAACACCAGCAGGCCATGATCCCCCGGGCGATGGGGAAGGCGCAGGGAGAAGACCGGTTCCTCCCCCCGCCGGCTGGCCTGGGTCGCCGCCGCGAGGCACTCCCGCAGGCGTCGGGCCATGGCGCCGCTCGCCGAGAGCGTCGCGTTCAACGCCAGCACGTCACTCTCGCCGGCCAGCTGTTGGGCACGCTGGTTGGCGAAGGTGACGCGGCCTTCGCCATCCAGCAGCACCATGCCGGGGGCGACCAGGTCCAGGGCGCGGGTGGCCGTCTGGAAGGCCTGCTGCGAGGCTTGCTGGTGGAGTGTCGCCATGGCCTCGCGAAGCTCATTCAGCTCGTGGTTGGACTTGTCGCGCATGCGCCGCACCTGGCGCAGACGGGCGGCAATGGTGGCCAGCAGCAGGTCATAGTCGATGGGCTTGACCAGGTAGTCATCGGCGCCCAGGCGCTTGCCTTCCACCACTTCCTGGGGGTCGGAGAGCGCGGTGAGGAACACGAAGGGGGTATCGGCCAGGTGAGGCCGGCGTTCGCGCACGGCATCGAGGACCGCATAGCCGTTCAAGCCGGGCATGTTGATGTCGCACAGGATCAGGTCCGGGGTGCAGGCGTCCAGCTGCTGCAGGGTGGCGTCGCCGTCGGCCGCCTCGAGCACGGCGTAGCCGGACTCCCTCAGCTCTTCGCAGATATCCGCGCGCAGGTCCTCCTGGTCCTCGGCACACAGGATCAGCGGCGGACGAGGAGTGGGCTCATGACGGGGCATCACTTGTCTCCCGGGTATCGGCGGCGGGTAGCCGCAGGGTGACGCGGGTGCCCTCGCCGGGGGTCGACTCCAGCGTCAGGTCGCCGTGCTGGATGCGGGCCAGGTGGCGGGCGATGTTCAGTCCCAGGCCGGTGCCATCGGTGCCCGCGGCATTGCTGCCGCGGAAGAAGCGTTCGAACAGTTGGGGCTGCTCATCTGCTGGAACCCCGGGCCCGAAATCCGTGACCCGGCAGGTCACCCGGTCGCCATCCCGCGCGGTGGTGATCCGCACCGGCTGACCCTCTGGCGAGTACTTCAGGGCATTGCCGATCAGGTTGGCCAGTGCCTGCTCGGTCAGGGCGCGGTCGCACCAGGCCCAGGGTTCCGGTGTGGCGTGTTGCGTCTCCAGGCGCTGGGTACCGGTGGCTTCCGATTGCAGGCGGCAGAGGTGGTCGACGATACGGCTCAGGGAGTGACGGCCCAGGTTGGGCTCGACCTGCTTGCCGTCGATGCGCGCCGCGGTCAGCGAGGACTCCACCAGTCGCGTCATCTGGGCCACCGCCTCGCGCAGCCGCGTGTAGCGCTCGCTGCGCTGCTCGGCGGTGAACTGGTGATGACGTCGCTGCAGCCGCTGCAGGCCGGAGTCGATCACCGCCAGCGGTGTCCGGAACTGGTGCGACACCATGGCCGCGAAACTGCGGTAGAACTCGCTGACGCTGCGTTCGCGATCGAGCGCCTGGGCCAGGGCCTCGGCGGCCTGTCGGTAGCGGTGGATGTGACGCTCCACTTCCTCCTCCAGTTGGTCGCGATGCGCCGTCAGGGCGCGCTGGGCGGCGCGCCGCTGGTGCAGGGCAATGACCAGCAGCATGACCAGTATCACACCGCTCAGGCCGATCCCGACGATGGCGGCGATGACCTTCTCGAGGCTGCTGCGGTAGGTGTCCAGGCGTGCCCCGGTACTCTCCCACTCGGCCATCATCACCCGGTTGGCGATGCGGTTGAGGCTGGCCATCAGCGCATCCAGATCGGGCGTGAGCCGCTCGGGCGCGAACCGCGCCTCGCCCTGGGCGGCCATGACGGCCTCGCGCAGGGACTGCATCCGGGTCAGTGCCTCGTCGAGACGCGGCTCCACCCCCTCGGCGGCCAGGTAACGGCGCTGCGGCCCCTCATCCATCAGCGCCAGGCGGCTGGAGAGGATGTCCAGGCGTAGCTCGGGATCCACGTCGCTGTCGCCGACTGCCCGGCGGTTGACCGCCTGATCGAGGCGGTGGCTGGCCACCTGCGCCTGGGTGACGACCCACAGCATGTTCTCGTCCACGTTGACGCGCATGGCCTGCTCGACCTGGAAGAGACGCACCAGGGCGAAGGCCAGGAAGGCGGTCAGGGCCACGATCACCAGGCTGGGTACGGCATAGGCCGGGATGGCACGCAGCCTGCCCATCATTCGATCTCGAGGCGGTGTAGCTGCCAGACCCAGCGATAGTCGTAGCGGATGTCCTGCAGCTCGGTGTGGTCATCGCGGGGATAGACGATCCACAGGGGCCCCTTGTCACGCCGGGTCAGGCGTTCGCCGTTCATGGTGTCGGCCAGCAGGACGTCATAGCGCTCGAAGTCCTCGGCGGGAATCTCGGCCAGGTAGTCGTTGAGGGCCAGGGCGGTCACCCTCTCGCCCTCGGCATGCAGGGCATCCAGCAGGTCCCGGGCCAGAAAGCCTTCGAAGGTCTGGGGGCCATCGGTGACGCTGGTGTGGGTCATCAGGCGTTCACGGGGCAGGGCCGCCAGCATGTCTGCATCCAGGTGCGCCTCATCATCCACGTTGGTCAGGCCGATCTCGCCGCCCACCGTCAGGATGACCTCCCCCGAGGGCGGTGGCAGTGGGGCAGCGGCGAGTGGTAGTGCGGTCAGCAGCACTCCCCAGAGCAGCAGGGCGATCCGTGTTGCCTTCACAGCGTTCCTCCTTTCCCGGGGCCTGCCCTCAGCCTAGTCGAAGCGCCGGCCGTGTCCCCCTGCAAACGAAGGGGGGCGAGTCACCGAATAGCGGCTAACCTGCCCTTATCCTGCCGATACCCGGCGGACGCGTCGTATCTGGGCGCCTGGGCAACGGGCTGCCACAGACACAAGGAGAATAACGATGATGAAAGCAGGCTTGACGTTCATGACCGCCGGCATTCTGGTCGCGGCCCTGGGGGCTTCCTCCACTGCCCTGGGGCAGTCGGATGAGGTCACGGAGCAGATCGAGCTGGGCCTGGAGCTCTATCAGGAGCAGGAGTACGGCGCGGCGATCACCGAGCTGGAGTTCGCCATCGGTGATATTCGCAAGCTGATGTCGGCGCGTATCGGCGAGACCTTTCCGGAGCCTCCCGAAGGTTGGAGTGCTGCCGAGGTCGCCTCCAGCGGCGGGGGTGGCGCGGCGGCGATGTTCGGCGGGGGTGGCAGCATGTTGGAGCGTGAGTACCAGCAGGAAGGGGGAGAGGGACGTCTCACCGCCAAGCTGATGATCGACAACCCCATGATCCAGGCGATGTCGGCGATGTTCAACAACCCGGCGATGATCGCCGCCCAGCCGAACATGGAGCGTATCCGCATCGGGCGCGACTCGGCGCTGCTCAAGTGGCAGCCGGAGCGCGGCAGTGCCGAGGTCTCCTTCCTGATGGATGGGCGCATCCTGATGCAGATCGACGGTCAGGGGCTGGAAGCCAGCGACCCTGCCGTCGAACTTCTCGAGGCGTGGGATCTCGACGCCGTGCGTGAGCAGGCCGCGCGCTAGGTTGTCGGCGGTCGGCGTCCACGGCCCCCCCCCGGTGGCTACTCCACCCGGAAGCGCTGGCGGCCCCCCCCCTCATTCACAGAGGATGGGCCCGTGTAGGGAAGGCGATTACGGCTTCAGGCGATAGCCGGTGCGGAAGATCCAGGCCACCAGGGCGATCGCCGCCCCCAGGAACAGCAGGATCATGGCCAGGCTGACCAGCGGGCTGACGTCGCTGATGCCATAGAAACTCCAGCGGAAGCCGCTCACCAGGTAGACCACCGGGTTGGCCAGGGTCACCGCCTGCCAGAAGGGCGGCAGCATGTCGATGGAGTAGAAGGTGCCACCGAGGAAGGTCAGCGGCGTGATCACCAGCAGCGGCACCAGCTGCAGGCGCTCGAAGCCTTCGGCCCAGATGCCGATGATGAAGCCCAGCAGGCTGAAGGTCACCGCGGTCAGCAGCAGGAACAGCACCATCATCAGCGGATGCTCGATGGAGTAGGGCACGAACAGCCGCGCGGTGATAAGCGCGATCACTCCCAGGATCAGCGACTTGCTGGCCGCCGCCCCCACGTAGCCGACCACCACCTCCCAGTAGGAGATGGGCGCCGAGAGCACCTCGTAGATGGTCCCCGAGAAGCGCGGGAAGAAGATCCCGAAGGAGGCGTTGGAAACGCTCTGGGTGAGCAGCATCAGCATGATCAGCCCGGGCACGATGAAGGCGCCGTAGCTGACCCCATCGACCTCGCTGATCCGCGACCCGATGGCGGCACCGAACACCACGAAGTAGAGCGAGGTGGAGAGAACCGGCGAGACGATGCTCTGCAGCACCGTGCGCAAGCTGCGTGCCATCTCGGCAAGGTAGAGCGTCTTCACGGATTCGAATTTCACGCTGTCTCCTTGACCAGATTCACAAAGATCTCCTCCAGGGAGCTCTGGCGCGTGTGCAGATCCTTGACGGCGATGCCCGCGGCCTCGAGATCGGCGAGCAGCTCGGCGATACCGGTACCGTCATCCTCCCCCGCCTCGGCATCATAGGTGTAGACCAGGGCGTGGCCCTCATCGCTAAGCCTCAGCCCATGGCTCGAGAGGCGTTCCGGCATGGCCTCCAGCGGGTCACGCAGGTGGATCGTCAGCTCCTTGCGGCCGAGCTTCTGCATCAGCGCCCGCTTGTCCTCCACCAGCACCAGTTCACCGGCGCGGATCACCCCGATGCGGTCGGCCATCTCCTCGGCCTCCTCGATGTAGTGGGTGGTGAGGATGATGGTGACCCCGCTGTCGCGCAGCTGGCGCACTACCTCCCACATGTCGCGTCGCAGGGCCACGTCGACACCCGCGGTGGGCTCGTCGAGGAACAGGATCTCCGGCTCGTGGGCCAGCGCCTTGGCGATCAGCACCCGGCGCTTCATGCCCCCGGAGAGGGTGATCATGCGGTTGTGGCGCTTCTCCCACAGCGACAGCGAGCGCAGCACCTTCTCGATATGGGCCGGGTCCTTGGGCTTGCCGAACAGTCCGCGGCTGAAGCTCACCGAATCCCACACCTTGATGAAGGCGTCGTTGGTCAGCTCCTGGGGCACCAGGCCGATGCGCGCCCGGGCCTCGCGGAACTGGTGCACGTTGTCGAAGCCGTCGACCAGCACCCGCCCGCGGCTGGGGTTGACCAGCCCGCAGATCACGCTGATCAGGGTGGTCTTGCCGGCGCCGTTGGGGCCGAGTAGGGCGAAGATCTCACCACGGCGGATCTCGAGGTCGATATCACGTAGCGCCTCGAAGCCGCCGGCGAATGTCTTGTCGAGCGCCTCGACGCGGATCACGTCCTCACTCAAGGGTAATGTCCCCGTCGAAGGTCAGCGCCAGGCTGAGGCCATCCACCTCCACGGTGACCCGCGCCGGTAGGCGCTCGTCGCCCTGCAGGTGGCCTGCCTCGAGGCCCTCTGCCACCGCCTTCTCGATCTCCTGCTGGGTGGTCACGCCGACATTCTTGAGCAACTTGCGGATGCTGTGCTGGAAGGTGTCCTGGTCCATGGTGGGCTCCCGTTTCTGGTGACTTTGATCCCTCTATCCTACCCGCTAGCAGCGTTTCGTACAGGCCGTGTATAAAAAAAGCGCCCCTTGCGGGGCGCTTCGTTCATCGACTTCGGGGAGTACCCCGGGCCACCGCGGACGGCAGCCTACGATGTTGCGAGCATCGGCGTCGAACCTGAGGGTATCAGAATACCGCGTATCAGGCTTCCTGGGCGATCGGAATCACGTTGGAAGCGGCGTTCTGATACTCCTCGATCTCGTGGAAGTTCATGTAGCGATAGATCTCGCCGGCCATGGCGTCGAACTCGCCCATGTAGCGGCGATACTCGTCGACGGTGGGCAGGCGACCCTCCACGGCGGCCACGGCCGCCAGTTCCGCGGAGGCGAGGTAGACGTTGGCACCGTCGCCCAGGCGGTTCGGGAAGTTACGCGTGGAGGTGGAGACCACGGTGGACTTGGCGGCCACGCGGGCCTGGTTGCCCATGCACAGCGAGCAGCCCGGCATCTCCATGCGCGCCCCGGCGCGACCGTAGATGCCGTAGTAGCCCTCTTCGGTCAGCTGGTGCTGGTCCATCTTGGTGGGCGGGGCCAGCCACAGGCGGGTCTTCAGGCTGCCGGCCGGAATTTTTTCGAGCAGCTTGCCGGCGGCACGGAAGTGGCCGATGTTGGTCATGCACGAGCCGATGAAGACCTCGTCGATCTTCTCGCCGGCCACCTCGGAGAGCAGGCGGGCGTCGTCCGGGTCGTTCGGCGCGCAGAGTACCGGTTCCTTGAGCTCCTCGAGGTCGATCTCGATGACCTCGGCGTACTCGGCGTCCTTGTCGGCGCGCATCAGGCTCGGGTCGGCCAGCCACTCCTCCATGCCCTGGATGCGGCGCTCGATGGTCCGGCGGTCGCCGTAGCCGTTGGCGATCATCCACTTGAGCAGGGTGATGTTGGACTTCAGGTACTCGCTCACGCTGTCCTCGGACAGGGTGATGGTGCAGCCCGCGGCGGAGCGCTCGGCGGAGGCGTCGGAGAGCTCGAAGGCCTGCTCGACGGTGAGGTCCTCGAGGCCCTCGATCTCCAGTACGCGACCGGAGAAGGCGTTCTTCTTGCCGGACTTCTCGACGGTCAGCAGGCCGTTCTTGATACCGTAGTAGGGGATGGCATGGACCAGGTCGCGCAGGGTGACGCCGGGCTGACGCTTGCCCTTGAAGCGCACCAGCACGGACTCCGGCATGTCCAGCGGCATCACGCCGGTGGCGGCGGCGAAGGCCACCAGGCCCGAACCGGCCGGGAAGGAGATGCCCAGCGGGAAGCGGGTGTGGGAATCGCCGCCGGTGCCCACGGTGTCGGGCAGCAGCATGCGGTTCAGCCAGCTGTGGATGATGCCATCGCCCGGACGCAGCGAGACGCCGCCGCGGTTCATGATGAAGTCGGGCAGGGTGTGGTGGGTGTCCACGTCCACCGGCTTCGGGTAGGCGGCGGTGTGGCAGAAGGACTGCATCACCAGGTCGGCCTGGAAGCCCAGGCAGGCGAGGTCCTTGAGCTCGTCGCGGGTCATCGGGCCGGTGGTGTCCTGGGAGCCCACGGTGGCCATCTTCGGCTCGCAGTACATGCCCGGACGCACGCCGTCCAGGCCGCAGGCCTTGCCGACCATCTTCTGGGCCAGGGTGAAGCCCTTGCCGGTGTCCTTGGGCTGCTCGGGCAGGCGGAACACGTCGGAGGGCGCCAGGCCCAGGGACTCGCGCGCCTTGGTGGTCAGGCCGCGACCGATGATCAGCGGGATACGGCCGCCGGCACGCACCTCATCGAGGATCAGCTGGGTCTTGAGCTCGAAGGTGGTCAGCACCTCGTCGGTGCCGTGCTTGCACACCTTGCCCTCGTACGGGTAGACGTCGATGACGTCGCCCATCTCGAGCCTGGAGACGTCCATCTCGACGGGCAGGGCGCCGGAATCTTCCATGGTGTTGAAGAAGATCGGGGCGATCTTGCCGCCGAAGCAGAAGCCGCCGGCGCGCTTGTTGGGCACGTTGGGGATATCGTCGCCGAAGAACCACAGCACCGAGTTGGTGGCGGACTTGCGCGAGGAGCCGGTGCCGACCACGTCGCCTACATAGGCGACCGGGAAGCCCTTGGCCTTCACCTCTTCGATCTGCTTGAGCGGGCCGGTGGTGCCGGGCACCTCGGGCTCGATGCCATCACGCTCGTTCTTGAGCATGGCGTTGGCGTGCACCGGGATATCGGGGCGCGACCAGGCATCCGGGGCGGGGGAGAGGTCGTCGGTGTTGGTCTCGCCGGGCACCTTGAAGACGCTGAGAGTGATCTTCTCTTCCAGGGCCGGCTTGGAGAGATACCACTCGGCGTCGGCCCAGGACTGGATGACGTCCTTGGCCACGGCGTTGCCGGCCTTGGCACGCTCTTCCACGTCGTGGAAGGCATCGAACATCAGCAGGGTGTGCTTGAGCTGCTCGCCCACTTCCTTGGCCAGCTCGGCGTCGTCGAGCAGCTCGACCAGGGAGACGATATTGTAGCCGCCCTGCATGGTGCCCAGCAGCTTCACCGCGTGGACCTTGTCGATCAGCGGGGACTCGGCCTCGCCCTTGGCGATGGCGGTCAGGAAGCCGGCCTTGACGTAGGCGGCCTCGTCGACGCCCGGGGGTACGCGATTGGTCAGCAGGTCGAGGATGAACTCCTCCTCACCGGCCGGCGGGTTCTTCAGCAGCTCGACCAGGGCGGCGACCTGCTCTGCGTTCAGCGGCTTAGGCGGCACGCCTTCGGCGGCACGCTCCTCGACATGTTGGCGATAGGCTTCAAGCACGTTAGGGCCCTCATTGCGTGTGGGGCCAGAGTGTCGCGACCCGGCATGACCTCGCCGGAACCAGCCTCTGGCGCGTGAAAACAGGCGGTGGAACTCCCGTCTCAGGTGGCCGCGATTCTACGCGAGACTGTCGACAATGTTAAGCGAGGCCCATGCTGGCGGGCCTTGCACTTTGGTCGGCGGCGTGTGGGTTGGGCTACACAGTGTTTGGCGTGGAAGGTGGGGGCGCCTTGTGGGAGGGCGGCTATTTGTGGGAGGGCGGCTATGCCGCGCGAATGGCGCCGTCAGGCGCCCTGGCGGTGTTTCCCATGTTAGAGGCATTACCGGGAGGCCTGCGGCCTCCATTCGTCGAGATGTCGAACCACCGGGAGGACCCGGCCTCCCACAGGAGCGACAGGCGCCGCCTTGTGGGAGGGCGCGGTTCGGCGCTCCGGCTATGCCGCGCGACTGGCGCCGTCAGGCGCCCCTGCTAACTCAGATTGGCAGGCTGAGCTGGCGCCTGGCGTCGGCTTCAACCAGCCGGGTGCCCACGCCGAGCAGACGCACCGGCCGGCGGCCGCGCTCCCAGGCCTGTTCCAGCAGACGGGCGTAGTTCTCCGCCGCCGGCGCCAGGCCGCGGCTCTCCAGGGTGGTGAGGCTGAAGTCGTCGAAGCGCACCTTGATCACGATGCCGGAAAGCGGCGGATGGCCGTGGCGGGCCAGGCGCTCCTCGAGCTTCTCGCACAGCGGCACCAATGCCTCCCGGCAGTGGGCCAGGTCGGGCAGGTCACGGGCGAAGGTGGTCTCCACGCTGACCGACTTGCGCTCGCGCTCGACCCTCACCGGCCGGTCATCGATGCCCCGGGCCAGCTCGAACAGGCGCTTGCCGAACTTGCCGAACTCCTCGATGAGCCGCTCCAGGGGGAGCTCGCGCAGCTCGGCGCAGGTAGCGATGCCCAGGGCATCGAGCCGGGCCCCGGTGGCCGGGCCCACGCCATGCAGCTTGTTCACCGGCAGGGCGCTGATGAAGGCGTCGACCCGCTCAGGCGTGATCACCGTCAGGCCGTCGGGCTTCTCCCAGTCGCTGGCGATCTTGGCCAGGAACTTCGCGGGCGCCGCTCCCACCGAGACGGTGATGCCGGTGCGCTTGAGGCTCTCCTGCTTGATCCACTGGGCCATCCAGGTGGCGCTGCCCGAGAAGCGCTCGATGCCGGTGACATCGAGGAAGGCCTCGTCCAGGGAGAGCGGCTCCACCAGCGGCGTCAGCTCATGGAAGATCGCCTGGATCTGGCGGGAGACCTCGCGGTACTTGTCGAAGTCGCCGCGCAGCAGGGTGAGGTGAGGGCACAGGCGCAGGGCCCGGGCCGTGGGCATCGCCGAATGGATGCCGAAGGCCCGCGCCGGGTAGTTGCAGGTGGCGATCACCCCGCGGCGGTCGACGCTGCCACCGATCGCCAGCGGAATATCGCGCAGCGCCGGGTTGTCGCGCATCTCCACCGCCGCATAGAAGCAGTCGCAGTCGGCGTGGAGGATCTTGCGCTCAGGAGAGGGCTTGGCCATTGCCGCCGCGGATCACGCCCACCCCGACGCCCTCGATCTCCAGCGGATCGTGGCGCAGGTCCAGCTCGATGGGCGCGAAGTCGTGATTCTCGGCGCGCAGGGTGACATGGTGACCGTGGCGTTCGAAGCGCTTGACCGTGACCTCCTCCTCCAGGCGTGCCACCACGATCTGGCCGTTGCGCACCCGGTCGGTACGGTGCACGGCGAGAAGGTCGCCCTCCAGGATACCCACATCCTTCATGGAGAGGCCGCGCACCCGCAGCAGGTAATCCGCTCGAGGCGTGAAGTACTCGGGGGGCAGTGGGCAGTAGCGGTCGATATGCTCGGCCGCCAGGATCGGGCTACCGGCGGCGACCTCGCCGATGATCGGCAGGCCCTGGGAGGGGGCCTCGTCGCCGCTCGGCTCGGCTTCCGCCTCCTGGGCGGGCAGGCGAATCCCCCGCGAGGTGCCGGCGATCATGCGGATGGCGCCCTTGCGCTCCAGGGCGCGCAGGTGCTCTTCGGCGGCGTTGGGGGAGCGGAAGCCCAGGGCGCGGGCGATCTCCGCGCGGGTGGGGGGATAGCCGAGCTCCTGCATGGTCTTGACGATGAAGTCGTAGACGTTCTGCTGGCGCTGAGTGAGGGGGCGTGCCATGGGACCTCCTGTGCGGATGGCATAACCGTATTGATCAAGCATACAGCATGTTGTTCCGTACAGTAATATTTCGCCCTGTTTCAAACACCCCGTGGGCTTGGCGTTGAGCCGAAACGTGCGTCTGGCGTAGAATTGCGCCACGTTTGAAACAATTGTTTATAACCAGGCGCTCCATCCATGGCACAGAACGATACCGTCACCAGGATCCTCGATACCGCCGAGGTGCTGTTCGCCGAGCGTGGTTTCGCCGAGACGTCGCTGCGCACCATCACCAGCAAGGCCAAGGTCAACCTGGCGGCGGTGAACTATCACTTCGGCTCCAAGAAGTCGCTGATCCAGGCGGTCTTCGCGCGCTATCTCGACCCCTTCACCGAGCGCTTTCATGGTGCCCTGGATGACCTCGAACGTCGCTATCGGGGCCAGGCCATCCCCCTCGAGGAGCTGCTCGAGACCATGGCGCGTAGCGTGCTGGAGGTGCCGGCGGAGCGCAATAGCCTCAAGGTCTTCATGCGCCTGCTGGGGCTCGCCTACAGCCAGGCCCAGGGCCACCTGCGCCGCTATATCCAGCAGGATTACGGCAGCGTCTTCACCCGCTTCACCGAGCTGATTCGCCAGGCCACGCCGGAACTGCCCGACGCCGAGCGTTTCTGGCGCCTGCACTTCATGCTGGGCAGCGTGATCTTCACCCTCTCGGGGCTCGATGCCCTGCGCGATATCGCCGAGAAGGACTACGACGAGCACGTCACGGTGCGCGATCTGGTGCGCCGCCTGCGCCCGGTGGTGGTGGCCGCCATGCAGGCGCCCTTGCCGGCCCCGGCGCCGGCCACCGCTCAGGAGGCCTGATCATGACGGTAACCAGTCCACACTCGCATCCCCAGCCGCTGGGCCCGGTGATGCTCGATCTCGAGGGAACCCGGCTGACGGCCGATGAGCCGGAGCTACTGCGGCGCCCCGAGGTCGGCGGGGTGATCCTGTTCGCCCGCAATGTCGAATCCGCCACCCAGGTGCGCGAACTGTGCGATGCGATCCGCCGGGTGCGCCCCAACCTGTTGATCGGCATCGACCAGGAGGGCGGGCGCGTGCAGCGCATCCGTCAGGGCGTGACGCGGCTGCCCGCCATGCGTCGGCTGGGCCGTGACGCCGCCAGCGACCCCGAGGTCACCCGCCGCCTGTGTCAGGACACCGGCTGGCTGCTGGGCATGGAGATGGCCGCCTGTGGCATCGACATCACCTTCGCCCCGGTGCTCGACGTCGACGGCGGCACCTCCACGGTGATCGGCGATCGCAGCTTCTCGTGCTACCCCGAGACCGTGGCGGCCCTGGCCGGTGCCTTCATCGACGGCCTGCACGAGGCCGGCATGGTGGCGGTAGGTAAGCACTTTCCCGGCCACGGCAGCGTGGCGGCGGACTCGCATCTGGAGCTGCCGGAGGACGACCGTCCGCTGGAGGCCCTGCGTGCCCACGACCTGGTGCCCTTCGAGCGCCTGGTCCCGAGGCTCGACGCGGTGATGCCGGCCCACGTGGTCTACTCCGCCTTCGACCCGCGCCCGGCAGGCTTTTCTCCCGCCTGGCTGGGCATGCTCAGAGAGAGCCTCGGCTTCAAGGGGGTGATCTTTTCCGACGACCTGAGCATGGCCGGCGCCGCCGCGGCGGGTTCCCCCGGCGAGCGGGCTCAGGCCGCGCTCACCGCCGGCTGCGACATGCTGCTGGTGTGCAACGACCGCGCCGCCGCGCTGGAGGTGCTCGACGCCTGTCGTGAGCACCCACCCGGGCTGCGTCTGTCGAAGTTGCGCTTCGCCCGGGCCCGTCCCCAGCTCGAGAGCCTGCCGGCGCTCTCCCGCTGGCGCCGCCTGCATGCCCACCTCGAAGCCCTGGGGGCAGACCCCAAAGCAAACTAACCACGAGACCCTTCGATGTCCCGACTCGATCCCGAGATGCATCAGTCCCTGACCGACATGCGCGAGCTGATGGCCAGCGCCGATTGCCTGATCAGCCAGGAGCAGGTCGAGCTCGCCCTCGATCGCATGGCCGACGAGATCACCCGCGACCTGGGTGACAAGCTGCCGGTGTTCTACTGCGTGATGAACGGCGGGCTGATCACCACCGGCCACCTGCTGACCCGGCTGGGTTTCCCGCTGGAGGTGGACTACCTGCATGCCACGCGCTACCGCGGCAAGACCCGCGGCGGGGAGCTGTTCTGGCGCGTCTCCCCGGAGGTGCCCATGGCCGGGCGCCACGTGGTGATCGTCGACGATATCCTCGACGAGGGTGCGACCCTGGCCGCGATCCTCGCCTACTGCCGCGAGGCGGGCGCCGCCAGCATCACCACCGCGGTGCTGGTCGACAAGCAGCACGACCGCAAGGCGGTGCCCGGCCTCAAGGCCGACTACTGCAGCCTGGAAGTCGCCGACCGCTACGTGTTCGGCTTCGGCATGGATATCAAGGGCTACTGGCGCAACGCCCCGGGGATCTTCGCGCCCAAGGGGATGTAAGCAGCGCTAACCGCTTGTGGGAGGCCGGCTTTGCCGGGCGAAGGCGCCGTCAGGCGCCCCGCTTCGTGCCTGGAAGCTTGAAGCTGGAAGAGCTCGGCTCCGAGGCGGAAGGGGCCGCCGAAGGATGCCCAGGCCACCTTGTGGGAGGCCGGCTTAGCGGCGAAAGGGGGCTGCCGAAAAGTGCCCCGGCCACCTTGTGGGAGGCCGGCTTTGCCGGGCGAAGGCGCCGTCAGGCGCCCCGGAGGAGTTGTTCAGCTCTCTGGCATTGCCAGGGAGGCCTTCGGCCTCCATTCGTCGAAGCGTCGAACCGCCGGGGCCCCGGCCTCCCACCACAGGCCCCAGCCTCCCAGCACAGCCCCCAGCCTTCCTGCCATAGTTTGTCGGCCTCCTACAGGGAGCCCCATAGAATCAAAAACCCCGCGGGCCCTGAAGGCCTGCGGGGTTTCTCTTTCTACTTTCCGCTTGGCCGCTTGGCCGCTTGGCCGCTTGGCCGCTTGGCCGCTTACTTCAAGCCGAGCTCGTGGGTGGCTTCCTCGCGCATCTTGAACTTCTGGATCTTGCCGGTGACGGTCATCGGGAACTCGTCGACGAACTTCACGTAGCGGGGGACCTTGTAGTGGGCGATCTTGCCCTTGCAGAACGCCTTCAGCTCCTCTGCGTCCAGCTCCTGGCCGTCGGCGAGCTTGACCCAGGCCATCACCTCCTCGCCGTACTTCTCGTCGGGCACGCCGATCACCTGCACGTCCGAGATGGCCGGGTGGGTGTAGAGGAAATCCTCGATCTCGCGCGGGTAGATGTTCTCGCCGCCGCGGATGATCATGTCCTTGATGCGCCCGACGATGGCCACGTAGCCCTCATCATCCATTGTCGCCAGGTCACCGGTGTGCATCCAGCCGGCCTCGTCGATGGACTTGTCGGTCGCCTCGGGATTGTTCCAGTAGCCGAGCATCACGCTGTAACCCCGGGTGCACAGTTCGCCGGTCTCCCCGCGGGGCACCACGGCGCCGGTCTCCGGGCTCACCAGCTTCACCTCCAGGTGGGGGTGGATGGTGCCGACCGTGGTGACGCGCTTCTCCAGCGGGGCGTCGGTCTGGGTCTGGAAGCTTACCGGGCTGGTCTCGGTCATGCCGTAGCAGATGGTGACGTCCTGCATGTTCATGCGCTCGATCACCTTGCGCATCACCTCGATGGGGCAGATGGAGCCCGCCATGATGCCGGTGCGCAGGTGCGAGAGGTCGAAGTTCTCGAACTCGGGGTGCTCCAGTTCGGCGATGAACATGGTGGGCACGCCATACAGGGTGGTGGCCTTCTCCTCGGAGACCGCGGTCAGGGTCTGCTCGGGGTCGAAACCGTCCCCCGGGTAGATCATGGTGGCGCCGTGGGTCACGCAGCCCAGGTTGCCCATCACCATGCCGAAGCAGTGGTAGAGCGGCACCGGGATGACCATGCGGTCCTCCTCGGTGAGCGCCATGGTGCGCGCCACGAAGAAGCCGTTGTTGAGGATGTTGTGGTGGGAAAGGGTGGCGCCCTTGGGCGCGCCGGTGGTGCCGGAGGTGTACTGGATATTGATCGGGTCGTCGAACTGCAGGGTACCCTGCACCTCGGCCAGGTGCTCGGCGGAGACCTCGTCGGCATGAGCCAGCATCGACTGCCAGCTGAACATGCCGGTCAGGGCGCGGTCGGCGTCCAGGCACACTACCCGCTTGAGCTCGGGCAGCTTGGCGCTCTTGAAGGTGCCGGGGCCACCGTCGCGCAACTCGGGCGCCAGCTCGGCCAGGGTGGCCACATAGTCGGAGCTCTTGAACACCCCCTGCAGGATCAGCGTCGCGGCGCCGGACTGCTTCAGCGCATACTCCAGCTCATGGCTGCGGTAGCTGGGGTTGATGTTGACCAGGATGGCGCCGATCTTCGCCGTGGCGAACTGGGTGATGGTCCATTCGGCGCAGTTGGGCGACCAGATGCCCACCCGCTCGCTCTTCTTGACGCCCAGGGCGAGCATGGCGCGGGCGGCCTGGTCCACGGCGGCCTGCAGCTCCTTCCAGGTGTAGCGCAGGCCCTGGTGGCGGCTGATCAGGGCGTCGCGGTCGGGGAAGCGGGCCACGGTGTCATCGAAGCAATCACCGATGGTCTGCCCCTTGAGGGGGGTGTCGCTGATGCCGCTGACATAGCTGATGGGGGTGTATTGGCGTGTCATGAGCGTGTCTCGCGATTGTTGGCAAAAACCGTTGACCAGGAAGTGTTGGGCAAGATTCGTTGCTGGAATTGTTAGGTGTTGTGACACCGCTGTCATGAGCCTGGCAGGGCGGTTCAGTCCGGCTGGTCGCCGAGGCTGGCCAGCACGTCCCGGGCGCGGCGCTCGACATCGTCGATCTCGAGCTGCATGAGCCGGATGTCCTCCTGCTGGCGCTCCAGGTTGCCGCGCTTGTCCGCCAGGATCTCGAGAAGACGCCGCAGCTGACGCCGATTCCCGTCGGGCATGGCGTCGTACATCATCACCACCTCGCGGATCTCGGCCAGCGAGAAGCCCAGGCGCTTGCCGCGCAGGGTCAGCTTCAGGCGCACGCGATCCTTCTCATTGTAGATTCGCGTCTGCCCGCGCCGCTCGGGCGCCAGCAGCCCCTCCTGCTCGTAGAAGCGGATGGTGCGCGTGGTCACCTCGAACATCTTGGCCAGCTCGCCGATGCTGTAGCTGCGAGTCTGGCGGGGGAGGGGGCCGTCCTGAGAGGCGTCGGGCGCCGGGGAGGATGAGTGCGTCATGAGCGTCTTCCGTTTTATTGGCAAGCGGAGCGTTGCTCGCCCGCCTGCAGGCAACACTAGCCGAGGTTTACGTTAACGTAAAGTGCTTGTTCGACCATGGGGTGATAGGGTAAAAACCAAGCAAGTGCTAGGTTGGGGCTCGTCAACTACCCTCATGGTCAGCACGCATGCTTCACAGCGATTCTTAGCAACGATTCTTAGTAACGATTTTTAACTACGATTCTTAACAACAATGTCTTACAACCACGCGACGAGGAACTCCTGATGGACTTCTCCTTGACCGACGACCAGAAGGCGCTGGCCCAGGCCGCCGCCGACTTTGCCCGGGCCGAGCTCAGCGATCATGCCGCCGAGTGGGACGCCAACGCCCACTTCCCCCTGGATGTGATCCGCCGCGCGGGGGAGGCGGGCTTCCTGGGCATCTACACCCCGGAGGAGCACGGCGGCCTGGGGCTCTCGCGGCTCGACGCCTCGCTGATCTTCGAGCAGCTCGCCCAGGGCTGCGTCGCTACCACCGCCTATCTCACCATCCACAACATGGTGGCCTGGATGATCGCCAACTGGGGCGACGACGCCCTGCGCGAGGCCTGGGTCCCCGCCATGGTAGCCGGTGAGGCGCTCGGCTCCTACTGTCTCACCGAGCCCGGCGCGGGCTCCGATGCCGCCAGCCTGCGCACCAAGGCGGTACGCGAGGGCGACGAGTACGTCATCTCCGGCAGCAAGATGTTCATCTCCGGCGCCGGCAGTACCGAGGTGCTGGTGGTGATGGCGCGCACCGGCGCCCCCGACAGCGGCGCCGGCGGCGTCTCCGCCATCGTGGTGCCCGCCGATGCCGCGGGCATCGAGTACGGCAAGAATGAGGAGAAGATGGGCTGGAAGAGCCAGCCGACCCGCCTGGTCAGCTTCGATGGCGTGCGCGTCCCGGTCACCAACCGCCTGGGCGAGGAGGGTGAGGGCTTCAAGTTCGCCATGAAGGGTCTCGATGGCGGCCGCCTCAATATCGCCAGCTGCTCGCTGGGCGCCGCCCAGCAGGCGCTGACGCTCTCGCGGGACTACCTGGCCGAGCGCAAGCAGTTCGGTCGCGAGCTCAGCCAGTTCCAGGCCCTGCAGTTCAAGCTCGCCGACATGGCCACCGAGCTCACCGCCGCCCGCCTGATGGTGCGCCAGGCGGCCTGGCGCCTGGACAACAACGACCCCGAGGCCCCCGCCCACTGCGCCATGGCCAAGCGCTTCGCCACCGACATGGGCTTCAACGTCTGCAACGAGGCCCTGCAACTCCACGGCGGCTATGGTTATATCCGCGAGTACCCCCTGGAGCGGCTGGTGCGCGATACCCGCGTGCACCAGATTCTCGAGGGCACCAACGAGATCATGCGCCTGATCGTCGCCCGGCGCCTGCTCGCCGACGGTGTGATCGAATCGCTGCAATAAGCTCGCTTCCAACCAACAAGGAGACCAGGATGTCGGATCTGCCCGTGATCTTCGAGGAGTTGCCCACCGCCTGTGGCGGGTTCATCGGCGTCGCCACCCTCAATGCGCCACGCTCGCTCAACTCCCTGTCGCTGGAGATGGCCCGCCAGCTCGAGGTCAAGCTCGACGCCTGGGCGGTGGATCGCAACATCGTCGCCGTGTGGCTCGAGGGCAGCGGTGACAAGGCCTTCTGCGCCGGCGGTGATGTGGTCGCCCTCTATCGTGCCCTGACCGAGGAGGGCGAGAACCGCGGCTCGGGCCGCGACAGCGAACTTCCCGCCACCTACTTCACCGTGGAGTATCGCCTCGACTACCGCATCCACACCTATCCCAAGCCGGTGATGGTGTGGGCCGACGGTATCGTGATGGGCGGCGGCCTGGGCCTTACCGCCGGCGCCTCGCATCGCCTCGTCACCGAGACCACCCTGATCGCCATGCCCGAGATCACCATCGGGCTCTACCCGGACATCGGGGCCAGCTGGTTCCTCAATCGCATGCCGCCCGGGGTGGGCGCCTACCTGGGCCTCACCGGTGCCCAGCTCAACGCCCGCGACGCCCTGGATCTGGGCCTGGCCGACCGCTTCGTGCCCCGCGCTCGTCGCGCCGATCTGCTCGCGGCCCTGGGCGAAGCCGACTTCGGCGACCGCGGCCCCGAGGCGCGCCGCGCCGCCGTGCAGGCCGTGCTCGACCGCTTCGAGGACCGTGGCGAGGCCCCGGCGGGGCAGGTGCAGCCGCACCAGGATGCCATCCAGGCGCTGGTCGGCAGCGTCGACGCCGAGACCGCCGTGGCGCGGATACTCGCCGACGACAGCGACGACACGTGGCTCGCCGCCAATCGCAAGCGCCTCGCTAACGGCTGCCCGATCAGCGCCCACCTGGTGTGGCGCATGCTCGAGCGCCACGCTCACTCTAGCCTCGCCGACGCCTTCCGCGACGAGCTGGTGCTCTCGGTGCAGTGCGGCCGCCTCGGCGACTTCACCGAAGGCGTGCGCGCCCTGCTGATCGACAAGGACAAGAATCCCCAGTGGACCTACAGCGACGTCGGCAGCGTCCCGGAAACCTTCATCGACGCCATGTTCGTCTCACCCTGGACCAGCGAGGCGCACCCGCTGCGCGACCTCGGCTGGGGCCACCGGGTGGGGTAACCCCCCCCCCCCCCTTTGGGGTCAGACCCCTAAGTCCATTGAGGGGTCTGACCCCAAATCTCGAATAATCACAAGGAGCCAACCATGAAAATCGCCTTTATCGGCCTCGGCAACATGGGCGCCCCCATGGCCAGCAACCTGGTCAAGGCCGGCCACGAAGTCACCGTCTTCGACCTGGTCGAGGGCGCCATGCAGGCACTCGAGAGCGAGGGCGCCAAGCGCGCCGACACCGCCGAGGGTGCGGCCAAGGGCGCCGAGGTGGTCATCTCGATGCTGCCCGCCGGCGTCCACGTCAAGGAACTCTACCTAGGCCGCGACGGTGCCCCCGGTCTGCTCGAGGCGCTGCAAGCCAAGCCTCTGATTATCGACGCCTCCACCATCTCGCCGGAGGACGCCCGCACGGTAGCCGCTGCCGCTAAGGAGAAGGGCCTCACCTGGCTCGACGCCCCGGTCTCCGGCGGCGTGGGCGGCGCCAAGGCCGGCACCCTGACCTTTATCGTCGGCGGCGCCGCCGACGGTTTCGACCAGGCCAAGCCGGTGCTCGAGGCCATGGGCAAGAACATCTTCCACGCCGGCGACAGCGGTGCCGGCCAGGTCGCCAAGATCTGCAACAACATGCTGCTCGGCATCCTGATGAGCGGCACCGCCGAGGCCCTGGCACTGGGCGTCAAGAACGGCATGGACCCCGCCGTGCTCTCCGAGATCATGAAGCAGAGCAGCGGCGGCAACTGGGCGCTCAACGTCTACAATCCCTGGCCCGGGGTGATGGAAGGCTCTGCCGCTAGCCGCGACTACCAGGGCGGCTTCCTCACCGACCTGATGGCCAAGGACCTCGGCCTCGCCTGGGAGCTGGCGCTCGGCTCCAAGGCAACCGTGCCCATGGGCTCACAGGCCCGCAACCTGTTCGCCCTGCACAGCGCCCAGGGCAACGGCGCCATCGACTTCTCCAGCATCCAGAAGCTGTATAGGGCAGGGGAGTAACCCTCCCATTGGGGTCCATTGGGGTCAGACCCCTCAGTTCACTTAAGGGTCTGACCCCAGTCGCTGAATAAGGCGGGCGCGGAAGGTTTCGCTGGCGAAGGCGTGGCCACGTCGCGTCTGGTGGCGGATATCCTCCAGCGTGGCGTCGGGCAGAGGGTCCTTGAAGAGTCGTCGATACAGGCGTTGGCGAGCGCTGGGGTCCTGGCCGCTCGCCAGATAGGCGCCATGGGGCACGACCAAGAGATCCTCCACCCCCAGGGCATTGGCGTGATAGCTCGACCAACGATACTCCCCGGGCTCGTTCACCATCCCCGCTCGCACCGGATTCATCTCGATATAGCGGTAGCAGGCGAAGAGGTAGGCCTCTTCTCCGATCAGGCAGGAGTGGTAACGTCCCTCGAACAGTCCGCCTGTCCGATGGTGGCGCTTGTTGAAGTTCTGGGCATAGCGCTGCCCGAGAAGCTTCATCATCTGGCTGACGCCTTCGGGCTCACCGCGTGGCGTGACCAGCAGATGGATATGGTTTGTCATCAGCGCGTAAGCGTGGATGTCCACCTGACACAGCTTCCTCGCCTCGTCGAGAAACTCCAGATACCGTTGAGCGTCACCGAGAAATTCAAAGACGGTGCCTCGGTTGTTGCCGCGCTGCACGAGATGTAGCGGGGTCTCTGGGAGAAGAATGCGCGTTGAGCGTGCCATGCCAGCCCTCATGTCACTCGCCCTGATGGCTTTCAGTGTAGATGCTTGGGCTCAGTTTCCTGTGGGGTCAGACCCCTAAGTGGATTGAGGGGTCTGACCCCGCTGTATCCCACCGTGGATTGAGGGGTCAGACCCCGCTGTATCCCACCGGGCTACCCACCAAGGTCGAATGACCTCCACTCAGGGCGCGGTTCGCGCTACCATGACGTTTTAACGTTATCTTCACCCGGTGAGACGCGAACCGATCATGTCCGAGACCCTGACCGAGCCAGCTGCAGTGTGTGACACGGGCGCCGCCGATGCCGAGGCGCTGCTCTCCGACGAGCTGCTGGCGTTTTTGGGCTGCCGTACCCCCGATGCCTGGCTGACCTGGGCACTGGAGAACCCCGAGCTGCTGCTGATCGACCATGCCCAGTGCGAGAAGAAGGCGGCCTCCACCGCCATGAGCCTGCTCTACCGCTACGTCGACCAGCCGCTGCTGCTGACCAAGATGAGCCAGCTGGCCCGCGAGGAGCTGCTGCACTTCGAGCAGGTGGTCAAGCTGATGGAGGCGCGTGGCATCGCCTATCGCCACCTCAGCGCCTCGCGCTACGCCGAGGGGCTGCGCCGCCATGTGCGACCCGCCGACCCCGAGCGGCTGACCGATATCCTGATCATCGGTGCGCTGATCGAGGCGCGCAGCTGTGAACGCTTCGCGCGGCTGATTCCGCACCTCGATGCCGAGCTTGCCAAGTTCTATCGCACTCTGGTTAAGTCGGAGGGACGCCACTACGAGGACTACCTGATGCTGGCTCAGCACCTGAGCGACACGCCGGTCGAGTCCCGAATCGCCTTCTTCGTCGAGCGCGAGGCGGCGCTAATACAAGAGCCGGACACGGCCTTTCGTTTTCACAGCGGTGTGCCGGCCTGATCCCGGCCCGCCGCTCAGGACGCAGGAATACCACGATGCGGGATGCCTCCGACGTCGCCGAGACCCATACCTCGGCTCGGCTGACACTCTTCGGCCACTTCTCGCTCTCTCTCGGCGAGGATGACACCCTTACCCAGTTCAGCTACGACAAGGTCAAGGCGCTGCTGGTCTACCTGCTGCTGCACCATCAGCCGGTGAGCCGTGCCACCCTGGCCGAGCTGCTGTGGCCCGACCAGGGCCTCTCGTCGGGGCGTACCAACCTGCGTCACGCCCTGCACTGCCTGCGCCAGTCGCTGGGCGAGCACGCCGATGAGGTGCTGGTGGTGTCGCGCCAGACCATCGCCTTCCAGCTGCCCGAGCGCTGGAGCCTCGACCTGCACGATATCCAGACGCTGCTCGATGGCGAGCGCGACCTGCCGACCCTGGCCACCCTGCTCGAGCACTATCAGGGCGACCTGGTGGAGGAGCTGCAGATCGCCAACTGCCCCGAGTTCCAGCGCTGGCTGGTGCAGGTGCGCAACGACTGGCGCCAGCGGGTGATCCGTTTTTCCGAGGCGGTGCTCGAGCGCTTCGACAGCGTGCCCGATACGCTCCTCGAGTCGCTGGTCAATCGCTTCTCCGGCTATGGCCCCTTCCACGAGCGGCTGGTGCGCCAGCTGGCCGAGCAGGGTCAGCTGGCCGCCGCCCACGAGCAGTACAATGCCTACTTGCAGTTGCTGGCGCTCTCCGGCCAGCAGCCCGAGCCCGGTTTCCTGCAGCTGGCGCGCTACTGGTCCGACGCCCAGGCCGATGCCGCCGGCGCCGGCAGCGTCGGCTTCTCGCGCACCCTGGCGGCGGACAGCACGCCGCTGCGCGAGGAAGAGATCGAGCAGCGCCAGCTCTCGGTGATGGCCATCCGCCTGCGTCTCAAGGGCGACCTCTCCTCGCGGCCGGCCAGCCGCGCCTGCCTGATGCTGCAGTTCGAGCTGATGCGCTGGCTGGAGGAGCAGTGCCACCACCTGGGTGGCTTCTGGCTGTCCGGTGCCACCGGTGGCCTGGGCCTGGCCTGCTTCGGCACCCACGGCCCGGCGCACCAGCTGGCCGAGCTGGTGGCGCTCTACGAGCACTGCCGGCGCATGCTGCCGGAGGAGTCCGCTCGTCACTGGACGGGGGAGGGCGAGCCGCCGCGCATCGAGCTGGCCGCCGGCCTCAACAGCGGCCGGGTGATCTACCTGCCCGAGCGCCGCATGGTCGACCCCCTGGGCCAGGTCACCCAGGGCTCCCTGGATCTGATGAGCGCCTCCGAGGGCAGTGAGCTGGTGATCTCCCAGGACGCCAGCCAGCACATGCCGCCGGCGCTGGACCTGCAGCCGCGGCTCAGCTCGCGCCTGGTGGCCAGCGACGGCCGGGTGCGCCTGCGGGCGTTGGTGCTGGGGGCGAATGAAGGTGGTCGCGAGGCACTGCCGCCCAGCCTGGTAGGTCGCGAGACGGCGCTGCGCAGCCTGCGCGACGCCCTGGCCCGAGCCGGCATCGGCCTGCGCCAGAGCGTGCTGGTGCGCGGCCCCTCGGGGATGGGCAAGTCGGCGCTGATGGTCGGCTTCCGCCAGCTCGAGCAGAGTCGCGAGGCCGCCATCTGCTGGCAGCCCACCACCCGACTCTCGGTGCAGGAGCCCTACGGCGTGGCACGCAAGCTGCTGCGCTGGCACCTCGGCCATGAGTGCGACGTGGATAGCCTGCAGGCGCTGTGTGAGGCGCTCGGCGCTCCCGAGCTCGACGAGGCGCGCTGCCGGCTGCTGGAGGAGGCGCTGGGCGCCCGCGAGGTGCATGCCGTCGCCGAACTCACCCAGAGCGGCGAGGCGGTGGAGCTGGTGGTCGGCCTGCTGCAGCGCCTGATCGGCCGCATCGCCGCCGAACGCACCCTGGTGCTGATGATCGACGATCTGCAGTGGCTGGACGAGCCCAGCGTCAAGGTACTGGCCGGCCTCCAGGCGCGCCTGCCGATCAATTGCGCCTTGATGCTGGTGGCCAGCCACCACGGCCGCGAGGGGCTGCCCGCCAAGCTGCACTGGGATCAGCAGATCACCCTGGGCAAGCTCGATGCCATGCACTCCTCGCGGCTGCTCTCCCAGCTGGCGCGGCGCTACCGTATCCATATCAGCCCGCGTCTGCGCGGCCAGATCATCGAGCGCTGCGACGGCGTGCCGCTCTATCTGCAGGAGATCGTGCGGCGCGTCGACATGGATCGCCGCGAGGGGCGCAGCGTGCAGCTCGACGAGCTGCCCCACGGCCTGCTCGGCCTGCTCGCCAGCCGCATCGACCAGCTCGACGGCGACCGCGAGGTGGCGCATATGGCCGCCGTGCTGGGGCGCCGTTTCCGCTACGACTTCCTCGCCGAGTGCAGCGAGCTGGACGGGGCCCGCCTGACCCAGGCTCTCGAGCAGATGCGCCGCCTCGAGATCATCGAACCCGTGGAGGGCGACGACGCCGGCCGCGAGTTCCAGTTCACCCACCAGCTGCTGCAGGAGGCCGCCTACCTCTCCTGCCCGCGGGACGTGCGCAGCGCCATCCACCGCCAGGTGGTCGCGCTGATCGAGGAGCGCTTCCCGATGTGGATCGGCCGCCACCCGGGCGACTTCGCCACCCACCTGCGGCGCAGCGGCCACTATGCCCGCGGCGCGCGCTACTACGAGCTGGCCGCCCGCGAGGCGCTCAAGGTCAGCGCCAATCGCACCGCCCTCAAGATGGCCGACCTGGGGCTGGTCAGCCTGCGCCAGGTGGCGGGCCAGGCCGAGCGCGAGATCAGCCTGCTCACCGTGCGTGGCCAGGCCGCCTTCGCCCTGGAGGGGCACGGCTCGCCCACCGCCCACGAGAGCTTCGTGCGCGCCCGCGAACTGATCAAGGCGCTGGCCGAGGAGGGCGAGAGCGTCGACCTGGAGCAGGCCTTCCTGGTCAAGTGGGGCCTGTGGGTGGGCTGCAGCCAGCGCCACGCCCACGCCGACGCCTTCCGCCTGGCCGCCGCCCTGGCCGACCTGGCCCGCCAGCTCGAGGACCCCCGCTACGCGCGCCTGGCCGAGTACGCCCAGGCCAGCTGCGAATACTGGGCCGGGCGCATCCCGCTCGCCTACGACCACCTCGACGAGATCGCCCCCCTCGAGTCGCCGATGATGATCGAGTGGCTACCGTTCTCCGATCACCCCCAGGTGGCGGCGGCCTGTTTCCAGGGCTGGGCGCTGTGTCTGCGCGGCGACTATCGTCGCGCCGAGACCCAGGTCGAATCCGCCATCCGCCTGGCCGAGACCATCGGTCATCCCGGCAGCCTGGCCATGGCGCTGATGTACGCCGCCGCGCTCTATCGCCAGCTGGGCCACGTGCACCTCGCCGCCGACCGTGCCGAGCGTGCCCACCGGCTCACCGGCACCCCCGACCTGCACCTCTGGCAGATGGCCGCCCGCGGCGTGCTCGGCTGGCAGCGCGCCATCTCCGGCGACCGCGACGGCCTGGCCCAGATCGAGGCCACTCAGGAGGAGCTCACCGAACTCACCGGCCGCGACCCCCATGCCCGGCCCTCGCTGTGGCTGGTGGACGCCTGCATCGCCCTGGGTGAATTTGCCCGCGCCGAGGAGTACCTCGACCAGGCGTTGATGCTCGCCCGGGAGCGCACCACCCTGTTCGTGCCGGAGCTCGCCGTGCAGCTCGCCCGCGTGCGCCACCGCCTCGGCCACCCCCGGGAGGAACTCGTCGCCCTGATCGAACTCGCCCTGAGCCAGGCCCGCGAGGACGGCAACCTGCACCAGCAGATCAGCGCCCTGGAAGCCTGGCTCGCCCTGATTGCCCCCGCCGACGACGGCGTCCGCCAGGAATTCCGCCAGCTGCTCGCCGAGGTCAGCTACAGCGACGCCCCCATCCTCACCCGCTGGCACAGCCTGCTTGATCGCGTCCAGCCCCGCCCAGTGGGGTCAGACCCCTCAATGCACTTAGGGGTCTGACCGGTTTTCTGTGGGAGGCCGGCTCTGACGGGCGAAGGCGCCGTCAGGCGCCCTGGCGGTGTTGCTGAATTTTACTGGCGTTACCGGGGAGGCCTTCGGCCTCCTTCGCCCGGGAAACCCGGCCTCCCACAGAGGCTGGTGGGCCACCCTCACCTGTGGGACACGCCTGCCGGGAAACCCGGCCTCCCACAGAGGCTGGTAGGCCACCTTCACCTGTGGGACACACCTGCCCGGGGGACCGGGCCTCCCACCTGGATTGTCAGGTTTAAGCCAGCGGCTCCGGCCTCCCGAAGAGGTAGCCCTGGAAGCGGCGGCAGCCGCGGGCCTGGAGCCAGCGGTGCTGCTCGGCGGTCTCCACGCCCTCGGCGGTGACCTCGAGACCCAGGCGGTTGGCAAGCGTCAGGGTGGTGTCGACGATGGCCATGTCGGCGGGGTCATCGGGGATGCCGGCGACGAAACTGGCGTCGATCTTCAGCTCGTGCAAGCTCAGGCGCTTGAGGTAGTTGAGCGACGAGTAGCCGGTACCGAAGTCGTCCAGCGCCAGGCGCACGCCCAGGTCGCGCAGTTCGCTCAGGCGCCGGCTGACGCATTCGGGGTTCTGCATCAGCAGCGACTCGGTCACCTCCAGCACCAGCCGCCGCGGCGGGGCGCCGGTGGCGTCGAGGATCTCCCTGAGCTCGGCGACGAAGTCCTCCTCGCTGAACTGCACGGGGCTTACGTTGACCGAGATCGCCTGGTCGGCAAGCGCGGGATCGCTTGCCCACGCGGCCAGCCGGCGGCAGGCGGTCGCCACCACCCAACGCCCGATCGGCACGATCAGGCCGGTCTCCTCGGCGAGGGGAATGAAGTCCATTGGCGAAATCATCCCCTGCACCGGGTGTTCCCAGCGCAGCAGCGCCTCGCGTCCCGAGACTTCGCCGCTCTCATCCACCTGAACCTGATAGAAGAGCCTGAGCTCATCGCGCTGCAGGGCACGCCGCAGGTCGGCCTCCAGCCGTACCTGGCGGTTGACCGCGGCCTGCACCGCGTCGTCGAAGAAGCGCAGCCGGTTGCCGCCGGCCGCCTTGGCCTGACTCACCGCCATATCGGCCTGCTGCAGGGCGGTGTCGGGAGTCGGCGCCTCGCCATCGAACAGGCTGACGCCGATGCTGCCGGTAATGCCGAGGTCGGCCACCTCCGGCGTCTGCGCGGCCACCACAGCGGAGAGCAGCCGGTCACCCAGCCGCTCGACCCGCTGGGCGGCCTGATCGGCACGCTCGCCCAGGTCGTCCACCAGCACGGCGAACTCGTCGGCACCCAGGTGGGCGAGGAAGGTCGTGGTGTGCCCCAGCACCGCCTCGAACTGCTCGGAGAGCTGGAAGAGCAGCTCGTCCCCTTCGCGGTGGCTGTGGGTGTCGTTCACCCGCTTGAAGCGATCCAGGTCGATCAGCAGCAGTGCCGTGTAGCTATGAGCCGCATGTGGCGTGTCGAGCCGGCGGTGCAACTGCTCCATCAGGTGGCGGCGGTTGGGCAGGCCGGTGAGGGAGTCGTAGAGGGTCAGCCGGCGGTTGTCCTCGCGCACCTGACGGATCGCCGCCAGGTGGTCGCGCAAGCGGCGGCGCAGCGTGAGGTTGCCGAGCATCGCCAGCGCCATCAGGCCGATGGAGCCAATCAGCGCCCAGCGCAGCCACCTCGGCACCGGGCGCCGGCCCTCGCCGCTTCGCCAGCTCTCCAGCGCCTGGTGGTAGGGGGAGCCCGGCTGACGCTTCCAGCGCAAGAGCTGCGCATCGATCCGCTCCAGCCGCGCCGCCGGCCGGCCCGGCGGGGCAGCGAAGAACAGCCGCGAGGGTTCGAACATGATCGGGCTGGCGGTGAGGCCGTAGCGCGGCGCCTGCCAGCCGCCGAAGAGATGGTTGCTGACCACCGCATCCGTCGCCCCCTGCTGCACGCTTGCGAAGCTCTCCTGGAAGCTCGGCAGCGCCACCAACTCGGCGTCGACGCCGAAGCTTGTCAGCATCCGCGAAAGCGAGCGCTGCTGCATCGAATCCGCCAGCACCGCGATGCGCAGCCCCTCGAGGTCCAGCACCCCCTCGATGCTTAGCTCCGGGCGATGGTAGAGCTGCGACCAGCTGTGCAACACCGGCTCCCGGTGGAAGGCGAAGCGCTCGGCACGGCTCTCGGTGAAAGCCACGTCAGGCATCAGGTCCAGCTCGCCGGCCTCCAGCATCACCAGGCACTCGCGCCAGGCACACTCCACCGGCTCGAGGGTCCAGCCATTCTCATCGGCCAGCGCCCGGGCGAGATCGCCGAAGATCCCGCTCGGCTCGCCGCTCTCGCTCAGCTGGATCTTGGGCGGGTTGTGGTAGACGCCGATCCTCACGGGCTCTGCGCCCACGGCCGATGGCAGGGTGAAAATGATCAGCGCCAACAGCGGGGCGGCGGCTAGGGCAGGGCGGTAGGGCAGGTGCATCCATTCACCGTGGTTGGTGGCTCGGCACATTCAGTTATAGCAGATCGGGGCCTGGTGCCGGTCAAAGCCTGCTTCGCATGGCCCGGATCAGAGGCGGGGCCTCACATCGCGGTCATGGGCCCGTATAATGTGTTGCTGGCTCACCCTCACGCAACGAAAGGACTCACCATGAAGATCGCCATCGCCGGTACCGGCTACGTCGGCCTCTCCAACGCCATGCTGCTCGCCCAGCACAATGAGGTGGTGGCGCTGGATATCGTCGCCGAGAAGGTCGCGGTGCTGAACGCGGGGCGCTCGCCCATCGAGGATGCCGAGATCAGCGACTTCCTCGCCCACCGCGAGCTCGACTTCACCGCCACCCTGGATCGAGAACAGGCCTACCGCGACGCGGACTTCGTCATCATCGCCACCCCCACCGACTACGACCCGGTGACCAACACCTTCGATACCTCAAGCGTCGAGGCGGTGATCCAGGACGTGATGGCGATCAACCCGCAGGCGCTGATGGTGATCAAGTCCACGGTACCGGTGGGCTACACCGTGGAGGCCGGCCGGCGCTTCGGCACCGAGAACCTGATCTTCTCGCCGGAGTTCCTGCGCGAGGGCAGGGCGCTCTACGACAACCTGCACCCCTCGCGGATCATCGTCGGCGAGCGCTCGGCTCGTGCTGAGACCTTCGCCGAGCTGCTCGAGCAGGGCGCCGAGAAGCAGGATATCCCGGTGCTCTTCACCAACAGCACCGAGGCCGAGGCGATCAAGCTGTTCGCCAATACCTATCTCGCCATGCGCGTGGCCTACTTCAACGAGTTGGATACCTACGCCGAGACCCACGGCCTCGATACCCGCCAGATCATCGAAGGCGTGGGCCTGGACCCGCGCATCGGCAAGCACTATAACAACCCCAGCTTCGGCTACGGCGGCTACTGCCTGCCCAAGGATACCAAGCAGCTGCTGGCCAACTACCAGGATGTGCCGAGCAACATGATCCAGGCGGTGGTCGACGCCAACCGCACCCGCAAGGACTTCATTGCCGAACAGGTGCTGGCGCGCAAGCCAAGGGTTGTGGGCATCTACCGTCTGATCATGAAGACCGGCTCCGACAATTTCCGCGCCAGCGCCATGCAGGGGGTGATGAAGCGCCTCAAGGCCAAGGGCATCGAGGTGATCGTCTATGAGCCGGTGCTGGAGGAGGAGAGCTTCTACGGCTCCCGGGTGCTGCGCGACTTCGAGGCCTTCAAGGCCGAGGCCGATGTGATCCTGAGCAACCGCATGGCCGAAGAGCTCGCCGATGTGGCGGAGAAGGTGTATACGCGGGATGTGTTCGGCAGCGACTAACTATTCCTGATCAGTGATCCTGTCGACCCAGCCCGGCCATGTGCCGGGCTGGGTGCTTTCTGGGTTTGGATCAGTCGCCGTGGCCCCAGACGACAAAGTACGGGTTGAGCTTCTCTGATGGCGCGGCATAGTCGAGCGCTTCGCCCTCCAGGGTCTCAACCCGGCCGCCGGCCTGTTCCACCACCGCATGGGCGGCGCCGGTGTCCCACAGGCAGGTGGGGCCGAGGCGCGGGTAGACGTCGGCTTTGCCCTCGGCGACCAGGCACAGCTTCAGCGAGCTGCCCATGGGCACCATGTCATGTCGGCCAAGCGTCTCCAGCCAGTCGGCGAGATCGGGGCTCGGGTGGGAACGGCTGCCCATCACGCGCCAGGTCGCGCCATCTGTAGGCTTGCCGGCCACGCGGATCGGGGTGCGCTCGGCGGTCTTTCCATCGGCCCATTCGACCTTGAAGGCCGCCACGCCTCGGGCGGCGAGATACGACACCCCCAGCGCCGGGGCCACCACCACGCCGAGCACCGGGCGGCCGTTCTCGATCAGCGCGATATTCACGGTGAACTCGCCGTTGCGCTTGATGAACTCCTTGGTGCCATCCAGCGGGTCCACCAGCCAGTAGCGGCCATTGGCATCGGCACCGGCGAAGCTCCCGATGTCTTCCTCGGAGAGCACCGGGATGCCCTGGGGCAGAGCCCGCAGGCCCGCCATGATCACCCTGTGGGCGGCCATGTCCGCCGCGGTCAGCGGACTCTTGTCGTCCTTCTCCTCGATGGAGAAGTCGCGGGCGTAGACGGCCATGATGGCATCGCCGGCCTGCAGGGCGATGCGCTCGACCTTGGTGAGCAGTTCAGAAAGATTCAACGTCATGGGGGGTTCCGTAACAGCAAAACGCCGGACCCCGTGAGGGGCCCGGCGCTGAGTGCTTGAAGTGAATGCCGCTTAAAAGCGGTAGGTGACACCCGCGCCGACGGAGACCGGGTCGAGGCGCACGTCGTCGACGGTCTGGCCGGCCTGCTCGAACTCGGCGTCGACCTCGGTGTAGCGGGCGAAGCCGGTGGCGCTCAGGTTGTCGGTGATGGTCAGATCGACACCCAGCTGGCCGGCGAAGCCGTAGCTGTCGTCGACGTCCATGCCGGCGCCGCTCACGCTGGAGAAGCGGGTGTAGTTCACGCCAGCGCCGATGAACGGTTGCACACGGGCGTCTTCCACGCCGCCCAGCGGGTAGTACTGGAGCAATAGGTTGGCCGGCATGCGGTCGAGGTCGCCGTTATGACCGGATTCGAGCTGGTAGTCATGCTCCACGTCCTCGCCGATGCCGAGCTCCACCCCAAGCTTGTCGTGGAACAGGTAGCCACCGGCCAGGCCGAAGGCGTTCTCCTTGGAGAGCTCGTCACCGTTGACGTCGGACTTCTCGAACTCGCCGCGCACGTACACATCGCCTGCCTGGTAGGCCATGGCCTGACCGGCAACCAGAGACAGTGACAGGGCGGCGGTAGCGATGACAGGGGATAAGCGCATGGTGTTCTCTCCTTCTCGTGTTCTACATCATCCAAGATGTAACACCCTCACTATACGATAGGGAAACGCTGTTTTCAAACTATTCTGCTCTAGCCAAGCGCTAGGTAGATCCGCGGGAACACCGAGCTGTGGGAGAGGCTTTCTCTCACTCCCAACTGCTCTCGTAATCCTCCCAATACCTCCCCAGATCCCGCTCCTGGGTCAGGTCATACAGCTCATAGCGGCGGTGGAGGCGGGCGCCGCCGTCGCGGGTCAGGGGCTGCCAGGCGATGGTGGCGCGGTCGCGGCTGGAGCGCACGAAGAAGGCGTCCATGGGGATGGAGAGGTAGAGCGCCTTGTCAAAGCTGCCTTCGCCGAAGTCGTCGCCGGCATCGGTGAAGGTGGCCCAGGCGCCCATCCGCACGCCGTTGTCGAACTCCCGCGAGAGATCCAGGGTGGCGCCCACGTCGCCGGCGAGGTAGCGGCCCACGCTCAGCTTGGCCAGCACGTCCTCAACGCCGGTCTCCAGGTAGGCGCTTAGATGGCCGGTCCAGGCGTCGTAGTCACGCAGGCCGAACTGCTGGTCGAACTCGCGCTGGCGCACCCAGTTGAGGTCGGCGCCCAGCGCCAGGGGGCTATCGAAGGGACGATAGAGCACCTCGCCCCCCGCGCCGGCATACATCATCTCCAGCAGACCGCCGTAGCCCATGGCGTACCAGTCATCGCCGAGCTGCGTGGTGCGGGTGTACTGCAGGTTGCCGATGCCCACGTCCGCCTCGGCCAGGTAGTCGCCGATATAGGTGCGCACCCGCGGCAGGTCGGACTCGGCGATATAGCTGTACTCGTCGAGGTTGTCGGCCAGGGTGGCGGTCAGGCTACCGGAGAACCAGCCGTTGGCGTCGGTGCTGTATTCTGCCGATGCGTAGGCCGAGAGCCGATAGAGATAGCCATCCGGCCCGCCGAAGTTCTGCTCGATGGACGGGCCGACGGACCAGCTCAGACGCTGCGGGTCGGCGGTGTAGAGCGCCTCGCCCCGGACGGGCTTAAGGCGTGCGTGACTGTAGAGCCCGTAACGATGGTGCCCCTCCTCGTCGGCCGATTCAGCGGCGGCGACGAAGCTTGCCCGGTCGTGCACGTCCTCGCGCAGCGCCATGCCGCGGTTCTGCCAGCGATAGCGGAAGGTCTCCACCTGATCATCGGCCTTGGCGTGCAGGAGTCGTCCGGCCCGCGCCTCGCTCTTCGCCAGGTTTCGATAGACGGTGGGCTCGGCGTTCACCACCAGATCCTCGCCGTCTCGGCGGATCTCGCTGACCCGCATGCCGGCATTCTCTTCCAGGCGTGCCGCCACCGCCGGCCAGTCGGCCTCTGCTTCGGCCCCCAGAGGCATCGGCGGCGGATCCTGCTTGGCCTGGGAGAGCCCTGCCAGGTTGGTGGAAAAGCTGATTCCCGCCATGGCGGTATTGCCGCGCTGCCAGCCGGCCCGCAGTTCGAGATTGTCGCTGAGCCGGTAGCGTGCCCCCAGGTTTACCCGGGAATCCTGCGGCTGGTCATTGTCCTGGGGCTCGTTGGCGTAGTCGTTGCCCTCCACCTCCACTTGCAGCACCAGTGGCGCCCAGGGCGTCTGCCACTCCACGCCACCGAACAGTGCAACGGGGCCGCGGAACAGCTGATCAAGGGCGAATTCGCCGCCCTGATCGCCGCCGGCATTGTCCGGGCGTGACTCGAAGCGGCTATCCAACCAACCCAGCGGTGAATCGCCATCATTGGCGTTGCCCAGATAGCCCCAGCCGATCCCCAGGGTGAAATCGAGGCCATACCAGCGTTTGCTCGCCACCAGATACTCGGCGCCGAACAGGGTGGTGCCCCCGGCATCGCGCAGGCCCAGCGCCAGGGCCGGCCGATAGCGTCCCTCTTCCCACAGCCGAACCTTGGCATCGATCCCCTTGTCGAGGTTGTTGCGCGGTTCGTCCGCCACCGCGTAGTTGCGGTTCTCCACCGAGACATAGCGAAAACCCGCCTCCAGCCAGTCGGTGGGCTGCACGAAGATAGCGTAACGCCGATAGGGCGCCGTCCGGCTCCAACTCGCCGCGAAGTGCCCCGGCTCCTCCATCCGTGCGCTCGGCGTCTGCATCAGGCCGATCCCGCCGAAGTCGCTCTGGCCACGCCCCAGAAGCACCGGATCAGCGGCGAGTGTTGGTGCTGCCACCAGCCATAAGGAACAAGGGACAAGGAGCAAGGCACCCCTTGACCCCTTGATACCTTCTTGCCCCCTTGGCACTTGAAGCCTGCTACTCATTCCCTTGACCCCTTGACCCCTTGAATCTCGCACTCCTCCCCCGGCACCCGCATCGCCAGCCATTCCGCCAGCCGCGCATTGATCAGCCTGACTACTGCGCCTTCGGCGCCGTCGTCGCCCGGCAGCTCGACCACCACCCGTGCGCCGGGGGCGAGCGGGGCACCTTGATGGTTCCATGCGGCGATGCCCAGGCGGTGGCGCTCGCCGACGGGGTCGATCAGCCGTGCATGGTCCACGCCGGCCGCGGCATCGTCCGGCAGCGCCGCCAGGGCGTCGTCCAGAGTCATGCCGGGGTGCCAGGCCAGGCGCCCGACGCCGGCGAGCGTCCAGGTCTCCACCCACTCGGGAGGCGTGCAGGTGCCCAGCTGGGCGATCTCGCTCATCGGTGGATTGTGGCGCAGGTTGGCGGCAAGCCGAGGCAGTCCGAGTCGTTCCGGCGTGCGCAGTGGGGCGCCAGCGCTCGCCGCGATCGCCTCCGCCCAGGCCGCAAGCGCCTCGGCCTGTTGAGTCTTGCCGGCGACACCCAGCCGCTCGCCCAGGCCGTGCAGCTCATTGACCAGTCGCGCCCGTGCAAACGCCACCTCGGGAGCATCCTCACGGCGCAGGGCGAAGCTGTAGGCCCAGTCAAGCGGAGGCTGACCCTCGGCCTGGCGCCGCTCCTGCCACGCCAGCCACGCTTCGGCCAGGGTGGCAGACTGGGAGCCCGCTTCGTGGGAGCCCGATTTATCGGCGATAGCGGTGTCAGCAGCAGTCTGGGCACCAGCGGCACCCACACCCACACACAGACTCAAGGGAATCACGGCCAGGGAAGTGGCCAGCAAGCGTTTCAACATCGGGACGGGATGGCCTTGCGATCGAATGGAGAGAAGTGGCGAATGAAAAAGGCGGCTACCACCAGTGCCGCGCCACCTGCCAGCGCAGGGTGAGCGCGTCCGGCCATGGCTGCTCTTCCAGCGCCCACAGTCGGCGGCTATCGGGATCGCGCCACCAGCTGGCCTCGCTGCTGGCCCCGCTCGCCCAGGCGAGCGACACCTCGCAGCGCTCGAGTACGCGCTCCCCCAGCGGCAGGCGGACCGGACCGGGCGCCTCACAGCGCATGACCCCCTCGGCTTCGCCGCGCTGAACGAACCCTTCGGCATCCCGCCAGTGGCGGGTGAGCGTGAAGCGCGCGGGGGAGGACTCGTGCCAGGGCGACTGCGGGGCATAGGCGGTGCCGAGAAGCGCGACGTCGCCCCCGCTGAACGATTGCAGGCCGCCGTCGTGAAGCTCCAGCGTCCCGCCCTGGGCGGAGGGCCACAGCGTGATATCGCCGGCCTGGGTGCCCATCACCAGCAGTCCCTGAGCGTTGCCAAGCCGCGCGATTAGCGAGGCATAGGGCAGCTCGGCGGCGCGATGTTCGGCCGCCTGCGTATCGGGCCACAGGGCCGCCAGGGAAGAGGCGAGCGGTGTGGCCTTGCCGCTGGCGCAGCCGGCCAGCCCGGCCAGGGAAAATACCAGGCCACACGACAAGACCGCCCGCAGGCGGTCTCGTGAAGGTGTAGACTCTGTCGCGTCAGGCATGGTCAGCGGGTACCGGTGGTTCCCGTGGTGCCGTTGCTATCACCCCCGCTGGTTGCGGCGCTGACACCGGCACCCACTGCCACCGCCCCGGCCACACCCACGCCTACCAGGGCGGTGGTGGAGAGACCGGTCGCCGCGGCCAGGCCGGCCAGGCCACCGGTGGCCGCAGCGCCGCCGGCGGCACCCGCCCCAGCCGCGGCACCTGCACCGGCAGAGCCTGCACCAGCACCAGCCCCGGCACCTGCGCCAGCAGAGCCTGCACCAGCCCCGGCTCCCGCACCGGCGGAGGTGGAAGAACCCGCAGCGGCCCCGGATTCGGTACCCTGAGCCAATGCCAGCGGTGAAGCCAGCATGGCGGCGATGGCGCACAGCGCGATCTGACGTCGAATCATGATCCCATCCTTTTCATTGTCTTCATGGAACAAATCGTGGCACACCTATACCGCAGACACCATGACAACTCAATGATTTTACGAAGAAATAGGGGCCTCCCGCCGCGGCTTTCAGCGATTGCCCCGTCGCTTTGTAGGAAATCACCTACAAAATTCCATCCCGACACCATCGGTGGTGGTTAGTGTCATCGAGTTTCGTTAGCATGCGTCGCTCTGATTCCCATGGCCGACGCTCCAGCTCGTTTGACAGTGAGGGCGCCTGGCCGCCAAGAATTTCCCCGCCGGCCTCGAGGATGTGCCATGACACCTCGGGGCGGTAGCGTGCCCGAACGGTTCCCGAGACCCCCATGACGCGACTCCTGCTGACCACCCTGCTGCTTGCCGCCTTCCTGTCCGGCTGCGCCTTCGCCCCCGGCAGCCATATCGATTCGAATGTCGAGAGCGCCCCCATCGATGATCTGGTGGAGATCGAGCCCATCACACCCGGGCTGGTCAACGCCCTGAACCCGGCGCAGGGTCTGGCACAGGGCAGCGACGAGCTGAAGCGCCTCGGCGAGCAGCAGCGCGCCTCCATCGACAACTACGACTACCGCATCGGCAAGGGCGACGTGCTCAGCATCATCGTCTACGACCACCCCGAGCTCACCATTCCCGCCGGCGGCGAGCGTAGCGCCGCGGAATCCGGTAACACCGTGCACCGCGATGGCACCATCTTCTACCCCTATATCGGCCGCGTGCTGGTCGAAGACAAGAGCGTGGCCGAAGTGCGCGACCTCATAGCCAACCGCCTGCAGACCTATATCGCCGAGCCTCAGGTGGAGGTGCGCGTGGCGGCCTTCAACTCCCAGAAGGTGCAGGTCACCGGTGAGGTGCGCGACCCCGGTCCACAGCCCGTTACCCACGTGCCCCTCACCCTGCTGGACGCCGTCGGCCAGGCCGGCGGGCTCGACGAGCAGGCCAACTGGCACGGCGTGCAGCTCACCCGCGATGGCGAGACGCGCACCATCTCGCTCTACCGCATGCTCAATGATGGCGATCTCTCCGCCAACTTGCTGCTCAAGGATGGTGACGTTCTCCACGTGCCGGATGTCGGCAATCAGCAGGTCTACGTGATGGGCGAGGTGGGCGAGCCTCAGGCACTGCCCATGGGCCGCACCCGCCTGACCCTCACCGACGCCCTCAGCCAGTCCGGCAGCTTCAACGAGGCCAGCGCCAACGCCAGCGGCATCTTCGTCATCCGCCGCGCACCGGAGACCAGCGACAAGTTGGCCACCGTCTACCAGCTCGATGCACGCAACGCCGCGGCCATGGTGCTGGGAACGCAGTTCACCCTCCAGCCCACCGATATCGTCTACGTGACCTCCACGCGGATGGGCCGCTGGAACCGCGTGATCAACCAGCTGCTGCCCACGGTAACGGCTGTCTACCAGGTCACCCGCGCCGCCAACGACGCCAACGAACTGCGAGACGACCTCTGATGTTCGACCGCATCCTGGTGGTCTGCGTCGGCAACATCTGCCGCAGCCCCGTCGCCGAAGCCATGCTGCGCCAGGCCCTGCCCGGCAAGCGGCTCAGCTCCGCCGGCCTCGGCGCCCTGGTCGGCCAGGGCGTCGACCCCACCGCGCGAGAGCTCGCCGAAGCGGACGGCCTCGACGTCTCCGCCCACGCCGCCCGCCAACTCAACCGCGAGATCCTCGCCGACGCAGACCTGGTCCTGGTCATGAGCCCCGGCCAACGCCGCGCCATCGGCGACATCGCCCCCGAAGCCATGGGCAAGACCATGACCCTTGGCAAATGGCTCCCCGGCGAACCGGATATCCCGGATCCGTACAGGAAGAGCAGGGAAGCGTTTGAGCATGTGCATGAGCTTCTATCGGCTGCGGTGGGGGCGTGGGCGAAGAGGCTGTAGCGGCTCGAAGGATCAAGGAGTCAAGGAAGCAAGGGTGTGGCTCCCCTTGCCCCCTTGGCCCTTTAGTCCTTGCTCCCTTGGCTCCTCGCGCTTTGCATCAACGCATACAACATCCGGGATAGCTCACGGGTTTCTTCGAGCCACTGCTTGCCTTGTCCCTTGTCGATGTAGCCAATATCCATGCCGATGTAGATCTGAGTTCGAAGCTCGCCGCAGGAGCCCTTTGCAAAACTGAGGAAACGCGACTTCTCCTTCATGCTGTCACGCTCGTAGCCTTCGGCGATGTTGCTGGCTATCGACAATGACGACCTCGTGATCTGGTCACGAAAGCCATAGTCTCGAGAGCCTTGGAAGGCCCGATAGATATCGGCACTGAGCCGCGCAGCCCGTTTCCAGGCGTTCAAATCTTCAAACTTCATCCTCGTACACCGGTCAGCCACTGCAGTCTCAAGATAGCAGGCCTTGACCCCTTGACCCCTTGACTCCTTGATCCTCTACGTAGCGCACCCATGACCGACCCCACTCAGAACTCTCCCCGGCCCGCCGCACCCGCGGATGATGAGATAGACCTCGGCCGCCTCTTCGGCCTGCTCCTCGACCACAAGTGGCTGATCATCGCCGTTACCTTCCTGTTCACTCTGGGCGGGGTGGCGTATGCGCTGCTGGCTACGCCGGTGTATCGCGCCGATGCGTTGGTGCAGGTGGAGAACAAGGCCGGCATGGCCAATCCACTGGAGGACGTGCGGGCGATGCTGGGCGAGGAGCCCAAGGCCGATGCCGAGGTGGGGATCATCCGTTCGCGCATGGTACTGGGCCAGGCCGTGGAGCAGGAGCGCCTGGACCTGGTGATCACACCGCAGCGATTCCCGGTGGTGGGGGAGTTCCTGGTGCGCCGAGGCATGGAGCGACCCGGGTTTGTAGAGAGCTTCGCGGAGAGCAGCGTATGGGCCGGTGAGGCCATCAACGTCGGCGAGTTCCAGGTGGCGCCCGAGTACGAGGGGAAACCCTTCGAGCTGAAGGTACTCGGCGAGCAGCGCTATAGCCTCAGCCTCGAGGACGAGACCCTGGGCGAGGGGCAGGTGGGCGAGGACGCCAGCTTCCTGGGGGGGGATGTACGCCTGCGGCTCGCCGAGATCCGGGCGGGGGAGGGCGCCGTGTTCACCCTGCAGCGCCGCTCCACCCTGGCCACCATCACCGGTCTGCGTGCCAGCCTGAGCGTGGGCCAGCAGGGCAACGACAGCGGCCTGCTCGACCTCTCCCTGACCGATACCGATCCCCAGCGCGCCCGCCGCGTGCTCGACGCCATTACGCAGGTCTACCTCTCCCAGAACGTGCAGCGCCAGGCCGCCGAGGCCGAACAAAGCCTGGAATTTCTCGAGGAGCAGGCGCCCAAGGTGCGTGATGAGCTGAACCTGGCCGAGAACCGGCTCAACGACTACCGTGCAGAGCGCGATAGCGTGGATCTGTCACTCGAGACCCAGTCGATCCTCGAACGCATCGTCGACCTCGAGAAACAGCTCAACGAGCTGGAGTTTACCGAAGCCGAGATCTCGCGGCGCTTCACGCCCAGCCACCCCACCTACTCGGCCCTGCTGGAGAAGAAGGCCCAGTTACGCCAGCAGCGTGACCGACTGGAGGAGCGGGTCGGCAGCCTGCCCGAGACCCAGCAGCAGGTGCTGCGCATGCGTCGCGACGTGGAGGTCAACCAGCAGGTCTACGTCCAGTTGCTCAACAAGATCCAGGAGATGCAGATCGCCCGGGCCAGCACCGTGGGCAATGTGCGCATCATCGACGGCGCCGTGGCCCAGCCAGGCCCCATCGAGCCCAAGAAGTCGCTGATCGTGGTGCTGGCCACCCTGCTCGGCGGCATGCTCGCGGTGGGTCTGGTCCTGGTGCGTGGCCTGTTGCGGCGTGGCGTGGAATCACCCGAGCAGATCGAGGAGGCCGGGCTGCCCGTTTACGCCAGCGTGCCGCTCTCGGATGAGCAGCAGAAGCTGGTGCGACGGGTCAAGCACAAGAACGACAAGCACGCCCATGAGGTGGCCACCGCGGTGCTCGCCGAGCGTGCCCCGGCGGATAACTCGGTGGAGGCGCTACGCGGCCTGCGCACCAGCCTGCACTTCGCCATGCTCGAAGCGGCCGACAACCGTCTGGTGATCACCGGCTCCAGCCCTGGCGTGGGCAAGAGCTTCGTCTCCACCAACCTCGCCGCGGTGTGTGCCCAGGCCGGCCAGCGGGTGCTGGTGGTGGATGCCGATATGCGCAAGGGGCACATCCATAACGCCTTCGGCGGGCGCAGCAAGGGCGGCCTCTCCGAGATGCTCACCGGCAAGCTGGAACTGGAGCAGGCGATCCGCGAATCCAGCCTGGAGGGCCTGCACTACGTGGCCCGCGGTGAATCGCCGCCCAACCCCTCCGAGCTGCTGATGCACGAGCGCTTCAGCGAGTTCCTGGCCGCGGTAAGTGACCGCTACGATCTGGTGATCATCGACACTCCGCCGATCCTCGCCGTCACCGACCCCGCCATCGTCGGCCGCCAGTGCGGCACCACCCTGATGGTCGCCCGTTTCCAGCAGAACCCGGTCAAGGAGATCCAGATCGCCACCCGGCGCCTGGAAAACGCCGGGGTTACCGTCAAGGGCGCCATCCTCAACGCCATGGAGCGCAAGGCGGCCACCGAATATGGCTATGGCTACTACCAGTACAGCTACAAGTAGGGTCAAGGTACCAAGGTAACAAGGGGTCAAGGAGCAAGGGGGCAAGGGGGTAAGGAACCATCATCGCGCCGGGTCAGACTCCGGCGGGGGTTGGCCGGGGTCTGACCCAAGAGGCCTCCAGCGTCAGAAACCCCCAACAAGCAGGCTTAGTCCTCGGCAACGGGGTGTGGCTCAGCAGGCTTAGGTCATGGTCACGGGAGTGTGATCTCAGTAGAATGCGGCTGACCGCTCGGGCAACCGAGCCCATACTGAAGGGGAGTGCCAATGGCATCGCCCCCGGCGGTAGCGTGCCGAAACAAGGGAACTCGACGGGAACAACAATGAACCAGCCTCCTCAACAGCCCACCCCATATTCCAGTAACGACGATGAGATCTCCCTGGTCGATCTCGCCAAGATGCTGATCAGGCGATGGAAACTCATGGCGGTGACCTTCCTGATCATTGTTGGGATTGCCCTTGGCTATGCCCTCATGATGGAGAGAACCTACGACTACGTGTCGCTCTACCGTGTTGCCGAGCAGGCGCCGTCGTCATCGAACGAGCAGGGCAATCTGGAATCACCGGCTGCCATCGTTGCCAAGACCAATAACCTTTACGCCGGTGTCGTTACCCGGCGGATCCTCGAGGAGAAGGGGCTGGCCGGTCTTCCCTTCCAGTTGCAGGTCAGTGCGCTGGAAGACACATCGCTCGTCCGATTCGTGACCGAGTCCAGCGAGAAGAACGCGGCACTGGTCGAAGAGATGCACAGCCGCGTGCTGGAAAGGGCGGCGGAAGATCAACAAGCCTTACTGGAAAGCCGCAAGGCGACCCTGCAGCGCCAGCTGGAAAATGCCCAGCGCGCTCTGGAAACAGCGCAAGAATCCACTAGCCCATCGGCGGCAGAACTCGTGGCCAACTACGCCACCCGGGTGGCAGAGATCGAGGACCAGCTGGCACAGTTGCATCCCGGCGAATTGGTCCAGACTGCCGTGCGAAGCTTGACGCCCACGGGCACCAGCCGAAGCCTGGTGATGGCGCTGGCATTGGTCCTGGCAGGCATGCTCGCCGTGATGATGGCGTTTTTCTCGCATTTCGCGGTTGCCGTGCGAGATAGCCTTCAAGAGGAGTAGACCGGTGGAATACGCCTTCCCCCCGGCCGGCCCCAGCGAGCCACGCCGTGCACTGATCCTGGCGCTCTCCCTGGTGCTGGGTGGCATGCTCGGTGTGATGCTGGTGTTCCTGGCACGGTTTTCGGGGAGCCTGAAAAGCTACCGGCAGCGCCAGGCGTAGACCCGCGCTTCCTCCACGCCGTCATAGAAGTCACCGGCGTGGTCTTCGAAGGCATCGCTGCGCCGGATATAGCGCTCGAAGGTGCTCTGGGAGCGGTGGCCGCTGACGCGCTTGATATCCACCGCCGCCTTACCGCGACGGTGCGCCTCGGTGATGAAGCCGGCCCGAAAGCTATGCGGCGAGAAGCCGCGATCGGCCATGCCGGCGGCTTCCAGATGATGCGCCAGGCGTTGTGCCACCACGCAGCCGGTCATCCGCCCGGCGCCCAGCTTCCCGGTCAGGCTTAGGCTGCGAAACACCGCCCCGCGCCGGATGCCCGAGGCCGACAACCAGGCTTCCAGCAGACGCACGGGGCAGTAGGCAAAGGTTCCCGGCGCGCGAAGGATCGCCTTGGTCTCCTCGGCGCCCTCCTGGTTGGTCTTGCTGCGCCGCAGGCCCACCACGAGTCCGCGCGACTCCCACTGGATATCCTCCAGGTAGAGCGCCACCACCTCGCTGCGCCGAAAGGCGCCGTGGAAGGAGAGGGCAAAGAGGGCGCTATCGCGCTTGCCGCGCAGGGTCGAACGATCGATGTGATCCAGCAGCCGCTGCAGGTCCTCGAGCAGCAGCGGTGGCGCCTCCTTCTGGCGGGTACCGGCGGCGCGGCGAATGCCACGCATCACCGCGCGCACCGGCATGCTCCTCACCGGTGACGGCAGGTTCATGTAGCGGTGCCACATGTGCAGGGAGTTGAGGTAGCGCTCCAGGGTCGCGGGCTTCTTGCCCAGGGCACGCTGGTCGGCGATGAAGTTGGCGATATCGAACTCATCCGCTGGCAGCAGGCCTCCCGCACGCTGGTAGACGCGCAGGTCGGCCCGCATGCCGCGGATGGTGTTCTTCGATACGCTGTTGGCGATATGCCGCCGCGCCCGGGCCGAGAGCCGCTTCACCACCTGGGGAAGGCGTTCGAACTCCACCACCGCCTCAGCGGGCGCGGCGAGCTCTCCGGAGTGAATATCATGGGTCATGGCGCTGCCCCCACCTGATCGGGCTAGTCGATACTGAATAAATAACCAGTATAGACGCCAAGAAGGCAACCGCCATGGGCCAGCATCACGGCACAGACGAGCATGCGACTGAATCAGCACGAAATCGATGTCATCAAGACGGCTGCTGCCGAGATCTTTGGCAAGGAGGTTGAGGTACGGCTCTTCGGTTCCCGTGTTGACGACGCTGCCAGGGGCGGCGACATCGATCTGATGGTCACGGTCACCCAGCCCATCGATAACCCGGCTTGGGACTGCGCGCGCCTCGAAGGTTCAATCATCATGAAACTCGGGGAGCAGAAGATCGATGTTCTACTGGAGGCTCCGGGGTTGAAGCGTTTTCAGATCCACGAGACCGCCAGGGAGCAGGGCATACTGCTGTGAGGGAAAATGCGTCTATCCCAGCATGACATCAATGCTATCAAGGCAGTGGTTACTGAAATCTGTGGTGAAAGGGCCGTCGTCCGGCTTTTCGGCTCCCGCCTCGATGACGCCGCCAAGGGCGGCGATATCGACCTCATGGTGGAGCTCGATGAAGCGGTTGAGCACCCTGCGCGCCTGTCGGCCTGGCTCAGCGTCAAGATCATGCGCGCCACGCAGGGCCGTAAGGTGGATGTGATACTGTCGGCACCGAACCTCGAAGAACTGCCGATTCATCGTGTCGCTCGAGAGCAGGGGGTTATACTGGTCCATGAGTGATGCGACAGTCATGTACAAAATCACTTATGTAGTAGCACTGCCCGATTACCGGTTGCATGTAGTCTTTGCAGATGGCTCCAGTGGCGTTGTTTCGCTTAAGGATAGGCTGTTCGGACCAGTGTTCGAGCCATTGAGAGATCCTGCTTTCTTTTCCTTGGTATCCATTGATGAATTTGGGGTTGTCTGTTGGCCTAACGGTGCAGACCTAGGCTTTGTCCGAAAAGTCGAATGTGCTAATTTTCCCTATGTCGCAGCTGCATAGGTGACGTATGGCAGGACGCTACGAGATCTCCGACCACGGTTGGGACCTGATCGAAGATATTGTCTCCCCGCCTCAAACGATGGGGCGTCCACGCCGTGATGACCGCCAGGTGTTGAACGGGATCTTCTGGATCCTATGCTCAGGGGCCAAGTGGCGCGATCTGCCCGAGCGTTATGGCCCCTGGAAGACGGTCTATGACCGCTTTCGGCAATGGCGCGACGATGGCACTTTCGAAGCTATCCTGGCTCGGCTCCAGCTGCGACTCCGCGAGGATGGTTTGATGGATCTTGATACGTGGATGATCGACTCGACCTCAATCCGGGCAACGCGAGCCGCCTCGGGAGGCGGTAAAAAGGGGGGCACCAAGAACCCGTAGACCATGCCCTGGGGCGCAGCCGAGGAGGCCTGACGACCAAGATCCACATGGTGTGCGACCTACATGGTTGGCCGCTGACCTTCACGTTGTCGCCGGGACAGGACTCGGATACGCAGCACTTCATTCCGACCATGGAAAATGTTCACCTGCCTGGCCCCATGGGCAGGCCGCTCAAGCGCTGCCACTTCATCGTGGCGGATAAAGGCTATGACAGCGACGAGCTTCGCCATTACTGCGACCGCCACCGAATGAAGCCGATCATTGCCAAACGAAAGATGCACCGAAAGCCGCGCCCCGGTGCCCCGAGGGGCTTTGACAAACCTCGCTATCGAGAAAGAAACATCATCGAGCGCTGCTTCGGCTGGGTCAAAGAACTGCGCCGCGTTTGCACTCGCTACGATAAGTTGGCCAGCAGCTTCAAGGCCATGGTATGCCTGGCGTGCATAGACCGCTGCCTGCGTGCGGACTTCTCAGACAAAACCTAGCACCTGATGCACTTTATAAGCAGATAGAGAAGGCTGCATGAGGCCTGAGGGGATCGGCAGCCTTGGCTTATCGCTAGGTTCTTGCAAAATCAATGGGTTAGGTGGCGCGCTTCCACCAAGATGCGGGTCCACCCCGCCAAATGGCGGGGCCTTTGGCGAAACGGCCAAGCCCGCCAATTGGCGGATTCGGCCCGCCAATTGGCGGGACCAGGTGTTTCGGCAGAACGCTGCCAAAGGTCATTTTTCACTCAGTAGCCACTCTTGTGATGACGTTCTGTTTACCGCGAATTGCTGCGTTTATTTCTTCAATTCAGAATTTTGATTATCTAATCTTAGCGATACTGATATATAGCCATGAAACTCCTCATCACCGGCGGCGCGGGCTTTATCGGCTCGGCCGTGATTCGACATATTATCCGCCATACTGCGGACAGCGTCGTTAATGTAGACAAGCTCACCTACGCCGGCAATCTAGGCTTTGTCCGAAAATTCTAATTTGCTAATGTCACCTATGCCTCAGCAGCATAGGTGACCCATGGCAGGACGCTACGAGATCTCCGACAACGGCTGGGCCCTCATCGAGGACATCGTGTCGCCGCCACAAAGGACGGGGCGCCCCCGCCGTGATGACCGCCAGGTGCTGAACGGCATCTTCTGGATCCTCTGCTCAGGCGCCAAGTGGCGCGATCTGCCGGAGCGCTACGGTCCTTGGAAGACGGTCTATGACCGCTTCCGTCAGTGGCGCGACGATGGCACCTTCGAGGCCATCCTGGCGCGTCTCCAGCTCCGCTTGCGAGAGGATGGCTTGATGGACCTGGACACCTGGATGATCGATTCGACGTCGATCCGCGCAACTCGTGCCGCCTCTGGAGGCGGCAAAAAGGGGGACACCAAGAACCCGTAGATCATGCCTTGGGTCGTAGCCGTGGCGGTCTGACAACCAAGATCCACATGATCTGTGATCGGCATGGATGGCCGCTGGCCTTCACGCTCTCACCCGGGCAGGATTCGGATACACGGCACTTCATTCCGGCCATGGAACACGTTCACCTGCCTGGAACCAGAGGCAGGCCACGTAAGCGCTGTCGCTACATCGTGGCGGACAAGGGCTACGATAGCGACCCGCTTCGCCGCTACTGCGACCGGCACCGCATGAAGCCGATCATCGCCCGGCGCAAGATGAAGCGAAAGCCGCGCCCTGGCGCCCCACGAGGCTTCGACAAGTCTCGCTATCGAGAGCGAAACATCATCGAGCGCTGTTTCGGCTGGATCAAAGAACTGCGCCGCGTCTGCACCCGCTACGACAAGTTGGCCAGCAGCTTCAAAGCAATGGTATGCCTGGCCTGCATAGATCGCTGCCTACGTGCCGACTTTCCAGACAGAACCTAGAGTCTCTGGCGGAAGTGGCAGGCAGCGACCGCTACGCCTTCGAGCAGGTCGATATCTGCGATCGCGCCGAGGTGGAGCGCGTCTTCCGCGAGCATCAGCCGGATGCGGTGATGCACCTGGCCGCCGAGAGCCATGTGGACCGCTCCATCGTCGGCCCCGCGGAGTTCATCCAGACCAATATCGTGGGCACCTATACGTTGCTGGAAGTGGCCCGGGCCTATTGGAACGGCCTGGATGCCGAGCGTCGAGATGCCTTCCGCTTCCACCACATCTCCACCGACGAGGTCTATGGCGACCTGGAAGGGCCCGAGGGACTCTTCACCGAAGAGACCTCCTACGCCCCCAGCTCTCCCTACTCGGCCAGCAAGGCAAGCTCGGATCATCTGGTGCGCGCCTGGCAGCGCACCTATGGCCTGCCGACGCTGATCACCAACTGCTCCAACAACTACGGCCCCTATCACTTCCCCGAGAAGTTGATCCCGCTGATGATCCTCAACGCCCTGGAAAGCAAGGCGCTGCCGGTCTACGGCAAGGGCGAGCAGATCCGCGACTGGCTCTATGTAGAAGACCACGCCCGCGCGCTCTACAAGGTGGTGACGGAAGGGGAGGTAGGGGAGACCTACAACATCGGCGGCCATAACGAGAAGCAGAACATCGAGGTGGTGAATACCATCTGTGCGCTGCTGGATGAGCTGGCCCCGTCCCAGCACTCCCCCTACGCCAACCTGATCACCTATGTGGCAGACCGCCCCGGCCACGATGTGCGCTACGCCATCGATGCCGACAAGATCGAGCGAGAGCTCGGCTGGCGGCCGGAAGAGACCTTCGAGTCCGGCATCCGCAAGACGGTGCAGACGACGACGCCATCGTCGGCGCTTTTATCGACTGGTTTCACCGTGCCTGATTCCCTTGCCATACGGTGACGGCAAGGCTTAGGTAGCAATTAGCTACGAACGACCTACGATTAATGCCGTCGGTGTCGTAATGAGTTTTCGCCAGGAAGGTACAATGATGTTCTTCCCCTATGAGTCCCACCGCTCAGTGCCAGTATGGGTTAGCGGTTCATACACTCGGTAGACTTAACAACGAAACCCCACAAGTGCCAAACCCTAAAGACCAGCTCTTCAATGCCGATCATCTCAAGACTGGCATGAAAGAACGCGCTGTAAAAAGTGCAGGCATCACCTTGGCTGCCCAAGGGATCAAGCTGATCCTGCAGCTAGGCTCCATCGCCATCCTGGCTCGACTGCTGCAACCGTCAGACTTCGGTCTGATTGCTATGGTCACGGTGTTTACAGGATTAGCCCTCCAGTTCATGGAAGGTGGCCTCTCAATGGCAACCATCCAGCGCGACCAGATTACCGATGCCCAAGTGTCAAATCTGTTCTGGGTGAATGGTGCTTTGGGCGCTGGCATGTGCTTGCTCGGCATCGTGGTTTCGCCCCTTGTTGCCACAATTTATGGAGAGCCACGCCTGACATTGGTGATGGCGGCAATGAGTTTGACCTTCCTCATTGGTGGGCTCTCCGTTCAGCACGATGCCCTGCTGCGTCGGCAGATGCGGTTCAAAGCCATATCACTGATCGACATCGTCTCCATGGCTGCAGGAATAGTGGCAGGTATTGCGGCAGCCTTGGGTGGTCTTGGGTATTGGGCGCTTGTGATCAGTCCCATTACGACCTTCGCAACTAAAACAGTCATGCGTTGGCTGAGCGCCCGCTGGGTTCCTTCAAGGTTGAGCCGTGGTTCCGGTGTGCGGCCCCTTTTAGGATTTGGGGCTAACTTGACTGGGGCAAATTTCATCGGATATGTGGCGACAAACCTAACCCCATTCGCCATAGGTTACATTGGTGGTGCACAAGCGATGGGGCTTTTCAATCGGGCTAAATTGCTCACGTCGATTCCCTCAAGTCAGATGCTGCCGCCGGTAATGAATGTGTTACAACCAACCTTGGCTAGGGTTGCCAACGATTCCGTACGGTTACGAAGCACTATTACCTCGATCATGGGTAAAATAGTATTAGGCACCATGTTTGTGACGCTCATCATGGCAGTGCTAGCAGACTGGATCGTCCTTCTGTTCCTGGGGCCTGGCTGGGAAGATGCCATTCCCATCTTCCGAATGTTGGCAGTTTTTTCACTAGTAGAGCCGATTGCCAGTTTTCTGGCTATTTCCCTTGTCGCAATAGGAAACGCCAGAGCGCTGCTGCGCTGGAAAGTAATCACATTAGCTATACTGATTGTTTCTATCGGAATCGGCTCATTCTGGGGAGCGTTTGGGGTTGTGGCGGCCTATGCTCTTTCGGGTGTTTTTGTTCGTTTGCCAGGCTTTCTTTATTATGCTTCCAAGTTCCTTCCTGTTACGTACCTTGAGTTGGCCAAGACATTAGTGCCGCCTTTAATCTGTGCCATAGTGACTATTGCGACTTTACATTTTCTTCGCCAGCTCATTCTCATAGAAAGCCCGGTAGCAGGTTTGGCTGTGTTTGTTTTCGTTGCAGCAATGATTTACATGGCCCTTTGTATAGTGATAAAGCCTACCCGACATGAGTTAATAGAGACCCTAGGTCTGCTCAAACTTATAACTGCCAGGAAACTAGCCACAAAGTGACTATCAACAAAAGCCACCAAGCACTTAATGATACTGTTATCGCTAACGGCTATTGTGTAGGCTGTGGTGCCTGTGCGGTGCCAGAGGACAGCCCGTTCAAAATCGTTATGGACGACTATGGGCAGTATCAATCCAGCCTGAAAGATGCCAACGTCTTTGCTTCAACGCATATTGACTATGAAAAACTCTGCCCGTTCGGATCGGGTGCTAAAAATGAAGATGAAATAGCCAGGCAGATTTTCTCGGATACCTGCGAGCACAACAGTCAAGTAGGTTATTACAACGGCGTGTTCGCAGGGCATGTTGATGAAGGCGAATTTCGGAAACGTGGTAGTTCAGGCGGAATGGGTACTTGGGTGCTCAATGAGCTTCTTTCAAAGGGGCTGGTGGATTACGTCGTGCACGTAAAATCCGAGTCAGCCGGCCAAGACCTGAACAGTATTCCGTTCAAATATCAGGTTAGCGAGACTCTAGAAGAAACCCAACAGGGTGGCAAATCCCGATACTACCCAATCGAGCTGTCTGAGGCACTTCAGGCTATTAGAAACAATCCCGGGCGGTATGCCGTTGTTGGTTTGCCATGCTTTATCAAGAGCGTTAGATTGCTCCAGGCCCAAGACTCCATTCTCGCTGAGCGCATCCAATACTGCGTAGGCTTGGTGTGTGGCCACCTTAAAAGTGCCCATTATGCAGAAAGCCTGGCCTGGCAAATGGGGATACCCCCGCAGGAGCTTGAGGGCATAGACTTCCGAATCAAAGACGCTTCCCAGCCTGCCAACCGCTACAGTACCTATGCCAAGGGTAGCTCTGGAGAAAAGGTCGTGCCGACCAATCAGCTTTTCGGCGCGGACTGGGGCGCGGGCGCATTTAAGTACAAGGCCTGTGACTTCTGTGATGACGTATTTGCCGAAACTGCCGATGTCGTACTGGGCGATGCCTGGTTACCCGAGTATGTGCAGGACAGTTATGGCACTAACGTGGTGGTCACCAGAAATCAGCAGATCCGTCAGTTGATTGTGAATGCCCGCACTGAGGGGCGTTTAGAGATGGATGATCTAGGTGTTGAGAAAGCTGTGCAGTCTCAGGATGCAGGGTTGCGGCACAGGAAGGTTTCGATAGGTTACCGAATTTACCGCGAACAAATCGCTAAGGCTTGGGTTCCGGCCAAAAGAACAGGGCCAGCCAAAACCTTGAGCCCGCGTTATGAAAAGAAACGGCAGCGGTTAAGGACCGAGCTGAGGGCCCTGTCGCATGAATCGTTTTTGAAGGCGAAAACGAGGGGAGAACTCTCTGTTTATCTGAGCACTATGAAGCCGGTTTACTCCCGGTATTCTCGCCAGGGGCGTTCGTTTGTTCGTAGGGTGCTTTCTTTTGTAAAGCGCAGGCTTAAAGCGGTTGTGAAGTTTTAAAACGGCCGCGTAGGTCAATAAATTTATTGTTTGGCATCTCTAATGAAAAAAGTCGGAATCCTGAACTTCCAATACTCAACCCACAACTACGGCGCAGTGCTCCAGGCCGCAGCGTTGGAGCATATCTGCCGCCAGCTCGGCCACGACGCCCGGCACCTGGATTACATGGCGAAGCCAAAAGTCTCGCTAAAGGGGCGAGTTGGCCAGTTGCTTCGCAAGCTGGGCTTGAGAAAAACACCAAAAGCCAATCAAGTGGCTAATGAAGAAGCGTTTGAGCGGTTTAGACAAAGCTTTCTTAACAGAACCCCGCGTATCACATCACGGCAGCAATTCTCAACGGTCGCGAAGGAGTTCGATGCCACCATTGTTGGTAGCGATCAGGTATAGCGCCCGGCTTACGCAAAAGACGCGCTGGCTTTTTTCCTCGGCTACGTCCCAAAGGGCGTAGACCGTATAGCCTACGCCGCTAGTTTTGGTACAGCGACATGGGAACAGGCAGACGATGCGGTTCTGACAGAAGCTGTAAGGCAAGAGCTCCTGGCGTTTAAAGCCATTTCTTGCCGCGAAGTGTCGGGAGTACAGATCTGTAGGGACGTATTCGGTGTAGGGGCCGAGCATGTTCTTGACCCGTTGCTTCTGGTTGATGATTCGTTTTTTGAAAAAGTGGTCAACAACTCTGCAATCCAGACCGATGCGAAGCTTGTTTACTACAAACTGGATAGTTCACCTGAGTTTCAGGAGGATCTGAAGGCGGTGGGAGAAGAGCTCGGTAGTGAAGCGGTAAACATCTACCTGAAAGATTCCAGCGTTCGCGAGTACCGCGAGGTATCGGATTGGGTAGCGCTGATTCGCAACTCTGAAGTTGTGGTTACCGACTCATTCCACTGCATCTGTCTCGCACTGCGGTTTGGAAAAGAGGTGATTTTTTGCCCCAATGAGAAGCGAGGGCAAACCCGCCTGGATAGCTTGTTTAACATGCTGAATGTTGACGCAGATCCGCTAGCAATTCAGCTGAAAACGCCCATGTTCAAACTGGTCAGACGCGGTGATATTAGCGTTACGCTCGAAGGATTACGTTCACACTCCATGAAATTCCTAGCAGATTCATTAAATAGCTGACCGTACACGGCCATGAATTTCCTTGAACCCGCCTCATTCACGAGGGTGCTGATTGAGCGGTCTGAAGGTGCTGGCTGTTGGCATCGCTTATCAGGATCGCCCTCTTCAGCGCGAGTGGTCGTTGAGTAATGCCATAACGAGGCCTTTTTCCCGATTTCTTATATCTCTTTGGAATCCATTGCGGCCGCCCACGCAGCCGTGATCGCCGACCGCCGCTCCGGTCGCTCGCTTTCTGATGCTGTGGTGGTCTCGCAGGAGCGTCAGCTCAGTGCGGTCAGCTTCGGCAGTCCCTTCAGCAGCGTCGGCCACCACTTGTCGGCGGCGGCACCCAGATGAACGGTGATTCGCCGAGCGTGCAGCCTCAGCGTGGCGGCGACCTTCAGCACCTGCTCGCGCATCCGGCTGAGGCTCCAGCCTTGCCGGGTCTGCCGCTCCAGCAGGCAGCGCAGGCCATGCAGGACCTGGTACGCATACAGGCTGATCAGCAGGTTCACCTCGTTGCGTGCCATCACGTCCTGAACGGTGGAGGCGCCGCGATCGGTCGACGAGAGGTGCACGTCGAGCGCCGACTTCACCTCGCCCATGTGGGCCTCGGCGCTGCCGCGCTTGCGGTAGAGCGCCAGGACCTTCTCCGGCGGCCAGTCGAACTTGCTGAGGTTGGTGACCAGAAAGAAGGCATGCAACAGCTGATCATCGGGGCGTTCCTGCACCACCAGCACGACGCGACGCGGTGCCGACCAGGAGCCCGCTTGATACTCCAGATCGTGGCACCACTCGCGAGGCTGCTCGGGTGGCCGGCCTGGTGGCCGCTTCAGGTGCGGTGCCGCCAGCTTCTGCAGGCCGGTGTGACTGCGCAGCCGGCCCAGGTACTCGATGTCGCGCTCTTCCAGGGCCGCCAGCGTCGCGTTGTCGGTGAAACCGGCGTCGATGCGCACGCGAACCTGAGCCCCGGTGCTCTCATTGAGTCGCCGCACCAGATGCGGGATCCAGGTGTCGGCGTTCTCGGCTGGGCCGGCGTTGCCCTCGCGCAGCAGCCCACCCACCATGTCGCCGGTCTCGGCCAGCGAGGCGACCAGCGGCGAGTAGATGCGGGCACCGTAAAGTCCGTGAAATGTGGACCCGCCTTGGTGGCCGTGGACTTCGATCGGCAGGCCGTCGATGTCCAGCGTCAGCTGCTTGGGACGCTCGCCGTTCTGCAGCGAGGTCAGGCGCCAGACCACCAGCCGCAGCAGGCCTTCGTGCACGGCATCGATGTTGTCGTTGCGTCCGAGGCAGCTCAGCAGCCGCGACAGCGTAGCTTGAGACGGCCGGTCCTGGGCCAGAGGCATCATCCCGCGCGCGTCGCTGCAGGCCAACTGCCAGAGCGGGTCACGGCGCAGCGTGTCGGTATCGCTGAGATCGATCCAGCCCATCGCCCGTTGCAGCACCAGGGTACGCAGCTGGCTGGCCAGCGAGTGGCGGATGCGTAGCGGGTTGCGGAGGTCGACCAGATTGTCTTCCAGCGCCTCGACCACGCCGCTGTTGTCGAGGGCTTCACGCAGCAGCAAAGCGCCGCTGTCGCTGGTGGTGCGCTGGCCGCTCAGCTCGACACGCACAGCGCCGTTGCACGAGGGCGTCCAGGTGGATAGGCTTTCACCCATAGCGGATGGCTCTCTTGGTTCAGGTTCTTGGCGGAACACACTGAATTTTCAAGAGAATACCATCCGCTATCTTCGTTTTCAGACCGACCTCATGAATAAGCCGGGATGAGAAGTTTTATATCTGTTGAGGGAGAGGTGCTGGAAACATCGGGTGACACGTACAGTGCCAATTATTACTCCAGTACGTTTGGCAAAAGTGAGCTTTCGCAAGGCCTCTTACTCTCAATCATTAGCCAACTTTAGTGTTCAAGATGAAAAAAATAGCCATCCTAACCCAGCCCCTGCACGACAACTACGGCGGCCTACTACAAGCCTACGCACTGAAAGAAACCCTGAAGTCCTTGGGCCACAGCCCATTGGTCGTTAACAGGCACGGGGCAGGGGTGCATCCCTTTCGAAGAAAGCTGTCAAAGCTAAAGAGCTCCTTGCTTAACCGACCAGTCAGGCCTAATCAATACCTGAATGACCGGCAGAAGGCAGTGATTTCAGAAAAGACCATAGGTTTTCGAGCGAAGTACATTCCCGAGCTGTCCAGCCTGATTACGTCGCAACGAGGTATGAAGCGCCTGTTAACAAAGGATATTGATGCGTATGTAGTCGGCAGTGACCAGTGTTGGCGGCCGCGATATTCGCCTTGTATTAGCAACTACTTTCTGGATTTTGCCAAAGAATCTAAGGGTATAAAAAGAATTGCCTACGCTGCATCGTTTGGAACGGCTGAGTGGGAGTTTAACGACGCGGACACCCTTGAATGTAAAAACCTGCTCAAGCTGTTTGATGCGATCAGCGTGCGTGAGGACGATGGCGTTGACCTGGTGCAGAACCATCTGGGCCGGGCTGATGCGATACACGTGCTAGACCCAACGATGCTGCTGCCAACCAGCGCCTATGACCGAATTACAGCCGATCAGAAAGTACCGGATTCCAGCGGTAACCTGAAAGTCTATGTGCTGGACAAGAATGCTGAGAAGGAAGAATTCATACGGCAGGCTGCCAGCAGGCTACAACTAGAAACCTTCGAGGTGATGCCAGAGCTCCGGCTGCAGCAAGAGAAAGTAACAGACGCCAACCTAGATTTATTTAAATACCCATGCCCCTCGCAATGGTTGAAAGGCTTTCAGGATGCAGAGTTTGTAATCACAGACTCCTTCCATGGTACCGTTTTCTCAATCCTGTACAACAAGCCATTCATCGTATTGGGAAATGAGCAGCGGGGTATGTCTAGGTTTACTTCATTATTAAAAATGTTCGGGTTAGAAGATAGGCTTGTTTTAGATATTAATGCCAAGTCTACAGTGGAAGTTTTTAATACAGACGTTGACTGGCCAAGAGTTAACAGTGTCTTGGATCGTGAAAAAATTAAATCCATCTCTTTTTTAAGAGATAACCTGGAGTCTTAATGTTTTCTGTTGTCATTCCCTTGTATAATAAAGAGGCACATATTGCTAAAACTCTAGATTCAGTGCTGAGTCAGACTTATTCAGAGTTTGAGATAATTGTTGTCGATGATGGTTCGACAGATAACGGAGCTCCGATTGTAAATTCATTCGATGATGCCCGAGTTAAGTTGTTTCACCAAGAAAATGCCGGGGTTTCAACCGCAAGAAATCGTGGGATATGTGAAGCCAATTTTGAATATATAGCATTTTTGGATGCCGATGATTTTTGGGATGCTGATTATCTTTTAGAGATGAGTCATTTGATTGAGTCAAGCCCTGGTTGTGGCTTGTACGGGAGTGCTTACAGCGTTGTCGATAAGTCGGGCTGTGTAATCAAGGACTTTAAACTCCCTATTAATTACATGCACGGAAACTTCCTAGTTAAAAACTATTTTAAGTCACTGTTTGAATTTGGAAGTTTTATTTGGACATCTTCAGTTTGTGTTCCTAAAAGTGTCTTTTACGATTTTGATATTTGGTTTCCTGTAGGACAGGCATATGGTGAGGATCAATATGTTTGGTCTAGGATCGCCATGTGTAAACCTGTTGCGTATACTGCTTCGGTCAATTCTTTTTATTTAATTGATGCAGACAATAACACTGCTTCAAAATTAGAGTCAAGAGTAGAGCCTAGCCCTTGCATTCTTGAGTTAGAAGTGCCGGGAAAAGAGTATCTTGATAAGCATAGCTTTTCTTATCTTAAAAAATACTTAGAGCGCCATGCTGTTGGATCAGTACGTAGGAATGCTAGGAATGGCCGTCGATTGATTGCTATTCGTCAATTATTTGCATACCGTATTTCTGTTGGCATGTTTGCGCTTTGTGTCGTGGAGATTATAACCTTTACGAGTCTTCGTCGAATTTTGAAAGCAGTTAAAGATTGTTTTTGAATTTTCTTGTTGGGCTGTATGGTATTAATCACTAAGAGAGCACGTGACCCGTTAGGTATTGTGTTGCTATGACTCTCTGCTATCGCCTTGGCCTGTATCTCCGTGTAATAAAAATCTTTGTAGGAATTTATGGGATATAAATTATTAGTTACAGGCGGCGCCGGCTTCATAGGGTCCGCAGTTATCCGCCACATCATCAATAACACCAAGGACGAAGTGGTTAACCTCGACAAACTCACCTACGCTGGGAACCTCGAAAACTTGGCGGAAGTGAGTAACAGCGTACGCTACACCTTTGAACAGGTAGACATCTGCAACCGAGCCGAAGTAGACCGCGTGCTGGCCCAGCACCAACCAGACGCCATAATGCACTTAGCCGCCGAAAGTCATGTAGACCGGTCCATTGACGTACCGGCAGACTTTATCAATACCAACATCGTCGGCACCTACACCTTGCTGGAAGCCACTCGCCAGTACTGGCAGGTACTGGAAGGAGATAAAAAATCGAGCTTCCGCCTTCATCACATAAGTACAGATGAAGTTTACGGTGACCTCCCGCACCCGAGTGAAACAGCTGATGCTGAAGAGCATCTTTTCACCGAACAAACCGCATACACACCAAGCAGCCCCTACAGCGCCAGCAAAGCCAGCTCAGACCATCTTGTCCGTTCCTGGCTACGCACCTACGGTCTGCCAACTCTGGTAACTAACTGCAGCAATAACTATGGCCCCTACCAATTTCCGGAGAAGCTCATCCCGTTAATGATCTTGAATGCCTTGGAAGGAAAGCCACTCCCGGTATACGGTAAAGGCGACCAAGTCCGGGATTGGCTCTACGTGGAGGACCACGCCCGCGGCCTCTACAAAGTGCTCACTGAAGGAAAACCCGGCGAAACTTATAACATCGGCGGTCATAATGAAAAACAGAACATCGATGTAGTACACACCATTTGCGACATCCTCCAGGAACTACGCCCACAACTAACCAGCTATCGTGACCTGATCACCACCGTGAAAGATCGACCGGGCCACGATAGGCGCTACGCGATAGACGCCAGAAAAATCCAGCAAGAGCTCGGTTGGATGCCCGAAGAAACCTTCGAAACGGGCATCCGTAAAACTGTCCAGTGGTACCTCAACAACCTCGACTGGTGCCAACGAGTACAAGACGGCAGCTACCAAAGAGAACGCTTAGGACTAACAGGTTAGGCTAGGGCCAGACCCCATTTAAGGCCAGAACTCCCAGTATCAGATATCTTTAAGGAGTTAAAATGAAAGGCATCATCTTGGCCGGCGGCTCCGGCACTCGCCTGTATCCAATAACACTCGGCACTTCCAAACAACTCCTGCCAGTGTACGACAAACCCATGATCTACTACCCGCTCTCTGTACTCATGTTGGCGGGCATCCGGGATGTTCTCATCATCACCACACCGGAAGATCAGGTCAGCTTCAAACGCGCCTTGGGTACTGGCGAACAGTTTGGCGTTAACCTCAGTTACGAAATACAGCCAACCCCGGATGGCCTCGCACAAGCTTTCATTATTGGCGAGGAATTTATTGGTGACGACAGCGTGTGCCTCGTACTGGGCGACAACATTTTCTACGGCCAAGGCTTTACCCCCAAGCTAAAACAAGCTGCCCAGAAAACAGAAGGGGCCACCGTATTCGGTTACCAGGTAAAAGATCCCGAGCGCTTTGGTGTAGTAGAGTTTGACGAAAATAAACGCGCCATCTCTATCGAAGAGAAGCCTGAGCATCCAAAATCCCACTACGCGGTCACCGGCCTCTACTTCTACGACAACAGTGTGGTAGACATTGCCAAACAGGTAACACCCAGCCACCGGGGCGAACTGGAAATCACCTGCGTAAACCGTGCCTACCTTGAAAAAGGGAATCTGAACGTAGAATTGCTCGGGCGGGGCTTTGCCTGGCTAGACACAGGTACACATGAGAGCCTGTTGGAAGCTGCACAGTTTGTAGAAACCATTGAAAAGCGGCAAGGATATAAGATTGCTTGTCTGGAAGAGATTTCTTATAATCAAGGTTGGTTAAGCAAAGAAAAACTCAAAGAACAGGCCAATGATCTCAGAAAGAATAGTTATGGCGAGTACTTGAACGCTTTGGCAATTGGCAAGATTTGATAGGTCACACTTTGATACTACATGTAGCTGGGCTTGATAAATTTATTCCTCCATTCATCGAGCTTGTAAAAAATGAATTCAGTGAAGATGAGCATCGATACTGGTTAACGGGTTCGGTAGACAAATACCCAGTAGAGTTAGCCGAAAATGTAACCCTTTGCGGAAGAACGATTAAAGATATAGTGCCTGGTTATTTTAAATTGGTTAAAGAGCTGTATTCCGCTGAAAAGATAATACTCCACGGCCTTTTTAATATACGTATCGTTGTGCTATTGGTTTGCATGCCTTGGCTACATAAAAAATGCTATTGGGTGTTGTGGGGAGGCGACCTGTATGTTCGAAGAAATGGTGCTCGTACCCTGTCTTGGCGAATAAAAGAGGTGTTCCGAAAAATTTTGATTAGGCGTTTGCATGCCGTCATAACAACGGTTCCGGGTGACTATGAGCTTGTAAAAAAATGGTACTCAACAAAAGCGAAATATATTTCAAGTTTGATGTATGATAGTCATGTTTCAAGAAACTTTGATTTTCAATCAACTTCTGTAAAAAAATCTATTGATATTCAAGTTGGTAACTCAGCAGATCCAGAAAACAGGCATGCTGAGGTTTTCGATATGCTTGACCAGCTTGGGGAGGGTGCCAAATTTAATGTTTACTGCCCACTCTCCTATGGTAACGAAGAATATGCTCAAGCAATAATTTCCAAAGGAATTAGTATGTTTGGGGAGAAATTTCTTCCTTTGACTAGATTTATGTCATTTGAGGAATATAATTGTTATATGGCGTCGATTGACATTGCTATTTTTAATCATCGTCGTCAACAGGCGATGGGAAATATTATTGGTCTTCTTTCTATGGGGAAAACGGTTTACCTGAGGCCCACTGAGACCCCGTATAAGTTTTTTAAAGAACTAGGGGTTACAGTTTTCAGCAGTGACACTATTTATGAAGGATTGAGAGTCCTAGACGAAAAGCAGAAGCTCAATAATGTAGAGCTGATGAAGCGCAAATTTTCTAGGAACTCGTTGGTTGAGTCTTGGCGGTTGATTTTTAATGAATAGTGTCATTGGAAATGGTCTTCTCGGTCGTAGTTTTCGGAGTCTGTCTTTGCCCGGGGCGCTATATTTTTGCTCTGGAGTTTCCGACTCGAAAGAAACTCGGGTTTCTGAATTTAACCGAGAACGAGAACTGCTGCTGAGTGTTTGTGCGGGTGCGCAGACGTTTTCTAGTTTTGTCTACTTTAGCAGTATCATGGCGCCTGAGCGTGCCAATGAGTATTTCGAACACAAGTACAAAATGGAGCAACTTGTTAAGTTGCTGTTCCCAGAAAAATATCTGATTATTAGGCTGCCGCAAGTTGTTGGGCTGGTTAATAATGCGACTTTGTTCCCTGAATTTGTTCGGAGGATTAGGTGCGGGTCGCCAATTTTAGTTCAAGAAAATGCAGCCCGTTCGTTAATTGATATTGATGATGTGGCAAGGATAACAAATCAGATGATAGAGCTTGGCGCAAAAAAAATAGTTGTAAATTGTATGCCGAATGAAATCATTTCGGTATCGGATATTGTTGACTTTATTTCGGATGAACTTAGAATTCCCGCTAACAAAAAATATGTAAAAGCAGGCGTTTCTCAAGACGCGGATCGTACTTTCTTGAGGAATTATTTGGCTTTGGATGATCCAATTTTACTTCCTGGTTACACTCGACTCGTTGTGGCTAAGTATGCGGATAAGCTTACTTTTAATGTGTGATTTTCTATCTGAGATCTGAACTCATAGAATTTACAGAGAAAGTATTCACCTGACACAATCCCCCCCATGGGCTCCCTATTGTTAAGCAGTATTTTTGCCGTTTTCCGGTTCTTCGTCACTCCATGTGGATTTGGCCTGATCGAACAGGCGGCCCACTGGACTGCTAATCAGGTAGATCATGGGTAACCAATGGGATGGAGTCCTCCCCACCCTACTCCGGCGTTGTTGCGCCACACTGGTGGGTGAGAGCATCACTTACCAGCCTGAGGATCTGGCCGCGTCCTCCATGGCGAACGACTTCCCGGCTCACCGTGGAAACAGAGCGCCCAAGCTGCTGGGCGATTCGCCGAAAGGACAGACCAGCGGCGATACCACGAGAGATCGTCTCCCGCTCAGTGAGGGTCAAGTGCCGTCTGGATCGTGAACGAGACTTCGGCGCGATACCACCATGGTTGGACAGCACCCGATGCACGGACCCAGGATGCTGACAAAGTAACCGACTGATCTCACTTAAGGATTGTCCTGCTTGCCACTGCTCCCAGAGTAACTGCTTCTGGCTTGCGGAGAGTCCTCCTGGCCGTCCTCGTCTTGCCATGTCATCCCCTACAAGGTGGCAGTGTTGCGATGATCAGTTGAGCGTACCGCGGTGTACTTCGCGAAAAGCGTGAAGTGAAGTACGCCTTCATTGAGCGGCATCGTCAGGCCTTCAGCATTCAACGGATGTGTGCGTTTCTCGGTGTCGCCCGCAGCGGCTACTACGCCTGGCGACAGCGGGGAGGTGAACCGTCTCCTCGCCGCCGCCGGCAAGCGCTCTCCGATCAGCGCGTGGTTCACGCCTTCGAGCAGGGCAAGGGGCGCTCAGGCGCCCCCAGGCTACCCCATGGCCTGAACGATGCCGGCGTGGCCATCTGCCGCAATACCGTGGCTACCAGCCTCCGTCGGCAGAACCTGCGGGCGAAAGCCGTTCGCAAGTTCAAGGCCACGACGAACTCACGGCATAGCCTGCCAGTCGCACCGAATCTGCTGGAGCAGGACTTCAGCGCTATGGCACCGAACCGCAAATGGGTCGGCGACATCACTTACCTGGCGACCGGTGAGGGCTGGCTCTACCTGGCGGTGCTGATTGACCTGTATTCACGCAAGGTGATCGGCTGGGCGATGAGCGAGCGCATGATGGCTGACCTGGTTGGCGACGCCCTGCAGATGGCGCTGTGGAGCCGCAAGATGCCCAAGGGTGTCATCGTGCATAGCGACCGTGGTAGCCAGTATTGTTCGTCCCTATACCAGTCGTTGCTGACCCGGCACGATCTCCGGTGCAGCATGAGCGCCAAGGGCAACTGCTACGACAATGCCTGCGCTGAAAGCTTCTTTCACAGTCTCAAGGTCGAAGCCATTCACGGCGAGCGATTCGCGACCCGGGAAGCCATGCGGCAGCAGGTGTTCGAGTACATTGAGTTGGACTACAAACGGCAGCGCCGGCACAGTGCCATCGGGATGATCAGCCCGGAGGCCTTTGAGGCCCGAATGATCGCTTAGATTGGTGTCCACCAATGCTGGGTAGGATCAATTGAAGTGTTCTACCTTCCACCCTACTCGCCGGAGTTGAACCCCGATGAGTATCTGAACTGCGACCTCAAAGCCGGCGTGCATAGCGGTACTCCGGCGCGCAGCAGAGACCAGCTGAAGAGAAAGGCGATGTCTCACCTGCGGAAGCTTCAGAAGCTCCCGAGGCGAGTCGCGAAATACTTCAAAGCCCCGTCAATCCGATACGCCGCATCATAGCTATTTTATTGCCGGGTTAATAATAAAAGTGTCCGCTACGACTTGACCAGAACAGTCCTGAGAGGCGAAGAATTCCTTGACAACTGTCGCCCCACCCAAGCATATAAAGCATTCTTTGTCGAAGGTTATGCAATGCCATTATACAGCCAGCATGCTTCTCATTTAAACAGCAATAAAAAATCCTCACCTACTGTTCTTTTTTTGCTTGGAATATTGTTTTTTCCCTCTCTTCCAGGTGATCAGTGGGGGGAGGTTCATGTTAACATTCTTGTTTTATCCGCTTTCGTGCTTTTTTTTTTGGTTCATCCTGAAAGATTCAGATTAAATAGATCAGATGCGACAGTTGCAACTTTTTTTCTGTTTCTCCAGCTTTTTTTGCTGGTTTCTCTGATTCTGGAGTTCATTCGTGGTGAAGCTGAACTTGGCAGTATTCCCAGTTCGCTTAGGCCATTATTTATGTGCTTTACATATCTGGGGTTTAGAGCCCTATTTGAAAAGAATAGACCAGAATTAATTCTTGGTTATTTTTTTTCAACTGCGTTAGTTTTATTTTCATTGTGGTTATTGGTCGAGTTTTTATTTCCTGTATTCAGAAGTATAGTAAACGTGATTTATTTTGATACAGATAGGATTAAGGGGTTTTCTTTTTTAACTGTTTTTGCAACAACATATTTTTCTGGGTTTTTTTACTTTATGCTTTTCATGTACTCGCTTGCGAGGTTTGTTTTTGGAAGCTCGTTAAGGATGTTTTGGTTTTTGGGAGTGCTTGTTTCGGGAGTCATGATCTTTTTCTCACAGGGGAAAACATCATATCTGGCTGCAGTTCTTGGTTCTTTTTTTATTGTTTATTTTAAGGCTGGGAGTGTTGGAAGGCTTTTAGCATTGGCTTTCTTTTCCTTCTTAGTTTTAAATTTCGTACTTTACTATGAACAGATTAAGTCAGTTGTATATAATATAGATTATTTTTCTATGCATCAGCTCTATTTGATTTTAGAACATGGGCTCGACTTTGGTTCAATGAGTGTCCGAATTGAACAGGTTGTGTTTGCCTTTCAATTGTCTATTGATAATTTAATGTTTGGGGTTGGTATGGGTAGAGGGATATATCTAGAATCTTTTTTAGCTGCTTTTTTTTATAGATACGGGGTTGCAGGCACTTTTTTTTATTTTTTCCTTTTCATTTACTTGGCTTGCCTTTCTGTTAAGGGATTGGGTATAAAAGAAAGCGAAGAAAGGATGCTGATCGTATTTTTTTTCTCATGGCTTATTTTGACTCCTGTGATAATGATAAGTAGCCCAATGATTGAAATGGGAAAAAATTCAGTTTTCTCGATGATGCTTGTTGCAGCGGCTGTGACCACATTAAGTCGAAGTCATTTTACTCAATTGGCAGATTAGGCGATGAAGGAAGTTGCACTGATTCCAGACAGGTTTGCCCACTATAGGTATCCTGTCTTTAAGAAGCTGACACAGCTTGGAGGCGAAAAATATTCCCTTCATATATATGCAGATGCAAAACAAGATGAAAGTGGGATAGATATTCCTCCGCTTCAGTATGTTGGGAATAATTTGGCTGAAGGGGGGGTGTGTTGGCAGCCAGTAAGTAGTATGTTTGTAAGGGGTATATGCTTCTGGCAGACAGGTTTGTTGAAACTGGCGGCTAGTAATAAGTACGATGTCCTTGTATTCTGGGGTGATGCGTACAGGCTGTCTACTTGGTTGTCCGCTTTTTTAGCAAGAGTCAGGGGGAAAAAGGTCGTTTTTTGGTCTCATGGGCTTTATGGGAAAGAGTCTAGGCTAAAGCTTTTCATAAGAAAGATTTTCTACAGAATTCCTCATGCTATGTTGCTATATGGGTATCATTCAAAAGCGTTGTTGGTTTCTGAAGGTTTTGATGAGGAATTATTGTATGTAATTAACAATTCTCTTGATGTAGAGCATCAGGCAACATCTTATCAGCGAGCGTTAACTAATAGCTCATTCTCGGGCGTAAACGTAAAAGAAGAGCTTGGAGTTGACTGTCTTATAATTTTTGTTGGTAGAATTGTTGAGTCAAAGAAGATCGAGCTGATTCTTGATTGTGTAAAGTCAATCAATTCTTCTGGAGAAATGAGCTTAGGTGCCCTCTTCGTGGGAGGTGGAGATTACAGGAGTAACCTAGAGTCCCTTAGCTTGAAACTGAATATTTCTGATAAAGTAAGGTTCTATGGTCCATGCTATGATCATGATATCTTGGCTGCACTTTATATGCAAAGTGATATCTGTGTTTCACCAGGTAACGTTGGCCTGACTGCCATGCAGAGTTTGATTTTTGGGACACCAGTAGTAACCCATAATGACATGATGCACCAAATGCCTGAGAGTGAGTCAGTGCGTGAGGGTATTACTGGAGCATTATTTTCGCGTGATGACGTAAACTCGCTAGTTGCTGCAGTAAAAAGATGCTTGAAATACATTGATGATGGGCTTGTCACTGAAAAAACCTGCAGGGAATTGATTTTTTCTGAATATACTCCTGAATATCAAGCCAAGGTGTTTCATGAAATGCTGGATGGCCTGGAAGAAAAGTGAATAATTAAGGTTTATATGAACTCTACAGTATTAATCACCGGCGGCACCGGTTCCTTCGGCAAGACCATGGCCAACTACCTGCTTGAGCGCGGCTGCAAGGAGATACGCATCCTCAGTCGTGACGAGGCGAAGCAGGAGGAGATGCGTATTGCCTATGGCCGACCTGAGCTGAAATTCTATATCGGTGACGTTCGTGACCGTCAGTCAGTCGACAAGGTGATGCGCGGTGTCGATCTGGTCTTCCACGCCGCTGCACTCAAGCAGGTGCCGTCCTGCGAATTCTTCCCGCTGGAGGCGGTGAAGACCAATATCCTGGGCAGCCAGAACGTGATCGACTCGGCGGAGGAGGCGGGGGTCAAGAGCGTGGTCTGCCTGAGTACCGACAAGGCGGTGATGCCGGTCAACGCCATGGGCATGACCAAGGCGCTGATGGAGAAGACGGCCCAGGCGGCGAGTCGGCAGCTGGGAGAGGGGGAGACCATCGTTTCCTGCGTGCGCTATGGAAACGTGATGTGCTCCCGGGGCTCGGTGATTCCGCTCTTCATCAAGCAGATCAAGGATGGCAAGCCGCTGACCATCACCGAGGCCAGCATGACGCGCTTCATGCTCTCGCTGCCGGATGCCATCGAGCTGGTCAACTTCGCCTTCGAGAATGCTCGCCAGGGCGACATCTTCATCAAGAAGGCGCCGGCCTGCACCGTCAAGCTGCTGGCCGAGACTCTGCTGGAGATGTTCGGCGCCGATAACGAGCTGCGCGTCATCGGCATGCGCCATGGTGAGAAACTCTACGAGACTCTGGCCAGCCGCGAGGAGCTACGTCGCTCCGAGGACATGGGCGACTACTACCGCGTCAGCTTCGATGACCGGGACCTCAACTACGGCAAGTACTTCACCGAGGGAGATGTGGAGGAGGCGGCGGTCGAGGACTACCATTCTCACAATACCTACCAGCTCAACAAACAGGAGCTGAAGGAACTGCTGCTGACCCTGCCGGAAGTTTGCGACGCGCTCGAGAGCTGATTCAGCCCACCACTCTGCCCGCCAACCCTTCAGGGAGATTCCATGAAGATCGTTATCACCGGAGCCAATGGACTGCTCGGCCGGCATGTTCACCTCTACCTACGTGCCCAGCCCTACTATCGTGAGGGGCTGGTGCTGCTGGATCGTCATGCCTTCCAGGGCGATGCAACGCTTACGGCCGCCCTGAAGGGGGCCGACTGGGTGATCCACTGTGCCGGCATCAACCGCGACAGCGAGGAGCGGGTCGAGCAAGGCAACCGCGAGCTGGCCGAGCGGCTGGTCGAGGGCTTGCGACAGTCTTCGGCTACCCCGCACCTTTTCTTTGCCAACAGCATCCAGCGCGACCGGGACGTGCCCTACGGCCGTGGCAAGCAGGCGGCGCATCGCGTTTTCTCGCAGTGGGCCGAGGGAAGCGGTGCGCGTTATACCGAGTTGGTGCTGCCCCATGTATTCGGCGAGGGCGGCAAGCCCCACTATAACTCCGCGCTCCACACCTTCTGCCATCAGCTGGCCGTGGGTGAGGAGCTGGCCATCAACGGCACCGGCCAGCTGGAGTTGCTGCATGCCCAGGGTATCGCCCGGGCCATGGTAGAAGCCTTCGAGCGGGGCCAGAGCGGCGAGCTGAGGCTGGAGGGGCGCACCATGAGCGTGGCCAGCGCCGCCGGCAAGCTGGTCGAGATGCATCGCAGCTACACCTCGGACGTGATCCCCGATCTGCGCGATTCCTTCGACCTGCAACTGTTCAATACCCTGCGCTCGTTCCTCTATCCCCGCTACTACCCCAAGGCGCTGACCCTCCATAGCGACGAGCGCGGTGCGCTGTTCGAGGGGGTCAAGAACCGCAATGGCGGCCAGGCGTTTCTCTCTACCACCAAGCCCGGCATCACCCGCGGCAACCACTACCACTTCAACAAGGTCGAGCGTTTCCTGGTGGTGAAGGGGCAGGCAGTGATCCGCATCCGACGCCTGCTGGATGACCACGTCGAGGAGTTTCACGTCAGCGGCGATGCGCCGGCCTACGTGGATATGCCGACGCTGCACACCCACAGCATCACCAACACCGGTGACGAAGAGCTGCTGACCCTGTTCTGGAGCCACGAGATCTTCGACCCCGAGAAGCCGGACACCTATTTCGAGCCGGTGCTGAACCCTGAAGCCTCCGACTGAGCGAGCCAGTTGATGAAAGTCATGACCATTCTGGGCACTCGCCCGGAGATCATTCGCCTCTCACGGGTGATGGCAGCGCTGGATCAGGTGGTTGATCACAAGATCGTCCACACCGGCCAGAACTACGACTATGAACTCAATGACGTCTTCTTCGAGGAGCTGGGCGTACGCCGGCCGGACCACTTCCTCAACGTGGATACCTCATCCCTTGGGCGCAGCCTGGGCGAGATCCTGATCAAGACGGAGCAGGTGCTGCTGGAGGAGAAGCCCGACGCCGTGCTGGTGCTGGGCGATACCAACAGCGCCATCGCCACGCTGATGGCCAAGCGCATGAAGATCCCCACCTACCATATGGAGGCGGGGAACCGCAGCTTCGACGCCAACGTGCCGGAGGAGATCAACCGCAAGCTGGTCGACCACCTGGCCGACTTCAACCTGGTCTACACCGAGCACGCCCGGCGCCACCTGATCAGCGAAGGGCTCTCGCATCGCTTCATCTACCTTACCGGCTCGCCCATGCGCGAGGTGCTGGAGCACATGCTGCCTCAGATCCAGGCGTGCACCATCCTGGAGACCCTGGGCCTCGAGGCCGGCAAGTACTTCATCGTCAGCGTCCACCGCGAGGAAAACGTCGACAGCCGCGACAATCTGCGCGAAGTGGTGGAGGCGCTGCAGGCCCTGCACCAGCACTACGGCTATCCGGTGGTGGTCTCGACCCACCCGCGCACGCGTAACCGTCTGGAGAAGCTGGAGCTGGCAGGAGAGGGCGAACAGGAAGCGGGCATTCGCTTCCTGAAGCCGTTCGGGTTCCTGGACTATAACCACCTGCAGATGCACAGCTACTGCGCCATCTCGGACAGCGGCACCATCAGCGAGGAGGCCTCCATTCTCGGTTTCCCGGCGGTGACGCTGCGCCGCTCCATCGAGCGCCCGGAAGCGCTGGATACCGGTGCCATTGCTCTCACCGGCCTCGGCAAGGAGGGGCTGCTGGATGGCGTGCGCATCGCCACGGCGTCGCGGGAGGTGTTCTCCGGTACCGAGCGGGAAGTGCCCGAGGCCTACCAGGTGCGTAACACCTCCGAGCGGGTGGTGCGGCTGATCACCGGCACCGCCAAGCTGGCTAACCGCTGGCGGAACATGGATGACTTCAACAGGTACGACTGGTAATGCGCAAGAAGAAGACGGAGCTGGCGATCGTTAACCGTGGCTTCTGGCCGCAAAGCCAGGTGATCGGCGAGGCACTGCTCCAGCTGGCCGAAGCCTGCGCCATCGAGCATCGCGTTACCGTGATCACCCAGTCGCAGGATGGGCGGCTGCGCCGGCAGCTCGATGAGGCGGGGCGCGGCGAGGGCGTCAGGCTCATGGATTGCCGCTCTCGCTCGGATTCCTCCACGGGGCTGATCAAGCGCAGCCTGGATGCGCTGCATTTCATGGCCTGGACCTTTATCAGCCTGGTGCGCTGCCGACCGGCCAAGGTCTATGTTTCGACCAATCCACCGGTCGTCGTGCCCTTTATCGTGATGCTCTACTGCAAGCTGTTCGGTGCACGTTATTACTATCATCTTCAGGATATCCACCCAGAAGCCGCCAACATCGTGGTACGGCTGAACCCGCTGCTGAGCCGGGTGCTGAACTGGATGGACTGCCTGACCATGCGCCATGCCGAACGGCTGATCACGCTCTCGGAGGACATGCGTCGCTGCATCGTTGAGCGATCCGGCACTCAGGCCGAGGTCGAGCTGCTCGATAACCCGGCCTTCCCGGTAGAGGAAGGGGAGGGATACCGCCGAGACGGCGACGTGGTGTTCTGCGGCAACGCCGGCAGGCTGCAGCGTATCCCGCTGCTGCTGGAGGCAATCGGCGACTACCTGGAGCAGGGTGGTAGGCTGCGCTTTACCTTTGCCGGTGCCGGCCTGCATGCTCCCCAGATCGCGGCTCTGGCCAGCGTGCATGAATCCGTGACCTATCGCGGGCTGATACCCGCACCCGAGGCCGCAGCCCTGGTGAATCGCCACCGCTGGGCGCTCCTGCCCATCGACGACGAAGTGACCCGCTACGCCTTTCCCAGCAAGTCCTCCGCCTATGTGCTGGCCGGCTGTCAGATCCTCGCCATCTGTGGCCGCGACACCAGCGTGGCCCGCTGGGTGGAGCAGCATGGGGTAGGGCTGGCCGCCGAGCCGGCCAAGCAGAGCATCATCGATAACTTCCGGCAGATGGAAGCAGGTGTGGCATCCACCCATCAGCAGGCGATTGACGGAGACAGACGGTGTGTCCTGAGGGAGCGCTTGAGCTTCGACTACTTTACCAAGTGCCTTTGCAGCATCATGGGGATGGCCCCATCAGCCAGAAGCCATGCCGCATGCACACAACCCACATTTGCTCGTGGTTCTTCCAAATGATCAAACGCTTATTCGATATTGCGGCTTCCTCTATTGCGCTTTTGCTGTTGTCTCCAGTGCTTCTGGTCGTGGCAATTTTAGTGCACCGAAAACTCGGCTCTCCCGTGCTTTTCCGCCAGATCCGCCCCGGCCAGCATGGAAAGCCCTTTGAAATGATCAAGTTTCGCACCATGCGTGATGCCTTTGATGAAAATGGCAAGCCTCTTCCGGACACTGAACGTATTACGCCCTTTGGCCGCTTCTTGCGCTCCACCAGCCTGGATGAGTTACCGGAGCTGTGGAACGTGCTCAAGGGCGACATGAGTCTGGTGGGGCCGCGGCCGCTGCTGATGGAGTATCTGCCGCTCTACAGCCCTGAGCAGTATCGCCGCCATGAGGTGCGCCCAGGGGTGACCGGCTGGGCGCAGGTCAACGGGCGCAATGCGCTGAGCTGGGAAGAAAAGTTCAAGCTGGATGTCTGGTACGTGGACAATCAGACGCTGTGGCTGGATCTGAAGATCCTCTGGCTGACCGTCAAGAAGGTGGTAGTCCGCGAGGGCATATCGGCGGAAGGAGAAGCGACCATGACTCGTTTTGAAGGCTCCCGCGATCCAAGCCATGAAGGACAAGGAAGGAGTTCACCATGACCGATACTTTATATGCAGTATATGGGGCTAGTGGTTTTGGCCGCGAGGTTTTGCCCGTCGCACGAAAGCAAATGGAAAAGGCTGATCCTTCTGGGCAGCTTGTTTTCATTGATGATGGCGATTTAAACGGGCCAATTAATGGATATGAGGTTTTAAGTTACCCAGAGTTCCTTTTTCAGTCTCACTCAACGAAAAAAGTAACAGTTGCCATAGCTAATAGCGAAATAAGGCAAAGGGTTGCTCAGACACTTAAGGCTGACGGTGTTTCTTTCTGGGATGTTCAAGCCGATAATGTCGAAGTATTGGATGGTGTTCAGTTTGATGAAGGGGTCTTGCTATGTCCTTTCGTGACGCTAACTTCCAATATTAGAATTGGCAAACAATTTCATGCCAACATCTATAGCTATGTGGCTCATGACTGTGTGATCGGTGATTTTGTCACCTTTGCTCCTCGAGTTTGCTGCAATGGTAATGTTCATATTGAAGACCATGCTTATATCGGAACAGGGGCAGTGTTGAAGCAAGGCGCTCCTGGTGAACCCCTTGTCATTGGCCGTGGCGCTGTAGTCGGCATGGGCGCAGTTGTTACCAAGAATGTTCCGCCGGGTGCTGTTGTGGTTGGTAACCCAGCTAAACCTTTCGTAAAACCTTCCACATAATTCATCGTCTCAGGTTCCTTCAATGCTTAATGGCCCCTTTTCCCCTTGGCCCTCCTTCACCGAGGAAGAGGCCCAGGCGGTGCAGCGTGTGCTGCTCTCCAACAAGGTGAATTACTGGACGGGCAACGAAGGCCGCGAATTCGAACGAGAATTCGCTGCCTTCGCGCAAACGGAGCATGCCATCGCTTTGGCTAACGGCACTACGGCGCTGGATCTGGCGCTGAAGGGGCTGGGCATCGGCGAGGGCGAGGGCAGGGGACGTGACGAAGTGATCGTCACCTCGCGCACCTTCCTGGCGTCGGTATCCAGCATCGTCACCGCCGGCGCTGTGCCGGTATTCGCCGATGTGGACCGCGACTCCCAGAACATCACAGCCGAGATCGTGACCGAGAAGATCACGCCTAACACCAAGGCGATCCTCGCCGTGCACCTGGCCGGCTGGCCCTGCGAGATGGATGCGCTGATGGCGCAGGCCGAGCAGCATGGCCTGTATGTGATCGAGGATTGTGCCCAGGCGCATGGTGCCCGCTACCGCGGCCGCAGCGTGGGCGGCATAGGCCATGTGGGCTGCTGGTCGTTCTGCCAGGACAAGATCATGACCACCGGTGGTGAAGGCGGCATGGTGACTACCAGTGACGAAGCCCTGTGGCGCAAGATGTGGGCCTACAAGGATCACGGCAAGAGCTTTGAGGCGGTCTATGAGCGTGAGCATCCGCCGGGCTTCCGCTGGCTGCACGAAAGCTTCGGCACCAACTGGCGGCTGACCGAGATGCAGTCGGCCATAGGTCGTATCCAGCTCGCCCGCATGCCGGAATGGAAGGCCGCTCGCCAGGCCAATGCCAAGCGCATTTGGGGGGTGGCCAGCGACAGCCCGGGTCTCCGGGTGCCGGCGATTCCCGACCATATCGAGCACGCTGCCTACAAGTGCTATGTGTTCGTCGAGCCGGAACAGCTGGCCGAAGGGTGGGACCGCGACCGCATCATGAGCGAGATCGTCGCCCACGGTGTGCCCTGTTTCTCAGGCTCCTGCTCTGAGGTCTACCGTGAGAAGGCGTTTGATGGCACCGGCTGGCGGCCCGAGCAGCCGCTGCCCGTTGCTCGCGAACTGGGTGAGACTAGCCTGATGTTCCTGTGTCACCCGACCTTGACCGAGGCCGAGATCGACAAGACCTGCCGGGTGATCAAGACAGTGATGGCCGAGGCCACCAACTGATACCCAGTAGCCTTCAGTCGGTCCCCGGGTGTCAGGCCGTGGCGGCCGGGTACTTGAGGCGATAGAGGATCAGGTTGGCCAGTAGCGATTCCGAGAGGATGTCGGCCTTGTCACCTTGGGGCAGCGTCACATGCAGTTCGAGCGGTTTGGCGCTCGGCCAGCGGCGTTTCGACAGCACCGCTTTGGGTGTGATGCGCTGGAATAGTTCGGCCTCATCGATCAGCAGCAAACCGGCATTCTCGTTATGGTCGATGCCCTGCAAACCGCTCAGCTGCTTGGCGCTGCCGTCCCCTTGCTGGTGTTCGTTCCACAGGCCCATGACCCGCTCGGCATCGATCTCCAAGGGCAGGTAGAAGAATATCTCCGGTTTACCGCAGCGGCGCAGCTCGCGGGTCATCCCGAGGAACTCGGCCCGTTGCAAGCACTGGCTCAAGGGCTCGGCAAATGCCTCTTCGGAGTAAGCCAGGAAGGGGAGCTCTTCGATTAGCTCCTGGATCAGCCAGGCGAGTGGCGAGTAGCCACCCGAGGGGGCACGGCAGGTCGATAGGTTGGCGGCGCCCGAGACGCTGGGCGACAGTTGCCCCTTGAAAACATTGGTGTGTTGGCTGCGGCGGGGGATGATCAGGGCGCCGTCCCGGGTACGAATCAGGCAGCTGAGCCCCAGGTGATTTTCCGGCAGGGCCGTGTCCAGGTCGCTGAGGCCGGGTCCGGGCTCCAGCAGATCGCGGTAGGTCAGGCCCCCGGGCAGACGCATCTCCGGCAGCATGTTGGTCGCCAGGTAGTTGTAATAGAAAGACTTTTTGAAGCGCAAGGCAAAGCGGTCGGAGGTGGCCCGCCAGTCGTGGGTGGCTAGGGTCAAGCCGTTATAATCGTAACGATCCACGGCATTGAAGCGCTTGAGAATAGTATCCAGGCCATGCTCCGCGACGATCCATGGCAGCTCGTACCACTCGTCCATCAGCTCGAACGTCACCTCGTCGATCATCATGCGGCGTTGCGGTGCCCACTCCAGCACGCTCTGGCTGATCATCAGGTCGCGGCGTGACGTCAGTCGCATCAGCCCTGGGACCAAGAGCTCGCTGGCAGGAATGCCCGCCAGGGCGCGTGTTCCCCCGGTCGTGCGGCGTTGCAGTGCCAGAAATCGGTGGCGCTCGTCCTTGTAATGCGTGAGGTAGAAACGGGTATCCAATGAGTAGCGCTGGCCTTCCTGCTTGCTGGTGTTGCTGTAGAGCAACATCAACGCGGCCTGGATCAAGGCAAACTGCACGCTATTGATCAGCAGGGACAGGTTGAGCCCCGGGGCGATGTCCTGGGTGAAGGCATAGGCGCCTAGCCCGAAATGCAGTAGCAGGGCTGCCAGCAAGGCGTGGCGCCAGCGTTGCCGAGAAAACAGGATGCTCAGGTAATGAGTGACGGACAACGCGGTGCCTCCTTGCCGGCGAGATAAGCGGAGATTGTACTCGCCCGACGATAGCGTAGCGAACGGAGACGAGATGAGTCATTGGCATGGCCTGGCCAGGGTCTGTGAGGCGGGCAGCCCGCCGAAGAATGAAGACCTGTGCCATATCGGGGACGACCTGGCATTCGTGCTGGATGGCGCCACTGGCTTAGGGCCTTCGCGGCTGACGGATCAGCCCAGCGATGCCAGCTGGTTCGTGGGGCGGCTCGCTGACCACCTGCGGCATGTTTGGTGTGAGACTCACCGGGTCGAGAAGGCCTTGAGGATAGCGCTGGCCCGAGTGGCCGAGGCGTGGCATGCCCGGGTGCCCGACAACCTGCCCGTGGAGCAGCTGCCTTCCGCCGCCATGGTCTTGGCGGCCCGGGAAGGTGATGAACTGGTCATGCTGCGTCTGGGCGATTGCGAGCTCTACCTGGCGACTAAGCATGGCGTAGAGCGGGTCTTCGGTGACTCGCCTCTGCAGACGCTGGATCGGCGGGCCATCGATGCCGTCATGGATTTGCGCCAACGAGGCCATTCGCTGGAGGATGCCTTGACGGCGGTCCGACCCATGCTGGTGTCACACCGCACGCTGATGAATACTCCCGGGGGCTACTCGGCGCTGAGCGTGGCGCACCAGGAGCAGATCAGGCCGGACATCAAGCGAGTCGAGGCGGAGGGTGTGTGCCGCATGCTGTTGGCCAGCGATGGTTTCGCCGCCGCGTGGCAGGCCTATGATCTCGGTACTCCGGACGCCCTGTTAGGTTCCCGAGATGCCCAAGAGGCCCTCGAGGCCCTGCTGCGACGGTTGCGCAAGCTCGAATGGCAGGATGCCGACGGGGACCGTTTTCCCAGGCTCAAGTGCCACGATGACGCCACGGCGTTGCTGCTGGAAGCCCAGGCTTCAGCCCTGAGATCCGGTTGAGTGGCGTCGCCGGCGAGCCGGTACTCACGCGAGTGACGTTTGCGCTATATGTGGTGCGGTATATGGGGCCCCCCACTGAAACGCCAATGAGCCGCAATTAAGGTCTCATCCCAGTAGTTTTGCTACCATCGCGCCAGCTCAACGACAGGACGTTGTCATGACCCAATCAGGAAGAATGCACCGCTCCATCGCCACCCTCAGTCGCGGCAAGAAGCGCCTGATCATGGTGGCCGCGGACCTCGTGGCGTTGCCGCTGGCGCTGTGGTCGGCCTACGCGCTTCGGCTCGCCGAATGGTGGCCTGAGCGATACCTGCAGCCCTATTGGTGGTTGTTCGTGATCCTGCCGCCGGTTGGGGTGTTCATCTTCGCTCGGCTGGGGTTGTATCGCGCGGTGGTGCGCTTCATGGGGCCCCAGGCGATGTGGGCGGTGATCAAGGGTTCGCTGCTCATGGCGGTGCTGATGTGGGCGGCGGCATACTTCTATGGCTGGGAAGGTTTTCCGCGTTCGGTGCCGGTGAACTTCGCCCTGGTCACCCTGGTGTACGTGGGCGGCACGCGGCTATTGGTGCGCAGCTACTATCAGTGGTTGGTCAAGCACTACACCGAGAAGGAGCCGGTGGCGATCTACGGCGCCGGCGGAGCGGGGGCGCAGCTTGCACTGGCGCTCTCCAGCGGGCGCGAGTTCTATGTCGCCGCCTTCCTGGATGACGACCCGGCGCTGTGGCAGAGCACCATCAAGGGCGTGAAGGTGCATGAGCCGGCCGACTTCAGGCCGGTGGCCGCGGAGCTGGGCATCAAGCGCGTGCTGTTGGCCATGCCCGCCGCCACCAAGGCCCAGCGCAAGCAAGCGTTGGACCAGCTGGCCGACCTGCCGGTGCACGTGCAGACGGTGCCCTCCATGCCCGAGATCGTCGCCGGGCTGGCCAGTGTGGATCAGCTGCAAGAGGTGGAACTTGAGGACCTGCTGGGTCGCGATCCGGTGCCGCCACGCCCCGAGCTGATCGATGCCAGCGTGCGTGGCAAGGTAGTGATGGTGACCGGTGCCGGTGGCTCCATCGGCAGCGAGATGTGCCGCCAGGCGATGCGTGGTGAGCCCAGCGCGCTGATCCTGTTCGAGGTCAGCGAGTACTGCCTCTACGCCATCGAGCGTGAGCTCGAGGCCATGCGTATCGAGATGGGCGCGAGTTTCCCCCTCGTCGCGCTGCTCGGAAATGTGTGCGATCGCAACCGGGTGGAAGCGGCCATCCGCCACTATGGCGTGCAGACCCTCTACCACGCCGCCGCCTACAAGCACGTGCCCATCGTCGAGAACAACGTGCTGGAGGGCGTGCGCAACAACGTGCACGGCACCCGTGTGGTGGCGGAGAGCGCCGCCCGGCTTGGCGTGGAGCGCTGCGTGCTGATCTCCACCGACAAGGCGGTGCGCCCCACCAACGTGATGGGCGCCACCAAGCGCATGGCCGAGCTGGTGCTGCAGGACCTGGCTAGCCGCTATGCGCTGAAGGAGGGCCACCGCACCATCTTCAGCATGGTGCGCTTCGGTAACGTGCTGGGCTCCAGCGGCTCGGTGGTGCCGCTGTTTCGGCGCCAGCTGGAGCAGGGCGGGCCTCTGACGGTTACCCATCCAGAGATCACCCGCTTCTTCATGACCATTCCCGAGGCGGCGCTGCTGGTCATCCAGGCCGGCTCCATGGCCGAGGGCGGCGATGTGTTCGTGCTCGACATGGGCGATTCGGTGAAGATCGTCGACCTGGCCCGGCGCATGATTCAGCTCACCGGCCTGGAGGTGAAGGACGAGGAGAACCCCGATGGCGACATCGAGGTGGTGTTCAGCGGCCTGCGTCCCGGCGAGAAGTTGTATGAGGAGCTGCTGATCGGCGACAGCGTGGTCGGCACTCAGCACCCCAAGATCCTGCGCGCCCATGAGGAGGTGCTGCCGCATCGGGAGCTGGTGGCACTGCTCGAGGAGCTGCGCGAGGCCGAGCAGGGGCTGGACAGTGTGCGCGCCTGTGCGGTCCTGAAGCGTGGTGTGAGCGGCTTCGCGCATAGCGGGGATATGGTGGATCTGTTGCCCAATGGGTGTGGAAAGTCATGCAACACCGTGGTGGAGGTGATCGCGGCGAGGCATTGAGCTGCTGGCTTTCATGATGATCAGAAGCCGCCGTCTCGAGAGATCGAGGCGGCGGCTTCGTTGTTTTACATCAGAAAAAACTGCCCATACGCCGCCATCAGCGGCTCGCCACCCAGCAGGGTGATCCAACCGGCCACTGCCAGATAGGGCCCGAAGGGCATAGGGGCGCCGCGCAGCTTGGGTACGGCGAGTTGGATGAGGATGCCGAGCACCGCACCGACGCCGGCGGAGAGAATCAGCAGCAGCGGCAGGTACTGCCAGCCCATCCAGGCGCCCAGGGCGGCGAGCAGCTTGAAGTCGCCATAGCCCATGCCTTCCTTCCCGGTTATCAGCTTGAAGGCCCAGTAGAAGCTCCATAGCACCAGGTAGCCCGCCATGGCGCCGATCACGGCACTGGGCAACATTAGCGGTTGGAACAGCAGTTGGTAGAGCAGGCCGGCCCACAGCAGCGGCAAGGTGAGGGAGTCCGGCAGCAGCTGGGTGCGCAGGTCGATCACCGCCATGGCCAGCAGCGCAAGGCAGGCGACAAGCACGAACAGCCCCTGCCAGGTGGCGCCGAACAGCGCTACCACGGCGAGTGCCAGGGCGCCGCCGGCGAGTTCCACCAGCGGATACTGGGGACTGATGCGGGACTCACAGCTGGCACAGCGCCCTCGGCGCTTCAGCCAACCGAGCAGCGGGATGTTGTCGTGCCAGGCGATGGGGTGCTCACAGCTGGGACACATGGAGCGCGGGGTGAGCAGGTTGAAGGGTTCGTTGTGCTCCTCGGGCAGCTCCAGCGCTTCACGCGCCTCGGCCCGCCAGCCGCGCATCAGCATTACCGGCAGTCGGGCGATTACCACGTTGAGGAAGCTGCCGAGGCAGAGGCCGACGAAGGCTGTCAGGGGATAGAGGAGAGTAGGGGGGAGGTCGAGCAAAACAGGGCCTCAAGGAGTCAAGGTATCAAGGAGCATGGAGCCTGTTGCCCTTTTGGGGTCAGACCCCGGCCAGGGCGTCTGGCGTTGTCAGGGTGCACGATTCTAGCGGTGATCCCACCGCCGGGGTCTGACCCCAAAAGGAGGTTCGGTGGCATCGTCAGGGCGCCTGACGGCGCCAGTCGCGAGGCGGAGCCTCCCTCCTACTATTTGGTGGCCGCTTGTCAGATGACCGAGCCGAGTTCGAAGATAGGCAGGTACATGGAGATGACCAGGCCGCCGACCAGCACGCCGAGCACCACGATGATAAAGGGTTCGAGCAGCGAGGTGAGGGTGTCGACCATGTTGTCGACCTCCTCCTCGTAATAGTCGGCGACGCGGTTGAGCATGGCGTCCAGCGAGCCGGCTTCCTCGCCGATGCCGACCATCTGGACCGCCAGCGGCGGGAACTGCTCGGTCATGCGCATGGCGAAGGCGAGCTGCTGGCCGGTGGCGACGTCCTCGCGGATCTGGCCCACGGCACGTTCGTAGACCTTGTTGCCGGTGGCGCCGGCGGCGGTGTCCAGGGCTTCCACCAGCGGTACACCGGCGCCGAAGGTGGTGGCGAGGGTGCGTGAATAGCGTGCCACGGCGGACTTGTCGAGGATCTGGCCGATCACCGGGATCTTCAGCGACCAGGCGTGCATGCGGTAGGCGAAGCGCTCGGATTTCTTCACCCCGGTGCGGATAAAGAAGATCAGCGCGGCGATGCCAACCACGCCCCACCACCAGTACTTCTGGGCGAATTCGGACATCGAGATGGTCATCCGGGTCATGGCAGGCAACTCGGCGCCAAATCCCTGGAATAGGCTCTCGAACTGCGGCACCACCTTGATCAGCAGTAGTGCGGTGACGCCGATACCCACCACGATAACCGCGGCGGGGTACCACAGCGCCTTCTTCACCCGGGCCTTGAGCGACTCCACTTTTTCCTTGTAGGTAGCCACGCGCTCGAGCATTCGGTCCAGTGAGCCGGATTGCTCACCGGCCGCCACCAGGTTGCAGAACAGCTTGTCGAAGTGCTGAGGGTGGCGCTGCATCGCCTCGGAGAAGCTGGCGCCGGCGCCCACGTCGTTCATCAACTCCTGCACCAGGGCACTCATGGCAGGCTTCTTCATGCTCTCCGCCACCACTTGGAAGGCCTGCAGGATGGGCACCCCGGCACGGATCATGGTGGCCATCTGACGGGCGAACAGCATGATGTCGCGGGGCTTGATCTTGCCCATGCCGCCGCCGATGCCGCCCTTGCGGCGCACGTTCTTGACGATGATGTTCTGGCCGCCGAGGATCCGCTCAACCTCCTGCTTCTGGGCGGCGATCAGCTCGCCACCCACCTTGCGCCCGCCGGGGCCCTTGCCGGTCCAGTTCCAGCGGTAGAGCTTGGTCTTCTGGTGAGCCCTGAGTTTGCGTGCTGTGGCCATAGGTGATCCCTTCCCCTGCGTCGCACGCTGTGGCATGCGTTGATATTTGGCTGTGACTGAGTAGAAAGTAGAAAGGACCCAGGAGCAAGGAATCAAGGAAACCCCTTGCCCCTTGACCCCTTGACCCTTCCAGATCAGTCCTTCGTCACCCTGAACACTTCCGCCAGGCTGGTCACGCCCTGCATCGCCTTGAGCAGGGCGCTGCGGCGCAGGTCGGGGTGACCCTCCTCGCGGGCCTGGGTGTCGAAATCCATGGAGTTGCCGTTGCGCATGATCAGCTGGCTCATGGCGTTGCTGATCGGTACCACCTCGTAGATACCCACGCGGCCCTTGAACCCCTTGGTGCAGTGCTTGCAGCCTACCGGCTCAAAGATGGTGGCCCCGGCGATCTCCTCGGGGGTGAAGCCCTGTTGCTCCAATACCTCGTGGGGGATGTCGGCGGGTTGCTTGCAGTGCTTGCACAGCCGCCGCGCCAGGCGCTGGGCGATGATCAGGCTTACGGAGCTGGCGATATTGAATGGCGCCAGGCCCATGTTGGCGAGACGCGTGAGCGTTTCCGCCGCCGAGTTGGTGTGCACGGTGGAGAGCACCAGGTGGCCGGTCTGGGAGGCCTTGACGGCGATCTCGGCGGTCTCCAGGTCACGGATCTCGCCCACCATCACCACATCCGGGTCCTGACGCAGGAAGGCGCGCAGGGCGCTGGCGAAGTCGAGCCCGATCTTGGGCAGCACGTTGACCTGGTTGACCCCTGGCACCTTGATCTCCACCGGGTCCTCGGCGGTGCAGATGTTACGCTCCACCTCGTTCAGGATATTGATCCCGGTGTAGAGCGTCACCGTCTTGCCGCTGCCGGTGGGGCCGGTGACCAGGATCATGCCCTGGGGCTGGTCAAGCACCGTCTCGTACATCGCCTTCTGCTCGGGGGTGAAGCCGAGCTGCTCGATGCCGATCTGCGCCGAGGTGGGGTCGAGAATACGCAGCACCACCTTCTCGCCGTACACCGTGGGCAGCGAGTTGACGCGGAAGTCGATGGAGCGTGACTTGGAGAGCCGCAGCTTGATGGCGCCGTCCTGGGGCAGGCGGCGCTCGGAGATATCCAGCCGCGACATCACCTTGAGGCGCGCGGCGATGCGGGTGCGCATGGCAAACGGCGGGTGGGCCACGTCGTGGAGCATGCCGTCGATGCGGAATCGTACCCGGTAGCTTGTCTCGTAAGGCTCGAAGTGGATATCCGAGGCGCCGCGGTTGATGGCGTCGAGCAGGATCTTGTTGACGAACTTGATGATCGGCGCATCTTCGCGGGCTGACTGTGCGTCGGCGTGGATATCCACCTCGCCGCTGCCGTCATCCTCGGCGTACCCGAGCTCGCCGATGGCGTCGTCCACACCCTTGAGCGATTCGAGCATGCTCTTCTCGCTGTTGGCCAGATACCCTTCCAGCACCGGCACCAGCTGGTCCACCGGGGCCAGAATCCCCTCCGGCGTGAGGCCGGTAGCGAACTGCAGCTCATCTAGCTGGGCGAGCGTGGAGGGGAAGGGCACCGCCACGGTAAGCCGGTGGCCGTGCTGGATCAGCGGCAGCACCTTCAGCTTGCGCAGGATCTTCTCGGGGAAGCGCTCCGCCTTGGGCAGCGTCTCCGCGCGGATGGCATCCAGGTCCATGATCGGCAGGCCATACTCCCACGCGGCGGTGAGAGTGGCCTGGCGGGCCGAAACCAGCCCGGTATCGATCACATGCTCCAGCAGCGAGACCTCGCTCTCCCGCGCCTCCTCCTCAGCGCGAACCGCTGCGGCATGTGAGAGCCGACCATCCGCCACCAGCCGCCGCGCCAGGCCACGCAGCCCGCTGGTATCGGGCTGGGCGGTGTGCAGTGAAGCATCGGGTGGGGAGCGGTAGTCGTTCATGGCGTCTCGTGCTGTGGGGGCTGGGGGCGGCGGCCCGCGTATGGCAAATGCCATACCGGCCTCACGATATGCCCCATTCTAGCCCCCAACCCCACCCCGCGCCCAGCCGCATTGCCAGCCAATCCGACGCGAATTCAACACACTGGCCCCCTGCCTATCTGCTTCTGCCAGCAAAACGTTGACCCAAGGCATGAAGAATTTGCCTCCAAAGGCTACCTTGCACCTTGCAAGAGCACGGTTCGTAACTTAATGTAACCTTAGGTGCTGGATCTAGAGAGACTGGTGCCGCAGCTGTGAACCGGGCGGCGCGCCGCCCACCACAACCCGAATGGCTCTCGGGCCGGACGGACAGGAGCAAAGGGGCAAGACGATGAAAAAGCATGAGATGATGAAAACCAAGCGCAGTCAGGGTGGTTTTACCCTGATTGAGTTGATGATCGTGGTGGCGATTGTGGGTATTTTGGCAGCAATTGCGATTCCGAGATATCAAGACTATGTTGCTAGGTCTCAAGTTTCTGAAGGCCTGAGTTTGGCTTCCGGTCTTAAAGCGACAATGTCAGAAATCTATACTTCCACGGGGGCATTTCCAACCTCTGCTTCAGCCGCTGCAGCTGGTTATAATTTGGCAGCCGATGCCGGTCGATATGTTAGTACTGTTACTTTTGAAAGTACAGCTGATGACGAAGGGTTTATCGAAGTGTTAATGCAAAGTGGTGCTCCGGTTGCTGAAGGCGTGCAAAATGCTGCCTTTAGATTGTCTGCAGAGGCTTCCGGGGGAAACATTACTGGTTGGCCTTGTGAAGCAAATGCTGGCAGTACTGGTGGAGATGTAATTGAAGGAAAATATCTGCCCAGTTCTTGTCAGTAATATTTTACAGGCAATCGGAGGAGGAGCTCAATTCTCTCCTCCCCCCCGCCCCCACACAGCTTAATGTACAACACCAGCGGTCGGCAGCAATGCTGATCGCCGGTTTTTTTACATACTAGGGCTAGCAGCTGAATTGGATTTATCTTGATATCCTTTTTCCATAGCTAGATGGATCTCGCGGGAATAAGGGAATAGGTGATGAGATTTCTTGATAATAGTTAAAGATCGTGAATCATCAATTTTAAATCTAGTTTCGGCACGAATCATATTGGCATAGAGTACTGGGCTGGGCTTGAGCCTGCTGAAGTCTTCGGCCCAAGCCAGATAGTCATTCACCATGCCAACCATTTCAAGCTCAGCAGCGACACCAAGCTGCTGCGACATCACCAGAAACTCCAGCGTTCGACCAACCCCAAAAGGGTTGATCACATTCGTTAGTGCCTGATACTCCTCCCCTTTTGTTTCCACATAACGCTTCGTCTGCCATAGAGTATGAAAATGCGTGCACATGAACACAATCAGCACTGCTGGGATTAGCACTCCACCAGTTCGAACCCCGAAGTTAGAGCGATTCTCCTTCTCCTTCTCCTGCCAGCACTTCCTGGCTACCATTCCCATCAACACCAAAAGCACCAGCCAATGCCCCTGGCTATGGTAGAAGGGTAGCTCCAGCATGCTGTGAATAACTAGTGGCAGCAACAGCGCAGCCAGCAGTAGCCTTTCTCCAGCTGGCCCGTTTGTGATTAACCTCCAAAACACCCAGCTACCGAAACCAACCAGACCCAATAGTGGCAACAGTCCACCCTCTATACCCCAGTAGAGCAGCTCGTTATGGGGGTGGGCATAGGTCTGGGTGATGATGGGGTCGACGATCTCGGGCTGGTTCTGCGGAAGCGCCGCACGCCAGTCGGCGAAGCTATGCAGGAAGTCATGTTGGAAACGCCCATAGCCCCAGCCGGTCAGTGGCTCCTCCACTATCATCTTCAGGCTATGCAGATAGACCGGGATGCGCTCGCCGCCGCCTTGTTCCAGCTTGCGGGCTACGGCACCGCCACCTTCCGTTGTCAGCAGGAACAGCGCGGTGGCGATCACGATACCGGCGAGCAGGGCACCACTCCATTGTTTGAAGCGTGCGCGATCCTGGTGCCACAGATAGCCCATCACCAGCGGCACGGCGATTAGCGTGCCCAGGAAGCCGCTGCGCGAGGCGATGGTAAGCAGCAGGAAGGGGATAAAGAGCGGCGCCAGAAGGGTGATACCGCGTTGCACATTGCTGCGGGCCTCGGCAAACAGCCAGGCAGAGATCACCAGCCCCGTGGCCAGGAAGCTAGCCATCACGTTCACCTGCTGGAAGACGCCGTAGGGGCGGCCGGTCTCGACGGGGTAGCCCAGCCAGTTGCCCGACTGCAGCACGAAGTGCTGCACATAGCCGAAGGCGGTCTCCAGCAGCACGCCGGAGAGGATTGCCATGCCGATCCACCACCAGTCGCGGCGGGTCAGCTGCAATTGCGCGATGCCGAGCAACAGGATCGCGCCGGCGGTGACGGTTAGCATGCGCGGCAGGGCGATCAACGAGGCTTCGTTCCAGGACCACAGGAAGGGCAACCATAGCGCGAGCAGCAGCAGGCCCAGCCCTTTGTGGAAGGCGCTGAAGCGGATCACTCCTCGGCTCGCCGGCCACATGGCGATGGCCATCATCACTCCGAAGCCCATCCACACTGCGGCGTTGTGGGGCATGCGCAGCCCGGTGCCGCCCAAGTTGGGGAAGGTGACGTGCAACAGCACGGTAAAAGTGACGAAGGCGGTGATGATAAACGCCTTGCGCAGGCGCGGGTTGGGGGCCTGGTCGTGTGTGGCGTTTTGCGCGTGGGCGTAGGCCTCGGCATCCATGGCGGTGGCTGACATGACGGTTCCTGGGGCTGTATCGGTTTGTAACCGCTAGTGTCACGTGTGCAGGCGTCGAGCGCAATCGGGGACAGACCCTGATTGGCGCTGTGGGTTGTGCCGGATAGTCGATGTTGCACTGCACAAACATGGGTGCTATTGTTGCGTTGCAGCAGAGCGGGGCCTTCATCCTGAGATCCCGTTCCCATCAGCCAGAACCGGGAGTTCACCATGACCAACGCCTTCAACTTCGATTCCAAGCAATTCGACACCGCTCAGCTCGAGTCGCTGTTCTTCGCTCCGGCACGCGCCTATGCCGCGCTGTCCATCGACCTGACCGAGAAGCTGGTCAACGCCCAGCTCGAGGCCTCCAGGGCCTACACCGACACCAGCCTGGCGCAGCTGCGCAGCCTGGTGGAAGTGAAAGACGCCGAGGGCCTCAAGAGCTACCTCGAAGGCCAGCAGCAGGTCGCCAAGGAGCTGACCGAGCGCCTGAAGGGCGATGCCGAGAAGGTCGTGGCCCTGCAGCAGGAGTTCGTGCAGGAGAGCCAGAAGCTGACCGAGAGCAGCGTCAAGCAGGTGCAGGAAAGCGCCCAGCAGGCCGCCAAGACCGCAACAGAGAGCGCAACCGAAAGCGTCGCTGAGACCGCCGAGGCCGCCACCGAAACGGCTGCCAAGAGCACCAGCAGCCGGGCCGCCGCCTCCAGGGCCAAGTCTGCCCAGGCGTAAGCCTCCGGCCCGCACCGCGGGCTGACAGAGAAGTAAGCGTTCAACAGGCCGCCGATCCATGATCGGCGGCCTGTTTTATTTCGGGGACAGACCCCGATTTCGTCATCGCGGGGCTTGACTCCCAGAATGGGAGGGCGTATGTTTTCTCCCGAAATGGGAGGTGCCGGTGAGAGTCATCGCGAAGCGAACGCTGAGAGAATTCTGGGAGCAGGGCTTTGACGATGCCGAAACGCCCCTTACCGAGTGGTACAACATGATGTCGAAGGCGGCTTGGGCGACCCCTCAGGAGCTAAAGGCCGATATCCGTACGGCCAGTATCCTCAAAGGGGGGCGAGTCGTCTTCAATATAGGGGGTAACAAGTATCGGGTCATCGTGGCGATTCGGTACACCCAGCAGATAGCGTGGGTCCGTTTCGTGGGCACCCATGCCCAGTATGATCGGGTTGATGCGGAGACCATATGATGTATATCCAGCCGATCCACACTGATGTAGACCTCGCACGGGCTTTTGCTCGCATGGAAGAGCTGTGGGCTGCCGAGGACGGTACCCGGGAGGCCGATGAGCTGGAAGTGCTCTCTATCCTGATCGAGAAATACGAGAATGAGCATTTTCCCATCGGGCCGTCCGATCCTGTCGAGGCCATCAAGTTTCGCATGGAGCAGCAGGGACTCAGCCAACGAGACCTTGAACCCTTCATTGGCTCGAGTGGTCGGGTATCCGAGGTGTTGAGCCACAAGCGAACGCTCAGCCTGCGCATGATCAAACGCCTGCATGATGGGCTCAATATCCCGTATGAGAGCCTGATGGGCTAATCGGGGACAGACCCCGATTTCTTGGACTTGCGGCCGGGCGTTCCCGGTACGGTGCGGCGTCCCAGCAGCTCGGCGACCTGCTGTTGGAAGTGCGTTGTGCCGAGCACCAGGCCGCTGTGGGTGATCCGCCGGATCTCGTCGATCCGGTCTTCCGCCAGCCGGCCACGAAACAGCTCGCGGTAGGCCTGTCGCCGCGCGGCGGGGGAGGCGCCAAGTTCACGGATAGTGGCATGTGGCGTGACGATGGGGTCGGGGCTGCCCTGGGCGTTGGCGGCGTAGCTCGACCAGCGGTAGTCGGCCGGATGGGCCACCATGCCGGCCCGCACCGGGTTGAGCTCGATATAGGCATGGCAGGTCAGCAGGTAGCGGAATTCTCCCACCAGGCATGAGCGGAAACGCCCCTCGAAGAGCGCGCCGGTTCGCCGGTAGCGGCGGTTGAAGCGTTGTGCATAGACCTGGCCGAGGCGTTTCATCATGGCGCTGATGGCTTGCGGGTCGCCCCGTGGCGTGGCCAGCAGATGGACGTGGTTGGTCATCAGCACGTAGGCGTGGATGGCGATGCCGTTGTCGTGGCTGGCCTCCTCGAGCAGCTGCAGGTAGGCCAGGCAGTCTTCGGGGTCGGCGAAGCAGACGCTGCGGTTGTGGCCCCGCTGGATCAGATGCAGCGGGGTGCCGGGAAGCAGCAGACGGGCGCGGCGGGTCATGGCGTTGCTCGTGACGGCGGCGGTTGCTGTCAGCGTCGACCATGCAGGGGACGATGGCCGTCAGTGAGAGTCGACGGTAGCTGTAGGTGATTCGCTAATCTGGGTCCGTCCCCGGTTTTTCTTGCAGCTATGTAGTAATGTACCTACATTGTGTAGCGGGCGATGAGCCAGGAGAAACGTCATGACGATCACCACGCTTTCCAGCCGTGAGCTCAACCAGGATATCGGCCGTGCCAAGAAGGCGGCACGGCATGGGCCGGTGTTCATTACTGACCGTGGCACGCCGGCTCATGTGTTATTGAGCATCGAGGACTACCGGCGGTTGATCGGAAAGAAACGTAGCCTGGTCGAGGCGCTTGCCATGCCTGGGCTGGCGGATATCCCGTTCGACCCGCCGCGGGTGAAGATCGAAAGCCGTCCTTCGGACCTGTCCTGATGTACCTGCTCGACACGAACGTCATCTCGGAACTGCGCAAGGCGGGCAGTGGCAGGGCGGATGAGCAGGTGGTGGCTTGGATATCCGGGCAGGATGCGGCCTACTTCTACGTCTCCGCCCTGACGATCATGGAGCTGGAAATCGGCGTATTGCGAGTGGAGCGCAGGGATGCCACGCAAGGCGCCTTGCTTCGCACCTGGCTGGATTCACATGTGTTGCCTGAGTTTGCCGAGCGTACCTTGCCCGTGGATACCAGCGTGGCGCTCTGCTGTGCCCGGCTACATGTTCCCGATCCGCGCGCCGAGCGCGACGCCATCATTGCCGCCACTGCCATCGTTCACGGCATGACCGTGGTGACCCGCAATATCGCTGATTTTGAAGCGGCCGGGGTAGCGCTGGTGAATCCTTGGGATTAATCGGGGTCTGTCCCCGGTTTTCTGGAGGCCAGCGCAATGCCCCACTACCCCTATCTTGAACACCATGGCGGCGCCAGCGGGGTGACCGGCAGCTGCCATCGCCTGCAGATCAGTGACGACCGTGCGTTGCTGGTGGACTGCGGGCTCTTCCAGGGCCAGGATGCCGACCACGTCGATAGCTTCGAGCAGCTCAAGGTGAGCTTCCCGGTCGATGACGTGCTGGCGCTGGTGGTGACCCATGTGCATATCGACCATATCGGCCGGCTGCCCTATCTGCTGGCGGCGGGGTATCAGGGGCCGATCATTTGCTCGGTGCCCTCGGCAAGGCTGCTGCCGCTGGTGATCGAGGATGCGCTGAAGATCGGTTTTACCCGAGACCGGGCGCTGATCGAGCGCTTCCTGGCCGAGGTGGCGGGGCGCTTGGTGGCGTTGCCTTACCGGGAGTGGCACACCCTGGTGGACGATGCGCGCCATCGGGTGCGGGTCAAGCTCAAGCGCGCCGGGCATATCCTGGGTTCCTGCTATGTGGAGGTCGATGTGCTCGACCGGCAGCGCGGCGATACCCAGCGCACGCTGTTCTCCGGCGACCTGGGCGCGCCCTATGCGCCGCTGCTCTCGGCGCCAGAGCCGCCCTGGGGCTGCGACAGCCTGGTGCTGGAGAGCACCTATGGCGATCGCCGCCACGAGGATCGCCGCCACCGCCGCGGGCGGCTCAAGGCGGCCATCGATCGGGCGCTGGAGAATGGCGGCACGCTGGTGATCCCGGCGTTCAGCATCGGCCGCACCCAGGAGCTGCTCTACGAGCTGGAGATGCTGATCCATCAATCCTCCACATCATTCGCCAGGGCATCCGCCAGCGCGCGCTGGCGGGAGCTGGAGATCATCGTCGACTCGCCCCTGGCGGCGCGCTTCACCGCGGTATATCGCGAGCTGAAACCCTGGTGGGACGCCGAGGCCCATGCGCGGCTGCGGGCGGGGCGCCATCCGCTCAGCTTCGAGAATCTTTATACCGTTAGCTCGCATGAGGAGCACGAGCGGACGGTGGCCTATCTGGCCGATAGCCATCGCCCGGCGGTGGTGATCGCGGCCAGCGGCATGGTGAGTGGCGGGCGGGTGGTCAACTACCTGAAGCGCATGCTGGGCGACCCGCGCCACGCCGTGCTGTTCACCGGCTACCAGGGCACCGGCACGCCGGGGCGCGATATCCAGCGCTACGGACCCCGCGGCGGCTGGGTGGCACTCGACGGCGAGCGCATCGATATCCGCGCCCGGGTGGAGACGGTCTCGGGCTACTCGGCCCACGCCGATCAGCACGACCTGCTCAATTTCGTGCGCCGCATGCGCCGCCCGCCGCGGCATATCCGCCTGGTGCACGGCGAGCGAGACGCCCAGCAGGCGCTGCGCGAGGTGCTGCTGGCCTGGGCGGCCGAGAAGGGGCACGAGTTGGCGGTGACGCTGGGGGTGGATCTTGCCGGTGGCTGAAATACCAACAAGGCAATTGCAGTTACCGTGTCGCCCTTTGTGGGAGCGCAGATTCTGCGCGATGGCTGATCGCCGATAAATCGGGCTCCCACACTAGCCTTGTCTCTCTCTGCGATAGTACTGGATTTTCCCAACCCTGGTTTTCCCAATATCGAGGCTAGCTGCGATACTCTGCCGCTAAGCTCGATCATCGTTGCAGGGAGCATGCATGGCCACCATCGAACACTCCACCATTCTCAAGGCGCCGCCGGGGAGGGTCTTCGCCCTGCTGGAGCGGGTCGAGGACTTCGCCGACTACTCCGATCTGATCCACAGCATCGAGGCGCTGGGCGACGACCGCTACCGCTGGCACGTGCATGCGGTGGGGCGCGACTGGCACTTCGACGTGGAGATCACCGAGCGGCGCGCGCCGGAGTCGCTGGCCTGGGCCTCGCTGGATGGGGTGGAGAACCAGGGGCGCTATCGACTGCGCCCGGTGGAGGGCGGCACCGAGGTCAACCTGACCCTGACCTACAAGCTGCGCAACAAGTTGCTGGAGAAGGCGGTGAACAAGGCCGCCACGCCGCTGGTGAACCGGGTGAGCCGCCAGATCCTGGAGCGGGTGGCGGAGAGGCTTTGATCCCGAAGGGCGGCGCGGCCGTTAACATTCGAACTATACTTGCTTCGACCGGAATGGCCGGCACCGGCGCAGGGGCGTCGGGGAAGCCGTTGCCACAGGGAGGGCGGGAGATGTTCAAGGAGTTCAAGGAGTTTGCCGTGCGCGGCAACGTCGTCGACATGGCGGTGGGTATCATCATCGGTGGCGCCTTCGGCACCATCGTCACCAGCCTGGTGAATGACGTGCTGATGCCGCCGATCGGCCTGCTGATGGGCGGGGTCGATTTCTCCAATATCTTCCTGGTGCTGAAGGGCGAGGGGCCCTACGCCACCCCGGTCGAGGCCGCGGCGGATGGGGCGGTGACCCTGAATATCGGGCTGTTCGTCAATAACGTGATCAGCTTCCTGATCGTGGCCTTTGCAGTGTTCCTGCTGGTCAAGGGCATCAACCGCCTGCGCCGCCAGGAGGCCGCGGCGCCCACCGAGCCGGCGGCGCCACCCGAGGATATCCTGCTGCTGCGCCAGATCCGCGACAGCCTGGCCGTGCGGGGCGATAACAGCCCGGGTGAGCCGGTAGACCCGGCTTCGACGAAGATGGGCTGAACGAGTCGTTGCAGGATCGGGGCCGGCCCCGGGGCGTTTCGGGCTATCGACTCTTGGCTATTGACCCTGAGCTATCGAACAGGGCGCCCAGATTCATAAATACTATTAGCCGGCTATCTAGCTTGGCCCGAGAGACGGGGCTATGATCACTGCTGAGGAGGCCGCGGGCCTCCCTTGAGCCTCTCTTGAGGGTATGGTGATGATCAAGGCGCTGTTCTGGTGTTTCCTGGCGCTGTTCTCGCAGCTGTGGCTGCTGAGCTGGGTCGACAGGCGGGTGGTGGGGATGCGGTTCGGGGACAAGGCAGAGAGGGACGAGCTGCCGGAAGAGGCGCGGCCGGAGGGCTGACGTCTTGGTGGTTGGTGCTACTGCCGCCTGTCAGCCTTGAGATAGACGCTGTTGCGATCCCGCTTGCCCACCGCGATAACCAGTATCACCAGTTCCTTGTCACGAACCTCGTAGACGAGCCGGAAACCCGCGCTGCGCAGCTTGATCTTGTAGCGGTTCTGGCTACCAGACAGGCGAGAGCCGGGGATGATGGGAGACTCGATGATAGCCCGGGGCTTCTTCTTAAACTGCTCACGGACGCTGCCATCGAGCTTGTGCCACTCCTTCAGCGCCTCGGCGCGAAAGCGAAGCTCAGAGCTCATCCAGTGTCGCCGGGATCTCCGGCTGGTCGCGACGCTGGTCGGCGATGCGGTTGAGCTCGGCGTCCTCCAGTTTCTCGAGCAGCTCTTCGTAGACGGCAGCCGGAATGCAGTAGAAGGCTGGTTCGTTGCGGTTCAGCACGACGACGGGGAAGCCTTCTCCGGCTGCCACGGTGGCCATGGGGTTCTTCTTGAGCTCGGAGATGCTGGCGGTGGTTGTTGCCAGGATATGGTGGGGCATGAGGAACCCTCCTTGCTTGCTTACGCCACTCTTTCTAGACCTGTTAGAAGTCTTTTAACAGGTCTTTTGGGTAATCGGGGTCTGTCCCCGATTAAGACCGATAGCGGTAGACCCTTAGGCTGGGCAGGAAGGGCTCGTCCTCGAGCTTCTCGTCGCGGCGGCGGGCGCGGGTGCGTGCCTCGGGTGGCTGCAGCGGCGGGAGGTTGTGGTCGGGGAGGCGGCCGTCGGCCGAGGGGACGAACAGCGGCAGGGCGACGTTCATGGCGCGGCGGGTGCGGCCATCCTCCAGCGGTTCGCGGTAGAAGAGGTTGGCACGCATCAGCGGGGCCTGGCGCTGCACCTGGGCGAGGGGCTCGGCACTCGGCAGGCCGGCGAGCTTGCGCAGCTGGATGCGGATATGCGGCGCCTCGTGATCCAGGGCCAGCAGCTTCTGCTCGGCCTCGGCCACCGTGAGCTTCTTGATCGAGCGCCCGCTCGAATACCAGGCCAGGCGCACCCGGGCCAGGGGCGCCTCGCTTGCGGGGATGGCCCGCCAGCACTGCTTGAGGTGGACCCGGGCCAGCCCCTCGCCGCGCAGGTGGTCGTGCAGGGCGGGGTGACGAAAGGGCAGCACCGCCTTGGCCTCGGGAATCAAGGCCGGGGCCTGGTCGCGAATCCGCGCGGTCAGGGCGGCGAACTCGGCCTTGGCCGTGTTGGCCGCCGCAACGGCTTCCATCACGCTCTCACTCGCCGCCACCAGACCGATATGCGCACGCGTGGCGCGGCCGTCCTGGCCATCCTGATACCAGACATCCTGCAGCGCCCCGCGCAGCCACTCCTCGGCACGCTCGTGCTCGACCGGCTCGGGCTCGCCGAAGATCCAGCAGGCGCCGGGGGTGTGGGCATAAGCCGCGGCGACCTCGGCGGTGCGCTCGATCAGGGCATCGAACACCGCCTCCAGCTCGGCGAGCAGGCGGTACTCCGGCGGCTGGAGGTGGGGCGCCGTCATGGTTATTGCTCGTCCTGGAAGGCGCGCTCGGCACGCATGATCATCTCGTCGATCTCGGTCTCGTCCATGGCCGGCTCACCGGCGATGCGGTGGCTGCCATCGGCCCAGGCGCCGAGATCGATCAGCCGGCAGCGCTTGCTGCAGAAGGGGCGGTAGGGGTTGTCCTCGCGCCATTGGACATTCTTACGGCACTGGGGGCAGGCAACTTCCAGGGGGCGATTTGAATCGGTCATGGGGCTCCGGGGGTTGATTAGGTTGGTGTGGAGCGTGAGGGAGGGATGCTCCGCATCGCGACTGGCGCTGTCAGGCGCCCAAGCAGTGTTGCCAATTGCGAAGGCATCGCCGGGAGGCCTTCGGCCTCCAGTCGCGCGGCAAAGTCGGAACGCCGAACCGCGCCTTCCTACAGGTTGGCTTCCAGCTTGATGAGACAATAGCCAGTCAAACCGGGTCGCTTTCGTTCTTCCGTGTGGCCAGCTGGCGGTACTGCCAATCCAGTTCTGCGACCTGGCGGCGCATCTCGGCTTCGCTGCCGCCATTATCCAGCACGTCGTCGGCGCGGGCCAGGCGTTCGGCGCGGGGCATCTGGGCGGCGATGATGGCGCGGGCCTGGGCGTCGTCCACGTCGTCGCGGGCGGCGGTGCGCTTGATCTGCAGCGCCTCGGGGACGTCGATGACCAGGGCGCGGTCGACCATCTGATACTGTCCGGATTCGAACAGCAGCGGCGAGACCAGCAGCACATAGGGCGCGCCGCCTGCGGCGAGGCGCTCGAGATGGGCGATCAGCCGCTCGCGGATGCGTGGGTGGGTGACCGACTCCAGCCAACGCCGCTCGCTCTCATCCTTGAACACGATCTCGCGCAGCGCCCGGCGGTCGAGGCTGCCGTTGCTGTTGAGCACCTCGGCGCCGAAGCGTTCGGCGATCTCGGCCAGGGCCGGCTCGCCGGGCTCGACCACCTCGCGGGCGACGTCGTCGGCGTCCACCCAGGGCGCACCGAGTGCCTCGAAGGCGCGTGCCACGGTGGACTTGCCCGAGGCGATGCCGCCGGTCAGGCCGATGATCAGGGCCATGTCGCTGCTCTCCTTGAAGCTCGCGTGTCGGGAAGGTCGATGCTGCTGTGGTGGCATGATGCCATTCGGCGGGCGTGTGCTCCAGCAAGTCGAACGATCCTTGGCTACTGGCATTGTGCCGAAATGGTAGGGTAGCCATCCAGAATCCGCAGGGTACCCACACCGTCGTAGAACCGGAAAAACAGGTGGCCTAAAAGACCTCAGAGGCGACAGACTCCTTGACAACTACCGCTGGGGACCCCAGGGCAATCGCATGTCAGCAGCAGGAACTGGCCACCCGAGCGATCAGGCTGGCACTCGATAGAGTGCCTGAGAAAACAGTGAAGGGGGGGAGGGCGTTATCGGCTTTTCGACCACCGTTCCGGCAGCTTCCTGCAGTTGCTCAACAGCCTTTTTTGCAACCTCTCCAACAGCGTCCGCTCCGCGCCCTGATGGGCCTGGGGGCCCAGAGCGGCGAGGGTGCTGTCGATGGCCGCCGGGATGCGTTCGGCGAGTCCAAGCCCTTGGCGCAGGAAGTAGCGTGGCTGGAACTGCATCGAGCGCGCTAGTGTTTCGAGGTGCGAGCGTTCGATGCTGCCGGGGCGATCCTCACCGGCGATGCGAAACGCGAAGCGTCGAGAGAGGCCGCTATAGAGCGTCGTGCTCAACAAGTCGTAGAACGGTGCCAACCGCGGACCTTCCTCCGTGTAGAGGATGGAGAGGTTCTTGGCGTGGCTATCGTTGTTGCCGATCAGCAGGTTGAAGAAGAACCAGGCGATCAGGCGTTGCAAGTCCTTGGCCGGTGTTCCCACCTGCTGCAGGAGTTCACGGCAGCGCACCAGGCCGGGGCCTCCGTCACTTTCGTATTTGATCAGCGAGGGAGTGCCGGCAAGCTGGCAGAAGTCGAGCTGGTGCAGACGCTGCAGCCTGCCCTGTTCGTCGGGCATCCGGTCGTATCGTCGTACGAGGCAGGCGCGGGTATCGGGCTGGTAGCTAGCCTCAGCGACTTCGAGCCCGAGTTCGGCGGCCAGCTGCATGCAGAAGGTCTCGTTGATGGCGGTGGCCCATATGCCTCCCAAGCCTCGAATGTCCGGCTTGAGAACGTGGCTGGACGGTGCCGATCCTTCCGGTATGGCGGGGCTTCCGTCTGCCTGCAACATCACCAGCAACTTGTCCTGGGCACCCGCCAGCGAGATACGAGCCTCTTCGCCCTGTTGTGAGAGCAGAGGGCCACGTTCCCTGTGCCGCAGGTGTTCCGCCAGTGCTTCCCAACTGATGGGCCGATAGTGCGGTGGAGCGGGTGTCACCCCTGGAGGCAGCAGAGTGAAGCCGCTGGCCGTGTCTCCGCCGATGGCTTTCAGCAGCCCGAAAACGGTAGTGGTGTGGTGGCGAAGCTCTAGGTGATGACGCAAGTCGCCTTCTGGCAGCAGGTTCTCGAAATAGGCCAGCACCGCATCGCCTACGTGCACCTGCTGCGAGAGGGGCAGGGAAGGTGAAAGACTCACCGCTTCAGGGTGTTCCAGCCACGCCGGGGCATACTCGAAGCGCAGCGGTTGAGCGTCATGCAGCCGACCGACATGCTTGTGGCCGTGGTAAACCTCCAGGGTATCGTCACCCGCCATGGTGGCTGCCGCCCTTGCGCCGTACGACCACCTCGAGCCCCATTAAGTCCAGCACGTCCAATACCTTCTGCAATTGCAGGGTCGGCTTGCCCCGCTCCAGGTCGACGATGAAGCGATTGCCGGTGCCGGCCAGCCCTGCCAGGTCGATCTGCAACAGCCCCTGCTCGGTGCGCATCTGGCGCACCAGCCTGCCGAGCTCTTCGCTGTCGCGGATGGTGGCGGCCTGGGGAGTGAGGGAGTCGGTGGTCGGCATGGAAACCCGCATGTGATTACCGTTCGGTAATTTTAGCCAGGATTCCGGTGCCTCGCAACGAAATAATTACCGAGCGGTAACTATTCTAGCGGCTTAGCTTAGATTAACGGATGAAATTACCGATCGGTAATCATTCGATGGGATCGCGGGTGCAGCAGGCATTATGCTGGCGGCAAGCCCGCTCCTGCTCCATGGTTGTCATATCTGCCATAGATGTTGCAACAGGAGAGGACAATGGTCGAGCCGCTTGGCGTGACGCAGGTGTTTCAGGCGTGTTCGGAGGAGGCGTTCGCCTTCGAGGTCTCGAGCGAACTGGAGTCGCTGGATCTGCTGGCCGGCCACGAGCGGGCGCGCGAGGCGCTGGCCTTCGGCACGGCGATCCGCAGCGACGGCTTCAACCTCTTCGTGCTGGGCCAGCCGGGGCATGGCAAGCACAGCCTGGTGGGGCGCTACCTGACCGAGCGTTCGAGCAACGACCCCGCGCCGCCGGACTGGTGCTATCTCTACAACTTCGAGGACCCCTCGGTGCCGCTCTACCTGGCGCTGCCCCCGGGGTTGGGGCGCCAGCTGCGGCGCGATATCGAGGAGCTGACCGACGAGCTGCGTGGGGCGATCCCCGCGGTATTCGAGAGCGACGAGTACCAGAATCGCCTGCAGGAGATGAAGCAGGCCATGAGCGAGCGTCAGCGCGATGCCATCGAGGCGATACGCCGCGAGGCTCGCGAGCAGGGCGTGCTGCTGCTCTCCACCCACAACGGCTTCACCTTCGCTCCCGCCGGTGGCGATGGCGATGGCGACAAGATGCTGTCGCCCGAGGAGTACGAGACGCTGCCCAAGGAGGAGCGCGAGCGCATCGAGCACACGGTGGAGATCCTGCAGCGCAAGCTGACCCAGACCATCCGCCGCATGCCCAGGCTGGCCAAGGAGCTGCGCGAGCAGGTCCAGCAGCTCAACGAGGAGGTGCTGGAGGGCGCCATCGGGGCTCCCCTGGCCGAACTGGAGGAGCGCTACCAGGACGAGAAGGGGGTGATCGCCCATCTGACGGCGATCCGCGAGGCGATCCTGCAGCACGCCGAGGCGTTTACCGCCGATGACCCGGAGATACCGCCGGAGGCGATCTTCAGCCGCTTCTATCTCAACCTGCTGGTCGACAACGCCGATACCCAGGGCGCCCCGGTGATCTACCAGGACCTGCCGGGCCACCAGCACCTGGTGGGGCGCATCGAGCATCATGTGCACAACGGCACCCTGCTTACCGATTTCTCGCTGATCCGCGCCGGGGCCCTGCATCGCGCCAACGGTGGCTATCTGGTGCTGGATATCCGCGGGTTGCTGACCCAGCCCGGCGCCTGGGAGACCCTCAAGCGGGTGCTGCATGCCGGCGAGATCCGTACCGAATCCCTGGAGCAGGCCTATGGGCTGATCAGCACCGTGAGCCTGGAGCCCCAGCCGATCCCGCTGGACGTCAAGATCGTGCTGCTCGGCGAGCGGCTGCTCTACTACCTGCTCTGCGAGCACGACCCGGAGTTCCTGGAGCTGTTCAAGGTGCAGGTGGACCTGGAGGACGAGCTCGAGCGCAACGAGGAGAGCCTGGCCCTCTATGCGCGGATGATCGCCACCCTGGCCCGTGAGGCGGCCCTGGCGCCGCTGGATCGCAGCGGCGTGGCGGCCACCATCGAGCGCGCCAGCCGGCTGGCCGACGACCAGCAGCGCCTGACCGCGCGCCACCGCGACCTGCATGACCTGCTGATGGAGGCCGATCACTGGGCCAGCGTGGCCGGTTCCAGCGTGATCCAGCGCGAGCACGTGGAGAAGGCGGTGGCCCAGCAGCTGTGGCGGGCCGGGCGCATCCGCGAGCGCAGCCACGAGCAGATCACCCGCGGCACCCTGATGATCGCCACCCAGGGGCTCGTGGTGGGGCAGGTCAACGGCCTCTCGGTGCTGGCTCTGGGCGACTTCGCCTTCGGCCAGCCGACCCGTATCACCGCCACGGCGCGGCCCGGCCACGGCCAGGTGGTGGATATCGAGCGCGAGGCGCGCCTGGGCGGGCGCATCCACTCCAAGGCGGTGATGATCCTGTCGCGCTACCTGGCCGGGCGCTATGCCCGGGAGGCACCGTTGTCGCTGTCGGCGAGCCTCGCCTTCGAGCAGTCCTACGGTGGCATCGAGGGCGACAGCGCCTCGGTGTCCGAGGTGTGTGCGCTGGTCTCGGCCATCACCCGGGTGGGGCTCGACCAGGCCTTCGCGGTCACCGGCTCCATCAACCAGCACGGTGAGGTGCAGGCGGTGGGCGGCGTCAACGAGAAGATCGAGGGGTTCTTCGATGTCTGCCGCGCGCGGGGCGAACTGAACGGCCAGGCGGTGATCCTGCCGGCCACCAACGTCGAGCACCTGATGCTCAAGCGCGAGGTGCGCGAGGCGATGGCGGCGGGCACGTTTCGAATCTACGCGGTGCGCCACGTGGATGAGGCACTCGCCCTGCTCACCGGCGAGACACTGGGCGAGGCCGACGCGGAGGGCAACTTCCCGGCGGAGAGCCTGAACGGTCGCGTCCAGGCGCGCCTGGCGGCCTTCCAGGCCGTGGTCAAGGCCGCCTCCAGTGATGACGAGGAGGATGCCGCCGACGGCGGCGAGGAGGGCGGCGATGCCTCGTGAAGTGATACCTCGAGAGGCGATGCCCCATGAAACGCAAGCCCCGCTGGAGCAGGCGGTAGGTGCCGAGGCGCTACGCGTACTGGCGCTGCTGGATGACTCCCGCCAGGGGCTGGCGGCGCTGCAGGCCGCGGCGGCCCTGGCCGAGCAGGCGCGTGCCGAGCTGGTGGCGCTGTTTGTCGAGGACCTGGACCTGCTGCACTGTGCCGCCTTCCCGTTCTCCCGGGAGGTGGGGGCGAGCAGCGGCGTGGCACGCCCGCTCAGCCTGGAGGGGCTGGAGTCGAGCCTGACGCGTCAGGCTCGCCGCGTGGAGCGTGCGCTGCAGCAGGCCGCGGCAGGCGGGTCGCTTCGCCACCGGTTGCAGGTCAGCCGGGGCCAGGTGGCAAGCGAGGCCCTGGCCGAGGCGTCGCCCGGCGATGTGCTGGTACTGGGCAAGGCGGGCCTGTCGGCGCGCTGGGGCAGCCGGCTGGGCTCCACCAGCCGACGGCTGATCCTGGAGGCGCCCTGCACCGTGGTCATCTGGGACGAGCGCCACCCGCCGGAACCGGGGCCGCTGCGTTACTTCCGCGGCGAGGCGCCGGTACTGCCCTGGGGCGAGACGCCCGAGGAGGCGGTGCGCCGCCATCCGCTGTTCCTGGGCCGCGAGGAGCTGGCCCCCATGGAGGCGCCGACGCTGGAGCGCTACCTGGCCCGCGCCCGCCGCGGCGCCCTGGCCATCAGGCGGAAGCGCCTTATTGCGTTGTTGGAACAGGATGCCGACCTGCTGGCCCGCATTCCCGTGCCCATCGTGGTGGTGCCGTGATGGCTACCAACGCCAGCTCAAGGAGCCCAAAAATGAAAGAAATTAGCATCAGTGAGCTTCACGATCATCTTGAAGCCATTCTCGATGATCTTGAAGAGCCACTAATGATCACCCGAGACGCGGGTGAGCCTGCCGTTCTCTTTTCGTATCAAGGATTTAAGTCCCTTGAGGAAACTCTATATCTCATGGCGAGCCCACGAAATGCTCAGCGACTTGATGAAGCTATTGCTGAGGTTTCACATCCCCCAGCTGACCCGGAACGATAGCCCGGTGGCCACGAAGGCCACCGAGAGCAGGGTGACCGCGGCGATATGCCAGCCCATCAGCGGCAGGGTGGCGGCAGAGAGCCGGGGGATGACCCGGAAGCGCGCATGGGCGGCGACCAGGGCGGTGAGCAGCAACAGCACCAACTTTACGCGGATCAGCTGGGCGATGGGGCCGGCGGCCGGGTCGAACCACAGCGAAAGCGACGGCACCTTCTGCCAGGCCAGCCACAGCCCGGTGATGATCTGCACAAGCAGCGCCGGCATGCCGAGTTTCTCGTAGCCCTGCTCGAACCAATGCAGCGAGGCTACGTCCCGGCCCTTCAATACCCGGGGCAGGATGGTGAAGGCGAGCACCAGGTGGCCGCCGGTCCAGATGGTGGCGCCGAGCAGGTGCAGGAGCAGCAGGGTGGCGGTCATGTCGCCCTCCATGGACGAGAATGGTTTTCGCTTATTCTACCGGGACGGCGCCGCCGGGCTATCTCTCCAAGGGGGTAGCCGGTGGTATCGTGGGCGCTGAAACCTTATCGCCAGGAGTCGCCATGACGTCACCTTCGAACTTGCCACCGGAGCGCCAGGCAGAGAGCCGGCCGCACGACAAGAGCGGTCGCTACGAACGCGCCTTCGAGCGCTTCCTGTGGAACAGCCGACTGCTGGTGATGCTGGCGGTGGTGCCGAGCCTGCTGGGCTCGCTGGTGCTGTTCATCATCGGCACCCTGGATATCCTCAAGCTGGCGGTGGATGCCGGTGCCTATTACCTGGTGGGTGGGCAGCCCGATATTCACGAGACGGTGGTGCCCAGCGTGGTGATGGCCGTTGACATCTATCTGGTGGCCATCGTGCTGCTGATCTTCGGCCTGGGGGTGTATCGGCTGTTCGTGTCGCCGATCGAGCCGGCGGGGTCGCATCCGGCCTCGCACCCCTTCAATGTTGCCTCGTTCGACGAGCTCAAGGACAAGATCGCCCGGGTGGTGATCCTGGCGGTGATCATCGAGTTCTTTCGGGCGGTGGTGGATATCCGTTTCCAGACGCCGCTGGATGCCATCTACCTGGCGCTCTCGGTGCTGGCCCTGGCCGCCGCCCTCTACCTGATGAGCCGCGCCCACAAGCACCATCGGGAGTAGGTCGGCCAGCGCTATGGCACAATACGCCTTTTGATGTTCGACAAGGATCGCCAATGGCGTATGTGCTGGTGATGGGCGGCCTCGCCCTCTCGGTAAGCTTCACCCTGGGCTGGGCGCTGTGGCGCCTGGGCCGTGCGGCCCTGGGCTGGTTGGGCGGCGGCCCCGCGACGGGAAAATCGAAGGTCAAGCCGCGGGCCCGCAAGCCTGCGGCAAGCAAGCCGGCCGCCAGCAAGGCGGAGACCCCGCGCAAGACGACAGCCCGGCAGCCGGCCAAGACGCCCAGCGAGCCCTGGGGCCTCACCCGCTGGCTGGCGGCGCGTCACTCCCTGTTACCCCTGGCCAGCCTGGCACTGATGCTCTATGCCCTGGGGCGCATCGTGGTGTTCGGTCTCCAGTACCGCCCGGTGGAGGCGCCGGCCTCCTTTGCCACCGTCGTTGACGGCCTGGGCTGGTCTGCGGCGGTGCTGCTCGGCCTGGCGCTGCTCTCCCTGCTGGCGCGCTGGCGTTGCAGTGGCTAACTCCCCCTTGGAATCAGACCCCTCAATTCAATTAACCAAGTACAGTGAGATGGCAGCCCCCATCGGGACTGGCGAACCCGAGGGCGGGGGGACGGGTCCCATGCATAGCCAACCAGAAGGAGATGCCTGTGCTAGCCAATATCCAGCGATTCTTCCAGGAGATGCTCGCCGAGGGGGAGGGTGGTTCCGGTCGCGAGGTGCCGAGCCTGGAGCTTGCCGCGGCGGCGCTGCTCTGCGAGGTAATGCGAGCCGACTACGAGGTGACGCCGGAGGAGCTCGAGACCCTGCGCGGACTACTGCGCGACCATCTGCGGGTCAGTGATGAGGCCCTCGATGAGCTGATGACCCTGGCCCAGGAGGAGGTCGACGGCGCCGTGGACCACTATCAGTTCGTCTCCCTGATCAAGGAGCACTACGCCTACGAGCGGCGCTGCGAGCTGGTGCGCATGATGTGGTCCCTGGCCCTGGCCGACGGTGAGCAGCATCATCTGGAGGAGCACCGCATCCGCCAGCTGGCCGACCTGCTGCACGTCAGCCATGGTGATTTCATCCGCACCAAGCTGCAGGTGCAGGAGCAGGGTGAGGCCTCGGCAGGCGGTTAAGCTGGCTCCTCAGCATCTCTGTGCTGTCGAGTGGAGAAAGGCATTCTGTCCGGACATCATCATTTATCGATGGTGACTGAAAGGCGCGCCATGTCCCGCACTAGAAATCTGGAGCATGGCGCGCATTTTGGACAAGTCAGTGGGAAGCCAGATCGTTGAAGAGTGCCGGGTTGTCGCGAAGCGTCGCCAGTACCTTGGCCGCCAGGCCCGTGGGGTTACGGCGTTTGGTTTCCCAGCTTCTGATGGTGTCGACGCTAGTGCCCATGGCGCTGGCAAACTCGGCCTGAGAGACATGCAACTGGGCCCTGATGGCCTTCACGTCGGCGACCTCATGGCGCGTGACGCGGCTGGCTTGGGTCCGGCCCTGCTTGATGTCGATGGCTTCCTGCAGCGATGTCTGGAGTTCGTCAAAGATGCTCATTAGGACACCTCTCCCTTCAACTGTCGTGTCAGGGTTTTCAATGTGGCCTTCTCGGCGGGCGTCAGACTGTCTTTCACGCTCTTCGGGTAGGCCAGGATCAAGTAGATACGCTCGGTGGTCGCCAGGAAGTAAATCACCCGAGCACCGCCGCTTTTGCCTTGATGGCCAAGCGGCATGCGGATCTTGCGCAAACCGCCTGTTCCTTGAATCAGGTCGCCCTTGTCGGGTTGGGCAATCAAGGTGCGTTGAAGCTCCTTGAATTCATCATCCGTGGCAATGGCCTGGATCTGCCGGGTGAAGGTCGACGTTTCAATGAACTCGATGGCGTGACTCACGTCCGGCGTGTCCTTGGCCCATGCGTTGATGTGTGTACATAGTACATCTTATGGCCGTGGATGTCGATTATGCTCCATCCCTCACGACGGCGTGGGCCATTCTACCGTGCTTGCGACAAAGGGATGGCTCATCATCACCATGGGGCGCGACGGGGAAGTCCCGCTGTTATGTTTTATTTAACAGTCGCAATGGGCCATGCTAGGGGTACAACAAGACGATGCCCCGAGGAGCCTTCGCTATGCTGGAAACTCGTTCCGCCCGCCAGGCCGTGGCCCATGACCCCGCGTCCGATGCCGATCACGCCGCCATCAATCGCCACTTCTGGATGCCGTTCAGCGCCAACCGTGACTTCCATGCCCATCCGCGCATGATCACCGGCGCCGAGGGGCGCTACTTCATCGATGATCGGGGCCGCCGGCTGTTCGATTCGCTCTCGGGGCTGTGGACCTGCGGCGCCGGTCACAATCGCGAGGAGATCCAGCAGGCCGTGGCCCGCCAGCTCGGCACGCTGGACTACGCGCCGGGCTTCCAGGTGGCGCATCCCCTGGCGTTCCAGCTGGCCGAGAAGGTCGCCGAGTTCGCGCCGACGGGGCTTGCGCATGTGTTCTTCACCGACTCCGGTTCCGAATCGGCGGATACCGCCGTGAAGATGGCCAAGGCCTATTGGCGTGCCAGGGGGCGCCCCGAGAAGACCCGCCTGATCGGTCGCGCCAAGGGCTATCACGGCGTGAACGTGGGCGGCACTAGCCTCGGCGGCATCGGCGGCAACCGCAAGCATTACGGCCAGCTGATGGAGGTGAGCCACCTGCCGCACACCCTGCAACCGGGGCTCGCCTTCACGCGGGGCCAGGCCGAGAGCGGTGCGGAGCTTGCCGATGCGCTCCTCGAGCATATCGCCCTGCACGATGCCTCTAATATCGCCGCGGTGATCGTCGAGCCGATGTCCGGCTCCGCCGGGGTGATCGTGCCGCCGAAGGGCTACTTGCAGCGGCTGCGCGAGATCTGCACCGCCCACGATATCCTGCTGATCTTCGACGAGGTGATCACCGCCTTCGGTCGCAGCGGGGCGCGCACCGGTGCCGAGGCCTTCGGCGTGGTGCCGGACATGATGACGGTGGCCAAGCAGCTCACCAACGGCGCGGTGCCCATGGGCGCGGTGATCGCCTCAACCGAGATCTATGACACCTTCATGCACGCCGGCGGCCCCGAGCACGCCATCGAGTTCCCCCACGGCTATACCTACAGCGCCCATCCGGTGGCCTGCGCCGCGGCACTGGCGTCACTCGAGCTGTTCGAGCGCGAGGATTTTCCCGCCCAGGTGCGCGCCATCGCGCCGGCCTTCGAGGCGAAGCTGCACGCGCTGAAGGGGCGGTCCCAGGTGGTGGATATCCGCAACCATGGCCTGGCCGGGGCGATCCAGCTGGCGCCGCGGGATGGTGACCCGACGATTCGCCCCCGCGACGCCCATCTGGCGCTGTGGGAGGCGGGCTTCTATGTGCGCTACGGCGGCGACACCCTGCAGTTCGGTCCGCCCTTCGCCAGCACCGAGGCGGAACTGGAGCGGCTGTTCGATGCGGTGGCGGGCACGCTGGATAGCCTGGTCTGACGCCAGACCACGATGAATCTGATATATCCTTTTTTTCCGGAATAATTTCCTGTGATATACGGTAAATACAGGAGTTCGCTACGCCATGATTGATGAATAGAGAATATCTTGTGACCCATCGCGCGTTATGATGCGACAAGTCGCCGCCGCCGAGCCCTATTCGACCCGGTGGCGGCGTAGCGTCTATCGTTGAGTCAGGCCTCGCCGCGTGGTGAGGCCTGCGTCCTTTTCCAGGAGGGGTTGGTGATGTCTCGTGAAATCGTGGTGTTGGGGGCCGGCATGGTCGGCGTATCGGTGGCCTGGCATCTGGTGCGCCAGGGCCATTCGGTGACGCTGGTGGATCGCCGCGAGCCCGGCCGCGAGACCTCCTTCGGCAATGCCGGCATCATCCAGCGCGAGGCGGTGCGCCCCTATCGCTTTCCGCGCGACCTCGGCACCCTGATGCGCGTGCTGCCCAACCGCGAGGTGGATATTCGCTACCGTCCCGCGGGCATGTTCGGCGCGGCAAGCCCGCTGCTGCAGTACTGGATGAACTCCGGGAAGTCCCGCTACGCCAGGATCGTGCCGGAGTACGCCTCGCTGATCATGCGCTGCCTGGAGACCCATGCGCCCATGGTCGAGGCCGCCGGCGCCGACCACCTGGTGCGTCGCGACGGCTGGCTGGAGCTCTATCACACCCAGAAGGCCTTCGATGCGCGCATCAGCGAGGCGCGCGAGAACCGCGAGCGCTTCGGGGTCGAGTTCGAGGTGCTCGATGCCGCGGGCCTGTATGCCAAGGAGCCGCACCTGAAGACGGGGCTGGTGGGCGCCATTCACTGGACCCAGCCGTGGACGGTGGCGGATCCCGGTGCCCTGGTGCAGGCCTATGCCGAGAACTTCCGCGAGCAGGGTGGGCGTTTCGTGCAGGCCGAGGTCAAGGCTGTCGAGAAGGGCGGCAAGGGCTGGAATGTCACCACCGATGGCGAGGCGCTGGAGGCCGAGCAGCTGGTGGTCGCCATGGGCCCCTGGAGCGACAAGCTGCTCGCGCGCCTGGGCATCTCGGTGCCGCTGTTCGTCAAGCGCGGCTATCACATGCACTACGCCAGTGCCGACGAGAAGGCCCACCTCAACCACTGGATCATGGATGCCGAGACCGGCTTCCTGCTCGAGCCGATGCGCGCGGGCATTCGCCTGACCACCGGGGCGGAGCTGGCCGACCTGGATGCGCCGCCGAAGTTCAAGCAGCTCGAGGCGGCGGAGCAGGCGGCAAGGAAGATCTATCCGCTGGGTGAGCGCCGCGACCCCGAGCCCTGGAAGGGCGCGCGCCCCTGCCTGCCGGACATGAAGCCGATCATCGGCCCGGCACCCGGGCAGGAGGGGATGTGGCTGGCCATCGGCCATGGCCACCAGGGCTTCACCCTGGGGCCGGTGACCGGGCTGCTGCTGAGCCAGATGATGGCCGGGGAGACCCCCGAGGTGGATATGGCACCGTTCAGCGCCACGCGCTTCTGAAACGCCTCCGAGACACTGGTGCCGCGGGGTGTGCTATGCCTTGCGGCGCTGCTTGACCTGGTGGGTGCCCAGCTTGACCAGCATGGTGACGATAAACACCAGCCAGCCGGCGGTGGCCACCACGTTGAAGAGCAGCAGCTTCTGGACACCGCTCAAGGGCGTGAAGATCAGTTCGAAGGTGACCCCGAACAGGAAGGCGATGAACAGCGGCAGCGCCAGGATGTGCATCCACATCTCGGTGCGCCGCTTTCTCACGTGATAGCGCCGCAGCAGGACCCGTGTCGGGCGGTGCACGAAGGTGACCAGCACGGTGGTGCCGAGCAGCAGCAGGGCGGCCAGGGTCGGCTCCAGGTTGCCCAGCTGGGCCGACAGGCTGATCGACCAGTAGACGACCAGCCACATCAGGCCGGCCAGGGTGGCGGCCAGGTCGGCATAGTGGCGAACCTTGGGCATCGTCTCCCCCTTGTGAAAGCTGGCCCTCGTGAAAACTGGCGGCATGATACGGGATTTTGTCGGCTGCTGGCGAGCTCCTGCGAGTGCCGGGCGATAACGGTTGCAGCGCCAGGGGCTGATCTGGCGACAAGCCTGCGAAGAGGCGCTGTAAATACCTCCCTGTACGCTACCGACGCCGTCCTTGGCGTAGGACCTCTTCTGCGGCTTGTCCCCAGCGCCCCGCGCTTATGAGCCTGCTACTTGGCAAAGCGCAGCACCAACTTCCGTACCCAGTACCAGCGATTGATCAGCAGGGCGGCGAAGATCAGCGAACAGCCGGCCAGCTGCAATAGGCTCATCGTCTCGCCGTACCAGGCGGCGGCCAGCAGCGCCGTCCATACCGCCTCGAGCATCAGGATGACGGCGGCGTGGCTCGGCGTGGTCAGGCCCTGGGCGTAGACCTGCAGGAAGAAGCGCAGGGTGCTGGCGAGCAGCACGCTGGCCGCCAGCCAGCCCAGGGTGACGCCGCCGATACGCTCAGGCCAGGGCTCGATCAGTGCCGAGACCAGGCCCAGCAGGATGCCCACCACGGTCAGCTGGATGGCGGTGAGCGGCAGGGCGGGGAGGTTGCGCACCACCCGCGTGTTGACGTTGATCAGAAATGAGAAGAGTACCGCCGAGGTGGCGATCAGCCACTGGCTGGGCTCCAGGCGCAGGCCGGCATTGAGCGAGAGCAGGGCGAAGCCGGCCAGGGCGATGGGCAGGGCGATCCAGGTGGTGCGTGGCGGGCGGTCGCCGAACAGCAGCCTCGCCACGATCGGCACCAGCAGGATGCCCAGGCTGTTGATGAAGGCGCTCTCGCCGAGGTGGTGGGAGTGGTAGAGCCCCATGATCCAGAAGCTCAGGGCGCCGCTGAACAGCAGGCCCACGCCGGCGCCGGCGGCGAAGTCGCGGGCGGAGAGGCGGCGCAGGGCGGGCAGGGCGAACAGTCCCAGCAGCAGCCCGGCCAGCAGGAAGCGCGTGGCGATGAACAGCAGCGGCGGCATGCCGTCCAGGGCCTCCTTGGAGAAGATCCATCCCCCGGCGGCGAGCAGGGTAACGGCGAGCAGCAGCAGGTCGGCACGCAGCGGGCTGCGTTCGAGTGAATCGGCCATGGGGGTTCCGGTGGGTGGGGCGACGCCCATAGGTTAGCAGACTAGCTAGCCGCTCTCAGGTTCTGCGTGCCTGGCGCCATTGGGTATAATGGCGCTTCGACGATCGAACCCGCCAACACAGGATCCGCCGTGACTACCCTGACCCTGACTCGCCCCGACGACTGGCACCTTCACCTGCGCGACGACCAGGCGTTGGCCGCCGTGGTCGAGGCCTCCGCCCGGCAGATGGGCCGCGCCATCATCATGCCCAACCTGAAGCCGCCGGTGACCACCACCGAGCAGGCGCTGGCCTATCGCGAGCGGATCCTGGCGGCGCTGCCCGAGGGCAGACGCTTTCAGCCGCTGATGACGCTCTATCTCACCGATAACACGCCCGCCGAGGAGATCGAGCGCGCCCACCAAAGCGGCCTGGTGCAGGCGGTGAAGCTCTATCCCGCCGGCGCGACCACCAACTCCGACTCCGGGGTCACCGACATCACCCTGTGCGACGCGGCGATCGGCGCCATGGAGCGCCTGGGCATCCCGCTGCTGATGCACGGCGAGGTGACCGATGCCGAGATCGATATCTTCGATCGCGAGGCGGTGTTTATCGAGAAGGTGCTCAAGCCGCTGCTGGAGCGCCACCCGGCCCTCAGGGTGGTGTTCGAGCATATCACCACCGCCGAGGCGGCCGAGTTCGTGGCGGCGGCGCCGGCCAATGTGGGCGCCACCATCACCGCCCATCACCTGCTGTTCAACCGCAACCATATGCTGGTCGGCGGCATCCGCCCCCACTACTACTGCCTGCCGATCCTCAAGCGCGAGCGGCATCGCCAGGCGCTGCTGGCGGCGGCTACCTCGGGCAGCCCGAAGTTCTTCCTGGGCACCGACAGTGCGCCCCACGCCCAGGGCGACAAGGAGAGCGCCTGCGGCTGCGCCGGCGCCTATACCGCACCGGCGGCGATCGAGTACTACGCCACGGCCTTCGAGCAGGCGGGCGCCATCGAGCGCCTCGAGGGCTTCGCCAGCCACCATGGCCCGGACTTCTATGGCCTGCCGCGCAATGCCGACACCATCACCCTGGTGCGCGAGCCCTGGCAGTTGCCCGCGTCACTGCCCTACGCCGGAGGCGCCCGCATCGTGCCGCTGATGGCCGGCGAGACACTGGCGTGGAAGCTGGCCGGTGAGCAAACGGCTTAGCCTTAGATATCGCCGATAAATCGAGCTCCCACTGTAAATCGGGCTCCCACAACACCTGGCTCCCACCATGGGATGGCTTCCCCTGTGGGAGCGCAGATTCTGCGCGATGGCTTATCGCCGATAAATCGGGCTCCCACAAGATAAATCAGGCTCCGGCAATAGGCAGTCTGCAGTCTCACTCGGTGATAGCGAGGATAGGCGTGGCTATGCATCACATGTGTTGCTATTCTGTCTTCAAAGCAACAGATGTGGTGCATTTTTATGAGCATTCACGAAGAGCTGAAGCGCCGCCGTCATGACCTCGGCTTTACCCAGTCCCAGATCGCAGACCGTGTCGGCATGACTCGCCAGCAGTACCAGCGCCTGGAGCGGGGTGGCAATCCGCGGCTGGATACCCTGCAACTGGCTGCGGATGGTCTCAATACCCGCCTGATGCTGATCCCCGTCGAGCAGTGGTATCGGGTCAAGGCGCTTCTCGAGGAGGGGCAGGAGGAGACGGTCCCCCTCGATGAGGATCCCTGGCAGGGCCTGCTCGACGAGGAGGACTGAGCATGGTCAACGAAAGTGTCGAGATGCTGTCGCTGTGGCTGCACGGCCGCCGCCTGGGTTGGCTGGCCGGGTATCGCGGTGGCCGCAATGTGCTGGTGTTCGATGACGACTGGCGGCTCGACGAAAGCCGCGCCACCTTGTCGCTGTCGCTGATGCCGACGGCACCGCACAGCCAGCGACTGCTGCAGTCGCCCTGGATGCGTCGCCAGCGGCTGCATCCCTGGCTCTCCAACCTGCTGCCGGAGGGCGCGCTGCGGGAATGGCTTGCCGCCGAACTCAAGGTGCATCCGGACAACGAGTTCCCTCTGCTGGCGGCCTTGGGCCATGACCTCCCGGGGGCCCTGGAGGTCGCCGCCGTGGCGCCCGATGAGATGCCCGCCTGGGTGCTTGCCCATCGCCGGAGCATCAGCCCGGAGCCTCGCCAGGTCGCCGTGGGGCGGGGCTTCTCCCTGGCGGGGGTGCAGATGAAGTTTTCCATGCGCGAGCAGGACGGGCGTTTCCTGGGCGCCGGGCAGGCGCTGCCCGGGGACTGGATCATCAAGCCGCCATCCCCTGTTCATCCGTGGCTCGTGGAGAACGAATACTCCGCCATGCGCCTGGCAGAGGCGGTCGGTGTCACTATCCCCGAGATCCGGCTGATCCCCCTCGAGGAACTGGAAGGGCTGCCGCGACTGAACCTGCCCGATGAGCCGATGGCCTATGCGATCAAGCGATTCGATCGGGCCGGCAGCGAGCGGGTGCATGCGGAAGACTTCGCCCAGGTGCTGTTTCGCTATCCGCACGAGAAGTACGCCGGCCCTAGCTATGAGCAGATCGGGCGCCTGGTGCGTGAGTTCTCCGCCGATGGCATGGCGTGCGCGGCGCAGATGGCGCGGCGCCTGTTGGTCAACCTGCTGCTGGTCAATGGCGATGCGCACTTGAAGAATTGGAGCCTCGTCTATCCCGATCGCCATCGGCCGCGGCTGTCGCCCGCCTACGATATTGTCACGACCCGTGCCTATCTACCCGGGGAGCGGGAGGCGGCGCTGAACCTTAACGGCAAGAAAGACTGGGAGCAGCTGCGGCTCACCGATTTTCAGCACTGGGCGGACAGGGTGGGCGTCAGCTGGCCGGCCGTGGAGTCGGAACTGCAGGATACGCTGCGTCGTGCCAGAGACACCTGGCCCGATATGCTGGAATCGCTGCCCATGGCGGCGTCTCACAAGGCACTGCTGCGCAAGCACTGGCGAAGCCTGGCAACGGAGTGGCGGATCGGTTAACGCTCCTCGTCGCTCTTCGACGGGTAGTGAGGGGCGTTCACCTGTCGCTCGAGGAAGTCGAGGCCGGCCTCGATGGCCGTGCCACGGGTGAGGAAGCTCAGGAAGTGGCCCCGGCCGTGCTGGAGGAAGAGCTCGGCCTCGCCGCCCTCGTCGCGGAGCGCCTGATAGAAGTCGGTGGCGTGATCCACCGGGACCAGGCGGTCCCAGGTGCCGTGGAACAGGAAGAAGGGTGGCGGCGTGTCCGGGATCTGCCGGGCCGGGGAGGCGAGCCGGTATTGCTCCGGCACTTCGGCCCGGGTGCCGCCCAGAAATTGCACCACCAGCCGGCCGTCGGCAAACTTGAACAGGTCGCTGGGCGTGCCGCCCGCCACCACGGCCGCCAGGCGCGCATGTTCGCCGCCGTGGGGCTCGGCCAGGGGCCCGTCGCTGCCGGCCAGGGCCAGCAGGCTGACCAGATGCGCCCCCGAGGAGAAGCCGACCCCGACGATGCGATCGGTGTCCACGCGCCAGTCCTCGGCGTTGGCATGCAGCCACGCCATGGCCTGCTGGAGGTCGTGGAGCTGGGCCGGGAAGCGGTAGTCGGGGGCGAAGCGGTGCTCGATATTGAGCGTGACGAAGCCGCGCCGGGTAAGGGCCTCGGCGATCTCCTCCATGTCCTCCGGCGTGCGATTGCGCCAGCCGCCGCCATGCACCAGCAGGGCGGCCGGGCGCAGTTCGTCACCGTCGCCCTGGGGCAGCCGCACCCGGGCGTTCAGGGGCTCCGGCCAGTCGTCGGGGGTATAGCGCTGGTCGGCCAGCCGCCGAATGCTGGCCGGGGCACCCTGCTGTGCGGGAATGTCGCCGTCTGCCACCTCGCGACCGTCGCTGCCGAGGTAGGTGTGGGTGCAGCCGGCGAGGCCCAGGCTCAGCAAGAGCAGGGTGCCTCGCCACCAGGTTGTGGCTGCCATCGTCCCCGGCGCCCGCTGCCGCGCTATCGTCCCCGGCGCCCGCTGCCGCGCCATCGTCTCAGGCGCCCGCCACGGCGGTCGCGCGCTGCCGATCGGCGAGGCGTGCCACCATCGCCTCGATCATCTTCGAGGAGTGCAGGGCGGCCTTCTCCAGGAACTGCTCGAAGGAGAGGTGGTTGTCGCCACCGCCGGCGATGTCGGAGAGGGCGCGGATCACCACGAAGGGGCAGTCGTAGAGGTGGCAGGTCTGGGCGATGGCCGCGGCCTCCATCTCGGCGGCGAGCATGGTGGGGAAACGCTGGCGGGTCTGGGCTACCAGGTTGGGGCAGGCCATGAACACATCGCCGGTGGCGATCAGCCCCTCGACGACCTTGACCTCGCCCAGCGCCTCGACGCACTCCCGTGCCAGGTGGACCAGGCGCTCGTCGGGCAGGTAGGCCGCGGGCATGTCGGGGACCTGGCCGTGCTCGTAGCCGAACACCACCGCGTCGACGTCGTGGTGGCGCACCTCGCTGGAGACCACGATATCGCCGATCTCCAGTCCCTCGCCGAAGCCGCCGGCGGAGCCGGTGTTGATGATCGCCTCGGGCTTGTACATGTCGAGCAGCAGGGTGGTGCCGACGGCGGCATTCACCTTGCCGATGCCCGACTGCAGGATCACCACCTCGACGCCATGCAGCAGGCCGCTATGGAAGGTGTTGCCGACATGGGTGTGGGTCTCGCGCCCCTCGAGCAGGGAGGCGAGCCGTGCCACCTCCTGGCTCATGGCGCCGATGATGCCGATGCGCTTCATCAGGCGAACACCTGGGACCACTCGTCGCGCTTGGCCAGGAAGCCACGCGCGATCTGCTTGGCGCCTTCCAGGCTGTGGCTGGCGGCCCAGCCGCACTGCATCTCGTTGCAGGCCGGCACTTCGCTGGCCTCGAGCACATCCTCGAGGGTCTTCTCGAGCAGCTCGAGCATGGCATCGTAGTCGTCGTGGTTGAGCATCGCCCAGTAGAAACCGGTCTGGCAGCCCATGGGACTGATGTCGACCACCTTGTCGGAGTGGTTGCGCGACATCTCCGCCAGCAGATGCTCCAGGGAGTGCAGGCCGGGCATATCCATATGATCCTGGTTGGGCTGGCAGATACGCATGTCGTACTTGTGGATGGTGTCGCCATGCTCGCCGGTCTTGACGTCGGCCAGGCGCAAGTAAGGGGCCTTCACCTTGGTGTGGTCCAGGTTGAAGCTCTCGACGTTCATCTTGTCGCTCATGAAATCCTCATTCTGCTGTGGGGTCAGGCCCCTAAGGGAGCTTTGGGGGCTGACCCTTAGGGAAAATTAGCTGGCGTCGTGGAGGTCGGCGGCCTGGAGGGTGTTCTCCAGCAGGCTGGCGACGGTCATGGGGCCGACGCCGCCGGGGACGGGGGTGATCCAGCCGGCACGCTGGGCGGCGGCGTCGAAATCGACGTCGCCGATCAGGCGACCATCCGCCTGGCGGTTGATGCCCACGTCGATGACGATGGCGCCCTCCTTGACCCATTCCCCCTTGACCAGGCCGGGCTTGCCCACCGCCACGATCAGGACATCGGCACGCCGCACGTGTTCCTCGAGGTTGCGCGTGAAGCGGTGACAGACGGTCGTCGTGCAGCCGGCGATCATCAGCTCCAGGGACATGGGGCGGCCGACGATATTGGAGGCGCCGACCACGGTGGCGTCCAGGCCGCGGATCGCCAGGCCGGTCTCCTCGAGCAGCGTCATCACGCCCTTGGGCGTGCAGGGGCGCAGCAGCGGCAGGCGCTGGGCCAGGCGCCCCAGATTGTAGGGGTGGAAGCCGTCCACGTCCTTGTCCGGGCGGATGCGCTCGAGGATGGGGCGGGCATCGAGCTGCTCGGGCAGCGGCAGCTGGACCAGGATGCCATCCACGGCCGGGTCGGCGTTGAGGCGGTCGATCAGCTCCTCGAGCTCGTGCTGGGTCGTGTCCGCGGGCAGCTGGTGACGGAACGACTCGATGCCGGCCTCGACACAGGCGTTGTGCTTGTTGCGCACATAGACCGCGGAGGCGGGATCCTCGCCGACCAGGACCACGGCAAGGCCTGGCGCCCGCCCCCCGGCCTCAAGGCGCGCCTGCACCTGGCGGGCGACCTGCTGGCGAACACGGGCGGCTATGGCTTTGCCATCGATCAGTTGCGCGGTCATCGAGGATCCTCTGGGTGGCCGGAAATGGGGAGGCGTGATTTTCGCATGCCGGGCCCTCGAAACAAAGCCGAGGTCTTTGGCGATGACAGATAGTCACAGCCTGTTGTGGGAGCCCGATTTATCGGCGATAGCGCTGGTGCCTGGACGCCTATCGGCGCCATCGCGCAGGATCTGCGCTCCCACAATGGGTGCCATGTCGGCTGCGGTAGGCCCGGGCGCGGCGAAGCTTCACTTGACCGGGCGGGAAAGTCACGTAGAATACGCAGCGCTTGACGAGGCCTCTGCGGCGGCGTCCAGCCCGCTCGATCGCCGGCGGAGTGTAGCGCAGCCTGGTAGCGCGCCTGCTTTGGGAGCAGGATGTCGGGGGTTCGAATCCCTCCACTCCGACCACAACCTTCTGAATGTCTTGTGGTTTTTTGGCAATCAGGGTTGCGGCGAGGCGATCTGGAACGTAGAATGCGCCCATAGCTCAATCGGATAGAGCAACGGCCTTCTAAGCCGTAGGCTGCAGGTTCGAGTCCTGCTGGGCGCGCCATCAAGGTGCGGTAGCAGGCAGTCGATGCGAGCAACTGTCGATGTGGTGGATGTAGCTCAGTGGTAGAGCCCCGGATTGTGGCTCCGGTGGTCGTGGGTTCGATCCCCATCATCCACCCCA
>NZ_JAUYWF010000008.1 GCF_030708455.1 Halomonas sp. SSL-5
GAGGCGACGCTGACCGACGGCGATACCGACACCGCGTCCAGCAAGATCGAGCTGGGCAGCCTGATCGGCTTCGAGGATGACGGCCCGGCGATTGAAGTCGGCGATGCCACCGGAACCTACTCGGATCCGGCCGAGGCTACAGGCACCTTCATCGACGACCCCGGAACCGATTGGTTTGGCGACCTTTCGATCACCTTCGATTCGTATCGGATCGACGGTGAGGATCCCATCTCAACGTCGGGTAACATCAACGTCACCTTCGTTGAGTCGGTCACCGATAAGACCTGGACAGGGAGCATCACCGATGACTTCAACGGGGACGGCGAGGACGAAACAGTCGATTTCACCCTGGGTGTCGACCTCGCCAACGACGAGTACACCGTCACCCTCGATACCCCGCCGGCCCAAAAAGTCACATTTTCGTCGGCGGATGGCTCGCTGGATGCCGGTGGTCCGGACCCGGTGCGGACACTGACCGTGACGGATGACTTTAAAATCGTGTTCTCTGCCGTGGATCCCACGACCGAACCGGGTGATATCTCGTCCTTCCTCAACGCGTTGGAGGCCGATATCGAAGCGGGGGCCGATTATCTGAGCGATGACGAGATGAACGTCAGCACCGCCGGCATCGGGAACGGCAACAACAACTTCGACGGTAACTCGCTCTCGGACATCGACGGGGAAACGACGCAAGGTGGAAAGGTCGACGAGAGCTTCGTTATCGATCCGACTGATGTCGACGTGAGCAGCGTCAAGGTATTCATCGACAACACGGTGGGGGGCTATGACACCTCTTCAGAAGAGCTCTATTACCTCGTCTACGACGCAGATGGAAACGCGGTGGGAGAGCCGACGCTGGTCACTAATAACATGCTTTCGGCAGAAGCGGGTGGCCAGGTCAGCTTCACGATCGGCGATGCCAATGGCCCGAACAACATCGATGCGGTGCAGCTGTTCATGGGCAGTGGGACTGTCAAGATCCCGGTGGTCGAGTTCACCACCTCGCAGGCGTTCGATCCGGACTCACTCGAGCTGAACTTCACCGCAACGCTCGAGGATGGCGACGAGGACACCGCGACGGACGACTTCACCGTTGACTTCAGCCCGGAGCCACCGGCGGAGGCATCCTCCGTAAGTCTCGACGACCCTGACGTGTTGCTTTAACCCAAACGGCGGGCCTGCCATCCGGTGGGTCCGCCCCTTGATGGTCTCGGGCCGACCCGCATCGCGGGCCGGCCCGCTTTCGTTGGTACGCCTCCCCCGATTCCCGCCATACTGCCTGTTAGTGGAAGGTAGAGGATCCGGCGTGCCCGAGTGCCGCCGGGGAGATGACCAGGACGGGAGAGCATGCACATGTCGACACTGACCTTTCTGGGCGCGGTGGGGGAAGTCACCGGGTCCCGCTACCTGCTCGAGGTGGACGGCGAGAGCGGGCCACACCGGCTGCTGCTGGAGTGCGGCCTGCACCAGGGCGGGGCGGACGCCGACCGCGCCAACGAGAAGCCCTTCGGCAAGCTGTTCGAAGAGCTCGAGGCGGTGGTGCTCTCCCACGGTCACCTGGACCACTCGGGCCTGCTGCCCAAGCTGGTCCGCGAGGGCTATCGCGGGCCCATTCACTGTACTCGCGGCACCCGCGACCTGCTGCAGATCATGCTCCAGGATGCGGCCTTCGTGATGGCCAAGGACATCGAGTGGGAGAACAAGTGGCGCAAGCGCAACGACAGGCCGCTGGTCGCACCGCTCTATGACCTCGATGACGTGGAGCAGACCCTCGCCCAGTGCGTCTCCCATCCCTATGGACAGCCGGTCAACCTGCCCGGCGGGGTGATCCTGGTGTTTCGCGATGCCGGGCATATCCTCGGTTCGGCCATCGTCGAGCTCAATGTGCCCTCCGGCGGCCAGCAGAAGCACCTGGTGTTCTCCGGCGACCTGGGCAATCCCAGCTCGGTGCTGATGAAGGACCCCGAGAAGCTCTATGAGGCCGACCTGGTGCTGATGGAGAGTACTTACGGCGACCGCGACCACCGCCCCCTGGAGGAGACCCTCGAGGAGTTCGCCAGGGTGCTGGAAGAGGCCCACGCCGATGGCGGCAACGTGCTGATCCCTGCCTTCGCGGTGGGGCGCAGCCAGGAGATCCTCTACCACCTGAGCGTGCTCTACCACGAGGGGCGGCTGCGCCAGCAGCTGGTGTTCCTCGACAGCCCCATGGCGATCCGGGTCACCGAGCTCTACCACCGGGCGCGCAAGGCGCTCGACCCCGAGGATCTCAAGGTGCTCAACAAGGCGGCCAGCGGCGACCCGGGCCAGTACCTGCCGGTGCTGCGCATGACCCGCACGGTGGAGGAATCCATGGCCATCAACCGCATCCACGGCGGGGCGATCATCATCGCCGGTGCGGGCATGTGCAACGGCGGGCGTATCGTGCACCACTTCCGTTACAACCTGGAGAAGAGCGCCACTCGGCTGGTGATCGTCGGCTTCCAGGCCGGGGGCACCATCGGTCGCCAGATCGTCGACGGCGCCGAGCGCATCCGCGTGTTCGGCCACGACCTGGCGGTGAAGGCCAAGGTGCACACCATCGGTGGCTTCTCGGCCCACGCCGGCCAGAGTCAGCTGATCGGCTGGGCCGGGGCCTTCCGCAACCGTCCACGCTTCTACCTGGTACACGGCGAGCCCGAGACCCAGAAGGTGCTCCAGGCCGCGCTGGCCGAGAGCGAGATTGAGGCACAGATTCCCGCTTACGGCGACCGTATCCAGCTGTGAGCCACCGTTCAGGAGGGGCTTGATGTGGGTCAAGGTGTGACGCCTTGCCACATGTCATCTCGGACGGGCTGGTCTAGCCTGTCGGTACCCGTCGGAGGACGCCTCCGCCCGGCCGTGCCCGCTCCGATCTTCACCTTCTGAATCCAAGCAACTTTTGCGACCAAGCATCGAGGAGAACGCCATGACCCGTAACGTGGGTGGTATCGACAGGATTGCCCGTATCGTGATCGGCGCGCTGCTGATCGGCCTGGCCCTGACCGGCGTCATCGGCGCCTGGGGCTGGATCGGTGTGCTGCCGCTGGCCACCGGCCTGTTCAACTTCTGCCCGGCCTACAAGCTGCTGGGCGTGAATACCTGCAAGCTGAAGAAGTAGCCAACGCCGGCTCCGGCTGGCTGATGATACGCGGCGCCCGCGGCCTCCTGGTCGCGGGCGCCGTGCGTTGGTGGCCTCCTCGCGGGCGGCCGTTGCGCGAAGGTTGTCGCGGTAGGGCTATCGGCCCCATGCAGTGGCACAATCGCCATATAGTTTATTTTAAGCTAAGCTTATTCCATATAAAGCAAGTGGTGATCGACCCACCGCAACACGCTATCGGAGGTATCCCATGAAGACCTTTGCCCTCTCGCCCAGCACCGGGGCCGGCAGCCCCGAGGTCGCCGGCTTCTTCGACCCGCGGACCTTCTCCATCCAATACGTGGTCAGCGATCCGGCCACCGGCAAGTGCGCCATCATCGACCCGGTGTACGACTTCGACGAGAAGTCCGGGGCTAGTGCCAGCCACCATGCCGATGAGCTGCTCGCCTACGTGAAGGAGAAGGGGCTCGAGGTAGAGTGGATCCTCGACACCCACCCCCATGCCGACCACTTCTCGGCGGCGCAGTACCTGAGCGAGCAGACGGGGGCGCCTACGGCCATCGGTGAGAAGGTGGTAGAGGTGCAGAAACTGTGGAAGGAGATCTACCACTGGCCCGGCTTCCCCGCCGATGGCTCCCAGTGGGATCGGCTCTTCGCCGAGGGTGACACTTTCGCCATCGGCGAGCTGGAGGCTCGGGTGATGTTCTCGCCGGGGCACACCCTGGCCTCGATCACCTATGTGGTGGGCGACGCGGCCTTCGTCCACGACACCCTCTTCCAGCCGGACTTCGGCACCGCCCGGGCCGACTTCCCCGGCGGCGATGCCCACCAGCTGTGGCGCTCGATCCAGGCGATCCTGGCACTGCCCGACGACACCCGGCTGTTCACCGGCCACGACTACATGCCCGATGGTCGCGCGCCGGAGTGGGAGAGCACGGTGCGTGAGCAGCGCGAAACCAACAAGCACCTGGCCGGCGGCGTCACCGAGGATGACTACACGGCGATGCGGGTCAAGCGCGACGGCGAGCTGCCCATGCCCAAGCTGATCCTGCACTCCCTGCAGGTGAATACCCTGGGCGGGCGCCTGCCGGAGCCGGAGGCCAACGGCAAGCGTTACCTGAAGATCCCGCTGGATGCCCTGGAGGGCGCCGCCTGGGAGTAATCCCCCGGCCGTGCTGGAACAGCGAGCCTCGCAGCCCTTGCCGCCGGGGCTCGTACCGTGGGGGAGGGTAGTCGGACCTTTATATAGCCTAATAATCTATTCTTAGAACGTGTTTTCGGCTATGCTGTCTCCATGCTTCGGCCAGCGACATCCGATGGAGGTTGTTTTCCATGTCCCAGCCAATCGTGACCCACTTCTTCGACGAGCCCACCAACACCTTCAGCTATGTGGTGCAGGACCCAGATAGCAAATCCTGCGCGATCCTCGACTCGGTGCTCGACTTCGACTATGCCGCCGGCCGCACCGACGTGCGCTCGGCCGACGAGATCATCGCCTTCGTGCGCGACAACGACCTCGAGGTTGAGTGGGTCCTCGAGACCCACGTGCACGCCGACCACCTCTCCGCCGCGCCCTACCTGCACGCAAAGCTGGGCGGGCAGACCGGCATCGGCGCCAACATCACCGTGGTCCAGGACGTCTTCGGCAAGGCCTTCAACGCCGGCACCGAGTTCGCCCGGGACGGCAGCCAGTTCGACCGCCTCTTCGAGGAGGGCGACACCTTTGCCATCGGCAACCTCGAAGGGCGAGTGCTGCACACCCCGGGCCATACGCCGGCCTGCCTTACCTACGTCATCGGCGATGCCGCCTTCGTCGGTGACACCCTGTTCATGCCCGACTATGGCACCGCGCGCTGCGATTTCCCCGGCGGCGACGCCCGCGCCCTCTACCGCTCCATCCAGAAGGTGCTGGCATTGCCGGACGAGACGCGTCTCTTCCTGTGTCACGACTACAAGGCGCCGGAGCGCGAGGCGTATCAGCACGAGACCTCGGTGGCCGAGCAGCGCGCCCACAACGTCCACGTCCACGAGGGCATCGGCGAGGAGGAGTTCGTGCAGATGCGCACCGAGCGCGACGCCACCCTGGGCATGCCCCGGCTGATCATTCCCTCGGTGCAGGTCAACATGCGCGCCGGCGAGATGCCACCCGCCGAGGACAACGGCCAGGTCTACCTCAAGGTGCCGATCAACAAGTTCTGAGAAGAGGAGAGTGCGTCCATGCAGATCCATGAGCTCGAACCCGGCTTCGCCATCACCGATGCCGTGACCCCCGCCGATCTCGACGAGGTCGCCCGTCGCGGCTTCCGTTCGGTGATCTGCAACCGCCGCCCCGGCGAGGCCGAGGACCATCCCGATGACCGTCCCCTCAAGGCGCGCGCCGCCGAGCTCGGTCTCGAGTGGTGCTGCATCCCGGTGACGCCGGGCGAGTACTCGGAGGGCGACATCGCCGCCTTCGGCGAGGCGCTGGAGACACTGCCGGCGCCGATCCTCGCCTTCTGCAAGACCGGCAAGCGTGCCGTGCACCTGTGGGCCCGCGCCCGCAGCCAGGGCGAGAGCTGCGATATTCCGGCGCTGCTGGCCGCTGCGCGGGCCGCCGGCCACGATCTGGAAGAGCATCGGCCGCATCTGGAAGCCGCCGCCGGGCAGCGTTGAGATGAACCCGAAACGCTATCTGCCGATCCTGCAGTGGCTGCCCGGCTATGGTCGGGCGACGCTTTCAAGCGACCTGCTGGCCGCGGTGATCGTCACCATCATGTTGATCCCGCAGTCGCTGGCCTATGCCATGCTGGCCGGGCTGCCAGCCGAGGTGGGGCTCTACGCCAGCATCGCGCCGCTGGTGGTCTATGCCGTGTTCGGCACCAGCCGCACCCTCTCGGTGGGGCCGGTGGCGGTGGTCTCGCTGATGACCGCCGCCGCGGTGGGGCAGGTGGCGCCTCAGGGCACGCCGGAGTATCTCGCGGCGGCCCTGGCCGTGGCGCTGATGTCGGGGCTGATGCTGACGCTGATGGGCGTGGCGCGACTGGGCTTCCTGGCCAACTTCCTGAGTCACCCGGTGATCTCGGGCTTCATCACCGCCTCCGGACTGATCATCGCGGCGAGCCAGCTCAAGCACGTGCTGGGCGTCGAGGCGAGCGGCCACAACCTGCTGGAGCTGGTGGTTGGACTGGGCAGCCAGCTGGGCAGCGTCAACCTGCCCACCCTGGTGATCGGCCTTTCGGTGCTTGCCTTCCTCTATGCCGCGCGGCGCTGGCTCAAGCCCGCCCTGGGTCGGCTCGGCGTGCCGGCGCGCCCGGCGGACATGCTCACCAAGGCGGCGCCGATCCTGGCCGTGGCCGCCACCACCCTGGCCAGCTGGGGGCTGGGCCTCGACGAGCACGGCGTGGCGGTGGTCGGCGCGGTGCCCGCGGGGCTTCCGCCACTGACCCTGCCCGCCTTCGACGCCGGCCTGTGGCGTGAGCTCGTCGTGGCGGCACTGCTGATCAGCATCGTCGGCTTCGTGGAGTCGGTGTCGGTGGGCCAGACCCTGGCCGCCAAGCGCCGCCAGCGCATCGACCCCGACCAGGAGCTGGTGGGCCTGGGCACCTCCAATATCGCCGCCTCGCTGACCGGTGGCATGCCGGTGACCGGTGGCTTCTCGCGTTCGGTGGTCAACTTCGACGCCGGCGCCGAGACCCCGGCCGCCGGTGCCTTCACCGCGGTAGGCATCGGCGTGGCGGCGCTGTTGCTCACTCCGCTGATCGCCTACCTGCCCATCGCCACCCTGGCGGCCACCATCATCGTCGCGGTGCTGTCGCTGGTCGACGTCGCGGCGATCAAGCGCACCTGGGACTATTCGCGCGGTGACTTCGCCGCCATGCTGGCCACCATCGCCGTTACCCTGGGTCATGGCGTGGAGAGCGGTATCATGGTGGGGGTGGGGCTGTCGCTGGCGTTGCACCTCTACCGCACCAGTCGGCCGCACAGCGCCGTGGTGGGGCGGGTGCCGGGCACCGAGCATTTCCGCAACGTGCAGCGCCACTCGGTCGAGACCGACGAGCGCCTGGTCATCCTGCGCGTCGACGAAAGCCTGTACTTCGCCAATGCGCGCTATCTGGAAGATACCGTGATGGAGCTGGCCGCCCGCCAGCCCGGCCTCGAGCACATCGTGCTGGCCAGCCAGGCGGTCAACGTCATCGACGCCTCGGCGCTGGAAAGCCTGGAGGCGATCAACGCGCGCCTCAGGGACTCCGGCGTGGCGCTGCACCTGGCCGAGGTCAAGGGCCCGGTGATGGATCGCCTGCAGCACACGGAATTCTGTCACGAGATGACCGGCAAGGTGTTCCTGAGCACCTTCGATGCCTGGCAGGAACTGCGCGGCGTGGTCGACGGCCGCCTGTCGCGGCGCTGCGCCGAGATGCAGCTGGGCGCCGTGCCGGGCTCGACCTTCGACGACGAGGCACAGCCGCATCCGCGGCTGCCCTGACGACAGCGCCCCGGTGTTACAGGGGTCTGGTGATAACAGCCAGCGAGGGGCGCGGGGGCTTGCCGCCGGGTCAGCCCCACGCATGACAAGCTAACCAAATACGTTATGAGACCATAGGAGAAACAAGCGTGGACTGGAGTTCATCCCTGCAGGGACTGGCCGGCGGCGTGCTGATTGGCCTCTCTGCCACCTGGCTGATGGCCACCCTGGGCCGAATCGCCGGCATCAGCGGCATCATCGGTAACCTGATCACCGCCCGGCCGAAGGGCGACAGCGCCTGGCGCCTCACCTTCCTGCTCGGCCTGATCAGCAGCCCGCTCGTGGTGATGCTGCTGGGCGGCGGCCTGGGCAACGTCGCCGGCGGTGCCGTCGACGCGACCGGTCGCGTGATCGGCGAGCCCGCCGGCGGCGTGGCGCTGATGCTCGTCGCCGGCCTGCTGGTGGGCCTGGGTACCGGCCTGGGCAGCGGCTGCACCAGCGGCCACGGGGTCTGCGGCCTGTCGCGGCTCTCGGTGCGCTCGATGGTGGCGACCGTCACCTTCCTGGTGATGGCGATCATCACCGTGTTCGTGGTTCGGCACGTGATCGGAGGTGGCGCATGAAGACGCTCATGGGCTATATCGCCGGGCTGATCTTCGGCCTGGGACTGGCCGTCTCCGGCATGACCGACCCGGCCCGGGTGTTGGGCTTCCTCGACCTCGCCGGCGCCTGGGACCCGACCCTGATGTTCGTGCTCGGCGGTGCCGTGGTTACCAACTTCATCGGCTACCGGCTGGTCTTCAAGCGCACGGCCCCGATCTACGGTGAGGCCTTCCAGCTGCCTACCCGCCAGGACCTCGACGCCCGGCTGATCGGCGGCTCGGCGCTGTTCGGCATCGGCTGGGGGCTTTCCGGCTACTGCCCGGGGCCGGCCATCGCCTCCATCGCCGGGCCTACCATGCCGCTGGTGGCGATGCTGGTGGCGATGGTCGCCGGCTGGTTCCTGGCCAGGGCGATCCCCGCCCGGAGCTGAGCCTGACCTGCGTCAAGCGACGCCCCCGCAGGCCCCGCCAGCGGGGGCGTCGTCGTCTACGACCAATGGATCGCCGCGGGCGGCTTATAACCCTATAACCATTAACGCAGGCTTAATGGGGCGGTGACAGGATGTCGCACAACGAGAGGACCCGATGCCATGCACGTTCTACTGATCGAGGATGACGCCCTGGTAGCCTCTGGCATTCGCGCCGGGCTCGCCGTTCACGACTATGTCGTCGATCATGTGGCCTCCATCGCCGAGGCGCGTCGCGCCCTGGAGAGCGTCGACAGCGACGTGGTGATCCTCGACCGTGGCCTGCCCGACGGTGATGGCCTGAGCCTGCTCGAGGAGTGGCGAGACGCCGGGGTGACCACGCCGGTGCTGGTGCTGACCGCCCGCGATGCGGTCAGCGACCGGGTGGCGGGGTTGCAGGGCGGTGCCGACGATTACCTGGTCAAGCCCTTCGACCTCGACGAACTGGTGGCCCGGCTGCAGGCGCTGCTGCGGCGTGCGGCGGGGCGGTCGCATCCGCTGATCGAGCACGGTGCCCTGTGCCTCGACCCGGTGGCCCGTGAGGTCAGCCTCGACGGCCGCCCGGTCGCGCTCTCGCGCCGCGAGCTGGTGCTGCTGGAGGCCTTCCTGCAGGCGCCGCGCAGCGTGCTCTCGGCGGACCAGCTCAAGGACAGCCTCTACGGCATGAGCGAGGACGTGGAGAGCAACGCCCTCAACGTGCATATCCACCACCTGCGGCGCAAGCTCGGCAGCGAGCTGATCGAGACGGTACGCGGGCTGGGCTACCGGCTGGGGCCGCCGCTGGGTGAGTCCGCCGAGAAGGGCCGTTCGTGAGCCTGCGCACACGGCTGCTGGTGACCCTGGGCGTCACCCTGGTGCTGCTCTGGGGGCTGGCCGCCGCCTGGCTACTGCGGGACCTGGAGGAGCAGTTCGTGGCCACCCTCGACCAGCGTCTCGCCCAGTCGGCGCGCATGGTCGCGGGACTCATGGCCCAGCTGCCCCAGGAGGTGTGGCTCCAGGCCGACCGGCGGGCGCTATCGATCCCGCCCATCGAGGGGCTGGCCTGTCAGGTGCACTCGCCGCGCGGCGAGATCATGGCCCAGACCCACACCGACCTGGAGTCGATCCTGGCGGTGGGCGAGGTCGGCGGGCACGCCTACCGCGAGGAGGGCGGCGTGACCTGGCGGGTGTTCACCTACGAGCGGGGCGGGCTGACCATCACCACCGCCGACCGCATGGATGAGCGCGACCTGCTGCTCGGCAATGTCATCAAGGTGGCCACGGTGCCCTTCGTGGTGGCCATGCTGGGCAGCCTGGTGGCGCTGTGGATCGGCGTGGTGCGCGGGCTGTCGCCCCTTGCCCGGCTGCGTGACTCCCTGGCGCGGCGTCATCCGGATGCCCTGGCGCCGGTGGCCACCTACGGGGTGCCCGGCGAGCTGCGTCCGCTGGTGGAGACCCTCAACGGCCTGCTGGCCCGCGTCCAGCAGGCCATCGTCCGCGAACAGCGCTTCACCAACGATGCCGCCCACGAGCTGCGCACGCCCCTCACCGCCATCAAGACCCACCTGCAGGTGGCCGGCCGGGTGGAGGGCGAGGCGGCGCGCGAGGCCGTCGCCTACGCTGAGGAGGGCGTCGAGCGCCTGGCGCGGATCCTCGACCAGCTGCTGATGCTGGCACGGGTGGAGGGGCGTCTGGCCTTCGAGGACGGCAGCCTGTGCCGCCCCGCCGAGGTGGTGGCCCTGGCGCTGCGCGATAGCGGTGCGCCGACCTCGCGCTTCGAGCTGCCCGAGGCGTGGCCCGAGGCGCCCCTGGCGCTGCCGCGGGAGCTGGCGGTGACCGCGCTGCGCAACCTGATCGATAACGCGCTGCGCCACGGCGGCGAGGCGTCTCGGGTGACCCTCGATGTGGAGGGCGATAACCACACTACCCTGACCTTCCGGGTGATCGACCATGGGCCCGGCGTCGATGACGAAGCCCTGGAGCAGATGGCCAGGCGTTTCTGGCGTGCCAGCAAGCAGCATGGCAGTGGCCTGGGGCTGGCCATCGTGGTGGCCATCGCCGAGCGTTTCGGCGGTGACCTGAAGTTTGTCCGTCCCGCGAGGGGTGGGCTGGAGGCTCGCCTGACCTTTCCGGTGCAGGCAAGTACCGTTGCCCCCTGAGGGGCCATGACGAAGACAAAACGACACGAAAGAGGGGAATACCGATGACCAGCAAGAGGATCGCGAGCGGGCTCGGCCTGCTGCTGGGCGCCGGCCTGGCCGCCGGCCAGGCCGTGGCGCTCGAGGGAGACGCCGAGCGTGGCCAGGCGGCCGCGGGCACCTGCGTGGCGTGCCACCAGGCCGATGGCAGCGGCATGAACGTGCCGGGCGGGCAGTCCTGGCCGCGCCTGGCGGGGCTCGGTGCCGACTACATCGCCAAGCAGTTGCACGACTTCCAGGAGGGGCGCCGCCAGAACGCCAGCATGATGCCCTTCGCCAACATGCTCGATGACCAGCAGATCGCCGACGTGGCGGCCTACTACAGCCAGCTGCCTGCCACCCAGGGCGACGGCGGTGACGTCGATGAGGCGTTGCTGGCCCGCGGCGAGCAGCTCGCCCTGCGCGGCGACTGGGACGAGTACATCGTTTCCTGCAAGAGCTGCCACGGCCCCGGCAACCAGGGCGCGGGCAGCACCTTCCCGGGCATCGCCGGCCAGCACGCCGGCTACATCGAGAGCCAGCTGCACGCCTGGCAGGCCGGCGAGCGCAGCAACGACCCGCAGAACCTGATGGGGGCCATCGCCAACCGCATGAGCGACGATGACATCACCGCCGTGGCGGCCTGGCTGGCCAGTCAGCCGGCGACCGACGAGTAAGGGGGAACAGACCATGATCAATCGCAGCAAGGCGCTGGCACTAGCCGGTGCGACCCTGGCCGCCAGCGCAAGCCTGGTCGCCTGGGCAGAGACCGACGGCCATCCCTACGACAAGCTGGTGGAAATGGGCTATCCGGCGCCCCAGGAGGGCGAACTGGTCCACGTGCCGCCGACCATGGCGGACCTCGAGGCCGCCGATATGAAGCCGGCAACCAAGGCCGTCATCCGCCGTGGCTACGAGCTGTTCACCAACACCCAGCAGCTGCGCGGCGAGAATGTCTTCAACGACATGAACTGCTCCAGCTGCCACCTGGGCGAGGGGCGTCAGCCCTTCAGCGCCCCGGTGTGGCCGGCGGCGGTGACCCTGCCGGACTTCCGTGGCAAGAACCAGCACGTCAACAACCTGGAGGAGCGCATCGCCGGCTGTTTCGCCTACTCCATGAACGGCACCCCGCCGGCGTACGGCAGCGACGACATGCTGGCGCTCTCCGCCTACCACCAGTGGCTCGCCAAGGGCGCGCCCGTGTATCCGGATCAGCCCATCTACGGGCGCGGCTTCCCGGCGCCGGAGCGTCCCGAGAGCCTGAGCTACGCGAACGGCGAGGCGCTCTACGTGGAGAACTGCGCGGTGTGCCACAGCGAGGACGGCTCGGGCCTCTACCAGGACGGCGAGTACGTGTTCCCCGCCCCCTGGGGCGACGGCTCCAACAACTGGGGCGCCGGCATCGTGCGCACCCACACCGCGGCCGGGTTCATCAAGAACAACATGCCGCTGGGCCAGCCGCTGTCGCTCTCCGACCAGGAAGCCTGGGACATCGCCTACTACATGACCCAGCAGGAGCGCCCGCAGGATCCGCGCTACACCGGCAGCGTGGACGAGGTGCTGGAGAAGTTCGGCCCCACCTTCCACAAGCACTCCAGCTACGGCCAGGAGCGTGAGGTCGACGGCCACCGCCTCGCCGATCACGCCAACTGGGGCGAGAAGGGCGAGGAGGTCAAGCCCTGGAACGTCGGTCAGCCGCGCTTCGAGGACCTCGACGTCGAGTAGGAGCCCGATTTATCGGCGATGACTGAGCCCCCGCCCGGCAGTGCCTGGCGGGGGCTGTTTCGTCAGTAGCCGCGTGGGCGGGAGTACGACTGCGCTCAGGGCGCCGGGCCGCCCATGGCCTCCTCGAGGCGCTCGGGGCTGGGCACGCCCTCGATGCGATCGACCCGGTCGCCGTCGCGAAAGAGGGTGGTCGGCGTGGCCATGAAGCCCAGCGAGTCGAACAGCTGGTTGTTGGCGTAGACCTGCTCCTCGACCTCGCGTGACTGGGGGCCGGCCTCGATCTCCTCGCCGTCGCCGCTGTGGGCGTGGAGGGCGGCGGCGGGATCGTCGGCGCCGAGCAGGGCGGCGGCCTTGGCCGGGCTGTCCGAGGCCAGCACGCCGATCATGATATGGCGCAGCTGCACCTCGCCGGCCTCGACCCAGGGCCGGGCCTCTTGCCAGAACTGACGGCAGTAGGGGCAGTTGGGGTCGGTGAAGGTGTAGACGATGCGCTCGGCGTCGGGGTTGCCGTCGGCGATCCAGTGGCTCGCCTCCAGATCCTGCCACACCTCGGCGAACTGGGCGGCGCGCACGTGCTTGTCCAGCGCGGGTTCGGAGAGGTTGTTGCCCTCGGCATCGACCAGGGTGCCGACGATGGCGTGCTCGCCACCCGGCAGCAGGTAGATGGCCACTTCGCCGGCGGAGTGGCTGGCGCCGTAGCCGGTCAACCCGGCTGGGCCCTCGAACTCGCCGTGGATGGTCAGGCCCTGCTCGGTGAGGGCCTCCACCGGGGCGGGCCAGTGCTCGTCGGCTAGGGCGGGGAGGGCGGCGGCGAGGCCCAGCGTCAGGGAAGGCAAGAGGTAGCGCATCGCAAGGTCCTGTGGGTGGTGGTCAGCAGGCGGGGGGTCTACACCAGACCGCCCGGGGCGTCTCGGGTTTCCCATCCTGGCACGCGCTGATTAGTTAGGGGTTAAGCGGGGCAGAGTGTCGCAGGCCTGCGCGCGCTTGTCCTGTCGCGCTAAGCTGGAAATCCTTACCTGCTTCAGGAGTATCACATGCGCCTTCTCTCTCTTCTCGTCGCCGCGGGGCTGACCCTCACCAGCGGCCTGGCCAGCGCCGACTCACTGAGCATCGAGGGCGCCCATGTGCGTGCCGTGCCGCCGGTCTCCACCACCACCGCCGCCTTCATGCAGCTTCACAACGCCGGTGATGCCGATCGCGCCCTGGTGGCGGCGAGCACCCCGGCGGCCCGGGTGGCGGAGTTGCACAACCATGTCGACGTGGACGGGGTGATGCAGATGCGCCAGGTGAAGGCGATCCCGGTGCCGGTGGGCGAGGGCGCTCGCCTGGCACCGGGCGGCTACCATCTGATGCTGATCGACCTGGCCGTGCCGCTGCACGAGGGAGACGAGGTGGCGCTCTCGCTGACCTTCGACGACGGCCAGACCCTCGAGGTGGCGGCCCCGGTGCGCCGCATCGAGACCATGGGCCACGGCATGCCCGAGGAGAAGGCCGAGGAGATGCCCGAGGGGAAGGCCGAAGGGATGTCGCACTCGGCCCACTGAGGCGGCGCTGCTGGGCGGGCGGGGCTCGAGTCAGTACAATACGACGAGTCCCGTTTCCCCATTCTGGAACCCTGCCATGCACTGTCCCTTCTGCGGCACCCACGACACCAAGGTCACCGACTCGCGGTTGGTCGCCGAGGGGGATCAGGTGCGTCGGCGTCGCCAGTGCGTGGCCTGCGGCGAGCGCTTCACCACCTACGAGACCGCCGAGCTGATCATGCCGCGGGTGATCAAGGGCGACGGCTCCCGCGAAGCCTTCAACGAGGAGAAGCTGCGCGCCGGTATGCTGCGCGCCCTCGAGAAGCGTCCGGTCAGCGCCGAGGCCATCGAGGCCTCGGTGCAGCGCATCCGCCAGACCCTGCGCGCCCGTGGCGAGCGCGAGATCCATGCTCGCGACATCGGCGAGGCGGTAATGGCCGCGCTGCGCGGCCTCGACCAGGTCGCCTATATCCGCTTCGCCTCGGTCTACCGCCGCTTCCAGGACATCGACGAGTTCCGCGCCGAGATCGATCGCCTCGCCCAGGACCCCGACCAGACGCCCCCTCGCTGACCCGGAGCCCCCCATGGCCCACCCCACGCCACCGCATGCCTGGATGGCCCGCGCCCTCGAGCTGGCCCGGCGCGGCCTCTACACCACCCACCCCAACCCCCGGGTCGGCTGCGTGCTGGTCAAGGACGGTCGCGTGGTGGGGGAGGGCTACCATGCCCGCGCCGGCGAGCCCCATGCCGAGGTGCACGCCCTCAACGCCGCAGGCGAGGCGGCCCGCGGCGCCACCGCCTACGTGACGCTGGAGCCCTGCTCCCACCAGGGGCGCACCGGGCCCTGCGCCCAGGCGCTGATCGAGGCCGGCGTGGCCCGTGTGGTAGTGGCCATGGAGGACCCCAATCCGGCGGTGGCCGGCCGCGGCATCGCGATGCTGCGCGAGGCCGGCATCGAGGTGACGGTGGGCATCGCCGAGGACGAGGCCCGGGCGCTCAACGCCGGCTTCGTGCGCCGCATGGACCACGGCCGCCCCTTCGTGCGCCTGAAGATGGCCATGAGCCTCGACGGCCGCACCGCCATGCGGTCCGGCGAGTCGCAGTGGATCACCGGCCCCGAGGCGCGGCGCCAGGTGCAGCGCCTGCGTGCCCGCTCCAGTGCCGTGCTCACCGGGGTGGAGTCGGTGATCTTCGACAACTCGCGACTCACCGTGCGCGCCGACCAGCTCGGCCTGCCCGAGGCCGAGGCCATCGCCGCCCGTCAGCCGCTGCGGGTGATCGTCGACAGTCGGCTGCGCCTGCCCGAGGCGGCGGCCTGCCTCACCGAACCGGGACGCACCCTGGTGGTGACGGTGGAAGGGGTAGAGCCCGAGCGCATCGAACGGCTCACCCGCGCCGGGGCCGAGGTGCTGACCCTGCCCGCCGGCGCCGAGGGCCGGGTCGACCTCGACGCCCTGTTGCGCCACCTGGCCGAGGTCGAGCAGGCCAACGAGGTGCTGCTGGAGACCGGCGCGACCCTGGCCGGCGCCATGCTCGATGCCGGCCTGGTCGACGAGATGCAGCTCTTCGTGGCGCCCACCCTGCTCGGCGGCGACGCCCGGCCGCTGTTCCAGCTCGCCGGCATCGAGACCATGGCCCACCAGCGCGGCCTGGAGATCCTCGATATCCGCGCCGTGGGGCAGGACTGGCGCATCACCGCCCGGCCGCGTCGCCGGGTGGCTCCCGGTTAACCCAGGCAGGGCTCTTTACTGGCGCCCGCTGCCGCGCCAAGGTACCCTGACGCCGTTTCGAGGCGAGGCGACGCCTGTGGACGACGTGACTGTCGCCGCCTGCCGACGCCTGCCACGCAGAATTTCTGGAGATCTCATGGTGCACGCCACTGCCGGGGGCCTGGCCCCCATCGAGGACCTGATCGAGGACATCCGTCAGGGCAAGATGGTGATCCTGATGGACGATGAGGATCGCGAGAACGAAGGCGACATCATCATGGCCGCCGAGATGGTCCAGGCCGAGCACATCAACTTCATGGCTCGCCATGCCCGCGGCCTGATCTGCCTGCCGATGACCCGCAGTCGCTGCGAGCGCCTCAAGCTGCCGCTGATGGTCAACGACAACGGCTCCGGCTTCGGCACCAAGTTCACCCTCTCCATCGAGGCCACCGAGGGCGTCACCACCGGCATCTCCGCCGCCGACCGCGCGCGCACCGTGCAGGCCGCCGTGGCCCGCGATGCCCGCCCCGAGGATATCGTCCAGCCCGGTCATATCTTCCCGCTGATGGCCGAACCCGGCGGCGTGCTGCGCCGCGCCGGCCATACCGAGGCCGCCTGTGACCTGGCCTCCCTGGCCGGCCTCGACCCCAGCGGCGTGATCTGCGAGATCATGAACGACGACGGCACCATGGCCCGCCGCCCCGAGCTCGAGCGCTTCGCCACCGAGCACGGCCTGAAGATGGGCACCATCGCCGACCTGATCCACTATCGCATCCACAACGAGCAGACCGTGGATCACGAGGAGTCGACCACGGTCAACACCGCCCATGGTGAGCTCGCCCTGCATGTCTTCCGCGACAGCATCCAGGGCGCCCATCACCTGGCGCTGGTCAAGGGCCGGCCGAGCCCCGAGATGCCGACCACGGTGCGCGTTCACCTGGCCGATACCATGCGCGACCTGCTCTGCCTGCAGAAGGGCGAGGGGGGGCACTGGACCTCCCACGAGGCGATCGCCGAGGTGGCGCGCAGCGAGCGCGGGGTCTTCGTGCTGCTTGATCATGGCCGGCCGCGCCTCGACCTGCGCGACCAGCTCGATATCTTCCTCGAGCGCAAGCGTGCCCCGCGCACCAGCGATTCCGACGGCGCCGGCAACTACCTGACCATCGGCACCGGCTCGCAGATCCTGCGCCACCTGGGCGTGGGCCAGATGCGCCTGCTCAGCTCGCCCTGGAAGTTCTCGGCGATCTCGGGCTTCGACCTGGAGGTAGTGGAGCGCCTGGGGCCGGAGGATCTCCCGGCGGGTGCCGACGCTGCCGACGGCGAGTGACACGGCGCCTCCCCTCGGCACTCCCATCACCTACTCTCATTCAATTCCGGGCGCGGCATGGCCGCGCCGGTGAGCCTCAGCAGGAAACCGATATGGAACCCATTTCTCAACTGGAAGGCAGCTTCGTCGACGTCGACGGTCGCTACGTGATCGTGGTGGGGCGCTTCAACCACCACGTGGTGGACAGCCTGGTAGAGGGCGCCGTGGATATCCTGGTGCGCCATGGCGTCGATGCCGAGAACATCGACATCGTCCATGTGCCCGGCGCCTGGGAGCTGCCCCTGGCGGTCAAGCAGGTGCTCAAGGTGGCGCGCCCCGAGGCCGTCATCGCCCTGGGCGCGGTGATCCGCGGCGGCACCCCGCACTTCGAGTACGTGGCCGGTGGCTGCAACGCGGCCCTGGGCAACCTGCAGCTGGAGTTCGAGACCCCCATCGCCAACGGTGTGCTCACCGTCAACTCCATCGAGCAGGCCATCGAGCGCTCCGGCACCAAGGCCGGCAACAAGGGCGCCGAGGCGGCCATGGCGGCCATGGAGATGGTCTCGCTGATGCGCCAGCTGGGCGGTGGCGCCGAGGAGGAAGCATGAGACGCGAGCGCGGGCCCTCGAAGGCGCAGCAGGGGCGGCGCGCCGCCCGTGAACTGGCGGTGCAGTGTCTCTACCAGTGGCAGATGACCGGTAAGTCGATGAGCGCGGTGGAGGTGGAGTTCCGTAGCCAGCTGGCCGACGACGACCTCGAGGACCACGAGAACTGGCACAAGGTCATGGAGATCGCCGACCTGGCGCTGTTCCATGAGCTGGTGCACAACGTGTCACGTTTCCGCGCCGACCTCGATGCCTCCATCGCGCCGCTGCTCGACCGCAAGCTCGAGGAGCTCGACGCCATCGAGCTGGCCATCCTGCGTCTGGGCGCCTACGAGCTCTCGCGGCGCCTGGAGGTGCCGTACCGGGTGGCCATCAACGAGGGCGTCGAGCTGGCCAAGTCGTTCGGGGCCACCGACGGCCACAAGTACGTCAACGGCATCCTCGACAAGCTTGCCGGGCGCCTGCGCGGCGCCGAGGTGGCCGCCCGCCGCCGCTGAAGGGAAACCGGATGCATAGCGAATTCGACCTCATCGCGCGCTACTTTACCCCCGCCACCCCCGACCCCGAGTCCGGGGTGGTGATGGGCGTGGGCGACGACTGCGCGCTGCTGGCGCCCACCCCGGGCCGGCGGCTGGCGGTGAGCGTCGATACCTCCGTGTGCGGGGTGCACTTCCCCCCCGACGCCCCGCCCGAGGCGGTAGGCCACCGGGCCCTGGCGGTCAGCCTCTCCGACCTGGCCGCCATGGGCGCCAGGGCCCGCTGGTGCTTCATGTCGCTGTCGCTTGAGGAGAGCGAGGACGCCTGGCTGGAGGGCTTCTCGCGTGGGTTCCTGGCGCTCTGCGAGGCGACCGGCACCCGCCTGGCCGGCGGCGACATCACCCGCGGTGAACTGGCCATCGGCGTCACCGTGATGGGCGAGGTAGCCCCCGACGCGGCCATGACCCGGGGCGGCGGTCGTCCCGGCCACCTGCTGGCGGTGACCGGGGCCCTGGGCGGCGGCGCCGGTGGCCTGGCGGCATGGCAGGCGGGCGAGCGCGACCCCGCCCATCCGCTGCTGCGTCGCTACCTCATGCCCCAGCCGCGGCTGGCCGCCGGCGAGGCCCTGGCCGGGTTGGCCACGGCCGCGGTGGATATCTCCGACGGGCTGTTGGCCGACCTGGGGCATATCCTCGAGCACTCCGGGGGCGGCGCCCATCTCGAGCCCGAGACGCTACCCCTGGCCGAGGGGCTGGTGGCGGCGCTGGGCGAGGAGGGCGCGCGTCAGGCGGCGCTGGTCGGCGGCGATGACTACGAACTGCTGGTGTGCCTGCCCGCCGAGCGGCTGGACGAGGCCCGGCAACGCCTGGCGGCGCTTGCGTTGCCGCTGACCGTGGTCGGCCACCTGACCCAGTCACCCGGCGTGAGCGGCGTGCCGGCGGCCCGGCGCACCGGCTGGCAGCACTTCCGCGGCGCCCCCCCGGGAGGCACTTCATGAATCGAGCCCCATCCAGCGTCTGGCATCGCCCCTCCCACTTCCTGGCCTTCGGCCTGGGTAGCGGCACCGTGCCCTGGGCACCGGGTACCTTCGGCACCCTGGCGGCCATCCCCTTCTACTGGCTGCTCTCCGAGCTGCCGCTCTCCTGGTACTGGGGCGTCGTCTTCATCGCCTTCGTATGGGGTGTATGGCTGTGCGAGAAGACTTCCCGTGACCTCGGCGTCCACGACCATTCGGGCATCGTCTGGGACGAGTTCGTGGGCTACTGGATCACCATGGCGGCGGTCCCCTTCTCCTGGGAGGCGGCGCTTTGGGGGTTTTTGGTGTTCCGGGTATTCGACGTGATCAAGCCGTTCCCCATCCGCTGGGCCGACCGTCATGTGGCCGGCGGCTTCGGCATCATGATCGACGATGTCCTCGCCGGCATCTATGCCTGGAGCCTCATGCACCTCTGGTTCTGGCTACACTAGACCGGTACGGCGGGTTTTCGCTGAGGCCGTAGCCGGCGTCGCAGGGAAGGGAGTCACCATGCGCAAGGAACGACTGATCGTGCCGGTGGTGGTAGGGCTGGCGCTGGTCTGGGCGGTGGCCCAGTATGCCGCCTCGCTGCTCTTCGAGCGCGAACTGATGCGCACGCTGAACGACCTGGAGGCGCGCGGCGAGCTGGTGGTCGAGCGTGAGGCCATCGAGCGCGGCTGGCTCTCCTCGTCGGGACGCGTGCTGATCGCCCCGCTGCTGGGCGACGGCTGGCAGCTCGCGCTCACCTATACCGCGCGTCACGGGGTGCTCAGCACCCGCCTGCACGGCGAGGTTCAGCCCTCCCTGGGCCCGGCGCGCCAGCGCCTGTTCGGCGATGCGCTGCCTTCCGCGGCACCCCGCTGGCATGCGCGCTACCAGACCCTGGGTGGCGCTCTCAAGGGCAGCGTCGGACTGGCCCCCTTCCTGATTCGCCAGGGCCAGCGCGAGCTCGACTTCCAGGGGGGGCAGGTCACCTTCGGCGGCGAGTATGGCGACTGGTGGCTGCGCGCCCGGCTCAAGCCGCTGCGCCTCACCGACGGCGTCGTCAGCCTGGAGGCCGGCCCGGCCAGCCTGGAGAGTCGCTACGCCTACACCGCCGATGCCCACCACTTCACCCAGCACGACCTGCTGCGCCTGGAGCGGGTCGCCTGGCGCCAGCAGGATCTCGAGCTGGATGGTAGCGAGCTGCTCTACAGCAGCCGCATGCAGCTGGATGACAGCGAGCTGCGCATCGACGGTGAGCTCAACCTGGGGCAGCTGATGGCCGCCGAACAGGTGCTGCTGACCGGAAGGGTGGAAGCCCAGTTCTCGCGACTCCATGCCGAGGCCCTGCGTACCCTGCTGAGCCGGCTGCGCGAGGAGGTGATGATGGCAGGCAGCGACACCCCGACACCCCGCGAGCTCATCGCGCGGCTGGAACCGGAGCTCAAGGCGCTGCTGCAGGATTCGCCGCGCCTGGATATTACCGCGGTGGACCTCGACAGCCCCATGCTGGGCCTCTCCGCCCAGGGGGAGGGGGCGCTGATCTTCGACCCGCGGCGTCTCGATGAGCTCAGCGTCTCCCGCCTCGATGAACCCGCCGAGCAGGCCCGCTGGCGCAGCCGCCTGGATGGCGACTTCGTGTGGCGCGAGGTGCCCACCGTGGTGGCCCTGTGGCTGGGGCTGCCCCTGGACACCACGGAGCTGGCGGTGGACGTGGTGCGAGGCACGGTGCGCGTCAATGGCCGCCCGCTGCCCCCGCTATGGCGCTGATTGGGCTTGAAATTCTGCGGCGTCGCCCGCATCCCATAACCCATCGGCATATGCCCAACCGTTTGGACAGGGAGACCCCATGAGCGACGACCAGGACCGCCACGCGTCTGACGAGCCGGAATGGATCCACGACGAGCACGAGCAGGACGAAGACCTCGACCTCGGCGAGCCGTCCGGTGACAGCAAGCGTTCCATGGTGCCGGCTCGCGAGACGCTGCCCGAGCGCATCTACCTGCTGCCCATCCATAACCGCCCCTTCTTCCCCGCCCAGGTACAGCCGCTGGTGATCAACCGCGAGCGCTGGGAGGAGACCATCGAGCGTGTCGCCAAGACCCCGCACCATACCGTGGGCCTGGCCTTCGTCGGCGAGGCCGCTTCGGAGGCAATGGATCACGACGACTTCCCCGAGATCGGCACCGCGGTGAAGATGCACAAGCTGCAGGGCGAGGATGATCAGCTGCAGTTCATCGCCCAGGGCCTGCAGCGCTTCCGTATCCAGCGCTGGATCTCCCGGGAGCCGCCCTACCTGGTGGAGGTGAGCTACCCCCGCGAGCCGGTGGACGCCGAGGCCGACGAGGCGCGCGCCTACGCCATGTCGCTGATCAACGGCATCAAGGAGCTGCTGCCGATCAACCCGCTCTACGGCGAGGAGCTCAAGCACTACCTCAACCGCTTCAGCCCCCACGAACCGGGGCCGCTCACCGATTTCGCCGCGGCCATCACCTCGGCCAAGGGGCACGAGCTGCAGGACGTGCTGGCCACCCTGCCGGTGCTTTCGCGCATGCAGAAGGTGCTGCCGCTGCTGCGCAAGGAGATCGAGGTCGCCCAGCTGCAGAGCGAGATCAGTGACCAGGTCAACGCCCAGATGCAGGATCGCCAGCGCGAGTTCTTCCTGCGCGAGCAGCTAAAGGTGATCCAGCGCGAGCTGGGCATCTCCAAGGACGACCGTGAGAACGACGTCGACACCTTCCGCGACCGCCTCGAGGACCTGGTGGTGCCGCCCAAGGTGCTGACCCGCATCGAGGAGGAGCTCGACAAGCTCGCGGTGCTGGAGACCGGCTCGCCGGAGTACGGCACCACCCGCAACTACCTCGACTGGCTGACCAGCATGCCCTGGGGGGTGCGCAGCCAGGACCAGCTCGACCTGCCCCACGCCCGCACGGTGCTCGACCGCGACCACGACGGCCTGGCCGACGTCAAGGAGCGCATCGTCGAGTTCCTCGCCGAGGGCACCTTCAAGGGCGACGTGGGCGGCTCCATCGTGCTGCTGGTGGGCCCGCCCGGGGTGGGCAAGACCTCCGTGGGCCGCTCCATCGCCGAGGCCCTGGGCCGCGAGTTCTACCGCTTCTCGGTGGGCGGCATGCGCGACGAGGCGGAGATCAAGGGCCACCGGCGCACCTACATCGGCGCCATGCCCGGCAAGCTCGCCCAGGCGCTCAAGGAGGTCGAGGTCGAGAACCCGGTGATCATGCTCGACGAGATCGACAAGATGGGGCAGTCCTTCCAGGGCGACCCCGCCTCGGCGCTGCTCGAGGTGCTCGACCCCGAGCAGAACGTCGACTTCCTCGACCATTACCTGGACGTGCGCCTGGACCTCTCCAAGGTGCTCTTCGTGTGCACCGCCAACACCCTGGACTCGATTCCGCCGGCGCTGCTCGACCGCATGGAGCAGATCCGCCTCTCCGGCTACATCGCCGAGGAGAAGATGGCCATCGCCAGGAACCACCTGTGGCCCAAGCTGCTCAAGCGCGACAACATCCCCAAGAAGCGCATCAACCTCACCGATGCCGCCCTGCGCCAGGTGATCGAGGGCTACGCCCGCGAGGCGGGGGTGCGCCAGCTCGAGAAGCAGCTGCACCGCATCGTGCGCAAGGCGGCGGTCAGGCTGCTGGAGAACGACCAGCAGTCGGTGAAGGTCTCGGTGAAGAACCTCGAGGAGTACCTGGGGGCCCCGCTGTTCCGCAAGGAGCAGGTGCTCGAGGGCGAGGGCGTGGTCACCGGCCTGGCCTGGACCTCCATGGGCGGCGCCACACTGCCCATCGAAGCCGGCAAGGTGCACTCGCTGACCCGCGGCTTCAAGCTCACCGGCAAGCTCGGCGAGGTGATGCAGGAATCCGCCAACATCGCCTACAGCTATGTGCTGGGCCACCTGGCCGAGTATGGCGCCGACGCCGACTTCTTCGACTCCGCCTTCGTGCATATGCACGTGCCGGAGGGGGCCACGCCCAAGGATGGCCCCTCGGCGGGGGTGACCATGACCACCGCACTGCTCTCGCTGGCCAAGCACCAGGCCATCGATCGCAATCTGGCGATGACCGGTGAGCTGACCCTGACCGGACATGTGTTGCCGGTGGGCGGTATCCGCGAGAAGGTGATCGCCGCCCGGCGCAGCGGCATCTTCGAGGTGATCCTGCCCGACGCCAACCGTCGCGATTACGACGAGTTGCCCGAGCACCTCAAGGAGGGGGTCACCGTGCACTTCGCCAGGCGCTACAAGGATGTGGCCAGGGTGGTGTTCGGCTGATGAAACGACCGGCAGCCCTGATCCTGACACTGGTAGCGGCGGGCGGCGCCACCGCCGCGGAGCGCACGCTGACCGTCTATACCTATGACTCCTTCGTCTCCGAGTGGGGGCCGGGGCCCGCCATCGAGGCGGCCTTCGAGGCGCGCTGCGCCGACTGCGACCTGCGCTTCGTGGCACTCGACGGCGGTGTCGACATCCTCCAGCGCCTGCGCCTGGAGGGGGAGGGCAGCGGCGCCGACCTGGTGCTCGGCCTCGACATGAACCTGATGGCCGAGGCCCGTGAACTCGACCTGCTGGCGCCCCATGGCGTCGACACAAGCGCGCTCGAGCTGCCCATCGAGTGGGACGACGACACCTTCCTGCCCTTCGACTGGGGCCACTTCGCTTTCGTCTACGACCGCGAGCAGCTCGAGGCGCCGCCGGGCAGTTTCGCCGAACTGCTCGAGGCCCCGGAGGACGTCAAGATCATCCTCCAGGACCCGCGCACCAGCGTTACCGGCCAGGGGCTGCTGCTGTGGATGAAGCATGTCTATGGCGATGCGGCGCCCGAGGCCTGGGAAAGGCTCAACGAGCGGGTGCTCACCGTGACCAACGGCTGGAGCCAGGCCTACTTCTCGTTGTTCATGAACGGCGAGGCGCCCATGGTGCTCTCCTACGCCACCTCGCCGGCCTACCACATGGCGGTGGAGGAGACCGACCGCTACCAGGCCGCCGAGTTCGAGGAGGGCCACTACCTGCAGGTGGAGACCGCGGCGAGGCTGCGTTCGAGCGACGAGCCCGAGCTGGCCCGGGACTTCCTGGCATTCATGCTGACCCCGGACTTCCAGCGCCATATCCCGCTGGGCAACGTGATGAACCCGGCCATCGACCTGGGCGATGAGCTGCCCGCGGTGTTCGAGCGGCTGATCGACCCCGAGAGCCTCACCTTCACCCCCGAGGAGGTGCGCGACAACCGCCGTGCCTGGATCCGCGAGTGGCTGAACGCGGCGGCGCGCTGACGCCGCCGCGCTGGGCGCGCCCCTCACCCTGGCCGCCGGGGCTGGGGCTCGCCGCCCTGGCGCTGGTGGCGGGGCTGGGGCTCGGCAGCCTGGCCGCACTGCTGTGGCAGACCCGGGCGCTGCACCCGGCCATGCTGTGGCAGGAGCCATGGCTCGCCGCCATCCTGCGTTTCACCCTGTGGCAGGCCACGCTCTCCACGCTGCTCAGCGTGGGGCTCGCCGTGCCCGTGGCGCTGGCCCTGGCGCGGCGGCCCGCCTTCCCGGGTCGGGCCCTGCTGCTGCGCGCCATGGAGCTCTCGCTGGTGTTGCCGACGCTGATCGGCCTGTTCGGCCTGGTGGCGGTGCACGGCCGGCGCGGCTGGGCGGCGCCGCTCTGGGAGTGGCTCTTCGGCCTCGAGGCGGGCTACCTCTACGGCCTCTCCGGCATCGTGCTGGCCCATGTGTTCTACAACCTGCCGCTCGCCGCGCGGCTGATGCTCCAGGCGCTGGAGACGGCGCCGGCGGCCCACTGGCGCCTGGCCGCCCAGCTGGGGCTCACCCGCGGTGCCATCTGGCGCACCCTGGAGTGGCCCCGCCTGGCATCGCTGCTGCCGCGGCTGGCGGCGCTGGTCTTCACCCTCTGCTTCACCAGCTTCGCCATCGTCATGACCCTGGGCGGCGGGCCGCGCAGCTCCACCCTGGAGGTGGCGATCTACCAGGCGCTCAAGTTCGACCACGACCTCGCGCTTGCCGCCCTGCTGGCGCTGACCCAGTTGACGATCTGCCTGGGCCTGTGGCTGCTGGCGCTCTCCCGGGGCGGGGCGCCCTTGCTGATGGTAGGCAGCGTGCGCCTGCCGTCTCTGGGGCGCTGGCGCCGCCGCGACGCCGCGGGCCCCTCGCGCTGGGTGGACGCCGCCTGGCTGCTGGCCTTGGCCGCGCTGCTGGTTCCGCCCCTGGCGGCCATCGTCATCGCCGGCCTGGGTGGGCTCGCCGAGTTGCCCCGGGCGTCGAGCCTGTGGCCGGCGGCGGCGAGGAGCCTCGCCATGGCGCTGGGGGCGGGCCTCGGCGCGCTCGCCCTGGCGCTGGCGCTACTGGCCGGCAGCCGTTGGTTGCGCCGCGCTGGGCAGGGTGCCCTGGGCCTGGCGATGGAGGGCGGCGGCCAGTTGATCCTGGTGGTGCCGGCGCTGGTGCTGGGCACCGGGCTCTTCCTGCTGCTGCGCCCCACCCTGGGCAGCGGCTGGGAGGGTTATGGGCTGGTGGTGCTGGTCAACGCCCTGATGGCGCTGCCCTTCGCCATGCAGGTGCTGCGCGGGGCGCTGCCGGGGCTCACCGCCCCCGAGGCGCGCCTGGCCGACCAGCTCGGTGTGCGCGGGGCCGCAAGGCTGCGCTGGCTGACCTGGCCGCGGTTGCGCCGTCCGCTGGCCCTGGCACTGGCCTACGCCATGACGCTGTCGCTGGGTGACTTCAGCGTCATCGCCCTGTTCGGCAGCCCTTCCGCCCCGACCCTGCCGATGCTGCTCTACCAGCAGCTGGGCGGCTATCGCTGGCAGGGGGCGGCGGCCACTGCCTTGCTGCTGCTGGTGCTGGTGACCCTCACCTTCGCCGCGCTGGGCGGCCTGACCCGCCGCCCGCCACGCCCGCGCTGGAGACCCTGATGCTCGACTGCCGCGACCTGACCTTCCACTATGACCGCGCCGATCCCGGCGAGACACCGGCGTTCTCCTTCACCTTCCACCTGGCCCCGGGGGAGTGCCTCTCGGTGGAGGGACCCTCGGGCTGTGGCAAGAGCACATTGCTGGGGCTGCTGGCCGGCTTCCTCGAGCCCGAGGGCGGCACCATTGCCTGGCGGGGGGAGGACCTGCTGGCGCGGCCGCCCTGGGAGCGCGGCATCACCACCGTCTTCCAGGAGCACAACCTCTTCGACCACCTGCCGGTATGGGCCAACCTGGGGCTCGGCCTGGCGCCCGACCTGCGGCTCAGCGCCGACCAGCGCCGGCGCATCACCGAAGGCCTTGCCGAGGTGGGGCTCGCCGGCCTCGAGGCGCGCCTGCCCAGCGAGCTCTCCGGTGGCCAGCGCCAGCGGGTGGCGCTGCTGCGGGCACTGCTGCGGGGCTCGCCCCTGCTGCTGCTCGACGAGCCCTTCACCGGCCTCGACGAGGCCACCCGCGAGGGCCTGTGGGCGCTGGTGCGCCGCCAGCAACAGCAGGGCACTGCGGTGATCCTGGTCAGCCACGACCGCGACGATATCGATGCCCTGGCCGATCGCCGCTGCCGGCTGGAGGCGGGGCGGTTGGTGCCGCTCGCCTGAGCCACTGGCCTGACGGCCGAGCGCGTGCCAGAATCGTCGGCTGACCTGGACACCGAGCCGCCGGCACAGGCGGCCGCACGCGAAGAAGAGGACACCATGCCCGAGTATCGTTCCCGCACCACCACCGCCGGTCGCAACATGGCCGGCGCCCGCGCCCTGTGGCGCGCCACCGGCATGCAGGATGACGACTTCCACAAGCCGATCATCGCCGTGGCCAACTCCTTCACCCAGTTCGTGCCGGGGCACGTGCACCTGAAGGACATGGGGCAGCTGGTGGCCCGCGAGATCGAGAAGGCCGGCGGGGTGGCCAAGGAGTTCAACACCATCGCCGTGGACGACGGCATCGCCATGGGCCACGACGGCATGCTCTATTCGCTGCCCAGCCGCGACCTGATCGCCGACAGCGTCGAGTACATGGTCAATGCCCACTGCGCCGACGCCCTGGTGTGCATCTCCAACTGCGACAAGATCACCCCCGGGATGCTCAACGCCGCCATGCGCCTGAACATTCCGGTGATCTTCGTCTCCGGCGGTCCCATGGAGGCCGGCAAGACCAAGCTGCTCGACCACGGCCTCGACCTGGTGGATGCCATGGTGATGGCCGCCGACGACAGCGTCGACGACGAGACCCTCAACGAGGTGGAGCGCAGCGCCTGCCCCACCTGCGGCTCCTGCTCCGGCATGTTCACCGCCAACTCCATGAACTGCCTGATGGAAGCGCTGGGCCTGGCGCTGCCGGGCAATGGCACCGTGGTGGCCACCCATGCCGACCGCCGCCGCCTCTTCGAGAACGCCGGGCACCGCATCGTCGAACTGGCCAAGCGCGTCTACGAGGGCGACGAGGCGCACCTGCTGCCGCGTGCCATCGGCTCCAAGGCGGCGTTCAAGAACGCCATGACCCTGGACATCGCCATGGGCGGCTCCACCAACACCATCCTGCACCTGCTCGCCGCCGCCCAGGAGGCCGAGGTCGATTTCACCATGACCGATATCGACCGCCTCTCGCGTGAGGTACCGCAGCTGTGCAAGGTGGCCCCCAACACCCAGAAGTACCATATCGAGGATGTGCACCGCGCCGGCGGCATCATGGCGATCCTCGGCGAGCTGGATCGCGCCGGCGTGCTCGACACCCGGGTGCCCACCGTCTACGGCGACTCCCTGAAGGCCGCCCTGGACGAGTGGGACATCATGCGCAACCCGAGCCCCGAGGTGGTGGAGTTCTACCGCGCCGGCCCCGGCGGCGTGCCCACCCAGGTGGCCTTCTCCCAGAGCGCGCGCTGGCCGAGTCTCGACGGCGACCGCGCCAGCGGCTGCATCCGCGACCTGGACCACGCCTTCTCGACGGAGGGCGGCCTCGCCGTGCTCAAGGGCAATATCGCCGTCGATGGCTGCGTGGTGAAGACCGCCGGGGTGGATGATTCCATCCTGGTGTTCGAGGGGCCGGCCCATGTGGTCGAGTCCCAGGACCAGGCGGTGGAGCATATCCTCGGTGGCCAGGTGAAGGAGGGCGACGTGGTCGTCATCCGCTACGAGGGGCCCAAGGGCGGCCCCGGCATGCAGGAGATGCTCTACCCGACCTCCTATCTCAAGTCCAAGGGGCTGGGCAAGGCCTGCGCGCTGCTCACCGACGGTCGCTTCTCCGGCGGCACCTCCGGGCTCTCCATCGGCCACGCCTCCCCGGAGGCCGCCGCCGGCGGGGCCATCGGCCTGGTCGAGCAGGGCGATATCATCCGCATCGACATCCCCGGCCGGCGCATCGACGTCAAGCTCTCCGACGAGGCGCTGGCCAAGCGCCGCGCGGCCATGGAGGCCAAGGGCGCCGATGCCTGGAAACCCGTCATCCAGCGTGACCGCAAGGTCTCGGCGGCACTCAAGGCCTATGCGTTGCTCGCCACCTCGGCCGACAAGGGCGCGGTGCGTGACCTGACCAAGCTCGATTGATCCACCCTCGACGCCCCGGCCATGGCCGGGGCGTCGGCGTCTCTCTCAAGGAAGGCTTGCGATGAAGACCCATACGCTCAGCGTCGGGCTGGTCGGTTATGGCCTGGCGGGGCGGGTGTTACACGCGCCCCTGATCCAGGCCACCGGGGGCATGGAGCTCGCCGCCGTGGTCAGCGGCGATGCCGAGCGGGTCCAGGCCGACCTGCCGGAGGTGGAGGTGCTGGCAAAGGCGCCGGCGCTGTTCGCCCGCCGCGATATCGACCTGGTGGTCATCGCCACTCCCAACGATACCCACTTCCCGCTGGCCAAGGCGGCACTCGCCGCGGGCAAGCATGTGGTGGTGGACCAGCCCTTCACGGTGTCGCTTTCCGAGGCACGCCTGCTGCGGACCCAGGCGGACAAGGTCGAGCGTACCCTGAGCGTCTTCCACAATCGCCGCTGGGACAGCGACTTCCTGACCCTGAAGGCACTGCTCGAGGCGGGCAGCCTGGGGCGGGTGGTGTCACTGGAGTCGCGTCTCGATCGCTTCCGGCCCACGGTGACCGATCGTTGGCACGATCACCATCGCCCCGGGGCAGGTATCTGGTACGACCTGGGGCCGCACCTGCTCGACCAGGCGGTGCGGCTGTTCGGCATGCCGCGGGCGATCCTGCTGGAGCTCGCCACCCTGCGCGACGGCGCCGAGGTGGACGACGATTTCTACTGCCTGCTGGAGTACGACGGGCCGCGGGTCAGCCTGCAGGCGAGCTCGCTGGTGGCCGACCCCACGCCTCGCTTCCGGGTGCATGGCACCCAGGGCAGCTACGTGAAGTTCGGCCAGGATCCCCAGGAGGCACGCCTCAGGGAGCGCCTGGCGGTGGTGGCGGGCCTGGGCGATGACCCCGAGCCCGGGCGGCTGACCCTGGCCCGCGACGAGAGCGACACCCCCGCGGTGCAGACGTACCCCAGCCGGCCAGGCGACTATCCGGCCTTCTACACCGGGGTGGCCGAGATGCTGCTGCACGACGCCGCGCCGCCGGTGCCGCTGGACGGTGCCATGGAGGTGATGGAGCTGCTGGAGGCGGGCCTGGACAGCTACCGCCAGGCCCGCTGGGTTCGGCTCAAGGAGGGCAGCGGGCTGCAGCGCCAGCGGCTGCATCGTCGCTGAACCTTGTGGTGAGCTACCAGCGCAGGGCCGTCTCCGCCTCGCGCTCGAGCAGCTTGTCCCGGGCGATGTACAGCGCGGCGATGGCGCGGGCCTCGTGGAAGTCCTCCCGGGCCAGCAGGGCGGGCAGCTCATGGATCGAGTGGGTCTCGACGATCAGCGGTTCGGGTTCGTCGCCGGGCAGCCGCCTGGGGTAGAGGTCGCTGGCCAGCAGCACCTGCATGCGGTGGCGCATGTAGTTGGGCGCCAACGACAGCTCCACCAGCGGCTGGATGTTGTTGGCGCCGAAGCCGCACTCTTCCATCAGCTCGCGATTGGCGGCGCTGATGATATCCTCGCCGGGGTCGACCAGCCCCTTGGGCAGGGTCAGCACATAGTCCTCGAAGCCCGCGGCGTACTCGCGGATCAGCAGCACGTGCTCGGGGTCGGGCATGGCCACGATCATCACCGCGCCGCTGTCGCTGCCGGTCAGCCGCTCGAAGGTGCGCTCCTCGCCGTTGGAGAAGCGCAAGTCCAGTGACTCGACGTGGAACAGGCGGCTCCTGGCCACCGAGCGGCGGTCGAGGATGGCGGGTTTCTGCGGCCAGCTGGGCGAGGACATGGCGGCTCCGTTTCTGGGGGAAGGGATCGCCTGTTACCATATCACCTCCCGCAAGCCACGACCCGGAATCCCCATGATCGACTGGCGCGCCATCGATACCGTCCTGCTGGACATGGACGGCACCCTGCTGGACCTGCATTTCGACAGCCATTTCTGGCTCGAGCACCTGCCGCGCCGCTACGTCGAGCTCCATCAGCTCGATGAGGCCACCCAGGAGGTGGTGCGCTCGAAGGTGCTCCATGAGCAGGGCACCCTCAGCTGGTACAGCCTCGACTACTGGAGCCGCGAGCTCGACGTCGACGTGGTCGCCCTCAAGCGCGAGATCCAGCACCTGATCGGCCTACGCGGCGACGCCCTGGACTTCCTCAAGTGGCTCAAGCAGGCCCACCCGCGGGTGGTGCTGGCCACCAACGCCGACCGTGCCAGCCTCGAGCTCAAACTGCCGCTCACCGGCCTCGAGCAGTACCTGGACGCCATCGTCTCCTCGGCGGATCTCGGTGTGCCCAAGGAGGAGCAGGCGTTCTGGTTCGCGCTGCAGGAGGTGGAGCCCTTCGATCCCGCCCGCACCCTGTTCATCGACGACAATCCGCGGGTGCTGGAGAGCGCCCGGGAGTTCGGCATCCGCCATCTGCTGGGCATCAAGCAGCCCGACAGCCAACGGCCCGAGCGCGAGCTGGAGGAGTTCGTCGCCCTGGATACCTTCGCCGCCATCCTGCCCGGCCATGAGCCGCCGCTGGCTCCCGCCGCGAAGCGTGAACGTGGAGAGGAGGACACTCATGGATAGCGTACGGCTCGACAAGTGGCTGTGGGCGGCGCGTTTCTTCAAGACCCGCGGCCTGGCCAAGAAAGCCATCGAGGGCGGCAAGGTGCACTACGCCGGCGCCCGGGCCAAGACCAGCAAGGCCGTGGAGGTGGGCGCCATCATCCGCGTGCCCCAGGGCTGGGACATCCTCGAGGTGGAGGTCATCGCGCTCTCCGACCAGCGCCGCGGCGCCCCGGAGGCGCGCGCCCTCTACCGCGAGACCGAGGAGAGCGTGGCGCGCCGCGAGCGCGAGGCGGAAGCACGCCGGTTGACCAACCAGGCCATGCAGCACCCGCTCAAGCGCCCCGACAAGAAGCAGCGCCGCGAGATCCAGCGCTTCCAGCGCAACCAGGGCGAGTAGGAGCGCAGGTCCTGCGCGATTGGCGCCTTGTGGGAGGGAGGCTCCGCCTCGCGACTGGCGCCGCCAGGCGCCCCGGCCGTGTTGCCGATCTGGGGGGGCGTCATCCAGGGAGGCCTTCGGCCTCCATTCGCCCGGGAGGACCCGGCCTCCCACAGGGTGGCGATATCATTGTAGGAGGGCGCGGTTCGACGTCTAGACTCCGCCTCGCGATTGGCGCCGTCAGGCGCCCAGGCGGTGTTAGCGCTGCTTCGCCAGCCAGCGATCCAGGGCGTTGGCGAATTCGCGGCGGTCGCTATCGGAATAGCCGCTAGGCCCGCCGGTATGTTCGCCGCTGGCGCGCATGGTCTCCATGAAGTCCCTCATCTGCACCCGGGCGCGGATATTGTTCTCGTTCAATGCCTCGCCGCGGGTGGTCATCACCCTGGCGCCGCGCTCGATGGCGGCCATGGCCAGCGGCAGATCCGAGGTGATCAACAGGTCGCCGGGCTGGATACGCTCGACGATCTCGTCATCGGCGGCGTCGAAGCCCTGGCTCACCGCCAGCGCCTTCACCCACGCCGAGCGCGGCAGCGGCACCGTATGGTTGGCCACGAACCAGGCCGCCGTGCGGGTGCGTTCGGCGGCACGCACGATGATCTCGCGGGCCACCTTGGGGCAGGCGTCGGCATCGACCCACAGGCTGGGCATGACATCTCCTCGATCAACAGCAGCAATAACAGGGCAGCCGAAAAGGCTGGCCAGGGCAGGTCGACGATGGTAGCATGCGCGCTCCTCGCATGTGTTGACCCCACCATCATGTACGACGCCATCGCCGCCGGTCACCGACCGAGCACAGGATGGGCGCCGCAACGCCAGGCCCAGCGCCATCGCTGAAGGCCGCAAGCGTTCGAATTGTGTAGATGGAGCGCCGCCGAGATCCCGCCACTCTGGCGAGATCGGCGCCAACGGTCGCCACAGGGTTCCTGTTCGCCATCCCCGATGGCAGGGAGCCGATGCCAGGTGCGACCGGCGTCCCCGACTCCGATGTCCCGTGCTGCCACCCCTCGAGGGCACAGCGCGCCTGACCGTATTGCTGCGTCAGGGACGCCAATGAATTTACGCCGGTGATCCCGGCCTACCAAGGTGTGATTGATGACCTCTTCTTCTGTCGCTTCGCCGAGCTTCGGCGATCTCGCTCTGCTGCCTGCCGTTCTCTCTGCCGTCGAGTCTCTGGGCTACCAGACCCCCTCGCCGATCCAGGTCGAGACCATTCCGGCACTGCTGGAAGGGCGCGACATGCTGGGCCAGGCCCAGACCGGCACCGGCAAGACCGCTGCCTTTGCCCTGCCGCTGCTCTCGCGTCTCGAGCTGACGCGCCGCGAGCCCCAGGTGCTGGTGATGGCGCCGACCCGTGAGCTGGCGCAGCAGGTCGCCGTCTCCTTCACTCGCTACGGCCAGAACCTCAAGGGCCTGGAAGTGGCCACCCTGTGTGGCGGCCAGGAGTACCGTGAGCAGCTGGGCGCACTGAAGCGCGGTGCCCAGGTCGTGGTGGGCACCCCCGGCCGGATCATCGATCACCTGGATCGCGGCAGCCTCAAGCTCGACGGCCTCAGCGCCCTGGTGCTGGACGAAGCCGACGAGATGCTGCGCATGGGCTTCATCGACGACGTCAAGCGCGTGGTCGCCGATACCCCCAAGGCCGCTCAGCGCGTGTTCTTCTCCGCGACCCTGCCCGCCGAGATCGAGCGCATCGTCAATCGCTATCTCGTCGACCCGGTGAAGGTGGCCATCGAGTCACGCACCACCACCGGCGAGAACATCGAGCAGCGCCTGGTGCGCGTCGATGGTGGCGCCAAGCTGGAGGCGCTGGCCCGCATCCTCGAGGTGGAGCCGGTGGACGGTGCCATCGTCTTCGTGCGGACCCGTGCGGCCTGCACCACCCTGATGGAGCAGCTCTCCGCCCGCGGCCTCAACGTGGCCAGCCTCTCCGGTGACCTGGACCAGAGCCTGCGCGAGCGCACCATCCAGCGCCTCAAGCGCGGCAAGGTCGACGTGCTGATCGCTACCGACGTGGCCGCCCGTGGCCTCGACGTGCCGCGCATCACCCACGTCTTCAACTACGACCTGCCCCAGGACTCCGAGGCCTACACCCACCGCATCGGCCGTACCGGCCGTGCCGGGCGTACCGGCATCTCGATCACCTTCGTGGGCTTCCGCGAAGGCCGCAAGGCGGGCTGGATCGAGCAGGCCACCGGCCAGAAGATGAGCGAGATGGAGGTGCCCGACGAGGCGGCCATCCGCGCCCATCGCGACGAGGCCTTCCACCAGAAGGTGATCGCCGCCCTGACCGCCGGTGCCGAGGAGCAGCAGGCCCTGGTCGAGCGCCTGATCGGCGAGGGCTACGACCCCGTCGAGCTGGCCTGCTCCTTCGCCCGCCTGGCGCGTGCCGACGAGGCGCCCATCGGTCGCCTGCAGGCGCCGCGCAAGGAGCGCAACGATCGCGCCCCGCGTGACGGCAAGCCGGCGCGCCGCGAGCGTGGTCCCAGCGAGGGCATGACTCGCTATCGCGTCTCCGTGGGCCACAAGGACGGCGTCAAGCCCGGCCAGCTGGTCGGGGCGCTCGCCAACGAGGGCGGCATCGAGGGGGCCCGCATCGGGCGCATCGATATCCGCAACGCCTTCTCGGTGGTCGAGCTGCCCAACTCGCTGCCTGCCAGCATCCTGGCCAAGATGGCACGCGCCCGCGTCGCCGGCCGTCCGCTGGAAATCAGCGAGGACCGTGGCACCCCCGAGCGTGCTCCGCGTCGTCGCAGCGATGACGGCGAGGCGCCGATTCGCCGCCAGTCGCGCGCGTAACACCCTGGAGGCCGCCCCTCGGGCGGCACCCCACTCAACGACAGGTCGGAGCCTTGCTCCGGCCTGTCGTCGTTGGTAACCCCGCCATCCCGTCACCAAGGAGGACTCCCCCATGTGGAAGCGGCTGCCGTTTCGTCTGCGCGGCTACCTGATCACCATGAGCGGGGTGCTGCTGCTCTCGCCGGATGCCCTGCTGATCAAGGACACCACGGTGGATGTGGCCACCTTCATGTTCTGGCGCGGGCTGATGCTGGGCCTGGTGCTGCTGATGATCGCCGCCGCGCGTTACCGCCAGCGCCTGGGCCAGGCGGTGCTCGCCTGCGGCCCGGCGGCGCTATGGTGCCCGCTGGCCTTCGCCGCCAGCGCCTGGGCCTTCGTGGGGGCAACCCGCCTGACCTCGGCGGGCAACGTGCTGGTGATGCTCAACCTGGCGCCGCTGGTAGCCGGGCTGATCGGCATGCTGTTCTTCGGCCAGAGGCTGCGCCGCCAGACCTGGGTGGTGATCGCCGTGTGTATCGTCGGCGCCAGCCTGATGGCCGCCGGCGAGGTGGGGCAGGGCAGCCTGCTGGGCCTGGCGGTGGCGCTGATCATCCCGATCTCCATCGCGATCAATACCAGCGTGGCCAGCTCCCGCCCGGGCAGCGGTCAGCGTGGCCTGGATACCACCGTGGTGCTGCCGCTGGGGTGCCTGGCGATGCTGCTGCCCGCGGCCTTGATGGGCGGTGCCCAGCTGCCGGGGCCCGAGGACATGCAGCGCCTGTTGCTGATGGGGCTGCTGTTGCCGCTGGCCTACTTCCTGATCCAGACCGGGGCGCGCTACCTGCCCGGCGCCGAGGTCAGCCTGGTGATGCTGCTCGAGACCCTGGTGGGCACGCTGCTGGTGTGGTGGTGGGTGGGCGAGGTGCCGGCGCCGCTGGCCTTCGTGGGGGGCGGCCTGATCGTCGTCGCCATGCTGGCAAGTTCGCTGCGTGACCTCGCTCGCCAGCGGCGCAAGGCCGCCGAGGGCGCCCCCGACACCCGCCGCCTGCGTGACGAGGCGGCGGAAGAGAGCATCGCGCGTGGCGAGCCGGCCCCGCCGGTGGGCGAGCGCCACTGACCCGGCTGCGCCGGGAGCTTGAAGCTGAAAGGGCGCCGCTTCGCGAACCCCATCGATAGGGTGGGGGTGTGTCGTGATGGGTCAGGACTCTGCTCACGACCAGCTCCAGGCAAATGTGGCGTTGCCTGGTGGGAGGCCGGGTTTCCCGGGCGAATGGCGCCGTCAGGCGCCTCGGTGGTGGTGTTGACTCGGCCTCAGCGCTTGGCGTGTCCGGCCACGCTTTCGGCAAAACCTATCAGCAGCGAGCGCGCCGCCGGGGTGTCGATGACCCGGCGCATCAGCGCGTGGGCATCCTGCCCCTGGTCGCGCAGCTTGTCGACCTGGCGGGCCAGGTAGGCGCGCATCACCTCGGGGGTGAACTCGGGGTGGAACTGCACGCTCCACTGGCGCGGGCCGTAGCGCAGCGCCTGGTGGGCGTCGTGACCGTTGCGCGCCAGCACCACCGAGCCGCTGGGTGCCTTGAGCACCGACTGGGCGTGGGTAAGCTGGGCGGGAAAGTGGCGGGGCAGGGCGCCCAGCAACGGGTCCTCGAGGCCCGAGTCGGTGAGCGCCACCCCGTGGCTGCCGGACTCGCGCCCGGCCGGATGGTAGCCGCTCTCGCCGCCGAAGGCCGCCGCCATCAGCTGGTGGCCATAGCACACCCCGAGCATCGCCAGGTTGCGCTCCCGGGCCGCCACCAGCCAGGGCTTGAGCGCCTCGCTCCAGGGCTCCGCGTCGCTGACCATGGCGTGGGAGCCGGTGACGATGAGGCCGTCGACCTCCGCCAGATCGGGAAGCGGCTCGTGGCGGGCGTCGAACACCTCGGCTACGAAGCCGGCGCCCGCCAGCGCCTGCTGGAACAGTGCCTCGAAGTCGCCGTATTGCTCGATCACTTCGGGGAAGGCGTCGCCGGTCTTGACGATCAGCAGTCGGGGCATGGGAACTCCTGGCGTGGGATGACGGCCCCGTATTCTACTTTCGTTGCAGTCGCTCGCCCAGTGCGGCCATGAAGCGTGTTCCCGCCTCGAGCTGTGCGTGCTCGATATACTCGTCGGGCTGATGGGCCTGACTGATGCTGCCCGGGCCGCAGATCACCGTGGGCAGCCCCTGGCGCTGGAACTGCCCCGCCTCGGTGGCGTAGGCCACCGCGCCGGCGGGGCGCTCGCCGAGCAGGGCGTGGCACAGCGCCAGCACCTCGGCGTTGTTGTCGTCGGCCAGCGCCGGCACCGTGTCGTTGAGCGCCTGGGTGATGATGGCCGCCTCCGGCGCGCGGCTCCGCATCTCGGCCTGGAGCTCGGCGGCGCGGGCATTGACCCGGGCGACCAGTTCCTCGAAGCGGTCCGAGGGCAGGTGGCGGATCTCCCACTCGAAGGTGCACTCCCGGGCCATGATGTTGATCGCCGTGCCGCCGCTGATCTTGCCGACGTGCAGGCTGGAGTGCACCACGTTGAAGGCCTCATCGACCCGCCCCTCGGCGCGCAGCTCGGCCATCACCTCCTCGATATAGGTGACCAGCCGCGCCGCCACGTGGATCGCCGAGACCCCCTGGTTGACCTGGCTGGAGTGGCTGGCGCGGCCGGTGACCGTGGTACGCAGGTTGGTGGCCCCCTTGTGGGCCACCACCGGGTGCATCAGGGTCGGCTCGCCGACGATCACCGCCGCCGGCAGCGGATGCTCGGCCATCAGCTTCTCGATCATGCGCGGCGCGCCGATGCAGCCCACCTCCTCGTCGTAGGAGAGCGCCAGCCAGATCGGTGTCTCGAGCTCCAGCGTCACCCAGCGCGGCAGCTCGGCCAGGGCACAGGCGATGAAGCCCTTCATGTCACAGGTGCCGCGGCCGTAGAGGCGCCCGTCGCCCTTGTCGGTCAGCGTGAAGGGATCGCTCGACCAGGGCTGGCCCTCCACCGGCACCACGTCGGTATGGCCGGAGAGCACCACGCCACCGGCCACGTCCGGGCCGATTCGCGCCAGCAGGTTGGCCTTGCGCCCGTCGTCGCTCTCCACCCGCCAGTGCACCACGTCGTGTTCGTCGAGCCAGGCTTCGACCCACTCGATCAGGGCCAGGTTGGAATCTCGCGAGACGGTGGGAAAGCCCACCAGGCGGTCGAGCATCTCGGCGGCGGTCATGGTGCACTCCGGTTGAGGGTGAGAGACGAGGATCGAGGGCATGGATCAGGGAGAAGCGTCGGGGCAGACTACCACGCCCGCCGGGCGGGCCGAAGGCACGCCGGGACACTTGCCCGATAGCGGCAGGCTATCTGGTCGATCCGCTCACTGGCTTGGCGCTGACCGTTAACAGGCTTATGGTGTTCCGCATATTGCACATCCAGTCAAAGCCTCGCCACAGGAGACGCTCCATGACCGACACCTCTCTGCTCAACCCCGGGCTATTCACGCCGCTGCAGATCGGCCGCCTCACCCTGCCCAACCGGGTGATCATGGCGCCGTTGACCCGCTCGCGCACCCCGGACAGCGTGCCCGGCAAGCTGCAGCAGGCCTACTATGGCCAGCGCGCCGGCGCCGGGCTGATCATCAGCGAGGCCACCAACATCTCGCCTACCGCTCGCGGCTACGTCTACACGCCGGGCATCTGGACCGACGAGCAGGAGGCAGGCTGGAAGGGCGTCGTGGAGGCCGTACATGCCAAGGGCGGGCGCATCGCCCTGCAGCTGTGGCACGTGGGTCGCGTCTCCCACGAGATGGTGCAGCCCGACGGCCAGCCGCCCGTGGCCCCCAGTGCCCTGAAGGGCGAGGGCGCCGAATGCTTCGTCGAGTTCGAGGACGGCACGGCGGGGCCGCATCCCACCAGCACCCCGCGGGCGCTTGCGACCGACGAGATCCCCGGTATCGTCGAGGACTACCGCCAGGCCGCCGTGCGTGCCAAGCGCGCTGGCTTCGATATGGTGGAGGTGCATTCGGCCAACGCCTACCTGCTCAACCAGTTCCTGGCCACCGGCACCAACCAGCGCACCGACCAGTACGGCGGCTCGCTGGAGAACCGCGCGCGCTTCCCGCTTGAGGTGGTCGATGCGGTGGCCGAGGTGTTCGGGCCCGAGCGCGTCGGTATCCGCCTGACGCCGTTCCTCGAGCTGTTCGGCCTCACCGACGACGAGCCCGAGGAGATGGCCTTCTACCTGGCCGATGAGCTCAACCGCCGCGGCCTGGCCTATCTCCATTTCAATGAGCCGGACTTCGCGGGTGCCGACATCACCTACCCGGAGGGCTTCCGCGAGCAGATGCGCGAGCGCTTCAAGGGCGGGCTGATCTACTGTGGCGGCTACGACGCCGAACGCGCCCAGATGCGCCTCGACGAGAACAGCGCCGACGCCATCGCCTTCGGCCGCCCCTTCATCGCCAACCCCGACCTGCCCGAGCGCTTCCGGGTGGGCGCCGCGCTCAACGAGCCGGAACACGCCACCTTCTACGGCGGCGACGAGAAGGGCTACACCGACTACCCCTTCCTCGACAACGGCTACGACCGCCTCGGCTGATCCGACGCCAGCCAGCCGCTGAACGCCACAAGCCCGGCCATCGAGCCGGGCTTGTGGCGTGATGGGAGAGCGGTAAGAGTCACTTTTTTGGTGATTGGCGCCCTTCAACGCCAGGGCGTAGCATCCATTGAATGCATCGCCAAGGGCCGCCACCCGGGGCTGTCGTCGCTAGACCCAGGCAGGAACAGGCCGGGGAATCGGGGAGCAGGACATGAACACCAATAGCCAGGCACCCATCGTCATCTATCAGAAGGCCGATCAGCAGGTCGAGGTACGTCTGGACGTGGAGCAAGACACTGTCTGGCTGACGCAGCGGCAGATGGGCGAAGTATTCGGCACAACGCCCGAGAACGTCCTGATCCACCTGAAAAACATCTATGTGGACAATGAGCTGGAAGAGCCGGCAACTGCTAAGGATTTCTTAGTAGTTCGAACGGAAGGTAAGCGGCAAGTGCGCCGCAAGCTGCAGCACTACAACCTCGACGCCATCATCTCGGTGGGCTACCGCGTCAACTCCCGGCGCGCCGTGCAGTTCCGCCAGTGGGCCACCCGCGTGCTGCGCGAGCACCTCACCCAGGGCTGGACGCTGAACCGCCAGCGCTTCGAGGAGAACGCCCGCGAGTTGGAGGCCGCCATGGCCCTGGTGCGCAAGACGGCCGGCAGCCCGGCACTGGATGCCGCCAGCGGACGGGGCCTCATCGATATCGTCACCCGTTACGCCCAGACCTTCCTGCTGCTGCAGCGCTACGACGAGGGCCTGCTCACCGAACCTCATGCCCAGGCCGGCGGCCGACTGCCGACACTGAACGAGGCCCGCACGGCACTGGCGTCTCTGAAGGCCGAGTTGATCGCCAAGGGCGAGGCGACCGACCTGTTCGCCCGCGAGCGTAGCGACGGCCTCGATGCGCTGCTCGGCAACCTCGACCAGACGGTCTTCGGAGAGCCCGCTTACCCCTCGGTGGAGGCCAAAGCGGCGCACCTGCTCTACTTCGTGGTCAAGAACCATCCCTTCGCCGATGGCAACAAGCGCAGTGCGGCCTATCTGTTCGTCGACTTCCTCTATCGCAACGATCGCCTGCTCGATGCGAATGGCGAGGTGGTGGTCAATGACGTGGGCCTCGCTGCCCTGACGCTGCTCGTCGCCGAGTCCGACCCGGCCAACAAGGAGACCATGGTCCGGCTGATCATGAACATGTTGGCCGAACCTGAGAAAGGTTGATGGAGATAGGAGGCTGGGCGTGAAAGTGAGGCGGGCCTTCGGTCTCAGTGCTTTCGCCCGCTGGCTCCTCCTCCGAATTAGTGGCAGGCTAAGGAAATGTCGGACCCACCCTGCCGGGAGAGCGGGGGAGTCGCACCCAGGCAAACCGGGAACGGGTACTACCTATGCAGGGACCACCAGGCCGCGGGGATGGCGGCAGCGCAGGGCGGGATGCCGGCGGCAACTTCGCCTTTCTGACCGGCCATGATCCGGTGTTTCTCGAGCTCGCCGCCAGCGCCGAGCGAGCCTTCGGTCACGACCCCAACACCACCCTGATCAAGCTGCGCCAACTCGGCGAGGCCATGGCCCAGGACATCGCTGCCCGCCTGGGCATCGAACTGGACGAGCGTACCAGCCAGCGCGATCTTCTTTACCGTATCGATAGCGCACTGGGGCTCGACCCCACCGTGCGCGAGCTCTTCCATACCCTGCGTATCGAAGGCAACCGCGCCACCCACCAGTTCCGTACTCAGCACCGCGAGGCGACCCAGGGGCTCAAGGTCGCCCGCAATCTGGCGGTCTGGTTTCATCGCGCCTTCGCCGACCCCGACTTCAAGCCCGGCGCCTTTCGCCCACCGGAAGACCCCAGCCGCGAGCTGCGCGAGCTCCAGGCACAGATGGCGCGCCTGCAGGGCGAGCTGGCCACTGCCACCGAGCAAGCCGATGCCCAGCGGCAGCTGGCCGAACTGGAGGCCCGCGAGAAGCAGGAGTACGCCGAGCTTGCCGAGGCCATGGACGAGGAGGCCCGCGCCCTGGCCGAGCAGTCTCGGGCCCAGCAGGCGGAACTCGAGCGCCGCGAGCAGGAGTTCCAGCGGCGCCTGGCGGAGCAGGCCCGAGAAGGGGACGAGAGCGAGCCACCCCAGTCGCTGCGCCGGCGCGTCGTCCAGGCCGACCGGGCACTCAACGCCCAGCTGGGCCTGGACGAGGAGCTCACCCGCCTGCTGATCGACCAGCAGCTGCAGGAGGCCGGCTGGGAGGCCGATACCCTCGAACTCACCTGGCAGAAGGGCGTGCGCCCCGAGGTCGGCCGGACCCTCGCCATCGCCGAGTGGGAGCTGCCCAACGGCCAGCGCGCCGACTATGTGCTGTTCCATGGGCTGGTGCCCATCGGCGTGGTGGAGGCCAAGCGCCAGAATATCGACGTGGCCGGCAAGCTCGCCCAGGCGGAGCGCTACGCCCGCGGCTTCGATCGGCGCGGCTTCGTCGGCGGCATCACCCCGGCGTGGGAGGAAGAGGGGCGCACCGTCGCCTGGCCCGACGACGCCGAGTGCCATTTCCATGTGCCCTTCGTCTTCTCGTGCAACGGCCGGCCCTATTTGCCGCAGCTGGCCGAGAAGTCCGGCATCTGGTTCCGCGACGTGCGCGAGCCCGGCAACCTGGCTCGGGCGCTGCCGCACTTCCACAGCCCCGAAGGCCTGCTTGACCGCCTCAGGCGCAGCCGCGCCCTGGCCGAGCGGCGGCTGCGCGAGGAAGGCTTCGGGTACCTGCGCCTGCGCGACTACCAGGAGCACGCCATCCGCGCCGTGGAGGCCGTCCTGGAGGAGGGCGCGCCCCGTGCGCTGCTGGCCATGGCCACCGGCACCGGCAAGACCCGCACCATCATCGGCCTGATCTACCGCTTCCTGAAGACCGAGCGCTTTCGCCGCGTGCTCTTCCTGGTGGATCGCACCGCCCTGGGCCAGCAGGCCCAGGACGCCTTCGACGAGGCGCCGCTGGAGCAGAACCACACGCTTTCGCAGATCTACAACGTCGCCACCCTGGGCGACATGGCCGCCGAGGCCGAGACCCGGGTGCAGGTCGCCACGGTGCAGGCCATGGCACGGCGACTGTTCATGGCCGACGCCCCGCCGCCGGTGGACGCCTACGACTGCCTCATCGTCGACGAGGCCCACCGCGGCTACACCCTGGATCAGGAGATGACCGAGGGGGAGCTGGCCACCCGTGACGCCGGCCAGTACCTCTCCCGCTACCGCCGCGTGCTCGACCACTTCGACGCCGTGCGCATCGGGCTCACCGCCACCCCGGCCAAGCACACCAGCGAGATCTTCGGTCGGCCGGTGTTCACCTACTCCTATCGGGAGGCGGTGGCCGACGACTGGCTGATCGACCACGAGCCGCCGATCCGCTACGAGACCCTGCTCAGCCAGAAGGGCATCCACTTCGAGAAGGGCGAGGCGGTCAGCCTGATCGATGCGCGCACCGGCGAGGTGGAGAGCGCCGAGCTGGAGGATGAGCTCGACTTCGAGATCGAGGCCTTCAACCGGCGGGTGATCGCGCCGGAGTTCAATCGCGTGATCTGCGAACAGCTGGCTCGGGAGCTCGATCCCTTCGGCGAGGAGAAGACGCTGATCTTCTGCGCCACCGACCTGCACGCCGACATGGTCAAGCGGCTGCTCGACGAGGCCTTCCACGCCCTCTATGGCGAAGCCTACCGCCAGGCCGCGGTGGCCAAGATCACCGGCAAGTCGGACAAGGTCAACGACCTGATCCGCCGCTACAAGAACGACAAGTACCCCAATATCGCCATCACCGTGGACCTGCTCACCACCGGCATCGACGTGCCGCGCATCTGCCATCTGGTGTTCCTGCGCCGGGTGAAGTCGCGCATCCTCTACGAGCAGATGATCGGACGCGCCACCCGCCGCTGCGACGAGATCGGCAAGACGGTCTTTACCATCTACGACCCGGTGGACCTCTACGCCGCCCTGGCCGAGGTCAACACCATGCAGCCGCTGGTCAAGGACCCCGGCGTGACCCTGGAGCAGCTGCACGAGGAACTCAGCGATCCCGAGCAGTTGGCACACGCCCTGGAGGCCCCCGGCCAGGCGGCCGGGGAGAGCCACGCCGACGACGTCCTCGACCAGTACAGCCAGATGCTGATGCGGGTGATGCGCAAGGCCACCCGGCGAGCCGAAGGGCGCGACGACCTGCGCCAGCAGCTGGAGGCGCTGGAGCAGAGCTGGGGCGTGGCGCCGGAGAGGCTCCACCAGCACCTGCGCGAGCTGGGTCCCCGGGCCGCGGCCAGCTTCCTGCAGCAGCACGCCGGCCTGCTCGGTCAGGTGGCCGAGGTGAAGGCGCTGCTCGGCAGCGAACGCATGCCGATCATTTACGAAGGCAAGGACGAGCTGCTGGACCGCACCCAGAGCTATGGGGTTCACGAGAAGCCCGCCGACTACCTGGAGAGCTTCGAGGTCTTCATTCGTGAACGGCTCAACGACTCGGTGGCGCTGGGCGTGGTGGTCAACCGCCCCCGGGACCTGACCCGCGAGACCTTGAAAGAGGTGCGTTTGCTGCTCGATGGCGCCGGCTACAGTGAGGCCCGGCTGGAGAGCGCTTGGCGCAACGCCACCAACCAGGAGATCGCCGCCAGCATCGTCGGGCATATCCGCCGCGCCGCCCTGGGCGAGGCGCTGGTGCCCTTCGAGCAGCGGGTGCGCGACGCCATGCAGCGCATCTACGCCCTGCACGGCTGGACCCCCGCCCAGCGCAAGTGGCTCGACCGCCTGGCCAAGCAGCTCACTCACGAGGTGGTGCTCGACCGCGACTTCATTCATCAGCGCTTTGCCGAGCAGGGGGGCATCAAGCGCCTGGATGCCGTGCTCGACCATCACCTCGACGAGGTCCTGGAGGCCCTCAACGATGCCTTGTGGGAGGCGATCTGACATGTTCAAGAAACGCGATTTTTTCGACACGTCCCGCGGACATGTCGATGGCATCGACATGACGGCCACTGTGGAGCGGCACGAAGTTAAAATAGCGGCAGGCCTTATTTTAATTTCAGGCCTAAATTAAAATAAGGCGCGACGCTATTTTACCCAAGCCCGTTTTCGAGCGGTGAGGTGGAGCCCCAATGGAACGCGGACTCACAGGCCACTATGTGGACAGCATCGCCGGCGGCATGCGGTGTAAGGCCTTCATCCCCGACCCGCTGCCGCCACGGCCGGCGCTGGCGCTGGATGGCAAACTGCAGAGCCGCATCAATCAGGCGATGCTGGCGCTGGGTCGTCTCGACGCCATCAGTACTTTGCTGCCGGATGCATCACTCTTCCTCTACAGCTATGTGCGCAAGGAAGCCGTCATGTCGTCCCAGATCGAGGGCACCCAATCCTCGCTCAGCGACCTGATGCTCTACGAGATGGAGGGAATGCCGGGCGTTCCCATGGACGACGTGCAGGAAGTCTCCTGCTACGTGAACGCGCTGATGCTGGGCGTGCAGCGCATCCGCGAGGGCTTTCCCATCAGTCATCGCGTGGCGATGGAAATGCATACGGCGCTGATGACCTCCGGGCGCGGTATAAACCGCGGGCCAGGCGTTTTTCGCAGTAACCAGGTGTGGCTGGGTGGGCACCGTCCCGATGAGGCGGTCTTCGTGCCGCCTCCGCCCCATCAGCTGGCAGAGTGCTGGGCGGCGCTGGAGCGTTTCATCAACGACATCCCCGAGGCCACCGACCCGCTGATCAAGGCCGCCCTGACCCACGTGCAGTTCGAGACCATCCACCCCTTCATGGATGGTAATGGGCGCTTGGGTCGCCTGCTGATTCCGCTGATCCTGGTCGAGTCGGGCATCCTCAACGATCCCTTGCTCTACCTCTCGGTATTCTTCAAGAAGCATCGCCAGGTCTACTACGAGCGTCTGCAGCAGGTGCGGGTCACCGGCGACTGGGAGGCCTGGCTGCTGTTCTTCGTGGACGCCGTGGCGGAGACCGCCAATCAGGCGGTTGCAACAGCTCGACGGCTTAACCAGCTGCGCGAGCAGGACAAGGTGCGAGTGGCCGAGCTCGGCCGCCAGGCAGGGTCGGCAGGTCTGCTGCTCGACGCGCTATTCCAGCAGCCCATCGCCAATATCAGCCATCTCTGCGGGCGCACGGGGCTTACTCCGGCCACGGTTGGCAAGTTGCTGACGACCTTGGAAAGCGAGCTGGGCATCGTCCACGAGCTCACCGGACAGAAACGCAACCGGATCTACGCCTACCGGACCTACATCGATATTCTTAATCAGGATCCCTCATGACCCAGAACGACATCGTCCAGAAGCTGTGGAACCTCTGCGACGTGCTGCGCGACGACGGCATCAACTACTCCGACTACGTCACCGAGCTGGTGCTGCTGCTGTTCATCAAGATGGAGTACGAGAACACCCAGGCCGGGCTGCTCAACGCCCACGCCCTGCCCGAGGGCGCCCGCTGGCCGGACCTCACCGGCCGCTCGGGACTTTCACTGCTCAACTACTACAAGCAGATGCTGCTCGACCTCTCCAAGAGCAGCGACCGGCTGATTGCCGCCATCTACGCCGACGCCCAGACCCGTCTGCGCGAGCCGCGCCACCTGGAGCAGCTGATCCGCGACCTGGACCGCATCGACTGGTTCAGCGCCCAGAAGGATGGCCTGGGCGACCTCTACGAGGGGCTGCTGGAGAAGAACGCCAACGAGACCAAGTCCGGCGCCGGCCAGTACTTCACGCCCCGCGCCCTGATCAACGCCATGGTGCGCTGCCTGCGCCCCATGCCCGGCGAGGTGATCCAAGACCCCGCCGCCGGCACCGCGGGCTTTCTGATCGCCGCCGATGCCTACATCAAGCAGCAGACCGATGACCACTTCGACCTCGACGCCAGGGCCCAGGCCTTCCAGAAGCTCAAGGCCTTCGTCGGCATCGAGCTGGTGCCCGGCACCCGCCGCCTGGCGCTGATGAACTGCCTGCTGCACGGCATGGAGGGCGACGACGAGGGCGTGGTGCACCTGGGCAACGCCCTGGGCGAGGCCGGCAAGGCGCTGCCCCGCGCCGATGTGATTCTCGCCAATCCGCCCTTCGGCACCGCCAAGGGCGGTGAGGCCAGCATCACCCGCGACGACCTCACCTACCGCACCAGCAACAAGCAGCTCGCCTTCCTGCAGCATATCTATCGCGGGCTCAAGCCCGGAGGCCGCGCCGCCGTGGTGCTGCCCGACAACGTGCTGTTCGAGGCCGGGCAGGGCACCGAGATCCGCCGCGCCCTGATGGAGAAGTGCCACCTGCACACCCTTCTGAGGTTGCCCACCGGCATCTTCTACGCCCAGGGCGTGAAGACCAACGTGCTCTTCTTCACCCGCGGCACCGCCGAGAACCCTCACCAGGACGAGGGCTGCACCGACAGCCTCTGGGTCTATGACCTGCGCACCAACATGCCGAGCTTCGGCAAGCGCACCCCCTTCACCGAGGCCCACCTCAAGCCCTTCGAACAGTGCTACAGCCCCATGGGCAGCGACGCCCCGGGCGAGCAGCTGGCCGCCCGGAAGGAGGGCGACTGGAGCTTCGGCGCCGCGGAAATCGAAGCCGACCGCGCCGCCGGCATCGATGAGGCGAATACCGGCGTGGACGACAAGCTACAGACCTCCCGCTGGCGACGCTTCAGCCGCGAGTGGATCCGCGACACCAAGGGCGACTCGCTGGATATCAGCTGGCTCAAGGACGCCGACAGCCTCGCCGCCGAGAACCTGCCCGAACCCGACGTGCTCGCCGCCGAGGCGATGAGCGAGCTGACCGAAGCCCTGCGCGAACTCGACGGCCTGATGGCCGCCCTCGGCAGCCAGGACGAAGCCGCCGCCCAGAAGGAACTGCTGGCCGAAGCCTTGGGACTTGGGGATGACGCCGGCAGCGAAGAGGTGAAGGCATGAGCGAGCGGGAGTTGCCGGAGGGGTGGGTGGAAACCACACTTGGTCAGGTTGTGACCAAACCTCAGTATGGTTACACAACAAAGGCGTCACACCATGGTTCAGTAAAGTTCCTGAGAACGACCGATATCACAAAAGGAAAACTGGCCTGGGAGGCAGTCCCTTTTTGTCATGAAGAGCCGGATGATATAGATAAATTTCGCCTGCATAAGGGTGACGTTGTGGTCTCTCGAGCTGGCTCAGTTGGGTTTAGCTATCTCATAGAGGATGTTGTGGGAGATGCAGTTTTCGCATCTTATTTGATCCGTTTTCGTCCTGTAGGAGATTTGGGTTCTAGTTTCGTCAAACGATATTTGCAGTCTCCCTTTTACTGGGAGCAGCTTAAAGATAGGGCGGTTGGGAATGCGCTGCAGAATGTCAATGCCAAAAAGCTTACCACGCTTCGTATTGATATTCCTCCCTTGGCAGAGCAAAAGCTTATCGCCGATAAGCTGGATGAGCTGCTGGCTCAGGTCAATAACCTGAAAGCCCGCCTGGGTGCTATTCCCGCTATCCTCAAGCGATTTCGGCAGTCGGTGCTGGCAGCGGCGGTAAGTGGAGGGCTGACGGATGCGTGGAGAAGTGAAAGAGATATTGATGATGAGTGGGCGGAGTTCACTGTTGATTCGCTGGCAAAAAAAGAAAAATACTCATTGTGTATTGGACCTTTTGGTAGCAACCTAAAGGTTAAAGATTGTCAAGCTGACGGTCATCCTCTGGTTTTCGTTAGAGAGATAAGATCAGGTGCTTTTGGCGATGGGTCAACAAAATATGTGGATGATGAGAAGTTTAATCAGTTGGCCGCGCATCGTGTGGTATCTGGTGATTTGCTGATTACGAAAATGGGTGATCCTCCTGGGGATGTGGCTTTCTATCCAGAAGGTAGGCCTGAGGCTGTCATTACAGCAGATTGTATCAAGCTTTCTGTGGATGAGGAGGTGGCGGATCCACACTATGTTTATTATGCAATGAAAGCGCCCAGGTTCAGAAATCGAGTCGTTGAAGCCTCTGCTGGGGTGGCTCAGAAAAAAGTGAATCTTCAAAAGTTCAAGGCTCTACCTTTTGAGCTTCCTAGCCTATGTGAGCAAGCCGAAATCGTCCGCCGGGTCGATCAGCTCTTCGCCTTCGCCGACCAGGTCGAGCTGCAGGTCGCTAGCGCCCAGGCCCGCGTCGACAAGCTGACCCCGTCCATCCTCGCCAAGGCCTTCCGCGGCGAGCTCACCGCCGAATGGCGCGACGAGAACCCCGAGCTGATCAGCGGCGAGCACTCCGCCGAGGCGCTGCTGGAGCGGATCAAGGCGGAGAAGGCGAAGCAGACGCCGACGAAGACACGGCGGGGTGGCAGAAAGGCAACGGTGACGTCATGAGAAAATCGGGGAAAATCGGGGAGGGAAAATCGGGGACGAGGGAAAATCGGGGACGAGGGAAAATCGGGGACGTACCCCTGTTTCCCCCTGTTTCCTATTTTACCTGATTTTGTTTCATAGAAATGGGAGGACGCGAGGTTGTCTGGAGGCGTTGAGATTGAAATTTCGGGGAGAGAGGCGAGCCTGATTCTGCGGTATGGATATCCGTTCCCGGACCAGGTACCCGCCTTCGAAGCGGTAGCAAACAAGGCAGGCTTTCATCGGCTGATGATCGAAAGGTTTTGGCTCGAGATGCTGGTTGGGGACCTGAGTAGGTCAATAAAAGAGATCAGGAGTGCGGCATTGCAGGAGGAGCTGGATTCCCTGTGCGTTACACTGGAAATTGCCATGAGGTATTCTGCATAATTCGTAATAATCTTATGTATATGGAAGGCCGAAGAGAAAGGGCCCATACCACTGGCTGGAACGGGCTTGGTGTCATTAAAACCAGGAGGCGCAATGCTGCATCCGGATCAGTTTCAGGTCAACGAGGCCTGGATCGCGTTCAAGCTGAACGAGTGGCCAGTCCATACGGCGCAAGATGGTGATTTCGATATCGTCGCGTTTATGGATGCGGCAAGCTGTTTTCTCCTGAGCTCCAGGCCGGTGCCGGCAACGGGTGAGGGACCTGGAAAGCTGGAATCCCGGCGCTTGTTGAAGCAGGCCAAGGCCCATAAGAAACGCTGGCCCAAGAAGCTTTTCGTTCCCAAGGAGTGGCCAGCGTCGTCAATTGTCGCCGAGGCGAAGAGGCAGGGTATTGCCGTGGTTCATGTTCCAGAAGATCAGCTGCTTCCCTTTATCAGTGATGCGAGAGAGGGATTCAGGGAGAGTGTGATCGGGCCTCGGGTGGGGCCGCATGACTGACTACTTTCTGCTCGATGTCTTCACCGACCTAGCCTTTACCGGCAACCCGCTGGCGGTATTCCCCCGGGCAAAGGGGCTGGATGACGGCATGATGCAGGCTATCGCCAACGAGCTGAACCTCTCCGAGACGGTGTTCGTCGGTGGGGCAACCGGCCAGCATCGCTACCCCATCCGCATCTTCACACCCACGGAGGAGCTGCCCTTCGCAGGCCACCCGACGATTGGCACCGCCCACCTGCTGGTGGAACTGGGTATGGCAGAGCGTGACCGTCCTCTGGTTCTCGAGGCTGGCGTCGGCCCTATCGTCGTTGAGTTCGAAAACGAACTGGCTCGATTTACCACGGCGGCGCCGTTCAGCAGCCTGCCGAGCTCTTTGAATCGGACCGCTGCCGCTGAACTGCTGGGGCTGGGGGCACACCAAGTCCTGAGCGAGCCGGTGCTCGCCTCCTGCGGGCTGCCTTATCACCTGGTCGAGCTCGCATCGCTCGAGGCCCTCGAGCGGGCACGGCCATCGCCGGGCGCCTGGTCGGAGTGGGTCTCATCCAGCGGCTACGATCAGGTCTATCTCTATGTGGCCGGTAAGGAGGCTGATGCATCACACATCGTGAGGGCCCGGATGTTTTCCACGCCGGGTGGCGTGCGCGAAGACCCGGCAACTGGCAGTGCGGCGGCGGCCTTGGCGGGGTACCTGGCACAGAACAGGGGAATTGGCCGGTGGCGCTGGCAGATCGAACAAGGCATCGAGATGGGTCGCCCTAGCCGCATACTTGCCGAGGCCGATCGCACCGAAGACGATCTTTCGATCCGCATCGCGGGAGAGGCAATGATTGTGGGAAGCGGGACGCTGCACCTGCCAAGTGGGCTGACGGTTTCCCGGGAGGCCCCATGAAACCCTTCTCCATCCTGCTGATCCGGCTGCTGGGTCTCTATCTCTTCCTGGAGACGCTGTTTGCGGTGGTGCCGGCGTTGGCGTTGTTGGGGCCCAATGCCGCCGAGCCCGGCGTTGGGAAGTTGCTGCTGATCTACGTGGCGACGGTGGGCGTGCCGATGCTCGGGGGCGTGCTGCTGTGGTGCTTCGCCGGCCGGTTGGCGGAGAGGCTGCACGGCGGCGTTGAGGCCGACGCCGGCGCTCGAGTCGCGGACGAGGATCTGGTGCGTGCCGGCACCTTCCTGATCGGCGTGTACCTGATGGTGCGCCACCTCGGCATGCTGGTGGCGGCCTACACCGGCGCGGGCGCCGTGGCCTATGACGCTCTGGTCGTGGTGGTGGCGGGCCTCGGTATGATGCTGGGCGGCGGTGGCATCACGGCGCTCTATCGCCGAATCAAGTACCTGGGGCTGGATCGGTAGGCGTTGTGGCGCCGGCCTACCGCCCCTCTTCGCCGAAGGTGTGCACCTCACGGAACCAGTCGTCGACTTCCTTCTGGCTCATCCCCTCCACGCCGCCGATCAGCGTCTCGCGTATCGGTGACAGGCCGACGAAGCCGAGGACGTTGCGCTCCAGCGACTTGAGGCTGTGGGCACGGTAGAGGTGGCGGTAGATGGCTGCCGGCATGCCCATGGTCACGATGACCCGCGCCGAGCGACCGGTCAGCCCCTTCTTGCCCATGGGGTTGTCCTCCTCGTATTCGAAGGCGAAGCCCGGTCGTAGCACCTGCTCCAGAAAGCCCTTGACCATGGCCGGCATGTCGCCAAGCCACAGGGGGAAGATGAGCACCAGGTGCTGGCACCAGCCGATGGCCTGCTGGGCCTCGGCCAGGCTGTCGGGGAGGGGCGAGTGCTCCCACTCCTGCTGGCTGCGAATCAGGGGGAACTCAAGGCTGGCCAGGTCGATCTGGCGGATCTCGTGGCCCTTCTGCTCCGCGCCGGCACGGTAGTGGTCGGCCAGGGCGTGGCAGAGGTGGGTTTCGCTGCGGTCGGGGTGACCCTGCAGGATCAGGATGCGCTGATGCATGACGACGACCTCTCGGTGAGGCAGGGGGCCTGTTCCTCAGCGTAGTCGTCCGGCCGGTAATCACCTTGACCGACATCAAGGCATGGGCAGCGCGGGCACTGTGGCCGTATCCGCTGGTTGCCGGGTGAATCAGATGCCGGTGATCAGGAAGTCGACGGCGGCCATGATCCGATCGCGATAGCCGCCAAGGTCATGAACGGATTCACCGAGTCGCTTCCTTTCGATGCCGGCGAGTTCCTGCGTCATGAGGATATAGCGCTCACCATCGATCTCGACGACGGGATTCAAGTAGGTCATTCGCACGCTTTCGGCTTGAGCGACAGAGCAGAGGGGCACGACAACGGTGGTGCGTAGCGCTTCGAGCAGGTCGCTCTGGATATCGAGCAGGTAGGGGTAGCGATGTCGCGAGGCCGGGTTCCGGTTTTCGTAGGCTTGGAACTGGGCCATCAGAACTGCCGCTCGCCATCACCGAAGGTGCCGTTCTCTTCGACGAACTGGTTGTAGGCACGAATGGCCTCGGTGTTCTCCCGTTGCCACCGTGCGCGTAGCTCATCACGTACCTTTTCCGTCAGCGCACTCTCGAAGGTGGCCGAGAGGTTGATCCCCAGGTGCCTTGCGCGTTGGAGCAGGTCGCTGTTGATGCTGACATTGGTGGGCTTCTTGGGTGCCGTGACATCGAAGAGTGGCGACATGGAGAAGTCTCCTGTTGCGAAGGGCTATGCGCATAGCGTATGCGCACTGAGATTGCCCGGCAAGGGGGCGATCTGCGGGTTACCCCTCGGACCTTCACTCTCGCTCATCCCGCGTCGCGCACAGCAGCACTCGGTCCATGCCGCGGGTGCGCTTTGCCACCTCGGCCTCGATGGAGGCGCTGCTGTCCAGGTCCAGCGTAAGCGCCTCGAAGCCCTCCTCGCGCAGCCGGGCCACATCCTCTTCCTTGCGCGCTGTGGCGAAGACCCGCCAGCCCGTGCTGCCATGGCGTGGGCCGCGGCGTGGCCGATGCCGCTGGAGCATCCGGTGATCAGCAGGCTGCGCGTCGTCTGTGGCGGGGCTGGCATTCAGTTTTTCCTTTCATTGCGGGGGAGCGAGGTGGGCCTCGACCATAGGGCCCGGGATCCGATTCGGCAATGGTGGCCGAAAGGGAGCGTGTGGCGATGGACGGAGTGCTACGCTGCCGGTGGCGAGGAGGGGAGGCGAACCATGAGCGAGCATGCCGGGCGCCGTTGTCGGTGGGTCGTGATATCGGGGGCCACGTTCTCAGGGCTGGTGCTGGTGGTGTGGCTGGTGCTCGAGTGGCTTAGCCCCGCTCCGGTGACTGGGCGGTTGATCGAGTATCACAGTGATGCACCGGTGGCTGGTGCCACCCTGACCCTGAGCCGCCAGGGCTGGGGCTTGAGCGGCGCGGATCGACAGCTGGTCTGGGACAAGCGCTACGAAACCACCGCGATCACCGATGGCGATGGGCGCTTTCGTCTGCCGTTGCCCGGCCCGGTGTGGCTGCTGGGCAACGGCAGCGGCCGTCTCGTGGCCGAGGCGCAGGGCTTTCAGCGGCTCGATGCGGGCTATGTGGCCCCTGGCGCGGCCTTGACCCTGCAGACGGTGGCCGAACGGAAGGAGCGCCTGCCCGGCGGTATCGCCTACCTGGGCTGGGACAAGGACGGCGAGCCCTTCGGCTGGTCCTTCATCGACCACGCCCCGGTGCGAGACCCGGCCCGGGCCGACCTCTTCCCCGTCGCCCTGGAGCGCGAGCCGCTGCGAGTCACCCTGGCCGCCGCCGATGGGGGCGGGCTGCACTTCGTCTCGGCCGAGGCGCAGGGGATCACCCATCCTTCCTACGACTACCTGCTGCGCTATCAGGACGCCTCGACCGAGCCGCCTGCCGAATCCCGGCTGACGCTGGACGACACCCCCGGCACGCTCTTCCTGCGCACCGCCCGGGATCGCCACGCCAAGCTCGCCTGGGAGCCGGGCGAGGCGCTGGCGATGTCCGGCAGCGTGCCGGGGCTCGATGCCAGCAGCGAGCGGCTGCTCTCCTTGCGCTTCGTCTATCGTCCCGTGCCGGGGAGTTCTGTGGTGTACCAGCCACCGCTACGGCCGATGGAGCCCGTTCGCGCCGCGCTGCTGGCTTCCCTGCCCGAGCAGGGAGCGCCCTTCACGGGGCCGCGTGCCTACCGGCTGGTCGTGACCGATGCCGATGGCAGGGAACTGGAGCGCCAGCACGTCGAGCTGGCTCCAGGCGTGCCGCTGGATGTGGAAAGCTGTGCCCGGCAGGCGCCGTTGAGCTGGCGCTTCCAGGCGATGCGCCTGGAGTACGACACGGATGGCCTGCCGCACCTGCAGTTGACGGTGGATGGCGAGCGCTTCGTGCACCACTCCGCGCCACGCCTGGTCAGCACACGGGACGATACCGTGTTCGAGGTGATGGCCTTCGATCTCGACTATCGCCGCCATGACCTTCGTCTCAGCCTGAGGGAGTTGCCTGGCGATGCAGGCCCCGCCGGCTGCATCTCGCCGCCCCGGCCAGGGCGGTAAGAACTGCGCCCGCATGGCGGCTCACCGTCAGAGCATCTCCCGGGTCGCCTGCATCACTCGGCCATCCACGCTGCGCTGGATCTTGTCCTCGATCTCGCCGAGCAGCGCTTCCACCTTGGGGCCCTCGTTGGCCACCGCCACGAAGGTCCATTCGCTCGCCTCCAGTCGGTCGTGTTCGCCACTCTCGCAGACCGCCACCGCCGGGTTGCGCCCGAAGCGCTCGTGCAGGCCGCCCATGCGCTGGCGCTTCTCCTTCAGCGATCGGCAGCCGGGTAGCGAGATGTGCAGCGTGAGTATTCCCATATGCATCACAACCTCTCCTCCGCTCTCGTGGCCTCACCCTGGCGCCGGCCTTCGAGCGCCTCTGAATCGCCGTTGTCGATGGCCAAGAAGCGACTCCCGAAGGTGGTCTGACTACCTCGAGTGTCTCCCCGTCACCAGGGGCGTCTATGGGGGCTCTTGCCTACGGGAAGAGGGGCAATCGAGGGGCAGTTAAGCCTTATGCCGCGAAGCCTGGGCGTTGCCCACCCTGGCCGTTGAGATTATTCTCGGGCAGTATGTCGTTAATGAAAACGAAGTCTAATTTAAAGGAGTATGCTGCCGGCTCGCAGCTCCTTGGCATCCTATCACGCCCGCTTACCTTTCCCCTGATGACGCTGCGCGGACGCTTGCTGGTGGGTGCCGCGGTGCTATGGGGCGTGCTGTGCGTGACGCTGCTGACCCTCGGCTGGCAAGCGGGCCGTCACCTGGTGGATGAGACCAACCACCAGCATCTGCGCTACGAAGCCGAGCTGATCAGCAACACCATCACCAACCAGGTCGGCCTACGACTGGAGGAGCTGGCGCAGCTGGCAAGCAGGATTCCCGAGCCGCGTGAGGGTGCCCTGGCCGACCAGCATGCCCACGCCCTGGCCCACCTCTTCGAAGGTCTCTCCCTCTTCGATCGCGACACTCGGGTGGTAGACGCCTGGCCTACCGGTGCTGGCCGGGTGGGAGCCAGCTTTCCTGACCGGGAATATGCCCGCTTCATGCACGCCTTCAAGCGCCCGTATGTCAGCGAGCCCTTCGTGGGGCGCATCACCGGCCTGCCCCTGGTGATGATGCTGGTCCCGCTGCGTGACGACGAGGGACGCTACACCGGCTTCCTGGGAGGCCTGGTCAACATCAACGAGAGTCGACTCTTCAAGAGTTTCGAGCGGTTGCGCCTGGGCGAAGGTGGGTATGTCACCATTACCACCGCCACCGGCCAGCGGCTCTATCACCCGAACCAGCGGCAGGCCATCGTCGGCCTGCCCGATGACCTCCCCCCGGCGCTCGAGCTGGCGCTGTATGGCTGGGAGGGAGAAAGCGCCGGCCGCATGTCCTCCGGCGAGCCCCAACTGGTGGCGTATCGCCAGATCTGGCCGGCCGACTGGATCGTGGGCGTGCACCTGCCACAGTCGCAGGCCGAGGCGCCGCTGGTGGCCGGTATGCGGCGCATCTCCTTCTATGCCTGGGGGGCGCTGGCACTGGTGCTGCCCCTGGTGGGAGGCTTGATCTGGTTGACGCTGCGTCCCCTGTCCCGGCTGGCCGAGCAGGTCCGTGAGCTGCAGGACGAGCGGCGCTCTTTCGTGGAGATCCCGACACGCATGCCGGAGCTGCGCCGGGTGATCGATGTGATCAACGAGACCGAGCAGGCACGGCGGGCCAGCCTGCGCGACCTGACGGAGCGCGAGGCCCTGCTGCGCGGCACCCTGGCCGCCTCGCCTCAGGGGATGTTCGTGACGGATCCGCATGGGCGGGTGACCTTCATGAATGATGCCCTGTACACGCAGCTGGGGATCGATGACCCCCTCGATATGGATACCTGGAGCGAGCGGATCCATGCCGAGGATCGCCCGGCCGTGCTGGAGGCCTGGAATCAGAGCCTGGCTCGGCGCCGCGACTTCATGCGCCAGTTCCGCTTCTTGGATGCCGAAGGCGCTCCGCGCTGGCTGGACGTGCATGCCGGCGCGATTCAGGTCGAGGGCGAGTTCATCGGCATCGTCGGGGCGGTGCGCGACATCACCCAGCATCGTCATGACGACGCCCTGCGTCGCTGGGAGGCCGAGCACGACCCGCTCACCGGTCTGCTTAACCGACGTGGCCTGACACGCCGTCTAGAAGAGGCCCTGGTGGAGTGGCAGAAGGCCGGCACTCAGGCCGCGGTACTGCTCTTCGACCTCGATCACTTCAAGCCGATCAATGACCAGGGTGGGCACGCCCTGGGTGACCGCATGCTGCAGCAGGTGGCGGACGCGGTGCGCAGCGTGGTGCGCAAAAGCGATCATGCCGCCCGCCAAGGGGGGGATGAGTTTGCCGTGCTGATCGGTGGCTGTAGCCCCGACCAGGCACTGGTGCTTGCCGAGGCGCTGCGAGACAGGATCGCCTCGCGTCCGGTGGAGCACGCGGGGAGGTGCTGGAAAGTCACCGCCAGCATCGGCGTGAGTCACTTCCAGTCAGACGATGAGGAGATCGATGCCGTCCTCGACCGCGCCGATGCTGCCAGCTATCGGGCCAAGCATGGCGGTCGCGACAGGGTGGTGAGTGACGGCAGGGAGTTTGCAGCCCCTCCGGCCTAGCGGCGACGCCAGGGGGGATGCCGGCACCTGTTGGCCGGGAACCGGCCGGTGAGCGGCATGGCAGGCCATCATCGCTGGGGATCGGGCAGTCGGTCCGGCAGCGTCGCAAGCGCCTCCCAGGGCATGGGCCTGGCGAACCGGTAGCCCTGCAGCAGGTCACACTCGCGCCGTATCAGCTCCTCCTGCTGCTCGCGTCCCTCGATGCCCTCGGCAACCACCACCAGCCCCAGGTGATGGGCCATGGTGATGATGCCCTGAACGATGGCGACATTGTGGCGGTTGGTACGGATGTCCTGGACGAAGGCGCGATCCAGCTTGACCTTGTGGATCGGCAGGTCACGCAGGTAACTGAGGCTGGAGAAGCCGGTGCCGAAGTCATCGATGGCCACCTTGACGTTCATGCGGCGCAGGGTGTCGATCATCTCGATGGCCTGTTCGGCGCCGTCCAGCAGGATACTCTCCGTCACCTCCAGCTCGAGCAGCTCGGGCGGCAGCCCCGTCGCATCGAGAATGGCCTGCACCTCGTCGAGGAAGCCGTCGCGGCGGAACTGCAGTGACGAGATATTGACCGCTACTGGATACACCCGCTCGCCCCGGGCGCGCATGGCGGCAAGCTGCTCACAGGCCTGCCGGAGTACCCAGCGGCCCAGGGGGATGATCTGCCCGGTCTGCTCTGCCATGGGAATGAAGATGCCGGGGGACACCATTCCCTGAGTGGGGTGGTGCCAGCGGATCAGCGCTTCGACGCTGCAGATGCGTCCCGTAATGGCCTCGACGATGGGCTGGTAGTAGAGCTCGAACTGGTTCTCATGCAGGGCGGCGTGAAGGTCATGACGCAACAGCACATGCTCACCGACGTCCTGTTTTCCCTCTCTGCGATACCACTGCCAGGTATTGCGTCCCTGGCGCTTCGCCGCTTCCAGGGCCAGGTCGGCATGCTGCAGCAGCTCATGCGTCTGTTGAATCGCCTCGTCGCTGCAGGCGACCCCGATGCTGGTACTGACATGCAGTGTACGGCCGTCGATGTCGAAGGCGTCATCGACGGCCGCGAGGATGCGCTCGGCGGCGAGCGCGACCTCGTCGCGTGAGGCGACGTCGGGCATCAGGAAGGCGAACTCGTCGCCGGTGAGGCGGGCCAGCGTGTCCCGGGGGCCAAGCAGCCGTTGCAGACGCTCGGCGATGGCCGCCAACAGGCGGTTGCCCACCCGATACCCCAGGCCTTCGTTGATGGCCTTGAAGCCGTCCAGGTCGAGGTACAGCACGGCCAGCAGGCGCTGGTTCTGCCGACTCCAGCGGAGGTCCTGCTCCAGACGATCGTCTAGGGCCGTTCGATTGGGCAGGCCGGTGAGCAGGTCATGGGTGGCCTGGTAGGCGATCTGGGCCTCCTGAGTGCGTTCCAGGGTGATGTCTTGCTGGGTGCCGATGAAGTGGGTGCAGTGGCCTGCCGCGTCGATGACCGGGCTGATCGACAGGCGGTTCCAGAAGGCGGTGCCGTCCTTGCGGTAATTGAGCAGTGTGACCTGCACCTCGCGATGCTGGCTAAGGGCGAGACGGATGGTAGCGACCGTCGTGGGGTGGGTGTCTGCGCCCTGCAGGAAGCGACAGTTGCGGCCGAGGATCTCGCCGGTGGCATAGCCCGACAGGCGGCAGAAGGCCTCATTGGCATAGACGATGGGTAAGTCGGGCTGGCTGGCATCGGCCATGAGGATGCCGTTAGGGCTGGCCTCGATGCCCCGTTGCAGCAGGCGCAGCTCGGCCTCCTGGTGCTTGCGTTGCGTGATGTCCTGGCAGATGCCATAGACGCCGACGACCTCACCTTCGACGGTCACCGGGAAGTTGGTGACCTCCAGGTGGTAAGCGTGGCCGTCGGCATGCGTACCCATCGTCTCGTAGTGGCGTGAGGCGCCGGCTCGGGCGGCATCGAAGGCGGCCTGGGTCAGCTTCCGATAGCCGGGGGCGATGAAGTCGTTGAAGTGGCGGCCTACCAGGCGTGGCTCGGGGTACCCGGTGATCTGCTCCAGGGCGGCATTTCCACGCAGGAAGCGGCCCTCGAGGTCGAATGCGTAGACCCCCGCTGGATGGTTCACGAACAGCGAGCGATGCCACTCGGCCAGCTTTTGGTGACGACGGCTGCTACGGTGCTTGATGATCGCCAGGGCGACCAGGCTGGCGGCCTGACGCAGTCGCCGCAGGCTCATCTCACTGGCGGCGGCGGGGTGGCGGTAGTAGGTGCCGAAGGTGCCCAGTAGCTCACCCTGGGAGGTGATCACCGGGCTTGACCAGCAGGCGCGCAGACCCTCGGTCAGGGCCGCATTGCGCAGGGGCTCCCACAGCGAGTCCGTGCGGATGTCCTCGCTGATTACCTGGTGACGCAGATAGGCCGCCGCCCCAAAGGACGCCGCCTCGGCCGGGCCAATTCGAACATCCTGAAGCCGTTCGTGGTAAGCCTGGGAGAAGTGGTGGCTGGGATACAGGCTGAGGGAGCGTCGCTTTGGATCGAAACGCATGAAGGCCACGACGGCCCCGGGCAGCTGTAGGCTGATCCAGTGGGCGATCGCCTCCAGCGTGCTCTCCAGGGGCGCCTGCTCGGCGATCCGCTCGTGAATCTCCTGCTGCGCTTCCAACAGGACGAGATCGTCGGTCACGGACGTCTCCCCATATGACTTTCCTTTGACGTTGTTCGGTGGCAGCTGAGTTCTCCGAACACTCAACCAGAGACCAACCGGCCGGGCAAGCGCGCCGCATCAGAGAATTAGAGATATTGGATATTTTGATATGCCGACCAGCCTGGTGGTAATAGCCAATGGCGCGACTCCGCCCTCGAGGGCGCGCGATATGGCCCTCGGCCGGCGGCTTCGGGGTATCGATGGCGAAGGGGGGCGCCAGCGAGATGTGCAGGGTGAGGATTCCCATATGCATCACAGCGTCTCCTTTGCTCTCGTGGCATCGCCTTGGTGCCGGCGGCAGGCCGTCTGCAACCCATGGCGTAAGCGAAAAACGACACTGACTTTTCAGAAGGCGGCTTCACCGGCTCATCGGGCTGGGTGCCATTGTGCATAGGACTCCTGAGCTCGGCGTGTCAGGCGTCCTATGTGCGCAAAAGCTGAGGAGGCTCATCGGTACCCTGCCTCTTTCTGATGCCGGAATGCCAAGACATGCACCGCCTCGGTGGTAGGCTCGTAGTGGTACAGAGCCACATATCCGGAGTCTCCAAAGGAAATCACCAGCTCGCGCAGCTCGGGCATCTCATCGAGCGGCCGGCCAACGTCGGGGGCTGACTCCAGTAGCAGAAAGTGCTGCTCGATGGTCTGCCCGGCCCGACTCGCGGCTTCCCGGGACTTGGTGGCGAGGAACCGCCGGCATCGCTCCAAGCCCTCGGCCGCGCCTTCGGTAACGATTACTCGTGGCACTCAGGCTTCGCCTTTTCATCTTCGGTGCCCCAGGTGCTCAACCAGAAGCGCACTTCCTGACCCGTCAGGTGCCGACCGGTCTCCTGATAGGCCGCCCAAGACGCCAGGGCTTCCTGCTTGAAGCTCTCGCGGGCTTCCTCACGCTCGACGTACTGCCGGATGGCTTCGAGCATGATCCAGTGCGACGAGCGCCGGCTCTGACTGGCGAGGTGTTTGACTCGGTCTTTCAGTGCGTCGTCGATCTTGAGTGATGTTGCCATTATCGCTTCCTATCACTAGGTGATACCTAAGAATACCCTAGTCTTGCGGCCGACGTCCGTCAAACGATGGGTATTCGGGCAATAAGATAGACGGACGGAATAGCGGACAAAAGGGCTGCCACTGGCACTGATCGGCTATTCCCAGGCTTGCCGGCTGAGCCGAAACCGATCAATATTCGGCTCACTATGTGAGCCGAAAGCCGTGCGATTCGGCTCAGCCGTATTCTCGGAGGTCTGGCATGACCGATCACGCCTCGACATGGATCTGGCAGCACCCTGGCTGGCCGAACTTTACCTGGCAGGCGGCAGAGATTCAGCCACGGGTCCAGGTATGCTGGAGGGATCTCGGTATCTTGGTCGGTCGGTCTGTGGCCCTGACGCCCACGGACGATCAGGACGCCGATGCGAGAACCGCCCTGGACACGCTGTTGCAGAGCATTGTCACGTCCTCGGCCATCGAGGGGGAGCGGCTCAATGTGGCCTCAGTCCGCTCATCCCTGGCCCGACGCCTTGGCGTGGAGGAGCCTGAGGGCGTTACCTCACCACGTTCCGAAGGCCTGGCGGAGCTGATGCTGGATGCGACCCTCAAGCCTGACACGTCGCTGGACGCCGAGAGGCTTTTTCAGTGGCATCGCTGGTTGTTCCCTGATGCTGACGCCGGCCTGACGACGCTAAGGCCCGGGCAGTGGCGCGGGGGGGAGCCCATGCAGGTGGTCTCGGGTCGCCTCGATCGTCCCAGGGTGCATTTCGAGGCGCCGCCGCGTGAGGGGTTGGAACACGAGGTTGATCAGTTCCTCGCATGGTTCGAGTCCAGCCGTCATGACCCCGAGCTGGATCCCCTGGTTCGGGCGGGTCTGGCACACTTCTGGTTTGTGACGCTGCATCCGTTTGAAGATGGCAATGGCCGGATTGCCCGGGCCATCGCCGATCGCGCCTTGGCGCAGGCGGATCAGCAGAGTATCCGCCTGTATGCCATGTCGGCGGCCATCCTGGAGCGCCGCGCGGACTACTATCGCCGCCTGGAAGCGAGCCAGCGTGGCACGCCAGATCTGACGGCCTGGCTTGTCTGGTTCCTGGAGACTCTGGATGCCTCCTTGCTGGATGTCCTGGCGCAGGTCGAGCGGACGCTGGCCAAGGCCCGCTTCTGGCAGCACTTCAGGGCGGCTGGCCTGTTGCCTGAGCAGGTGAGGGTGCTGAACCGCCTGCTGGATGGCGGTGAGATAGGCTTCGAACACGGTATCAGTGCGTCGCAGTACCAGGAAGTCGCCAAGGTCAGTAAGGCAACCGCCACCCGTCACCTCGCTGGGCTGGTCGAGAAGGGTTGCTTGGTGAAGCTTCCAGGTGGTGGCCGCAGCACGCGCTATCAGGTGCCGGAACGGCTCCGTCAGGACGGCGGGGAATAGACGCCCCGATGACGAAGGTATCGATGTCCAGATCGTACTGTCTGGGTAAATGATTTGCCCGCTATTGTGACGCAGGTCAGTGGGTTAGAAGCATTCCAGGGGCGGGCCCACGGGGTCAGGTAGAGGGGCAGGGCAGCCGAGCTACACTTTACTGTTGCGCAGCAGGTATAAAAGGTTTACTTGGATGATGCTTGCGGGGTTGCTACCAGGAGCAGGTCATGAACAAGACGAAAATCATTAGTGCCATTCTGTTGACGCTGGGTCTGACGGTCGATGCCCTCGCAGAGAATGGCTTCTATGGTGGAGTGGGCATCGGGCAGGCGACCATCGATGCGTGCGATGGTGTCGCCAATTGCGACGATGAGGACACCAGCTGGAAGGTCTTCGGCGGTTGGGAGATGAATTCGAATATCGCGTTCGAGGCCGGCTGGGTAGATTTTGGTGAGATCAGTGGATCCGCAGGCGGTTCGGCAGTCAGCGCCGAAGCGGACGGCTGGACGCTCGCTGCGAAAGGCATTCTGCCGGTCAACGAGCAGTTCGGCGTGTTCGGCAAGTTCGGCATGATTATGTGGGATGTTGAAGGAGGCGGTGCTGCTTCCGGCATGGACGACGATGGCACTGACCCCATGTATGGCCTCGGCGCTCAATACATGTTCACCGACCAGCTCGGCATTGTCGGTGAGTGGGAGTGGTATGACATTGACAGTGACATTGATCTGTTTTCCATCGGTGCATTGTTCAAGTTCTAAACGGCTCGATCACGTCCCCAATTAAGAGGGGGAGGCAACTCCCCCGGTCTTCTCACACCACCGGGCAAGATGGCCATCTGACATCAGCACCGCATAGCCGTCGGCGGCAGGCGTGTCGATGTCGCGAGACATGGGCGGGCTCCGGGGTGTCGAGGGTGCCGTAGACGGCGACCAGCGGCGTGCGGGTGCAGTCACGGTGACGGACCTCCACGTCAGGGCAGAGGAACATGGTAGCCGTTCTCCGCTGGCGTATCACCGCCCGGGCAAGGTAAGCGCCGGCCCCTGAGCTTCCGGCTACCCCGCCGCTCCCTGCTGGCAGGGGGACGCCGTGAAGCATTCGACCAGGTAGTCGATCATCGCCCGCACTTTCACCGGCTGGCGTCGATCGGCGGGGAAGAGCAGGTGGAGCCCGCCCAGGTCGAGCAGCGGCTGATCGAGCTCGAGCGCCACCAGCGCCCCGCTGGCCAGGGCATCGCCGACGATGAAGTTGGGTTGGTAGATCACCCCCTGGCCGCCCCTGGCCGCGGCGAGCAGCGCCTCGCCGTTGTTGGCCGTGAGGTTGCCGCGCACCGGCACCTCGAACTCGCCCTCCCGGCCGAAGTGCCAGACGCCACGCCCCTGGTGGGGGGAGAGCCGGTAGCTCAGGCAGTTATGCCGCGAGAGGTCGGTGATGCGACGTGGCGTGCCGTGCCGGGCCAGGTAGTCGGGCGAGGCGCAGAGGCGCATGGGACAGTTGCCCAGCCGCCGCGCCTTGAGGGCACTGTCGCCGAGATGTCCGACGCGCAGGATCAGGTCCCAGCCCTCGGCCAGCATGTCGTGCTGGGCGTCGCTCAGCCCCAGCTCCACCTCCACCCGGGGGTAACGGCGGCTGAACGCCGGCAGCAAGGGCGCGATGAAGCGGGTGCCGAAGGAGTGGGGCACGTTCATGCGCAGCCGACCCGATGCCTCGAGACCCTGGGCCTTGACGCTGGTCTCGGCCTCTTCCAGCTCCTGGAGCAGGCGGCGGCACGCCTCGAGGTGCTCGCTGCCGGCGTCGGTCAGCGACAGGCGCCGGGTGGTGCGGTGGAGCAGCTTGACGCCGAGGCGGGCCTCCATGGCGTTCATGTGCTTGGTGGCCATGGCCGGTGACATCGCAAGCGCCCGCGCCGCCGCCGAGAGGCTGCCATGGGTCGCGGCCTCCAGGAAGACGCGCATGCCGGTGAAGCGATCCAGCATCGATTTAACACCATGAGTAATAAGAGTGGGGTGATTTTAGCAGGTTATCCCATTGAAATCGTGAAGTTATAGTGGTGGCCATTCCCGGTCGTCGCCGCACGTGTCGGCCGACGTCCGTCGCGACGCAACCCTTGAGGAGATTGGCATGCAGATCGAACTTTCCGGCAAGCAGGCCCTGGTCACCGGCTCCACCGCGGGCATCGGCCTGGCCATCGCCACCGGCCTGGCCCAGGCGGGCGCCACCGTTACCGTCGTCGGCCGCGCCCAGGCCAAGGTCGACAAGGCCGTGGCCCAGGTGCAAGAGGCCAGCGGCCGCGAGGATGTCACCGGCGTGGTCGCCGATCCCGGCACCGCCGAGGGGTGCCAGGCGCTGATCGCGGCACGGCCCGAGGTCGATATCCTGATCAACAACCTGGGCATCTACGGCGGCCGCCCCTTCTTCGAGATCGATGACGCCGCCTGGGAGGAGATCTTCCAGGTGAACGTGATGAGCGGGGTGCGCCTGGCACGCCACTATGCCAAGGGCATGCAGGCGCGCGGCTGGGGGCGCATCCAGTTCATCTCCAGCGAATCGGCGCTCAATATCCCCGCCGAGATGGTGCACTACGGGGTCAGCAAGGCGGCGCTGCAGGGGGTCTCCCGCGGCCTGGCCAAGGTGCTGGCCGGCAGCGGCGTGACGGTCAACAGCATCCTGCCGGGGCCGACCCGCACCGAGGGTGCCCAGGTGATGATGGCGGAGCTGGCCGCCGAGCGCGGCGTCTCCGCCGAGGAGATGGAGGCGCTGTTCCTGGCGGAGAACCGCCCCTCGACCCTGCTCAAGCGCTTCGCCACCCCGGAGGAGGTCGCCAGCCTCTGCGTCTACGCCGCCTCGCCCCAGGCCAGCGCCACCACCGGTGCCGCGCTGCGCGTGGAGGGTGGCATCGTCGAAAGTATCGCCTGAGGGGATCTCCCGTCAGAAGCGATCCCAGTAGGGCGGGTCGCCGAAGTAGCCCTCCAGGAAATCCACGAAGTGGCGCACCTTGCTGGCCAGCAGCTGGCGGTGGGCATACACCGCATAGAGCCCGAGCGGCTCGGGCTCATGCTCGGGCAACACGATCGCGAGGCGTCCCTGGCGGATGGCGTCGCCGGTCAGGAAGGTCGGCTGCAGGGCGATGCCGGCCCCGCCCATGGCGGCTTCCACCAGCACATCGCCGTTGTTGCTGGTCAGCTCGCCTCCCTCTCTTCCACCGCCGCCGTCGCTGCGCGACAGCCACTTCAGCAGTGGCTCCTGGCTCTCCTCCATGTAGCGGTAGCGCAGGAAACGGTGCCCGGTGAGGTCTTCTGGCTGGCCGGGGGTGCCGTGTGCCTTCAGGTAGTCGGGCGAGGCGCACAGCACCAGGCGCACGGGGGCGATGCGCCTGGCGATCAGCGAGGAGCTCTTCAGCCGCCCGATGCGCAGGGCGATATCGAACCCCTCCTCGACGATATCCACCTTGCGGTCGTTGAGCTGCAGGTCGATGTCCACCGCGGGGTGAGCTTGCTGGAAGTCGTTGATCAGCGGCGCCAGGTGGCGGAGGGCGAAGGACACCGGGGCGCTGATGCGCAGCCGTCCGCGGGCCTGGCCCTGCAGCTCGCCGAGTGCGTTCTCCATGTCGTCGACCTCGACCAGCACCTGCTCGGCGCGCTGGCGATAGGTGGCCCCCGCCTCGGTCAGATGGAGCCGGCGGGTGGTGCGGTTGAGCAGGCGCACGCCCAGATGCGCCTCCAGCTGCGAGACGTGCTTGCTGACCAGCTGGGGGGAGAGCGCCAGGCGCTCGGCGGCCTGGGTGAAGCTGCCCTCGGCGACCACGGTGACGAAGGCGCGCATGGCATCGAGACGGTCCATGGCGGTCTCCTGATGATGGGGAGAGGGTTATTATCAACACTTCATTGATAATCATGCAACGCTGGCGCCCTTATTCCGCTCATCTGGCGAAAGTAGAGTGGCCTCATCGCTCGAGGCCGCAGGAGGCCTCGACTTTCCCCGACATCCAGATGAGGACGACACCATGAAGACGCAACTGATCAAGACCCTGTTCGATACCACCGGCGGTTACGGCGCCCTGGCCCTGCGCGTGCCGGTCGGCCTGATCCTCGCCGCCCATGGCGCCCAGAAGCTGTTTGGCTGGTTCGGCGGCTATGGCCTGGAAGGCACCGCCCAGTGGCTGGAGAGCATCGGCCTGGCGCCCGGCCTGCTGATGGCGCTGCTGGCCGGCGGCGCCGAGTTCTTCGGCGGCCTGGCGCTGATGCTCGGCCTGCTGACCCGCCCCGCGGCGCTGGTTGCCGCCGTCACCATGCTGGTGGCCATCGTCAGTGTGCATATCGGCAACGGTCTGTTCTTGGCCAACAACGGCTATGAGTTCGGGCTTGCCCTGCTGGCCGCCACCGTGGCCCTGGCGATTCAGGGCGCCGGCCGATTCTCGCTGGATGACCTGCTGGCCAAGCGCTTCGGCGCCTGAGCCCCGCCACGACACACTCGACCCGGCATCCTCCCAATGTGGAGGGTGCCTCACGCAATGGAGGAAACACCATGTTGGTCAACGGTATCTGGCAGGAGAACTGGCAGCCGGTCCAGGCGCAGGACGAGCAGGGGCGGTTTATCCGCCAGACCTCGACCTTCAGGCACTGGATCACCCCCGACGGCGCCCCCGGCCCCACTGGCTCCGGCGGCTTCAAGGCCGAGGCGGGTCGCTATCACCTCTACGTCGCCTATATCTGCCCCTGGGCCTCGCGCACCCTGATGGCGCGCCGGCTCAAGGGATTACAGGAGCTGATCGGCGTGACCGTGGTGAATCCGCGGCTGACCGACCAGGGCTGGCGGTTCGGCGGCTTCCCCGGCGCCGACGAGGATAGCCTGAACGGTGCGCGCTACATGCATGAGCTCTATACCCGCGCCGACCCCGAGGTCTCAGGCCGCGCCACGGTGCCGGTGCTGTGGGACAGGCACACCGGCACCATCGTCAACAACGAGTCGGCCGACATCCTGCGCATGCTCAACAGTGCCTTCTCGCACCTCGTCGACCAGGGGCCTGACCTCTATCCCGCGGCCCTTGCCAGCGAGATCGATGCGCTCAACCAGGCGATCTACACCGACCTCAACAACGGCGTCTACCAGGCTGGCTTCGCCTCCAGCCAGCAGGCCTACGACGAGGCCTATGCCAAGGTGTTCGCCAAGCTCGATGAGCTCGAGGCGCGGCTCGCCGACGGGCGGTCCTATCTGTTCGGCGAGGCACTGACCGAGAGCGACATCCGCCTGTTCGTGACCCTGGTCCGCTTCGATGCCGCCTACCACGGGCTGTTCAAATGCAACCGCAACACCCTGGCGGCCATGCCGGCCCTGCACGCCTACCTGCACCGCCTCCTGGCTCTCGAGGGCATCGCCGAGACGGTCAACCTCGACCATATCAAGGCGGGCTACTACTCGATCAAGGCCCTGAACCCCACCGGCATCGTGCCCGCCGGCCCGCAGGCGCTCTGAACCTGCCGGCCTGTCACGAGCGGAGGCCACCCTGACGCTGCGGGTGGGCGGGTTCGGTCTAGGGCTGGCGCCTTATCGCAGCCACCGAACGCCCTCACGGAACCTCTGTCGGGCTTGTTCCCAGCGGGTGCTGGGCGGGGCGGCAGGCGTCTGGGGCAGGGCCGCGCCGGCGCGCTTCAGGGCGCCGAGGATGGCATCCAGGTGGCGGTGGCAGAGGGGGGCGTCCAGGCCTCCCGGGCAGCGCTTCAGCAGGGCGTCGCACTCATCGCTGGCCTGGCTCAGGGCGTTACGCGCCGCGTCGTTGTCCTCGGCCTGCGCCTGACACTCCTTGAGCTCCCGGGAGAGCATCATCAGCATCTTGCTGTCGAGCCAGCAGGGCATGGTGTCGCTGGCCTTTCCGGCCATGGAGTTCTTGATCGCCTGGAAGGAGACCTGCAGGAAGACCGCCGTGTAGTAGGCCTTGGGACGTTGCGGACTCATGGTGGTCGGCCCTTCCAGGGAAACAAGAATTGTTATCGATAATGACCAATGCCGGGCCCGGGGTCAATGCCGCGATCGGCGACATCGCGCCGCAGCATGCGGCGCACTTGACCGGGAGGGGTGGAAGACCTTTTTACGATAGGAAACTATTTTCCTCATCGTATACTTTGTGCATGCTAAGTTTCCATTGGCGCCGGACCCCTGTGGCCGGTGCCCGTCCATCCCCGATCGGGAGCGGCGCTCGCGCCGGCTTCCGACCCGAGCCGGGTTCCCCTGTCCCTCGCGGGCGGCGTGGGCCCTCAGTGCAACGAGGTACTTCCTGATGAGCAAACAACCCTTCCTGATCGCCATGACCTTCATGTCGATCATCATCGGCGGCGGCTTCGCCTCGGGGCAGGAGGTGCTGCAGTTCTTCACCGGCTACGGCGCGGTCGGGATCACCGGCACCCTGCTCAGCGGCCTGCTGTTCGCGTTCCTCGGCATGCAGATCGCACGGATGAGCTCCAGCATGCAGGCGCGCTCCCACAAGGAGGTGCTGGTGGCGCTGTTCGGCAAGCGGGCGGGGCTTGCCATCGACCTGGTGCTCTCTTTCTTCCTGTTCGGTGTCGGTGTGGTGATGCTGGCCGGCAGCGGTTCCATCTTCGCCCAGCAGTACGGCCTGCCGCCGCTGCTGGGCGGGGTGCTGCTCAGTGTGCTGGTCATCCTGACCCTGTGCCTGCGGGTCCGCGGGATCATCAACCTGATCAGCGTCATCATGCCGGTGCTGTTGCTGCTGGTGCTGACCATCACCGTCTACTCCTTCTTCACCAGCAGTGCCTCGCTGCAAACGCTGGAAGGCGCGGCCGGCGAGGTGCCGACCATCAGCGAAGGCTGGCCGGTCTCGCACTGGGTCATCGGCGCGCTGCTCTACGCCTCCTTCAATATCGCCGTGGGCTTCCCGATGCTGTCGGTGATCGGCGGGCTGACTCGCGATACCCGGCAGGCGGCGCTGGGCGGTATCCTGGGGGGCGTGGGCCTCGGCGTGCTGATCTTCCTGCTCAACATCGGCCTGTTCGCCAACCTCGAGCGGCTGGTCGGGGTCGATATGCCCTCGCTGATGCTGGCCACGGCGGTGTCGCCGCTGGTGGCGATCGTCATGTCGCTGGCCCTGATCTGCATGATCTACAGCACCGCGGTGGGCATGTTCTTCGCTTTCACCGCGCGTTTCGCGACGCCGGAAACGACCCGTTTCAGGGTGCTGAGTGTGATCGTCACCGCGGTGGGCCTGGTACTCAGTCAGTTCGGGTTCAGCGCGCTGATCGGCACCGTCTACCCGATGCTGGGCGTGGTGGGGCTGGTCCTGATCGTGGCGCTGGGCTACCGCTGGCACACCGCCCGCCGCGAGGCCAGGATGCGCCCGGCCAGTTCGTCCAGCTACTGAGCGCCCTGACGACTCGCCCGGGCCTCGACCCGGTTCCTGCCGAGTTCCTTGGCTCGGTAGAGGGCCTCATCCACCCGCTGGACCAGTGATCGGGAGTCCTCACCGTCGGCCAGCTCCACCACGCCGAAGCTGGCGGTGACAGTCCCGAGCGTTTCGAAGCGCTGACCGGCGATCGCCCGCCGCAGCTTCTCGGCGACCTTGCTGGCCGCCGCGAGGCCGGTCTCTGGCAGCAGCACCATGAACTCCTCGCCACCCCATCGCCCGTGATGGTCGATGCCACGAAGGCTGTCGTTGACCAGGCGGGCCACGGTCTTCAGCACGTCGTCGCCGCTGTTATGGCCGAAGCGGTCGTTGATTCGCTTGAAATGATCGAGGTCGTACATGATCAGCGAGAGTGGCGAGGCGTAGCGGCTGGCGCGCGCCATTTCCTTCTCCAGCAGGCGACCCAGTTCCTGGCGGTTGGTGATGCCGGTGAGGCCGTCGGTGATGGCCATGGTCTGCACCCGCGCTTCCGCCAGCTTGCGCTGGGTGATATCCAGCAGGATGCCGGTCCAGAGGATGCCGCCGTCGGCTTCCTGCTGCGGTGTCGAGCGGCACTCGATCCAGCGAATCGACCCGTCGGCGTGAAGGGCTCGGAACTCCACATGGACCTGGGATAGGGTGGCGGCACTGTGCCGGGTCTGGGCCTCGACGCGCTCGGCATCCTCGGGAAGAATCCGCGACATGGCCGTCTCCGTACCGGGACCCCAGATCTCCTCCAGCGGCAGGCCTCCCAACTCGACGATGCCCTGGCTGAAATAGGGGAAGCTGCGCGAGCCATCCGGCGCCATGCGGTACTGGTAGAGCGCGCCGGGCACCTGGGAGGCGATGCCGCGCAGCAGCGCCTCGCTCTGCCGAAGCCTCGCTTCGGTCGCCCTGCGTGCCGTGATGTCCCTCACGACGCAGAAGATCAGCTTGTCACCTTCGAAGGTGGCGGCGTTGTTGCTGAGCTCCACGTCGATCAGGCTGCCATCCTGGCGGCGCTGCTGCGTCTCGAAGTGGGCGCCGGCGCTGTCGACGCGGTGCAGCATCGCCAGAATCACGCGCCTGCTGAAGCGGGTGTCGAGGTCCCAGACGTGCATCGACTCCAGTTCTTCGCGCCGGTAGCCGAGCATCTCGGCATAGCGACGATTGGCCCGGTAGAGGCTGCCGTCACGTCTCATAACCACCATGCCATCCCAGGCCCCTTCGAAGAGGGCATTCCAGAGGATGGCTTCGTTAGTCCCGGATGATGGCATGGGCGGCTTCCCGGCCTCAGGAGGGGAGGTGACTGGTTATCATAGTAACTCATGGCGCGCCATCCTGGTGCACTGTTGACCGGCGAGGTGGTAACGGCGGGCGTGGTCTACGCTTGGCACCACACACTGGGGTTCGGAGCGAGTCCATGCGTCATCTCTACCTGATGCGCCACGCCAAGGCGAAGTCGTCACGTGCCGACCTGGCCGACCATCGGCGCCCCTTGCGGCGGCGAGGCAGGCATCAGGCCGAAGCGATGGCCGACCCCTTGAAGCGGTGGGGCGCCCTGGAGGGCGACATTCACGTCAGCAGCGCCCGGCGCACCCTGCAGACCCTGGAGGCGGTGGACAGCGAACTGCCCGGCCTTGGCGTGGCCGATCGGATACAGCTGCACGATGACCTCTATACCTTCGAGGGACAGGCGCTTCTCGAGTGGCTGAGAAGCCTGCCGGAGGAGAGCGAGCGGGTGCTGGTGATCGGCCATAACCCGGCCCTGCTGCAGCTGGCCCGCTGGTTGTGCCCCGAGGCGCCGGCCTCGCTGCCCACCGGCGGCCTGATATGCCTCGCGTTGCCCGCACCCTCCTGGCAGGCGCTGGCCAGGCACGGCGCCCAGCTCACCGCCAGCCTGACGCCCGGCGAGGCGAACCATGCCCTCTTCCAGCGCCGGGCACCGGTTGCCCCCGACCTGCGCAAGGCCGACCCGGCGAGTCGGGTTCACGCCCTGCTGTGCCACCAGTATCGCCTGATCCGGGCCCTGGAGCCGGGCGTGATCGCCGGCATCGATCCCGAGTTCCTGCACCAGTATCGGGTCAACCTGCGTCGTAGCCGCGCCATCGGCGAGTCACTCGTCGCCATTGCCAAGGTGCCGGGGTTGAAGAAGCGGCTGAAGCGGCTCAAGCGTCGCGCCCAGGCCACCAGCGAGCTGCGTGACCTGCACGTCTTCCTGGAGAGCCTGGGCGCTCGGCCGGCGCCGCTCTCGGAGCGGATCCGACTGGCCCTGCATGACTGGCTGGCCGCCCGCGAGCGGGAACGGCATGAGGCGCTGTGCCGCCAGCTCGGTGAGCCCGAGTATGCCGAGGAGATGGCGGCATGGCAGGACTTCCTCGATGGCAATCGATTCCAGCAGGCGCTGCGTGGCCTGGATTCACAACGCGTCGACAAGGTGCTTGCCGAGCGCATCGCCGGACACGATCGCGAGCTTGCCGCCCTCGGCGTCGCCAGCCCCGACGCGGCCTTCCATGACCTGCGCAAGGGGGTGAAGCGCATCCGCTACCTGGCCGAACTGGACCCCAAGCGCCATCGCCGGCTGCTGAAGGGGCTGAAGCTGCGCCAGGGCCTGCTCGGCGACTTCCAGGACCTGTGCACCCGCCAGGCCTGGATCGAGGCCTTCGCCGCCGCTTCCCGCCACGCCCCCAGGCGCAGGCAGGAGTGCGACGCCTGGTGTGCCGACCTCGAGCAGGAGAAGCGGGCGTTGCGGGAGCAGGTCATGGCGCTGCCGGCCCTTGGCTGCTGAGCGTCGTGCCCTGTGCATCACGCCGCGCCGGTGGCCTTCAGGGGCGACAGGCTCCTAGGCCCGACGACTCCCAATCCTGCGAAGGAGGGCGACGACGTTGCTCTACTACGTGACCAAGGTGGCGATTACCGCCCTTCTGGTGGTGCTGATTTCGGAGGTGGCCAAGCGCAGTTCCTTTCTCGGGGCCGTGCTGGCCTCGGTGCCGCTGACCTCGGTGCTGGCCATGCTCTGGCTCTACCTTGATACCGGCGATGCCGCGAAGGTGAGTGCGCTGGCCGGCAGCGTCTTCTGGCTGGTGCTCCCCTCCCTGGCGTTGTTCATCGCGCTGCCCCTGCTGCTGGCGAAGGGCGTCAACTTCTACCTGGGCCTCGTCGTCTCCATCGCCATCACCGTCCTCTGCTACTGGTTGATGGTGACGCTGCTGCGTCTCTACGGCATCGAGCTGTAAGCCCCGGGCCCGCAGGCCTGGTTCGTCGGCGGCGGTTGAAGCCGGCGCTCGCGCCCCCCATCTGAACGGGTACGACATTCAACTTTCGGGAGACGACATGACCTCCACCGTAGTGATCACCGGCGCCAACCGCGGCGTCGGCCTGGCCCTGGCCCGCCACTATCACGCCGCCGGCTGGGCGGTAATCGGCGTCTGCCGCAGTGGCGGCGAGGAGGCCGCCGAGCTGCGCGACGTTGCCGAGACGCTGATCGAGGGCATCGACGTGACCCGCGCCGAGGACGTTGACCGCCTCAGGGAGGCGCTGGCGGGTCGCCGCCTGGACCTGCTGATCAATAACGCGGGCCTATTGCAGGATGAAGTGCTCGGCGAGATCGACTTCGACTCCATCCGCACGCAGATGGAGATCAACGCCTATGCCCCGCTGCGGGTGACCGAGGCGCTGCTGGACAATCTGGGGGAGGGCGCCAGGGTCGCCAATATTACCAGCCGCATGGGCTCCATCGCCGACAACGACTCAGGCGGGCGCTATGGCTACCGCGCCTCCAAGGCGGCGCTCAACGCCTTCGGCAAGTCGCTGGCCGTGGACCTCAAGCCGCGGGGTATCGCCGTGGCCCAGCTTCACCCGGGCTATGTGCAGACGCGCATGGTCAACTTCGGCGGCATGATCAGCGCCGAGGAGGCCGCCACGGGCATCGCCGAGCGTATCGAGGCGCTGACGCTGGAGAACAGCGGCGGCTTCTGGCACAGCAATGGCGAGGCGCTGCCCTGGTAACCACGGTGGATTCGACTGGCGTGCATCGCTTGAGTTCAGGGGTCAAGGGGGCATCGCGCCAGCCGACTTAGCGCGTTGTTCTCGATTATCAGGCGGATGAGAGCTGATGGCCCTGCGCGCATAGTCGCTCGGCGAGATGGGCAATATGTGTCGGGCTGACCTCGCAGCACCCGCCCACAATCGTTGCCCCCTGCTCGACCCAGCCACAGGCGTGTGCGGCATAGCCCGCGGGGTCGAGATCCAGGCGAGCCTCGAGGCCATCCACCGTCCCGCCGGGCGCCAGGTCCGCGGCCGAGGTAAAGGCATTGGCGTAGCCACCGAACGGCACGCCAAGGTCGGCAAGCTCGTCCATGGCGGTGGTGACTGCCTCGGGCACCGAGCAGTTGATCAGTACCGCCGAGGCACCGGCGGCCACCACCGACCGTGCCGCCTCGGCCAGCGGCTCCCCGGAACGCAGGCGTGTGCCTTCGGCATCATCCACCGTGAAGGCGACCCATACCGGCAGCTCGCGTTCTACCGCGGCTTGCGTCGCGGCCAGCGCCTCGCGGGTGAGGGTCATGGTCTCGCAGATAAACAGGTCGACCCCCTCGGCCTGGACCGCGACGAGACGGCGGTAATCACGCCGGCAGGTGGCATCATCCGGGACCACCTCGGCGTGATAGCTCGCCATCAGCGGGGGCAGGCAGCCGGCGATGCGCACCGCCTGGCCACTCTCCTCCCGCGCCTGGTGGGCGGCACCGAGCGCGGCGGCATGCAGGGCCTCGAACAGGGCCGGGTCGCCGTCGCGAGCCAGACGCTGCGGTGTGGCGGTGTAGTTGTTGGTGGTGATGACCCGGGCCCCGGCCGCGATGAAGTCGCGATGCACCGCGGTGACCAGGTGGGGCTCGTCGAGCATGACCTGAGCCGACCACAGCGGTGTGGCGGGGCGCTCGCTGCGTCGCCTGAGCTCCTGCCCCATTCCTCCATCCAGCAGTATCAGGCGATGTTGTTGAGGGCTCATGGGGCGCAGTCCTTCTTGTGAATGGCCAGGGCGTCGCTGGCGATGGGTCGGGAAGATGAACCTAGCCGTTCAGGGCGAATCGCTCAAGGCAGTGCGTCCGTCGAGGGGATAGGGGCGCGATGACCGCTCGCTGCGAAAGGCATTCTGCCGCTCAACGAGCAGTTCGGCGTGTTCGGCATTCAGGATTTCACGGACACACGACATCAATCCTCACAATGGGGGCACTTACTGGCTTACCAGCTTCGCCCGGCTGGTGCCGTTGCCCTGAGGCTCCACCTGGATCTGCACCGGGATACGTTCGTGCATCTCCTGGACGTGGGAGATCACCCCGACGCGGCGACCCAAGGCCTGCAGGCCATCCAGGGCCTCCATGGCGAGGGCCAGCGACTGCGGATCGAGGCTGCCGAAGCCCTCGTCGATGAACAGTGATTCGATCGTGAGTTCCCCCGAGGCCATGGAGGCCAGCCCCAGCGCGAGGGCCAGCGAGACCAGAAAGGTCTCGCCGCCGGAGAGCGAGTGCACCGAGCGGCGTTCGTCGGCCATGTCCTGATCCACCACCAGCAGCCCCAGGTCGCTGCCGCCGCGGACCAGCCGGTAGCGGCGGCTGAGCCCGGCCAGGTGGGTGTTGGCGTGCTCGAGCAGCTGCTCCAGGTTGTAGGCCTGGGCGATGCGCCGGAAGGCCTTGCCGTCCGCGGAGCCGATCAGCTCGCTGATGCGTCCCCAGCGGCGGTATTCGTGGCGGGCGGCCTCCAGTTCGCCCTGCCCGGCCTGCTGGCGCTCGCGCCGACGATCGTCGTCGGCAAGCGCGAAGGCGGCCTCGTCCCGGGCCTGCTGGGCCGCTTCCAGGCGGGGTGCCAGTTCGGCCTGGGCCGCAGTGACGGCCTCCCGGCGACGCTCCAGCTCCAGGGCGAGGGTCTCGTCCAGCAGCCGCGGGTCATCCTCGTCTGCGTCCTCTTGCTCGTTCTCGACCAGCGCCTGGCCACGACGGTGGCGCAGCAGGGCGTCGCGTCGCTCGGCCAGGGTGGCGGCGGCACGCTGGCGCTCCTGGTCGCGGGTCTCGATGCGCCGCTCCTCCTCCTGGGCCTCGTCCTCGGGTTGGGCCAGCAGCCGCGCCAGGGTGTCGTCATCGAGCGCCGGGTGGGCGTGGCGCCAGGCATCGAGCGCCTGCGCCAGGTGCTGCTGCTCCTGGCGACGCTGCTCGAGCTGTCTGGCCTCATGCTCCGCCAGCTGGCCAAGGCGCTGGTTCTCGCGCTGGGCATCGTGCCGTCGCGCCAGGGCGTTGTCGCGTGTCTGGCGGACCCTCTCCTGATCCGCCTCGAGCCGCTGCTGCCAGGCGTCGGGCGAGGCGTGGTCGCCGAGTCGCTCGGCGAGGGTGCGGGCGAGCTCGTCGCGCTGCTGGCGCAGGGGTGGCAGCTGCCCCTCGAGTTCGGCCAGCTGCCTGTCGGCGCCCGCCTTCTCGGCTTCCAGGCGCGTCAGCGTGAGTCGCCCCTCCTGGAGTGCCTTCTCCAGCGGGGCCAGCTCCGCCTCGGCCCGCTGCAGCTCTTCCAGTACCTGGTGCTGCCGGTGGCGCTGCGACTCGTCCTGGTCGCACTGGGCCTGCAGCCAGGCATCGCGTTCGGCTTCGTCAACGGCGGTGAGCTCGTGGTGGAGCGGATGCGCCGCCAGCGCCTCATGGGCGCTGGCGAGGCGTCGCTCGGCGGCCTCGAGGTCGACATCCAGCTGCTTGAGCGAGCGTTCCACGCCGCGATAGTCGCCCACCAGCTCGTCGCGCTGCTTCTGGGCGGCGTCCCGGGCCTCGCGAGCCTCATCCAGTTGGCGCGCTTCCTCGCGCTGCTGGGCCTTGAGCTGGGCCGCCTCGGGGGTGGCCGGCGGAGCATGCCGCCAGGGGTGGTCGAGGCCACCGCATACCGGGCAGGGGTCACCTTGCTGCAGGGCCTCGCGCAGGCGCACCACGCTCTCGCTGCGCACGGCGCGGCTGCGCTCGACCAGGGCGGCGACGCTGTCGAAGTGGGCCTGGGTACGGTCGAGGCGTTCGCGGGCGGCTTGCCCCGCGGTCAGCAGTTCGTCTCGGCGTAACCGCTCTGCGTCGCGCTGATCGGCCAGCCCCTTGCGGGCCTGGGCGGCGCGGCCGGACTCCTGCCAGCGGCTGGCCAGCTCCTCCAGGGCGAGGTGGCGCCGGGCAGCCTGGTCGTGGGCCTGCTGAGCGGCCTTTCGGGCGGCGTCGAGGTCGGCGTGAGTGCCCAGCAGCCTGTGCAGCGCCGCCTGCCAGTCATCGCGCTGGCGCTGACGGTCGTGCTGTGCGGCCTGGGCCTGGCGGTGTTGTCCCGCCAACGCGCCGGCGCCTCGCCGCTGCCTGTCGAGAGACGCCTCCAGCTCGCCGAGTCGCTGCTCCAGGGTGGCCAGGCGCTGGGCCTGGTCGCGGGCCTGGCGCAGTTTGGGTTCGGCCTGGCGACGGGCCTCGCCGCATGCCTTCAGGTCCCGCTCCGCCTGGTCGAGGGCCTGGCCGGCGGCCTGCTGCTCGGTGTCGGCCCTCTCCCGCGCCTTCAAAGTGTCGGTGTGGGTCGCCTCGAGGGCGGCGAGCTCGCCGGGAAGCTCGGCCTGGCGTCCGAGGGCATGGCGCTGCGGGGCGATCAGCCGGCGCCAGTCGCGGTCGGCGCGCTGCCCGGCGAGGGTCTGCCACGCCTCCTCGGCGGCCTGGCGCTGCGCAAGGCCGCGGCGGTAGGCCTCGTGCAGACGGGTGTCGTCCGCGTGCCAGCGCTGCTCGGCCTGGAGCGTTTCCGCCTGCTTCTGCAGCTCGCCCTGGGCCTGGCGACTGGCCTTGGCGGCGTGCTCAAGCGTGGCGCGGGCCTCGGCGTCGGCGGGCAGGTCGTCGGCGAGGCGCGTCTCCAGGGCCTCCACGGCCTTCTTCGCCTGGCTGGCACGGCGGTAGGCGGCCATGGAGATCGCGGAGTACTCGTGGGTGCCGGTGAGGCGTTCGAGCAGGTCGCTGCGGGCGTTGTCGTCGGCCTGCAGGAAGGCAGAAAACTCGCTCTGGGCGAGCAGCACCGCGCGGGTGAACTGCTCGAAGGTGAGCCCCAGGCGTTCCGGCAGTAGGCGGTCGAACTCGCGCTTCTGGGCGGTGAGCAGGCGGTCATCGTCGAGGTCGGTCAGCGACTGCTCCGCCGCCTGTAGGCGACCGCCGGGCTTGAGGCGGGCGCGGCGCACCGCCCAGCGGGCGCGATAGCGACGCCCGTCGCAACCCAGGAAGTCCACCTCGGCGTGGCCGCTGGAGGTGCCGCGGCGCAGCAGGGTGCGCGCGTCGCCGGTGGTCAGGGTGGAGTCCGCGGTGTCATCGATCTGGCTGTCGCGGCTCGGTGCCTGGCGCAGCCGCGGGGTGTTGCCGTAGAGCGCCAGGCACAGGGCGTCGAGCAGGGTGCTCTTGCCGGCGCCGGTGGGGCCGGTGATGGCGAACAGGCCGGCATCGGCAAGCGGCGGCACGGTGAAGTCGAGCTCGACGGGACCGGGCAGCGAGGCCAGGTTTTCCAGGCGCAGGGCGAGGATTCTCATCGCGGTGCCTCCCGGGTGTCGCTGTCGTCGGCGTCCAGTACCTCCTGGCGCAGGCGGTCGAAGTCGGCCAGGACCTCGTCGTCCGGTGGCTCGCCCCAGCGCCCCTCCCAGGTGCGCTCGAAGAGCTTGCGCGGGCCCAGGGTCTCCAGGTCGACTCGCGCCTGGCCATGATCGCCGTCGACCCGGGGCAGGCGACGCTCCAGGCGCAGCAGCCGCAGTGCCTTGCCCGCCAGGGCAGCATCCACCCGGGCGCGCAGGTCGGGAATCGGTGCGTCCAGCTCCACGCGAACCTCCAGCCAGGGCCACTGGTCTCTCGGCTGCTCGGGATCGTCCTCTAACGTCGCGACCTCGGCCAGCACCGTCTCGAGCGGCGCGGGGCCGATGCGGTGCATGGCCACCGGGCGCGGCACGGGGATTGCCGTGGCCTCGACAAGCGACTCGCCGTCCAGGGTCACCTCCACCACCTGGTGGGGGTAGGCCACCTCGCTGAAGTCCAGCGGCAGAGGGCTGCCGCTGTAGCGGATGCGCGCCTCGCCGACCTGCTGGGCGCGGTGCAGGTGGCCCAGCGCCACGTAGGCGATCGCCGGCGGGAAGAGGGCGGCGGAGATCGACTCCTCGCCGCCGATCACGATGGGCCGTTCGCTGGCCTCGGAGACCGCCGCACCGTGCAGGTGGGCGTGGCTCATGGCGACCAGCGCCTGGCCGGGTTCGCGCCGCGCGAGGGCGGCCTCGACCAGCTGGCGATGCACCCGGCCGATGCCGGCCACATAGTCGTTGGGGGCGTCGTCGCCACCGGCCAGCGCCGCGCCGGTGACCTCGGCGGGGCGCAGGAAGGGCAGCGCCAGGCACCAGGCGCGGGTCTCGCCGGCGGCGTCGGTAAGCGGCACCAGCAGGCGTTCGGCGTCGAGTCGGCCGTCGTCCAGCCAGCTGACCCGACCCAGGGCGTGGGTACGCAGGCGGCGCATCAGAGGGGCGGGCAGCTCGATGCGGTTGCCGCTGTCGTGGTTGCCGGCGATCAGCACGATATCCAGGTGCGGCAGCCGCTCGTGGGCGGAGACGATGAAGTCGTAGAGCAGTTCCTGGGCGCGCAGCGAGGGGTTGACCACGTCGAAGATGTCGCCGGCCACCAGCAGGGCGTCGGCCTGGCGCTCCGCCAGGGTGTCGAGCAGCCAGGCGAGGAAGGCGCGGTGCTCGGCGTGGCGCTCCTGGCCGTGGAAGCTCTGGCCCAGGTGCCAGTCGGCGGTGTGGATCAGGGTCAACATGATAGGCGGGGCTCCCTTCCCTGGCTGGCGTCGAAAGGCGATAGTCTACGCCACTCGACAGCGGCTGTTCAGGAGGCCCTATGTCACTCGATCCCCTTCATGACTGGAATCTTGCCCCGGCACAGGCCATCGCCCTGCAGAAGCGCCTTGCCGGGCGCATCGAGCATGACGACCGCCTGGATGAGGTGCATCACATCGCGGGGGTGGATATCGGCTTCGAGCAGGGCGGCGCGATCACCCGGGCGGCGGTGGTGGTGCTGGCGTGGCCGCCCGATGAGGGTGGGCGGTTCGAGGTGGTGGAGCAGGTGGTGCAGCGCGAGCCCACGCGGATGCCCTATATCCCGGGGCTGCTGTCGTTTCGCGAGGTGCCGGCGGCGCTGGGCGCCTTCGAACGGCTGACGGTGCACCCCGACCTGGTGATGGTGGATGGCCAGGGCATCGCCCATCCGCGCCGGCTAGGGGTCGCCTCGCATCTGGGGCTGTGGCTCGACCTGCCCACCATCGGCGTGGCCAAGTCGCGGCTCTGCGGACGAAACGAGGAGCCGGGGCCCGAGCGGGGCGACTGGGCGCCGCTCACCGACGGCCCCGATGATACGGTGATCGGCGCGGTGCTGCGCTCGCGGCCCGGGGTGAAGCCGCTCTTCGTCTCCTCTGGCCACCGGGTCTCGCTGCCCACGGCACTCGACTGGGTGGTACGCTGCCTCGGTCGCACCAAGCTGCCGGAGCCCACACGGCTGGCGGATCGCCTGGCCTCTCGCCGCGGGGGAGAGGGCTAGGAGACGGCCGGCGGGGAAGGGGAGCGGCCCCTGCGCTATACTGCCGGCCCACTTACCTGCCGAGCCGACCATGTCCCCAGCCGTTGATCCCCTCGCCGCGACTCGCCAGTGGGTAGAGACCTTCGTGGTCCCCCGCAACGTCTGCCCCTTCGCCGGCCGCGAGGTGGCCCGCGACAGCATCCGCTACGTGGCGGTGGATGCCGGGGAGTGGGAGCCCGCCCTGCTGGCGCTCATCGCCGAGTGCGAACGGCTGGACGAGACGCCGGCCATCGAGACCACCCTGCTGGTGCTCACCTCCGGTCTCGAGGCCTTCGACGACTACCTGGACTTCCTGGAGGTGGCCGAGGCCCTGCTGGCCGATCAGGGCTTTGAAGGCATCTATCAGCTGGCCAGCTTCCACCCCGACTACTGCTTCGCGGATGCCGAGCCGGAGGATCCTGCCAACTTCACCAACCGCTCTCCCTTCCCGATGCTGCACCTGCTGCGCGAGGCGGGGCTTGAGCAGGCGCTGGCCCACTACCCGGACCCCGAGGCGATTCCCGAGCGCAACATGGCGGCGCTGCGCGAGGTGGGCCATGAGGCCCTGGCCGCGGGGCTGGCCCGGCTGCGCGGTCAAGACTAGGCTGCGTTTTTCCGCTGATGCTTGCCTTGTCTGCCCTTCGCCCGCCGACTGTTCAGGGAACGCCTGTACGATATCCAGCGGCACCTTGCGGTTCGCTGCCGGGAAGGCGTCGCCATCGGCGTTGTAATCAGGCCTTGTATCATGGGCAAACCATCCGCATGGTCTATGGTGTGAAGGTGAGATAGCCCACCGGTCAACACAAGGAGCCGACATGACGATCGAGAACTTTGCCAGCGCACAGTGGAAGGGCAGCCTGAAGGAAGGGGGCGGTACGCTCTCCACCCGCAGCGGGGTGTTGAAGGACACGCCGTACGACTTCCGTCGGCGCTTCGAGGGCGCCGAAGGCACCAATCCGGAGGAGATGATCGGCGCGGCCCATGCCGGCTGCTTCACCATGGCGCTGTCGCTGGTCCTCGGCGAGGCGGGTTTCACCGCCGACAGCCTCGATACCCAGGCGAAGGTGACCCTTGATCCGGATTCCCTCTCGGTGACCGCGGTGCACCTGACCACCACCGGACGGGTGCCGGGCGCCGATCAGGCCGCCTTCGAGGAGGCGGCCAATGGCGCCAAGGAGAACTGCCCGATCTCCAAGCTGCTCAAAGCCGAGATCACCCTGGAGGCGACGCTGGAGGGCTGAATTGGAGGGCTGAGCCCCTAGCCGCTTGCCCGTCCCATAACGCGCCGGGGCCACCCAAGGGTGGCCCCGGCGCTGTTATTCGTCCGGGGCGGGTGCTTGGCGGCTGCGTTGGGCAGCACTCACCAGGGCGCGGATCAGGCGCTGCTGGGGGCGGTTGAAGATCAGCCATTCGGGGTGCCATTGCACGCCGATCAGGAAGTCGTGGTCTCGGGATTCGATGCCCTGCACCAGGCCGTCGCGGTCGCGGGCGACGATCTCGATGCCGCGCCCGGCCTGCCTGACGGCCTGGTGGTGCAGGCTGTTGATGCGACACCAGCTGACCCGCAGGATGTGATGCAGCTGGCTGTCTCCGACGATATCCACGGTCTTGCGCGGCAGCACGGTGCGCCGCCGCTTGAGCCCCTCGTGGCTGGTGTAGATATCCGGGTCCAGGGTGCCGCCCAGGTGGACGTTGATCAGCTGGGCGCCACGGCAGATGCCGAGCACCGGGATGCCCCGGGGGATGAAGGTCTCGAGCAGCTCCAGTTCCAGCTCGTCGCGCTGGGGGTCGACGCGTACGTCGATCTGCACCTCGGCGTCGTAGAGGTGCGCCTGGATGTCATCGCCGCCGCCGATGATCAGGCCATCGAGGCGCTCCGGCCAGGGGCGGGAGGGCGACAGTCGCCGCGGCCGGCCACCGTGGCGCCACACCGCAAACCAGTCGAACAGCCAGGCGATATGGCTCTTGCGATCCGAGGTGGTGATGCCGATCAGCGGGCGCTCGCTCATGTGGCCTTCACCCAGCGGCGCAGGCGCAGCCACAGGCGGGTCAGCGGCGAACGGGTGTGCTTGGCGACATAGCCGGCGGCGCGTCGCCGCAGCGTTTGCGTGTCGGCGGCCAGCTTCTCCACCTCCAGCCAGCGGTTCCACTCCACCGCCGAGCCCCAGCCCGGCTGTGAGAGGCGCGCGTCGGGTAGCCGGTAGTGGAAGGTGGGGCGGGCCTTGACCAGCTTGTTGCGGAACAGTTCGTGGGGGTAGTCGGGTCGCAGGTGGGCGAACAGCGGGGTCATGTCGAGCTCGCGGTTGCGGGTCGGGTTGTCGGCCAGATAGTCGCCGATCAGGGTGTCGAGGTCCGGGGAGTAGTCGGCGGCCAGCACCTTGAGGGCGTAGGCCTTGGGAAAGGGGTTGGCATGGGGCAGCACCTCGCGGGTGATATCCACGTCGATCTGTTCACGCAGCCATTCGGCGGTGAGCAGATAGGCACGCAGGTGGTCGAGCAGGCTCGTTACCTCGAGGCTGGGTGCCTCGGGGTTGAGGTGCAGCCCGAAGCCGTAGAGCAGGCTGGCGTCGGTGCCCTTGGCGCCGTGCTCGCGCAGCGCCTCGAACAGCGCATCGAGCTGCTCCAGCTCGTCCCAGGGGATCGGCGGGCAGACGATCTCGGTGGGCACCAGCCCCGTGACCACGTCGCCGATCAGCTCCCGGGTACGGCTGTGGAAGTCGATGCGCATCTGGTGGCGATGGCGCTCCCACTCGCTGTCGCCGCTGGGCATGGCCTCCAGCACGTCCGCATCGGGGTGGGCATACTGGGTGTCCAGCTCGATGGTGAAGGTGCCCCAGCGAGTCTCCTCCACCTTGAGGCGATGAGGGCTGAGCACCTTCACCTCGCCGCCGAACAGCTCGCACACCATCCCGGCGGTCTCCTGGGGTGGCAGGCCGGCAAACTCGATCTCGACCCCCACGCGGCGGGTCTCGCCGTCGGGAGTGTGCGGTTCGGGTGGCGGTAACGGCGTCATGGCGGCATCCTGTGCGTCACATGGGAGCGCCTGCGAGCGTATCATATTGGCCTTTGCTCACGGCGCCCCGATCCCCATCGCCTGAATCACCCAACGCCTCGATCCGCCAACAACAGGGAGATGTGATGTTGCCCCACCGCCGCCTCGGTTCCCGCGCCATCGCCTGGACGCTGATGTTCGGACTCCTGCTGGGGCTGGTCGCCTGGCTGCTGCCCGCCGCCGACGTTCAGGCCCAGTCGGTCAACCTGCCGGGCCTGGTGACCTCCGCCGAGGATCAGCAGCAGCATGACCCCCAGGCCTTCCAGGAGTCGCTGGAGCGCATCATCGCCACCCTCGAGGACGCCGAGCGTCGCGGTCAGCTGCTGGAGAGCCTGCAGGACCTGCAGAGCGTCCACGGCGAGGCCACCGAGGAGAGCGGCATCACCCCGCGGGAGGGCCTGCTGGGGGCGCTTGCCGAGACCATCAGCGACCTGGGGCAGCAGGCCGAAGGCAACTCCCCCCTGGCGCGCTGGCAGGCCCAGCTCCAGCAGGGCTGGCATGACCTGAGTGCGCTGGTGGCCGAGACCGGCAACGCCGACCTGCTGCGTTTCGTGATCGAGGCGACGGTGCTGCTGGTGATCTGGGGCGGGTTGCTGGTGATCCTGATCGCCCTGGGGCGTCAGCTGGCGAGACGGCGCGGCTGGCCCCTGGACCTGCCCCGGGAGCCCCGAGCCTGGCTGCTGACCGTACACTTCCTGCGCCGCATGCTGCCCTGGGCACTGGCCTTCGCGCTGGTGCTGGGGATCGCCCAGCTGGTGCCGCCCAGCAGCGGTCGCGTGCTGGCGTTGGTGGTGGCCTATATCGCGTTGTGTGGCCGCACCCTGTCGGTGGTGGTGGAGACCTTCGTCTCGGAGTTCACCCGGGGCCACCGCTTCGTGGCGGTGCAGCTGATTCAGCACTACGGCCTGCGCCCACTGTTCGTGATCGGCGCCCTGGTGGCGCTGGGGGATGCCTTCAATTCCGGACGCCTCACCGGCCTGCTCGGTGATGAGCTCGCCGGGCTGCTCTCGGTGCTGGCCAACATGCTGGCGGCGCTGCTCAGCGTGCGTTTCATCCTCAACTTCAAGCGTCCCATCGAGCACATCATCCGCAACCGTCCCTGGCGCGATCGTCGCGAGCCCGGTGCCAGTGCCAGCATCGTGCAGGTGCTGGGGCGCCTGTGGCACGTGCCGTCGCTGCTGATGGTGGGGGGCTCGCTGGTGGCGATATTCGTCACCGGCGGCGACGTGGGCACCGCCCTGGCGCGCTCGATCATCTCGGCCGCCCTGCTGGTATTGGCCCTGGTGGTCACTGGCCTGGTGCGCCGCCACGGCCAGCGGCGCAAGGCGAAGCAGCGTCGGCGTCGCTTCAGCCAATACCGGGTGCGTCTGGAGCGCTTCGGCTATGTGCTGGCCCACGTCGCCACCTGGCTGGCCTTCGCCGAATTGTCACTGCAGCTGTGGGGTGGCTCCCTGCTGGGCATCGGCAGCCAGGGCGTGGCCAGCGCCCGCATCGGTCAGGCGCTGCTGGCCATCGCCCTGACCCTGCTGCTGGCCTGGCTGGCTTGGATCTTCGCCGACACCGCCATCCAGCGTGCCTTGACCAGCTCGGCACGCTCCCGCGGGCGGCGCGTCAACCAGGCCCGCGCCCAGACCATCACGCCGATGATCCGCAACGTCATCTTCACGGCCATCGTGATCATCGCGGCCATCGTCGGGCTGGCCAACCTGGGGGTGAACGTCACGCCGCTGCTGGCCGGTGCCGGTGTCATCGGCCTGGCGCTCGGCTTCGGCGCCCAGACCCTGGTGCAGGACCTGATCACCGGCATCTTCATCCTGATCGAGGACTCCCTGGCGGTGGACGACTTCGTCGAGATCAACGGCCATATGGGCACGGTGGAGGGACTGACCCTGCGCACCGTGCGCCTGCGCGACCTCGACGGCATCGTGCATATCATCACCTTCAGTCGCATCGACTCGATCCACAACATGTCGCGCCAGTTCGGCATCGCGCTGATGAAGATCCGCATTCCCTACGAGATGCCGATCGATGACGCCATCACCCTGATGCAGGAGACCGCCCAGGCATTGCGCCAGGACCCGATGATGCGCCACTACATCTGGTCGCCGCTGGAGATGCAGGGCATCCACGCCTTCGAGGATGGCTGTCCGATCCTGCGCATGCGCTTTCGCACCGCGCCCGAGATGCAGTGGGACGTGGCTCGCGCCTTCAACCTGCTGCTCAAGCAGCGCATGGAGGCCCAGGGCGTCGACCTCGGCGTGCCACGCCTCAGCGTCAGCATGGAGGGCCACGGCGGCGGTCGCCTGGACGGTTCCAGCGAGCACGGCGACGACGCGGCCAGCCAGCGCGATGCCTCCGGTCGCGCCCCGGGGCGCGCCGGGGTTGCCGACCCGCACCACCAGACGAGCAGCAGCGGCGGCTCGCCCGACCCGGGCTAGCCACCCAGCCCCCTAGCGTGAGTTGCCAATGATCCAGGTCGAGCGTCAGGACAACCTCCACCTCAAGGTCTCCCGCGTGCTGCAGGAGGAGACCTCGCACCGGCTCGACTTCTATCTCTTCGTGCCCGGAGAGCTGGGGCTGACCGGCCAGGTGATCGCCGAGGAGGACTTCTACCACGCCGCCATCCAGGTCAAGCGCACCTACTTCAGCGACCGCTACCGCCTGCCGCTGGTGCTCAGTCGCCTGGCCGAGCGTGGCAGGCTCGATGCCGAGCACTATCGCCTCAGCCTGAGCCTATACGCCTACCAGTACGTGGTGGCCATGGAGGGGGCGGTGGCGCCGCTGATCGACGACGCGCGTCGCGCTCTCAAGGCCGAGAAGGCCGAGAAGGCTGAGAAGTCAGGAAAGGCCTCCAGCGGCCGGTCCGCCGCAGGGCGGAGCGAGCCGGTGAAGGAGGAGGAAGAGCAGGCTCCCAGCCTCGAACAGCGCCTGGCCGAGCACGCCGACCTGGCGGTCAGTATCCTGCGCCGCCTGCGCCGTCACGAGCCCGGCGAGGAGAGCCTGCACCGCTATTTTGCCACCATCGACAACTACCTCTCCTGGTTCACCGAGCAGCGTCTGCTGGCGCTGCTCGCCGGCCTGCCGCGGGGCGCGCGTTTCCGTCCGGTGCGCTCACGCCTGGTGGCGATCTGCCGCGCCGAGGACGACTACCGCCGCGAGCGCGAGTACAACTCTGAGCGGGTGACCCGCGACCCCACGCGGATGTCCAACAAGATGCGCCTCCTGCGCCGGCTGATCGAATACCCGGTGACCCTCAAGCAGAGGACCCAGGAGCTGGGCAACGCCGAGCAGAAGGCGGTGAAGGCGCTGGCCACCGCGGTGGTGATGGTGTTCGTCTCGCTGGGTCTGCTTCGCGTGCGCGACACCCTGGCCGATATCACCGCGCTGTTCGTGCTGGCCATGGCCGGCATCTATGCCCTGCGCGAGGTGTTCAAGGACGACCTGCGCAATACCCTGTGGCGACTGCTGCGCCGCGGCCGCCCCAAGTGGCGCCGCCAGTATCTGGATCCGACCCGTAACCAGGTGGTGGGTCGCCAGCTGGAGTGGTTCGACTACAAGCGCTTTCCCAAGCTGGATGCCGAGATCCAGCGCGTGCGCAAGCGCAACGTGGCCCAGCGTGAGGAGATGGTGCTGCACTACCGATCCCGCTCGCGGATGTCGCCGACCCGCTTCCTCAGCGGCTACGACCACACCCGCGAGACCCTGACACTGGACCTGTCGTCCATCGCTCGACTGATGGACAAGGGCAGCCGCCGGGTCTATCGCCTGGAGGAGGGCGACCAGGTGGTGCGCGAGGAGGTGGAAAAGCGCCACCTGCTCAACCTGGTGATCCGCGAGACTCAGGGCGACGCCCGGCCCACCCTGCAGCGCTGGAAGATCGTGATGAGCCGCTCGCGCATCGTCGATGTGGAGCGGGTGCACGCCGAGGGGCCTGGGCACGAGGAGGGGGGCGACTGAGTCATCTTGGGGCCGACGCCTCGGCGATCCCGACGCCGTCTTACCACGAAAGGGCTGACGGCGACACTGACCGGCGACTTGGCAGTCCTGTCAGCACCAGCTCCTGGTCCTCGTGCAGGGCCTCGATCGTGCCGTCGGCGGCGGGGATGTCGATGGCGTGGGACATGGCGAACTCCGGTGAATCGCGGATGATCGGGGACAGAAGACAGATTTCTTTCGAGCCTGGCAGCCTCGCTTCCTGGTATCGACCCCAGCGAATTCTTGCCATTCATCACATATCCATATTCGTTAAATCACGCCTCTAGCCGTCGGATTTAACGTGACGGCGCCCCATGAAATTCCTTCTATACTCTGGCTACGTGATGCGGTGGCGAGGCGAATCGGGAGCGCTTCTGTGCTTCCTTCCCCGCCGATCCGTCACGGTGCAAGGCGTCACGGCGTCACGCCCCTCGTGTATGGAAGGAGGTCCTCATGGCCCATCAACATCCCCATGACCTACCCGGCAGCGACACCCATCCCGAAGCGTCATCGGGTGCCCATGAGGCATCCTATTCGCTGCAGCCGATCCAGCCTATTCCCCGGGAACCGATTCAGCCCATCCCCACGGATTGGTGGCGATGTCAGCGACGGGGGCCCGTCAGTGGCCGCTACGAGGGCCCCTCCACCTCCCCGACCCCGGACAGCCATGAGCTGGTGCTGCGGGTCGACATCGACCCGGTGCAGGCCAATGCGCCGGTGATGGATCGTATCAGCGCCGATCTCTACCGCGTCTTCTCCTTCACCTGGAACGGGCGTACCCTCCGCTGGCGGCGCTACGTGGAGTCCTGGATTGTCGAGAACCCCAGCGTCAGCTGGCAGCGCTGCTATGTTGACGTCAAGGGCGAGGTGACCTACTGGGAGGGCAGCCATCCCGCTACCCGGTTCGGCATGCGTATCCCCTGGGGCACCTTCCAGCCGGCAGGCCCCGCCGAACTCTTCCTGACCCCTTCTGGTGGTACCACCACTCGCTATACCTGTAAGCGGGTATCGTCCTACTTCCGCGACCTGATGCTGGAGGTGGATGTCTGTACCTCCGTCAATGCGGATCCGATCCTGCCGGTGCACGATACCCACTCCCATTCGACGCGCCCGGCGGACCTTCCCGAGCGTGACCTCGATCTCGTCGAGGCCTACCGGGAGGCGGGTATCGACGTCACCTTGGCCTCAGACAGGACGATCATCGACGACAGCGCGGCCAGCTTCAACCAGTGGAGTCCCAGTGAATTGCATGACGCCATGGAAACGCACTTCAGCCAGATGAACAGCGGCTGGCCCAAGTGGCACATGTGGGGGCTGCTCTGTGGGCAGTACGATCGATCCACGGTGGCGGGCGTCATGTTCGATGCCCTCGCTACCTATGGGGGGGCCGGGGAGGCACCGGATCGGCAGGGCTTTGCCGTCTTCCGTGAGCACAGTTGGTTCAATAGTCTCGTCGAGAACCCGTCGACCCAGGCAGAAGCCAGCGCCATGCGGCAGTTCCTCTACACCTGGGTGCACGAGGCGGGGCATGCCTTCAATATGCTTCACTCCTGGGACAAGAGCAGGCCCGGCTCCCTCTCATGGATGAATTACCCACAACGCGTCTCGAACTTCTGGGGACAGTTCGAGTTTCGCTTCGATGACGAGGAGCTTATCCATATCCGCCATGGTAACCGTGCCGCGGTGATCATGGGCGGGGATGAATGGGCCTCTGGCGGACACCTGAAGGGCGGGGCGCATGGCGATTTTCAGGGTAGTGACACCGAGCTGGCGGCACCACTGGAACTCGTGGTGCGCTCGAATGGGTACTTCGAGTTCATGGAACCGGTGTTCGTCGAGGTGCGCTTGCGCAACCTGATGCCCGACATGCCCTTCGATATCAATGCGCAATTTGCTCCCGACTTCGCCCAGGTGAGCTACCAGATTCGCAAGCCTGACGGCAGCATCGTGGAATATCATCCGTTGCTTGCCTACATAGCCCAACCCGAAATGCTGCGCCTGGAGCCGGCCAATGACAGCGGCAGTGACCGCCTGAGCCAGCGTGTCTTCCTGCACTACGGCCGCGAAGGTTTCCTCTTCGATCAACCCGGCATGTACTCGGTTCGTGCCGCCTATCATGGTATCGATGGCATCAGCTTCCAGTCCGCGACCCACCATCTGCGGGTGGGAGCCCCTCACACGCCCGAGGCCGATCGCCTGGCCCAGGATTACTTCTGTCGCGACGTGGGGACGTGCCTCTATCTGCATGGCTCACAGTCACCCCACCTGCGTCGTGGCATGGAGGTGATCCATGATGTCGCCGACCGCTTCAAGGGATCGACGCTGGGCGCTGGCATCTCGGCCATTGCCGCCGAGTGTGAGGCACGGCCTCACTTCCGAATCGAGGGCGACAAGCTCAAGCAGGCACACAAGCCGGATCCGGAGGCGGCCCTGACTTGGCTCGAGCCGGCGATGAAGCTCTTCAGGAAAACCGAGGACCGGGCGCTCAACCTTCCCTATCATGAGATGTCCGGGCGGCGTGTGGATTGGCTTCAGCAACTGGGCAAGAAGGACGAGGCGAAGAAGGAGATCACCACCCTGGTCAAGGATCTCAAGAAGCGTGGTGTTCGCGCCTCGGTGATCGAACGGATCACCGCCGCCAAGTAACGAGTCGCAGGAGTCGACGCCAGGTAATGCGCCGCCGCCCGGCATCCCGGGTGGCGGCGCTTCGTTTGCCACCTGGCAGGCAGGCCTCGCTGCTGACGACCCGGGGGCGAGCCCGCTTTTCGAGAGCCAGGGTTAGCGAGCCAGGTTCTCCGGCCCGAAGGCGTCGGGGAGCAGCTCGGCCATGGTGTACTCCTTCAGCAACTCTCCGTCGGCATCCACCACGCGGATGCGGGTATGCTCGTCGGCGAACTCGCGGATGCGCTGGCGGCAGTCGCCGCAGGGGGTGCAGAGGTGCGCACCGGGCCCGATCACCCACACCTCGCGCAGGCGTCGCTCGCCGACACTGACCATGGCGGAAATGGCCGAGGCCTCGGCGCAGATGCCCTTGTAGTGGGCCACCTCGACGTTGGCGCCGGCATAGCGGGTACCGCTCTCGCCGATGACCACCGCGCCCACCGGGTGGCGGGAGTAGGGGGCGTAGGCGTTGCCGCGCACCGCCACCAGGGTCTCGATCAGGGTCGCATCGGCTGCGCTCACGCCTTGCCTCCGGCCGGTGCTACTGCCATGCCCAGGGCGACCAGCAGGTCATCGAACAGGTCGGAAGCACCGAAGCGGAAGTGCCCGGGGGTGATCCAGTTGGCGCCCATCACCCGCTCGGCCAGTGCCAGGTAAGCCTGGGCATCCTCGGTGGTGCGCACGCCACCGGCGACCTTGATGCCGACGTCGCGGCCGCTGGCCTTGATCGCCTCGAGCAGGATCTCGGTAGCCTCCAGGGTGGCATTGACGGCCACCTGGCCGGTGGAGGTCTTGAGGAAGTCGGCGCCGCCCTCGATGGCAAGCTCGGCGGCGCGGCGGATCAGCGCCGGGTCCTTGAGCTCGCCGGTCTCGAGGATCACCTTGAGGGTGGCATCGCCGCAGGCCTGGTGGCAGCAGGCGACCAGTTCGCGACCGGTCTCCTCGTCGCCGGCCAGCAGGGTGCGCCAGGGGAAGACCACGTCCACCTCGTCGGCCCCGGCGGCCACCGCCTCGCGGCTCTCGCGGGCGACGGCCATGATGTCGTCACCGCCATCGGGGAAGTTGGTCACCGTGGCCACCCGCACCTTGCCGGCGAGATCCAGCGCCTTGAGGGTGCGTTGGGCGGTGGTGACGAAGGCCGGGTAGACACACACCGCGGCGGGGGTGCCGGCGGGGGTGCGAGCACGACGGCACAGCGATTCGATGCCGCGGTCGGTGTCGTCGTCGTTGAGGCTGGTGAGGTCCATCAGGGGCAGCGCCTGGCGGGCGGTGCGCTGGAGGTCATCGGTCATGGAAGCATCCATTGGTCGCGGGGTGTCAGGGTGTCTGGTAGCGCCCCGGGGGCGGGGCGCGAAGGCGGGGCGGACGCCGGTATCAGCCGGCCGCCGCCAGCGCCATGAAGAAGCCAGCGATGGAGGCCGACATCAGGTTGGAGAGGGTGCCGGCCAGTACCGCCTTGAGGCCGTAGCGGGCGATCTCGTGGCGGCGGCTGGGGGCGATGCTGCCCAGGCCGCCGAGCAGGACGGCGATGGAAGAGAGGTTGGCGAAGCCGCACAAGGCAAACGACAGGATCGCCATGGTGTGAGGAGTCATCACCTGGCCGGTGGCAGCCACCACTTCCTCGCCGCTCAGGTAGGGGCCGAGGTTGATGAATGCCACGAACTCATTGACCACGATCTTCTGGCCGATGAAGGAGCCGGCCAGGGTGGCCTCTTCCCAGGGGATGCCGAGAAGGAAGGCGAGCGGCGCGAACAGCCAGCCAAGGATCCACTCCAGGCTGAGCTGCTCGAGGCCGACCCAGCCGCCGATGCCCCCCAGCATGCCGTTGATGAGGGCGATCAGGCCGATGAAGGCGAGCATCATGGCGCCGATGTTGGCGGCCAGCATCAACCCCGAGGAGGCCCCTGCGGCGGCGGCGTCGATCACGTTGCTGGGCTTGTCGACGTCCTCCTCGTGCTCCTCCTCGATCTTCGAGACGCTGTCCTCGGGTTCGCGGGTCTCGGGCATGATCAGCTTGGCGAACAGCAGCCCGCCCGGGGCGGCCATGAAGGAGGCGGCCACCAGGTACTCCATGGGCACACCCATGGCGGCGTAGCCGGCGAGCACCGAGCCGGCCACCGAAGCCAGCCCTCCGCACATCACCGCGAACAGCTGCGAGGGGGTCATGCGGGCGATGAAGGGGCGCACCACCAGTGGCGCCTCGGTCTGGCCGACGAAGATATTGGCGGTGGCGGAGAGCGACTCGGTGCGCGAGGTGCCCAGCGCCTTCTGCAGGGCGCCCCCCAGGATGCGGATCACCCACTGCATGATCCCCAGGTGGTAGAGCACGGCAATCAGCGAGGAGAAGAAGATGATCACCGGCAGCACCTTGATGGCGAAGACGAAGCCGATGTTGTCGACCTCGGCCAGCCCGCCGAAGACGAAGCCGATGCCGTCGTTGGCATAGAGCACCACCTGGCTGACGGCGTCGGAGATGGCCTTGAGCACGGTCTGGCCGAAGGGCACGTAGAGCACGAAGGCGCCGATGCCGACCTGGATGGCGAAGGCGCCGCCTACCGTGCGCAGGCGGATCGACCGGCGGTCGTAGGAGAAGATCAGGGCGATGATTATCAGCGTCACCATCCCGACGAGGCTCATGAAGAGTGTCATGGGAGTCCTGCCCGTTTGTCGTGGATTGTTGCAGCAGACGGTGCCAAGCGAAGCGGGCAAATATACCAGTCTGGCCGGCAGGCTTCGACCGGAGCCCCCGATCCTGCGTTGACAGTTTTTGGCCTGGATCAAGGCGAAGCGTTCAGGGCATTGCTATGTTGCTTGTACAAGCCCCTGAACCCGCTGGAGAACATCGATGCAAGCCGCCGATATCATGACCCGTAATGTCATCACCGTAGGCCGAGACAGTGAAGTGCGCGAGATCGCCAGCCTGCTGCTCGAACACGGCATCAGTGCCGTGCCGGTGGTGGACGAGGCCGACAAGGTGCTGGGCATCGTCAGCGAGGGCGACCTGATCCGCCGCGTCGAGGACGACAAGCGCAACAAGTCCTGGTGGCTGCGGCTGTTCGCCGTCAACGATCCCGGCGAGTACGTCAAGTCCCACGGGCGTCGCGCCCACGAGATCATGACCCCCGACCCGCTGACCATCGGCGAGGATATGCCGCTGCACAAGATCTCACGGCTGCTGGAGAAGCATCACATCAAGCGGGTGCCGGTGGTCGCCGACGGCAAGCTGGTGGGCATCGTGAGCCGTGCCAACCTGCTCCAGGGCTTCGCCGTGGCCGGTCCCGAGGCCTCGGCCAGCGCCGATGATCGCGAGATCCGCGAGGCGATCCTCAAGGAGATCGACGACAACACCGGCGTGATGGTCGACCGCATCAACGTTATCGTCAGCCAGGGCAAGGTGGAGCTCTGGGGCCTGGTGGAGAGCGACAAGGAGCGCATGGCGGTGCAGGTGGCGGCCGAGAACGCCGGTGGCGTCAAGGAGGTCAAGAACAACCTGGGCTATGTGCCGCGTGGCTTCGGCGCCGCCTGACGTCTCCCGGCGAGTCACCATAACGATGAGAACATGAAGAGGGCGGCCCCGGGGCCGCCCTCTTCGCATCGTGCATGTCCTGATCGCCTACGCGACTCCGCTCACGCCTCGTCAGGCGGGGTCTGGACTGGCTTCGCGACCGACTCCAGGGCCTGGCGCAGGGTGTCGATGGTGCGCTGGTGGTGATGCAGCTTCTCCAGGCCGAACAGCCCGATGCGGAAGGTCTGGAAACCCTCTCCCTCGTCGCACATCAGCGGCACGCCGCCGGCGACCTGCAGCCCCGCCTCGGCGAAGCGGCCGACGATGCCGGGGTCGTCGGTATAGCAGACCACCACGCCCGGCGACTCGTAGCCCGGGGCGGCCACGCTCTTGAAGCCGAACTCGGCGAGCAGTTCGCGCACGCCGCTGCCCAGCGCCTGCTGTTCGTTACGGACCTTGTCGAGGCCGTACTGGTCGATCTCGCGCATGACGTCGCGCAGCGTCACCAGGCCATCGGTGGGCAGGGTGGCGTGATAGGCATGGCCGCCCTTCTCGTAGGTCTCCATGATCGAGAGCCACTTCTTGAGGTCACAGGCGAAGCTGGTGCTGGTGGTCTCCTCGATGGTCTCCCGGGCCAGGCGCGAGAGCATCACCATGGCGCAGCAGGGCGAGGCGCTCCAGCCCTTCTGGGGCGCGCTGATCACCACATCGACGCCGAGGTCCTGCATGTCCACCCACATGGTGCCGGAGGCGATGCAGTCGAGCACGAACAGGCCGCCCTCCTCGTGGATGGCGTCGGCCACCTGGCGGATGTAGTCGTCGGGCAGCATCATGCCCGAGGAGGTCTCCACGTGGGGGGCGAAGACGATATCGGGCTGGGTGTCGCGAATGGTGTCGATCACGTCCTGCAGCGGCGCGGGGGCAAAAGGCGAGGTGACGTCATCCTCGTCGAGGCGACGCGCCTTGCGCACGTTGATATCGGAAGGGATGTGGCCCATCTCGAGGATCTGGCTCCAGCGGTAGCTGAACCAGCCGTTGCGCAGTACCAGCGCGCGGCGCCCCTTGGTGAACTGGCGGGCGACGGCCTCCATGCCGAAGGTGCCACTGCCGGGCACGATCACCGCACTGTGGGCGTTGTAGACTTCCTTGAGGTGCGAGGAGACCTCGCGCATCACCTCCTGGAAGCGAGCCGACATGTGGTTCAGCGAGCGGTCGGTATAGACCACCGAGTATTCCAGCAGGCCATCGGGGTCGACATCGGGAAGCAAGCCGGGCATCTCTCTCTCCATGTTGGTTCTGGCCTTCCAGGGCGAAGGCGACTGGTATCTCAAGCATATTCCCATTGCCCGTTCGGGGCCAGCCGTGGCGGTGGCCACGGGCCAAGGGGGCGCGTTCAGTCGCCCTGGGCCGCCTGGATGGCGGTCAGCGCGATGGTATAGACGATGTCGTCCACCAGGGCGCCCCGGGAGAGGTCGTTCACCGGCTTGTTGAGGCCCTGCAGCATGGGGCCGACGCTGACCACATGGGCGCTGCGCTGCACCGCCTTGTAGGTGGTGTTGCCGGTGTTGAGGTCGGGGAAGACGAACACCGTGGCGCGGCCGGCCACCGGGGAATCCGGTGCCTTCTGGCGGCCCACGCTCTCGATGGCCGCGGCGTCGTACTGCAGCGGCCCGTCGATGCACAGTTGGGGAGCGCGCTCCCGGGCCAGCCGGGTCGCCTGGCGCACCTTCTCGACGTCGGCGCCGGAGCCGGATTCCCCGGTGGAGTAGCTGATCATCGCCACCCGCGGCTCGATGCCGAAGGCCGCCGCCGAGCGGGCGCTCTGGATGGCGATCTCGGCCAGGGTCTCGGCGTCCGGGTCCGGGTTCACCGCGCAGTCGCCATAGACCACCACCTGCTCGGGCAGCAGCATGAAGAAGATCGATGACACCTGGTGGTAGTCCGGGGAGGTCTTGATCAGCTGGAAGGCGGGACGCACGGTGTTGGCGGTGGTGTGCACGGCCCCGGAGACCAGGCCGTCGACCTCGTCCTCGGCGAGCATCATGGTGCCGAGCACCACGTTGTCCTGCAGCTGGTCCTCGGCGGTAATCGCGTTCACCTTGCCGGCACGGCGCGCCACCATGGGCGCCACGTAGCGCTGGCGAATGGCGCCGGGGTCGATGATCTCGAGCTCCTCGGGCAGCGCGATGCCGCGCTGGCGGGCCACCTCCTCGATCTCCTCCCGCCTGCCGAGCAGCACGCAGCGGGCGATGCCGCGCTGCTGGCAGATCACCGCGGCCTCCACGGTGCGCGGCTCGTTGCCCTCCGGCAGCACGATGCGCCGAGCGGCGCGCTGGGCCAGCTGCACCAGCTGATGGCGGAAGGCGGCAGGGGAGAGCCGGCGCGGATAGCCCCGGCTGAGGGTCTCCTTGAGCCACGGCAGGTCGAGATGACCGGCCACGAAGCGGGTCACCTGCTCGGCGCGCTCGGCGTCGTCGATGGGAATATCGTTGGCCATGCGGTCGAGGCGCTTGGCGGTGTCGAAGCTGTCCGAATCCACCGCCAGCACCGGCAGCCCGCTGCGCAGCGCGGGACGGCAGATATCGATCATCGCCTCGCTGGGCTGTTCACCGTGGGTGAGCAGCACGCCGGCCAGCGGCACGCCGTTCATGGTGGAGAGCGCGGCGGCCAGCAGGATGTCGTCGCGATCGCCCGGGGAGACGATCAGCCGCCCCGGCTTGAACACGTGCAGTGCCCGGGAGGCGCTGCGCGCGCACAGGCTGGTGCCCATCACCCGGCGGGTCGCGGCGTCGCCCTCGTGGAGGAACTGGGCGCCCAGCGCGCGAGCCACATCGATGACCCGCGGCGCGGAGAGGGCGTCGTGCCAGGGCACGGCGCCGATCAGGCGGAACTGCTGGCCATCCAGGGCGGGCAGGTACTGGCGCAGGGTATCGGCCAGTTCGCCGTTGGTGTTGGCGGCCAGTTCGGGGGCGGCGAGCGGGGTCGTGGTGGCGGCCTCGGGCAACGGCCGCACGCGCATCAGGATGCAGCCCAGGGTGCGCGAGGAGCGCGCGCCGTCGAAGGGCTGGGCGTGGATGTCGAGCTGTTCCGCCAAATGGCGAGGGTCGCTCAGGTCACCGTCGGCCACCAGGATCACCCGGGCGTCCAGGGCCCGGGCCAGCTCGGCGTTGAGCTGGCCGGCGTAGCTGCTCTGGGGGCTCGCCACCAGGCCCTCGACCACCACCAGGTCGGGGCGGGCCACCCCCTCGTCGCTGGCGACGCGGGTGTGCCGGGCGACCGCCTCCTCCATCAGGTCGGCGATGCGGTCGTCGCGCAGTAGCCGCTCCACGCGCGCCTGGGGCAGCGGCTCGGGGGCGGTGAGGCCCAGGGTGCTGCGGGCCAGCGCCGTGGAGCGGTCCGGCCCGGGCCCGTTGAACTCGTCCTGGCGGAAGGGGCGCAGGAAGCCGGCCTTGAGGCCCAGGGTGTCCAGGGCGCGAATCAGCCCCAGGCAGGCGGAGGTGAGGCCCACGCCGGTGCCGGTGGGTACCAGCAGCAGCGTGCGGGGGTCGGGACGTGCTGAGCTTGCAGTCATGCGGGCGTCTCGCTGAGGAGTTGGCGGGTCTCGAAGGCGATCTGGCCCTCCTCGTCGGTGGGGATCACCCAGAGCTCGGGCCCGGCGTTTCCGGCATCGATGCGGCCCTCCTGGCCGCCCACGGTCTCGGCGTTGGCCGTGGCCGAGAGGCGCAGCCCGAAGTGGGGCAGGGCTTCCACCACCCGGGCCCGCACGGCGCTGGCATTCTCGCCGATGCCGCCGGTAAAGACGATGCCGTCTAGCCTCGGCAGGGCGCAGGAGAGGGCGGCCAGGGACTTGGCGATACGGTAGCAGAACACCTCGATGGCGAGTTCGGCGCCGGCGTGGTGCTCGGCGGCGGCCTGTTCCAGGCGGCGCATGTCGTTGGAGATCCCGGAGAGGCCCAGCAGGCCGCTCTCCTTGTTGAGCAGGGTGTCGATACGCTCCAGCGACCAGCCGAGCTGTCGGCCCAGGTGGGCATGCAGGCCGGGGTCGACGTCGCCGCTGCGGGTGCCCATCACCAGCCCTTCCAGCGGGGTCAGCCCCATGCTGGTATCCAGGCTCTGGCCCTGCCAGACGGCGCAGGTCGAGCAGCCGTTGCCGAGGTGGGCGACCAGCCAGCCGCCATGGGCACGGCTGGAGAGATGATCGACGCGCCCGCTGACGTAGGCATGGCTGCTGCCGTGGAAGCCGTAGCGACGAATGCCGTGGCGGGAGTAGAGGTGCTGGGGCAGGGCGTAGCGATAGGCCCGCGGCGGCAGGCTCTGGTGGAAGGCGGTATCGAATACCGCGACCTGGGGCAATGCCGGGAACAGCGCCAGGGTGGCGCGAACCCCCACCAGGTTGGCGGGGTTGTGCAGCGGTGCCAGGGCGCCGGTGGCCTCGATGGCGCGCAGCACGGCGGGATCGATACGGGTGGCGGCGGTGAAGCGCTCGCCGCCATGCACGATACGGTGGCCCACCGCGCCGGGGGACGGGCCACCCAGGCGCTCGAGGATCACCGCCATGGCCTCGGCGTGGCCGGCGCCGTGCAGGGGCTGGGAGAACTCGCGGCCGTCGGCGGCCACCCCCTTGAGGCGCGCATCGTTGACGCCGAGGCGCTCCGCCAGGCCCGATTGGCGGGGTTGGGCCGGGTCCTCGGGCACCAGGGCATACTTGATGGAGGAGGAGCCGCAGTTGATCACCAGCACCGGGTCACGCATCGGGGAGTCTCGTGGACAGGATGAGACATTAGGCTAACATGATGTCCCGCCACCGGCAGTGGCCGCCGCTTGATGCTCGTCATGTTCCCGGACGAAGGCCCTGCCCCCACAACGACTGTGCAAGGAAGCTCCATGTCGAAAGCCTCCATTCTCCCTCGCCCGCTGGCCATTACGCTGCTGTGCAGCGTGGCCACGCTGTTCGCCACCAATCATGTCGCCGCCCGGGTGGCCTTCGATGAGGGCACCGGGCTGCTGCTGGCGATCCTGGTGCGCTCCAGCGTGGCGGTGGTGGTGCTCGGCGCCCTGGTGCTGCTGCAGCGCAAGTCGCTGCGCCTGCCGGCCGGCACGGCTGGTTGGCAGCTCGCGGTGGGGCTGCTGGTGGTAGTCCAGAGCCTCTCCCTCTACTCGGCGGTGGCACGCATCCCGGTGGTGGTGGCGCTGCTGCTGATGAATACCCTGCCGATCCAGCTGGCGTTGATCAGCTGGGCGATGGGCGGGCCGCGCCCGACGCCGCGGGCGGCGCTGATCATGGGGGTGATCCTCGTCGGCCTGGTGGTGGTGCTGGATGTGCCGACCTGGCTCGCCGACCCCGATGCCATGGGCCCCGACTGGTTCCTCGGCGTGGGGCTGGGGCTGGCGGCCGCCTTCGTCTTCGCCTGGGCGCTATGGATCACCGAACATCGCCTGGCCGAGGTGGGCAGCACCCTGCGCAGCCTGCTGACCATGCTCACGGTGCTGGTCAGCATGCTGGCGGCAGGTGCCGCCGGCCTGGTGCCGGGTGGCATGGACCCGCCACAGAGTCTCGCCGGCGCCTGGGGGCTGGCCGCGCTGGGTCTCTTCTATGGCGTGGCCTTCTCGATCCTGTTCATCAGCGTGCCGCGCCTGGACATGGCGCGCAACGCCCCGGCCATGAACATGGAGCCGGTGGCGGCGCTGGTGCTGGGCTACCTGGTGCTCGGCCAGGCGTTGTCTCCCGTTCAGCTGCTCGGCGGCGGCATCGTGGTGGCGGGCATCGTGATCCTGGGGCTGTCGAAGCAGGAGTGAGGGCGGCTCAGCAGGGCCCGACGATCACTCGTAGCGCTGCAGGCTCGACGCGTAGCGTCAGTTCCCGGAATTGGCCCAACGACTCGCCGTCGGCGGTCACCCGGTGCCCGTGGGGCATGGCGATGCGACACCTGGTCGGTTGGCGTACCAGCACGCTGTCGTCATCCTGTGGCATGTGGCCGAGCAGGCGAGTGACCATGAAGGTCCACAGCAGCCGCCACCAGGGTCGGGGGCGCACAACGACCAGGGTCAGGTGGCCATCCCGGGCACAGGCGCCCGGCACCTTTGATCCGCCACCGAAGAAGGCCCCGGAGGCGATGGCCAGCGACAGCCAGCGCTCCTCGAGGATCTCGTGGTCGATCTCGAGGCGCGCCTGGAAGCCCCGCATCAGCCCCAGGCGACGCAGCTGCGGCAGCACGGCGGCATAACTGAAGCGCCCCAGCCAGCGCTTGAGGCGCGGTGAGGCCTGAGTGGCGGGCAGGGTGCCGAGGCCCACGTGGACCACGTTGAGGAACAGCTGCTCGTCGAGCCAGCCGACATCGACCCGCGCGATCGGGGCCCGCGTGACCAGCTCGCAGAGGGCATCGGGATCCTCCGGCAGGCCGAGGTTCCTGGCGAAGTCGTTGGCGGTGCCCGAGGGCAGCACGCCGAGGATCGCGCCGCGTTCGAGGCAGGCTTGGGCGGCCCGGTTGACCGAGCCGTCGCCGCCCGCGACCAGCACGATATCGTCGGCCGAAAGCGCCGTCTCCCAATCATCCTCGGCGAGATCACGCACCTGCAGCGAGGTGATGCCGGCGCGCTCGAGGCGTGGCTTCCAGAAGCCTTCACCGCAGGAGCCGTTGCCAGCCCGGGTATTGGCGATCAACCAGTGACGCATCCTCGGGTCCTGTCCAGCGTGAAGGCTCAGTATAGCCGGGAGGGCAGGCGGGCGGCATGTCGCCACTCGCCGACGCGGCGTAGCGCAACTTTGCACATTTGTCCCTTGATACATCGTCGTAGTGGGACCACACTTGGGGTTGTTAGGAAACGGTGTTCATTAATGAGGAGCATGACATGAAGACCCTGACCATTGCCGCTGTGACTACCGCCCTGTTCGCCGCCGGCGCTACCGCTGCCCAGGCCCAGCAGCCTCCCTATCCCCAGGGCTACGTGGGCGGCGACGCCATGTTCTGGGAGGTCGACCCCGATGGCCGCGCCGACAGCCGTGATGGCACCGGCCTGCGCGTCAACGGCGGCCTGAAGTTCAACGACTACTTCGCCGTTGAGGGCCACCTGGGTGGCGGCGGTTCCGATGGGGGCGTCGAGCTCGACTCCCTGGTTGGCCTCTACGCCAAGGGCATCCTGCCGGTCTCCCAGGAGTTTCGCCTCTACGGCCTGGCCGGCATGACCGACGTGGACTTCGACGTCGACAGCGAGTCGGGCTTCTCCTACGGTGCCGGCGCCGAGTTCGACGTGGCGCCCAACCTGGCGCTGGGTGCCGACTACATGCGCTATCTCGACGAGGACCAGTACGACTTCGATGCCGCCAGCGTCGGCGTCCGCTACCGCTTCTGATCCCGCCGCTACACGAGCACGACCTGGCGCCCCGAGGCCTTCCGCCTCGGGGCGCCTTGCGTTGGTGCACCCCTGCATCGCGGTGGTGCAAGGCGTGACCGTCGGTTCGTCCGTTTCCGCCGCGAAGCGGGCCGGCAAGCCCCGTGGGACAGGCTGGCACGCCCTGTGCAATGCAAAGGCGGGGGCATGTGCCCCTGCCAATCGCCCGGGAGCTGCCATGACCGATTCTCGCCCCACGCCGGATGCCGGCTTCGATGCGGCCCTGACGCCGCGACTGCTGTTCACCGATCTGGACGGCTCGCTGCTCGACCATCACAGCTATGACTGGGGCCCCGCCCGGCCCTGGCTGGCCCAGCTCAGGCGGCTCGGCGTGCCGGTGATCCCGGTGACCAGCAAGACCCGCAGCGAGATCATGCCGCTGCGCGAGGCCATGGGCCTGGGCGACACTCCCTTCATCGCCGAGAATGGTGCCCTGGTCGGCTTGCCGCCGGCCTGGTGCCATGCCCGCATCGACCGTCCCGGCCCCGATGGCCTGGCCATCCGCACCCTGGGCGTGGATATCGGCTTCGTGCGCAAGCGCCTGGCGGTGTGGCGCGAGCGGCTCGGGGTGCGCTTCACCACCATGAGCGAGATGTCGCTCGACGAGCTCGTCGGCTTCACCGGCCTGCCCGAGGCCGAGGCGCGCCTGGCCCGGATGCGCGAGGGCAGCGAGCCGCTGGTGTGGCAGGATGACGAGGCCGGACTCGAGGGCTTCCGCGAGGGGCTGGCCGGCGATGGGCTCTGCCTGGTGCGCGGCGGGCGCTTCTGGCACGTCACCGGCGCGTCCCACAAGGGCAGCGCCGTGGCCTGGCTGGTGGAGCGCTCCGAGGCGCTGCGCGGCCGGCGCCCGCAGACCCTGGCGCTGGGCGATGGGCCCAACGATATCGCCATGCTCGAGGTGGTGGACCAGGCGGTGGTGATTCGCGGCTGCCATGGCCTGCCGGTGGAGCCGGCGCAGCCGGCGCTCTATCGCAGCGAGGCGACCGGCCCCGCCGGCTGGGCCGAGGGGGTGGCCTACTGGTGGGGGCGAGCCGACCGCCGGCTGAGCCCGGCGGGCGTTGACGGCCAGGCGTGGGCCACCGAGGGGGTGGCCGCATGAGCGACTTCCACCAGAACGGCATCATCACCGACTTCCACAACCTGACCCGGCGATCGGTGGAATCCCTGGAGGCGGACCTGCTGCGCTTCTCGCGCCGCCGCCCCATGAGCCTGATCCTGCCCTCGCTCTACTCCGAACTCGAGGGGCCCGCCCTCGAGGCGATCGTCGAGGAGGTCCGTCGGGTGCCCTATCTCGCCGAGGTGGTGATCGGGCTGGACCGGGCCGACCGGGCGCAGTTCCTGCGTGCCCGCGAGTTCTTCGCCCGGCTGCCGCAGCACCATCGCATTCTCTGGAACGATGGCCCGCGGCTGCGCGCCCTGGACGAGGAACTCGACGCCCAGGGGCTCTCGCCGCAGCAGCCGGGCAAGGGGCGCAACGTGTGGTTCTGCGCCGGCTTCGTGCAGGCCTCCGGGCGCGGCGCGGTGGTGGCGCTGCATGACTGCGACATCCTCACCTACGAGCGCGGCCTGCTGGCGCGGCTCTTCTACCCGGTGGCCCACCCCCACTTCAACTACGAGTTCTGCAAGGGCTACTACCCGCGCATCGCCGATGGCCGGCTCAACGGCCGGGTTTCGCGACTGATGGTCACGCCGCTGCTGCGGGCGCTCAAGGCGATGCATGGGCCGCTGCCGTATCTCGAGTACCTGGACAGCTTCCGCTACGCGCTCTCCGGTGAGTTCTCCATGCGCGCCGAGGTGCTCGACGGCATCCGTATCCCGGCGGACTGGGGCCTGGAGGTCGGCGTGCTCTCCGAGGTGCATCGCAACTACTCCACCAAGCGGCTCTGTCAGGTCGACCTGGCCGACGCCTACGACCACAAGCACCAGCCGGTCTCAGCGGAGGATGCATCGGCCGGACTCAACCGCATGAGCCTGGATATCGCCAAGGCGCTCTACCGCAAGCTGGCGACCCAGGGGGTGACCTTCAGCGCCGAGGGTTTCCGCACCCTCAAGGCGACCTATTACCGCCTGGCCCTGGACCTGATCGAGGCCTACGACCACGACGCGGTGATGAACGGGCTCAGCCTGGATCGCCATGCCGAGGAGCGGGCCGTGGAGCTGTTCGCCGCCAACCTGCTCGAGGCCGGCAGCGCCTTCCTCGACAATCCCGGCGAGCGCCCCTTCATCCCCAGCTGGAACCGCGTGCGCTCGGCGATCCCCGACCTGCCCGAGCGACTGCACGACGCCGTGGAGGCCGATAACCGCGGCGAGGTGTAAGCGGGAGGAGCGGCGCTTCGCGCCTGGAAGCTTGAAGCTGGAAGAAACCCAATGCCCCTGAATTGGCGGTATTGGGTGGCCTTCCAGCTGACAGCCTACGGCTGCTGCACCAGCCACAGGCAGCGATAGGGCGCCAGGCTCTCCACTGGCACCCAGTGGGCCTCCTCCAGCAGGTCGAACCAGGCCTCCTCGGCGAGGGCCGGTAGCGTCAGCGGTTGGGGGGCGTCGGTGACGTTGTGGATCGCCAGCAGGCGTCGCCCGTCGGGCAGCGGGCCGCGCTCCAGCACCAGCAGCTCCGGCGGCGTCGCAAGGACCCGCTGCGGGGCGTCGGGGTGGAAGCAGGGCTCGCGGCGACGTGCCGCCAGCCGGCGGGTCAGCGCCTCGAAGACCATGCGGGTCGGCGTGTCGGGACTGTCCAGCAGCAGCTCCAGTTCCCCTCGCTGCCAGCGGCGGCGGTTGATCGAGCGCAGCCGTCCGCTGCGCTCCACCCCCTCCAGATCGTTCAGGGTGCCGGTCAGCACGTGGAGGTAGAGTGCCGGGATGCCCCGCAGGCCGAGCATCAGCTGCTGGCCGCACAGGAAGCGCTGTATCTGCCAGGGATCCGGCCCCCGCCGAGTGCCCTGCATGGCGTCGAACCAGGTGATGTTGATCTCGTAGGGGCTGTCGCTGCCGTCGTCGCGGGTCCGCATGCTGACGAAGCCGCCGAAGCGGTGCATCAGCTCCAGCAGCGTATCGATCTCGTGCTGGGGCAGCCGGCCCTCCAGCGGGCGCACGCCGATGCCGTCGTGGCTGGCGGTGAAGTTGAGGAAGCCGCAGCCGGGCGGCAGGCTCGGCAGGCTTCTCAGCCAGGCGGCCAAGGTGCCGGCCTCGCCACTGGTCAGCGTGTGCAGCAGCAGCGGCGGCAGCGGGAACTGGTAGACCAGGTGCGCCTCGTCGGGGGGATGGTCGGCTGAAAGACGTTCTAACCCCAGGTAGCTGAGGTTCTCGCGATGGGGCACGTTGGTCTCGGTGAGCAGCAGGGTGCCCGGCGCCACATGGTCGACCACGGCGCGCAGCAGCCGCACCACTGCGTGGGTCTGGGGCAGGTGGATGCAGGGAGTGCCGACCACCTTCCACAGGTAGGCGATGGCGTCCAGCCGGATCACCCGGGCCCCCTGGCCGAGGTAGAAGAGCAGGATGCCGATGAACTCCAGCAGCACGTCGGGATTGGCGAAGTTCAGATCGAGCTGGTCCTCGGAGAAGGTCGCCCAGAGGTGTCGGGGGCCGCGCCGCGTAGGCACCTTGACCAGCAGCGGCGAGCTGCGCGGCCGCACCACCGCCGAGAGGTCGGTGTCCGGGTCCATCTCGATGAAGTAGTCGCGCCCCGGCAGGCTGCCCGAGAGGTAGTCGACGAACCACAGCGACTCCCGGGAGACATGGTTGAGCACCAGGTCCACCGCCAGGTCGCGACGCCCGGCCAGGGCACGCACATGGGACCAGTCGCCGAGGTCGGGGGAGACCTCGCGGTAGTGGATCACCGAGAAGCCGTCGTCGCTGCTCCAGGGGAAGAAGGGCAGCAGGTGAACGCCGCTGAAGGTCTCCGCCAGGCGTGCCTCCAGGAAGTCGTCCAGCACCTCGAGGGGCGGGCGTTCGCCATCGAGCAGGCTGTCGCCATAGCTGATCAGCCACTGGTCCCGCTCGCTCCAGAGTGGCGCACCGGCTTCACCATCGGAGGGCGAGGGCGGGGCCTGGTGCGCCAGCAGGGTCAGCAGCCGGCGCAGTACCTCGTCGGCGCGGGGGCCGTAGAGGAAGGCAAGATGGCCGTGGGCGCGGCGGCGGAAGGCCACTGCGTCCAGCGGGACGGTAATGGAGGGGGTGAAGGTCGGGTGGTCGGGCATGGCCAGGGCTCCTCGGGGCGACCCTTGTTCCATGCAGGCACCGTGCCAGGGCGTGCCCGCCCCGGCCGGTCAGAACAGGCTCATGCGTTCCATCACCCCGTCGCGACGGATCAGCCAGTGGTAGAGAGCGCCGGCGATATGCAGCCCCAGCAGGCCCAGGATCGCCAGCCCCAGCCAGCCGTGCCAGACGAAGAGCCGCTCCGAAAGCGCCTCGTTCACGCCGACGATGCCCGGCAGGTGCCAGTGCAGGAACTGCACCGGGAAGTCGCCGCTGGCGGTGGCGGCCCAGCCCAGCAGCGGCTGGGCGAGCAGTGCCAGGTAGAGCAGGTGGTGCACCGCCGTGCTCAGGATCCGCTGGAAGGGATGCAGCGGCGGGTCGTGGTCGGGCACCACGTAGAGCAGGCGCACCACCACGCGAACCGTCATCAGCGCGAGGATCGCCACGCCCAGCGACTTGTGGGTGGTATAGAGCAGGTCGGTACCGCCGCGACCGAGGCGCTCCATGGCCCCCTCGAAGCCCAGCAGTCCCAGGGTGATGCCGCTGGCCAGGGAGAACAGCACCACCCCGGCCACCAGCCAGTGCAGCACGCGTTGCGGGTAGGCGTAGCGATCCATTTCGTTCATGGGGGCTCCGGGGCTTGGTCAGGGCATGATCCCAGACTAGCCGATCACGGCCCGGAGCGCCGTCACAGCGCGCGATCCAGTCCCATCTGCCAGAAGTCGATCTCCAGGCGCGTGGCGTCGCGGAACACCGTGGCGAGTTCCTCGAAGCGGCGCGGGGTCACCTCCGCCAGGCGCGCGTCGAGCCAGGCCTCCTCGGCGCGGCGGGCGGCCTGGAACTCGTCGCTCTCGTACATGGCGATCCAGGCGTCATAGGGATTGGCGTCGCCGCGCAGGGTGGAAGAGCGTGAAGTGATCCAGTCGGCGATCTCGCCGTAGCCCACCAGGCAAGGCGCCAGCGCCACGTGCAGGTCGAGCAGGTCGCCGCGGTGGCCGGTATCCAGCACGTAACGGGTGTAGGCCATGGTCGCCCGCGCCTCGGGCAGGCCGTCGAGCTCCGCCTCGCCGATGCCCCAGTCGCGGCAGAAGCCGACGTGCAGGCCGAGCTCCAGGTCCAGGATCGCCTTGAGTCCCTCATGGGCATGGCGCAGGTCGGCAAGCGACCGGCTCTTGTAGGCGGCCAGCGCGTAGGCACGGGCGAAGTGGACCAGGAAGAGGTAGTCCTGCTTGAGGTAGTGGCGGAAGGCCGCCTGCTCGAGGGTGGCGTCGGCGAGCTGGCGCACGAAGTCATGCTCGATATAGGCGCGCCAGTCGTCGTGGCAGGCGGCGGTCAGGTCCTGGAAGCGATAGCCCATGGTCGTCTCCGTAGCTGAGTGGCGATCCGGAGCGCGGGCGAGGGAGGAAGTGGGGCCTGCGAGCGCTACGCGAGGTTAGCCTGGGCCGCCGCTTGATTCCTACGCCGGTACTAACCGGATCAGGTTCAACGGGATCGGCGCTTGGGTCTTCGGAAGACCCCTGTGCCATCTCAGCCGGATCTCACCGGCACCCCGTCAAGCGAAGGTGCACTCTAGCAGGCCAGGCGCGTTTTGCCAGCCTGCGGCTCAGCGGTGGCGATGGAGCCAGCGCACGTCCACGGCGAAGGAGGCGGCCAGCCCCGCCAGGGCGGTGGCGACGAGCCAGGCGGCCAGGGTCCCGGGGATCACCGGCAGCAGGGCGAGCATCAATGCCGCCACCTGCCACACGCACACCGCCTTGCGCCGCCGGCTGTCGGGGAGCGAGGCCGCGAGCCAGGGCCACCGCCAACTCGCCGCCACGAAGGCGTAGCGCATGGCGCCGATGGCCAGCACCCAGGGGCCGACACGCTCGAGCTGCAGCAGCGCCAGGCAGAGCACCAGGATGAAGGCGGCGTCGAGCTCCATGTCGAAGCGAGCCCCCAGGGCGCTGGCGCTGCCGGTGCGCCTGGCCACCCAGCCATCGACGCCGTCCAGGGCCAGGGCGATGAGCGCCACGCCGAAGAGCCAGCCGGAGTGGGTCGCCAGCAGCGACGGGTCGGCCAGGGTGCCGGCGAGCAGCGCCACCAGCAAGCCGCGGGCCAGCGTGACCCGGTTGGCGGGGCCCAGGCCGTTACCGGACCTGAGCGCGCGCCGAGTCGAGCGTCGCAGTGCCCACCACAGCGCCGCCGCCATGCCCAGATAGGTCACCATGGCCAGTGCCGCCACGCCCCAGGAGGCGTCGAGCAGAGACATCGTCGCCAGTGCTAGCCCCAGCAGGGCAAGGCCGCCGGCCACCAGCGCGAGGAAATCGCGCACGCCGACGCCGCGGGTGTCGCGGAGGAGAGACGGAAAGGAGAGCGGTGGAGGCATGGGGGCTCCCGGGACTTGCCGCTATGCTGACTCACAGGGCCTGAGTAGGGGTTAGCGTAACAAGCGACGGCCTGAGGGTGTCGCAATGATTATGCAATTCGTGGTAAGTGTACCATTATTGTAGAAGTATTTGCCCTGCCGGAGATCCCATGGCCGACGACATCGCCACCGCCTTCTGGACCCTGGCCCCGGGCCAGGGTGAACTGCGTCAGGAGCCGCTGCCCGCCCCCCGCCAGGGGGAGGTGCGGGTGCGTGCGCTCTATGGCGCCGTGAGCCGCGGCACCGAGGCGCTGGTGTTCCAGGGGCGGGTGCCCGAGAGCGAGTGGCGGCGCATGCGCGCCCCCTTCCAGGCCGGCGACTTCCCCTGGCCGGTGAAGTACGGCTACGTCAGCGTGGGATTGGTCGAGGCCGGCCCCGAGACCCTCGAGGGCCGCGAGGTGTTCTGCCTCTACCCCCACCAGGATCGCTACGTGGTGCCCGCCGCCGCCGTCACGCCCCTGCCGGCGGGGCTGCCTGCCGCCCGGGCGGTGCTCGCCGCCAATCTCGAGACTGCCATCAACGGCTGCTGGGATGCCGAGCCTCGCGTCGGCGATCGCATCGCCGTGATCGGCGCCGGCGTGGTGGGCGCCCTGGTGGCCTGGCTCTGCGCGGCGATCCCCGGCACCCGGGTACGGCTGGTGGACGTCTCGCCGGGGCGCGCCGAGCTCGCCCGGGCCCTGGGGGTCGAGTTCGCCCTGGCCGGCGAGGCGCCGGGGGACAACGACGTGGTGATCCACGCCAGCGGCAATCCCGCGGGGCTGCGCCAGGCGCTGTCCCTGGCCGGCGACGAGGCGCGGGTGGTGGAGATGAGCTGGTACGGCGATCGCGAGGCGAGCCTGCCGCTGGGCGAGGCCTTCCACTCCCGGCGGCTGCGCCTGATCGGCAGCCAGGTGGGGCGACTGCCCGCCGAGCGTACCCCGCGCTGGGACCACCGCCGTCGCCTGGCGCTGGCCCTGGAGCTGCTGTGCGACCCTCGGCTCGACGCCCTGATCAGCGGCGAGAGCGACTTTCATGAACTGCCCACCCTGATGCCGCGGCTCGCCGCGGGGGCGGGCGAGGTGCTCTGCCACCGCCTGCGCTATCCCGAACCCGCCTGATCCCACCCACCCCTGACCCCCAGGTCCCACCGGAGCCCAGCCCCATGTACCGACTCAGCGTCCGCGACCATTTCATGATCGCCCACAGCTTCAGCGGCGAGCTCTTCGGGCCCGCCCAGCGCACCCACGGCGCCACCTACGTGGTGGACGTCAGCTTCGCGCGCCGCGAGCTCGATGATCACGACCTGGTGGTCGACATCGGCCTGGCGAGCGAGGCCCTCAAGGCGGTGCTCGGCGAGTTCAACTTCGAGAACCTCGACGAGCTGTCGGAGTTCCAGGGGCGCAACACCACCATCGAGTTCATGGCCCGGGTGATCTTCGAGCGCCTGGCCACGGCGATCCAGCTCGGCCGGCTGGGGGAGGGCGCCACGGGTCTAGAGGCGATGACCGTCACCCTGCATGAGTCCCATGTCGCCTGGGCCAGCTACGAGGGCAGCCTGTGATGGTCGCGCCGCTGACCCTGATCGTGGCCGGCGACCCCGGCCAGCTCACCGGCGGCTATGTCTACGATGCGCGCATCGTCGCGGCGCTTCGCGTCCGGGGACGCAGCGTCGCGGTGGTGGGGCTGGCGGGGCGCTTCCCCGAGCCCGACGCGCGCGCCCGGGCGAGCATGGCCGAGGCTCTCGCCGCGCTGCCCGATGGCGCCCGGGTGGTGATCGATGGCCTGGCCATGGGTGGGCTGCCCGAGGTGGTCGCCCCTCATGCCGACCGCCTGGCGATCGTCGCCCTGGTCCACCATCCGCTGGCCGACGAGAGCGGCCTGCCCGCGGCGACCCGCCGCCGCCTGCTCGACAGCGAATCCCGGGCGCTGGCCCTGGCGCGCCGGGTGATCGTCACCAGCACCTTCACCGCCCGGGGCCTCGGGCGCCACGGCGTGGCCCCCGAACGGGTGCAGGTGGTGGAGCCCGGGGTCGACCCCGCGCCCCTGGCGGCCAGCGCCCTGGATCTGGAGACCCTCGGACCACGGCGCCTGCTCTGCGTGGCGACCCTGATCCCGCGCAAGGGCCACGACGTGCTGCTCGAGGCGCTGGCCGGCCTGTCACGCCGCGACTGGCGCCTGGAGGTGGTCGGCAGCCACCAGCGCGACCCCGACCACGCCGCGCGGCTGGTCGAGGCGGCGCAGCATCACGGCCTCGCTGGCCATATCGTCTGGGCTGGGGAGCGCGACGCCGCCGGCCTGGCCGCGGCCTACCATCGCGCCGAGCTCTTCGTGCTGCCCTCGCGCTACGAGGGTTACGGCATGGTGGTCACCGAGGCGCTGGCCCGAGGCCTGCCGGTGCTCACCACCACCGGCGGCGCCCTGGTCGACACCCTGCCGCCGGAGGCCGGTCTCGCCGTGCCTCCCGACGATGCGCCGGCACTCGCCGAGGCGCTGGCCGCCTGGCTGGACGACGCCGGGCTCCGCCGGCGGCTGCGCCGCGGCGCGCGTCAGGCGCGCAGCGGGCTGGCCGACTGGCACCAGGCCGGCGACCGCTTCCTGGCCGCCCTGGAGGGGCCGGCCAGCCACTCCCGTGATACCCGAGCCGAGGACACCCGCCCCGACGAGGAGAGCTCGCCATGAACGCCCCCGAAGCGGCCCTGAAAACTGCCGCCCCGCCCGCCGCCGTGCCCCGCGAGCGCTTCGCCGCCGACTGGCTCGCCAGCCGCGAGGTCCTGGATGCCCGCTCGCGCAGCCACTGCCTCACCGGGCTGGCCGCCGGCTGGCTCGCCGCGCGGACGCACGCCCATGGCGGCCCCGTCGGCATCGTCGACCTGGGCAGCGGCAGCGGCAGCAACCTGCGCTTCCTGGCATCGCGATTGCCGGGCCCCCAGCGCTGGCGGCTGGTCGACCACGACCCGGCGCTGCTGTCGCTGGCGCGGCGCCAGGCGGCGACCCTGCGCGACCCCGACGGGGCGCGCCCCCGGGTGGCAACCCAGTGCCGCGACCTCGCCCCGCTGGATGAGGCCCTGCTGGCGCGCGCCGACCTGGTGGTGGCCTCGGCGCTGTTCGACCTGGTCACCCGCGACTGGGCCGAGGCGCTGGTGGCGGCCGCGGTGGCCCGCCACCAGGCGCTGCTGTTCAGCCTCAGCGTGGACGGTGACTGGGCCTTCCTCGACGCGGCGGGCGAGCGAATCGAGGACGACGAGGACCGGGCGGTGCGCGCGCTCTTCCAGGCCCACCAGCGTCGCGACAAGGGGCTCGGCCCGGCGCTGGGCGGTGACGCCCCCGCGGTGCTGGCTGCGGCCATGGCCGCGGCGGGGTATCGCGTGGAGAGCGCGACCACTCCCTGGCATGTGGCCGCCGGCGACCCAGAGTGGCTGCCGCTGGCCGAGCGGCTGGTGCACGGCTGGCACGACGCCGCCCTCGAGCAGGCCCCGGAGGAGGGCGGGCGGCTCGCGCGCTGGCGGCAACGTCGTCTGGCGGGTCTCGCCGCGGGCGAGCTCGGCCTCAGCGTGGGCCATCGCGACCTGCTGGCCCTGCCGCCGCTGCCGACCGGGGGCGCCTGAGGGTGGCCCTGCTGCGGCAACTGCCGGGTCGCCTGCTGCGGCCGCTGGCGGGGTTGGCGATGCTTATCGGGCTCGTCGCCTGGCTCGAGCCGGCGGCGCTGCTCGCCGAGGTGCAGCGGCTGTCGCCGGGCTGGGCCCTGCTCGCCCTCGCGCTGACCCTGCCACCGCTTTTTCTCAGCGCCTGGCGCTGGCGGCTCACCGCCCGCCTGCTGGGGCTCTCTCTGGGCATTCGTCGGGCGCTGGCCGAGTACGCCCTGGCGCTGTTCCTCAACCAGGTGCTGCCGGGCGGGGTCGCGGGGGATGCCACCCGGGCCTGGCGTCACGCCCGCACCAGCGGCCGCCGCGGCGGTGCCTGGCGGGCGGTGATCATCGAGCGTGCCTCCGGTCAGCTGGCAATGGCGCTGTTGTGCGTCGTGGTGCTGGTCGCCTCGCCGCTCTGGCATGAGCTGATGGCGCGCGCCGCCGCCGGGGTGGCCGCCTCGGGGTGGCTCCCGGCCGTGGGCGCCGCCGTGCTGCTGCTGGTGGTGCTGGGCTGGCGGTTCGCCCGGCACCCGCCGGCGGCGCTGGCTGGCCTCGGCGGCGACCTGCGGCGCAGTCTGCTGGCCGCCTCGGTGTGGCCGAAGCAGCTCGGCGGGTCGCTGCTGGTGGTGGTGAGCTACGCCCTGGTGTTCGTCTGCGCCGCCCGGGCGATCGGTGTCAGCCTGCCGCTGGCCACCCTGCTGGCGCTGGTGCCGCCGGTGCTGCTGGCGATGCTGATTCCGCTCTCGGTCGCCGGCTGGGGCGTGCGCGAGGGCGCCGCGGCCCTGGTCTGGGGGCTGGCCGGCCTGCCGCCAGCCCAGGGGGTGGCGGTCTCGCTGGCCTATGGGGTCGTGGTGCTGGTGGCGAGCCTGCCCGGGGCCCTGGTGCTGCTGCAGCGTCTTGCCGGCACCGCACGGGGGCGCGCCGGTGACGCCCCCGGTGGCTCAGGCGGCGGGCGCCTCAAGGTCGAGGTCGAAGAGGGTGTCGTCGCCGCAGCGGAAGGTGCGGGAGGCGGGGCGGCGCGCCTCGGCGAGGGTGGCGATGGGCGTCATCGAGAGCCCCGGCCGGCCCGAGCCGATCAGCAGCGGCGCCATCAGCAGGTGCAGCCGATGCAGCACGCCGGCCTCCAGGAAACGCGACACCGTTACGCCGCCGCCCTCGATCAGCACGCGCTCGAGGCCCTGGTCGGCCAGCGCCTCCAGCAGCGCCGCCGGGGCGAAGCCGCCGCCGGTGAGCGGCAGCGCCAGGCGCGTCACGTGGGCCGCCGCCGAACCTGCCGGGCACGCCCCCTCGCCATGCAGGTGCAGGGTGGGCGCTTCCGGGTCCCGCAGCACACGACGCCCCGGCGCCACCCGGCCGCGGGGGTCGAGCAGCACCCGCACCGGCTGGGGGCCGCCGACATGGCGCACCGTGAGCTGGGGGTCGTCGGCCTCCACGGTGCCGGCGCCCACCACCACGGCATCCACCAGGGCGCGCAGGCGGTGCAGGTGCACCAGGCTCTGTGGCCCGTTGACGTAGTGGGAGTGGCCGCTCTCGGTGGCGATGCGCCCGTCGAGGCTCTGGCCGAGCTGGGCGATGGCCAGTCGCCCGGGGCGGGTCGCGAGCGGGGCGAGGCACTCCAGCAGCTCGCGGGCCTCGGGCGAGACGGGCCGCTCGGCCTGCCAGCCGGTCGGGGCAAGGTGCAGGCCGGCCACCGGGGCGCCGTCGCCGCCGGGATGGGCGGCCCGCAGCAGGGCCTGCCAGGCCTCGTCGGGGGAGAGCAGCGCGTCGCGGGCGTCCATGGCGCCTCCTGTCGGCGGATCGACCCCCATCATGCGCACTATGCCGTGGCGACGCCAGGCGCGGCGCCATCATCAGGAGAAAGCGATGCATCAGGTTGAACGGGCCATCTTCGATCTGCGACGCGGGCTGCCGGTGCTGGTCGCCGACGGCGACGACTGGGTGCTGGTCCAGGCCGTGGAGGGGGACGCCGAGGCGGCGGCCGCGCGGCTCGGCGAGCTTTCCGGGGGCGCGCCGGCGCTGGTGCTGAGTCGTCATCGGCTGGCGGCCCTGGGCGCCGAGGCGCCGGAGGAGGCGGCCCGGCTGCCGCTGCCCGAGGATGTCGCCGCCTCCCGCCTGGCGGCCCTGGCCTACGCGGCCTCGCCCGCCGCGCAACTCGGGCGCGCGGGGCTGGCGACGTGCCGGGCCGCCCTCGAGGCGGCCGGCCCCGGGGACCTGGCCGCCCTGGCGCTGATGCGTCGGGCGCTGTTGATTCCCGCCGCGCTGGTGGCGCGGGTCGCGGCGACGCGGCGCGAGGCGATCGCGGCGGCCCGCGCCGACGGTTCCCTGCTGGCGGTGGAGGCGGCCCAGGCCGCGCGCTGCCTGGAGGGGACCCCGGGGATGCTGCTCCGGGTCAGCGAGGCGCGCATCCCCCTGGTCGACGCCGACGACTGCCGTTTCATCCTCTTCCGCGAGCCCGACGGGCTGCGCGAGCACGTGGCGGTGGTGATCGGCGACCCGTCACTCGCGGCATCCGCGGCGGTTCCCCTGCGCCTGCACTCCGCCTGCCTGACCGGCGACCTGTTCGGCAGCCTGCGCTGCGACTGCGGCGAGCAGCTGCGCAATGCCGTGGCCGAGATCGAGGCGCTGGGCGGCGGGGTGCTGCTTTACCTGGCCCAGGAGGGACGCGGGATCGGCCTGGCCAACAAGCTGCGCGCCTACACCCTACAGGACGCGGGGCTCGATACCCTGGACGCCGACCAGGTGCTCGGCTTCGGCGAGGACGAGCGCCGCTACGGGGTGGCGGTGGACATGCTGGACGCCCTGGGCATCCGCCGGGTGCAGCTGATGACCAACAACCCCCTGAAGATGGCGGCCCTGGCCCGGGGCGGCATCGAGGTGGTGGAGCGCCAGGCGCTCTACGGCTCCCTCAATGACCACAACCACCGCTACCTCAGCGCCAAGGCCGAGCGTGCCGGCCATCTGCTCGACGAGGTGTTCCGGACGCGGCGCTGAGGCGTCATCTGGCGAGACAGCGAGGCGTCACAGGCTATCCAGGTAGGTGATCAACGGCATGGGATGAGCGATGGCGTAGCCTTGCAGGTAACCGACACCGAGGTCAGCCAGCGCGTCCTGTTGTGCCTGGGTTTCCACGAATTCCGCGACTACTCGCGCATCGAGCAGCTCGGCCAGGGCGCAGGTAGTACGTACCACCTCTCGGTCGAACGCCGAGGTGGTGATGTCGCGGATGAAGCTGCCATCGATCTTCAGCTCTTCCACGGGATACTGCTTCAGGTAGGCAAAGGTCGCGTGTCCGGTGCCAAAATCATCGATGGCCAGCCTGACACCCAGATCATGGATGGCCTGCACGTTGTGCCGCGCGAGGTGGGTGTCCTGGATGAGCATCGTTTCGGTGATCTCCAGGCAGAGCTGATTCGGAGGCCAGTCGTGGCGGTCGAGCAGCGTTGCCAGGGTGTCCGGAAAGGACGCATTTTCCAGGGAGCTGCCCGACAGGTTGATGGCGATCTCGGTCAGGTGTTGCCTGGCTGGATGGTCGGCCACGAGAGACAGGGCGCGACCCAGTACCCATTCATCGATGCGGGGCATCAGGCCGAAGTTTTCGGCGATGCCCAGAAAAGTATCGGGGCCCATCAGGCTGCCATCGGGCAGGCGCCAGCGGATCAGTATCTCGGCGCGGTGGATCTCCGGAAGGTCATGCTGGAGGATGGGTTGGGCAAAGAGGTCGAAGTCGCCATGGGCGGTATTCCCCGCCAGGGCATCGCGCAGCCGCCCTGCCCAGTCCAGGGCATCGCGGTGGCTGTCGATGAGCAGGTTTGGGGCGTCTTTATGATGGTAGAAGCGTTCCCTTTCCTGCTTGCCGGCCCGCTGACAGGCCATCAGCAGGAGGGAGGTCAAATGCCCTCGATGTGCCGGCATGATTCCTTCGATCAGTGCGACGCGAAGCCCGAGACGCGCGACTGGAAGCCGGCCGGCATTCTCGGCAGCTTGCAGGTCATCGCAGAGGCGTTCGGCCAAGGATGCCGGGGCGGTGCCCTGTGGCTTTATCGGGATGAGTAGCGCGAAGAGCCCCGGTTGTAGCCTGGCCCCCATTCCTTCCCGTGAACACACGCAGTGGCGAATCGTCTCGGTGATTCGGCGTTCGATGCCGTGGGCCTCATCAAGGCCGGTCAGGGTAGCGAGGTCATCGATATCGGGGACCTGGACACCGATTAGGGCATGCAGTGATGGGGCGGCATCTCCCTCCCTTCGATGTCGCAGCTGCTCGGTCAGCCCCAGGTCGTTATAGAGCCCGGTCAGGCCATCATGCAGGCGAGCCGCGTCCAGCTGGCGATTGGCGAGGTCATAGGAGTGCACCGACTCAATGGCCAGGAAGCCGATCAGGGTGGCCGTGAAGATGATCATCTGGCCATTGAGCATCGCCGGCTCGTCGAGAATGCCACCCGCGACGGTGTATAGACGCAGGTCGACGGCTGTCCAGGCGAGCACGAAGATGGGGACCACCAGCCTGGGCAGGCCGCCGGGCAGCAGGTAGACCGCCAGGATAGGGATGGTCAGGGCCAGGTAAGGCAACCAGCGCTGGGGAACCTCCTCGCTGTTCCCGAACAGCCACAGGGCGACCAGAACCAAGGTGGCTACCAGGCTCCAGGCGGCCAGGGCCAATCCGAGCGGACGCAGGCCATGGCGGCCGCGCAGCGGATGACCACGGCCCTCCATCCACTGCTGGGCGAGGGGTGTGAAGAGAAGCACCGAGGTGACCTCGGAGAGCCAGAGACCGGTCAACAGCTCGCCGCTGGGGATGCCATGGGCGAATTGCCAGACACCCAGGGCGGTGAAGAGACAGGCGCTGAGTGTCGCGATGATCGGCACCCGCAGCAGGCGACGGGCATGGTCCTGCTCGATGTGGTGCTGCAGCCAGCGAGAGAAACCGGCCACGAACAGCATCACCACGAGGAAGCCGCCGGTGCCCACCAGGATGCCGACGAGGTCGTCGCCCCGGGCGATGTTCCAGAGCAGCGCCGCCAGGGCGAAGGCCGGCACCAGGCGGATGCCGCGGGCAAGTACGCTGCCATAGGCCAGTGCATTGGCCACCCAAAGCGGCGAAATGGGCAGGGTGTCCGACATGGCAGGAAACATCAGGCTGACCCAAAGCGCCGCCAGCCACCAGATGATGAAGGCTTGCCCGCTTTCCACACACCGACGGAACAGCAGCCGCGGCCGGGTGAACTCTGGGTCTCGTCCTGGCAGCATGCCGGCCATCCCATTTCCCCCCTGGATATGTCACAGAGGGTAACGGATTACCCGCCACCGTGCGTTAACGGTGTGAGGTGTGGCGAGCCGCCATCGGCGTGCGAAGGTCCCGGCATACTCGTGATTTTCGGCGCCTTCGACGACGGATTCGGTCCTGATCTTGTCGGTGGACAAGCGCTTCTGGTCAGCTACTGCTGGGCGAGGGCGTCAGGGCCCGCCGTGGACCCTCTCGAGGCGCATGGCCCGGGTCTCCTGCAGGATACGGACGATGCGTTCGGCGTAGTGCGCCACCAGGCGTTCGCCCAGCGCTGCCGTCCCCAGCGGGGCGTTGCCGACCACGCCTCCGGGATGCAGGTCCTCGGCCAGCCAGGCGAAGGCCGCCTCGCCCTCGGGCCCCAGCAGCTGGCCCTCCTCGGCCATGGCCTGCCCCCGGGAGATGGAGGCGCTCAGCGCCTCGAGGCGCACCTTCCCCGGCGCAAGGTGGCGCATCAGGGCGGTCTCCAGCGCCCCGCCATGCAGCCCATGGCGAATTTCCTCGGCAGGCAGCGCGGCCTCGGGCAGCCCCTCCGGCAGCGGCATGCGCGTGTAGTGGACCTTGACCACCAGCAGGCCGTGGCGGCGACGCAGCCGCAGGGCGGCCAGGTCCATGACCGCCTTGTTGCCGCCGTGGGCATTGAGCCACACCAGGCGCTGGAAGCCGGCCCGGGCCACCGCCTCGCCGTGGGCCTCCAGGGTGGCGATGGCCAGCTCCGGCGGGAGGCTCAGCGTGCCGGGGAAGGCGAGGTGCTCGTCGCTGGCGCCCACCGCCAGGGCGGGCAGCTGCACCAGCGGGAAGCCCGCGGGCAGCCGCGCCAGGGCGGCTGCCAGCAGCCCCTCGGCGATGTCGAGGTCGGTGGAGAGCGGCAGGTGGGCGCCGTGCTGCTCGATGGCGCCGAGCGCCATCACCGCCACGCTCTCTTCGGGCAGGGCGGCGAGCTCCGGCGTGGTCAGCGCCTGCCAGCGGGGGAAGTCCGGCAGGGTAGCGTCGTCTTTCATTCAGGGGGCTCCCGGTTGGCGTCGGCGGTGTCATGGGGCGCGGCCAGCCGCGCGTAGAGGTCGCCGGAGGCGAGGCCGTCGGCGCCCCCGGCGAGCCAGGCGAGGGTGGCCTCGGCGTCGCGCCACTCGGCCCAGCGGAACGCCCGGCGTTCCCCCTCGATGGCGTTGAAGCGATAGTCGCCCAGCGCGGCCAGGCGTGTCACGCAGCGCTCGGCCACCCCCAGGGCGCCGGCCACGAACTCTACCGAGACGCCCGGAAGCGGCGTGGAGAGCCCCGTCAGCACCTCGGCCTCGTACCCTTCCACGTCGATCTTGCAGAAGCGCGGCACACCATGCTCGGCGATCAGCGCGTCGAGGGTGGTCAGGGTCACGCGATGCTGGCCCTCCCAGCGTACCTCGCGGAAGCCCGGGTTGTGCGCCCCGATGGTGGTGCGCCACTCGTGGGCCAGGGTGGAGACCGTGGGGTTGGCCTCGCTCACCGCGAGGCGTGCCTCGCCGGGGGCCGCCCCCGCGGCGAGGGGCAACAGGGTGACGCCGGGGCGGCCACCTACCAGCCGGGCCAGCCAGCGGAAGGGGCCGGGCTGGGGCTCCAGGGCCACCACCCGGGCCCCCAGGGCCTGGAAGGCCGCGGTGCGGTCGCCCAGGTGGGCGCCGATGTCGAAGGCCAGGTCGCCGGGGCCGATGAAGTCGGCATAGAGGCGGCGCAGCCCACGCTGGCGCCCCGGCCGCCAGTAGATGAACAGTGAACGGGCGAGGCCGAGGCCCTGGCGCAGACGAGCCGGGGAGAGAAGTGCCGTCATCGAGGTTCCTTGTGAAGGGACTGGGTGGGCATCTCCCCGGGGCACTCGGGGGGCGTTGGCCGAAGGGCCGCTGTCTCGGCTTCGGCTGCGTCGCCGTCGTTGAGGTCACGACGTGCTTCCAGCAGCCCCACATGGGTCCGGGACTCCGGCGTGCGCAGCAGGCCGAGGCGGTCCAGCCAGGCGGCGGCGCGGTGGCTGCCGCTAACGCGTACCAGCAGCGGCGCCAGGAGCAGGCCCACCCAGACCGGCGCCAGCCAGGCGAGGAGCAGCGGTGCCTGCCACTGGACGAGGGCGACCCACAGCGCGCCGAGCAGGGCGAAGGGTGCGGCGTGTCGCAGCGCGGCGCGCCAGGGCACGGCGCGCCCCTCGCGCGGCTGGGCTCCCCAATCGACGTTGGTGCCGGTGAGCACGCCGAGCACGAAGGCGCTGTGGAAGGCCATCATGATGGGCGCCAGCAGGATGGCGGCGACCGCCTCCAGCAGGGCGCCGGCGACCAGGCGCACCCGTCCGCCGTAGGCGGCGGCACGCCGCCCCAGGGCGAGCAGCAGGCCGAGCCCCTTGGGGAGCAACAGCAGGCTGGCGGTCAGTGCCAGCAGGGCGGTGATCAGCTCCGGCCGGGCCCGGGGCCAGAGCGGGAAGAGCTGCTCGCCGGCGGTGAAGTAGGCGGGCTCGCGCTGGGCGAGTAGCGCCGCGTCCAGGCTGCCGGCGAGCAGGATGGCGAGCCACAGCAGCGAGGAGACGAAGGCCATGGCGCCCAGCAGGAAGTGCAGCCGGCTCATGGCATGCAGGCCGGGTGCCCCCAGCAGGCGCAGGTGCTGCAGGTTGCCCTGGGTCCAGCGGCGGTCGCGCCGGGCGTAGTCGAGCAGGTTGCCGGGCATCTCCTCGAAGCTGCCCGGCAGGCGCGTCTCGAGCTCCACCTCCCAGCCGGCGCGGCGCAGCAGGGCGGCCTCCACGAAGTCGTGGCTGAGGATCTCGCCGCCCAGCGGCGGGCGGCCGGGCAGGCGCGGCAGGCCGGCGTGGTCCATGAAGGCGTGCAGGCGCAGAATGGCGTTGTGCCCCCAGTAGTTGGCGGCGTCGCCCTGCCAGGCGCCCTGGCCGGCGGCCAGCATGGGGGCGTAGAGGCTGGCGGCGAACTGCGAGAGGCGACCGAACAGGGTGACTTGGCGCACCGGCAGCGGCACCGTCTGGATCAGCGCGACCCGGGGGCGGGCCTGCAGGGCGCGCACCAGTCCCAGCACGGTCTCGCCTGCCAGGCGGCTGTCGGCGTCGAGCACTACCAGGAAGTCGAAGGCCGCGCCCCATCGCCGACAGAACTCGGCGAGGTTGCCTGCCTTGCGCCCGGCGTTGCTGTCGCGGCGCCGGTAGTGCAGGGTCAGGCGGCCCTCGAGGCAAGCCTGCAGCCCGGCGATGGCCTGTGCCTCCGCCGCGGCGATGGCGGGGTCGGTGGTATCGCTGAGTACGAAGAGCGTGAAGTGGCGCGCCTCGCCGGTGGCGATCAGCGACTCGGCGGTGGCCGCGAGGGCCGCGATCACCTGCTCGGGCGATTCGTTGTGGATCGGCATGGCCAGCACGGTGTGCCGGGTGATCGGCAGCCGAGCCTCGTCGGCGACCCGCGGGCGACGCTTGAGTGTCAGGGGGTCGCGGTCGGCCAGCAGCAGCAGGCAGCCGGCCAGGGCGGTCCAGAAGCCCACGGCGATCCAGGCGAAGGTGAGAGTGAAGAGGGCCAGGATCGCCACGCGCAGGGGGGTGAAGCCGTCCAGCCACAGCACCTGGGCCATCAGCCCCGCCCCGGCCAGGGTGGTCAGCCCCACCAGGGCGGCCAGCAGAAGCCGGCGTACGGCCAGCCCCGGCAGCCGCCCGGCGGCGGCGCGTCCGCGCCCCAGGGCGAGGCTAGCGCCGTTCGTCGGGGTGCCAGACATGGTTCCAGGTCTCGCTGATCACCTCGCCGTGCAGGCTCAGTCGCAGGCGCAGGTCGCTGGGGGCGTCGCCCTCGGGGTCGAGGCGGAAGGAAGCGCGCCAGCCACGTCCCTCCGGCAGGGGGCGTGCCTGCAGGTGGTGGACCGTGCCGCGGCTCGCGGTGAGCTCGGCCGTCACCGGCTGGTCGGCGGCCAGCCCCTCGAGTTCCCCGCCGGCGAAGTCGACCAGGAAGTGGCGGCGGCTGCGTGGCGGCGGGTCGGGGTCGCCGGGCACGCCGCCCCAGCCCTGGCGGGTACGCAGGACCCGGGCCGGCGCGATCCCGGCCGGCTCGGCGACGAAGGTGTGGGTGCGGTAGCGCAGCTCGCGCGCCTCGCCGGCACGCAGCGGGGTGTCGCTCACCCAGAAGGCGACGATGTTGTCGTGGGTCTCGTCCGGGGCGGGAATCTCCACCAGCTGCACGCGACCCGGGCCCCAGGGTTCGAGGGGCGCTACCCACTGGCTGGGACGCCGCTCGTAGCGGGCCTCCAGGTCCAGGTAGTGGGCGAAGTCGCGGGCCCGCTGCACCAGCCCGAAGCCCCCGGGGTCGCGGTCGAGCAGCGCCGAGACGCGCAGCGCCTGCGGGTTGGTGAGCGGCCGCCAGATCCACTCCTTCCCACCGGTGAGCACCAGCAGGCCGTCGGAGTCGTGCACCGCCGGGCGGTGGTCATCCACGTCGCGCGGGGTGGTGTCGCCGTGGGCGAACATGCTGGTCAGGGGGGCGATGCCCAGGGTCTCCACGTCGCGGCGGGCGAAGAGCCGGGCGGTCACCTCGACCTCGATATCGCGTCCCGGGGCGATGTCGAAGCGGTAGGCGCCGGCCAGCGAGGGGCTGTCGAGCAGGGCCAGCACCGTCATGCGGGTCGCCTCGGGGGCCGGGCGGACCAGCCAGAACTCGCGGAAGGCCGGGAACTCCTCGCCACGGGGCCGGGCGGTGTCGATGGCCAGCCCGCGGGCGGAGAGGCCGTAGCCCTGGCCGCGCCCCACCAGGCGGAAGTAGGAGGCGCCGAGGAAGACGGCGAACTCATCTTGGACCGCGGCGCGGTTGAGGGGGAAGTGCAGCCGGAAGCCGGCGTGGCCGGCGCCGGCGAGGTCCTGCCGCGCCAGCCCGGCGGCGGCGTCGTCGTAGCGGAAGCGGCTGGAGTCGAAGTCGAGCGTGGTCACCGTACCATCCTCCACCGTGTTGAGCTGCACCGGGGCATCGAACAGGAAGCCGGTGTGGAAGAGCTGCACCGTGAAGAGTCCGGCGTCGCGCCACAGAGCCGCCTCGGGGCGGAAGCGGATCTGGCGATAGGTATCGTAGTCCAAATCGCGCAGTGCCTCGGGCAGCGCCCCGGTGCCGGGGTCAAAGGCACGGGCGGCCAGCGCCTCGGCCCTGTCGGTGACACTCTCGAAGAGGGTCTCGACCTCCTCGGGGGCGGTGGCGGCGGCAGGAGGTGCCGCCACCAGCAGCAAGGCGAGGCCGGTGACCAGGCCGGCGATGGGTCTCGGGGGCATGGCGCGTCTCTCCCGGGGTTCCTGACTCAGTGTCGTCACGGTTGGCGGATCCTGCACGTGGCACCGCTGCGCTTCATTGTGTTACAAGTCTTGTACATAATGGATGATAAGTACATGACATGCCATGGACTACCCTGAGTCAGGAGGTCCGTTCCCCTTCACCCGCCCCCAGGAGCCACCTTCGATGCCGCGTCTGCTGGGCCTCGCCGTCCTGCTCAATGTGCTGCTGCTGGTGCCCCTGTGGGTGCGCTTCGGGGCGATCGACACCCGCTGGGTGGCCCTGGAGGCGGTGCTGGTGGTGGCCCTGCTGGTGCTGCTGCCGGCCGGGCGGCTTCGCTGGCTGCGCCCGCCGCTGACCCTGGCGGTGCTGGTGGCGCTGCTCGCCGGGCTCGGGGACGCGGCCACCCACCTGGCCTTCGGGCGCCCGCTCAACCTTACCCTGGACCTGCCGCTGCTGCGCTCGGTGCTCCACCTGCTGGAGGGCAACCTGGGTGGCCTCCTGGCCTGGGTTACGGTGGCGCTGGCCGTGGCGCTGGTCGGTCTCGGCGGCTGGGGGCTGAACCGCGGGATGCGCCTCGTCCATGGTGTCTCGCCGGGTGCGCTTGGCCGCGGGCTGGCGGGGCTGGCGCTGGCGGCGAGCCTCGCCCTGCTGGCCGCCCAGTGGCATCACCAGCGCTGGCTGCCGGTGGCCCGGGCGCCGGCCATGGACACCCTGCGCTTCCAGGCCGAGCAACTGGTGGCAACCCAGCGCGCCCGCCGCGACTTCGCCGCGCGTCTGGATGCCACCTCCGGCCAGACCACGCCGCTGCCTGGGCTGGCCGGACGCGACCTGCTGCTGGTGTTCGTGGAGTCCTACGGTGCCTCGGCGCTGTTCGACGACCCCTTCGCCGAGGTGGTGGGGCCGCGGCTCGTCGAGGCTACCCAGCGCCTGGCCGGCGCCGGGCTCACGGTGGCCAGCGGGGTGCTGGCGTCCCCCATCCGTGGCGGCCAGTCCTGGCTCGCCCACGCCAGCGTGCTGGGCGGGCTCGCCATCGATAACTCGCTCTGGTACCGCCTGATGCTGGACAGCGACCGGTCGACCCTGGTGGACGACCTGCGCGCCACCGGGCATCACAGCCTGGCCCTGATGCCCGCCATCACTCTGGCCTGGCCCGAGGGCGAGGCCTACGGTTTCGACGCGATCCATGCCGCGGCGGATATCGACTACGCCGGCCCGCCGCTGAACTGGGTGACCATGCCGGACCAGTTCACCCTGAATTACCTGGAGCGTCGCCTGCGCCGGCCGGCCGAGGCCCCGCTGTTCGCCCAGGTGGCGCTGATCTCGAGCCATGCCCCGTGGACGCCGATTCTGCCGCTGCTGGACGACTGGAAGGCGGTGGGCGACGGCAGTATCTTCCAGCGCTGGGCCGATGCCGGCCCCGCCCCCGACGCGCTGTGGCAGGACCTGGCGCAGGTGCGCGAGCACTACGCCCTGGCGGTCGACTACGCTGTCGGTGCAAGCACCCGCTGGGCGGAGGCCTTCGTCGACGATGACACCCTGCTGGTCCTGCTCGGCGACCATCAGCCGGCGCCGCTGATTGTCGGCGAGGGGGCCGGCTACGGGGTGCCGGTCCACGTGATCAGTGGCGACGCCGCCCTGGTCGAGCCCTTCCTGTCCCGCGGCTTCGTGCCCGGCATGCACCCCGGCACCCGGGTGCCGCTGGCCGGACTCGAGGCCCTGCGCGGCTGGCTGCACGAGGACTTTGGCCCATGATGACCCCCGTGATCCTGGCCGGCGGCAGCGGCGTGCGGCTCTGGCCGCTGTCGCGCCGGGCGCGGCCCAAGCAGTTCCTCTCCCTGGAGGAGGCGCGCAGCCTGCTGGCCTGCACCCTGGCCAGGCTCGAGGGGCTGCCGGTTGGCCCTCCCATCGTCGTCTGCCACGAGGCGCATCGCTTCCTGGCCGCCGAACAACTGCGCCAGGCCGGGGTGGGGGAGGCGACGCTGCTGCTCGAGCCCGAAGGGCGCGGCACGGCGCCGGCGGTCGCCTTGGCGGCGCTGTTGGCCGAGCGCGAGGGGCACGAGGGGCCGCTGCTGGTACTGCCCTCGGACCACCACCTGGGCGACGAGGCCGCCTTCCGCGATGCGGTGGTGAGCGCCGCCCGCCTGGCCGCGCGCGGGCACCTGGTCACCTTCGGCGTGGTTCCGACCCGTGCCGAGACCGGCTTCGGCTACCTCCAAGCCGGCAACCCCCTGGGCGGCGGGGGCTTCGCGGTGGCGCGCTTCGTGGAGAAGCCCTGCGCCGAGCGCGCCGCGGCCTTCCTGGCCGCCGGCGACCACTACTGGAACAGCGGCATCTTCGTGCTGCGCCCGGCGGACGCCCTGGCGGCGCTGGCCCGCCATGCCCCGGCGATCCTCGCGGCCTGCCGCGAGGCCCTGGCGGGGGCCGTCGTCGACCTGGACTTCCTGCGCCCCGGCCGAGACGCCTTCCTGGCCTGCCCGGCCGATTCCCTCGACGTGGCGGTGATGGAGCGCACCGACCGGGCGGCCATGGTGCCGCTCGCCGCCGGATGGAGCGACATCGGCTCCTGGCAGGCGCTGTGGGAGGTGCTGCCCCATGACGACCACCATAATGCGCTGCACGGCGATGTCCTCTGCGAGGCGAGCCAGGGGCTCCTGGTGCATGCCGAGTCGCGGCTGGTGGCGACCCTGGGGGTGAGAGACCTTGTGATCGTGGAGACCGATGACGCGGTGCTGGTGGCCGACCGCGCCAGCAGCCAGGCGCTGCGTGGACTGGTGGCGCGCCTCGAGGCCGACGGTCGCGCGGAGGCCCGCCAGGCCGCCACGGTGTTCCGCCCCTGGGGGCACTACGCCACGGTGGACGCCGGCACGCGCCATCAGGTCAAGCACATCACGGTGCGTCCCGGCGCACGACTGTCGCGCCAGCTCCACCACCATCGCGCCGAGCACTGGGTGGTGGTGCGGGGCACCGCCCGGGTGACCCTGGACGAGACGACCTTCCTGGTGGGGGAGAACGAGTCGACCTTCATTCCCGTGGGGCGGGTGCACTGCCTGGAGAACCCCGGGCTGATCCCCCTGGAGCTGATCGAGGTGCAGTCCGGCAGCTACCTCGGCGAGGACGACATCGTGCGCCTGGACGATCGCTACGGGCGGGAGTGAACCGAGTTGGCGCCGGTCCGCCCTGGCCCGTAGGCGGTGCAGGGGTCAGTAGATCCTGAAGCGGCGATGCTCGGGATGGCCTTCCTGCTCCTGAATCACCTTGCGGTAGCGCTTGTACTCCCACTGGTACTGGGCCGGGTCCAGGGCGATGGCGGCCTCCACGCAGGCGTTGACCCCGGTGGCCGACTCGACCTCGTCTGCTTGATAGACGCGCTCGTCGGCGGGCAGGAAGTGGATCTCGAAGCCCCGGCCGGGGAGGCGCCTGGCCACCCCGGTGACCACCCGGGCCTCGGTGCGGGCGACGAGTTTGGGCAGCAGGGTGGCGGTGTAGGCGAGGCGGCCGAAGAAGGGGGCGAAGACGCCGCTGCCCCAGTTCGGCTCCTGGTCGGGCAGGATGCCGATCGCCTCGCTGCGCTTGAGCGCCTTGAGCAGGGCGGCCACGCCGCGCGGATTGGTGGGCACCAGGCTCGCCCCCATGCGCTCGCGACCGGCGCGGGTCACGGCGTCGAGCTCGGCGATCTTGGGCGGTTCGTACATGGCGGTGAAGGGGAAGTGGCTGGAGAGCCAGAAGTTGAGCACCTCCCAGTTGCCGAAGTGGGGGGCGAGAACGATGACCCCGCGCCCCTCGGCACGCGCCTCGTCGAGCAGTTCGCGGCCGTGCACGGCGAGTATCGAGGCCTCGACCCGAGCGGGCTCGCCCATCCAGGCGAAGCCGATCTCCAGCATGGTGGCGGCGGAGTGGGTCAGGCTCTCGCCGGCGAGGCGGCGTCGATCGGCAGCGTCGCCGCCCGGGTAGACCTGAGCCAGGTTGGTCCCGGTGACCTCCCGCTCGCGACGGCTGAACCGATGCACCAGCGGGCCGATCAGCCGGGCGAGGCGCCACAGGGTGGCAAGCCGGCGACCGGCCAGCGAGCGCCAAAGGGTCTCGATGGCGCGGGCCATGAGGGTGCTCGTGCGGGAGGAAGCCTTGGCCATGCCGTTACACCAGCCAGGTGTCCACGTTATCGGGGGAGCGCTTCTCCTGGAGCCCCTTGAAGCCCTTGACGCAGCGGATCACCAGCCATACCACGGCCACCAGCCACAGCAGGAAGCCCACCAGCACGAACATCAGCACCCCGGAGAGGCAGAAGTAGAGCAGGCCGATCCAGAAGGTGCGTACCTGGTAGCGGTAGTGCTGGTCGAGCCATTCAGGCCCCTTGCCGCGATAGACGTAGGCAATGACCACGCCCACCAGGGCGGTGAGCCCGCCGGTGATGATGCTCGCCAGGTAGAGGGCATAGATGACCATGGGGAGGGTGGTGTCGACCGGCTCGGGAGACTCGATGATCACGTGGTCGTTGTGCAGGTTGTCGCTCATGGCGTGGGCTAACGTCCTGGTTCGGTATGGAAAGCGGGTGGTCCATGATACCCGGAGAGGGCCTCAATGCCAGCGTCGCCGGCCTCAGTCGGCGCTGTCGGATTCGGGGGCGTTGCGCAGCGGGCGGCTGATCTCGAGCAGGTTGCCGTCCGGGTCGCGCAGGTAGAGCGACTCGATCTGGCCGTTGGCGCCCTGGCGTTGCACCGGTCCCAGCTCGATCTCCACGTCCAGCGCCTTCAGATGGTGGGCCACCTCGTCCAGCGGCAGCAGGCTGCGCAGGCACAGGTCCAGGCTGCCGGGGGTGGGGGTGGCGGCGCGGGGCTCGATATCGGTGGCGGTCCAGTGCAGGCGCAGGGCCAGGTCGCCGAGGATCAGGTCGACGCGTTCGCGATCGCGGTAGCGCACCTCCAGCCCCAGCACCCGGGAGTAGAAGTCCACGGCACGGGAAATGTCGGTCACGGTAATGACCAGATGGTCCAGACCTGACAGCATTCGTCTCTCCTTGAAGGATTGTTCTAGCGTAAATGACTCTGCCACAGAGGATACGATGATGCCGACCTGCCCGCTATGCGCATCCGCCGATACGGCGCACTACCACCGCGATGCGCGTCGCGAGTACCACTGTTGCCGACGCTGCGCGCTGGTGTTCGTGCCGCCGGCCTTCCGGCTCGGCCCGGAGGAGGAGCGGGCGGTCTACGACCGGCACGAGAACTCGCCGGACGACCCCGGCTACCGGCGCTTCCTGTCGCGGCTGTTCGACCCGCTGCAGGCCAGGCTCGCCCGCGGGACATCTGGGCTCGACTTCGGCGCCGGGCCGGGCCCGACGCTGTCGGTGATGTTCGAGGAGGCCGGCCACCCCATGGCGATCTATGACCCCTTCTTCGCGCCGGATGCGAGCGTGCTGGAAGGCGAGTACGATTTTATCACCGCCACCGAGGTTGCCGAGCACCTGTTCGCGCCGGGTGAGGAGCTCACCCGACTGGCGGGCCTGCTGCGGCCCGGTGGCTGGCTCGGGCTGATGACCAAGCGGGTCACCGACCACGCCGCCTTCGCGCGCTGGCACTATATCCTCGATCCCACCCATGTGAGCTTCTTCAGCGAGGCGACCTTCCGCTGGCTGGCCGAGTCGCTTTCGATGAGCGTCGAGTTTCCCGCCGCCGACGTGGTGCTGCTGCACAAGGGGGGCTGACGGCGGAGGATCTTGCCGAAACACAGCCCCGACGCCGGAAGAAAATGCTGGCAGCGGCGCCTGCCTCGGGAAAGCGATTGACTCGCCGGCGAGCGGGCGTATGATTCGCGCGCTCAGCATGTCGGGCGAGGGCGTCTCGATGCCGCCTGCCAGGCGCTTTCGCAGCGCATCTGCCACCCTTCTCTTCTATCTCCTTCCCGTGTGAGGCATGCAATGTCGCGGCAACTTCTGGCCATGGCCCTCGCTCCCCTGCTGGGGCTCTTCATCCTCGGCATCGGCAACGGTTTCCTGGCCACCGTGATCACCCTGCGCCTGGACGCCGCCGGCGAATCGGCGGTGGTGATCGGCTGGGTCTCCTCGGCCTACTTCATCGGCCTGGCGTTGGGCGCCATGCTCAACGACCGGCTGCTGCTGCGCATCGGCCATATCCGCGCCTACGGCAGCTTCGCCTCGCTGGTGGCGGTCACCGTGCTGCTGCAGGGCCTGGTGGAGCATCCCTGGGCCTGGTTTGCCCTGCGCCTGGTCGGCGGCTGGGCCACGGTGGGGGTCTACCTGGTGATCGAGAGCTGGCTGCTGGCCTCCGGCGATGCCCGGGTCCGCGGCCGGTTGCTGGCGCTCTACATGATCTCGCTCTACGCCGCCGGGGTGCTCGGCCAGCTGCTGCTGGGCGTCACCGAGGCGATGGGCGGGGCGTCGTCGTTCATGGTGATCGGCATGCTGGCCTCGCTCTCGGTGCTGCCCATGGCGATGATCCCGCGGGTCTCGCCGCTGATCGAGAAGGCCGAGCCGCTCTCGCCACTCCGCCTGATCACCCTGACCCCCACCGGGGTGATGGGCAGCTTCGGCTCGGGGCTGGCGGTGGCCGCCGCCTACTCGCTGCTGCCACTCTACCTGCAGCGCACCGGGCTGTCGGTCGACCGGGTCGGCCAGATGATGGCGGTGATGGTGCTCGGCGCCATGCTGCTGCAATACCCGGTGGGGCGCTGGTCGGATCGCCACGACCGCCAGCTGGTGCTGATCCTGATCGGGGCCTTCTGCTCCCTGATCTCCGCGGCGGTGCTGTGGCTGCCGATGACCACCTGGACGCTGGCCGGGCTGCTGTTCCTGCTCGGCGGCGGCATCTTCTCGCTCTATCCGGTGGCGGTGGGCCACGCCGCCGACCGCGCCCCGGCCGGCGCCCTGGTGCGCATGAGCCAGGGCCTGCTGCTGATCAATGCCATCGGCTCGGCGGTGAGCCCGCCGCTGGTCTCGCCGGTGATGAGCCTGCTCGGCGATGCCGGCCTGTTCTGGAGCTTCGGCGCCATGGGCATCTTCCTGGTGGCCTTCTTCGGCTGGCGGCGCAGCGTGCGTCCGGCGCCGGTGCCGGTGGCGCCGTTCTCGCCCAGCACGCCGATGTCCGCCGCCGGCGCCGAGCTCGCGGTGACCGAGGAGCTGGTGCAGGGCGCCATCGAGCACGAGCATATGGAGGACCTGTCTGGTGTTGTACCCGAGGTGGGGGTGGCGGAGCCGCTGGTGGGGCCGCCGCCGGCCGACGAAGCGCATGTTGCCTACTTCGCAGAGGCCGAGGAGGGCACCGAGCCTGCCCAGGAGGAGCTGCCGGGCATCGAGCCCGCCGCGGGGCGCGCCTGACGCAAGAGGACCGGAGGAGCGGCTACGACCTAGGGCTAATGGTCGGCGAAAAGTAGTGAATCTACTATCGCTGTTATCATTTTCCCCGAGGTGCTTCGATGATTCCCTTTGCCGCTCCCGTCCGTGATCTCCGCTTCGTGCTGGAGGAGCTGCTCGACTACGGCTCGCTCTCGCTGCCCGGCTTCGAGGAGGCCAGCCCCGATTTGGTGGAGGCCGTGCTGGAGGAAGCGGCGAAGCTCGCGGGCGAGGTATGGGCGCCGCTCAACGCCAGCGGCGACCGCCAGGGCTGTACCCGCCGCGACGATGGAAGCGTGAGCGTCCCCGACGGCTTTAGTGAGGCTTACCGGGCCTACGCCGAGGGCGGCTGGAACGGCATCGGCGTCTCCGAGGCCCTGGGTGGCCAGGGTCTGCCCGAGGTCGTGGCAAGCTCGGTCCAGGAGATGCTCCACGGCGCCAACATGGCGCTGGGCCTGTGCCCCATGCTCACCGCTGGCGCCATCGAGGCCCTGGCCCACCACGGCAGCGACGAGCAGCGGGCGATCTACCTGCCGAAGCTGATCGAGGGCAGCTGGACCGGCACCATGAACCTCACCGAGCCCCAGGCCGGCTCGGACCTCTCCAAGGTGCGCACCCGCGCCGTGCCCCAGGAGGACGGCAGCTACCGGCTGTTCGGCCAGAAGATCTACATCACCTGGGGCGAGCACGACGCCGCCGAGAACATCATCCACCTGGTACTGGCGCGCAAGCCCGATGCCCCCGAGGGTAACAGGGGCATCTCGCTGTTTCTGGTTCCCAAGTTTCTGGTTGACGAGGACGGCTCGCTGGGCGAGCGCAACGACGTCACCTGCGCCTCCATCGAGCACAAGCTGGGCATCCACGGCTCACCCACCTGCACCCTGAGCTTCGGCGAGAACGACGGCGCCATCGGCTACCTGGTGGGCGAGGAGGGCCGCGGCCTCAACCATATGTTCACCATGATGAACGAGGCCCGCCACAAGGTGGGCATCCAGGGCATCGGCGTGGCCGAGCGCGCCTGCCAGCACGCCTTCGCCTATGCCCTCGACCGCACCCAGGGGCGCAGCCCGCGCTCCGGCCGCAGCGACTGCACGATCAGCGACCATCTCGACGTGCGCCGCATGCTGCTCTCCATGCGTGCCCGCACCGACGCCCTGCGTGCGCTCGCCCTGACCTGCGCCGCCCAGCTCGACCTGGCCCGCCACGCCGCCGATGACGCCGAGCGCGCCGCCGCCCAGGCCCGGGTCGACGTGCTGATCCCGGTGGTCAAGGCCTTCTCCACCGACCAGGCCGTGGAGATCGCCTCCCTGGGCGTGCAGGTCCACGGCGGCATGGGCTTCATCGAGGAGACCGGCGCCGCCCAGCTGCTGCGTGATGCCCGCATCGCCCCCATCTACGAGGGCACCAACGGCATCCAGGCCCTGGACCTGGCCGGGCGCAAGTTGCAGCGTGACGGCGGTGCGGCCCTCGCGGGCCTGATCGACGAGGTGGAGGCCACCGCCGCGGCGCTCGAGGCGAGTGCCGAACACATCGAGCTGGGCAGGAGCCTGGCCGGCGGTGCCGCCGACCTGCGCGCCGCCATGGCCCTGGTGCTGGAGGCGGGTGCCGACCCCGACCCCGAGCGCGGTGCCGACGCCGTCCAGGCCTATGCCACCCCCTTGCTGAGCCTGGCCGGCCACGTGCTGTGTGCCTGGCAGATGGGGCGGGCGGCCCTCAAGGCCAGCGCGGCCATGGCCGAAGGCCGCGAGGAGCCGTTCTACTCGGCCAAGCGTCAGAGTGCCGACTACGCTATTCGCCAGTGGCTGCCGGTGGGCCGTGCCCAGCGCGCGGTGATCGAGGCCGGCATGGCGAGCCTCGCCGCCTTCGACGCCACCGCCCACTGATTCCCGCTTCGATTCGCCGCCGGCCCTGCGCCGGTGGCCTCCTTTCGGTCCACGACTTCTTCCATGGCCAAGCGCCAGATCACGGAGCCACCCATGAGCCAGAGCATCTTCGAACAGGGCCTGCCCCAGACGCCGGCCAACCACGTGGCGCTCTCGCCGCTGACCTTTATCGAGCGCACCGCCTCGGTCTATCCGGACTACCCGGCGGTGGTCCACGGCGAGATCCGCCGCGACTGGGGCACCACCTGGGAGCGCTGCCGGCGGCTCGCCTCGGCGCTGAATAAGCACGGCATCCAGCCCGGCGAGACGGTGGCGGCGATGCTGCCCAACGTGCCGGCGATGTTCGAGGCCCACTTCGGCGTGCCCCTGGCGGGCGGCGTGCTCAACACCCTGAACATCCGCCTGGATGCCGAGGCGATCGCCTACATGCTGGAGCACGGCGAGGCGAAGGCGATCCTGGTCGACCCGGAGTTTGCCGACGTCATCGAGGAGGCGGTGGCGAAGCTCGCCGCCAAGCCGCTGATCATCGATGTGGCGGACCCCGAATTCATGCCCGAGGGGCGCGCCATCGGCGAGCTCGAATACGAGACGCTGCTGGCCGAGGGCGACCCGGCCTATCCCTACCGGCTGCCCGAGGACGAGTGGCAGGCGATCTCGCTCAACTACACCTCCGGCACCACCGGCAAGCCCAAGGGGGTGGTCTACCACCACCGCGGTGCCTATCTGAACGCCACCAGCAACATTCTGGTGTGGGCGATGCCCCACCACCCGGTCTATCTCTGGACCCTGCCGATGTTCCACTGCAACGGCTGGTGCTTCCCCTGGACCATCGCCGCCGCCGCTGGCACCAATGTCTGCCTGCGCAAGGTGGAAGCGAAGCGGGTGATGGACCTGATCGCCGACGAGAAGGTGAGCCACTTCAGCGGCGCGCCCATCGTGCTCAACGGCCTGGTCAACCTGCCCGCCGAGGACAAGCGCGACTTCGACCACCCGGTGAAGGTGACCACTGCCGGCGCGGCACCACCCGCCTCGGTGATCGCCGGCGTCGAGCGGCTCGGCATCGACGTCACCCACGTCTACGGCCTCACCGAGGTCTATGGCCCGGTGACCTCCTGCGCCTGGCGCGAGGCGTGGGATGAGCTGCCCATGGAGGAGCGAGCAAAGCTCAAGTCCCGCCAGGGGGTGCGCTACCCCATGCTGGAGGCGCTCTGCGTGGCCGACCCCAATACCCTGGAGCCGGTGCCCAAGGATGGCGAGACCATCGGCGAGATCCTGATGCGCGGCAACAACGTGATGAAGGGCTACCTCAAGAACGCGGCAGCTACCGAACAGGCCCTGGAGGGCGGCTGGTACCATACCGGCGACCTGGCCGTGTGGCATGCCGACGGCTACATCGAGATCAAGGATCGCTCCAAGGACATCATCATCTCCGGCGGCGAGAACATCTCCACCATCGAGGTGGAGGACTGCATCTACTCGCACCCGGCGGTGGAGGAGGCCGCGGTGGTGGCCAAGCCCGACGAGAAGTGGGGCGAGACCCCCTGCGCCTTCGTCAAGCTGAAGGTCGGCTACGACGAGATCACCGAGCAGGACATTATCAAGCACTGCCGTGAACACCTGGCTCACTTCAAGGCGCCCAGGACGGTGGTCTTCAGCGAGCTGCCCAAGACCTCCACCGGCAAGATCCAGAAGTTCGTGCTGCGCGATGAAGCGCGCAAGCAGTAACAGCAGATCACAAATCTAATCGTCTTTGACTCAAGCGAGAAGCGTCCGGAGGCTTGTCGCCGGAAAAAGCTTCGAGCGACAGTCCATGGCAGATCAAGGCAGAGCATCAGGAGAGTGCAATGAGTGAGCAAGTGATCGGCGTGGTGGGCGCCGGTACCATGGGACAGGGCATCGCCCAGGTGCTGGTTCAGAGCGGCTTCGCCGTCAAGCTCTACGACGTCGCCGACGAGCAGCTGCAGCGAGCCAGTGCTGCCATCGACAAGGGGCTTTCCAAGCTGGTGGCCAAGGAGAAGCTGGGTGAGGCCGACAAGGACGCCGCCATGCAGCGCCTGGATACTTCCACGGCGCTGGATGCCCTGCGCGACTGCGAGGTGATCGTCGAGGCCGCGCCCGAGCAGCCGGCGCTCAAGGAGAAGCTGTTCCGCGACCTGAGTCGCCTGACCCATGAGGCGATCCTGGCCTCCAACACCTCGTCGCTGTCGCTGACCCGCCTGGCCGCGGTGTGCGAGCGCCCCGAGCGGGTGGTGGGCATGCACTTCTTCAACCCGGTGCCGGTGCTCAAGCTGGTCGAGGTGATCCGCGCCGAGCAGACCAGTGATGCCACCGTGGCGCGTATCGAGGCCCTCACCGAGGCGCTGGGCAAGACCGCCGTGGCCATCGGCGACTCCCCCGGGTTCGCGGTCAACCGCCTGCTGGTGCCGATGATCAACGAGGCGGCCTTCCTGCTCCAGGAGGGCGTGGCCAGCGCCGAGGACATCGATGCAGCCATGAAGCTGGGCGCCGCCCACCCGCTGGGCCCGCTGGCGCTCGCCGATCTGATCGGCCTGGATGTCTGCCTCTCCATCATGGAGGTGCTGCAGGAGGGCTTCGGCGATCCCAAGTATCGCCCCTGCCCGCTGCTCAAGCGCATGGTCGACGCCGGCTATCTGGGGCGGAAGACGGGTCGCGGCTTCCACGTTTACGGATAGAGCGTGGCACCCGCTATTGCCACCCTGTGGGAGGCCGGCTCCGCCGGGCGAAGGCGCCGCCAGGCGCCCCCGCCGGGCTGATAACTGTCTGGATCCACCAAGGAAGGATTGCCGCCCAACCAAGCGTTCGCTAGGGTTGGGTGGTATCGTCTCAATAGCCTCTCAACCCCGTCCCAACAACAACCCAAGGAGCCCCATCCATGAGCGAGAAAACGATCGAGGTGGTCGACAACGCCGGCATCGTGCGCCTGACCATCAATCGCCCCAAGGCGCTGAATGCCCTGAACAGCGACGTGCTGGCGGAGCTGGAGCGTGTGCTGGCGGGCCTTGAGGGCCGCTATGACCTGCGTGCCGTGGTGATCACCGGCGCCGGCGAGAAGTCCTTCGTGGCCGGCGCCGATATCGCCGAGATGCGCGAGAAGACCGCGGAGCAGGCCCGCGACTTCGCCCGCCAGGCGCTGGATACCTTCAAGCGCCTGGAGACCCTGCCGGTGCCCACCGTGGCCCTGGTCAACGGCTTCTGCCTGGGCGGCGGCTGCGAGCTGGCGCTGGCCTGCGACTGGGCGGTGGCCAGCGACAACGCCATCTTCGGCCAGCCCGAGGTGCTGCTGGGCGTGATCCCCGGCTTCGGCGGCACCCAGCGCCTGCCGCGCCGCGTGGGCCCGGCCATGGCCATCGACCTGTGCACCACCGGGCGCAAGATCGATGCCAATGAGGCCCTGCGTATCGGCCTGGTCAACCGGGTGATGCCCCAGGCCGAGCTCGAGGGTTATGTGGAGGAGCTCACCCAGCAGCTCGGCGGCAACGGCCCGCAGTCGGTGCGCGCCGCGAAGCAGGCGATCCACGACGGCCTGGACCAGGACCTGGACAGCGCCCTGGCCCTGGAAAACGCCCTGTTCGCCTTCTGCTTCGCCGGCGGCGAGCAGACCGAGGGCATGAGCGCCTTCGTTGAGAAGCGCAAGCCGAACTTCTGATTCCACTGCACCTGGCCTGAAACAACGCGGCCGTGGCATGAGTGCCACGGCCGCGTTGCGTTACAGGGTTGCCTTCCGATGGCCCCCTTGCACAGGTTGCGTGACGGACTATGGTGATAGCTGGCAGTAACGCTCTGAACCCCCAGGCTGGGAGAAAACCATCATGAAAGCACTGTTAGTTTCCGCGCTGCTACTCGCCGCGCCAGTCTGGGCCCAGGCCGCCTGGCAACTGGACGAGGAGCACTCCTCGGTGCATTACGTCTCCATCAAGAACGCCTCCACCGGCGAGATCAACAGCTTCGGCAAGCTCTCCGGCAGCATCGAGGAGCAGGAGAGTCGGGTGTTGATCGACCTCTCGAGCGTCGAGACCGGCATCGAGATTCGCAATGAGCGCATGCAGGAGATGCTGTTCGAGACCGGCCAGTTCGGCGAGGCGGAGGTCAGTGTGTCGATGGGCGAGGAAGCCCTTGCGGACATGCAAGTGGGCGAGCGGCGCCAGGAGACGCAGACCCTGAGCCTGAGCCTGCATGGCGAGACGCTGGAGCTGGAGGCCGAGATACAGGCGGTTCGCCTCGACGACTCGACTCTGCTGGTCAGCTCCGTGCACCCCGTGATTATCTCCGCCGAGGACTTCGGGCTGGGCGAGGGTGTCGAGGCCCTGCGTGAGGTGGCCGGGCTCTCCGCCATCAGCACGGCGGTACCGGTCAGCTTTAATCTGGTATTTACCCAGTGAGCCAGTGCCCAGTGAGCCAGTAAGTACCCTGTGAGCACGGGCGTGAATCGGTCAACGCCGGTTACGACCAGGGGCCCGCTGCCTGAGGCGCTCGACCAGCGCCTCCATCCTCCAGGCGTGGCTGCCATGCCGGAATAGCCGGCCGCAAGCCTCGCACTCGAGGAACTCCTCCACCCAGCGCCGCGGAGGATGCAGGGCATCCTGCCCTACGCCCTCTGCTTCGCCGCCGGCGCCAGCCCGTAAACGACGCGGCCGTGGCACTCCTGCCACGGCCGCGCCGCCTTGCCTCGCGCTGAGCGGAGGGGCCGCGTTCAGGTCGCATCGCCCTGTTTCAGCGACTGCATGTCGATGACGAAGCGGTAGCGCACGTCACCCTTCTGCATGCGCTCGAAGGCGGTGTTGATATTCTGGATGTCGACCATCTCCACGTCGCAGGTGATGCCCTGCTCGGCGCACAGGTCGAGCAGCTCCTGGGTCTCGGGGATGCCGCCGATCAGCGAGCCGGCCAGCACGCGCCGCTTGAAGATCAGGTTGAAGCCCTCCACCGCCGGCTCGATGGGGTCCATCAGGCCGACCAGGATATGGGTACCGTCGTAGCGCAGCGCGGCCAGGTAGGGGTTGAGGTCGTGCTGGACCGGCACGGTGTCGAGCATGAAGTCGAAGGTCTCGGCCACGGCCTCCATCTGTGCCTCGTCGCTGGAGACGACTACATGGTCGGCGCCGTGGCGCCTGGCTTCCTCGACCTTGGCCTCGGAGCGGGTGAACACCGTCACCTCGGCGCCCAGCGCCTTGGCCAGCTTGACCCCCATGTGGCCGAGGCCCCCCATGCCGATCACCCCGACCCTGTGGCCGGCCTTCACGCCGTAGTGCCTGAGCGGCGAGTAGGTGGTGATGCCGGCGCACAGGATGGGCGCGGCGGAGGGCAGGTCGATGCCCTGGGGCATGCGCAGCACGAAGTGCTCGCTGACCACGATGCGGTCGGAGTAGCCGCCCTGGGTGAGGCTGCCATCGTGGCGGTCGTCGCTACCGTAGGTCATGGTGAAGCCGTTCTCGCAGTACTGCTCGACGCCCTCGCGGCAGGGCTGGCAGTCGCGGCAGGAATCGACCATGCAGCCGACCCCTACCAGGTCGCCCTCCTTGAAGCGGCTCACCGCGTCGCCCACGGCGGTGACGCGACCGACGATCTCGTGGCCGGGCACGATGGGGTAGCGCGTCATGCCCCAGTCGTTGTGGGCGAAGTGCAGGTCGCTGTGGCAGACGCCGCAGTAGAGGATCTCGATGGCAACATCATCCGGGCGCGGCTGGCGGCGCTCGAAGGAGAAGGGGGCCAGGGGCTGGTCGTCGGCGAAGGCCGCATAGGCGCGGGTCTGGCTCATGGTAGAGGTTCTCCTCGGGTCGTCGGGTATGGTGACGCCTGGCACGGCGCGGCGTCACTTGGCGAACAGCTGGTTCATGTCCTTGAAGGCCTTGAACTCCAGGGCGTTGCCGCAGGGGTCGAGCAGGAACATGGTGGCCTGCTCGCCCACCTGACCCTGGAAGCGTACATAGGGTTCAATCACGAACGCGGTGGCGCGCTCGCGCAGCCGTGCGGCCAGCGCCTCCCAGTCGTCCCAGCCGAGCACCACGCCGAAGTGGGGCACCGGCACGTCGTGGCCGTCCACCGCGTTGGTGCTGGCGTTCTCCTGGTAGGGCATCTTCGGGTGCTCGTGGATCACCAGCTGGTGGCCGAAGAAGTCGAAGTCCACCCACTGCTCGCTGGAACGACCCTCCTCCAGGCCGAACACCTCGCCGTAGAAGGCACGGGCCGCGGGCAGGTCATGGACCGGGATTGCCAGATGAAAGGGGGAAAGGCGCATGGAACTCTCCTCAAGCGGCGCAGCGCTTACAGCCGGGCCAGCACCGTCTCGGCGCTGCTCTGGTCGACGCCTTTCGCATCGACGCCCAGATACTCGACCACGCCGTCGTCGACGATGGCGGCGAAGCGCTTGCAGCGGGTGCCCATGCCGCCACCGCTGGCGTCCAGCTCGAGCCCCAGCGCGCGGGTCAGCTCGGCATTGCCGTCGGCCAGCATGGTGATGGCCTGGGCGTTCTGGTCACGCTGCCAGGCGCCCAGCACGAAGGCGTCGTTGACCGCCAGGCAGCCGATGGCGGCGACCCCTTTGGCCAGTATCTTGTCGGCATTGACGACGAAGCCTGGCATATGGGTGTTGGAGCAGCCCGGGGTGAAGGCGCCGGGCACCGCGAACAGCACCACCTTGCGGCCGGCGAAGAAGTCGCCGGTGTTGAGGTCCTCGGGGCCATCGGGGCCGTTGGTCTTGATAGTGACGTCGGGAATGCGCTCGCCGGTAGCAATCGTCATGGAAAGCTTCCTTCTTCTGGTGGGAAAGGTGTCGGGAACCAAGCCCCACCAGTCTGCCTTGGCGGTGCGGATAACGCCAAACGCTATCGTTCACGCTGGGTCCCGCGCGGGCGTCGATGGGGTCGCCCCGTCAGGTGGCCGCGGTCCTATCCTTGATATGCGTCATGGTGAATTCGCTCCCAGCTGCTATAGCTGATGGGGTCATGTTGCCACGTCACCCAGGAGTGCCCCATGCCCGCCATGATGAAAGCCGCCGTCTTCGTCGAGCCCGGACGCATCGAGATCGATGACCGCCCGATCCCCGACATCGGCCCCAACGACGCCCTGATCCGGGTGACCACCACTACCATCTGCGGCACCGACGTGCATATCCTCAAGGGCGAGTACCCGGTAGAGAAGGGGCTGATCGTGGGCCACGAGCCGGTGGGCGTGATCGAGAAGCTCGGCGCCAACGTCCAGGGCTACCGGGAGGGCCAGCGGGTGATCGCCGGCGCCATATGCCCGAGCTTCACCTCCTACGCCTGCCAGGACGGCTGCAGCGCCCAGGACGGCGGCCACCACGCCCACGGCTACAAGCCCATGGGCGGCTGGCGCTTCGGCAACACCATCGACGGCGCCCAGGCCGAGTACCTGCGGGTGCCGGATGCCCAGGCCAACCTCTCGCCGGTGCCCGATGGCCTCACCGATGACCAGGTGCTGATGTGCCCGGACATCATGTCCACCGGCTTCGCCGGGGCGGAGTCCGCCAACATCAAGATCGGCGACAGCGTGGCGGTGTTCGCCCAGGGCCCCATCGGCCTGTGCGCCACCGCCGGCGCAAGGCTGCGCGGCGCGGGACTGATCATCGCCGTGGATGGCGTCGACGAGCGCCTCGAGATGGCGAAGAAGATGGGTGCCGACGTGACCCTCAACTTCCGCCAGGTGGACGTGGTGGACGAGATCCGCAAGCTCACCGGCGGGCGCGGGGTGGACGCCTCCATCGAGGCGCTGGGGTTGCAGCAGACCTTCGAGCAGGCGCTGCGCGTCATCAAGCCCGGCGGCACCCTGTCGAGCCTCGGGGTCTACTCCGAGAACCTCAGCATTCCGCTGGATGCCTTCTGCGCGGGCCTCGGCGATCATCGCATCGTCACCTCGCTGTGCCCCGGCGGCAAGGAGCGCATGCGCCGCCTGATGCAGATCATCGACAGCGGCCGCCTGGATCTCGGCCCCATGGTCACCCACCGCTACCCGCTGGAGAAGATCGTCGACGCCTACGATCTCTTCTCCCACCAGCGCGACGGCGTGCTCAAGATCGCGCTGGAAGTCTCCTGAGTCATTGCTTTCGCGAGAGTTCTGGTACAATCGCGCGACGATTGAAGTAGACGGAGACACGATGGAAACGGAATTGAGCGAGTTCGAGCGGCAGATGCGCCGCGATATCAACACTTTCATGGACAACGCGCAGGAAACTCGACGCAAGGCGGCCACCCAGCCCCCCGAGTGGCCCAGGGAGGCCGGCGAAGAGGTCAAGGCGCCGCGCAGCAAGCCCGAAGGCGCGCCGAAGACCGGCCACCTGGTGAAGCTGGCCGTGCGCACCAAGCAGCTCGAGATGGATAGCGTGTTCGAGCATGTCTCCTCCAGCATCTCCAAGGTCGAGGCCCAGCTGGAAGCCGAGAAGGCCGCCCGCAAGGCCGGCTACCCCATCATCGGTCACGTGATCGAGACCACCCGGCTGTAATCCACCCGCGGCTGGGATAGGCTCTGGGCATTGCCCTGCCAGGAGCTCGCCGTGAAGATCACCCAGCTCAATATCTACCCGGTCAAGTCGCTGGGCGGCATCGCCCTGGATGCGGCAGAACTGACCGCCGAGGGTCTCGCCTGGGATCGCCGCTGGATGGTGGTCGACGACGTGGGGCGCTTCGTCACCCAGCGTCAGCTGCCGGCCATGGCGCGCATCCGCGTGAGCCTCGAGGCCGATGCCCTGGTGCTGATGCACCCCGAAGCGCCGCCGCTGCGCCTGCCCCTGGTGACGGGGGAGCTTGTCCGGCTACCGGTGTATGTGTGGGAGGACCGCTGCGACGCCCTGGACGAGGGTGACGAGGCCCGCGAATGGCTGGGCGCGGTGCTGGGCGACCTGCGCGGCAGCGGCCTGCGCCTGGTGCGCTTCGCCCCCGAGCACCGCCGTGCCGTCGAGCCTCACTACCTCGCGCCCGGCGAGCGCGCCCATACCGGCTTCGCCGACGGCTACCCGCTGCTGGTGGTGAGCGAGGGGTCGCTTGCCGAGGTCAACCGACGCCTGGCCGCCAAGGGGCTCGCCCCGGTGCCCATGAGCCGCTTCCGGCCGAGCCTGGTGGTCGATGAGGCCGGCCCCTTCACCGAGGATGGCTGGGACACCCTGGCCGCGGCCGACGGCGCCTGGCGCCTTGGCCTGCGCAAGCCCTGCCAGCGCTGCAAGATCACCACCGTGGACCAGGCCACCGGCGAGATCGCGGTGCCCGGCGAGCCGCTGCGCACCCTGGTGGAGATGAACACCCGCCTGGCGCCCGGCGGCTACTTCGGCCAGAACGCCATCGTCCTCGAGGGGGAGGGGGCGAGGCTGTCGGTAGGGGACGAATTGACAGCGAGGGCACGCTCATGACCATTGGCGCCATCCCCGTCGACCAGCGGGTCATCGGCATCGACTCGCGGCGTTTCGCCTCCATCGAGAAGGCCCTGGTGGAGCTGATCACCAACAGCGACGACAGCTACGGGCGCCTCGAGCGTGCCGGTGGGCGCGCGAGGGAAGAGGGCGCGAGTGGCGAGATCCGCATCGAGTACGAGCGCCACCAGAACGGCGCCCTGCTCAAGGTCACCGACCAGGCCGAGGGTATGTCGTTTGCGCGTGCCGCCAGCATCCTCACCTACGGCGGGGCCCACAGCCCGCTCTCCCGGGGCGAGGGGGAGGGACGCGGCTTCTTCGGGCGCGGCCTAAAGCAGGCGATCTACGGCCTGGGCCATGGCTGGCTTGAGACCCTGCACGAGGGTCGCCACACCCGCATCGAGCTGTTCCGCGACGCCAATGGCGGCTACCTGTTCGATGATGGTGAAGGCGACCGTGCCGCCACCGAAGGCGACCACCGCCGGCTCGGCATCGCGGCCAACGGCACCCGGGTGACCCTGGTGGTGGAGAACCCCCAGGTGCCCATCAGCCAGTTCCATACCCTGGTGCAGTCCCTGGCCGACAACGTCTACCTGCGCGATATCCTCGAGCGGCGCGCGGTGAGCCTGGCGCACCTGAGGCGCGGGCGGGTGGTGGAGGAGAGCGCCCGGATCCGCTTCCAGGAGCCACCGGCGCTGACGCTGGTGGGCCCGGAGCAGTCCGGCAGCTTCTTCTACCAGCAGCGGGAGGTCCCCTTCACCCTGACGCTCAAGCGCTCCCGGGGGACGGAGCTGACCCTGCACGGGGACGACCGCACCAACGGCCTGGTGGTGCTCTCCGGCATGGCGGCCCTGGACTGCCAGCTGTTCGATTACGAGAACCAGGTGGGCACCGAGTACCTGTTCGGCAGCGTGCGCTGCCCGGCGCTGCTCGAGAAGCTCGCCGAGGGCGAGGCGATCATCAGCGACGAGCGCGAGGGGCTCAACCCCCGCAGCGACTTTGTCAAGGCCTTCTCCCGGGCCGTGTCCCGCCTCATCGCCCCTCACGTGCTGGCCGAGCAGGAGAAGCTCAAGCACCTGGCGCGGGCGACCACTTCGCAGCGCACCGACCATATGATCGAGCACCTGCTGCAGCGCATGAGCCGCGCGGCGGTGCAGGACCTGGGGCTCACGCCGCCGCCGGTAGGCGAACCCCGCGAGGCGCCGGGGCTCGACACCGCGCTGCGTTTCACCACTCCCTTCTACTATCGCCAGCCGGGACATCCCTTCCATGTGGCGCTGCTGGTGGACCGCGCGCAGCTGCCCGAGGGGGCGACGCTTGCCATCGACTATGCCTTGCCCGACTCGCTCGCCATCGATGCCACCCCCACCCGGGTGAGCCTGGATGAGCTCGACGAGCAGGGGCGCCTGATCTGGACACTGGAAGGTGGCGAGGAGGGGGCCAGGGGCGAGATCAACGTGCGTGCCGGCGCCTACTGGGCCTGGTGCGAGTTCGTGCTGGCCCGCCACGCCTCCCATCACGGCCAGGGTGGCGTGCCCCACGCGCCGCATCGCGGCCCGGCACGTGACCACGGCGAGGCGATGTTCCTCGGCTACGAGTTCCGCAACCTCGAGGAGAGCCTCGACCGCGCCGTCTACAGCCCCACGGAGCGCAAGATCCTGATCAACACCGGGGCGCCGACGGTACAGCTCTACGTGGATGGCCGCGGCCACTTCCGCGACGCCGCGCGGCTGCTGCTGGCGGAGCTGTTCCTGGACGTGATCGCCGAGGAGCTGGCCACGCGTTCGCTGGAGGGCTCCGGGCGGCAGGGCAGCGTCGCCGACTTCCATGCTACCAAGCAGGCGATCATCCGACGCTACGGCAGCGAGGTCCATCGCGCCTTCCTGACCGGATGACCCCCATCCTGGCGCGGCGCCGAGGCCGCGTTGATCCCCTGATTCCCGAATCCCCCGATTCTCCGGCTCCGGCCGCGCCCCGCACGCTCCGTGCCGAACTATACTGCAGGAGAGGGCGGGGAACGGAGGCGCTGACCTGTCGACGCGCTCTCCCGCACGCTCCCCTCAGCGCCATGGCCCGCCTGATCCCGCGCTCCTCGGGTGACCACCTTCATCCCATGCCCCGCCGCTATTGTCGTCGCCGTGCCGCATGGGGCGCCTGGGGAGGGGCGATGGCAGGGGAGGTGAGTGATGAACGATCATGCGTTGGCTCAGGAGGCCGAGGCGGCCCGCGCCTACGAGGCGCTCTTCGTGCCCTCGCTGTTCCGGCAGTGGGCGCCGCAGCTGCTCGACGAGGCAAGGGTCGCGACCGGGGACCGCGTCCTCGACGTGGCCTGCGGCACGGGGGTGCTCGCCCGAGAGGCGCTGCCCCGGGTTCAGCCCAACGGCCTGGTGGTCGGCCTGGACGCGATGGCGGGGATGCTCGAGGTGGCACGGGAACTCGCCCCGGCGGTGGTGTGGCGCCAGGGCGACGCGCAGCAATTGCCCTTCGATTCGCAGGCGTTCGATGTGGTGGTGAGCCAGTTTGGCCTGATGTTCTTCCCGGACAAGCCGGGGGCGCTGTGCGAGATGCATCGCGTGCTGGTGCCCTCGGGGCGACTGGCGCTGGCGGTGTTCGACGGCCTGGAACGCAACCACACCTACGCCCGCGAGGTGGCCCTGCTGGCGCGAACCGCCGGCGAGGCCGCGGCGGAGGCGCTCAAGGCCCCCTTCGTCCTCGGCGACGCGGAAGCGCTGGCGCGCATGACCCATGAGGTGGGCATGGAGGCGGTCGAGGTGACTACGCTGAAGGGGACGGCCGACTTTCCCGGCATCGGCCACCTGCTCGAGGCAGACCTGCGCGGCTGGCTGCCGGTCATGGGGGTGAACCTCGACGAGGCCACCATCCAGGAGGTGCTCGCCCAGGCCCAGGTAGAGCTGGCCGACGTCATCGACCCGCGCGGCCGGGCGGTGTTCGAGGTGTCGGTCCACCTGGTCAGCGGCCGTCGCGGCTGAGGGCTCGCATCGGGGATGGGAGGCGCTGGACGAGGCGCTGACGCTGGCCCGACGCAGCGCCGAGGTCACCCACGATCACCCCGAGGGCATCCGCGGCGCCCAGGCCGTGGCGGCCGTCATCTTCCTGGCCCGTCACGGCGCCTCGCGGCTCGAGATCCTCACCGAGATCGAGCAGCGCTTCGACTACGACCTCGCGCCGCGCCTCGACGACATCCGCCCCGGCTATCGCTTCGACGTGACCTGCCGGGGCTCGGTACCTCAGGCCATCATCGCCTCGACTGAGCCCTTCCCTGGTCCCGATGCCGGTTGGTTCGCATGGCCGGCTTCAGGCAGGCCATCTCCCCATGACCGATGCGGTTTCGCATCGAGACCCCGCCAGCGGCTGAGTCCGGCCAGCATTGGCACCAGAAACCTACGACCTTTTCATCAGACTCCGGTGATACAACCCGAAGCAATCTTTGCTAACGTGAAGTGATTCGATGATTGCAGGGATGGCGACGCTCAGATCCCGCGACCGCCAGGATGGCAGCCCCTTGCGCGCCTTCCAGGCGGTAGCGTGTTACGAGGTCGGGGATGTAGGCCCACACTCGTCAGCTCGCGGCCGCGGGATTGATTGTGTCTATGTATTGGTCGAAGGACAGCTTTCGACCGAGGCTGTGTGAAAACGAGAAATGAGGGTCTGTCCCCGATTGGATTTAAGGGTCTGTCCCCGATTGGATTACGATTGGATTACATCATTTCGGGCGTTAAATATCAGAAAAATATCAATGGCCGCTTCTGGCCGGTTGCTGTCCTTCTTCCACGCCGGCCTCTGCATTCCTTCGATAGCGACACCTTGGCACACGGCTAGGCGTTCAGCGGGCAACTCGCTACCTCATCGAGTCGATGAACCCGTCAGCACAAAAAAAGGCCCCCGAGAGATGAACTGCACCCCGAAAGTTGGACACCCAATCCAACCTTCGGGGTGTTTTTATGAGCAATCGATACGACGAGTGGTTCAAGCTGCAGGTGGCACAGCAGTGTTTGCATGATGACACCAGCTTGAGGGAGGTAGCCCGCCAGCATGGCCTGGACCATTCCCTGGTTCGGACATGGCGGGATAGCTACCGTCAGCATGGCGTGGTGGGCCTGCGCAAGAAATACACGCACCGCAGCGCGGCTTTCAAGCTGCAGGTCCTTGAGACGATGTGGCGAGATGGCTTGTCACGGCGTCAGACGGAAGCCCTGTTCGATATCCGCGAGCGCGGCGTTATTGGCAGATGGGAGCGTCAGTACCATAGTGGTGGTCTGACTGCACTGGAGCCAAAGCGCAAGGGACGCCACCCGATGACCAAGAAGCCGCCTTCCTCACTACCCCCGCCTGATGTTGAGCGCTCCCAGGAGGAGCTGCTCAAGGAGTTGGCGTATCTGCGTGCCGAGAATGCCTACCTAAAAAAGCTCGATGCCTTGATCCGGGAAAAGGGGGCGGCAACGTGGGTCAAAAAGCCCAGACCGTCCAAGGATTAAGGCATAAACATCCGCTGGCTCTGCTGCTACGTGCGGCTGAGCTGCCGCGCAGCACGTTCTACTACCAGATCCAGGCCTTGGGCGCTGACGATCGGTATGCTTCGCTGAAGGTGCGTATCCGGACGATCTACGACCACCACAAAGGGCGCTATGGCTACCGGCGCATCACCGCCGTCCTGCGGCAGGCAGGAGAGACGATCAACCACAAGACCGTCCAGCGGCTGATGCAACTGCTGGGCTTGAAGTCCCTGGTTCGCCCCAAGCGATATCGTGCCTACCGAGGGGCGGAAGGCTATGCCGCTCCCAATACGTTGCAGCGTCGGTTTCAGGCTCAGCGTCCCCATCAGCGGTGGGTGACGGACATCACCGAGTTCAAGGTCAATGGCCAGAAGCTCTACCTGTCACCAGTCATGGATCTGTATAACGGAGAGATCATTGCCTTCCAGACAGGACCGCGCCCGGTGTTCGACCTGGTGAAGGGTATGCTGAAGAAAGCCTTTGGCAGGCTGATGCCAGGGGATCGGCCGCTGCTCCATTCGGATCAGGGCTGGCATTATCGCCACCCCAGCTATCGCCGCCTGGTGGTGGAGAAGCGGATACTGCGCAGCATGTCACGAAAAGGGAACTGCCTGGACAATGCCGCCATGGAGAGCTTCTTCGGCACCCTGAAGGCCGAGTATTTCCACCTGAACCGGTTCGACACCATTGAGCAGCTGCAGCAAGGGCTCGACCAGTACATCCATTACTACAACCACGAACGCATCAGGCTGAAACTAAAAGGCCTGAGCCCCGTACAGTACAGGACTCAGGCCTTGGGCGCCGGCTGAATGAACCGTCCAACTATTGGGGGTCAGTTCAAGATCGCGGGCCTTTTTCGTTGGGGTGGCAAGAGCGTGCTATTCGGCACCAGCGGCCTGATGGTGACCGTCAGGCGGGGTCGTCACTCGAAGATATCCGGCCAGTGGGTATCGGCGGCCTCGATATGGCCGGGAATGTCACGCTCCCAGCGCCACTGGATGAAGCGGCTGTAGTTCAGATAGAGCTTGTCGTCGACGATCTTCCACGCCTCGGGCACGGTCGAGGCGGCCTCGCCGCGGGCCGCGGCCCAGGCGCACCAGCCGCCGTACTGCGGGGCGTAGGTCTCGGGGTCGGCCTGGAAACGGTCGCGATGCTCGGCGGAAGCGAACCGCCAGGTGGCCTCGTGCCACTCCAGCTGGTAGTCCGGTGAGCCCGCCACCGGCCTGCCCTCGGTGAAGTAGGCCACCGGGTCGGTGCCGCCGATGGCCAGGCCGTCGCGCGTGAAGATGGGGCCGTCTGCCGCCGCCACCAGCGACCAGGTCAGGCCGGCCATCAGGACGGCGGCCCTCCACCCCTGTGTGCGTTTCATGATTGCCTCCTCTCGACCCTGGGGTCACAGGATTCTGTCGGGCGACGGCTCAGGACCTTACAGGACGTCATGACCGTGCTCGCGGGGTACAAGGGCTCATTACAAGGGCTGGCTGCATGAAATGGAATGGATTTCCAGTAAATGATCTTCTGGGTTATGATGGCGGCTCCAGCGATTGCGACTCAGGAGCCTCACATGAGCTTTCACGTCTATCTCTCCGGCGAGATCCACACCGACTGGCGCGACGAGATCCGGCGTGGCGCCGAGGCGGCCGGCCTGGACGTGGTGTTCACCGCCCCGGTGACCGACCACGACGCCAGCGACGCCGCCGGTGACCACCTCGGCGAGACCCCCAGCCAGTTCTGGCGCGACCACCAGTCCTCCAAGGTCAACGCCATCCGTACCCGCACCCTGATCGAGCAGAGCGATCTGGTGGTGGTGCGCTTCGGCGACAAGTACAAGCAGTGGAACGCCGCCTTCGATGCCGGCTACTGCGCCGCCCTGGGCACGCCCTACGTGACCCTGCACGCTGCCGATATCGTCCACCCGCTCAAGGAGGTCGACGCCGAGGCCCAGGCCTGGTGCACCACCACCGACCAGGTGGTCGAGGTGCTGCGCTACGTGCTCAAGGCCTGAGGCCGGTCGGCTACACTGTGGGCGTCACCCATCACAGGAGGACGCCCATGAGCCTGGCCCTCAAGCGCGCCTTCGAGGCGCCTGCTCCCGAGGATGGCCATCGTGTGCTGGTCGACCGGCTGTGGCCCCGCGGCGTGGCCAAGGCCGACGCCCGCATCGATGACTGGCCGAAAGAGGTCGCCCCCAGCGACTCGCTGCGCAAGGCCTTCCACGCCGGCGAGTGTGAATGGGGCGAGTTTCGCCGCCGCTATCTGCGCGAGCTCAAGGCGCACCGTGAACGCCTTCGCCCCCTGGCACGACGCGCCTTCGAGCACAGGGTGACCCTGGTGTTCGCCGCCAAGGACGAACACCACAACAATGCCGTGGTGCTTGCCGACTACCTGGCCATGCTCGAGCCGCGGCTGCGCGCCGGGTAGCCGTTAACGGTGCAGGGAGGCCAACTCCGTGGCAGCTGCTAACTTCAAGGATAAGGCGGTAGCCTGCCGTCGTCCTGTGAGGGGGTCGCCATGCTTTTCATCACCAATCGTTTTCCTACCCAGAGCATCCGTACCCGAATCGACCGCAACTTCACCTTCGATCTTAACAACAACGCCTCCAGCAACTCGGTGTTCTACTGCGAGCGCCAAGCAGAGGGGGGTTACCAGGAGATCGGCAGCTCGGCTTTCCTGCAGCGGCTCAAGGAGAGTGAGGCTCGCCAGGTGCTGATCTATATCCATGGCTTCTCCAATCTTCCCGAAGACGTGTTTACGGCGGTGCAGGAGTTTCAGGGCCTCTGCGATGCCGCCCGGCCCGGCGAGGTGCTGGTGGTTCCCCTGGTATGGCCCTGCGACAACGACCTGGGGGTGGTCAAGGACTACTGGGACGACCAGGAGTCGGCCGACTTGAGCGCCTTCTCCTTCGCCCGGGTGCTGCAGCGCTTCCTGGACTGGCGCGAGGGCGAGCAGTTCAAGCAGGACCCCACTCCCTGCCTCAAGCGCATCAACGTGCTGGCCCACTCCATGGGCAACCGCGTGCTGCGCGAGACGTTGCGCGTCTGGCACAAGTACTCGCTGCCGGGCGGGGTGCCGCTGCTGTTTCGCAATACCTTCCTGGTCGCCGCCGATATCGTCAACGAGTCGCTGGAGGAGGGGCACAGCGGTGAACTGATCGTGCACAGCTCACGCAACGTGACCGTCTACTTTGCCTCCGATGACCTGGCGCTGCGTGCCAGCAAGGCTTCCAACCTGAGGAACCGCATCGCCTCCCGGCGGCTCGGTCACACCGGCCCGGAAGACATGACCCGGGTAGCACGCAATGTCTTCGCGGTCGACTGCGACGACGTCAATACCCGCTATGACTACCCCAAGGGACACTCCTACTTCCGCTCCGGCGATGCCCCGGGGGAGCCCGGCGTGGTGTTCCGGCACCTCTTCGCCTCACTGGAGAGCGGCCGGGTCTTCCCCGAGGACGAGACGCGTCGCATGACCATCCTGCGGGAGTGAGCCGCCTGGCGTCAGAGCTTGGCCGCCTGCACGTGCATCCAGTCGAAGTTGCGTGTGCGTCCCAGGCTGACCCAGCCTTCCTCCTCCCAGAGGCGCCACCAGGTGGCGTATTCCGGCCGGGCCAGGCGTGCACGGTCGCGCCCCCACTTGAGCTTGTTGTGGCTCGGGTCCCAGTCGATGGCCAGGCCCCAGGCATGGGTCGACCAGCGGGTGCCGCCGCGCTTGCGACGCTTGTTGTAACAGCCCCCGTAGCGGTGCAGGCCCAGCTCCCTGAGGCGCTGGGGCCCGTAGTGATCATGAGCGCGGTTCAGGATGCGAGCCAGGCTGTCGGCGACCTGCTCGTGGCAGCCGATGCCGCTGGGGCTGGTGGCGAGGTCCCAGGCCAGCACGAGCCGCCAGGGACAGGGCACTACCGTCAGGGGTGGCTTGCGTGTCGGCGAGCCCAGCGCCTGTTCCAGCTCGGCCTCCCGATACCAATGGTTGGGATTGGCATCCGTCGGCTGCTGGTCGCGCCAGGGGGTGGGCTTGCTGCCGGTTGTCTGTAGCGTGGCCAGAACGCTCGACGCATACTCGGTCTGCGGGCCCCAGAGGCCGTCGATGGGACCCACCTCGATCTCGCTCTGCCGGCAGGCCAGCTGCAGGCACGCGACGGCGCGTCGTCGGTCGCTCCAGCGCTCGGCCCCGTCGGGCAGTCGGCCGGCAAGGTCCCTTAACGTGGTATCGACGGCGGCAAGGGTCTTGGGGCCGCGAATGCCGTCGATGCTGCCATGGTAGGTGTGCTGGTCGGAAAGGAATCGTTGGAGGGTGCGAACGGCGGTCTTGTTCATGGCGTTTCTCCTCCCTCGTGAGGTAAGGGTGCCGCGGTCACCATGGCCGGGCTTACGCCCACAGTGTAGGCGGCTGATGCCGGTGGCGTTCGGTGCTGTCGCGGTAAAGGCTGCCACCCAACGCGTCGCCGCCTCCGGCCGAGGCGGCAACGTGCCCGATGTCGGGGTTACCCTGCCGCTACAGTGTCATGAAGGGCGTCGCCTCGCCGTCGCTGAACTGGTAGACGTTCCAGTCGCCCTGCTTGGGTCCCGGCATGCCCGGGGTGCCGATGGGCATGCCGGCCAGGCCGATGCCGTCGGTGTCGGGGCGCTCTTCGAAGAGCCTCTCCAGCGCCTCCATGGGCACGTGCCCCTCGATGACATACTCGCCCATCTCGATGGTGTGGCAGGAGCCCAGGCCATAGGGCAGGCCGGCGTCCTGTTTGATCTTGCCCAGCTCGACATCATCGACGATGGTCACGCTGACGCCGTGCTCCTCGAGGTGGCGGGCATACTCGTCGCAGCAGCCGCACTGGGGGTTCTTGTAGAGGGTCGCCTCGGCGGGCAGGGTGGCGTGGGCGCTACCGGCGCCCAGCAGCAGGGCGGCGGAGACGAGCAGGGTGGAAGCGGTTCGGTTCATAGGCGGCTCTCCTGGGTGGCGAGAAGCATAGGGGGCTTGTCGGTCATGTGACGGCTCGCGTCATGCTGGTCCATTCTGCACCGAACGCCTCTCGGGCGGGAATGATCCAGCGCAAGTCAAGGTAAGGTGCCCGCCGGCAAGCGGGCACCGGGCGTCACTGTCCGCTATCGGGAGCGTTGGCCCCCCGCTTCAATTGTGCGCGCTGCTCATCGGTGAGCAGGTCGAGCATCTTGCCTCGCATGCGTACCATCTCGGCCATCATTTCCCCCTGGAGCTCGCCCATCTGGCCATGCAGGCGCTTTACCTGCTCGGGATCGGGCGACTCGGCGTGCATCGCTTCCACCAACTCCAGCCGCAGGTCCATCATCTTGCCCATGCGCTCGAACTGGGCGGGACGGTGCTGCTGGATCAGCTCGCGCATCTCGCTGCGCTGCTCGGGTTCGAGCCTGTGCATCATGCCCATGCCTTCGGCCATCAGCGGGCAGGGCAGCATGCCGGGATGGCCGCCGCCCATCATGCCGGGGCCCATGCCGTGTTGACCGTAGCCCATCATGCCGGGCCCCATGCCGCCCTGGCCGTAGCCCATCATGCCGGGGCCCATGCCGGCCTGGCCGTAGCCCATCATGCCCGGGCCCATGCCGCCCTGCTGCATGCCTTGAGCCGAGGCAGCGCCGCTGGCGGCGATGCCGAGGCCTGCAGCCAGTGCGATGGCAAGAATCTGCTTGTAGTTGCCCATGGTATTTCTCCTCATCCTGACGAGGGTAGAGACGTCACCTCCCGCGACAGCGGAGCGACGAGACTGGCATTCACCATGAGCTTACAACCTATTGGTTACCCCATGGTCAAGGGCTTCCTGCCACGAATCACGGATGGATCAGTCGCTGTCGGCGGGATGTTGCGGCAGCGCTTCCACCAGGCCCAGCGCCACGCACAGGCGCACCAGCTCGGCCAGGTTGGCGGCACCCAGGGCCTTCATGGCGCGCAGCCGGTAGATTTCCACCGTCTTGGGGCTGATCCCGAGGTGGTCGGCCACCTCGCGGCTGGTCAGGCCCCGGGCCACGTGTACCAGGATCTGGCGCTCCTTGGGGCGCAGCGCGGCATAGCGTTCACGCAGCGCCGAGAGACGCGCACCTGCCTGGCGGGCCTGCTGGTGGGCGAGCAGCGCCTGCTGCACGGTATCGATCAGCTGCTGGTGGTTGAAGGGCTTCTCGAGGAAGTCGCGGGCACCGGCCTTGAGCGCGGCGACGGCCATGGGCACATCGCCGTGGCCGGTCATGAAGATCACCGGCGGGGGATTTTCCAGTTCGCCGAGGCGCTGCTGCACCTGGAGGCCGGAGAGGCCCGGCATGCGCACGTCCAGCAGCAGCGTGTCGAAGCCCTCGGGGTCGGCGGCCAGGAAGGCCTCGCCGTCGGCGAAGGGCCGGCTCTCGATGCCCACGGAGTCGAGCAGGAAGGCCAGCGACTCGCGCAGGTCCTGGTTGTCGTCGACGATGGCGATGCGGGGCAAGGAGGTGTCGGTCATGGGCGCGTCATGGCATCGGCGTGGGAGGGTTCGGCGAGCAGTGTAGCGGCAAAGGTGGCGCCGCCGGAACCGTCCGACGGGAGCAGGCGCAGGTCGCCGCCCATGGCCTCCATCAGCGAGCGGCTGATGGCCAGGCCCATGCCCAGGCCCTCGGCGCGGCCCGAGTGGAAGGGCGCGAAGATGCGTTCCGCCTGGTCGGTGGGTACGCCGGGCCCCTGGTCGGTGACGGTCAGGGTCACCTCACGGCGTCCGCTGCGTCGGGCCCTGATCGCGACCCGTTCGGCGCGGGGGTGCCCGCGGCTCGCCTCCAGGGCGTTGAGAAGCAGGTTGACCAGCACCTGCTCCAGGGCCACCGGGTCGGCGACCACCCGCGGCAGCGGCTCCACGAGGGCCAGCTCGAGGTCGACGCGGGCCTGCTGGTACTGCCACTCGCAGAGCCGGCAGGCGGCATCCATCACCTCGGCGAGTGTCATGGGGCGCGGCCGGATTTGTCCCTTGCGCACGAAGCCGCGGATATGGCGCAGGCGTTCCCCGAGGCGCGCTACCTGCGCCTGGATCCGCTCCAGCGGCAGGCGCAGCGCCTCGACCGGCTGGCCGGCATCCAGCTTGAGCAGGGCGCCACTGGCGTAATTGGCGATGGTGCCCAGCGGCTGATTGAGCTCGTGGGCGATGTTGGAGGCCAACTCACCGGTGGTGGCCAGCCGGTTGGCGTGGGCGATCTGCGCCTGGTGGTGGCGGGCCTGCTCCTCGGCCGCCTGGCGCAGGCGAATATCGCGATTGAGCAGCGATACATGCCCAGGTTCGGTGCCGGGGCCCGAATGCGCCATCACCACACTGAGCACCGCTACCGGCCCCTCGGGGCCGCGCATCTCCAGTTCACCGCTCCAGGAGCCGTAGCGGGCCACGGCGGGCAGCACGATATCGCGCAGGTCGGCCAGCGAGCCCTCGACATAGGCGTCGGCCAGGCGCGCGGCGCCGCCGGTGCGAGGCAGCTGCAGGAGGTGGCGTGCGGCCTGGTTGGCGTAGAACAGCCGCTCGTCGTCATCCATGAACAGCACGAACTCGGTGGTCGACTCCACCACCCGGGCCAGGCGCTCGCGGTTGGCCTCGGCGCGGATGCGCCGGCCGACGTCCCGGGACACGCAGAGGATATCGAGCAGTTCGCCGCTGGCCGGGTCGCGGCGGGTTCGGCTGGTGGTCTCGAACCATACGTAATGGCCGTCCCTGGCGCGAAAGCGATAGGTCTGCTGGTAGAAGCCATCGTGATAGTAGATCCGCGGCGACTTGTTGAGCAGGTCGGCCAGGTCGGCGGGATGGAAGAGGTCGTAGGCACACACGCCGATCAGCTCCTCGGGCGAATAGCCGAGCAGGTCGCGGGCGGCGCGGGAGGCGTAGAGGAAGGTGCCGTCCCGGGCATGGCGCGAGATCAGGTCGGTGCTGCTCTCGGCCAGCCACCGATAGTGGTCGCGCTGGGCCGCGAGGGCGCGGTTGTGCTCCTCCAGCTCGGCACAACGCGCCTCCAGGTCGGTCAGGCGGGTGGTGCTGTCGCCTTGCCTGGTCATCAGCGTGCCGGATCGACCAGGCCGCCCAGCGAGGCATTGCGCCGGAACCAGCCGGCGATGCTGGCGCGGGGGAGGCGGGTGGGGAGCACCTCATGGGGCACCGTCTCGGAGAGGAAGCAGGCGAAGGTGCCGGCCGTGGGCCTGACTCGTGCCACCTCCCGCTCGGGATCGTCGGGGGCGAAGATCAGCATCTCGCCGCCGCCATCCTCCGGCCAGTCGGGGTTGAGGTAGCCTACCGTTGAGATCACCCGATTGGCGCGGCCGCGGAAGCTGTCGAGGTGGCGGCGGTAGAAGGCTCCGGGCGGGTAGTGGGCGAAGTGCGCCTCGTACTCGAAGAGTCCCAGGAACAGCGCCTGGTTGAGCGCCTGCTGAAGCTCGCCCATGGCGGCCAGGTAGCGGCGCTGGGCCTGGCTCTCGCGGTCGAGCCAGTGGATGGCGTCGCCGCGGATGTCGCGGCGCAGGGCGTGCTCGCTGCCACGGCCGATGCCGGCCGCGGACAGGGCCTCGCGATCGGCGCGGTCGTTGAGCTCGGCATGCAGCGCCGCGCAGACCCCGGCATCGAGCACCCCCTCACCCAGGTACCAGCCCTGTTCGACCAGGGCGTCGATCAGCTCGGGCAGGGCCGCAGGCGACAGGACGTGCGGGGCGATCGGCGTGGAAGTCTGCATGCGGCGTCGGTCCCCGGCTCAGGTGGTGGCGTGCTGCTGGATGCGCAGCAGGCGGTCGGGAAAGTAGCACAGCGGGCCCGGGGGCTCGCGATGCAGGTCGATCGGCTGGCCGAAGCCCTCGGCGAGCAGTTCCGCCAGCATCATCGCCGAGAGTCCCCAGATCACCTGGCCGTCGACGTGGTAATTGGGCACGTACCAGGGGCGGCCGTCCACCGGGATGACGTCGGTATGGTGGCGGCGATCCTCCAGGAACAGCGCCAGTGGCACCTCGAAGATGATGTCCAGTTCGGTGGGGTCGGCGACCAGCGGCAGGTCAGGCGGAATAAGCCCCACGTAGGGGGTGACCCGCAGGCCGTGCAGCGAGACCACCTCCGAGAGTCGGCCGAGCAGCTGCACATGATGCGGCGGCAGGGCGATCTCCTCCTCGGATTCGCGCAGGGCGGTGGTCAGCAGATCGGGGTCCTGGGCCTCGCGCTTGCCGCCGGGGAAGGCCACCTGGCCGCTGTGGGTGTTGAGATGGTCGGCGCGGCGGGTGAACAGCAGGGTCGGTTCGGGGCGGTCGACGATGGGCAGCAGCACCGCCGCCTCGGGCAGGCGCAGTGTCAGGCGGCGCGGGCGGTGTGCTTGCAGGCGTTCACGAAGTTTCTCTAACATGAGGTTTCCGTCGGGTTTGGTATCTTCTACCCGGCCGCCTTCCGCGGCGTCAAGCCCGCCCGACTGTCAGGGAGCCCCATGAACTTCTGCAGCCACTGCGGCCATGCCGTGCGCTTCGCGATTCCCCGAGGGGATGACCGCCCCCGCTACCTGTGCGACGAATGCGGCAGCATCCACTACCAGAACCCGCGGATCGTCGCCGGTACCCTGCCGGTGAGCGGCAGCCGGGTATTGCTGTGCCGCCGCGCCATCGCCCCGCGCAAGGGCTACTGGACCCTGCCGGCGGGCTATATGGAGAACGCCGAGACCACCGTCGAGGCGGCCGCCCGGGAGACCCTCGAGGAGGCCTGCGCCGAGGTGACGGTGCATGGCCTCTACACCCTGATCAACCTGCCGCATATCAACCAGGTCTACATGATGTTCCTGGCCGACCTGGTCGGTGGCTTCGACGCCGGACCGGAGAGCCTCGAGGTGGCACTCTTCGAGGAGCATGAGATCCCCTGGGACGAGCTCGCCTTCCCCACCATCGAGCGCACCCTTCGGCACTTCTATCGCGACCGAGTCGAGGGTGATTATCCGCTGCATATCAGCGACATCACCGCCGAGGATCGCGAGCGCTACTTTGGTTCCGCCTGACTGGGGGGCCGCCTGACTGGGGTTCCGCGTGAATACGCCCGGTTCGGCCTGACGAAGCCGGGCCTCAGCAGTGCGCTCGAGGGGCGTGGATCACACCCCGCTCAGTCGAACGGCTCCAGCCGCCAGGCGTCGAAGGCGGGCTCCTCGTAGGGATGGGCGAGGCGCAGCGCCGCGATTGCCGCGCGGATCAGCGCATCCTCGCAGACCAGCTCCACCTTGAGTTCCTCCACCCGCTCCAGGTCGCCGACCCGGCCGATATGCGGGTCGGCGCCCTCCAGGGGGCGAAACTGGCCCGTGCCCCGGGTCTGGAAACAGCACGCCTCGTAGTCACCGATACGCCCGGCGCCGGTGGCGAACACCGCCTCCTTGACCGCCTCGGCGTCCTCCTCGGGGACGAAGAAGGCCAGCTTGTACATGATCGCTCTCCCTTGATGCCTGCCATCCGACCCCTTGTGCCATAGCTCGGGGGGCGGCGTCAGCCCCGCCGGCGGGGCCGCGAGAAAAAAATTCTGCGACAGGGGTGAACTTCTTGTTCAATACATGTACAAATAAGTTGACCTGTACAGCTATGCGGCCGTCGCCGCCGGGTCGTTCCCCTGACCACACCAGGCCCCTTGCCGGGGCCACCGTGAACGAGGTGAGACCATGATCCACAAGAAGATGAAGACCGTTGGCTGGATGACCGCCGCTGCCGCCGGCGTGCTGCTTTCTGCCGCCGCCCAGGCCGACCATCACGGAATGAAGAAGGACATCGTCGATACCGCCGTGGAGGCCGGTCAGTTCGAGACCCTGGTGGCCGCGGTCCAGGCCGCCGGCCTGGTCGAGACCCTCAAGGGCGAGGGGCCCTACACCGTCTTCGCACCCACCGACGAGGCCTTTGCCGCCCTGCCAGAGGGCACGGTGGAGTCGCTGCTGGAGGAGGAGAATCGCGATCAGCTCCAGGCGATCCTCACCTACCACGTGGTGTCTGGCAAGATCATGGCCGAGGACGCCATGGCCGCCGACAGCGCCACCACCGTCCAGAGTCAGGACCTGACCATTACCACCATGAATGGCAGCGTGATGATCGACGACGCCACCGTCATCCAGGCCGATATCGAGACCAGCAACGGTGTCATCCACGTGATCGACAGCGTGCTGATGCCGGAGTGAGTCCCAGCGCAAGACCGCTGATCCGCTAGTCCATGCTCTGTCCCTGCTTGCCGCCCCGCCCCGGGCGGCTTTTTTGTGCGCGGTTTTGTGCACTGGTGTGACGACTCGTCTTTTATTCGATTAATTCGAAAATAAAATGCAATTCAAGTCTCTTCTGTTCGAAATGGATATGCTGTTAGCATGCTAATAACATTCCGAGAGATGATCTCGCTTTAAGACATCCCGTTTCGACACACGAGGAGATCCACCATGAAACTCAAGCTCACGCTGTCAGCCCTGCTTATCGCCGGTGTTCCGATGGCCGCCCAGGCCGGACAGGCCCCCGCGCTCACCATGCAACTGAACGAACCACTGGCTTATTCCGGCCAGGCAACGTCGCCAAGTGCCGAGACGCATGCACCGCTGACGGCTTCCTCCGCGGCTATCGAGAATCAAGGGGCGAGTGCGGCCATGGCCAAGGCGCGGGCGCGCCTGGAGGCGCAACACCGGCATGTGACTGACATCGAGTTGACGGTAGATCCCCTGACGCCGGCCCGTGAGGCGACCACCTGAGGGCGACAATTTCGCCAGGGTGAATCTGCAGCCTGCATCGATAAATTCGCTCGTAGGGATGTAAACAATTCATCAGAAAACACATGTACTACTGCTATGTTTTCGTGGGGCGAGCCTCGTTGGATGCATAACGGGCGACGAGGATGAAAGACGCGTAGGTCATAAGCCTCACGGATCTACAGGAGACGCTTTATGGCATCACTGACCGAGGCAATTGCCCGTCTGTTCGGAAGGTCGACGGCCCGCAACACCCGCGAGAAGAACACCACCGAGGAGATACAACCCATGACCAAGGTACTGGTTCTCTATTACTCCATGTATGGCCATATCGAGACGATGGCGAACAGCATTGCCGACGGCGCACGCCGTGTCGACGGCGTCGAGGTGACGGTCAAGCGTGTGCCGGAGACCATGGACCCGGAAGCGTTCAAGTCGGCGGGAGGCAAGTCTGACCAGCAGGCCCCGGAGGCCTCGCCCAAGGAGCTGGCCGACTACGACGCCATCATCTTCGGCACGCCCACGCGCTTCGGCAACATGGCCGGCCAGATGCGTACCTTCCTCGACCAGACCGGTGGCCTGTGGGCCAACGGTGGCCTGGTCGGCAAGGTGGCCAGCGTCTTTACCTCCACCGGTACCGGCGGCGGCGAGGAGATGACCATTACCTCCACCTGGACCACCCTGGCCCACCACGGGATGATCATCGTGCCGATCGGCTATGCCACCCCGGAGTTGTTCGATATCTCTCAGGTCGGCGGCGGTACTCCCTATGGCGCCTCCACCATCGCCGGGGGTGACGGCTCGCGCCAGCCCGATGATCGGGAACTGACCATCGCCCGCTTCCAGGGCGAGAGCGTGGCCAAGGTCGCGGCCCGGCTCAAGGCCAACGGCTGATTCCTTTCAGCGCTCCTGTCATATCGGGTGTTATCAGTCGGCAAGGTCCCGCGCCGCGGGCCTTGCCGATTTCTTGTGTCGCAAGGCGCAACTTGGACACTCCTTGAGCCGGGGGCTCCTGCAGGGGGTAGCGATCGAGGTGTCTGGCCCGCGCTTCGATCAGCCATAGGCGCCCAGGCGGCATCGCGTGTCTTGCATTGACCTTGTTGTTAGGTGGTTTATTATTAGCTGTATAATACATTCGACATTGCATGTAAGGGGGCAGGGTGCAGCGACGGGCCTGGGTCGTGGCGGGGATGCTGTTGTGGTTGGCGCCGCTTGTGCACGCGCAGCAACCGGCATCGGGGCTGCTGACGGTAAAATCCGAAAACGACAGCTATTCCGTCTTCAGCGATTCGGATGGGCACTATACCAACGGGGTCGAAGCCATCTGGTCATTCGAACCCGAGGCGCAGCACTGGCTTCACCGGGTCGCCGCCAACCTGCCGGGATGGCGTGACAGCGGACTGGATGGTGGGGCGTATCGCCTGACGCATCAGATGTATACCCCCGAGGAGATCCGTATCTCCCGGCTGGTCGAGGACGACCGCCCCTATGCGGGGGTGCTGCTGGGGGGAATCTCGCTGTTCGACAACATTCGCCACGCTGGCTGGCGCGAGGCGAGGAACCTCAACCTGGACGTGGGGATGGTGGGGCCGGCCTCGGGCGCCGAGGTCCTCCAGCGCGAGTTTCACGAGTTCATCGCCGCCGACGAGCCGCGTGGCTGGGATCATCAGCTGAATAACGAGCCGGTGGTCAACCTGGCCTACAAGCACGCCTGGATCGATCGCGCCTCGGTGGCGGGGCTCGACCTGGAGTACGGCCCCCGGCTGGGCTTCGCGCTGGGTAACCTCTATACCTACGCCGCCTCGGGCCTCGGGTTGCGTCTCGGCTCCAACCTCGATGCCAGCTTCGGCATCCCGGCCATCGCCCCGGCCCAGGGCGGCTGGTCATACTTTCGACCCGACCAGGACTTCAACTGGAGTGCCTTCGCCTCGCTGGAGGGGCGCTACATGGCCCACAACCTGCTGCTCGACGGCAATACCTTCGAGGATAGCCACTCGGTGGATCGCGAGGAGTGGGTGGGGGATGCCTTGATCGGCGTGGCGCTCTCCTGGGATCGCTGGCAGCTCTCCCTGGCTCACGCCTGGCGCACCAAGGAGTTTGCCTCCCAGGATGCCCATCACGCCTTCGGGTCGCTCACCCTGTCGCGCTGGTTCTAGGCTGCCTTCACACCTCCGTGGCCTAAGGCCTCAGTTCCTCGAACGTCCAGGCCAGTAGGCGGGCGATCATCTCGTCGCTGGCCTGGCCCAGTGCCATCACCGCCGCCTCGGGCGTGGCGTCGTCGGCCAAGGCCGTGGCCTCGAAGCGTCGGCTGGCCAGCAGCTCACGGCTGGATTCATCGATCAGCTCGGCGTCGAGGCTCACCACGGCGCGGCGGGTGTCGCCCTCGAGGCGCAGGTGGAAGGCGACGAGGTGGCCGCTCAGGGTGGCGTCGCTGCGCGCGGCGCTGGCCTCGTCGATCACGCCGCCCAGGCGCCCGGCGCGGCGAAAGGCCTCGAGCAGCCGCTCCTGCAGCAGCCGCGGGGCGTCGTCGCGCCAGCGCACGCCACCCCAGGCCTCGAACTCATTGGCACGCGGCATCACCAGCAGCCGGTTGCCGGCGTGAGGCGCGCTGGCGCTCAAGGAATCGATGCGCAGGGTGGCATCCAGGGGGCGGCCCTGGAGGGGCGCCGACTCACCGGCGGGCAGCTCGAACAGCCGCTGGGGCTCGCGCTCCGGCAGGATCGTGCAGCCGGCGAGGAGGGCCAGCAGCAGGGCCAGCAGCAGGAAGCGTGGGTATCGGGGCATCGCGTGTACTCCCATAAGGGGTCTCTCCTGGCGGGCAATCACGGCGCGTATTCGGGCAGCGGGTCGCGGCCCAGCAGGGTGTCGGCGGGGCTCTCCTCGAGGCGGCGCACCAGGCGGTTGAGGGTGCGCAGCGCTGCATGCAGTTCACGCATGGCGGGGTCGATTTCGCCGATTCCCTGCAGTCCGCGGGCGATGTCCTGTTCGTGGTCGGCGGTCAGGCGGGCCAGCCGCCCGGCGCCCTCTTCCAGGGAGGCCATGGCGCGCTCTGCTCGGCCCAGGGTGCGCTGGCCCTCCTCATCCAGCAGGCGGTCGGCACGCTCGCCGAGTCGGGCGTAGGTGGCAAGTGTCGCCTCGGCCTGGGCCAGGGTGGCGTCGAGTCGTTCGCCCAGCGCCGTCAGGTCGAGGTCATCGCCGGCGAGGGTGGCGCTGGCCCGCTTCAGGTTGGCCAGGGTTTGCGTCAGATTCCCCGCATTCTCCGCGGAGAGCAGGCGGTTGGCATTGGTCAGTAACCGGTCCACCTGCGCGAAGAGTTCCTCACTGTTGGCCAGCAGCGAGCTCAGCGGCGAGGGGTCTGCCTGGATCAATGGCGGGTCGTCGCGGTCGCCCTCCAGGCGCTCGCTCTCCGGGGTGCCGCCGGAGAGCTGGATGTTCATGCTGCCGGTGATATTGGCCAGGGCCAGGCTGGCGCGGGTGTCGGCCTTGATGGGGATGTCGCCATAGACGCGGATCAGCGCCCGCACCTGGCGAGGATCCTGGGGGTCGAGGCGCAGTTCGACCACATTGCCTACCTCGATGCCGCTGTAGTTCACGGCGTTGCCCTCCGCCAGGCCGCTGACGGCACGGTTGAAGCCGACCTCATACCAGGCATAGTCACGGTCGACACTGGACTTGCCGAGCCACAGCGCGAACAGCAGCGCGCCACCCAGGGCGAGCACGGTGAACAGGCCGATCAGCACATGGTGGGCGCGGGGCTCCATGGTCAACTCTCCTTGGCGGTGCGAGCGGCGCCTTCGGCCGCGCGGCCCCGGGGGCCGTGAAAGTAATCGTGGATCCAGGCGTCCTCGGTGGTCGCCACGCTCTCGAGGCGACCGGCCACCAGCACGCGGCCCTGAGCCAGCACCGCCACCCGGTCGCAGGCCGTGTAGAGGGTGTCCAGGTCGTGGGTGACCAGGAACACGCTCAGGCCCAGGGCGTCGCGCAGGGTCAGCAGCAGCTGGTCGAAGGCCGCCGCGCCGATCGGGTCCAGGCCGGCGGTGGGTTCGTCCAGGAACAGCACCTCGGGGTCCAGCGCCAGGGCCCGGGCCAGGGCGGCGCGTTTGATCATGCCCCCGGAGAGCTCGGCGGGGTACTGGATCGCCGCCTTGGCGGGTAGTCCGGCCAGGGCGAGCTTGACCCGGGCCAGGCCCTCGGCATCGGCGCGGGAAAGCCCGATGTGCTCGATCAGCGGCAGGGCAACGTTTTCCTGCAGGTTCAGCGACGTGAACAGTGCCCCGCGCTGGAAGAGCACCCCGAAGCGGCGCTCCACCCGGGAGCGCTCCCGGGGCGAGAGACGCTGAAGGTCCTCGCCGAACACTTCGATGCGCCCGGCGCTGGGGCGGTGCAGGCCGACGATGCTGCGCAGCAGTACCGACTTGCCGGTGCCGGAGCCACCGACCACGCCGAGGACCTCGCCCGGGTAGAGCTCCAGGTCCAGCCCCTGGTGGACGACATGGCGACCGAAGCGGTTCTCCAGGTCGCGTACGCGAATCAGCGGTGGCGGCATCTCGCTCACCAGCCCATCTCCATGCAGAACAGCGCCGCCACCGCATCGAGCAGTATCACCATGAAGATGGACTGCACCACGCTGGAGGTGGTGTGTTCACCCACCGACTGGGCGCTGCCGCTCACCTTGAAACCCTCGAGGCAGCCGATCACCGCCACCACGAAGGCGAACAGCGGTGCCTTGCCGATGCCCACCAGGAAGTGCTGCACGGCGATATCCCGCTCGAGGATGGCGACAAACTGCACCGCCGAGATGTCCAGGGCCACCAGGCAGACCAGCGCCCCGCCGAGGATGCCGCTGAGCATGCCCACGAAGGTGAGAATCGGCAGCGTCAGCATCAATGCCAGCACCCGCGGCAGTACCAGCAGCTCCATGGGATCGAGTCCCAGGGTGCGGATGGCGTCGAGCTCCTCGTTGGCCTTCATGGCGCCGAGCTGGGCGGTGAAGGCGCTGGCGGTGCGACCGGCGAGCAGGATGGCGGCCAGCAATACGCCGAACTCGCGCAGGAAAGCGAAGGCGACCAGGTTGACGGTGTAGATAGTAGCGCCGAAGTCGCGCAGCACCGTGGCGCCGAGGAAGGCCACCACCGCACCCACCAGGAAGGTGAGGAGGGCGACGATGGGCAGGGCATTGAGGCCGGTCTGGTGGACCTGGGCCACCACCGCGGTGGGCCGCCAGCGACGCGGGTGCCAGAGGGTGGCGGCCAGGGTGGCGAGGGTCAGGCCGATGAAGCCGAGCAGCTGGCGTTGCTGCTGCCAGAGACCGTCGACTCGCTGGCCGGTCTCGGCCAGGAAATCACGCACCGGGCGTGCCGGCCGCAGTGCGGGAGGCGAGTGTCCCACCATGGCCTCGCCCAGGGTACGCAGCAGGGCGCGACGGGGCGCCGGAAGCGCGGGGGCCCAGTCATCGATGGCGGCGAGCTGCTCGCTGCCGACCAGCTCCATCAGCAGGGTGGCACCGGCGGTATCCAGGTCAGCGATTTGCGAGAGATCGATGCCCAGAGGGGAGGGCTCGCGTATCTTCGCCAGGCCCTCGACCCGACGCTTCAGCGTGGCGTAGTGGGGGAGAATCCAATCGCCGCTGATGGCCAGGTGGTCGTCCTGCTGGTCGATGTGGCCCGGTTCGGTCATGGTCGAGGGAGTCTCGGGTTGCGCATGTAGCGATGCTATCACTGCACACGCCTGTCGGTAAGTTTGCCGCGCCGCACCGCGCTCTGTCGTCTCCCGGGGCAGTCCCCGGGTGTCGTTGGGCCATATGCCAGTGGTGGTTGCCGACGGGCGTGCTGGGGTGGATCATGCCGCAACGATCCACCGCCGGACAGGAGCGCTACCATCACGACACCTCTCACCCTGTCCCGGGGTCTTGCGTGGCTGGCCCTGCTGGCGCTGCTCGGTGGCTGCTCGCTGCCCTCCCTCGAGGGTCGGCTCGAATCGTCGGCGCTGGACGAGGAGCAGAGCCGCGCCACGCGGCTCGGCCAGGCCCTGGCGCCGCGGGTCGATGAACATCCCGGCCTGAGCGGCATCCATCCGCTGGCCAGTCCCACCGATGCCTTCGCCGCGCGGATGGTGATGACCCATGCCGCAGAGCGCACCCTGGATCTGCAGTACTACATCTGGCGTCTCGATACCACCGGTGTGCTGTTGCTGGAGGCGCTGCATGAGGCCGCCGATCGCGGGGTCAGGGTGCGCCTGCTGCTCGACGATAGTGGCACCGCGGGGATCGATGGCGAACTGGCGGCGCTGGCCAGTCACCCCAATATCCAGATCCGGCTGTTCAATCCCTTCGTGGTGCGCTCACCCAAGTGGCTCGGCTTCTTGACCGATTTCTCCCGGGCCAACCGGCGCATGCACAACAAGGCCTTCATCGCCGACAATCAGGCCTCGATCATCGGCGGGCGCAATATCGCCGACGAGTACTTCGCCGCCTCCGGCGATGTGCACTTCTCGGACCTGGATGTGTTGGCCGTCGGCGATGTGGTCGATGCGGTCTCCGCGGACTTCGATCGTTACTGGCGCAGTGCCTCGGCCTATCCGGTGGCGCGCCTCCTGTCGGGAACCGACCCCGCAGGACTCGAGCGGCTCGCCAGGGCGGCCGGCGAGGAGTCCCGTGATCCCGAGGCGGATCGTTATCTGGAGGCCGTGGCGGAGACCGAGCTTGTGCAGAAGCTGGTCGCCGGAGAGCTCGAGCTGGAGTGGAGCCCGGTTCACATGCTCAGTGATGATCCCGCCAAGGGGCTTGGGCAGGCGAGTGACGAGGGGCTGCTGTTCCATGAGCTGGAGCGCCTGTTCAGCGATGCCGAGGCCTCGGTGGCGCTGGTTTCCCCCTATTTCGTGCCCGCCGAGGCCGGCACGGCGGCGCTGCGACGCCAGGCGCGGGACGCTGTCCAGGTCCGGGTGCTGACCAATGCCCTGGAGGCCACCGATGTCATCGCCGTACACGCCGGTTATGCCAAGCGGCGCAAGGCCCTGCTCGAGGCGGGAGTCAGGCTCTACGAGATGCACCGTGGCAGCAACCAGCAGGGTGACGGGTTGAGGGCCGGCCCCTTCGGCAGTTCCGGTACCAGCCTGCATGCCAAGACCTTCGCCGTGGATGGCGAGCGGGTGTTCGTGGGGTCGTTCAACTTCGATCCTCGCTCGGCCCACCTGAACACCGAGCTGGGGTTCATCATCGAGAGCCCGGCACTGGCTCGGCAGATCGATGCCACCTTCGAGACCGGGATCCCCTCCAGCGCCTACGAGGTGCGCCTGGATCGCGAGGGGGATCTCTACTGGATCGAGCAGCGCGATGGGCGGGTGATTCGCCACGACACGGAACCCAACACCGGCAGGTTGAAACGGCTGGGCGTCTTCCTGATCTCGCTGCTGCCCATCGAGTGGTTGCTATAGGTCTCGGCGCTGGGGAGTGTGGCACGCCAGGAAGTCGGCAATGGCGGTGACCTGGTCGTCGCGATCCAGGAAGGGCGCATGGCCGCAGCCGGCCGCCTCCAGGCTGACCAGGCCGGGCTGGGTTGCCGCCATGCGTTGCACCGTGTTGGCGGCGAGCAGCGGCGAATGGGCGCCGCGAATCACCATCGCCGGACAGCCCAGGCTGGCCCAGTCGGCCCACAGGTCGCGGGGGGTGTCGTTGGCAAACTGCGCGGTGATGGCCGGGTCGTAGTGGAAGCTCCAGCGCCCATCCGGCAGGCGCCGTGCGCTCTCCAGCGCCAGGCGGCGCCAGGTGTCGTCATCGGCGATGCCGAAGCCGGCATAGTGATGGCGCAGCTCCGCCTCGAGATCACGGAAACTCGGGAATTCATGGGGGCGTGAGAAGTACTCGCCCAGTTCGGCCAGGCCCGTCGGTTCGAGCGCGGGGCCGATATCGTTGAGCACCAGGCGCTCGATGCGCGAGGCGGTGGCCGGCTCGGCCGCCAGGCGAAGACCCAGCAGGCCGCCCATGGAGGTGCCCAGCCAGGCCACGCGTTCGAGGGCGAAGCGGTCGAGCAGGACGCGGGCGACCTCGGCATAGCGGGCGTAGGTGTAGTCGCGTTCGGGACGGGGCGACCAGGACGAGAGGCCGCGCCCCGGGGTATCCGGCGCCAGCACGCGCCACTCGGGGCCGAGGCGGCGGGCGAGGGCGGCGAAGTCACCGCCGTGGCGGGCCAGGCCATGCCAGGCCACCAGGGTACGGCGGGCGCCGGGGTGCCAGACCCTCACCGCCACGTCGAGATCGTCTACGCTGATCCACTCGAGCTGCTGCATGCTGCGCCTCCGCCGCCGGGGTGTCCACGATATGCCATATTTAACCTCGATGATAAGGTGGAATCGATCCACGAACATGCGACAATGTATGTATATCAACTTCCCATCGATCGAGGATGAGCCGATGACGTCACCCAGCCCGTCGCGTTGTGCCCGCCCTGCGCGAGTCCTGCGCCGTGCCCTGTTGCCGATGATGGTGGCTTCCGCCCTGGCGGCGCCCGCCCAGGCGGCGGACCTGCTGACCATCGCCCGGGACGCCCTGCAGAACAACGCCGAGCTGGCCTCGGCGCGCTCCCAGACCAGCGGCGTCGAGGCGGGGCGTGACGTGGAGCGGGCGGACCTGTTGCCCCAGGTCAGCGCTTCCGGCAACCTCACCCATAACCGCCAGTACGAGTCGCAATCCACTCCGGGACAGTTCCAGGGGGATGACAACGTCAACCGCTTCGGCATCACCCTCGAGGCCACCCAGGCGCTGTTCAACGCCATCGATAGCCGCCAGGTGGAGCGCAGCGAGCGCGAGATCGACCAGCAGCTCTACCGCCTGGCCGCCACCGAGCAGGGCGTGCTGATCAATGTCTCTACCGCCTACTTCGAGATCCTGCGCGCCCATGAGGTGCTGGAGGCACGCCGCGCCCAGGAGCGCGCCATCAACCGCCAGCTCGAGCAGGCCCGTGAGCAGTTCGAGGTGGGCCTGATCGCCATCACCGAGGTGGAGGAGGCCAAGGCGGCCTTCGATCAGGCCAGGGCGATCCGCATCGCCGCCGAGAGCGACCTGCAGGTGCGCTTCGAGGCCCTCGAGCGGCTCACCGGCCAGCGCTACGAGAGCATCGACGCCCTGGGCGAGGCGCTCGCCATCGCGCCCCCGACGCCGACCGACCGCGGTGCCTGGGTCGAGTTGGCCATGCAGAACAATCCCCAGGTGCTGGCCAGCCAGGCCGGCATCGAGGTATCGCGCAGCGCGGTGGAGATCGCTCGCGCCGGGCGCCTGCCCCGGGTCGACGCCTTCGCCAACTACAACTATTCGGACAGCGATGCCGACGGCATCGACGGTCACGACTCGGGTAGCCAGGTCGGCGTGGGCGTCAGCGTGCCCCTCTATACCGGTGGCCGCACCAGCGCCTCGGTGCGCCAGAACACCTACCTGCTGGAGTCCTCACAGTACGACTTCGAGGATCAGCGGCGCAGCACCATCCAGGACGTACGCTCCAGCTATACCCGGGTGACCAACGACGTCTCCACGGTGGAGGCGCGGGCCCAGGCGGTGGTCTCCAACCAGAGTGCCCTGGATGCCACCCGCGCCGGCTACGAGGTGGGCACCCGCAACATCGTCGATGTGCTCAACGCCGAGCAGAACCTCTACAACGCCGTCGCCGAGCTGGCCAGCGCCCGCTACGACTACGTGATCAACCTGCTGACCCTGCGCCAGCAGGCCGGCACCCTCGACGAGCAGGCCCTGGCCGAGGTCAACGCCTGGCTCGACGGCGGCAGCGTCGATTTCCAGCTGCCGGACGAGAGTAGCGGCGACCCGGTGATGGATATCGGCGAACGACCCACCCCCTAGCGGCAGGTATCGCGGACATTGGCCGCCTGGGCTTTGCTTAGGCGGCTAATGTTTACATCCATACAAGAATGAATGTAAAATTCGTTCCACCTTGACGTCATAACGGGAACCCCACGCACATGAAGACTGCACTCCGATTCGGCCGGGCGGGCCTTCTCGTCCTGGCCGCCGGTCTTTTGCTGGCCGCCTGTGGCCAGGACGAGGCACCTCAGCAGGCCCAGCAGGCCCAGCAGGGCAGCCAGGATCGACCGCCCCACCCCGTGGAAGTGGTGGAAATGACGCCCCAGGATATCGATCTGGACAAGTCCTATTCATCGCTGCTGCGCAGTGATGAGGAGGTGACCCTGGTGGCGCGGGTCACGGGTACCCTTGAACAACGCCACTTCGAGCCCGGCGAAATGGTGGAGGAGGGGCAGGTGCTCTACTCCATCGAGCCGGATGTCTACCAGGCGGCGGTCAATCAGCGTGAGGCCGACCTGCAGAGCGCCCGCGCCGAGCTGACCCGTGCCCAGCGCGATGCCACCCGCTTCGAGCGCCTGCTGAGCCAGAACTCCGTGAGCCGGCAGCAGTATGACCAGGCCCGTTCGGAGCTGGGCGTGGCCCGCGCGGCGGTGGCCCAGGCCGAGGCGGCGCTGGCCAGCGCACGCATCGATTTGAACTACGCCGAGGTCACCGCACCGGTCGCGGGCATGATCAGCCTCTCCCGGGTCAACGTCGGCAACCTGGTCAGCGGTGGCACGGAGCTTGCCACCATCACGCCGCTGGACCCGCTGGAGGTGCGTTTCCAGCTGCCCCAGCGTGATGCCTTCGAGCTGCGTCGCCAGCTGCGTGACGCCGGCAGCGTCGAACAGATCCAGGCCGTGCTTCGGCTGCCGGGCCTCGATAGCGGAGAAGAGGGGCGCCTCGAGGGCCACCTGGACTTCCTGGGGTCGCGTGTAGAGGAAGGCACCAGCACGGTTCAGGCCAGTGCCACCTTCGCCAATCCCGATGGCCGTGTGCTCCCCGGTCAGTTCGTGCGCGTCGGACTCGAGGGGCTGAAGCGCTTCGAGGTGCTGGCGGTGCCGGAGATCGCCATCGGCCAGGGCCTGATGGGCCCCCAGGTGTTCGTGCTCGACGAGGACAACGTGGCCCGTGCTCGGCCTGTCGACCTCGGCGAGGTCGCCGGCCCCTGGCAGATCCTGCGCGGCGGCGTGGAGCCCGGCGAGCGGGTGGTGGTCGGCGACCTGGCCGGCATCGAGCCGGGCCTCACCATCGAGCCGCAGCCCTTCGATGGCGAGGCCGGCGAGATCGTCGAGGAGGTCGAGGAGCAGGAGCAGCAGGAACGGCAGGCCGAGCAGGCGGAGATGGAAGCGGCGACCGAGGCCGAGTCCGGGGCTCCCGCTGAGGGCGCCGAGGACGACGCCTCATGAATTTCTCCAACTTCTTCATCAAGCGGCCGATCTTCGCCACGGTGCTGGCGATCATCCTGACGCTGGTCGGGGTGGTCAGCATGCGCGTGCTGCCCATCGAGCAGTACCCCAGCGTGGTGCCGCCCACCGTGTCGGTGAGCGCCCAGTTCCCCGGGGCCGACGCCGAGACGGTGGCCCAGACGGTGGCCGCCCCCCTGGCGGAGGCCATCAACGGCGTCGAGGACATGCTCTACATGACCTCGAACAGCGCCGACAACGGTATGATGAGCCTCAACGTGGCCTTCGATATCGGCACCGATGGCGATATCAACACCATCAACGTCAACAACCGGGTGCAGGGGGCGCTGTCGCAGCTGCCCGAGCAGGTGCAGGCCCAGGGCGTGACCGTGGAGTTGCGCTCCAGCTCGATCCTGATGCTGGTGGCGCTGATCTCGCCGGAAGGCGACTACGACAACGTCTTCATGCAGAACTACGCCACCCTCAATATCCTCGACGAACTGCGCCAGGTACCCGGCGTGGGCGAGGCCGAGGTGCTGGGGGGTGGCGAGTTCGCCATGCGCATCTGGATGGACCCGGACAAGCTGGCCCAGTACGACCTGACGCCCACCGAGGTGGCTGCGGCGATCCGTGCCCAGAATACCGAGGTGCCGGCGGGTAGCCTGGCCAGCACGCCCCAGAGCGAGCCGCGGGCCTTCACCTACACCATCACCGCCGGCGGTCGCCTCAACAGCGTCGACGACTTCCGCGAGATCTTCCTGCGCACCAATCCCGACGGCTCATCGCTGCGCCTGGATGACGTGGCGAGAATCGAGCTGGGGGCCTCCTTCTATGGTGTCGGTGCCAAGCTCAACGGCGCCACCATGACGCCGATCATCATCAACCAGCAGCCCGGTGCCAACGCCCTGGAGACGGCCCAGACGGTCCACGACACCATGGCCGACCTGGAGGGGCGCTTCCCGCCGGGGCTCGAGTATGTGGTGCCCTATGACACCACCTTGTTCATCGGCGCCTCCGTGGACACCGTGACCAAGGTGTTCATCGAGGCCTTCCTGATCGTCGCCGTGATCCTGTTCATCTTCCTGCAGAACTGGCGCTTCACGGTGATCGCCATGTCGGTGGTGCCGGTCTCGGTGCTGGCCACCTTCGCCGGCTTCTACATGTTCGGCTTCTCGATCAACCTGCTGACGCTGTTCGCCCTGGTGCTCTCCATCGGCATCGTGGTGGACGATGCGATATTGGTGGTAGAGAACGTCGAACGGGTGCTCAGTGAGGACGATGAGATCTCCGTTACCCAGGCCACCATCCGCGCCATGAAGGAGGTGGGCGGCCCGGTCATCGCCACCTCGCTGATCCTGACCGCGGTGTTCGTACCGGTGGCCTTCCTGGGCGGCTTCACCGGCCAGATCTATCAGCAGTTCGCGCTGACGGTGGCGATCTCGGTGGCCTTCTCGGCATTGATGGCCTTGACCTTCACCCCGGCGCTGTCGGCGGTGTTCATCAAGCACAAGCCGCAGATGGGCGAGTCGAAGCTGAAGCGCGCGATCAACACGCCGCTGCGCCTCTTCGACAGCCTGTTCGCCGGCATCACCGCCGGCTACATGTGGGTGGTCAAGGTGCTGGTGCGCTTCTGGGGGCTGGCGCTGCTGCTCACCGCCCTGGTGATGGGCGGTTCCTGGTGGCTGTATCAAGCGACGCCGTCGTCCCTGGTGCCGGAGACCGACCAGGGCGTGGTGCTGGCCAGCATACAGTTGCCCGATTCCGCCTCTCTGGACCGCACCGAGTCCTATATGGCCGAGCTGAGCTCCCGGATCGAGGAGATCGAGGGGGTCGAGTACAGCTCCGCCGTGGCGGGCTACGACATCCTCTCCAGCGCGGTGAATACCGCCCGGGGCGTGATGTTCATCAACATGGTGCCCTGGGAGGAGCGTGAGCTGACCGCCGATGAGCTGGTGGGCCGCATCATGCAGCTTGGCGCCGAGATTCCCGGCGGCTCGGCCATGGCCTTCAACGTGCCGCCGATCATGGGGCTCTCCACCACCGGCGGCTTCACCGGCTATCTGCAGTCCTTCGAGGGGGCGAGCTCCGAAGAGCTCTTCCAGGCCTCGGTGCAGGTGATGCAGGCGGCGGGCGAGCACCCGGCGCTGCAGCGAGTGTTCACCACCTTCAATGTCAACGTGCCGGGCTACCGCGCCGAGATCGACCAGCAGAAGGCGCTCAGCTACGGGGTGGCGCTGCAGGACCTCAACGCCACCCTGGCGAACACCTTCGGCAACGGCTTCGTCAACTACTTCAGCTACCAGAACCGCAACTTCCAGGTCTACCTGCAGAACGAGGACGAGTTCCGCAAGACGCCGGATGACATGAGCAAGGTCTATGTGCGTGGCGGCAACGGCGAGCGCATCCCGCTCTCCGAGTTCGTGACCCTGGAGCGCCAGGCCAAGCCGGCGGTGGTGTCGCGCTTCGGTGTCTACCTGGGGGCTCAGTTCCAGGGTGGTCCGGCCGAAGGCTACAGCTCCGGCGAGGCGATCGCCGCCATGGAAGAGATCGTCGAGGAGGAGCTCGGCAGCAACTGGGGCATGGGCTGGACCGGCACCGCCTACCAGGAGAGCGAGGCGGGCAGCGCCGCCGCCCTGGCCATCGTCTTCGGCTTGCTGATGGTGTTCCTGATCCTGGCCGCCCAGTACGAGAGCTGGTCGCTGCCGCTGGCGGTGTTGACCGCCACGCCCTTCGCCTTCCTGGGCGGCATCGGCGGCATCGTGCTGCGCGGGCTCGACACCAGCGTCTACGTGGAGATCGGCATGCTGGTGGTGGTGGGCCTGGCGGCCAAGAACGCCATCCTGATCGTCGAGTTCGCCGAGCTGCAGCGCAAGGAGCTGGGCAAGACGATCCGCGAGGCCGCCATCAGCGCGGCGGAGCTGCGCTTCCGGCCCATCGTGATGACCTCGCTGGCCTTCATCTTCGGCACCCTGCCGCTGGCACTGGCCAGCGGCGCCAGCGACGTCAGCAGCCACCATATCGGCACCACGGTGGCGGTGGGCATGGCCTCGGTGGCCGTGCTGGGCAGCTTCTTCATCCCCAGCTTCTACGCCATGATCGCCTCGGTCTCCGACTGGCTGGGACGCAAGCTGCGCGGCAAGGAGGCGCATCGCCAGACTCCGGCATCCGAACAGGGCTAGCCTTTTCGGGGTCGGGTCACCACGACAAGGGGCGCCTCCTGTGAGGCGCCCCTTGTCATTCCGGGAATTCCCTCGCTGTCATGACTCCGGTCATGGGGCGCTTGCCCCCCGATCGGCGCGATCGTCTATAGTGAACGGCAGGGATTGATTTGTCGGCTAAGCATTACCACGAGGAGGTAGCCATGCCGTTCGTCATGGAGATTGCGCTGAGTTTTCCGGTGGTGGTATTCAGCGTGCTGATGCCGCTGGTACTGCTCTACTGGGTGCTGGTGGCGTTGCGCCTGGCACCGCTGGAGCTGTTCGAGCACGACAGCCTGAAGGGGGACTACCTCTCAAGCTCACTGGTGGCCCTGGGCTTCGCCGGGGTGCCGGCCTCCTTCTCGCTGTCGGTGCTGCTGTTGCTGGCCGCGGCCATCACCCTGGCGGTGGAGCTGCTCGGCCTGCGCTGGCTGGACCTGGGCTTCTTCCGGGTGCCGCTGGGCGTGGCGGTGCTGTGGGGCGCCTTCGCCATCGCCTCACCGCTGGCCGCGGCACTCTGCGGTTCGATGCGGCGCTGGTTTCACCGCCACCTTCTCGGCCACCAGCGCTGCCTGCTGGGTGAGCATGTCGAGGTGCTGGCCGACCCGGATGGCGAGGGCTGGACGCGTGCCACCCTGCTCGATGATCCTCAGCTCGAGGTGCGCCTGCACGGCAAGGAAGGCAGCATGCCACATGCCGGCGAGCAGCGGGTGCTGGTGAAGTATGTCGCGGAGGAGGGGGCCTATCGCAGCGTGGACGCCAATGAGTTTCGCGAGACTCGGGCCCACCTCAGTCGGCTGCGCATCGGTGGTGACCGTTCGGCCACTGCCTCGCGGGGTTGAGGCGCTAGGCGCGGCGCATCAGGGCGAGCTGGGTGCCCACCAGCTCGCGGCCCTTGGCTACCAGTGAGAAGCGCTCGTGGTTGCGCAACCAGTCGTGGAAGAGCCCGCCGAGCATCGCCTGCATCAGTTCGGCGGCGGTGGCGGGAGATAGGTCCTCGCGTAGCTGACCCAGGCGGGCGGCGCAGCCGAAGTAGTCGGCGAGGGCGCCGCAGGCCTCGTCGGTCATCTCGTTCTGCATGGCCAAGGGGTCGATGTCGCCGAACGTTTCACAGTGGTGGATCAGGATGGCGTGAACGCGCCGATAGCGAGGCTGCTCCAGACGCTCGAAGCCCTTGAGGATGGCCAGCCGGATGGCCTCGAGAGGACGCTCTACCAGGCTCGGATCACCGATCTCCGCGACCAGCTCCTGGAAAGGCATGCGCACCCGGCCGAGCATGGCCTGGAAGAGGTCGGCCTTGTTGCGGAAGTGCCAGTAGACGGCGCCGCGGGTCACGCCGGCGTGGCGGGCGATCTGCTCGAGAGAGGTGCGGGCGACGCCCTTCTCGAGGAAGACCTCCTCGGCGGCGTCGAGCAGGGCCTCGCGGGTGGCGGCGGCCTCGGCCTTGGTGCGTCGGGCCATGGGCAGGCTCTCATGGGGAAAATAGTCTTCCATTCTACCCGATCCTCTCGCGTATTTACATACATTGCTGTATGCCTAACGCCCCCGGCTTTCCCCTCGCCATCTCGCCGCCCAGGGCGTATAAGAATCAGATAAACAACAGCCCCAGGAGCGTCCGATGGCTCGAGCCCCCTTCGACCTCGCCGGCGTGCGCATCGCCGCTGGCTCCCGCACCCAGATCGATGTCCCGGCCGCGCGCCTGTATACCCATGCGCCGCTCTCCATTCCGGTGGAGGTGGTCCACGGCCGCCAGGCGGGGCCCACGCTGCTGGTGTGCGGAGGCATCCACGGTGACGAGATCAACGGCGTGGAGATCGTGCGGCGACTGCTGCGCTCGAAGCAGCTCCAGGGCCTGCGTGGCACCCTGGTCGCCGTCCCTATCGTCAATGTCTTCGGCCTGGTGCAGCACAGCCGCTATCTGCCCGATCGCCGCGATCTCAACCGCTGCTTCCCGGGCAGCGAATCGGGCTCCCTGGGCGGGCGCATGGCGGCGCTGTTCCGCGAGGCGATCGTCGACCAGGCCACGCATATCATCGACCTGCACACCGGGGCGATACACCGCACCAACCTGCCGCAGATCCGCGCCCAGCTGACGCCGGGGGGCGAGACCGAGCGCATGGCCAACGCCTTCGGCGCGCCGGTGATCCTCAACGCCGAGCTGCGCGAGGGCAGCCTGCGCCACTATGCCCAGAATCGCGGGATACCGGTGCTGACCTACGAGGCCGGAGAGGCATTGCGCTTCGACGAATGGGCGATCACCCCGGGGGTGCGGGGGGTGATCAGGGTGATGCGCCGCCTGGGGATGCTGGCCGGCGAGCGGCGCCGCCGCGACCCGCCGGCCGCCGAGGTGGCCAATGGCTCGAGCTGGGCGCGGGCGCCCATCGACGGCATCCTGCGCCCCAAGGTGCGCCTGGGCGCCCGGGTCGCCAAGGGCGATGTGCTGGGCCGGGTGGCGGATCCCTTCGGCAATGCGGAAGGGGAGGTGCGTGCCATGGCGGACGGCATCGTCATCGGCATGAGCCGGCTGCCGCTGGCCAACGAGGGCGAGGCGCTGTTCCATATCGCCCGCTTCGATGCCATCGCGGAGGCCGAGAGCGCCATCGAGGACTTCCACTCGAGCCTCGAGCCGCCCCCCGATCCCATGTACTGAGTGTTGCACTGTGGTACTGATGCACTGCGCGTTGCACCGAGTGGCTTCAGGCCGCGGCGGGGGCCTCGCGTTCGGTGACCAGGCCCAGGGCATCGTCGAAGATCGACAGGCCTGCGCCCTCGCGGTGGGCGTTCTCGGAGAGATGACGGCGGAACTTGCGCCCGCCCGGCTGGCCCTGGAAGAGCCCCAGCAGGTGGCGGGTGAGGTGGTTGAGCCTGGCGCCCTCGTCGAGGCGGCGGGCGATATAGGGGCGCAGGGCGCGGGCCGCGCCGTGGCGGCTCTGTGCCGGCCCCGGCATGCCGTAGAGGGCCTGGTCGATGCCGGCCAGCAGCCAGGGATTCTGGTAGGCCTCGCGGCCGACCATCACGCTGTCGACGAATGCGAGCTGCTCGCGGCAGGCGTCGAGCGTCTTCAGCCCGCCGTTGATGCCGATATGCAGTTCGGGACGGCTGGCCTTCAGGCGATGCACCCGGGGGTAGTTGAGCGGCGGTACGTCGCGGTTTTCCTTGGGGGAGAGCCCCTCGAGCCAGGCCTTGCGCGCATGCACGATGAAGGTGTCGCAGCCGGCGTCGGCGACGATATCGATGAAGCGCGAAAGATCGGCGTCCTCGTCCTGATCATCGATGCCGATGCGGCACTTGACGGTGACCGGGATCGACACCGCCGCGCGCATGGCGCGCACCGCGGCGGCGACCTTCTCCGGGTGGCCCATCAGGCAGGCGCCGATCAGGTTGTTCTGCACCCGGTCACTGGGGCAGCCGACGTTGAGGTTGACCTCGTCATAGCCCCATTCCTCGGCGATGGCCGCGCACTCGGCCAGCTCGCCGGCGTCGCTGCCGCCCAGCTGCAGGGCGAGCGGATGCTCCACCGCATCGAAGCCGAGGAAGCGCTCCCGCGGGCTGCCGTGGAGGATGGCGCCGGTGGTCACCATCTCGGTGTAGAGCAGGGCGTGGCGCGTCAGGGTCCGGGCGAAGGCGCGGTAATCGCGGGTCGTCCAGTCCATCATCGGGGCCACGGAGAAGGTACGATCGAGTGTCATCGGCATCACGGAGGTCGGGCGTGGAGGAGAGCATATGGTATCAGCCCGCCGTCGTCAGGCCGAGGGGTGGACGACGCCGGCCACCTGCGGTGGTAGCCTGAAGGCTGATGAGACTGGCGGGAGAGAGCCGATGACAAGGGCGCTGTGCGCGGTAGTTCCGTTGCTGCTGGTGATGCTGCTGGCCGGCTGCAGCGGTGGCGAGGAGGAGCCGGTGGCGGGCGAGCCTGCCGAGACGAGCCCCGCCGCAACGAGTGCCGCCGAGAGCCCCGAGCCGTCGGCCGTGCCCGAGGCACCCGAGGTGCCGCCCTTCGACCAGCCGGTAGCGATCGAGCTCACCCCCCGGCTGGGCAGCGATCGGCGCCTGACGGTGGAGGGCGAGACCAACCTGCCCGAGGCGACCCGCCTGCAGGTCATCGTCGAGCGGGAGGTCAGCGGAGTGCGCTGGCGCGAACGCGTGTCGGTGGAGGCGGGCGGTTTCGTGGCCGGGCCCTTCGGCCCCGGCAGCGGGCTACCGGATGGTGGCTATCGTGTCACCGTCGACGTGCAGGAGGGCAGCGTTCAGCCACGCTCGGTGCGCGACCGGCTGGGCGAGGAGAACGAGCATCTCGACGGGCCCCTGGTACAGCAGTCCCGACATGGCCTGGGGCAGGTGGCCAGCTACAGCCAGCGCTTCCTGGTGGGCAGCGAGACGCGTCGCACCCATGACCGAGTGGAAGTGCTGCGGGTCGAGTAGGCGCCTGCCCAGAGGGGGCAGCTAGCGAATCACGGCTGGAGCACCCCGGGATGCCAGCGCGCCAGCAGCTTGCCCAGCAGCAGGGTGTCTGAGGTGTAGCCGGAGGGGGACTCGGCGTCGGGGCGAGCGAAGCGCAGGGCGCCGTCGGTGGCCTGGGTGACATGGCGTACCCGGTGCTCGCCCTCCTGCTGGATCAGGTAGAGGCCGGCGCGGCGAAAGATCTCGGTGGGCGCCACGGCGACCAGGTCGCCGGGGGCGAGGAAGTCGAAGGGCTCATCGGGGGCCGGGGTCACCAGGAAGCAGTCGCCCTCCCACTCCAGTTCGGGCACCAGTTCGAAGGGCAGGTCGATGCGCCCCGCGTGGCGGTCATGCCAGGGTGCCGGCGGATGGCGCCGCAGATAGAGAGGGGCGGCTCGGCCGCTGCCGTCACCCTCCAGCAGGCGGGAGAGCGGGCACTCCAGGGCTCGGGCCAGAGCGACCAGGCGCTCATGGCCGATCTGCTTGATGGCGCCGGACTCCCAGTAGGAGATGGTGACGTCCGAGACTCCAACCCGGCGTGCCAGGGAGGCCTTGTTGAGCTTGGCTTCCTCGCGTAGCGCCTTGATCCGCGGACCTAGTGAGTGCATGTCTCCATCCTGTCGACGTTCGTGAGGTTCTTTGATGACCCGCGATGATCTGCGATCACCGCGGCCTGTGCAATAGCGCGCAGCCAACGCTGCGTCAGCGTTGGCTACCAGGCGACCGGCTCGCCGGCCCAGTCGTAGAAGCTACCGCTCTCCTCGGGGGTGCGTTCGCCCAGCACGGCGAGCAGCCGCTCGGCGACGAAGGCCGGGGTGAACAGCTTCTCCTTGGGCACCCGGGCTTGGAAGGGCGCCGACAGCGCGGTGTCGGTGGTGCCGGGATGCAGGCAGACCACCGTGCTGTCGCGATTGAGGCGGCGCAGTTCCACCGCGGCGGCGCGCATCAGCATGTTATGGGCCGCCTTGCTGGCGCGATAGGCGTACCAGCCCCCCAGGCGGTTGTCCTCGATGGAGCCCACCCTCGCCGAGAGGCTGGCCACCAGCGTAGGGTGGCGTCCCTTGAAGGCGGGCTGCAGCACCTGGAGCAGCATCGCCGGCAGGGTGGCGTTGATCTCGAACAGGCGGGCGAGGGCCGCCGGCTCGAGGTCATCGAGGCGCTTCTCCGGGTGGATCCCGCGGGCCTCGTCGTGGAGCATGCCGATGGTGTTGAACAGCAGGTGCAGTGGCGCCCCCTCGAGGTGGGCGGCCAACGCGATACGCTGCTGCGAATCGTCCAGGGCGAGGGCGAGGCCCTCGAAGCGGGGATCGTCGCGGTGCGGTGCCCGACGCCCGACGCCGATCACCCTCCCGGGCCGGGGGCTCGCCAGCAGGGCGTCGATCACGGCGCCGCCGATGCCGCCGCCGGCGCCGGTGATCACGGCGGTGAAGCCGTCAGGCAGTTGTGCAAGCATCGCGCTCTCCTTGGCAGTTGACCAGACATTGACCCCGGTCAGGCCGGATGATTCCCGGCCACGGCTGCCGAGGCGTCGGCAGGTGCGTATAATGCCGCCATCCATCCACCATCGGACCCGGGACACCGCAACGCCATGACCGTACGCACGCGTATCGCGCCATCACCGACCGGCGACCCCCACGTCGGCACCGCCTACATCGCCCTGTTCAACCTGTGCTTCGCCCGTCAGCACGGCGGCCAGTTCATCCTGCGCATCGAGGATACCGACCGGGTGCGCTCGACCCCGGAGTCGGAGCAGATGATCCTCGACTCGCTGCGCTGGCTGGGGCTGGAATGGGACGAGGGGCCCGACGTGGGTGGCCCCCACGGTCCCTACCGCCAGAGTGAACGCGGCGATATCTACGCCGAGTATGCCCGCCAGCTGATCGAGGCCGGTCACGCCTTCAGGTGCTACCGCACCAGCGAGGAGCTGGACGAGCTGCGCGAGGCACGCAAGGCCGCGGGCATGCACCTGGCGCTCAAGTCCGCCGACCTGGCGTTGCCCGCCGACGAGCAGGCGCGTCGCGAGAAGGAAGGTTGGCCGCATGTGGTGCGCATGCAGGTGCCGGCGAGCGGCACCTGTGTCGTCCAGGACATGCTGCGCGGCACCATCGAGGTGGACTGGGCCCAGGTCGATGCCCAGATCCTGCTCAAGTCCGACGGCATGCCCACCTACCACCTGGCCAACGTGGTGGATGACCACCTGATGGGCATCACCCACGTGCTGCGCGGCGAGGAGTGGATCAACTCGGCGCCCAAACACCAGCTGCTCTATGAGTATTTCGGCTGGGAGATGCCCGAGCTCTGCCATATGCCGCTGCTGCGCAACCCCGACAAGTCCAAGCTCTCCAAGCGCAAGAACCCGACCTCCATCAACTACTACCGGCGCATGGGCTACCTGCCCCAGGCGGTGACCAACTACCTGGGTCGCATGGGCTGGTCGATGCCCGACGAGCGCGAGAAGTTCAGCCTCGACGAGATGATGGCCCACTTCGATATCCAGCGGGTCTCGCTGGGCGGGCCGGTCTTCGACCTGGAGAAGCTCACCTGGCTCAATGGCCTCTATATCCGCGAGGAGCTCGACGACGAGGGCTTCCTCAAGGCGCTGATGGAGTGGGCCTTCAACGAGTCCTACGTCAAGCAGATCCTGCCCCAGGTGCGCCCGCGGGTGGAGACCCTCTCCGAGGTGGTGCCGCTGGCCGGGCACTTCTTCTCGGGCCTGCCGCGGATCACCGAGGAGAGCTTCGACGGCGTCAAGCTGGGCCGCGAGGACCTGCTCAGGCTGCTGCAGTTCCTGGTGTGGCGCCTCGAGGCGGTACCCGCCTGGCACAAGGAGGCGCTGCTCGCCGAGGTCAAGGCGCTGGCGGCGCACTTCGAGCTCAAGATGAAGGACTTCCTGGCACCGGTGTTCATCGCCGTCACCGGGTCCAGCGCCAGCACCTCGGTGATGGATGCCATGGCGATCCTGGGCTCCGACATGACCCGGGCCCGTCTGCGCCACGCCATCGAGGTGCTGGGCGGCGTCTCCAAGAAGCAGGCCAAGCGCTTCGAGAAGGAGTACCGGGAGCTCTGAAAAAGAGTTGACGAAGCCGGGGCGTATCAGTAACATACGCCTCGTCTTCACGGCACGTTGGGGCCTTAGCTCAGCTGGGAGAGCGCAACACTGGCAGTGTTGAGGTCAGCGGTTCGATCCCGCTAGGCTCCACCAAATCGTGCATCACGTGAAGGTCACGTCCCATTCGTCTAGTGGCCTAGGACACCGCCCTTTCACGGCGGTAACAGGGGTTCGAACCCCCTATGGGACGCCATATTCTTTCAGAAAGGGCACCCCTTCGCGGGTGCCCTTTCTGTTCCCCGGCGGTACCCCTGGCGCATGCTGCCAGCGTTGACATTTCTCACGTTATACCCCCTCCCTGACGCCGATTTTGAGGCGATTTCCGCTTGACTTGTCCACCCTGCGTGGTTCTGGGCGCTTGTCTGTGCACAGGTCGGCCGCAGAGCCCCGTGGTGCCTGGGCTTTCATTAAAACCCTTTTAAAACAATAAGTTAAATAAGGTCAAAAAATGATCAATCTAAGCGCAGGCCGCTGCTCATGGCGATTGTGAGACCTTTTCGAGAGGTTTTGAACAGGGTTATCCACAGAATGTGTGGAAAACGCCAAGGCGGTGGAAAAGCGGCCTCGCAGCGGCCCTCCCGGGCCGCTGCTCGAGGGGGTCAGTCGGGCTTCACGGCGCGCAGGCGACGCAGCAGCGAAGAGGTGTCCCAGCGGCCGCCGCCCATCACCTGGACGTCGGCATAGAACTGATCCACCAGGGCGGTCACCGGCAGGCGTGCCTGGAGTCGACGCGCCTGCTCGAGGCAGATGCCGAGGTCCTTGCGCATCCAGTCCACGGCGAAGCCGTGCTCGTACTCATCATCGATCATGGTCCCGTGGCGGTTCTCCATCTGCCAGGAGCCGGCGGCCCCCTTGCTGATGACGTCCACTACCCGCTGGCGGTCGAGGCCGGCCTGCTCGGCGAAGTGCAGCCCCTCGGCCAGGCCCTGGACCAGGCCGGCGATGCAGATCTGGTTGACCATCTTGGTCAGCTGGCCGCTGCCGGCGGGTCCCATCAGCGTCACGGCGCGGCCGTAGTGGCCGAGCACCGGCTCGATGCGGGCGAAGTCGGCGTCATCGCCGCCGCACATGATGGTCAGGGCGCCGTTCTCTGCGCCCTGCTGGCCACCGGAGACGGGGGCATCCACGAAGCCGATGCCGCGTTCGCGACAGGCGGCGTCGAGTTCCTCGGCGAGATCGGCGGATGCGGTGGTGTGGTCGACCAGCAGGCTGCCCTCGGCCATGCCGGAGAGGGCGCCCTGCTCGCCGGTGGTGACCTGGCGCACGTCATCGTCGTTGCCCACGCACACCAGCACCAGGTCGGCGCCGCTGGCGGCCTCGCTGGGTGTGGGGTGGTGGCTGCCGCCGAACTCCTTGACCCAGGCCTCGGCGCGGGACTCGGTGCGGTTGAAGACGCGCACGTCGAGGCCGGCGCGGACCAGGTGACCGGCCATGGGGTAGCCCATGACGCCCAGGCCGATAAAGGCGACGGTGGAGATGCTGTTGCTCATGGTGGCTCGCTCCTTGCTGAAGTGAGGAGGTGGGGAGGCGGTAGTAGGGTATCGAAAGTGGGGGCTCGGTAGCAGAGGGCGCGATGGGCAGTTCGGTCCAGGCAGCAGAAAGCCGCCCGCAGGCGGCTTTCATGAGCGTGGCACGTGCGGCCTCAGGCCGCGTCTGCCGACCTCACTTGGTCGGGTAGTCGCGCTGGTCGTGGCCGGTATAGAGCTGGCGCGGGCGACCGATCTTGTAGCTGTCGCTGAGCATCTCGTTCCAGTGGGAGATCCAGCCGATGGTGCGGGACACGGCGAAGATCACCGTGAACATGTTCTTGGGGATGCCCATGGCCTTGAGGATGATGCCGGAGTAGAAGTCGACGTTCGGATAGAGCTTGCGCTCGATGAAGTACTCGTCCTCCAGGGCGATCTGCTCCAGGCGCTTGGCGATCTTCAGCTGCGGGTCGTCGGCGAGGCCCAGTTCGGCCAGCACCTCGTCGCAGGTCTCCTTCATCACCTTGGCGCGCGGGTCGAAGTTGCGGTAGACGCGGTGGCCGAAGCCCATCAGCTTGAACGGGTCTTCCTTGTCCTTGGCCTTGTCGACGAAGCGCTGGATGTTCTCCTCGGAGTCGTCGCCGATCTCGTCGAGCATGTTCAGCACCGCCTCGTTGGCACCGCCGTGAGCCGGGCCCCACAGGGCCGCGATGCCGGCGCTGATGCAGGCGAAGGGGTTGGCGCCGGTGGAGCCCGCCAGTCGCACCGTGGAGGTGGAGGCGTTCTGCTCGTGGTCCGCGTGGAGCATGAAGATGCGGTCCATGGCCTTGGCGTAGACCGGGTTGATCCGGTACTCCTCGCAGGGATTGCTGAACATCATGTAGAGGAAGTTCTCTGCATAGCTCAGGTCGTTGCGCGGGTAGTTGAACGGCTGGCCCACGTTGTACTTGTAGGACATCGCGGCGATGGTCGGCATCTTGGCGATCAGGCGGATGGCGCTGATCTCGCGGTCCTCCTGCACGTTGATGTCCATGTGGTCGTGGTAGAAGGCAGCCAGGCCACCGACCACGCCGCACAGGATCGACATCGGGTGGGCATCGCGACGGAAGCCCTTGAAGAAGTTGTTGATCTGGTCATGGACCATGGTGTGGTTGCTGATCCGCGACTCGAAGTCGGCGTACTGCGCATCATTGGGCAGCTCGCCGAACAGCAGCAGGTAGCATAGCTCGACGAAGTTGGATTCCTTGGCGAGCTGGTCGATGGGGTAGCCGCGGTGCAGCAGGACGCCCTTGCCGCCATCGATGTAGGTGATGGCCGACTGGCAGGAGGAGGTGGCCATGAAACCGGGGTCATAGGTGAACAGGCCCTCGGCGCCGAGTCCGCGGACGTCGATCACGTCGGGGCCCAGGGAGCCCGAGTAGACGGGCAGTTCGATCGTCTTGTCCAGGCCGTCAACCGTCAGCGTCGCTTTCCTGTCAGCCATGGAAGGCCTCCTCTCGAGTTCGTGATAGGGCGATAAGTCATTCATTCTTTGGCGTCTTCGCAGGGGGGTGCCGGCGAAAAAGGTTCGCCCACTATAGAAGCGTCCCAGCGATTGTCAATTAGCCCATGGCGAGCGCCATCGTGTACGCGAATATTCTTGACGTAAAGGACTTGTCCAACAAATGGTGCAAAGCACCATCGTGGCGCGGTCTCCCGGCCACTTCCGCCACCGCGCAGGCCAAAAGGGCGCGCGCAGGCTTTGCACCATGGTCTAGTCGGGGCTTGCCCGGTTTGTCATGGGGCGGGCGGGCCCCTATAATCCACCCCGCGCGACTGGCAGGTACCGCCGGCCTTGCCGCCCCCCGGCAACGGTCGATGCCTTCCCGAAACCACCGCCCGTCCGGAGCCTTTTCAAGCTTCCCATGCGGGCCATAGAGAGTGTGTAGAGAGCCGTGAATAGCAAACGACCCGTAAACCTGGATCTGTCCACGATACAGTTTCCGCTACCCGCCCTGACGTCGATCGCTCACCGCATCACCGGCGTCATTCTTTTCATCGGCCTGATCTTCGCCTTCTGGGCCCTGAGCACCTCGCTCTCCTCGCCCGCCGGCTTCGTGGCCGTGAGCGATGCCCTGGCGAATAACTTCCTGGCCAAGCTGGTCGCCTGGGGGCTGCTGTCTGCCCTGGCCTTCCACTTCGTGGCCGGCATCAAGCACCTGCTGATGGACATGGATATCGGCGTGACCCTCGAGGGCGGCCACAAGAAGGCGCAGATCACCGTGGTGGTGAGCGCCGTACTGATCATTCTGGCGGGAGTCTGGGTATGGTAACCAACGTCACGAACCTTGGCCGCAGCGGCCTCTCCGACTGGCTGATCCAGCGAGTCTCCGCCGTTGTCATGGCGGTCTATACGCTCTTCATCGTTCTCTACCTGCTGTTCAACCCGAATCTCGACTACGCGACCTGGAGCGGCCTGTTCGCTCAGACCTGGATGCGCATCTTCTCGCTGCTGGCCTTCGTCTCTCTGGCGGGCCACGCCTGGGTGGGGCTGTGGACCGTGACCACCGACTACCTCAAGCCGACCGCCATCCGCGTGACCGTTCAACTTCTTGTCATCCTGGCCATCTTTGCCTTCCTGGTCTGGGGCATTCAGATTCTGTGGGGAGCCTGATTCATGTCCAACATGCGTAGCCTGACCTTCGACGCCATCATCATCGGCGGTGGTGGTGCCGGCCTGCGGGCCGCCCTGGAGCTTGCCAAGTCCGGCAAGAAGACCGCGGTACTCTCCAAGGTCTTTCCGACCCGCTCGCACACCGTGTCTGCCCAGGGTGGCATCACCTGTGCCATCGCCTCCGCCGACCCCGACGACGACTGGCGCTGGCACATGTACGACACCGTCAAGGGCGGTGACTATATCGCCGACCAGGACGCCGCTGAATACATGTGCTCCGAGGGGCCCAAGGCCGTCTTCGAACTCGAGCATATGGGCCTGCCGTTCTCGCGCTTCGACAACGGCCGCATCTACCAGCGTCCGTTCGGTGGCCAGTCCAAGGACTTCGGCACCGGCGGCCAGGCGGCGCGCACCTGTGCGGCGGCCGACCGTACCGGTCATGCCCTGCTGCACACGCTTTACCAGAACAATCTGAAGAACAACACCACCTTCCTGAACGAGTGGTACGCCGTCGATCTGGTCAAGAACGCCAACGGTGACGTGGTGGGCTGCATCGCCATGGATATCGAGACCGGCGAAGTGGTGCACGTCAAGTCCAAGGCGACCGTGCTGGCCACCGGTGGCTCCGGGCGTATCTACGCCTCCACCACCAATGCCCTGATCAACACCGGTGATGGCATCGGCATGGCGCTGCGTGCCGGCTTCCCGATGCAGGACATGGAGATGTGGCAGTTCCACCCCACCGGCATCTACGGCGCGGGCACCCTGGTGACCGAGGGCTGTCGCGGCGAGGGTGGCTACCTGGTCAACAAGGATGGCGAGCGTTTCATGGAGCGCTATGCACCCAACGCCAAGGACCTGGCCGGCCGCGACGTGGTCGCGCGCTCCATGGTCATGGAGATCCTCGAGGGGCGTGGCTGTGGCGAGCACGGCGACCACGTCTTCCTCAAGCTGGATCACCTGGGCGAGGAAGTCCTCGGCAAGCGCCTGCCCGGCATCGTCGAGCTCTCCAAGACCTTCGCCCACGTCGATCCGGCCAAGGAGCCGATCCCGGTGGTGCCGACCTGTCACTACATGATGGGGGGTGTGCCGACCAACGTGCATGGCCAGGCCATCATGCGGGGTGAAGACGGCAAGGACCAGATCGTCAACGGCCTGTTCGCCTGTGGCGAGGCGGCCTGCGTCTCGGTCCACGGCGCCAACCGCTTGGGCGGCAACTCGCTGCTCGACCTGGTGGTGTTCGGCCGCGCGGCGGGCATGTTCATCGAGGGCGCGCTGAACGAGGGCATCGACTACCTCGACGCCTCCGAGTCCGATGTCGAGACCGCGATGAAGCGCATCACGCGCTGGAACGAGTCCGAGGGCGGCGAGACCGTGCCGGAGCTCAAGCGTGAGCTGCAGGCCATCATGCAGAACTCCTTCGGCGTGTTCCGCGAGGAAGAGAACATGCAGAAGGGCGTCAAGCAGCTGGCCGAGCTGCGTGGCCGCATCGCCAACGCCTATCTGCCCGACAAGTCCAACGCCTTCAACACCGCCCGCGTCGAGGCCCTCGAGCTGGACAACCTGATGGAAGTGGCCGAGGCCACCGCCATCGCCGCGCTCGAGCGCAAGGAGAGCCGTGGCGCCCACTCTCGCTACGACTACCCGGACCGTGACGACGTCAACTGGCTGAAGCACTCGCTCTACTTCCCGGCCGACAAGACGGTCGGTCAGCGCGATGTCAACTTCAAGCCCAGGACCGTCGACACCTTCGAGCCGAAAGTCCGTACCTACTAATTCAGCAAATACGAGGGTGAGCCACGATGCTTCAGGTATCCATCTACCGCTACAATCCGGAGACCGACTCCGCGCCCTACATGCAGGAGTTCCAGGTCGACACCCAGGGGCGTGACGTCATGGTGCTCGACGTCCTGCACATGATGAAGGAACAGGACAACGGCCTGGCCTTCCGTCGCAGCTGCCGCGAGGGCGTGTGCGGTTCCGACGGCATGAACATGAACGGCAAGAACGGCCTGGCCTGCATCACCCCGCTCTCCGAGGTGGTGAAGGGCAACAAGCTTACGCTGCGCCCGCTGCCTGGCCTGCCGGTGATCCGCGACCTGGTGGTCGACATGGGGCTGTTCTATCAGCAGTACGAGCGCATCCAGCCCTACCTGCAGAACGATGAGCCGGCGCCGGCCATCGAGCGCCTGCAGTCACCGGAGGATCGCGACAAGCTCGACGGCCTCTATGAGTGCATCCTGTGCGCCTGCTGCTCCACCTCCTGCCCGTCGTTCTGGTGGAACCCGGACAAGTTCGTGGGTCCGGCCGGTCTGCTGCAGTCCTACCGCTTCCTGGTGGACTCCCGCGATACCGCCACCAGCGAGCGCCTGTCCGAGCTTGAGGATCCGTTCAGCGTGTTCCGCTGCCGCGGCATCATGAACTGCGTGGCGGTGTGCCCCAAGGGTCTCAACCCCACCCGTGCGATCGGCAAGATCCGCGAGATGCTGCTGGCCGACGGCACCTGAGTCGATGGCACTTAAATCGTGTCCCGCGGCTTGGTATCATATGCCTCAGTCCATCGCCTGCGACCCTGGGTCGCGGGCGGTAGGGACACAGTGTCGGAAGCCGGTGCCCTGGGTGCCGGCTTCTGACCATGAAATTCAAGGTTTTCGGCCAGCGACGGCCGGAGCCGCCGGATACGCATAGGCCCCAGCCGGCGGGGCACCACCGATGTCGCCGTGGCCGCGTCGCGGTGACGCCGATCACACCCCATCAGTGCAGGGTGACCGAGAGATGCAACAAGGCATAATGGAGTTGATGTGGCGCTCCTCCCACGTTACTGGCAGCAATGTCCACTACGTGGAAGCGCTCTACGAGCAGTACCTCGACGACCCCTCCGCCGTTCCCGACGAGTGGCGCCAGTACTTTGACGAACTGCCGCGCACCGAGGACGGCCCCTCCCACGATGTTCCCCTGACCCCGGTCCGCGAGCAGTTCCACCAGCTCGCCAAGCAGCGACGCACGGCACTGGCGCCCGCTGCCGCCGATGGTGAGGAGAATCGCAAGCAGGTCAGGGTCCTGCAGCTGATCAACGCCTACCGCTTCCGCGGTCACCAGAAGGCTAATATCGATCCGCTGGGCCTGCGCAGCCAGCTTCCGGTCCCCGACCTCGACCTCTCCTTCCACCAGCTGTCGAAGAACGACCTCGATACCGAATTCCAGACCGGTTCGTTCTTCCTGGGCATGGACAAGGCACCGCTCAAGGAGATCGTCGATGCCCTGGAGCAGACCTACTGTCGCTCCATCGGCTGCGAGATCATGCACATCGTCGATACCGAGGAGAAGCGCTGGCTTCAGCAGCGCTTCGAGTCGGTGCGCAGCGCGCCGACGTTCAGCAACGCTGTTCGCCAGCACGTGCTGGAGAGGCTGACCGCGGCCGAGGGGCTGGAGAACTACCTGGCCTCCAAGTACCCGGGTACCAAGCGTTTCGGCCTGGAGGGTGGCGAGTCGTTCATCCCGATGATGGACGAGCTTATCCAGCGCGGTGGCGGCTATGGGGTCAAGGAAGTGGTCATCGGCATGGCCCACCGCGGCCGCCTCAACCTGCTGGTCAACATCCTCGGCAAGAACCCCGGTGATCTGATCGACGAGTTCGACGGCAAGAAGGTGATCGAGCGCGGGTCCGGCGACGTCAAATACCACCAGGGCTTCAGCTCCAATGTCATGACGCCGGGCGGCGAGGTGCACCTGGCGCTGGCCTTCAACCCCTCCCACCTCGAGATCGTCTCCCCGGTGGTCGAGGGCTCGGTGCGCGCCCGCCAGGATCGCCGCGACGACAGCGAAGGCACCAAGGTGCTGCCGATCAACGTGCACGGCGATGCCGCCTTCGCCGGTCAGGGCGTGGTCATGGAGACCTTCCAGATGTCCCAGACCCGTGCCTACAAGACCGGCGGCACGCTGCATGTCGTGATCAACAACCAGGTCGGCTTCACCACCTCGCATCCCGAGGACTCGCGCTCCACCGAGTACTGCACCGATATCGCCAAGATGGTTCAGGCGCCGATCTTCCACGTCAATGGCGACGATCCGGATGCCGTGCTACACGCCACCCAGGTGGCGCTGGACTACCGCCAGCAGTTCAAGAAGGACGTGGTGATCGACCTGGTGTGCTACCGCCGCCGCGGCCATAACGAGGCCGACGAGCCCAGCGGCACCCAGCCGATGATGTATAGCAAGATCAAGGATCATCCCTCCTCGCGTGCCGTGTACGCGGCCCGCCTGGTGGAGCAGGGCGTGCTAACCGAGGACGAAGCCAAGGCGATGATCGAGACCTACCGCGAGGACCTGATGGCCGGCAACCATGTGGCTAACGCCCTGGTGCAGGAGCCCAACACCTCGCTGTTCGTCGACTGGAAGCCCTACCTGGGCCTCGAGTGGACCGGGCACGCCGATACCTCGGTGCCCATGAAGAAGCTGCAGCGCCTGGCGGCGAAGATGTGCGAGATCCCCGATGGGGTCGAGGTGCAGCGTCAGGTGGCCAAGATCTACGAGGATCGCCGCAAGATGCAGGCCGGCGGCATGGCGCTCAACTGGGGCTTCGCCGAGACCCTGGCCTACGCCACGCTCGTCGACCAGGGGCACCCGGTGCGCATCACCGGCCAGGACGTGGGCCGTGGCACCTTCTCCCACCGCCACGCGGTGGTCCACAACCAGAAGGACGGCAGCGCCTACGTGCCGCTGCAGCACATGGCCGATGGCCAGCCGCGCTTCACCATCCACGACTCCTTCCTCTCCGAGGAGGCCGTGTTGGGCTTCGAGTATGGCTATGCCACCACCGCGCCCAACCACCTGGTGATCTGGGAGGCGCAGTTCGGCGACTTCTTCAACGGCGCCCAGGTGCTGGTCGACCAGTTCATCTCCTCCGGCGAGACCAAGTGGGGCCGGCTGTGTGGCCTGACCATGCTGCTGCCCCATGGCTACGAGGGCCAGGGCCCCGAGCACTCCTCGGCGCGTCTCGAGCGCTTCCTGCAGATGTGTGCCGAGCACAACATGCAGGTCTGTGTGCCCACCACCCCGGCGCAGATCTTCCACCTGCTGCGCCGCCAGGTGATCCGCAAGCTGAGAAAGCCGCTGGTGGTGATGTCGCCCAAGAGCCTGCTGCGCCACAAGGAGGCCACCTCCAGCCTCGACGAGCTGGCCGAGGGCAAGTTCCAGATGGTGATCGCCGACCAGGCCCGGCTCGAGTCGGCGAAGGTCGAGCGCATCATCCTGTGTGCCGGCAAGGTCTACTACGACCTGGCGGCCTGGCGCGAGGAGAACGCCCGCGACGACGTGGCGATCCTGCGCATCGAACAGCTCTACCCCTTCCCCAAGGAGGAGCTGTTCGAGGCGATCGAGGCCTATACCAACGTCACCGACATCGTGTGGTGCCAGGAGGAGCCGCTCAACCAGGGCGCCTGGTATTCGAGCCAGCACCATATGCGTGCCGTGGCGGACATGCTCAAGGACGGTCTGGGCGGCAAGCTCAAGTTTGCCGGCCGCCCGGCCTCGGCGGCTCCCGCGGCGGGCTACATGTCCGTGCACACCGAACAGCAGCGCCAGCTGGTGGAAGACGCCTTCAATCTGTAATGGCGCCCACCGGGACGAGAGAACTCACAAGGGATACGACATGGCTACCGAGATCAAGGCCCCTACCTTTCCGGAATCCGTTGCCGAGGGCAGCGTGGCTGCCTGGCACAAGAAGCCGGGCGATAGCGTTGAGCGTGACGAGCTGATCGTCGAGATCGAGACCGACAAGGTCGTGCTCGAGGTGCTGGCCCCCGAGGCGGGCGTCCTCGCCGAGGTGCTCGCCGAGGAGGGCGAGACCGTGGAATCCGAGCAGGTGCTGGGAAGTATCGGTGAGGGCGCCGCCGACAAGCCGGCGGCCAAGGACGAGGGCAAGGCCGATGCCAAGGCCGAGAAGGGCGACGCCAAGGCCGAGAAGCCGGCCGCCGCTGGCCAGCAGCACGAGGTGAAGGCGCCGACCTTCCCCGAATCGATCCAGGAAGGCACCGTGGCCAGCTGGAACAAGCAGGTCGGCGAGGCGGTCAAGCGCGACGAGGTGCTGGCCGAGATCGAGACCGACAAGGTGGTGCTGGAGGTGGTCGCCCCCGCCGACGGCGCGCTGACCGAGATCAAGGCCGAGGAGGGCAGCCAGGTCGAATCCGAGCAGGTGCTGGCGATCTTCGCCGAGGGCGCCGGCGGTGAGGCCGGCACCACCGCCGATGAGACGCCCGCGGCCTCCGCCGACGATGGCGCCAGCGACGAGAAGGTCGGCGACAAGATCCTCGCGCCGGCCGCCCGCAAGCTGGTGGCCGAGCATGACCTCGATGTCAGCAAGATCGAGGGCACCGGCAAGGGTGGGCGCATCCTCAAGGAGGATGTGCAGCGCGCCGTGAAGGAGGGCTCCGCCAAGAAGTCCGCCAAGGCTTCCGGTGGTGGTGCCGCCAAGGCCGCCGCCGCGGCTCCCGCCGTCGAGGGCGAGCGCCCCGAGAAGCGCGTGCCCATGAGCCGCCTGCGCCAGACCATCGCCAAGCGCCTGGTCCAGGCCCAGCAGACCGCCGCCATGCTCACCACCTACAACGAGGTGGACATGGGCGCGGTGATGGCGCTGCGGGCCCAGTACAAGGACACCTTCGTCAAGACCCACGACGTCAAGCTCGGCTTCATGGGCTTCTTCGTCAAGGCGGCAAGCGAAGCGCTCAAGCGCTTCCCGGACGTCAACGCCTCCATCGACGGCACCGACATCGTCTATCACGGCTACCAGGACATCGGCGTGGCGGTCTCCACCGATCGCGGCCTGGTGGTGCCGGTGCTGCGCGACACCGACAGCATGAAGATCGCCGACGTCGAGAAGGGCATCGTCGACTTCGGCAAGCGGGCGCGTGACGGCAAGCTCGGCATCGACGAGATGCAGGGTGGCACCTTCACCATCACCAACGGCGGGATCTTCGGTTCCTTGATGTCCACGCCGATCATCAACCCGCCGCAGACCGCGATCCTGGGCATGCACAAGATCCAGGAGCGCCCCATGGCGGTGAACGGCAAGGTCGAGATCCGTCCGATGATGTACCTGGCGGTCTCCTATGATCACCGCATGATCGACGGCAAGGACGCGGTGCAGTTCCTGGTCACCATCAAGGAGCTGCTGGAAGATCCGGCGCGCCTGCTGCTGGACATCTGAGCGGCACGAGCCGCCGGCTGATCCCGGCGGCGCCTGAATCCAAGACATGCAACAGGAGCCAACATGGCCGACAAGTTTGATGTGATCGTGATCGGTGCGGGCCCCGGTGGCTACGTGGCCGCCATTCGTGCCGCCCAGATGGGTCTCAAGACCGCCTGTGTCGAGAAGTGGATCGGCAAGGAAGGCAAGGTCGTCTTCGGCGGTACCTGCTTGAACGTGGGCTGCATCCCGTCCAAGGCGCTGCTCGAGGCCTCCCACAAGTTCGTCGAGGCCAAGCATGACTTCGACGACATGGGCATCCAGGCGACTGACGTCCAGATGGACGTCAAGAAGATGATCGCCCGCAAGGACAAGATCGTGAAGAACCTCACCGGTGGCATCGCCGGCCTGTTCAAGGCCAATGGCGTGACCGGCATCGAGGGCACCGGCAAGGTGACCGGCAGCAAGCAGGTCGAGGTCACCGACCAGGACGGCAAGGCCACCACCTTTGAAGCCGACAACATCATCATCGCCGCCGGCTCCGTGCCGGTGGAGATCCCGCCGACCCCGCTCACCGATGACGTCATCGTCGACTCCACCGGTGCCCTGGAGTTCACCGAGACGCCCAAGCGCCTCGGCGTGATCGGCGCCGGCGTGATCGGCCTGGAGCTGGGTAGCGTGTGGAACCGCCTGGGTTCCGAGGTCACCGTGCTCGAGGCCATGGACAGCTTCCTGCCGATGGTCGATGGCGCCATCGCCAAGGAGACCCAGAAGCTGCTCAAGAAGCAGGGCCTGGACATCAAGCTGGGCGCTCGCGTCACCGGCTCCGAGGTCAAGGGCAAGGAAGTGGTCGTCAAGTACAGCGACGGTGACAACGACCAGGAGATGACCTTCGACAAGCTGATCGTCTGCGTCGGCCGCAAGCCCTACACCCAGGGCGTCATCGCCGAGGGTGTGGGCGTGGAGACCGACGAGCGCGGCTTCATTCAGGTCGACGATCAGTGCCGTACCAGCGTGCCGAGCGTCTACGCCATCGGTGACTGCGTGCGCGGCCCGATGCTGGCCCACAAGGCCTCCGAGGAGGGCGTGATGGTCGCCGACATCATCGCCGGCCACAAGGCCGAGATGAACTACGACGCCATCCCCAACGTCATCTACACCTTCCCCGAGGTGGCCTGGGTCGGCCTGACCGAGCAGGACGCCAAGGCCAAGGGCATCGCGGTCAAGACGGGCGCGTTCCCGTTCGCCGCCAGCGGTCGCGCCATGGCCAACAACGCCACCGAGGGCCAGGCCAAGATCATCGCCGACGCCGAGACCGACCGCGTGCTGGGCATGCATATCGTCGGCCAGCATGCCGGCGAGATGATCGCCCAGGGCGTCATCGCGCTGGAGTTCGGCTCCAGTGCCGAGGACCTGGCGCTGACCTGCTACGCCCATCCGACCATGTCGGAGGCGGTGCACGAGGCCGCGCTGGCGGTGGAAGGCCATGCCATCCACATGGCCAATCGCAAGAAGAAGAAGTAAGGACAACAAGCGCCGCCCACGGGGCGGCGTGCCCCTTCCGGCCATGCATCGGAGGGGACGGTGGCGCGCCTTGAGTCAGACCGCCGAGGTCGAGCAGGGTCGCCGTTCGAGTCACATGCAACCAATGGCATGAATCGATGAACCTTCACGAGTATCAGGGCAAACAGCTGTTTGCCGACTATGGTCTGCCGGTGTCCAAGGGCTTTGCCGTCGACACCCCCGAGGAAGCCGCGGAAGCCTGCAAGAAGATCGGCGGCGACATGTGGGTCGTCAAGGCCCAGGTTCACGCCGGCGGCCGCGGCAAGGCGGGCGGCGTCAAGCTGATCAAGAGCCCCGACGAGGCCAAGGCCTTCGCCGAGCAGTGGCTGGGCAAGAACCTGGTGACCTTCCAGACCGACGCCAACGGTCAGCCGGTCGCCAAGATTCTGGTCGAGACCTGCACCGACATCGCCGACGAGCTCTATCTGGGTGCCGTGGTCGACCGTGGCTCTCGCCGCGTGGTCTTCATGGCCTCCACCGAGGGTGGCGTGGAGATCGAGAAGGTCGCCGAGGAGACGCCCGAGAAGATCCTCAAGGCCGAGATCGATCCGCTGGTCGGCGCACAGCCCTACCAGGCGCGCGAGCTGGCCTTCGCCCTGGGCCTCAAGGGTGACCAGGTCAAGCAGTTCACCAAGATCTTCCTGGGCCTCTCCAAGCTGTTCCACGACAAGGATCTGGCGCTGCTCGAGATCAACCCGCTGGTGATCACCGACGAGGGCAACCTCCACTGCCTCGACGCCAAGATCGGCCTGGACGGCAATGCCCTGCATCGTCATCCCGACCTGCAGGCGATGCGCGACCCCTCTCAGGAGGATGAGCGCGAGGCCGAGGCGGCGGCGTGGGAACTCAACTACGTGGCCCTGGATGGCAACATCGGCTGCATGGTCAACGGCGCCGGCCTGGCCATGGGCACCATGGACATCGTCAACCTGCATGGCGGCAAGCCGGCCAACTTCCTTGACGTCGGCGGCGGCGCCACCAAGGAGCGCGTGGCCGAGGCCTTCAAGCTGATTCTCTCCGACGACAACGTCAAGGCCGTGCTGGTCAACATCTTCGGCGGTATCGTGCGTTGCGACATGATCGCCGAGGGCATCATCGGTGCCGTCGAGCAGGTCGGCGTCAACGTGCCGGTCGTGGTGCGTCTGGAAGGCACCAACGCCGAGCTGGGCGCCGAGAAGCTGGCATCCAGCGGACTCAACATCATCGCTGCCGAGAGCCTCACCGATGCGGCTCAACAGGTAGTCAAGGCAGCGGAGGGCAAGTAATGAGTATCCTGATCGACAAGAACACCAAGGTCATCTGCCAGGGCTTCACCGGCGGCCAGGGGACCTTCCACTCCGAACAGGCGATCGCCTACGGCACCCAGATGGTCGGCGGCGTGACCCCGGGCAAGGGCGGCCAGGAGCACCTCGGCCTGCCGGTGTTCAACACCGTCAAGGAAGCCGTGGAGAAGACCGGCGCCGAGGCCAGCGTGATCTACGTGCCGGCCCCGTTCTGCAAGGACTCCATCCTCGAGGCCGCCAACGCCGGCATCAAGCTGATCGTGTGCATCACCGAGGGCATCCCGACCCTCGACATGCTCGATGTCAAGGTCAAGTGCGACGAGCTGGGCGTGCGCCTGATCGGCCCCAACTGCCCGGGCGTGATCACCCCCGGCGAGACCAAGATCGGCATCATGCCGGGGCACATCCACAAGCCCGGCAAGGTCGGCATCGTGTCGCGCTCCGGCACCCTGACCTACGAGGCGGTCAAGCAGACCACCGATCACGGCTTCGGCCAGTCCACCTGTGTGGGCATCGGCGGTGACCCGATCCCGGGCTCCAACTTCATCGACATCCTCGAGATGTTCGAGAAGGACCCGGCCACCGAGGCGATCGTGATGATCGGCGAGATCGGTGGTACCGCCGAGGAAGAGGCGGCGGCCTACATCAAGGCCAATGTCTCCAAGCCGGTGGTCTCCTACATCGCCGGTGTGACCGCGCCTGCCGGCAAGCGCATGGGCCACGCCGGTGCGATCATCGCCGGCGGCAAGGGCACCGCGGACGACAAGTTCGCCGCCCTCGAGGAGGCCGGCGTCAAGACCGTGCGCTCCCTGGCCGAGATCGGCAGCGCCCTGAAGGAAGTGACCGGCTGGTAAGCCGACATCGTCTTCGCGGGATGTGAAAAGGGCGCCTTCGGGCGCCCTTTCTCGATTCATGCCACCGTGCGGGAGATCGACGGAGGCAGGAGGTGCAGATGAGACGATTCGTCTGGATGCTGGTGGCCGCCGCGTTGCTGCTCGCCGGCTGTAGCGAGGCCCCCACCGGGCGCTCGCGCCTGGCGCTGGTGCCCGAGGGCATGCTGGCCCAGATGGGCGAGCAGAGCTTCCAGGAGATGCGCCGCCGGCGGCCCGAGGTGACCGGCACGCCGGCCAACGCCCTGGTGCAGTGCGTCACCCGCGAGGTGGCGGCCGCCGCGGGCGCGGTCTACCCGGCTGCCGGGATGCCCCAGGCGTGGGAGGTGGTGCTGTTCGAGGACCCCGTCCCCAACGCCTTCGCGTTGCCCGGCGGGCGCATCGGCGTGCATACCGGGCTGCTGCGGGTCGCCGAGTCTCCCGCCCAGCTGGCGTCGGTGCTCGGCCACGAGGTCGCCCATGTGCTGGCCGAGCACGGCAACGAGCGTCTCACCCAGCAGCTTGGCATCCGCGCGGTGCTGCTGGTGGTGGGGCTGTTCGGCGAGGGGGACCTGGCCGGCGATACCCTGATGCGGGCGCTGGGCCTGGGCGCGCACCTGGGCATCGCCTTGCCCTTCAGCCGCGCCCACGAGGAGGAGGCCGACGCCATGGGCCTGGCCATCATGGCCGAGGCGGGCTTCGATCCCCGCGAGAGCACCGCGCTATGGCGCAACATGGCCGCGGCCGGCGATGGCCAGCCGCCGGAGTTCCTCTCCACTCACCCGGCCCATGAATCACGCATCGACGGCCTCGAGGCCGCCATGGATGCCGCCCTGGCACGCTACCAGGGTGCTACCCCTGCCCGCTGCGGTTGAGGAGCGCCGGCGGCATTATCCAGCAGCTCACGCGAAGCCCAGGAAGACGGCCAGCGCCCTGTTGACGGCGACCATGGTGCTGTCATCGAGGTGGCCGAAGGTCTCTCCCACCCTCTCTCGTTTCACCGTCATGGGCTTGTCCACCATGATCTGGGAGGGTCGCTGCAAGCCATTCTCGGAAGTGGACTCCACATCGAGGCGGATCAACGGCGCATCGACCCGGGTACTGGAGAGCAACAGCACCGTCACACTGCCGGTTCCGGCAAACTGATCCGACTGGATGATGAGGGCGGGACACGGCTTTTCGAAGTCACCCGACAGGGCAATGGTCACCAGGTCGCCACGCCTCATGCGTCACACTCGTCGTCGTCCAGGTCCAGGAGGGCGGCATCCATGAAGTGCTGCAGATCCTGATCCCCGGCGTCGGCAGCCGCGACGGCAGCGCACTGGCGGCGGGCCTCTTCGGCGAAGCCGGGTTGGCGGGTATCCGGTACCCAGATCTGGATCGGGCGCAGGCCGGCCGCACGCAAGGCGGCGCGGTGTCTCTTCACCCGGTTGTTCACGTTGTCGGTAGTCACCAAGGCGAATCCTCCATTTGTTTCATGTAACAAGCTAGTGCGCCCTTTCGTTACATGCAACATGCTTGTACGAAGAACGGGCCTCAGGCGGTAAAGCCCATGGTTATCGCCGTTAACGACAGGGTGAAAGTGAAAGGTGTCGCCGACAGGCCAGTAGCAGGAACATCGGTGCCCCGGCGGCCAGGTAGAGGTGGTAGGAGACCAGCCGCCACACCAACACGGCGGCGGCGGCCTGCTCGGCTCCCAGCATCGGCAGCAGCAGCCCGCCGACGCCCAGCTCGGCTGCTCCCGCGCCACCGGGCAGGAAACTGAACTGGCTCGCCGCCATGGCCAGCATCTGGGTCAGGAAGGTCCACAGCCAGTCGATGCTGCCGCCGGCGCCGATCACCGCCAGGTAGAGCAGGCTGTAGCGCAGCAGCCAGTGTGCAGTGGTCAGCACCAGCACCGCCAGCAGCGTGGTGGTGGGCAGCGCCAGGGTGGCCCCCAGCGCCTGCCGGCACCTGAGCAGGCGGCGGGCCAGCCAGCGACGACGATAGCCGCTCAGCCAGCGAGGTCGCGGTGTCGCGGGGGAGCGCAGCAGGCGTGTCAGGCAGCCCAGCGCCAGGCTAGCGCCGATCGCCACCAGGGCCAGCGCGACCAGGGCCACCTGGATCAGCGACTGATGGGGCCAGGACGTCTCGGCCAGCAGGGAGTAGGCCACCACGCCCGACAGCATGCACAGGAAGAACAGCAGGTCACAGCCCTGGTCGAGCAGGAAGACCGCGGCTCCCCGTGAGGCCGGCAAGCCGCGCCGGGCCAGCAGCATCAGCAGGGTAGCCGGGCCGCCGCTGCCGCCCGGGGTGGCGCACAGGGCGAACTTGGAGGCCAGCTCGATGCCCAGGGCGCCGCGCTGGCCAAGCCTTCCGGCCCGACCGTCCAGCATCAGGCGCAGCCGGGCGGCATTGAGGTTCCAGCACAGGAAGGCCACCAGCAGCATCAGGGCCAGCAGGCCCGGCGGGAAATGCTTGACCGCCGCCAGGCCATCGGCCCCGCCCAGCCAGGCGGTGACCAGCAGGGGGGCGAGCAGCGCCAGCACGATCAGTACTCCGTGCCATGGCCGCCAGCCTGGCAGCTGTCGGCGTGGATCAGCCATTCCGGGAGATCGCCTGGTGCGGGTTGCCGTGGCGCAACTGGCGATAGTGGCCCAGCAGGTCATCGATGACCCGCTCCCAGTCGAAGTGGCGTTCGACGTGACGGCGGGCGTGGCGGCCCATGGCCTGTGGGTCGTTGAGGAACAGTTCGCGGGTCGCCCGCGCCATGTCCTGCGGGTCGCGGGGGCGGCACAGGATGCCGGCGCCCAGCGGCACATACTCCTTGAGGGCGCCGGCCCGTGCCGCCACCACCGGTAGCCCGCTGGCCATGGCCTCCTGGGCCACCAGGCCGAAGGTCTCGCGGGTGCCGGCGTGGAGCATGGCATCGGCACTGGCCAGGGCGCTGGCGACCTCCCCGGGAGGGCAGTAGCGGGGCACCACGCTGACGTTGGTGGGGACCCGGTGGGGCATCCCCGGTCCCATCAGCAGCAGGTGGTAGTCCGGCCCCAGTCGGCCCAGGGTCGCGAGCAGCACGTCGATGTGCTTCTCCGGCGAATGGCGCCCGGCGAAGACCAGCAGCCGCTGGTGGTCGCCGAGCCCCAGGCGGCGGCGCAGTGCCGGGTCGCGATGGCGCGGGTGGAAGGTCTCCAGGTCGACGCCTAGGGGTTGAACCCGCAGGTTGGCCACCCCCCAGTCGGCCAGGCGCTCGGCCATGGCGGTGCAGGGCGCCAGCACGCTGTCGAACTGGCCATAGAGCCGGCCCACGTAGCGCTGCAGGCGCAGACGCACGCCGCGTCCCAGGCGGTCACCCATCAACCGCGGCAGGTCGGAATGGAAGAAGCCCACCGTGGGCACGCCCAGCGCCTGGCCCGCCTCCAGCGCGGCCCAGGCGGTCACGTAGGGGTCGCCGGCCTCGATGAGGTCCGGCGCCATGCCGATCAGGGTCTCGCGCCAGGGCGCGCGGCGCAGCGGAAAGCGATAGCCCTGGCCCAGCGGAATGCGCGGGGCGGGGAGGGTATGCACCCCACCCAGCGAGCCGCGCTCCGCACCGGGGACCAGCAGGCTGGTACGCAGGTCGGACTGGCGGGCCAGGAGGCGATGCTTGGCCTGCAGGTAGGTGCGAACGCCGCCGCTGGCGGGGGCGTGGAACATGGTGACATCGACGAGGTGCACGTGGCCTCCTGACGGGTGGGGTTACCGTCAGGCTAGGGGCAGTATGCGACACTTCGAAGACAGCGGCGGGGTGGCCGGCCATAACGCACCACGGCGGCCCGGGGGCCGCCGTGGTGCTGGCGTTGGCAAGCATTGCCGGGATGGCCCGGGATGCGCGGTTCAGTCGGCCGGGCGGGCCACCAGGGAGCGGGTCTCCTCGCGGGCCTCGACCAGCGCCACGCGGAGATGATCCCCCAGCTTGTAGCGCTCCTCGCTCTCCACCTGGATGCGCCCCTCCTTGTCGTCGATGGCCACCTTGTTGCGCTCGCTGTGCATCATCGGCGCGGGCACGAAGGCGGTGGCGCCATTGGCGGTCAGGCGCACGCGCATGCCGCCGCGATTGACCTGGATGACCTCGGCGTCGAAGGTCTCCTGAGCCTCGGCCGCGGGGCTCAGGTAGCGCACGTAGAGCCAGTCCTTGACGTCGCGCTCGGCCATGCGGTTCAGCCGGCGACGCTCGGTGAGCTGCTCGGTGAGCTCGAGGCTCGCCTCGGCCGGGGCCTGCTCGCCCTTGAGCACCCGCTTGATCAGGCGGTGGTTGACCATGTCGCCATACTTGCGGATCGGCGAGGTCCAGGTGGCGTAGGCGGCGAGCCCCAGGCCGAAATGTGGCCCCGGCTGGGCGGACATGCTGGTGAAACCCTGGAAGCGGCGCAGGCGGGCGTCGAGCCAGGCATCATCGCGGCCCTCGAGCTCGCGCTTGAGCTCCTTGTAGCGGGAGAGCTCGGTGAGCGCCTCACGTTCCACCTCGATGGACTGGCTGGCCAGGAACTCCTGGGCGGCCTCGGCCTTGTCGTCCTCGAAGGCGCGGTGGACGTTGAAGATGCCGTGGCCGACATGCTCGGAGAGCAGGTGGGCACAACAGGCGTTGGAGGCGATCATCGACTCCTCGATCATGCGGTTGGCGATGCGCCGCTCCTCGGTGCGGATATCCAGCACGTTGCCGGCCGCGTCCAGGTCGAAGACGAAGTCGGGACGGTCCTTGAACACCAGGGCGTGCTCGGCGCGCCAGGCGGCGCGTGCCAGGGTGAGCTCGCGCAGCGCCTTCAACTGCTCGCCGATCACCGCCTCCGGTGCCCAGTCGCCCTGGCCCTCGAGCCAGTCGGAGACCCGGTCGTAGGCCAGCTTGGCGTGGGAGGTCGCGGTGGCGGCGAAGAAGCGATAGTCACCCAGGCTGCCGTCGGCGTTCACGGTGAGGGTGCAGGCCAGCACCGGGCGCTCCTTGCCCTCCCACAGCGAGCAGAGGTCGTCGGCCAGCTGCTCCGGCAGCATGGTGACGTTCTGCCCCGGCAGGTAGACGGTGAAGGCGCGGGTGCGCGCCTCGAGGTCCGCGGCGTGGCCCTCTTCGACGTAGGCGGTGGGGTCGGCGATGGCCACGCTGAGGTCCCAGCCGCCGTCCTCACGCGGGACGATGCGCAGGGCATCGTCCATGTCGCGGGTCTTCTCGCCGTCGATGGTGAAGAAGGGCTCGGCGTTCAGATCCTCGCGCATCAGGCCCTCGTCGCGCAGCGGCCAGTCGTCGCCGGCATCCGGACACTCCTGCTCCAGGGCATGGCGGGCGAGGGTCACGCGCCACGGCACCGCCGGGTCGTCGGCTTTGGCCACCAGTTCGTCGATCTGGGTGAAGAAGCCGCGATCGTCGGCCTTGAGGGGATGGCGTACCAGCCGCGCCACTACCCAGTCGGCGTCGCCGATGGTGGCTTCATCGAGGCTGCGCTTGATGCGGGCCTTGAGGACGTTCTTGATGGAGGGGTGATCCGGCACCACGGCCAGGCGGCCCTCGCGGAGCTGGACCCTGGCGATGAAGCGATTCATGCCGGTCTCGATCAGCTTTTCAGGCTCGACGGATCGCTTGTCGCCATCCTCGTGCACGATGGCCTCGATGCGGTCGCCATGCAGCACCTGCTTCATGGCGGGGGGCGGCACGAAGTAGGACTCGCCATCGTCGGTTTCCAGGAAGCCGAAGCCCCTGTCGGTGGCCTTGATCACGCCCTCGACCCGAGGGGTGGTTTCACGAAGATTCTGCTTGAGTTGGGCAAGCAGCGAGTTGTTCTGCAGCATGGTCACGAACGTGTGGCGGGGATAGGAGAGCCACTATACGGACTCCCGTGCGCCGCGCCAAACCTGGCGTCGGGGGGCACCGCGAATCAGTGGCTTGGCGCGGGGCGGCGCTTGCGGCAGGCAGGACGGCACCCGTCGACGCCGTCGACAAGCACCGGGGAGGATGGGGTCAGCGGACGGTGATCACCGTGCATTCGGCGGTGTGGGCCACCTTGTGGGAGACGCTGCCGACCACGAAGCCCTTGAGATCGCTGAGGCCGCGGCTGCCCATGACGATGGCGTCGACGCCGCGTTTGCGAGATTCGCTGAGGATGGCGCGGGCCGGATCACCCTGGGCGATCACCGTCTCGACCTGGGTCGCGCCCTGCTCGCGGGCCGCCTCGGCGGCGCGGCTGATCACCTGCCTGCCGGCATCCTCTCGCTCCTCGCGGGAGGCCTCGATGGCGATGGCGCCGATGCCCCATACCAGGGTGGTCTCGTGGGAGAGCTCCTCGGGGATATGCAGCAGGTGCAGGATGCTGCCGTCCTGGCGGGCCAGCTGGCAGGCCACGGCGAGCGCCTTCTGGGCGTGTTCGGAGCCGTCGACGGGAACCAGGATGGAGGTATACATGGAGAGACTCCTTGTCGGTGGGGGCTAACTCGAGCCTAGCGGTTTTCCCCGTCGGGGTCATGCCCCATGCCGCCTGGAGGGAGCAACCTTGACCTGCATCACGACTGCTGGCGTTCGCCGTCCGCCTCGAGTCGACGCAGCTGCTGCCACAGCTCCCGGCGCAGGTCGGAAAGGCGCGGGGCCTGGTCCGCGTGGAAGGGCAGCGGGCGGGTCAGGCGCTGGGTGCGCAGCCCCAGTCGGGCGCTGGTCAGGCCGATGCCCAGGCCCTGGGCGGCACGCGTGGAGAGGCGCCCGGCCAGGTTCATCGAGAGCATCTCCATGCCGGCGTCTCCGGCCATCTCGGTGGCGCCGGCGAAGGCCATCTGGTGCAGCACCTCGCGCAGCAGGCGCAGGCGGGCGGCGTAGCCCAGCTCCAGGCCGTAGAGTCGGCACAGGCGGTCGACCATGGCCAGGCTGCGCCAGGCCACCAGCGCCATGTCCACCAGGGTGAGCGGGCTCACCGCCACCATCACCGCGGTCTCGCCGGACATCCGCGACACCAGGCGGCGCGCCTGGCGATCCCTGGGCGCCAGCAGGTGATGGTCGAGCAGGGTATGGAGCTCGGCGCCGCCGTGATGGGGCTGGCGTGCGGCCAGGAAGGCCTGCCAGTGGGGGTGGTCGGTATCCAGGCCCAGGGCACGGCGCAGGGCCTCGGCGGTGGCGTCGGCCTCGCGGCGGGAAGCCGAGGGGAGCCCGTCCAGGCGTTCGCGCAGCCGGTCGTGGCGACGCAGTCGGCGCAGGCGCCACAGCTCGCGGCCGAGGGCACCGCCGCCGAGGGCCAGGGCGAGCAGCAGCAGCAGGCTCCAGGCGCCGGCCAGCCAGTCGCCGCCCAGGCCGGCGGCGTAGAGGGTGGTACCGGCCTCCACGGCGCCCAGCCCCAGGCTGCCGCCAAGCAGCATGAGCAGTCCCCAGCGCCGTCGACGCGGCCGCCCCAGACTGGCCGCAAGCGCCGGCTCGGCCGGTGCTTCGCTGGGCGTCAGCGCCTGGCTCGGCTGGTCGTGGGCGAATGCCCGGGGCGGATGTGGGTCCGCTGCTGTGGAAGATGGGGATGGCGCCTCGGGGGGGAAGTGCCGACCGGGGCGGGGGTCGCGGGGCGTGCTCACGTCAGCTTGTCTCCGATCAGCCAGTCGAGGGCAGCATCCATGCGGATATGGGGCAGGGCGCCGCTCTCCAGGGGCAGCGGGCGGAACGCCGGGAAGTCGAAGCCCTGGCGGGCCCAGAAGGCATCGTCGGGGAGCCGTTCCGGCACCTCGCCGGGATACATCAGCAGCGGCTCGCCGTCGAGGCCGGTGCCGCGCAGGGCCGGGGTGCGCCGTCCCTGGCTCTCGACCTCGCGTGATTCACTTGAGCGGATCGCCGCCAGCGACAGGGCACGCACCGGGACATCGGCATAGCGCAGGTCCTTGAGCGGCTCGGCGAGCAGCGCCTCGAGCAGTGCCACCAGGCGGGGGTGCTGTTCGGGGGTCACATGGTCGGCCTTGGTGGCGGCGATGGCGAGGCGGTCGATGCGCGGGGCGAACAGCCGCGAGAGCAGGCTGCGTTGGCCGTAGTCGAAGCTCTGCATCAGGTTGGCCAGCGCCCGGGAGAGGTCCTGGAAGCGTTCGGGGCCGGCGTTCAGCGCCCCCAGCAGGTCGACCAGCACGATCTGGCGATCGAAGCGCCGGAAGTGGTCGCGGTAGAAGGGGCGCACGATGTGCTGCTGGTAGTAGCGGAAGCGTCGCGCCAGGGTGGCGTAGTTGCTCGATTCGGGCAGGGCGGCCAGCGTCCCGGGGTCCGCCTCGGCGACACCGGGGAGCGGGAAGAACTGCAGCACCGGCGCGCCGGAGAGGTCCCCCGGCAGCAGGAAGCGCCCGGGCTGCAGGTCGGCGAAGCCCGCCTCCCGGGCGCCGCGCAGCCCGGCGGCGAAGTGTTCACTGATCTCGGCGAGTTGGGCCTCGTCGGCCTCGGCGGCGGGGTCGAGCCTCGCCACCGCGGCCTGCCAGGCGGCGAAGTGGGAGGCCCGCTGGCGCCCCTCAAGGGCGCGCTGGCGCGCACACCAGGCGGGATAGTCGAGCCCCAGCAGCGGCAGGTCGAGCAGCCATTCGCCGGGGTAGTCGAAGAGGTCCAGGGTCAGCTGCCGCGAGTCGCCACCCAGCAGGCCGCGCCGTGCCGGCCGATAGCGGATCGTCAGGCGCAGCTCGCTGATGCCGCGGGTGGGCTCCGGCCAGCGCGGCGGCGTCGCCGACAGCGCCGCCATGGCCTGGTCATAGGGGAAGCGGGGCACCCCCAGGTCCTGCTGGTTGACGCGGCGGGCTCCCAGCAGGCGGCCCTCCCTGGCGGCGGGCAGCAGATCCAGCTGCGCCTCCAGGCCGGCATGGCGCAGCTGGTTGACCAACGAGGTGAGGAAGGCGGTCTTGCCGGCGCGGGAGAGGCCGGTGACCGCCAGGCGCAGCTGGCGATCGCGGCCGCGCTCGATCAGGTCCTGGAGTTCACGGGCGAGGGGCTGGCGCATCTAGGGAGCTCCGTCAGCCGCTGATGAGGCCATAGAGGGTCGGTGAGGCGGCCAGCAGGAATCCCGCCCCGGCCATCACCCGTCCCGGCCAGACATGGCGAGTGGTGTGGGCCAGGGTCAGGCCGCCGAGGCAGACCAGCATGCCGAGGATGTTGAAGACGTAGGTGATCATCGACCAGATGGGGTCGGGATTCATGCGATGCCGCTCCTCGCTTGTGGTGTCTCGCCGCTGATGGTATCAGGAGAGCGGGCCCAGCGGCAGCGGACAGGGAGGTGAAGATGACGACGCCGGACGCGGTACTGAGCTTCTGGTTCGACGAGCTCGAGGCGGCGCAGTGGTTTCGCAAGGATCCGGCGCTGGATGCCGAGATCCGTACCCGATTCGGCGCCTGTCTGGAGAGCGCGGCTCGGGGCGAGCTGTGGCGCTGGCGAGAGACCCCGTCGGGCCGTCTCGGCGAGATCATCGTGCTCGATCAGTTCTCGCGCAATATCCACCGCGATACCCCAGGCGCCTTCGCCTGTGACCCCATGGCCCTGGTACTCGCCCAGGAGGCGGTGGCTCGCGGCGCCGACGCCGCGCTGGCTCCGGTGCGGAGAGCCTTCCTCTATATGCCCTTCATGCACAGCGAGTCGGCGGCGATCCATGAGCACGCCCTGCGCCTGTTCGCTCAGCCGGGACTCGAGAGGCACCTGGGGGTCGAGCGTCGCCACCGCGACATCATCCTGCGCTTCGGACGCTATCCGCACCGCAACGCCATCCTCGGTCGGGTTTCCACGCCCGAGGAGCTGGCGTTCCTGGCGCAGCCCGGCTCTTCCTTCTAGTGTTTCAAATCACTCACCACTCACCACATCACCACTCAGCAGAACAAGGAGGCACCATGGGAATCATCGCCTGGTTGATCATCGGTGGCCTGGCCGGCTGGATCGCGGGTCACATCATGCGGGGAGGGGGCTTCGGCATCCTCGGCAATATCGGCGTCGGGGTGGTCGGCGCGGTGATCGGCGGCTTCATCTTCCAGCAGATCCTGGGCATGGGCACCGGCGGTTTGCTGGGCTCGCTGTTCAGTGCCGTGGTCGGCGCGGTGATCCTGCTGTGGGTGATCAGCAAGGTAAAGAAAGGGTAGCCCCCGAAGAAGGATGTGAGTACGTCGGGCCGCCCTCGGGCGGCCCGACGTGATGATGGGGGCGCAGGAGGGGGTCAGGGCAGATGGCCGGCGAAGCGGCTCGGGTCGTCGCTGATCGCCGCATCCACGCCCCACGCCCACAGGTGGGCGAAGGCCGCCGGGTCGTTGGGCGTATAGCTGAGCAGGGCGTAGCCGTCGTCCTTGACCGCCGTGGCACTGCGACGGCCCAGGCGACGCCAGTCGGCATGGACGCTGAACGCCTCGAGCGCCGCGCAGCGTTCCCGCCAGCCGCGGCCGACGCCCTCGAAGAGTACGCCCAGCGCCAGCCGCGAGGCGGGTGCCAGCTCCCGGGCCCAGGCCAGGGCGTCGTCGTCGAAGGAGGAGACGATCAACCGCTCCGGCGGCAGGGCATCGAGGGCGGCGGGCACCGCCTCCTCGACCAGCGCCGCGGCACTGCGCCCGCGGTTGACCTTGAGCTCCAGGTTGAGGCCCATCCCGCACTCGGCGATCAGCCTGAGCATCTCGTTCAGGGTGGCGATACGCTCGCCGCGGAAGGCGTCGCCGAACCAGGCCCCCACGTCGAGCCGGCGCGCCGCGGGCAGGTCCAGGTCGGCGAGCCGGCCGCTCGAGTCCGAACAGCGGCGCATGCCGGCGTCGTGCCAGATCACCGGGGTGCCATCGCCGAGCAGCTGGACATCCAGCTCGACCCAGGAGCAGCCGGCGTCATGGGCGGCGCGCACGGCGGCCAGGGTGTTCTCGGGGGCGTGGGCGGAGAGACCGCGATGGGCGATCAGGCGGGGGAGAGAAATATCGGGGTGGGGCATGGGCCGTCGTCCTGGTCAGCGAGACGCCGCCACTGGCGGCGAGGAACCTGTCGGTAGCCTATCGCCATCCACCCCGGCCTGGATATGGTAGGCTGCGCGATTTTCGACCCTGGTGGCAGCGGTCCGACGATGCGAGGAGAGCGAGATGAGAGTCGTGCATATCAAGAACCCCCGGCAGCGCGAGGCCTGCCTGGCCCGGCTGTGTGCCGAGGCCTATGGCCATGAGGCGGGGCTGCGGCCGTTAGCGACCTTCGCCGGCACCCTGGGGGTGCTGATCGAGCAGGAGGCAGCCAGGGTGCTGGCGCTGGTGGATGATCATTCACGCCCGGTGGCGCTGGCCCTGCTGGTGCTCGACGAGCGTGGCAGCAGCATGACCGTGATGCTGCTGGCCGAACTCGACCAGGAACCGCCGGGCGTCGCCAGACCCGCCGAGCGGCTGGTCGCCGAGCTGGCCCAGAAGGCTCCCCTGCGTGTCGATGCCCGGGACGCCGAGCAGGAGGCACGCTTTCGCGAGGCGGGCATCTCGCGCTGGCTGGACGGCAAGGCCGGGGTGCGCATCGGGCTGGGGCCCCGGCATCCGGCCAGCTCCCTCGAGGACCTGCCTCGGGCGCTGAGCTTCGACGAGGCGGCGGTGATCCAGTCCTTCAAGCAGGACCGCCAGCAGTTCGATGACTACAAGGCGCGTTTCATCCGTGGACTGGAAGCCTTTCCCGCCACGCTGTGAAGGCCAGGGCTATCGCAGTTAGCCATGCGGTGATAGCGAAAGGCGCCGGGGACAGGTCGGAGAGGGGGTCCGAGGACCAGGGATGGCCGAGGTAGCCTACAAGGACGTACTCGTAGCGCCCCCTCGTAGGCCTGTCGCCGGGTCAGCCTTGAGCAATGCTGCCAGCTGCGATAGCCCTGTGTGAAGGCGGCGTGACTTGACCCCGCCTGGCCATGGCGCTTGACTGGTGGGCTCATCCAGCAGGCAGCACAAGGAAACACCCTTCATGGCCAAGCGTATCCAGTTTGCCCGTACCGGCGGCTCCGAGGTCCTCGAACTCGTCGACGTCACGCCGGCGGAGCCGGGTCCCGGCGAGGTGAGGGTCGCCAACCGCGCCGTCGGCCTCAACTTCATCGACATCTACTTCCGCACCGGCCTCTACCCGGCGCCGTCGCTGCCCTCGGGGCTGGGCACCGAGGCGGCCGGCGTGGTCGACGCCGTGGGCGACGGAGTGACCCATCTCAAGCCGGGCGATCGCGTCGCCTACGCCCAGGGCCCGCTGGGCGCCTACGCCGAGCTGCACACCCTGCCCGCCGCCAAGGTGGTGGTGCTGCCCGAGGGGATCGACTTCGAGACCGCCGCGGCCAGCATGCTCAAGGGCCTCACCGTGCAGTATCTGATGCGCCAGACCCACCGCCTCGAGGCCGGCGAGACCATCCTCTGGCACGCCGCCGCCGGCGGGGTCGGCTCCATCGCCTGTCAGTGGGCCAGGGCGCTGGGGGTCAGGCTGATCGGCACCGTCAGCTCCCCTGAGAAGGCGGCGCTGGCGGAGAAGAACGGCGCCTGGGCCACCATCGACTACACCAAGGAGGACGTGGTCGAGCGGGTGCGCGATCTGACCGATGGCGCCATGTGCGACGTGGTCTACGACTCGGTGGGCAAGGACACCTGGGAGACCTCTCTGGACTGCCTCAAGCCGCGCTCGCTGATGGTCAGCTTCGGCAACGCCTCCGGCGCCGTGGAGGGGGTCAACCTGGGCATCCTCAACCAGAAGGGGTCGCTCTTCACCACCCGCCCCAGCCTCAACGGCTACGCCGACACCCGCGAGCGCCTGGAGGCGATGGCCGCGGAGCTCTTCGAGATGCTCCAGAGCGGCAAGGTGACGGTGGATGTCTCGCACCGCTACCCGCTGGCCGAGGCCGGCAAGGCCCAGGACGCCCTGCAGGGCCGAAAGACCACCGGCTCCACCATCCTGCTGCCCTGAAGGCCTGCGGCCAGTGACAAGGAGCAAGGGGCAAGGAAGCACCGAAGGTGAGTGCCGTCAGCTGAGCGGGAGGCGCCGGGGGCAGGCTTGGAGGGGGTCCGAGGACCATGGACGGCCGAGGTAGCGTACAGGGACGTATTTACAGCGCCCCCGATCAAGCCTGTCGCCGGGTCAGCCTCGAGCGTGCCTCGTGGGCCCCGAAGCTGGGGGGGCTCTCAGCCGTTCTCCACATAGGCGCCCATCGCCCGCATCCGCGACTCGAAGCTCGCCACGTTGTCCACCAGATCGTCCGGGCCGAAGGCCACGCACTCGGCGAGCAGGGTCTCCACCAGAGTGATGGCGGCCAGTATCGAGGGGAAGAAGTGCGGGGTGGCGTTGGCGACCGGGAAGGTGATCGCGGCCCCCGGCACCAGCGGCGAGCGCAGGGTGTCGGTGATGACGATGGCGCTCACCCCCGCCGCCCGGGTGATCTCCAGGGCGCGCATGGTCTCCGCGCAGTAGGGCTCGAAGCCGAACACCACCACCACATCCCCCTCGCCGAAGGGGGCGAGTTCCGTGAGTAGCCCCCCCTCCTGGCCGCGGATCAACTGGATATTGGGCATGGCGATGCGCCCCACGTAGGCGAAGTGGTAGGCGCAGGCGAAGGTGTCCCTGAACCCCACCACGGCGATCCTGCCGGCCTCCAGCAGCAGGCGGGCGGCGTCGCGCACCCGTGACTGGTTATCCGCGGTGAACAGCCGGCCGATGTTGTCGAAGGCGGCGTCGCCGACGTCGAGGAATACCTGGTCGTCGGTCTGGCTGGCCAGGCTGCGCAGCTGGCTGGCGCGCCCCGAGAGCTCCACCGGGCCGGCCTGCACCGCCGACTGGAACACCTCGCGGAACTGCTCATAGCTGTCGAAGCCCAGCCGCTTGGCCAGGCGTACCAGGGTCGAGGCGGTGACCTCGGCGGCCGCCGCCGACTTGCGGATCGACTGGAAGGCGATCTCCACCGGGTGCTCCAGCACGTAGCCCGCGGCCAGCTTGAGCTGCGGGCTGAGCTCGGGGTAGGCCTCGGCGAGCTCGCGGTTCACCGCGTCCAGGCGGTTCGGGCCGCTGTCCAGGGGGGCCTGGTCGGATTCCAGCACGGGCGGTCTCCTGGGTGGTGATGGCGGGGGCATTGTAACCGATCGGATCGGGACAGGAGTGAAACATTCGTTTCCAGTTCGCTTATTTTTCAATACGGGTGTGTTGACCCGTTGGTGGCCTTTGGCTAGGATGCTGGCAATACAAGCGTGTCGCAAACCATGGATAATGGCACGTTTGTTTCCAGCGGTGGAAACCACCGCCGTCCGTTATCGATCGCCGCGTTATCGATCGCCACCACGCCGGAGCGTTTTCGACACCATGAGCCATGCCCCCTCGTCAGACCCCGAAACCCTGATCCTGCGCCGCCACGGCCAGGTCCAGGAGATTCGCCTCAACCGACCCCATCGGCTCAACGCCGTGACCCAGGCGCTCTACGACGAGCTGGGCGACGCCCTTACCGCCGCCGAGCAGGACCCCGAGGTGCGCGTGGTGGTGATCACCGGCGAGGGGCGTGCCTTCTGCGTGGGTGCCGACCTCAAGGAGCACAAGGCCGGTCGCACCGCGTTCGATCGTCGCCAGTACCTCCAGGGGGAGCAGCTCGTCTGCAAGCGCCTGATGCAGATGCAGACCCCGGTGATCGCCGCGGTGAACGGCTACGCCCTGGGCGCCGGGGCGGAGATCGCCATCGCCGCCGACTTCCTGCTGATGGCCGACAGCGCCCAGATCGGCCTGCCCGAGGTCTCCATCGGCAACTTCCTGGGTGGCGGCGTCACCTGGCTGCTGCCGCGCCTGGTAGGCCTGGCCAAGGCCCGGGAGCTGGTCTTCCTGGGCGAGCGCATCGACGGCGCCGAGGCGGTGCGCATCGGCCTGGCCAATCGCCACTACCCAGATGAAGGCTTTCTCGATGCCGTCCTGGCCTTCGCCGAGAAGGTGGCCGCCAAGGCGCCGTTCTCCATGGCGCTGGCCAAGGAGCATCTGACCCTGTCCGGCGAGCGCACCCTGGACGCCTGCCTGACCGCCGAGCTCGAGGGCATGACCTTCGTCAGCACCACCCGCGACTGGCAGGAGGGCGTGGACGCCTTCGCCGAGAAGCGCGCGCCGCGCTTCGAGGGCCGCTGAGGCCCCGCCGTTTCACGCGCTACCCGCCCGGCCGTGCCGGGCTTCGACCACTCACCATCGGCCATGAGGCCAAGGTCAGCCAGCCCATGAATCCCATCGAAGGACATCTCCCCACCCGCAGCCCCCTGCACGAGATCCTGGCCCCCGCCGGCATCGCCGTGGTGGGCGCCTCCGCCGACCCCACCAAGCGCGGCTACAAGGCCATGGTCGGCCTGATCAAGGATGGCTACCGGGGCGAGATCTACCCGGTCAACCCCAAGGCCGACATGATCCTCGGGGTCAAGGCGTGGCCCTCGGTCACCGCCATCCCCGGCACCCCGGCGCTGGCACTGCTCTGCACCCCGGCGGCCACCGTGCCCGGGCTGATCGCCGAGTGCGGCCGGCGCGGCATCAAGGGGGCGGTGATACTCGCCAGCGGCTTCGCCGAGACCGGCGAGGAGGGCGCGGCGCTGGAGCGCGAGATGATGGAGAAGGCCCGCGCCCACGGCGTGCGCATCATCGGCCCCAACACCTCGGGCATCTTCAACCTGCACCACAAGGTCAACCTGCTGTCGCTGGACAACGTCAAGCCCGGCGATGTCGGCATCATCTCCCAGTCCGGCAACATGCTGCTGTCGCTGGCGCTGGAGGCGCAGCACAACGGCCAGGTGGGCTTCTCCACCTACGTCGGTCCCGGCAACCAGAGCGATATCGGCTTCAACGACTACCTGCGCTATCTCGGCGAGGATCACCACACCCGGGTCGCCACCCTCTATGTCGAGGGCTTCCGCGACGGGCGCAAGTTCCTGGAGGTGGCCCGCGAGGTCTCCGCCATGAAGCCGGTGGTGGTCTACAAGTCCGGCTCCACCGCGGCGGGCCAGAAGGCGGCGAGCTCCCATACCGGGGCGCTGGCCGGCAGCTACGCCATGACCGTGGACCTGCTCAAGCAGTCGGGTGTCAGCGTGGTGCACCAGTCCGACGAGATCCTGCCGGTGGCCGAGGGACTGGGGCTGCTGCAGAAGGCCCGTGGCAAGCGGGTGGCGGTGATCGCCGATGGCGGCGGCCAGGCCACCATCGCCTCCGACCGCCTGGCCGAGGCGGGCCTCGAGCTCGCCGAGCTCGCCGAGTCGACCCGCGCGAAGCTGCGTGAGGTGCTCTTCCCCCAGGCCTCCACCGTCAACCCGGTGGACGTGGCCGGCTCCACCGACGCCAATCCGTCGCTGCTGGCCACCTGCATGGAGATCGTCGCCGCCGACGACAACGTCGACAGCGTCTTCCTGGTGGGCATGTTCGGCGGCTACAGTCTCCGCTTCGCCGAGTCGCTGCTGGGCGACGAGATGCGTGGCGCCGAGGCGATGGTGGACCTCTCCAACGCCACCGAGAAGCCGCTGGTGATCTACAGCCTGTATACCCCGGTCAAGCCCCCGGCGCTGCGTCGCCTGCACGAGGCGGGCTTGCCGGTCTACGCCTCCATCGAGCATGCGGTGCGGGTGCTCTCCGCGCTGGGCGAGCGCGGCCAGTACCTGGCCCAGTACCATCGCCAGAGTCGCGAGCGCAGCGTCGATCCCATGCCCGAGCTCACCGCCATGTTCCAGCAGGCCCAGTCGGAGGGGCGCGATCTCCTCGAGTACGAGGCCAAGCGGCTGCTGCGCGAGCATGGCATCGAGGTGCCGCTGGAGCTGGTGGTGCGCAACGAGGCGGAACTGGCGGACGCCGCCGGTCGGTTTGCTGGAGAGAGCGGCGAGACGCCGCTGGCCATGAAGGTGGTCTCCAAGGATATCCTGCACAAATCCGACGCCGGCGGCGTCAAGCTCAACGTGGTGGGCGAGGCCGCGATGCGCGATGCCCGCGAGGCGATCCTCGCCTCCTGCCGTGAGTACGACGCCAGCGCCGAGATCGAGGGCGTGCTGGTCACCCCCATGGCGCAGAAGGGGGTGGAGGTGATCCTCGGGGTGATCCGCGACCCCATCTTCGGGCCGGTGCTGATGTTCGGTCTCGGCGGCATCTTCGTCGAGATCCTCGAGGACGTGGCCTTCCGCTCGATCCCGCTCTCGCGCTTCGATGCCGAGTCCATGGTCGATCAGATAAAGGCCAGGAAGATCCTCGGCGGGGTGCGCGGCGAGAAGGCGGTGGACAAGGCCTCGCTGGTCGACCTGCTGCTCAAGGTGTCGCGCATCGTCGAGGCCTACCCGGCGCTCTCCGAGCTGGACCTCAACCCGGTGATCGTCAACGCCGACGGCTATGCCGTGGTGGATGCCCGGGTTATCGTCGACCGTGACGCCGAACCCACCGACAAGGACGCAGACGCATGAGCCAGCACCAGCCGCCGCTGACCGACGCCCGCCTGACCCTGGAGGGGCGGGTGGCCACCCTGACCCTGGATCGCCACGACGTGCGTAACGCCCTGACCGGTACCGCCCTTGTGGATGACATCATCGCCGTGTCGCAGTGGGCCAACGCCTGCGACGACGTCTCGGTGCTGGTGATCACCGGCGCGGGGAGCGCCTTCTCCGCCGGCGGCAACGTCAAGGACATGGCCAGCCGCGGCGGCGATTTCGCCGGCGACGTGGCCGAGGTGTCGGCGCGCTATCGCCGCGGCATCCAGCGCATCCCGCTGGCCCTTGCCGAGGTGGAGGTGCCGATCATCGCCGCGGTCAACGGCCCGGCCATCGGTGCCGGCTTCGACCTGGCCAACATGGCCGATATCCGCATCGCCTCCAGTCGCGCGAAGTTCGGCGAGACCTTCCTCAACCTGGGGATCATCCCCGGCGACGGCGGCGCCTGGTTCATGCAGCGTCTGATCGGCTACCAGCGCGCCTTCGAGCTGACCCTCTCCGGTCGGGTGATCGATGCCGAGGAGGCGAAGGAGTACGGCATCGTGCTGGAGGTGACCGAGCCCGAGGCGCTGATGGACAAGGTGGACGAGATTGCCTCCCACATCGCCGCCCAGCCGCCCAAGGCCACACGGCTGACCAAGCGGCTGATGAAGATGGCGCAGCGCACCGAGCTCAAGGACTTCCTCGATCTCTGCGCGGTGTTCCAAGGCATGTGCCACAACGAGCCCGAGCACCTGGAGGCGGTCAACGCCATGCTGGAGAAGATGGCGAAATAGCCGTCTCGGCGGCAACTGGCGCCTTTCCCCGCGACGCCCGGCTTCGGCCGGGCGTCGTTGTGTCGGGGGTAACGGTCAAGGTCCGAGCAAAAAATCGCTTGTCGCCAAGGTGCCTGCCTGGCGATGCTGGGGCTATCCGATCTCACAGGGAGGTGAACCGATGGCCGACAGCACCCTGGTCTTTATCGTGCTCGGGCTGACCCTGGCCGCCTTCGTCTGGGGGCGCTTCCGCTACGACCTAGTGGCCCTGGCCGCGCTGCTCGGCTCTGTGTTGCTGGGCCTGGTGCCCGGCGACGAGGCCTTCCTGGGCTTCGGCCATCCGGCGGTGATCACCGTGGCCGCGGTGCTGGTGCTCAGCCGCGGCTTCGAGCGCTCCGGGGTGGTGGATGTCATCGCCGAGCAGGTGCTCAGGGTCGGCGAGCGGCTCTTCCTGCAGCTGCTGGTGCTGGTGGGCACCGTAGTGGTGCTCTCCGGGATCATGAACAACGTCGGCGCCCTGGCGCTGCTGCTGCCGGTGGCCATGCGCCTGGCCCGGGAGCACGACGCCTCGCCCTCACTGCTGCTGATGCCGCTGGCCTTCGGCTCGCTGCTCGGCGGGCTCACCACCCTGATCGGCACCCCGCCCAATATCATCATCGCCAGCTACCGTGGCGACGTCACCGGCGAGGGTTTCGGCATGTTCTCCTTCTCGCCGGTGGGCGTGGTGGTGGCCCTGGCGGGGCTCGCCTTTATCCTGTTGCTGGGCTGGCGGCTGGTGCCGCAGCGGGCCGGCAAGGCCTCCCTGGATGCGATGTTCGATACCGCCCACTACCTGGTCGAGCTGCGCGTCGGCGAGGAGTCGAAGGCCAACGGCCTGAGCCTGCGTGAACTGCAGCAGGAGCTGGAGGAGACCATCCCGGTGCTGGCCGTGGTGCGCAACGAGCGGAAGCGCGCCGGCCACGCCTTCTTCGGCACCCTCAGGGAGGGGGATATCCTGCTGATGGAGGCGGGCCCCGAGGAGATGAAGCTACTGCAGGACAAGGCGGGCCTGCGCCTGGGCAAGGAGGCCGAAGAGGAAGAGCAGGAGGCCGAGGAGAAGGAAGCAGAGGAAACCGAAGAGGACAATCAGACCCAGCAGGAGAGCACCGGTCATAACAGCGAGAGCCCGGTCGAGGAGAACGACGAGGTAACAGGCGAAGGGAGGGGCGGGGGCAAGGCGGGACAGGAGAAGAAGGAAGATAAGAAGGGCGGCGTCGATACCGAGGGCCTGCAGCTGGTGGAGGCGGTGGTGCGCAACGACTCCATGATGGTCAATCGCACCGTGACCCAGCTGCGCCTGCTCAACCAGTTCGGCCTGCACCTGGTGGCGGTGGCCCGGGACGGCGGGCGCCTCAAGCAGCGCCTGCGCGAGATCCGCTTCCGCCCGGGCGACGTGCTGCTGCTGCAGGGCGGCGAGATCGAGCTGGCCGAGAGCCTGGCCACCCTGGGTTGCCTGCCACTGGCCAGCCGCAACCTGACCCTGGGCCAGCCGCGCATGCTGCTGGTCTCCATCGCCATCTTCGCCGCCGCCATCCTGGCGATGATCTTCGACCTGCTGCCGGCGGCGGTTGCCCTCTCCCTGGCGGCGCTGGTGACGCTGCTGGTGGGGGTGCTGCCCCTGCGCGAGGGCTACCAGGCCATCGACGGACCGGTGATCGTGCTGCTCGGCGCCATGATCCCGGTGGGCGAGGCCCTGGAGACCAGCGGCGGCGCCGCGCTGATCGCCGAGGCGATGCTCGCCTGGGGCAGCGAATGGCCGGTGGTGGTCACCCTGGTGGGGCTCTTCGTGCTCTCCATGGTGCTCTCCAATGTCGTCAACAACGCCGCGGCGGCGCTGCTGATGGCGCCCATCGCGGCGAGCCTCGCGGCTGGCTTCGATGCCTCGGTGGACCCCTTCCTGATGGTGGTGGCGGTGAGCGCCTCCTGCGCCTTCCTGACCCCCATCGGCCACCAGTCCAACACCCTGGTGATGGGCCCCGGCGGTTACCGCTTCGGCGACTACTGGAAGCTGGGCCTGCCGCTCTCCCTGGTGGTGCTGGCGGTGGCTATTCCGATGATCCTGCTGGTGTGGCCGCTTTGAATCAGCGACAGAGTGCGAGAGGCGCCGGGGAAAGGGCGTAGAGGGGGTCCTATGCCAGGGATGGCATCGGTAGCGTACAGGGAGGTATTCACAGCGCCCCCTCGTAGGCCTTTCGCCGGAAAAGCCTCGAGCACGGTGGCTTAAGAACTGCACGCCCCGGCACATGGCCGGGGCGTGGGGTTGGCGGGGATGAGAACCGTCAGGCGGCGTGGTGGCGCAGTACCTTGGCCTTGTCGGTGACGAAGGCGTCGTACTCGAAGTCGTCCACGGTGAGCAGTTCCAGCACCTGGGCCTCGCGCTCGCGCATAAAGGTGGCATCCTCCTCGCTGATGATGCCGGCTCTGGCAGCCTCTTCCACCCGCTGCTCGGGATGCAGTGCATCAGAGGGCAGCTCCCCCTTGGCGTAGGCCTTGTTGACGGTGCGGTAGAGGGTCTCGGCACGCTCCTGGGTGGCCAGCAGGGCGTTGTACTGCGCCAGGGGGTTCGCCTGTTCGCCGTCGTCGGCGCTCCAGGTATTGGCCAGCAGCTTCTCGCGCAGGGCGCTGTCCCGTGAGACCGCCTGGGCGATGCTGCGGGCCAGGTCGTCGTGGGGGCGCTTGAAGCGTTTGCCGCGCGGCATCACCACCCGGCGCAGCACGCCGGCCAGCGCGCGGTTGGGCAGGTTGTCGAACAGCTCGTCCAGGGCCTGCTCGGCGCGGCCCAGCAGCAGCTGGCAGCTATAGTGGAGCAGCGCCGCCTCGTCCTCGACCTTGTCGCCCTCGTGCCACTGCTTGATCACCATGGAGGCGAGATAGAGGTTGGAGAGCACGTCGCCGAGGCGCGCCGAGAGCATCTCGCGCAGCTTCAGGGTGGCGCCGAGGCTCGCCATGGCGGCGTCGGCGCAGAGCCCGAAGCCGGCGGAGAGCCGCGCGATCTCCTGGGCGTAAGGAGCGGCAACGCCGTCGAAGGGCACCGCGGGCTTGCCGATCCCCAGCCCCTGGGTGAAGGCCCGGGCGGCGTTGCCGAAGATCAGTCCGGCATGGCCGAAGAAGGCGCGGTCGAAGGCCGCCAGGTCATTGGCGTCCTTGGCGGCCAGCTCCTCGAGCACGTAAGGATGGCAGCGGATCGCCCCCTGGCCGAAGATCATCAGGTTGCGGGTCATGATGTTGGCGCCTTCCACGGTGATCGCCACCGGGTTGGCGCTGTAGCCGATCCCCAGGTAGTTGCGCGGTCCGAGGGTCACCGCCTTGCCGCCGTGGATATCCATGGCGTCGCCGAGGATCACCCGCTGGAACTCGGTGAGCTGGCTCTTGAGGATCGCCGAGGGCACCGCCGGCTTCTCGCCGCGGTCGATGGTGTTGGCGGTCTGGTAGACCGCCGCCTGGGCGATGTAACCCAGCGCCGTCATGCGCGCCAGGGGCTCCTGGACGCCCTCCATCTCGGCCACCGGCACGTTGAACTGCCTGCGGATGCGGGCGAAGCCGCCGCTCCAGCCGATGGCGTAGCGGGCGGTGCCGGTGGCGCCGGAGGGCAGGGTGATGCAGCGTCCCACCGAGAGGCACTCCACCAGCATCCGCCAGCCCTGGCCGATCATCGCCTCGCCGCCGATGATGGTGTCCATCGGCACGAAGACATCCTTGCCCTTGATCGGACCGTTCAGGAAGGGACTGCCGATGGGATGGTGGCGGCGGCCGATCTCCATGCCCGCGGTATCGCGGGGGATCAGCGCCAGGGTGATGCCGCGATCTTTCTCGTCACCCAGCAGTTTCTCCGGGTCGAAGAGACGGAAGGCCAGGCCCACCACGCTGGCGATGGGGGCCAGGGTGATCCAACGCTTCTCGAAGTTGAGGCGCACGCCGAGCACCTCCTTGCCGTCGATGACCTGCCTGCAGACCACGCCGGTGTCGGGCAGCGAGGTGGCGTCACTGCCGGCCCGCGGGCCCGTGAGGCCGAAGCAGGGGATCTCGCGGCCATCGGCCAGCCGCGGCAGGTAGTGGTTCTTCTGCTCGTCGGTGCCGTACTTGAGCAGCAGCTCCCCCGGGCCCAGGGAGTTGGGCACGCCCACGGTGACCATCAGGGTCTCGTTGATGGAGAGCTTCTGCAGCACCAGGGACTGGGCCTTGGCAGAGAAGCCCAGGCCGCCATACTCCCTGGGGATGATCATCCCGAAGTAGCGCTCCCGCTTGAGGTGGTCCCAGAGTTCCTGGGGCAGGTCGGCGCGCTCCTTGGCGATATCCCAGGCGTTGCACATGCCGGCAGCCACCGAGCACTGCGTGTCGATGAAGGCGCGCTCTTCCTCGGTGAGGCCCTCGTCCTCTGCATCCAGCAGCGCCTGCCAGTTCGGCTTGCCGGTGAAGAGCTCGCCGTCCCAGGCCACGCTGCCGGCCTCCAGCGCGGTGCGCTCGGTGTCGGAGACCTTCGGCGAGACCTTCTTGAACATGGCGAACAGGCGTGGGGTCAGCCACCGGCCGCGCAACGCCGGCAGGCCGGCGGCGGCCACGGCAACAGCGCCCACGAGCAGGATGACGCCGAGCACCGCGGAGGCGGCGAGCAGGCTTATCAGGCCGGTGACGGCGAGCACCGCCAGGGCGGGCCGGGCGCCGGCCTCGCGGCGCATCACCGCGAGCAGGCCGACGATGGCCACGAGCAGCAGGATCAGGGTGGGCATGGGGAGACTCCGGTTGTGGTGAGACGCAGGGATTCGAACAGATGTTTGAATTCTTGCAGGTTAGCCCACATCGGTGCAACCGGCCAGCCTCACGACTCGTAATCAAGGTGCCAGCAAGAGCGAGTGGCGCCTGTCGTCGGTAAAGCTGGCTGGTGGGAGGGCGCGGTTCGGCGCTCCGACTCTGCCGCGCGAATGGCGCCGAAGGCGCCCTAACGGTGTCCGCTGAGTTTTACCATTACCGCCGGGAGGCCTGCGGCCTCCAATCGCCCGGGGGACCCGGCCTCCCACAATAAACCCGGCCTCCCAATACTCACTACCGAATTGGTTCACGCCAGTTTGCGAAGAACCAAAGAAACGCCCCGCGCTGCAGGGCAGGGCGGGGCAGGGCGCTGGAGGCAACGCGGGTGGCGGCGCTATGCCTCGAGGCGGCGCTGCGGCTCGCTGCGGGCGGGGGCGTCGCCCGCCACGTAGTAGGGGGCGTCGCTAGGCGGCAGCGGCTCGCGGCCGCGGATGCGGTCGGCGATCTTCTCGGCCAGCATGATGGTCGGTGCGTTGAGGTTGCCGGTGGGGATCCGCGGGAACAGCGAGGCGTCCACCACGCGCAGCCCCTCCACGCCGTGCACCCGGCCCTGGCCATCCACCACGGCGTCGTCGCCCTCGCCCATGCGGCAGCTGCCGCAGGGGTGGTAGGCGGTCTCGGCATGGGCCTTCACGAAGGCGTCCAACTCGGCGTCGGACTGCACGTCTGGTCCCGGCGAGATCTCCCGGCCGCGGTACGCATCGAAGGCGGGTTGAGCGATGATCTCGCGGGTCAGGCGGATGGCGTCGCGGAACTCCTGCCAGTCCTTGTCGGTGGACATGTAGTTGAACAGGATGCTCGGCGCCGCCTCGGGGTCCCGTGAGGTCAGCCGAATGCGGCCGCGGCTCTCGGAACGCATGGAGCCCACGTGGGCCTGGAAGCCGTGGGCCTGCACCGCACTCTTGCCGTTGTAGCTGATGGCGATGGGCAGGAAGTGGTACTGCAGGTTGGGCCACGCCTCCTGGTCGTTGCTGCGGATGAAGCCCGCCGCCTCGAACTGGTTGCTGGCGCCGATGCCGCGGCCGAGGAACAGCCACTCGGCGCCGATCTTCGGCTGGTTCCACCACTTCAATGCCGGGTAGAGCGAGATCGGCTGGGTGCATTCGTACTGGATGTACATCTCCAGGTGATCCTGGAGATGGGCGCCGACGTTGTCGTTGATGTGAACCGCCTCGATGCCGAACTCGTCGAGGACCTCGCGGGGGCCGACGCCGGAGCGCTGCAGGATCTGCGGCGAGGCGATCGCCCCGCCGCACAGCAGGACCTCGCGGCAGGCGTGTACCCGCTGCTCCTGGCCGCGGCGCTGGTAGCGCACGCCCACCGCCCGCTTGCCCTCGAACTCGATGACGTCGGTGATGGCGCGGGTCTCGATGGTCAGGTTCTCGCGCTGCTTCGCCTGGTCGAGGTAGCCACGGGCGGTGGAGGCGCGCCGGCCGTTGGGCGTCACGAAGCGGTCCATGGGACCGAAGCCCTCCTGCTGGTAGCCGTTGACGTCCTCGGTCTCCGGGTAGCCGGCCTGCTTGCCCGCCTCGATGAAGGTGCGGTAGAGCGGGTTGTTGCCTTCTTTCGGAGTGGTCACACTCACCGGGCCATCGCCGCCATGGTAGTCGTTCGGGCCGATGTCGCGGGTCTCGGACTTCCTGAAGTAGGGCAGGCAGTCGGCGTAGCGCCAGTCCGAAAGGCCCGGCGCCTCGGCCCAGCCGTCGTAGTCAAGGGCGTTGCCGCGGATATAGCACATGCCGTTGATCAGCGAGGAGCCCCCCAGCCCCTTGCCACGCCCGCACTCCATGCGCCGGCCGTCCATGTGGGGCTCGGGGTCGGTCTCGAAGGCCCAGTTGTAGCGCTTGCCCTGCAGCGGATAGGCCAGCGCCGCCGGCATCTGGGTGCGGAAGTCTAGGCGGTGGTCGGGGCCGCCGGCCTCGAGCAGCAGCACCGAGACGTCGGGATCCTCGGTGAGGCGGGTGGCGAGCACGTTGCCGGCCGAGCCGGCGCCGATGATGACGTAGTCGAATTCACGGATCTGGGACATGGAGTCTCCTTAAAAGACCGACTCGAAGGGGCCCATCTCGATTTGAACCGACTTGGTCTGGGTGTAGTGGGCCAGGGTCTCGAGGCCGTTCTCGCGGCCCACGCCGGACTGCTTGTAGCCGCCCACCGGCATCTCGGCGGGGGACTCGCCCCAGGTGTTGATCCAGCAGATGCCCGCCTCCAGGCGGTGGATGACCCGGTGGGCGCGGTTGAGGCTCTCGGTGAAGAGCCCGGCGGCGAGCCCGTAGTGGGTGTCATTGGCGCGGCGGATCACCTCCTCCTCGTCGTCGAAGGCGAGGATGGCCATCACCGGGCCGAAGATCTCCTCGCGCACGATGCGCATCTCATCCGTGCAGTCGGTGAATACCGTGGGGGCCGCCCAGGCGCCGTTCGCCCGGTCGCCCCCGCCCTGCAACTCAGAGCTCCAGGCCTCGCCACCGGCCAGCACCCGGGCGCCCTCCTGCTTGCCCAGGGCGATGTAGGAGAGCACCTTTGCCTGGTGCTCGAAGCTGACCAGGGGACCGAAGTTGACGCTGGGGTCCAGCGGGTCGCCGGCCCGGATGCGCGCCACGCGCTCCTCTAGCTTCGCCTCGAAGGCCGCCTTCACCGAGCGCTCGACGAAGACCCGGGTGCCGTTGGTGCAGATCTGCCCGCTGGAGTAGAAGTTGGCCATCATGGCGGCGTCGGCGGCGCGGTCGAGGTCGGCATCGGCGAACACGATCAGCGGCGACTTGCCGCCCAGCTCCATGGTCACCTCCTTGAGGGTGGAGCCGCCGGCCGCGGCCATCACCTTCTTGCCGGTGCCCACCTCGCCGGTGAAGGAGACCTTGGCGATCCCGTGATGCTCGGTGAGCATGGCGCCGACGTCGCCGGCGCCGTGGACCACGTTGAAGACGCCGTCGGGCAGGCCCGCCTCGCTGAGGATCTCGGCCAGCTTCATGGCGGTGAGCGGGGTCACCTCGCTGGGCTTGAAGACCACGGCGTTGCCGGCGGCCAGGGCCGGGGCCGCCTTCCAGCAGGCGATCTGGATGGGGTAGTTCCAGGCGCCGATGGCGCCGACCACGCCCAGCGGCTCGCGGCGGGTATAGACGAAGGAGTCCTCGCGCAGCGGGATCTGGGTGCCCTCGATGGCGGCGGCGAGGCCGGCGTAGTACTCCAGGGCATCGGCGCCGGTGACGATGTCCACCGCGGCGGTCTCGCTGATCGGCTTGCCGGTGTTGCGGGTCTCCAACTCGGCGAGCTCGTCGTTGCGCTCCCGCAGCAGCGCCACGGCGCGCTGCAGGATGCGCCCGCGGGCCATGCCGCTCATGGCGGCCCACTCGCGCTGACCGCGCCGGGCGGCGGCCACGGCGGCATCCACGTCGGCGGCGGAGGCTTGCTGGACGCGGGCCAGCAGGCTGCCGTCGTAGGGGTTGACCACCTCGAAGGTGCTGCCGGCGGTGGCGTCGACCGGGTGGCCGTCGATGTAGAGGGGCAGGGTAGGCGTGTCGGTCATGAGTCTCTCCTTGAGGAGGCGTCGGTGGCGGAGGCGGCAAGCAGCCGGTCGAGGGTGGCGAGCGCCGCACGGCGCGCGCCGTCGGCGTCCAGGCCCTCCGGCGTCAGCGCCCCGCGCAGCCACAGGCCATCGATCACCGCCGCCAGGGTGCGCGCGGCCAGGCGGGCCTCGTCACGCGGCATCAGACGGCGGAACTGGGCACACAGGTTCGAATAGAGGCGCCGATCATTGACCTGCTGCAGGCGCTGCAGCGCCGGCTTGTGCATGCTGCTGGCCCAGAAGGCCAGCCAGGTCTTGGCGACCGGGTCGGTTACCTGGCTGCGATCGAAGTTGCCCTCGATGATCGCCGCTAGTCTGGCCCGCGGGGTGTCATGGCGAAGCTCGCGGCGACAGGCAGCGACGGCATCGCCCAGGTCGGTGAGGATGTGGCGCATGGTGGCTTCGAGCAGGCCATCCTTGCCGCTGAAGTAGTGGCTGATGATGCCGGCGGAGACGCCGGCATGCCGGGCGATTCGCGCGACCGTGGCATCGGCCAGGCCGACCTCGTCGATGGCCGCCATGGTCGCCTGGATCAGCTGCTGGCGGCGGATGGGTTCCATTCCAACCTTGGGCATCGTCGAGCCCTCCCTGTGTCAGGATGACTTGCCACCGCACCGGTCGATGCGGTTAGGATGGGCGCAGCTTGCCATTTCTTTATTGAACGTTCAATCAATAAAAGTGTGGCGAACGCCGGCTATACTCAAGTTCCTTTCCAGGAGGTTACGCCATGAACGCATCTCCCCTGACTCGCCGCCTCGGCCTTGGCCTGGGCGCCACTGTCCTGGCTCTCGGCGCCACCCCGCTGTACGCCCAGGAGGCCGAGAGCTGCAGCACGCTTCGCTTCGCCGAGGTGGGCTGGACCGATATCACCGCCACTACCGCCCTGACCACCGAGGTGCTCGAGGCGCTGGGCTATGACACCCGCATCGATACCGTCTCCGTGCCCATCGCCTATCAGGGCATGAAGAACGGCGACTTCGATATCTTCCTGGGCAACTGGATGCCCTCCATGGCCTCGATCAGCGACCCCTACGTCGAGGATGGCAGCGTCGACCGCCTGGGTGCCAATCTCGAGGGCGCCAAGTACACCCTGGCGGTGCCGCAGTACGTCCACGATGCCGGGGTTACCTCGGTGGAGGATCTCGCCGAGCATGCCGAGAAGTTCGATTCCTCCATTCACGGCATCGAGGCCGGCAACGACGGCAATCAGCTGATCCAGCAGATGATCGACGACGATGCCTTCGGCCTGGGGGACTGGCAGCTGATCGACTCCAGCGAGGCGGGCATGCTGTCCGAACTGGGTGCCAGGGTGCCGGACGAGACGTGGATGGTGTTCCTGGGTTGGGAGCCGCACCCGATGAACACCAACTTCGACATGGCCTATCTCGAGGGTGCCGGCGACTACTTCGGCCCCGACCTGGGCGGTGCCACGGTCTATACCAACACCCGTAGCGGCTTCGTCGAGGAGTGCGGCAACGTCGGCACCCTGCTTTCCAACCTCGAGTTCACCCTCGAGATGGAGAACCAGCTGATGGGCGAGATCATGGACGAGGGTGAGGATCCCCGCGACGCCGCCCGTGCCTACCTGCAGGCCAACCCCGAGGTGCTCGAGGCGTGGCTCGAGGGCGTCGAGAAGCGCGATGGCGAGGCGGGCCTTGCCGCGGTGCGCGAGGCACTCGATATCGATTCCTGATCGGCGTGCAGGGCTATCGCAGATGGCAGCACCGCTCAAGGCTGATCCGGCGACAGGCCTACGAGGGGGCGCTACGAGTACGTCCTTGTAGGCTACCTCGGCCATCCCTGGTCCTCGGACCCCCTCTCCGACCTGTCCCCGGCGCCTTTTGCTATCACCCTTTCGGTAACTGCGATAGCCCTGGATCGGTGAGGCGCGGGCTTGCCAAGCGGCGGGCCCGCGTGCATAATACGTCTCCATTGCTCGGCCGAGGTCGGGCAATCTTGTGAAAAGGCTACGTAGCTCAGCTGGTTAGAGCACATCACTCATAATGATGGGGTCCCCTGTTCGAATCAGGGCGTAGCCACCAGCCAGACACCAGAAAGCCCGCCTGACATCGTCAGGCGGGCTTTTTTGGCTCCGGCCGCCAAGCGTCAGGCCAACTCGGGGCGATTGCAGAAGGCGGCAAGCACCCGCGTCAGATAGGCGACATCCTGGCTGCCCGCGGTCTCGCGGATCGAGTGCATGGCCCACTGGGGCACGCCCACATCCAGGGTCGGCACACCCAGCTCGGTGGCGGTGATCGGCCCGATGGTGCTGCCGCAGCCCATGTCGGCGCGGGTCACGAAACCCTGTACCGGCACCTCGGCCTCACGACAGAGGTCGCGGAACAGCGCCGCGGTGGCGCTGTTGGTGGCATAGCGCTGGCTGGCATTGACCTTGATCACCGGGCCGCCGTTGAGCGCCGGGCCATGCGCGGCATCGTGCTTGTCCTGGAAGTTGGGGTGCAGGGCATGAGCGTTGTCGCAGGAGATCATCCTGGAGGCCTGGATCAGGCGGATGAAGCCCTCCTCGCTGCCGTCGCCGAGCCGCTCGCTGACCCGACGCAGCACATCCCCCAGGAAGGGGCCCTGGGCGCCGCAGGCGCTGGCACTGCCCACCTCTTCATGGTCGTTCGCCACCAGCACAGCCCCCTGGCTGCCGTCGCTGGCCAGCAGCGCCTCCAGGCCGATGAAGCAGGAGAGCAGGTTGTCGAGCCGGGCGCTGGCGATCAGTTCGCCGTTGACCCCCACCCTTGCCGGCGGCTGCATGTCATGGAAGCCCAGCTCGAAGTCGAGCAGCTCGAACGCCTCGAGGGCGTGCTGCTCGGCGATCCACCCCTCGAGCAGCCGCGTCAGGTCGCCGCCCTCCCCGCCCTGCAGCAGCACCGGCGCCATCTCGGTCTGGGCATTCAGCGCACGCCCGTTGTTGGCCTCGCGATCGAGGTGGATGGCCAGGCTGGGAATGATCGCCACGGGGCGGTCGACATGCAGCAGCCGCCCCTCGAGACGCCCGTCGGGGTGACGCACGTGAACCCGGCCGGCGAGCCCCAGGTCGCGGTCGAACCAGGGCGCCAGCAGCGCCCCGCCATAGACCTCGACGCCGAGCTGCAGCCAGCCGGCGGCCGTCTGGGCGGCATTGGGCTTGAGCCGCAGCCCGGGGCTGTCGGTATGCGCGCCGATCATGCGCAGCGCCTCGAGCCTGCCCTCGGGCAGCTGCAGGGCGATGATCGACGAGTCGTTACGCGTCACGTAGACCCGCTCGCCGGGAGTGAGCGCCCACGCCTCGCGCTCGTCGAGGCGCCGGAAGCCGGCCGCTTCGAGGCGGACGGCCATGTTGGCGGTGGCATGCCACGGAGTAGGCGAGCGGTGCAGGAAGTCGAGAAGCCGCTGGAGCAGGTCATCCTGGGACAGCATGAGTTCCTCTGGGCTGGAGGTGATAGGCGCAGCAGGTATGCTGCTACAATGGATCCTCGGCCCGCGCAACTCGCGGGCCGAATAAGGGTCAAGGGAAATGAGTGTACATCAAACCGGGAGTGCTTCATCGATGAGCCCGCTTGCCCATACGGGACGATCCATGGCCGTGCTGGCAGGCCTGCTGCTGGCCGCCGGCGTCGCCCTGGCACAGCCAGAACCCACCGACGCCCAGCGCCAGGTCGCCACCGAGGTGGCCGAATCGCTGCGCTACGGCCACTACGCCGACGTCAGCCTGGACAACAGCTGGTCACGCCAGGCCTTCGGGCGCTATCTCGACGTGCTCGACGGCCAGCGCGCCTTCCTCACCGAACAGGACGTGGCGGAATTCCTCCCGCTGGAAGAGCAGATCGATGATGCCCTGCTCGATGGCGAGCTGGCCCCCTACTTCGCGCTCTACCAGCGCTACCACGAGCGCGCCGAGGCACGCTTCGAGTGGTTGCTGGCGCGCCTCGACGACGGCCTCGAGTTCACCTACGACGGCCAGCAGCGCCTGGAGGTGGACCGCGAGGACGCCCCCTGGGCCGAGAGCCCCCAGGCCCTCGACGAGCTGTGGACCCGCCGCCTCAAGAACGCCGCCCTGACCCTGACGATCAGCGACCAGGACGACGAACAGGTCGAGACCAACCTGCGTCAGCGCTACGAGGGCCAGCTCAACCGCCTGCGCCAGACCAAGTCGGAAGATGTCTTCGGCCTGCTGATGGCCGCGGTCACCAGCACCATCGACCCCCACAGCGAGTACCTCTCCCCCCGCCAGGGGGAGTCCTTCGACATCCAGATGCGCCTCTCGCTGGAAGGCATCGGCGCCCTGCTCCAGGCCGACGGCGAATACGTCAAGGTATCAAGCCTGGTGCCCGGGGGGCCGGCGGAGCGGGCCGGCGTGCTGGAGCCCGCCGACCGCATCGTGGGGGTCGGCCAGGAAGAAGGCGAGATGGTCAACGTGGTGGGCATGCGCCTGGATGAGGTGGTGGAGCTGATCCGCGGTCCCAAGGGCTCGGTGGTGCGCCTCGACGTGGTCCCCGCCCAGGCGGTGGACATGACCCGCTCCAAGGAGGTGCAGATCACACGGGACACCGTAAAGCTCGAGGACCAGGCGGCCCAGAGCGAGGTGGTCGAACTCGAGCGTGACGACGGCAGCCACCGTATCGGCGTGATCAGCGTGCCCACCTTCTATGTCGACTTCGACGCCTGGCAGGCCGGCGAGGAGGACTATCGCAGCACCACCCGCGACGTGGCCAAGGAGATCGCGTCACTCCAGGACCAGGGGATCGAGGGCATCGTGCTCGACCTGCGCAACAACGGCGGCGGCGCCCTGCAGGAGGCCAATTCGCTGATCGGGCTGTTCATCGATCGCGGCCCCACGGTCCAGGTACGCGACGCCCGCGGGCGCATCAGCCTCTACGGCGATACCGAGACCGGCGCCGCCTATGACGGCCCGCTGGTGGTGCTGGTCAACCGGCTATCGGCCTCCGCCTCGGAGATCTTCGCCGGTGCCATCCAGGACTATGGCCGCGGCCTGGTGGTGGGCACCCCCACCTTCGGCAAGGGCACGGTCCAGACCCTCAACGAGCTCTCCCACGGCGAGATCAAGCTGACCCGCGCCAAGTTCTACCGCATCTCGGGTGAGAGCACCCAGCACCGCGGCGTGGAACCGGACATCATCTTCCCGAGCCTGATCGACCCCGAGTTGATCGGCGAGAGCAGCCTGGACAATGCCCTGGACTGGGACACCGTCCGCTCGGTGCAGTACCGCGAGTACGGCGAGCCGTGGCGCTTCCTGGAGTCGCTGCGCGACCGCCATCGCCAGCGCGCCGAGGCCCACCCCAACTTCCGCTACCTCGAACAGCAGGCCGAGCTGAACCGCCGGATGCGCGAGGAGACGACAAGCGTCAGCCTCAACCGCGAACTGCGCCAGGAGGAGGTCGAGGCTCAGGAGGCCGAACAGCTCGCCCTGGAGAACCAGCGCCGCGAGGCACTCGGCCTGGAACGCCTGGAGGAGTGGGCGGATGCCCGGGGCGAGGAGGACCAGGACAGCGAGGAGGAAGAAGAGCCGGTGGAACAGGTACAGGTGCAGGAAGCCGCCCATATCCTGCTCGACTACGCCCAGCTGGAGAACAACTTCCGCTTCGCCCATCGCGACTGAGTCACCGCTCAGCGCACGAAACTGGGCCGTCGCCCCTCCCGGGCGGCGGCCTTTTTCGTGGATGCGTCGTCACCTCATGATGGCGGACCGCCAGCATCGACAACAGACGCACACGCGAAAACACCGGAACGTGGCCGGAGCAGGGAAGCAGGGCATGAGGGTACAAGCTGCACGGGGACTAGCGCGGGGGAAGGCAGATGGCTCCCGGAGCAGGACTCGAACCTGCGACCCAGTGATTAACAGTCACTTGCTCTACCAACTGAGCTATCCGGGAATGACCTGAGATGACGATGACGAGCGGTTGGCTCCTCGAGCAGGACTCGAACCTGCGACCCAGTGATTAACAGTCACTTGCTCTACCAACTGAGCTATCGAGGAATCACGTCGCATCGCTGTGTTGCTGTCGCCGCGTTGGCTCCCGGAGCAGGACTCGAACCTGCGACCCAGTGATTAACAGTCACTTGCTCTACCAACTGAGCTATCCGGGAA
>NZ_JAUYWF010000009.1 GCF_030708455.1 Halomonas sp. SSL-5
TGGCGCGCCCGGGAGGATTCGAACCTCCGACCCCCTGATTCGTAGTCAGGTACTCTATCCAGCTGAGCTACGGGCGCAATGTGCGGTGTTGTCACGGTGACCGCCATCACCTGCTGCGCTTGATCACTTGCCGCGCAATTGAAGCTGGCGCGCCCGGGAGGATTCGAACCTCCGACCCCCTGATTCGTAGTCAGGTACTCTATCCAGCTGAGCTACGGGCGCTGATGCTTCACGGTATCGCTGTGGCGGAGAGGGAGGGATTCGAACCCTCGAAGAGGCTATAAACCCCTTACTCCCTTAGCAGGGGAGCGCCTTCAGCCACTCGGCCACCTCTCCCTAACGACACGGCGCATATCTTACCGTTTCCGAAGGAGTTTGTCCAGCACCCCCGCGGCTTTTTTGTTCACGCCCCTGGCCGTTACTCCTCGTGACCAGTGCCTTCCTCATCGCTCTTCTCGCGTTGGATGCGCTGGTAGATCTCCTCGCGATGGACTGCCACATCCTTCGGTGCGTTCACGCCGATGCGGACCTGGTTGCCTTTCACGCCCAGCACCGTCACGGTGATGTCGTCACCTATCATCAGGGTCTCGCCGACACGGCGGGTCAGGATGAGCATGGCTGATCTCCTTCTCAGACTTGTTCTCTGGCGGGCAACGGGATGTTGGCCTGCGGTACCACGCCGCCCCAGTATGTGGCAGAACGTCCTCCGTGACCAACACGGCGGCCCATGAAACACGGGCCGCCCGTTGAAGGGAAACACCGCCGCGGGACGCGACGGGCTTCCCTACCAGCGTAGAAGGTAATCTGCCGCCACGGGTCGGCTTATTCTTCGCTCTCGATATCGGCCTTGTCGAGGCCGAAGGCCTTGTGCAGGGCGCGCACGGCCAGTTCCATCTGCTTCTCGTCGATCACCACCGAGATCTTGATCTCGGAAGTGGAGACCATGCGGATGTTGATGTTCTCTTCGGAGAGAACGCGGAACATCTTGGAGGCCACGCCGGCGTGGGAGCGCATGCCCACACCCACCAGCGAGACCTTGGCGATGTTGTCGTCGCCCTTGACCTCGCCCTCGCCCAGGTCGGGCAACACCTGCTCGTTGAGGATCTTGAGGGTCTGCTTGTAGTCGCCCTTGGCCACGGTGAAGGTGAAGTCGGTGTAGTCGCCGGCCGGCGCCACGTTCTGCACGATCATGTCGACTTCGATGTTGGCGTCGGCGATGGGCCCGAGGATGCGCGATGCCACGCCCGGCACGTCGGGGGTATTGAGCAGGGTCAGCTTGGCCTCGTTGGCGGTGAAGGCGATACCGGAGATCAGCGGTTCTTCCATGGAGTCCTCGTCTTGGTCGGAGTCTGCAACGATCAGGGTGCCGGGGCCGTCCTCGAAGCTGGACAGCACGCGCAGCGGAACATTGTACTTGCCGGCGAATTCGACGGCGCGAATCTGCAGCACCTTGGAGCCCAGGCTGGCCAGCTCCAGCATCTCCTCGACGGTGATGCTCTCGAGGCGCCGGGCCCTTGAGACGACTCGCGGATCGGTGGTGTAGACGCCATCGACGTCGGTGTAGATCTGGCACTCGTCGGCCTTGAGTGCCGCGGCCAGTGCCACGCCGGTGGTGTCGGAGCCGCCGCGGCCCAGGGTGGTGATGTTGCCCTCCTCGTCCACGCCCTGGAAGCCCGCGACCACCACCACCTGGCCATCGTCCAGGTCGGACTGCAGCTCATCTGTCTCGATGCGCTGGATACGTGCCTTGGTGTGGGCGCTGTCGGTATGAATGCCCACCTGGGAGCCGGTATAGGAGGTCGCCGGAACGCCGATCTTCTGCAGCGCCATGGCCAGCAGCGAGATGGTCACCTGCTCACCGGTGGAGACCAGCATGTCCATCTCGCGCGGCGTCGGCTCATCGTTGATCTCGTTGGCCATGCCGATCAGTCGATTGGTCTCGCCGCTCATGGCGGAGACCACGACGACGACCTGGTGGCCGTCGTCGCGGAAGCCTTTGACCTTCTCGGCCACGGCCTTGATGCGCTCCACGGAGCCCACCGAGGTGCCGCCGAATTTCTGTACGTATAGTGCCATCGGTGATGTTTCCCCTCGTATGTCGGGCAGCCATGCCCGGATGAGTGAAAGGTGACTCTCTACAAGCAGGGCCGGCGCCTCGCGGCTACCGGCCCTGTCGAAACCTACTTCAGGCGCTCCTCGACCCAGGCGGCAACGCCCTCCAGGGCGGCCGGCAGGGCCGCCACGTCGCTGCCACCGGCCTGGGCCATATCGGCCCGGCCGCCACCCTTGCCGCCGACCCGGCCGGCCACGTGATTGACCAGCTCGCCGGCCTTGACGCGCGCCGTGAGATCGTCGGTGACACCGGCGATCAGGCTCACCTTGCCGGCGGCCTCATCGCCCACGCCCAGCACGATGATGCCGGAGCCGAGCTTGTTCTTGAGCTGGTCGAGCATGCCGCGCAGCTCCTTGCCGGAGACCCCCTCGAGAGACCTGGCCAGCACCTTGATCCCCTGGATCTCGCGGGCCTCGGCGACCAGGTCGCTGCCGGCGGCGCTGGCCAGCTTGGCCTTGAGGCGCTCGAGCTCCTTCTCCAGGCCGCGGTTGCGCTCCACCAGCGACTCCACGCGCTCCTCGACCTGCTCGGGCTTGGCCTTGAGGCGTTCGCCGATGCGATTGAGGCGGGCCTCCTGCTCATGAAACCAGGCCAGCGCCCCCTCGCCGGTGATCGCCTCGATGCGGCGCACGCCGGAGGCGATGCCCTGCTCGCTGACGATATGAAAGCAACCGATATCGCCGCTGCGCGCCACGTGGGTGCCGCCACACAGTTCGATGGAGAAGTCCTCGGCGCCGATGGTCAGCACCCGCACGCTGTCGGCGTACTTGGCCTCGAACAGCGCGGCCGCTCCCTTGGCCTTGGCCTGATCGAGGGACATCTGCTCGATGCGGGTCGGCGCGTTGGCCAGTATCTGCTCATTGACCAGGCGCTCCACCTCGGCGAGTTGGTCGGCGCTCATCGGCTCGAAATGGCTGAAGTCGAAACGCAGGCGCTCCGGGGTCACCAGCGAACCCTTCTGGGCCACGTGGTCGCCCAGCACCAGACGCAGCGCCTTGTGCATCAGGTGGGTGGCGGAGTGGTTGCGCACCGTGGCGGCACGCAGGCCGGCGTCCACCTCGGGGCGCACCGTGTCGCCCGCAGCCAGCTCGCCCTCGAGCAGCACGCCGTGGTGCAGATGGTGGCCACCCTGCTTCTGGGTGTCCTCGACCAGGAAGCGGCCACCGCCGTCGAGATGCAGGTAGCCGGTATCGCCCACCTGGCCGCCGGACTCGCCGTAGAAGGGGGTGCGATCCAGCACCACCACCGCCTTATGCTCCGGAGCCAGCCGCGCCAGGGGCTTGCCCTCGCGGTCGGCCAGGGCGGTGACGCTGGCGCGATCCGCGAGGCGCTCGTAGCCGGTGAAGGTGGTCTCTCCTTCCAGCTCCAGTGCGGCGCCGTAGTCGGCGCCGAACTGGCTGGCGGCGCGGGCGCGCTCGCGCTGGGCCTCGAGCGCGCGCTCGAAGCCGACCTCGTCCAGGGTGACGCCGCGCTCGCGGCAGACGTCGGCGGTCAGGTCGAAGGGGAAGCCATAGGTGTCGTAGAGCTTGAAGACCGTCTCGCCGGGCAACACCTCGCCGTCGAGGCCGGCCAGGGCCTCCTCGAGCAGGCCCATGCCGTGCTCCAGGGTGCGGGCGAACTGCTCCTCCTCCTTGAGCAGCACGCGCTCGATCTGGTGGCGCGCCTCACGCAGCTCGGGATAGGCGTCGCCCATCTCGGCGTCCAGCGCCCCCACCAGCTTGTGGAAGAAGTTGCCCTGGGCGCCCAGCTTGTGGCCGTGGCGGATGGCGCGACGGATGATCCGGCGCAGCACATAGCCGCGCCCCTCGTTGGAGGGCAGCACGCCGTCGGCGACCAGGAAGGCGCAGGAGCGGATATGGTCGGCGATCACCCGCAGCGAGGGCGCGCGGGTATCGGCATGGCCGGTATGGCGCGCCGCGGCCTCGAGCAGGTTCTGGAAGAGGTCGATCTCGTAGTTGGAGTGCACGCCCTGCATCACCGCGGCGATGCGCTCCAGCCCCATGCCGGTATCGATGGAGGGCTTGGGAAGCGGATGCATGGTGCCCTCGGCGTCACGGTCGAACTGCATGAACACCAGGTTCCAGATCTCGATGTAGCGGTCGCCGTCCTCCTCGGGGCTGCCGGGGGGGCCGCCCCACACCTCCGGGCCATGGTCGAAGAAGATCTCGGAGCTCGGCCCGCAGGGGCCGGTATCGCCCATCTGCCAGAAGTTGTCCTCGTCGAGCTTCGAGAAGCGCTCGGGGTCGACGCCGATCTCCTCCTTCCAGATGCGCTCGGCCTCGTCATCGCTGACGTGGACCGTGACCCACAACTTCTCCTTCGGCAGCCCCAGGGTCTCGGTCAGGAAGCGCCAGGCGAAGCGGATGGCATCACCCTTGAAATAGTCGCCGAAGCTGAAGTTGCCCAGCATCTCGAAGAAGGTGTGGTGTCGCGCGGTATAGCCGACATTGTCGAGGTCATTGTGCTTGCCACCGGCGCGCACGCAACGCTGGGAGGAAGTGGCACGCACATAGGGGCGCGGGTCGCGGCCCAGGAAGACGTCCTTGAAGGGCACCATGCCCGCGTTGGTGAACAGCAGGGTCGGGTCGTTGCCGGGAACCAGGGAACTGGAGGGCACGACGGTATGGCCGTGCGCCTCGAAGTAACTCAGAAAGGCCTGTCTGATGTCTGCGCTTTTCATGGGGTATCCGTGGCGATGAACGGGGTGACCCGGCGGGCGACGCTGGCGCGAGGCGGGCACCACGACGCGCGTTCTCCAGGCGCATCACGGCGCCGCGGGGTGCCACCCGGGGCGTTCGCAAAGGGAGACATTATAGCGCAGTTGTCAAGGGACTGAAGAGGGGGGGGGCTTGCCCCCCAGCGCCCCTTGGTTTCGGGAACTACGCTAGCCTTGGGGACGAAACCGAACTACGGCTCGTCGGAGAGATCATCCCAGGCGTGGGCCAGGGCATGGCGCACCTGGTCGAAATCGAAGCCTCGGCTTGCCAGGAAGCGTTCACGACGGGCGCGTTCGCGGGGGGTGTCGCCGGGCCCCGTGAAGCGCCGCGCGAGCGCCGCGCAGGCCAGGGCGAACCAGTCGGCCTCGCCGGCCTGCTCGCTCGCGATGAAGGCATCATGGACCTCATCACGGCCGAGGCCGCGCCGCTCCATCTCCAGGCGGATCTTCACCGGCCCCTGGCCGCGGAAGATCCGCGAGCGCAGGAAGCCCTCGGCGAAGCGGGCGTCGGACTGCAGACCCCGCTCGGCGAGGCCGTCGAGACACTCGGCGACGCTGTCGGCCGCATGCCCCTTCGCCGCCAGGCGCTCGGCCAGCTCGGCGCGAGAGTACTCGCGCCGGGCCAGCAGGCGGATGGCATCATCACGGGGCGTGGCCTCACTCGGGGTCCGCTCGCGCATGGCTTACAGCAGGTCGTCGTCCTGCTCGCCGCCGGCCGGCAGGGCGGCCTCCTCGGCCGCCTCCTTCTTCGGCTCCACCGCGGCGAGCAGCTGGGCGCGAATCTGGCTCTCAATCTCCTCCATCACCGCCGGGTTGTCCTCGAGGAACTGGGCGGCGTTGGCCTTGCCCTGGCCGATCTTGTTGCCCTGATAGCTGTACCAGGCGCCCGCCTTGTCGACCAGCTTGCACTGCACGCCCAGGTCGACCACCTCGCCGGCGTGGTAGATCCCCTTGCCGTAGAGGATCTGGAACTCGGCCTGGCGGAACGGCGGCGCGACCTTGTTCTTGACCACCTTGACGCGGGTCTCGTTGCCGGTCACCTCGTCACCCTGCTTGACCGAACCGGTGCGGCGGATGTCGAGGCGCACGCTGGAGTAGAACTTGAGCGCATTGCCGCCGGTGGTGGTCTCGGGGCTGCCGAACATCACGCCGATCTTCATGCGGATCTGGTTGATGAAGACCACCATGCAGTTGGCGTTCTTGATGTTGCCGGTGATCTTGCGCAGGGCCTGGGACATCAGGCGCGCCTGCAGGCCGACGTGGGAGTCGCCCATCTCGCCCTCGATCTCGGCCCGCGGGGTCAGCGCCGCCACCGAGTCGATGATGATCACGTCGACGCCGCCGGAGCGCACCAGCATGTCGCAGATCTCCAGGGCCTGCTCGCCGGTGTCGGGCTGGGAGACCAGCAAGTCGTCCAGGTTGACGCCCAGCTTCTCGGCATAGCTCGGGTCCAGGGCATGCTCGGCGTCGATGAAGGCACAGGTCTTGCCCTGCTTCTGGGCCTGGGCGATCACCGACAGGGTCAGGGTGGTCTTGCCCGACGACTCCGGGCCAAAGATCTCGACCACCCGGCCCAGCGGCAGGCCACCGATGCCCAGCGCGATATCCAGGCCCAGCGAGCCGGTGGAGACCGAGGGCATCACCACCCGCGGGGCGTCACCCAGGCGCATCACGGTGCCCTTGCCGAACTGGCGGTCGATCTGGGAAAGGGCGGCTTCCAGCGCCTTGGAACGGTTGTCTTCCTGAGCCATCACGGGCCTCCTCAATCTGGGTCTCTGGGTACTGTATGACTGAACAGTAGTATGGAGAAAAATGGCGCACTCGGCCAGTACTGATTCGCTCGCGGCTGCTCCGGCGTCACCCCCGCTCCAGGCGCCGCACCAGCCCTACCAGCGCCTCGCGCACCGCCTGCTCGCGCACCGCACGGCGATCGCCGGGATAGTGATGACACCCAGCCTCGGCGTGGTCGGCGTCACCCCAGGCCAGCCACACGGTACCCACCGGCTTGTCGGCGCTGCCACCGCCGGGGCCAGCCACGCCGCTGATCGCCACGCCGAGGTCGGCCCCGCTGTCGCGGCAAGCGCCGGTCACCATCGCCTCCACCGCCTCGCGGCTTACCGCGCCATGCGCGTCGAGCAACGCATTGTCGACGCCCAGCAGGCGCGTCTTGGCGGCGTTGGAGTAGGTGATGTAGCCGGTCTCGAAGTAGTCGGAGCTGCCGGCCACCGAGGTGATGGCGCTGGCCACCCCGCCACCGGTGCAGGACTCGGCGCAGGTGATGGTCACCCCCTTTTCTCGACACAGGCGACCCAGGCGCTCGGCCAGGGTGGCCAGGTCGAGGTTGGCGAGGCTCGTGGCAGAGTGGGACATGGTGAAGACTCCTGCACGGTGGATCGAAGGCATGCCTGACGAGACAAGGCCATCTGCGTAGAATACTGCCTTTGCCGAGGGGATGCAGGCGCAGCTGCTTCGCGTGCGCCTCTGACGACCGCTCAACGAGACCAGGAGCCCAGAGATCGCCATGTCCCAGGCCAGCGCCCAGCATACGCCGATGATGGCCCAGTACCTGAAGATCAAGCGCGAGCACCCGGAGGTGCTGCTCTTCTATCGCATGGGCGACTTCTACGAACTCTTCTTCGACGACGCCAGGCGTGCCGCGGCGCTGCTCGACATCACCCTGACCCAGCGCGGTCAGTCCGCCGGCAAGCCGATCCCCATGGCCGGCGTGCCCTACCACAGCGCGGAAGGGTATCTCGCCCGCCTGGTGGCCGCCGGCGAATCGGTGGCGATCTGCGAACAGATCGGTGACCCCGCCGCCAGCAAGGGCCCGGTCGAGCGACGCGTGGTGCGCATCGTCACACCCGGCACCCTCTACGACGAGGCACTGCTCGACGCCCGCCGCGACAACCTGCTGGTGGCCGTGCATGCCGCCGGTGAGCGCATCGGCCTGGCCTGGCTGGAACTCTCCAGCGGGCGTTTCAGCGTGCTGGAGGTGGAGGGCGAAGGCGAGATGCTCGCCGAGCTCCAGCGACTCGACCCGGCCGAACTGCTGGTGGCCGAGAGCCTCGCCCTGCCGCCGACACTGGAGGGACGCCGCGGACTGCGCCGCCAGGGCGACTGGCTGTTCGACCCGGAAAGCGCCACCCGTCTGCTGTGCGACCAGTTCGGCGTCGCCGACCTGCGCGGTTTCGGCTGCGCCCACCTCGAGGCCGCCATCACCGCCGCCGGGGTGCTGGTGGAGTACGCCCGGGACACCCAGCGCTCGCGCCTGCCCCACGTCACCGCCATCGGCGTTGAGAGCCGCGACGACGCCGTGGTCATCGACGCCGCCAGCCGTCGCAACCTGGAGATCGACACCAACCTGGGCGGCAGCGGCGACAACACCCTGGCCAGCGTGCTCGACACCACCGCCACCGCCATGGGCTCACGGCTGCTCAAGCGCTGGCTCAACCGCCCGCTGCGCGACCGCGAGCGCGTCCAGGCGCGCCAGGCCGCCGTGACACTGCTGCTGGAGGCGGACGGCTTCGAGGCGTTGCGCGACTCGCTCAAGGCGATCGGCGACGTGGAGCGCATCCTGGCCCGCGTCGCCCTCTACAGCGCCCGGCCCCGGGACCTGGCCCGGCTGCGCGACGCCTTCAACGCCCTGCCCGATCTCGAGGCCCGGCTCGCCGACTATCCCGAGGGCTCCGCCCTGGACGAGCTCAGGCGCCATATCCGCCCCTACCCCGAACTCGCCGACACCCTCAACCGCGCCCTGGTGGAGAATCCACCGGTGGTGATCCGCGACGGCGGGGTACTCGCCGAGGGCTTCGATGCCGAACTCGACGAGCACCGCGGCCTGGCCGAGCACGCCGGCGACTACCTGGTCAGGCTGGAGACCCGGGAGCGCGAGCGCACCGGCCTGCCCGGCCTCAAGGTGGGCTACAACCGTGTCCACGGCTACTACATCGAGATCCCCCGCGCCCAAGCCAGGGACGCCCCGGCCGACTACGTGCGCCGCCAGACCCTGAAGAACGCCGAGCGCTTCATCATCCCCGAGCTCAAGGAGTTCGAGGACAAGGCGCTGTCGGCGAAGTCCCGCGCCCTGGCCCGGGAGAAGCTGCTCTACGAGGGCCTGCTCGACACCCTGAACACCGAGCTCGACGCCCTCCAGGATAGCGCCCGGGCGCTTTCCGCTCTGGACGTGCTGTGCGCCTTCGCCGAGCGCGCCCGGGCGCTGGAGTTCGTGCGTCCGCGGCTGGCCGAGGCCCCGGGCATCGCCATCCAGGGCGGCCGCCACCCGGTGGTGGAGCGGGTCTCCGACACCCCCTTCGTGCCCAACGACCTGATGATGGGCGATGACCGCCGCATGCTGGTGATCACCGGCCCCAACATGGGCGGCAAGTCCACTTACATGCGCCAGGCCGCGCTGATCGTGCTGCTCGCCCACACCGGCAGCTTCGTGCCCGCGGATACGGCGGAGATCGGCCCGGTGGACCGCATCTTCACCCGCATCGGCTCCTCGGACGACCTCGCCGGCGGGCGTTCCACCTTCATGGTGGAGATGACCGAGACCGCCAGCATCCTGCACAACGCCAGCGACGAAAGCCTGGTGCTGATGGACGAGATCGGCCGCGGCACCAGCACCTTCGATGGCCTGTCGCTGGCCTGGGCCAGCGCCGAGCACCTGACCCGCACCCGCGCCTTCACGCTGTTCGCCACCCACTACTTCGAGATGACGGCCCTGCCCGAGCAGGCCGAGGGGGTGGCCAACGTTCACCTCACCGCGGCGGAGCACAGGGATGGCATCGTCTTCATGCACCGGGTGGAAGAAGGCCCGGCCAGCCAGAGCTATGGCCTGCAGGTGGCCCAGCTCGCCGGCGTGCCCCAGGGAGTGATCGCCCGGGCCCGGGAGAAGCTCGCCCAGTTGGAGCAGCAGGAGGTCGACCAGGGCAGCCGCCCGGCGAGCGCCGATGGCGGCGCCGCGGCGGCACCGCTGCAGAACGACCTCTTCGCCAGCGCGCCTCACCCTCTGGTGGAAGAGCTCGGCGGCCTCGCCCTGGACGAGCTGACCCCGCGCCAGGCGCTGGAGCTGCTCTATCGTTGGCGGGAAACTCTGTAAGAGGCAAGCAGGGCTAACGCATTTAGCCATGCTGCGCTAGCGAAAGGCGCCGGGGACAGGTCGAAGAGGAGGTCCTATGCCTATGCCAGGGATGGCATCGGTAGCGCCCAAGGAGGGGTTCACAGCGCCCCATCGACGGTCCGGCGCCCCGGGGCCTGTCGCCGGGAAAGCCTTGAGCGGTACATCCATATGCAATAGCCGGCCCCTCGCTTGCGGCGGCCTGGCGGCGGCGACTAGAATGGACGAATATCCGGACTTCTTAGAATAAGAGACCTGGTTTTTATTACCTTTTACTATTCACAGCGGCCGCGGCCCCAGGCGCGCCCGGCCACGAGGGAGGGAAGAGCGGTATGACATTCGTCGTCACCGAGAACTGCATCAAGTGCAAGTACACCGACTGTGTCGAGGTGTGTCCGGTGGACTGCTTCTACGAGGGGCCCAACTTCCTGGTGATCCATCCCGACGAGTGCATCGACTGTGCCCTGTGCGAGCCGGAGTGCCCCGCCGAGGCGATCTTCTCGGAGGATGAGCTACCCGATGGCCAGGAGCCGTTCATCGAGATCAACGCCGAGTTGGCCGAGGTGTGGCCCAATATCAGCGAGAAGAAGGACCCGCTGCCCGACGCCGAGGAGTGGGACGGCAAGCCGGGCAAACTCGAGCAGCTGGAGCGCTGAGCCCGCTTCACCGCTGCCACGGGCCCACCAACGACAGCGCCGACCGTCTCACGACGGTCGGCGCTGTCGCTTCTGCCCTACCACCGGGCAGAAGAAAGGAGAACACCCTACAGCGAAAAAAGGCGGCCCAGGGGCCGCCAGCTCCAAGCGATTCCATGGGCGGCTCCTTCCACCCGGACTCCCGTGATGACCTCCCTGCCCGGAAGCGGCCTCCTGCCGCACCTGGCGCATCACTGCATCCCGTTGCATCCTGCCGGAGGCACTGCTCCATGCCCCCTCGTCCCGCTTCGCATTCTGGCAGAGCCTGGCGTAGGCACAAGCACCCTGTGCGCCGCCGTCAGCGTCGACAGGCTCTCCTTCCGGGCGCCGCCCTTTCAGGAATAATGCTTCTATTTCAAACAGATAAAAATAAGGCCGGCACCATATGGTGCCGGCCTTTGCGCCGAGATGACGACAATATCTCCGCCCTTTTGTCGGCGATCTCCTACACGAGGTTACTGCCCCTTGATGGCAGCAAGGCCGGGGTAGGCCACGTCGCCACCCAGCTCATCCTCGATCACCAGCAGGCGGTTGTACTTGGCCACGCGATCGGAGCGACACAGCGAGCCGGTCTTGATCTGCCCCGCACAGGTGCCCACGGCCAGGTCGGCGATGGTGGTGTCCTCGGTCTCGCCGGAACGGTGGGAGATCACCGCGGTGAAGCCGGCATCCTGGGCCATGCGGATGGCGTCCAGGGTCTCGGAGAGCGAGCCGATCTGATTGAACTTGATCAGGATGGAGTTGCCGATCTGCTCGTCGATGCCGCGCTTGAGGATCTTCGTATTGGTGACGAAGAGGTCATCGCCCACCAGCTGCACGCGGTCGCCCAGCTTGTCGGTCAGCGCCTTCCAGCCGTCCCAGTCGGACTCGTCCATGCCATCCTCGATGGAGACGATGGGGTAGTCATCGCACAGGCCGGCCAGGTAGTCGGCGAAGCCCGCGGCGTCATACTGCTTGCCCTCGCCGGCGAGATCGTACTGGCCATCCTTGAAGAACTCGGAGGAGGCGCAGTCCAGCGCCAGGGTCACGTCGCGGCCGAGCGCGTAACCGGCGTCTTCCACCGCCTGCTTGATCACCGCCAGCGCCTCGGCGTTGGAGGCCAGGTTGGGAGCGAAGCCGCCCTCGTCGCCCACCGAGGTGGAGAGCCCCTTCGCGGAGAGCACCTTCTTCAGGGCGTGGAAGATCTCGGCACCCATGCGCAGGCCTTCGCGGAAGTTGGGCGCGCCCACCGGCTGGACCATGAACTCCTGGATGTCGACGTTGTTGTCGGCATGCTCGCCGCCGTTGAGGATGTTCATCATCGGCACCGGCATGCTGTACCGGCCCGGCTGGCCATAGAGCTCGGCGACATGCGCGTAGAGCGGCACGCCCTTGGCGTTGGCCGCGGCCTTGGCGGCGGCCAGCGACACCGCCAGGATGGCGTTGGCGCCAAGCTTGGCCTTGTTGTCGGTGCCATCGAGGGCCAGCATGGCATCGTCGAGACCGCGCTGGTCGCGGGCATCCATGCCGACGAGGGTGTCGCGGATGGCGCCATTGACGGCCGCCACCGCCTTCAGCACGCCCTTGCCCAGGTAGCGCGCCTTGTCACCGTCGCGCAGCTCGAGCGCCTCGCGGGAGCCGGTAGAGGCACCGCTGGGGGCACAGGCCACGCCCACGGCACCGCTCTCCAGGCGCACTTCGGCCTGGACGGTGGGGTTGCCGCGGGAATCGAGTACCTCGAGGGCACGGAGTTCGACGATCTTGGTCATGCGGGTCATCCTCAGTCGTGTCAGCGTTGCAGTGTCATTGAATCTCGAGCGGTGCGAAGCCCTTGACCAGGTCATCGAGGGCTTTGAGCTGGGCCAGGAAGGGCTCGAGGCGATCCAGCGGCAGGGCGCAGGGCCCATCGCACTTGGCGTTGTCGGGGTCGGGATGGGCCTCCAGGAAGAGCCCCGCCAGCCCCACGGCAACACCGGCCCGGGCCAGCTCCGCCACCTGGGCGCGGCGGCCGTCGGCGCTGTCGGCGCGCCCCCCGGGGCGCTGCAGCGAGTGGGTCACGTCGAAGAACACCGGCAGGCCGCCCTGCTTCATCTCGCCGAAGCCGAGCATGTCGACCACCAGGTTGTTGTAGCCGAAGCTTGAGCCCCGCTCGCAGAGGATCACCCGGTCGTTGCCGGCCTCCTCGCACTTGCGCACGATATGGCGCATCTCGTGGGGCGCCAGGAACTGCGGCTTCTTGATGTTGATCACCGCGCCGGTCCTGGCCATGGCGACCACGAGGTCGGTCTGGCGGGCCAGGAAGGCCGGCAGCTGGATGACGTCGGCCACCTCGGCCACCGGCTCGGCCTGCCAGGGCTCGTGGACATCGGTGATGATCGGCACGCCGAAGCGCGCCTTCACCTCGGCCAGGATCTCGAGCCCCTTCTCCAGGCCCGGGCCGCGGAAGGAGTGGATGGAGCTGCGGTTGGCCTTGTCGAAGCTGGCCTTGAACACATAGGGCATGCCGAGCCTGCCGGTGACCTCGACGTAGGCCTCGGCGACCTCCAGGGCCAGCTCGCGGGACTCCAGCACGTTCATGCCGCCGAACAGCATCAGCGGCAACGAATTGCCGGCCTTCAGGCCGGCAATCTCGAGGGTTCTCTCGGGTGCGCTCATCCGCTTCACTCCTGGTGAGTGGACTGGGCGCGAGTGCGCGCCGCCTTGTGCTCCAGCGCCGCGTTGACGAAGCCGGTGAACAGCGGATGGCCATCGCGGGGCGTGGAGGTGAACTCCGGGTGGAACTGGCAGGCCACGTACCAGGGATGGTCGGGCAGCTCGACCACCTCCACCAGGGAGTTGTCGACGCTCTTGCCGGAGACCACCAGGCCGGCCTGCTCGAGCTCGCCGACGAACTGCTCGTTGACCTCGAAGCGGTGGCGGTGGCGCTCGACGATCTCGTCGGCCCCGTAGGCCTCGCGGGCCTTGCTGCCGGCCTTGAGCTGGCACACCTGGCCGCCCAGGCGCATGGTGCCGCCGAGATCCGAGGCCGCATCGCGCAGCTCGATCTTGCCCTCGGGGCTCAACCACTCGGTGATCAGGCCGACTACCGGGTGCTGGGTATCGTGGGTGAACTCGGTGGAGTCGGCATCCGCCCAGCCGGCCACATTGCGGGCGAACTCGATCACCGCCACCTGCATGCCGAGACAGATGCCGAGGTATGGAATACCGCTCTCGCGGGCGAAGCGTGCGGTGGCGATCTTGCCCTCCACGCCACGCTCGCCGAAGCCGCCGGGCACCAGGATGGCGTCCTTGCCGGCCAGGCGCTCGGTACCGTGGCGCTCGATGTCCTCGGAGTCGATGTAGTCGACGTTGACCTTCACCCGGGTCTGGATGCCGGCGTGGATCAGCGCCTCGTTGAGCGACTTGTAGGCGTCGAGCAGCTCCATGTACTTGCCGACCATGGCGATATTGATCGACTTGAGCGGGTTGAGCTTGGCATCCAGGACGTGCACCCACTCGCCGAGGTCGGCCTCGTCGGCCGTCAGGCGCAGCTTGTCGCAGACGATCTCGTCCAGGCCCTGCTCGTGAAGCATCAGCGGGATACGATAGATGGTATCGGCATCCTGCAGCGGGATGACCGCGCGCTCCTCGACGTTGGTGAACAGGGCGATCTTGCGCCGCTCGCTCTCCTCCAGCTCCACCTCGCTGCGGCAGATCAGGATATCCGGCTGGATGCCGATGGAGCGCAGCTCCTTGACGCTGTGCTGGGTCGGCTTGGTCTTGGTCTCGCCGGCGGTCTTGATGTAGGGCACCAGGGTCAGGTGCATGAAGATCGCTCGGCTGGCGCCCAGCTCGCTCCTGATCTGGCGGATCGACTCCAGGAAGGGCAGCGACTCGATATCGCCCACGGTGCCGCCGATCTCCACCAGCGCCACGTCGAAGCCTTCGCCGCCCTCGTAGACGCGACGCTTGATCTCGTCGGTGATATGCGGAATCACCTGCACGGTGCCGCCCAGGTAGTCGCCGCGGCGCTCCTTGCGCAGCACGTGCTCGTAGACCCGGCCGGTGGTGAAGTTGTTGCCCTGGGTCATCTTGGTGCGAATGAAGCGCTCGTAGTGGCCCAGGTCGAGGTCGGTCTCGGCGCCATCCTCGGTGACGAATACCTCGCCATGCTGGAAGGGGCTCATGGTGCCCGGATCCACGTTGATGTACGGGTCGAGCTTGAGCATGGTGACCTTGAGGCCACGCGCCTCGAGAATCGCCGCCAGCGAGGCCGACGCGATGCCCTTGCCGAGAGAGGACACAACGCCGCCGGTCACGAAGATATATCGTGTCATGAGGAACCTGTCGAAGCGTGATCGGTAGGCCCGGCAGGAAGCCGCGCCCGGATGGGACGACAGAATAGCAGAGGGCGACCTTTGTCTCAATTTCAGCGCCAAGCGGCCAAGCAGTATGGAGACTACGCTGCATGCACCCGGCAAGCGGTGCTGACGAGACTAGCGGCGCCGGGGGCAGGTCGTAGAGGGGGTCCTACGCCAGGGGTGAGAAGCACTGCTTCGAACGGGCTGGCCATGGATGGCCAGCACCGGACCTGCAAGCGTAGCGGGACGCGAGAGCGAAGCAGGGCGTCGGTAGCGCCCAGGGAGGGGTTCACAGCGCCCCCTCGTAGACCTGCCCCCGGGAAAGCCGCGGGGCCAAAGCCGCCGAAACCGGCGGCTTCGGACCGTCGAGGCCTTACACCCCCAGGTAGTCCAGGATGCCCTCGGCGGCCTGGCGGCCCTCGTAGATGGCGGTGACCACCAGGTCGGAGCCGCGCACCATGTCGCCTCCGGCGAAGATCTTCTCGTGACTGGTCTGGAAGGCGAACTCGCTCTGTTCCACGGCCTTGACCCGGTCGCGCTCGTCGACCTCGACCCCCGCCGTCGAGAACCACTCGGGCGGGTCCGGCTGGAAGCCGAAAGCGACGACCACGGCATCGGCGGGAATCACCTCCTCGGAGCCCGGCACCACCTCGGGGCGGCGGCGACCGTTCTCGTCGGGCTCGCCCATGCGGGTGCGCACCACCTTCACGCCCTCGACCTTGCCCTCACCGACAACCGCCACCGGCTGGCGATTGAACAGGAACTCGACGCCCTCCTCGCGGGCGTTGGCGACCTCCTTGCGCGAGCCGGGCATGTTCTCCTCGTCGCGGCGATAGGCGCAGGTGACGCTGGTGGCACCCTGGCGGACCGAGGTGCGGTTGCAGTCCATGGCGGTATCGCCGCCACCCAGCACCACCACCCGCTGGCCCTTGAAGGAGATGTACTCGGCGGGGTCCTTCTCGAAGCCCAGGCAGTGGTTGACGTTGGCGATCAGGAAGTCGAGGGCCTTGTAGACCCCGGGCAGGTTCTCGCCGGGGAAGCCCCCCTCCATGTACTTGTAGGTGCCCATGCCCAGGAACACCGCGTCGTACTCCTCGAGCAGGGTGTCGAAGGCGATGTCGCGGCCGATCTCCACGCCCAGGCGGAACTCCACCCCCATCTCCTCGAACACCGCGCGGCGGCGCTCCATGACGTTCTTCTCGAGCTTGAACTCGGGGATGCCGAAGGTCAGCAGGCCGCCGATCTCCGGGTTGCGGTCGAACACCACCGGTTTGACGCCGTTGCGCACCAGGATGTCGGCACAGCCAAGGCCCGCCGGGCCAGCGCCGATCACCGCCACCCGCTTGTCGGTCAAGCTCACCTGGGACAGGTCCGGGCGCCAGCCCATGGCGAAGGCGGTGTCGGTGATGTACTTCTCCACCGAGCCGATGGTGACGGCACCGAAGCCGTCGTTGAGGGTGCAGGCCCCCTCGCAGAGGCGGTCCTGGGGGCAGACCCGTCCGCACACCTCGGGCAGCGAGTTGGTCTTGTGGCACAGCTCCACCGCCTCGAGGATATTGCCCTCGCTGACCAGCTGCAGCCAGTTGGGGATGTAGTTGTGCACCGGGCACTTCCACTCGCAGTAGGGGTTGCCGCAGTGCAGGCAGCGATGCGACTGGCTGGCCGCCTCCTGGGGCTTGAAGGGCTCGTAGATCTCGGCGAACTCCCGCGAGCGGATGCGGGCGTCCCTCTTGTCGGGGTCCTGGCGACCCACGTCGATAAACTGGAAGTCGTTGCTCAGACGGTTAGCCATGTTCTCTCTCCTGGAAGTCCTGTTGGCCTGGGCCCCGGCACTGCCGGGGCGCTTCACCTGTTGCCGGGCTCGCTTGCGCCGGCTGACGTCGCCCTCTACTCCGGCTGACGCCGCCTCTTACCGGCTGACGCCGCCTCTTATTCCGGCTGACGCCGACTCTTATTCCGGCTGACGCCGGGACTGGGCCAACAGGCTGTTCAGGCTCGCCGCCTTGGGCTTCACCAGCCAGAAGTGGCGGGTGAAGTCGCCGAAGTCGTCGAGGATCGCGCGACCGCGCGCCGAGTCGGTCTCGGCGACGAACTCCTCGATGACCTCGCGCAGGTGGCGACGGTGGGCTTCCATGGCCTCGGTGTTGACGCGGTGGATCTCCACCAGCTCGTGGTTGTACTTGTCGACGAAGGAGCGATCCTCGTCGAGCACATAGGCGAAACCGCCGGTCATGCCCGCGCCGAAGTTGACCCCGGTCTCGCCGAGCACGGCCACCAGGCCGCCGGTCATGTACTCGCAGCAGTGGTCGCCGGCGCCCTCGATCACCGCGTGGGCGCCGGAGTTGCGCACCCCGAAGCGCTCGCCGGCGGTGCCCGCGGCGAACAGCTTGCCGCCGGTGGCGCCATACAGGCAGGTGTTGCCGACGATCGCCGTCTTGTGGCTCTCGAAGCGGCTACCCCTGGGCGGCGTGATCACCACCTTGCCGCCGTTCATGCCCTTGCCGACGTAGTCGTTGGCGTCGCCCTCCAGGTAGAGCTGCAGGCCGCGGGCATTCCAGACGCCGAAGCTCTGGCCGGCCACGCCGGTGAAGCGTGCGGTGACCGGGGCGTCCTCGAGTCCCGCCTCGCCGTAGCGCTTGGCGATGGCGCCGGAGGTGAGCGCGCCCACGCTGCGATCACAGTTGGTGATGGTGAAGGCGAACTCGCCGCCGCTCTTCTGCTCGATGGCATCGGCCAGCGCCGCCAGCACTTCCTGGTTCTTGGCACCCGGGTCGTGGGGCACGTTGCGGCTCACCTGGCAGAACTGCGGTGCGTCCTCGGGCACGTGGTCGTTGCCGAGCAGCGGGGACAGGTCCAGCTTGCGCTGGGAGGCGGTCACGCCCTCGATCGCCTCGAGCAGGTCGGTGCGGCCGATCAGGTCGGTCAGCTGACGCACGCCGAGCATCGCCATCAGCTCGCGCACCTCCTCGGCGATGAAGCGGAAGTAGTACTTGACCATGTCCACGGTGCCGCGGAAGTGCTCGCCACGCAGGTAATCATCCTGGGTGGCCACGCCGGTGGCGCAGTTGTTGAGGTGGCAGATACGCAGGTACTTGCAGCCCAGCGCCACCATCGGCGCGGTGCCGAAGCCGAAGCTCTCGGCGCCGAGGATCGCCGCCTTGACCACGTCGAGGCCGGTCTTCAGGCCGCCGTCGGTCTGCAGGCGGATCTTGTCGCGCAGGCCATTGATGCGAAGCGCCTGGTGCACCTCGGGCAGGCCCAGCTCCCAGGGAGAGCCGGCGTGCTTGATGGAGGTGATGGGGCTCGCCGCGGTGCCGCCGTCGTAGCCGGAGACGGTGATCAGATCGGCATAAGCCTTGGCCACGCCGGTGGCGATGGTGCCGATACCGGGCTCGGAGACCAGCTTCACCGACACCTGGGCGTCGGGGTTGACCTGCTTGAGGTCGAAGATCAGCTGCGCCAGGTCCTCGATGGAGTAGATGTCGTGGTGCGGCGGCGGCGAGATCAGGGTCACGCCGGGCACCGCGTAGCGCAGCCGGGCGATCAGCTCGTTGACCTTGCCGCCGGGCAGCTGGCCCCCCTCGCCGGGCTTGGCGCCCTGGGCCACCTTGATCTGCAGCACCTCGGCATTGACCAGGTAGGCCGGCGTCACGCCGAAGCGGCCCGAGGCGATCTGCTTGATCTTGGAGGAGCGGATGGTGCCGTAGCGGGCCGGGTCCTCGCCGCCCTCGCCGGAGTTGGAGCGCCCGCCGGACTCGTTCATGGCCTGGGCCAGCGCCTCATGGGCCTCAGGCGACAGCGCGCCCAGCGACATGCCGGCGCTGTCGAAGCGCGGTAGCAGCTCCTCGACCGGCTCCACCTCCTCGAGGGACAGCGGCTCGGCGGCCGGCTTGAGCCTGAGCAGGTCGCGCAGGGTGGCGGGGGCGCGCTCGTTGACCAGCGCCGCGAACTTCTTCCACTTGGCGTAGCTGCCCTCCTGCACCGCCTCCTGCAGCGACTTGACCACGTCGGGGTTGAAGGCGTGGTACTCGTGGCCGTGCACGTACCTGAACAGGCCACCCTGGCTGATGCCCTTGCGCGGGATCCAGGCGTCGCGGGCGAGCAGCTCCTGCTGCAACTGCAGCTCGGTGAAGCCGGTGCCCTGGATGCGCGAGGCCATGCCCGGGAAGCACAGCGCCATCACCTCGTCGTCGAGGCCCACCGCCTCGAACAGCATGGAGCCGCGGTAGGAGGCGAGCGTCGAGATGCCCATCTTGGAGAGGATCTTGAACAGCCCCTTCTGCAGCCCCTTGCGGTAGTTCTCGCGGGCATCGGCAGGGTTGCCCACCAGCTCGCCGGTGCGGTGCATGTCCGCCATCACCTGGTAGGCGAGCCACGGGAAGACCGCGGTGGCGCCGACGCCGAACAGCACCGCCATCTGGTGGGCGTCACGGGCGTAGCCGCTCTCCACCACGATGTTGCAGCGCGGACGCAGGGCCAGCCGACCCAGGTGGTGGTGCACGGCGCCCACCGCCAGGGCGGCGTGGATCGGCAGCTCGCCCTTCTCGAGGTCGGCATCGGAGAGCACCAGGATCACCTTGCCCGCCTGCACCGCCTCCTCGGCCCCGCGGCAGAGCTCGCGCAGCGCCGCCTGCAGGCCATGCCGCTCGGGGTCGTAGGCCATGCGCAGGCGGTGGCTGGCGTAGGCCGGGTCCTCCTGCTCCACCAAGGCGGTGAACTTGCGCGGCGAGAGGACCGGCGTGGTCAGGATGATGCGGTGGGCGTGCTCCGGGGTCGCCTTGAAGACGTTGCGCTCGGCGCCGATGCAGGTCTCCAGCGACATCACGATCGCCTCGCGCAGCGGGTCGATGGCCGGATTGGTGACCTGGGCGAACTTCTGCCGGAAGTAGTCGCTGAGCACCCGCGGCTTGGCGGAGAGCACCGCCATGGGGGTGTCGTCGCCCATGGAGCCCACCGCCTCCTGACCACTCTCGCCCAGCGGGCGCAGCAGCAGGTCGCGCTCCTCGAAGCTGACCTGGAACATCTTCTGGGCCACCGCCAGGGCGTCGGCGTCCATGGTGTGGAAGCTGGCAAGCTCGGTGAGCGCCGACTCCAGATACTGCGCCTCCTGCTTGAGCCAGCGCTTGTAGGGGTAGGCCGACTTGAGGCGCTCATCGATGTCGTCGGTGTGCAGCACCTCGCCGGTCTCGGTGTCCACGGCGAGCACCTGGCCCGGCCCCACGCGGCCCTTGGCCACCACGTCCTCGGGCTGGTAGGCGTAGGTACCGATCTCCGAGGCCAGGGTGATGAAGCCGTTCTTGGTGATCACCCAGCGTGCCGGGCGCAGGCCGTTGCGGTCGAGCATGCACAGCGCCTGGCGGCCATCGGTCATGACCACCCCGGCGGGGCCATCCCAGGGCTCCACGTGCATGGAGTTGTACTCGTAGAAGGCGCGCAGCTCGGCATCCATCAGCTCGACGTTCTGCCAGGCCGGCGGCACCATCATGCGCACCGCGCGATGCAGCTCCATGCCGCCCATCAGCAGCACCTCGAGCATGTTGTCCATGCTCGAGGAGTCGGAGCCCACGGTGTTGACGATCTCGTCGAGCTCGGCGATGTCGGGCAGTCGCTCGCAGGTGAAGTTCTCCTTGCGCGAGTTGGCCCAGCCGCGGTTGGCCTCGATGGTGTTGATCTCGCCGTTGTGGGCCAGCAGCCGGAACGGCTGGGCCAGCGGCCAGCGCGGCGCGGTGTTGGTGGAGAAGCGCTGGTGGAAGACGCAGATCGCCGTCTCCAGGCGCTCGTCGCCGAGGTCGTGGTAGAAGGCCGGCAGGTCCACCGGCATCACCAGCCCCTTGTAGGAGATCACCTGCTCGGAGAGCGAGCAGACGTAGAACTCGGACTCGCTGCTCAGCGCCTGCTCGGCGAGGCGGCGGGCCATGAACAGGTCGACCTCGAAGTGCTCGGGGCTGGTGTTCTTGCCCGGCTCCACGAACAGATGACGGATGCGCGGCAGGCACTCGAGCGCCATGGGACCACAGACACTCGAATCCACCGGCACATCGCGCCAGCCGCGGATCACCAGGCCCCGGGCGCGCAGCTCCCCCTCGAGCACCTCCGCGGCATGGGCGGCTCGAGCGTCGTCGTCGGGCAGGAACACCGCCCCCACCGCATATCGATCGCCCAGGGTGACCGCCAGCGCCTCCTCGGCCATGTCGCGCATGAACGCGTCGGGCAGCTGCAGCAGCAGGCCGCAGCCGTCGCCGGTCTTGCCGTCGGCGGCGATGCCACCACGGTGGGTCATGCAGGTCAGGGATTCGATGGCGGTGCGCAGCAGCTCATGGCTGGGGCGACCCTCCATGTGGGCGATCAGGCCGAACCCGCAGTTGTCGCGGAATTCGCCGGGCTGGTGTAGACCTCTGTTCATTGGCGCGCCTCGGAAAAGTGGTTTTCTTGACAGGAATCTCGTGATATTTTTATCGGTTTTTTATTTCACGGAGACGGCGCGAATCCCGCGCCCACCTGCTTGGCAAAAGGCCGCCCAGCATAGCCAGCGCCTGCGCTGCAGCGCAATGGGACGCCCCCCTCCACCACTCGGAAACCATCGACAAATCCGATAGTTGCCAACGCTCCGCCAAACAAAAAACCCCGCCGCTCAATGACTTGCAGTACGCATAAACGCGCAGCCAACGATTAGGGAAAAGCACTAGACTTTAGTCGCATTTTTGCCAAAGAGGCCATGCCGATAGCGCATAAGGCATGCCAATCGAGCGATTCATGGTCGCTGCCGGTGCCGTTATCAGGAGCATAGACGACGAACGCCCGCACCGAGATGGCGCGGGCGTGACAATCGAATGAAGCATTGGAGAGAGTGGAGCCACACGGGTCGCCGCACCGCTCGAGGCTTTTCGGGCGACAGCCAATGGAAAGCGAGGCCCTGGACTCAGCCGCGGGGGAACTGCTCGAGCAGGGCCTGGAGGGTCTCCAGGGGCGTGGCGTCATCCACGCAGGCGTCGCCCAGGGCGCGCAGCAACACCAGGCGCAGACGGCTGTCGACATTCTTCTTGTCGAGTCGCATGCGCGCCAGGAAGTCCTCTGGCGACATGGCGGCCGGGGCCTCCAGCGGCAGGCCCGCCACCCGCAGGATGGTGCGGACCCGCAGCACATCGCCCTCGCCGAGCCAGCCGAGCCGCGCCGACAGCTCGGCGGCCATCAGCATGCCGGTGCCCACGGCCTCGCCGTGCAGCCAGTTGCCGTACCCCTGATGGGCCTCGATGGCGTGCCCGAAGGTGTGCCCCAGGTTGAGTAGCGCGCGCACGCCCTGCTCGGTCTCGTCCTCGGCGACGATCTCGGCCTTGAGCGCACAGCTGCGCTGGATGGCGCGGGCCAGGGCGGCCGGCTCCAGGTCGCGCAGCGCGGGCAGCGACCGCTCCAGCCAGGCGAGGAAGTCGGCGTCGCGGATCAGGCCGTACTTGATCACCTCGGCCAGGCCGGCGGAGAGCTCGCGGGGCGGCAGCGTGTCGAGGGTGTCGGTGTCGATCAGCACCGCCCGGGGCTGCCAGAAGGCACCGATCATGTTCTTGCCCAGCGGATGGTTGACCCCGGTCTTGCCGCCCACCGAGGAGTCCACCTGGGCCAGCAGGGTGGTGGGCACCTGGATAAAGGCCACGCCGCGCTGGTAGCAGGCCGCGGCGAAGCCCACCATGTCACCGATCACCCCGCCGCCCAGGGCCACCAGGGTGCAGCGGCGATTGAAGCCCGCCTCGAGCAGGGCATCCCAGATGCGCGAGACATGCGCGAGATTCTTGGTGGCCTCGCCGTCGGGCAGCACCAGCTCGCGCACTTCGGCGTCGGCCGGCAGGGCGCTGCGGCATTGGGCAAGGTAGAGCGGCGCCACCGTCTCGTTGGTGACGATCATCACCTGGCGACCGGCCAGCCAGGGCGCCAGGGCCCCGGGCTCACGGAGCAGGCCGGGGCCGATGTGGATGGGATAGCTGCGATCGCCCAGCGCCACCTCGAGGGTGTGCGGGCCGGAGAGGGTCTGGGTCATGGTTCAGGCCTTGGCTTGCAGGGGGTCGACCAGCCGTGTCACGCGGCGGACGATGTCGTTGACCACCGCACGCGGGCCGCGGCGATCGGTGCGCACCGTGAGGTCGGCGGTGGCACGGTAGAGCGGGTCGCGCACGCCGAACATCTCGCGCAGCACCGCCTCCTTGTCGGGGCGCTGCAGCAACGGCCGGTTGCGGTCCTTGGCGGTACGCTTGAGCTGCTGCTCCACCGTGGTGAAGAGGTAGATGACGGTGCCCCGCTCGCGCAGCATGCGGCGATTCTCCTCGCGCAGCACGGCGCCGCCGCCGGTGGCGATCACCACGCCCTCGCGATGGGTCAGCTCGTCGATCATCTGGGTCTCGCGGTCGCGGAAACCCGCCTCGCCCTCGACGTCGAAGATCCACGGGATATCGGCGCCGCAGCGCGCCTGGATCTCATGATCGGTATCCAGGAAGTCGCGAGAAAGTTCGGCCGCCAGGAGGCGGCCGATGGTGCTCTTGCCGGCCCCCATGGGGCCGATCAGTATCAGGTTGGGTAGTGCCAGCATCAGCGAAGGGCCACACCGTCGTCCAGGATTCGAGGGGTAATGAATACCAACAACTCTACCTTGTCGTTGCTCTCCTGGGTATAGCGGAAGAGGTTGCCGAGCACCGGGATATCACCCAGGAAGGGCGTCTTGACCAGGTTCTGCAGTTCCTCGGTCTGCAGTATGCCGCCCAGCACCACGGTCTGACCATTGTCCACCAGCACCTGGGTCTCGATCTCGTTCTTGTTGATCGGAGGCTCCTCGCCGGGGTTGAACTCGCCGAAGGTGTCATTGGTGATCGCCACATCCATGATGATGCGATTATCCGGGGTGATCTGGGGCGTCACCTCCAGGGAGAGCACCGCCTCCTTGAAATCCACCGCCGAGGCGCCGCTGGCCGCCGCCTCGCGATAGGCCCGCTCCTGCCCCTGCTTGATCACCGCGGTGGTCTGGTTAGCGGTAATCACCCGCGGCTGGGAGATGGTATAGCTCTTGCCATCGCTCTCCATGGCGCGCAGCTCCAGGTCGAGCAGCACATCGCCGGAGAGGTAGCCGAAGGCGAAACTGGTCATGCCGCCGACGCCACGGTCGGTCGAACCGAAATCTACCGCCAGTCCGCCAAGCCCGGAAATGGGGGTCCCATCCGAGGCACCACCAAGATCCAGGCGACCGCCGACGCGGCGATCCGGCGAGGAGGCCCCCCAGTTGACGCCCAGCTCGCGCGAGGCCGTCTGACCGGCGATGACGATACGCGCCTCGATCTGCACCTGGCGCACCGCAACGTCGAGGCGCTCCAGGGTATCCATGATGCTATCGATCTGGTCGGCGGTATCCTGGATCAACAGGGTATTGGTCCGCGGGTCCACCGCCACCTTGCCGCGCTCGGTCAGCAGGCCGAAGCCTGACTGGCCGCCACCGCGCAGCAGGGCGGCGATATCATTCGCCTTGGCGTACTTGACCTCGATGTATTCGGTCTCCAGCGGCGCCAGGGTCTCGAGCTGCTCGCGGGTCTGCAGTTCGAGCTGTTCCCGCTGGGCGAGCTCGGCGGCGGGCGCCACCACGATGACATTGCCGTCCTGGCGGCTGGCCAGGCCGTGGCTCTTGAGCACCAGGTCCAGCGCCTGGTCCCAGGGCACATCCTCGAGATTCAGGGTCACGCGACCCTGCACGCTGTCGCTGGCCACCAGGTTGAGGCCGGTGAAGTCGGCGATGATCGCCAGCACCGAGCGCACCTCGATATCCTGAAAGTTCAGCGTGATGCGCTCGCCGGTGTAGGGGAACTGCTCGCGCACCCGCTGCTCCTGCTGCTGGCGGGTGACCGGCTGGGCCTCGATGGTCAGCTGGCGGCCGCTCTGGGTGGAGACCATGGCGTAGTCGCCGCTGCCCTGGATATCGAGGGTCACGCCGTTGCGCCCTACCCGCGGGGTCACGCGCTGCAGCGGGGTGCCGAAATCGCTGACGTCGTAGACCTGGTCCAGGGAGGTGGGCAGGTCGACGTCCATCAGTTCGGCGGTGATGCGGTTGCGGCCACTCTCGCGCACCCGGGCATCGACGCCGGCGCGGTCGAAGGTGACGACCAGTCGACCGGCACCATCGCTGCCGCGGCGGAAGTCGATATCCTCGACGCTGGGGCCGCTGCTGACCGGCTGGCGCGGGGCCGGCTCGGACCGCGCGGCGGCTGACGTGGCGCTGGCCGTCGGGGTGGTGGAAGGGCTGGCGGCACGGGCGGCCACGCCGGTATCGGCGGCACCACCGCCGATGGCCAGGCGCAGGCGGTCGCCCTGCTCGCGAGTGTTGTAGGGCAGCGGCCCCTCGAGGTCGAATACCAGGCGGGTGCGCGAGCCGGCCTCCAGGGCGGTGACCTGCTGAACGCCGCCGATGCCCAGTGAGTAGCTGCGGCGATCGAGGCGGTTGTCGGTCTCCATCAGGTCGATGGTCAGCCGCGCCGGGTCATCGATTCGATACCCCCGCACCTCGGGCACCGAGCCGGCGAAGTCGAGATCGACCTCGAGCTCACCGCTGGCACCCTGCCGGAAGTCGAGGCCCTCGAGCGTCGAGGCCGCCAGGGCGGTTCCCGACACCGCCAGCATGGCGAGCAATACCGCGGCACGCTTGATGATGAGTGATCGCATGGTTCCCTTCCCCCCGCTTGACGCCGTTCCCCTGGAACGGCGATAGGCTTGCTGTGCTATTCGCTTTTTATGACTGGCCGTGGACCGTTTCCGGGCCAACCTGCCGTGTGTCAGGCGCCATCCTGGTCATTGAGCTCGAGGCGCGTGGTGCGCTCGATCCAGCCGCCACGCCCGGTCGGCACTACCTCGATCAGCTGCACCGTGGACGAGGTGATGCTGACGATGCGGCCGAAGTCGCTCCCCATATGGTTGCCGACCCGCAGCCGATGGACCTGGCCATCCGGTGCACGTACCAGCGCCGAGGGTTGGCCGCTCTGGGTGAGGGTGCCCACCAGCCGCAATTCGCTGAGCTTGTAGGCCTCCAGCGTCTCCCTCTCGCGAGCCAGGTCGGGCGCCAGCTCCACGGAGCCCTGGGCCTGCTGCTCCGCCTCGGGCAGCCGCGGCACGAAGGGGCTGCGCAGGTCGGCCTCATCGTAGGGGACCGGTGCGTAGTCGGGTATCTCCGGCAGCTCCACAACGGGCGTCGGGCCAGGGTTGCTGCGGATATCGGCCAGGTCGCGATCGAGGCTGGCCAACTGCGGGTCGGCACAGCCGGCGATCAGCGCCAGGCCGGCCACGGCGAGGAACGCTTTCTGCCAGGCCATCATGAGCCGCCCTCCCCACTCTGCCGATAGCTGTAGGTGCGCGCCAGCATGGAGAGGCGCAGGTTCTGGCCATCTCCCCCCTCCGGCACCAGGGTCATGTCGTGCAGGGTGACGATGCGTGGCAGCCCGGCCACCCCGGCCAGGAAGGCCGCGATGCGGTGATAGTCGCCGCGCACCTGGATATCGAAGGGCTGCTCGACGTAGTGCTCCCGCGCCGCGGTGCCGCGCAGGCGGATGTAATCGATGGTCAGCTGATTGTCGAGGGCGGTCTCGGTGATGTCGTCGATCAGCGCCGGAATCTCGGCACCGCTGGGCAGCATCTCGCGCAGCGTGTCCATGCGTGCCTCGAGCACGCCCATCTGCTCGCGCATGGCCTCGAGGTTGGCGGCCTGGGCCGCCTTGCTGCGGTAGTCGCGGATCAGCTGCGGCTCTTCGGCCCTGACCTGATCGAGCTGCTCCTTGGCGGGGCCGGCCAGGTACCAGTGCATGCCGAAGAAGGTCACGCCCAGCAGCACCAGGCAGAGCAGCAGCTGTAGCGACCAGGGCCAGATCCCGGCCTCCTTGATATCCAGTTCGCGCCAGTCCAGCTCACGCAGGCGGCGCATCTCGGCGTTGAGACTCATGACCCCTCCTCCTCGGCTTCGCCTTGCGGTGCCTGGGCGGGCGTTTCGGGCATGCGCTGGCTCATGCTGAGGCTGAAGCTTCTGCGCTCTCCGCCTCCCTCGGCTTCCACCTCGGAGAGCACCGGCTCGGTGAAGGAGACCGCTGCCGCCAATCGACGCAGCTGGTCGGAGACCTGGCCGTTATCCTCGGCCCGGCCGGAGAGGCGCAGGCTGTCGCCCTGGCGATTGAGTTGGGTGTAATGCACGCCCTCCTCGAGGCTGGTGGTGAGGTCGCTCATCACGTGTACCGTCTGGGTGCGCCCGTTCTGCAACTCGGTAAAGACCCGCACCTGCTCGAGCATCTGCTCACGGATCTGCTCGAGCTCGCTGATCTCGCGAATGGCGGAGTCCAGCTGGCGGCTCTGGGCCTCGATATGGGCATTGCGCTGGCGCTGGGCCTCGGCCTCCTGTTCGTAGTACCAGGTCATGCCGTAGCCGCCACCGAGCCCGAGCAGCGCCGCCAGCCCCAGGGCCACATAGAAACGCTTGCTGCGTCGGGCGCGCTGCTCCTCTCGCCACGGCAGCAGGTTGATCTCGATGGTCATGGGCGCACCCTCATTGCCAGGCCGCAGGCCGTGAGCATCGCCGGCGCATCGCCGGAGAGGGTCTGCACGTCGATGCGGTTGTTGACCTTCATGCGCGCCAGGGGGTTGGCGATGGAGACCTCCATGCCGCTCTCCTGGGCCAGGCGCTCGGCCAGCCCCGGGAGCACGCTGGAGCCACCGGCCAGCACCATGTGACGCACCTCCTGCTTGCGTCCGGCGGTGTAGTAGAGCTGCAGCGAGCGCCCCACCTGCTGGACCAGGGTGTCGAGAAAGGGGTCGAGGACACTGCGCTGGTAGTCATCCGGCAGGCCGCCACGCTTCTTGGCCAGGCCCGCCTCGTCGTAGCTCAGCCCGTAGCGATTGCGGATCTCCTCGGTGAGCTGCCGGCCGCCGAACACGGTATCGCGGCTGTAGACGACGCGACCCTGACGCAGCACATGGAAGGTATTCATGGTGGCACCGATATCGACCAGCGCCACGCAATCCTCCTCGCCACTGAGCGCCGGCAGCTGGTGGCGCACCTCGGTGAAGGCACGCTCCATGGCGAAGGTCTCGACATCCACCGCCGCCGGCGTCAGGCCGGATTGCATCACGGCATCGGTCAGCTGGCTGACGTCCTGCTGCCGACAGGCCACCAGCAGCACGTCCTGCTGGTCGGCGTAGCGGGCGTTGAGCCCCAGGCGCTGGAAGTCGAAGGCGACCTCACTGAACGGAAAGGGAATGTGCTTGTCTGAATCGAGCTGGATGCGCGATTCGATCTCGTCGTCGCTGAGCGACGCCGGCAGCGTGAGGGTCTTGGTGATCGCCGCGCTGGCGGGCACCGACACCACCGCCTGGCGGCTGTGCGGCTTGGCCTGCTGAACGGCTCGGGTCAGGGCATCGACGACCTCGCCCATGTCCTGGATGCGCCGCTCGACCACCGCGCCCTCGCGCAGCGGCCTGACGGCATAGCTCTCCACCTGATAAGTGGCGCCAGCTCGCCGGAGTTCCACTAGCTTGACCGTGGCCGAGGTGATGTCGACGCCGATCAGTCCCTTGCTGGATGCCATCAATCGCATCTCGGTCCTGCCCCTGCTGTCTCGTGCGGGCTATCGGTTGCGGCTTGCCCGCCTTGTCATGGCGCCTGCCTTACGAATGTCGGCAGGTCTCGATTGTTGTTCCCATCCTGTAGCATGAGGTTACATGATCTTGCCAATGGTCACACGGTAAACCTTGGGCTTGCACCGTCAACGCTGGTGACCCCCGCCCCGGCTTCCTATAATGGCCGCGCAACCGGATCTCTCGTCATCGCATCACAACCGCTCCAGTTCCCTGCATGGACACCGCCACTTCATGACGTTTATCAGAACCCTGCTCTTCTCCCTGGCCTGGCTCATGGTCTCTCTGATCGCCGCGGCCGGGCTCGGCGTGGTGGGCGCCGCCCTCTATTTCGCCCCCGGGCTGCCCGACGTGCGCCAGCTCCAGGACTTCGAGCTGCACTCCCCGCTGCGCATCTATACCCGCGACGGCAAGCTGATCGGTGAATACGGCGAGGAGCGGCGCCTGCCGGTCGACCATGCCGAGATCCCCGAGCCCTTCATCAAGGCGCTGCTGGCCGCAGAGGACGACCGCTTCTACGAACATCGCGGCGTCGACCCCATGGGGCTGCTGCGCGCGGCCGGCGAACTGGTCGCCAGCGGCGGCGAGATCCAGTCCGGCGGCTCCACCATCACCATGCAGGTGGCGCGCAACTACCTGCTGACCCTGGACCGCACCTTCACCCGCAAGATTCGCGAGATCCTGCTCGCCCTGCAGATGGAACAGGTGCTCAGCAAGGAGGAGATCCTCGAGCTCTACGTCAACAAGATCTTCCTCGGCCACCGCGCCTATGGCATCGCCGCCGCCGCCGAGATCTACTACGACCGCCCGCTTGCCGAGCTGACCCTGGCCGAGACGGCGATGATCGCCGGCCTGCCCAAGGCACCCTCCAGCTTCAACCCGCTGACCAACCCCGAGCGCGCGCTGATCCGCCGCAACTGGATCCTGTTCCGCATGCGCGACCTGGGGCATATCGATCAGGCCACCTATGACGAGGCCGTGCAGGCGCCGATCACCGCCGAGCGCCACGTGGCCCAGGCCGAGGTGGATGCCGACTACGTCGCCGAGATGGCCCGCCAGTATGCCGTGGACCGCTTCGGCGAGAGCGAGGCCTACACCGGCGGCTACAACATCACTACCACCCTGGACAGCGAGCTCCAGCCCATGGCGCGTCGCGCCCTGGCCCGTGGCCTGGTCGACTACGACACCCGCCACGGCTGGCGCGGCCCGGAGGAGCAGGAGCTGCCGCAAAGCCTGGCCGAGGCCCAGGACCGCACCGAACGCAGCGGCCTGGAGGAGGAGCTCGACGAATCGCCCGAGGTGCTGGAGACCGCCCGGCGCGCCGCCGAACGCAGCGAGACCCGGGTCGAGGGCATCGACGGCGACGTCAGCAACTGGGCGCAGGTGCTGGAGCGCACCCCGCGCTACGGCCTGCTTCACCCGGCCATCGTGGTGGCGAGTGAAGGCCGCCAGATGCGCGTGTTGATGCGCGACGGCGAGCTGGGCACCATCGAGTGGGATGGCCTCTCCTGGGCCCGCGAGTACCGCAACGCCCAGTACCGCGGCCCGGAGCCCGGTTCGGCGGCCGAGATCGCCGGCCGCGGCGACCTGGTGCGGGTAATGGAGCGGGAGGACGGCAGCCTGCGCCTGGCCCAGCGCCCCGACGCCGAGGGCTCGCTGGTGGTGATGCACCCCGAGACCGGGGCCATCCTCGCCCTGCAGGGCGGCTTCGACTTCAACGCCAGCAAGTTCAACCGCGCCGTGCAGGCCCAGCGCCAGTCGGGCTCCATCTTCAAGCCCTTCATCTACCTGGCGGCGCTCGAGAGCGGCAGGATGAACGCCGCCAGCGTGGTCAACGATGCCCCCGTGGTGATCAACGACGGCAGCAACGAGCTGTGGCGTCCGGTCAACTCCAGCGGTGACTTCCTGGGCCCCATGCGCCTGCGCAACGCCCTGGCCCGCTCGCGCAACCTGGTCACCATCCGCGTGCTGCGCGAGGTGGGCCTGAACGAGACCATCGGCTTCCTCGAGGGCTTCGGGTTCGAGGAGGCGCGCCTGCCCAACGGCCTCTCCCTGGCACTGGGCAGTGCCAGCCTGACGCCATTGGAGATGACCAACGCCTATGCGGTACTGGCCAACGGCGGCTTCAAGGTCTCCCCCTGGTTCGTCGAGCGCGTCGCCAAGGGCGAGACGGTCGTGGAAGAGGCCAGCCCCGCCGTCGCCTGTCGCGACTGCGCCCCGGGGCAGGAGCAGGTCACCATCGGTGACAAGCGCTATCCGGTCGCCGCCCGGGTGGTGGACCCCATCAACCTCTATATCCTGCGCGACATGCTGCGCGACGTGATCGAGAACGGCACCGGGCGCCGCGCCCTGGAGCTGGGCCGCGAGGATATCGTCGGCAAGACCGGCACCACCAACGGCCAGCGCGACACCTGGTTCGCCGGCTTCAACAGCAACCTGGTGGCCACGGTCTGGCTGGGCAAGGACGACAACACCACCACCGCCGAGTACGGTGCCAGCGCCGCCCTGCCGATCTGGATGACCTTCATGGGCGAGGCCCTGGAGGGACAGCCCCCGGCGATGCCCGAACCGCCCGCCGGCCTGGTCACCGCCCAGGTCGACCCCGATACCGGCAGGCGCCTGTCGAGTGGGGGCATCAGCGAGATCTTCCACCCCGACCACCTGCCCAGTGCCCAGCCGCGGCGCGTGGAGCGCGAGGTGGAACAGCAGAGCGGCTCCCAGGGGACGGGCGCCTACGAGGCGATCTTCTAGGCGGCGACCCGCCAGGAGGCAGCACCACAACGAGATCGGGGCCCAGCTGGGCCCCGATCTCGTTCTATCCGGTTTGCTCGACGCTCGGCATCAGCCGCCGTAGACGTCGTCGACGGTCTTGAGCGGGTAATGGGACGGATAGGGCTTGCGCGCCACCCCGGAGTCCACGGCGGCCTGGGCCACCGCGGAGGTCACGCGGTCCAGCAGACGCACGTCGACCGGCGTGGGAATGATGTAGTCACGACCGAAGCTCATGCTCTCCATCTCGTAGGCCTCGAGCACCTCGCTGGGCACCGGTTCCCGGGCCAGGTCCTTGAGGGCGTGCACCGCGGCCACCTTCATCTCCTCGTTGATGCGCGTGGCACGCACGTCCAGGGCGCCGCGGAAGATGAACGGGAAGCACAACACGTTGTTGACCTGGTTGGGATAGTCCGAACGCCCGGTCGCCATGATCACGTCATCGCGGGTCTCGTGAGCGAGCTCCGGATGAATCTCCGGATCCGGGTTGGAGCAGGCGAATACCACCGGGTTGGGGGCCATCTTCTTGAGCTGCTCGGGAGAAAGCAGGTTGGGACCGGACAGGCCCAGGAACACGTCGGCGCCGTCGATGGCGTCGCCCAGGGTACGCTTGTCGGTGTCCACGGCGAACATCGCCTTGTACTGATTGAGATCCTCACGCCCGCTGTGGATCACTCCCTTGCGGTCAAGCATGTAGATGTTCTCGGCACGCGCGCCGCAGCTGACCAGCAGCTTCATGCAGGCGATGGCGGCAGAACCGGCGCCCAGGCAGACGATCTTCGCCTCCTCGACCGACTTCCCGGCGATGGCCAGGGCATTGAGCGTGCCCGCCGTGGTGACGATGGCGGTGCCGTGCTGGTCGTCATGGAACACCGGGATGCTGCACTGCTCGATGAGCGCCTGCTCGATCTCGAAGCACTCGGGGGCCTTGATGTCCTCGAGGTTGATGCCACCCCAGGTATCGGCGATGCGCGCCACGGTATCGATGAAGGCCTGGGGACTCTCGGCGTTGACCTCGATATCGACGGCATTGATCCCGGCGAAGCGCTTGAACAGCACCCCCTTGCCTTCCATGACCGGCTTGCTGGCCAGCGGCCCCAGGTTGCCCAGGCCGAGGATGGCGGTGCCGTCGGAGATCACCGCCACCAGGTTGCCCTTGCCGGTGTAGCGATAGGCGTTCTCGGGGTCGCGGGCGATCTCGCGTACCGGCTCGGCCACACCAGGGCTATAGGCCAGGGCCAGATCCCTGGCGGTGGCGGTGGGCTTGGTGAGCTCGATAGAGAGCTTTCCGGGAATGGGCTTGGCGTGATAGTCCAGCGCTGCCTGTCTTGCGTCAGTCATGCTTGTGTCCGCTTGGGTAGAGTCGTGATCCAGAGTATAGAAAAAGCTTCCATATCTTTACAGCACCATGCGTGATGACCGATCGGCGTTCATTGGGCGCCATTGTCGACATTATTCCGGCCAGATACGCAAGAACCCGCCCAGGGGGCGGGTTCTCGGCACGCACGGCGTAGAGCCGCAACGCGATCAGCGCTTGAGCGCGGCGCCGAAGCGCTTGTTGAAGCGCTCGACACGACCACCGGTGGTCGCCTGCTTCTGCTTGCCGGTATAGAAGGGGTGACACTGGGAGCAGACGTCCAGCTCCAGGTCGTGGCCGGCGGTGGAGCCGACCTCGAAAGTGGCACCGCAGGAGCAGGTGGCGTTGATCGCCTTGTATTCGGGGTGGATACCTTGTTTCATCTTGAGCCTCGTTGCGCTGTATGCCGCCACCTGATCCGCTGCCAGGCACCGCATACGGTTGTCTATCGGTTGCCGGGCACCTGTCTAGCGGTTGCCGAGCAATCATGGGAACTCACCGGAACCCCCGAAGCGCCGACCAGGCGCCGGGGAGCGCCGCATTCTACCAGAGCCGCCGCCGGAGGCCAATTGCCTGAATCGCTCGCCCCGCGCGTGCTGCGCGTCGCCATCCCCTCGCCGCTGCACCGCCTTTTCGACTATCGCCCTGCCCGAGAGGCGCCGGCCTGCGGCTGGCAGCCGGGACTGCGCGTCCGGGCACCCTTCGGACGCCGGGAGGTGGTCGGCATCGTGGTGGAGTGCCGCGACCGGGGCGAGCTGCCGCTGGCCGATCTCAAGCCGGTGCTGGCCTGCCTGGACGACACCCCGCTGCCGGAAGACTGGCTGTGGTTATGCCGCTTCACGGCCCGCTATTATCAGCATCCGCTGGGCGACACCCTGCACCAGGCGCTGCCGGTGCTGCTGCGCCAGGGGCGCGCGCTTGCCGCCCGCATCCGGGAGCGCTGGGCCCTCACCCCCGCGGGGCATGCCGCCGGCAGTGATGCTCTGCCCCGCGCCCCGCGCCAGGCGGCGCTGCTGGAGATGCTGCGCCAGCACCCCCACGGCCTGGCCAGCCAGGCGATCCTGGCCCAGGCCTTCAGCCGCGATCAGCTCAAGGCACTCGCCGTCAAGGGGCTCGTCGAGCGCCACGAGGAGCCGCTTACCGCTCCCCCCCTGCCCGATGCCGACCACCTGCTGGCCGACCCGGCGCTGCCGCTCAACCGTGAGCAGGCCCACGCCCTATCGGCCCTTCATGAGCGGCTCGATGCCTACCATCCCTGCCTGCTGGAGGGGGTCACCGGCAGCGGCAAGACCGAGGTCTACCTGCAGCTGATCGAGGCGGTGGTGGGCCGCGGCCGCCAGGCGCTGGTGCTGGTGCCGGAGATCGGCCTCACCCCCCAGACCCTGGCGCGGTTCCGCAAGCGCTTCCGGGTGCCGGTGGTGGCACTGCATTCAGGGCTCACCGACCACGAGCGCCTGGATGCCTGGGAGGCCGCCGCCAGCGGCCGGGCCCCCATCGTGATCGGCACGCGCTCGGCGATCTTCACCCCCCTCGCCCGCCCCGGGGCGATCATCGTCGACGAGGAGCATGACGGCTCCTACAAGCAGCAGGACGGGCTGCGCTACCATGCCCGGGATCTCGCCGTGGCCCGCGCCCACCACCACCGTATTCCGCTGCTGCTGGGCAGCGCCACGCCCTCGCTGGAGAGCCTGGCCCGAGCGCGCCGCGGCGAATGGCGTCACCTGCCGCTGACCCGCCGCGCCACCCGCCATGCCCCCGCCGGCCTGGAGCTGCTCGACCTGCGCGGACGCCCGCGTCTGGGCGGCCTGGCGCCGCCGGCGCTGGAGGCGATCGCGGAGACCCTGAAGGCCGGCCACCAGGTGCTGGTGTTCATCAACCGGCGCGGCTTCGCCCCGACGCTGGCCTGCCACGCCTGCGGCTGGCTGGCCGAGTGCGATGCCTGCGACGCCCGCATGACCCTGCACCGTCAGCCGCCGCTGCTGGCCTGCCACCACTGCGACCGCCGCCGCGCCCTGCCGGAGAGCTGCCCCGAGTGCGGCAGCATCGACCTGCGCCCCCTGGGCAGCGGCACCGAACGTACCGAGGAGACCCTGACCGGGCGCTTCCCGAAGGTGCCGGTGCACCGCATCGACCGTGACAGCACACGCCGGCGCGACGCCTTCGAGAAGGTGCTGGCCGAGGTGCGCCGCGGCGAGCCCTGCCTGCTGGTGGGCACCCAGATGCTGGCCAAGGGGCACCACCTGCCCCACGTTACCCTGGTGGTGGTGGTCAACGCCGATGCCGGCCTCTATGCCAGCGACTTCCGCGCCCTGGAGCAGGGCGCCCAACTGCTGGTGCAGGTTGCCGGCCGCGCCGGGCGCGCCGCCCATCCCGGTCGGGTGCTGGTGCAGACGATGCACCCCGACGACCCGCACCTGCGCCTGCTGGCCGAGCGCGGCTACGCCGCCCTGGCCGACCGGCTGCTGGAGGAGCGCCGTGCGGCGGCCCTACCGCCCTTCCGCTTCCTGGCCCTGTTGCGCCTGGAGAGCGCCAGGGAAGACGCCGCCGGCGCGCTGGGCAGCCGTGCCGCCACCGCCCTGCGCGGCTGGCTGGCCGAGCGCGAGCTTGCGGTGGACTGCCTGGGCCCGGTGCCGGCGCCCATGGAGCGGCGCCAGGGCCGCTACCATCTGCAGCTGATGCTGGGTGCCGAGAAGCGCAGCGCCCTGCATGAGGCCAGCGCCTGGCTCACCGCCTGGCTGGAAGCCACCCCCGAGGCGCGCCGGGTACGCTGGTCGCTGGATATCGATCCTCAGACGCTCAGTTGAACATGGCCCTCACCGCCATACACAGCAAGAAGCGCCGGGGGCAGGTCGAAGAGGGGGTCCGAGGACCAGGGAAGGCCGAGGTAGCGTACAGGGACGTATTTACAGCGCCCCCTCGCAGACCTGTCGCCGGGTAAGCTTCGAGCGAGCCCGCAGCGATTGACTCGCCAGGCTAAGCCCCGCCCTTTAAAGCCAGCGCGCAATTGTCGATAATGTTCGCCCAAATGCCCGCCGACGGGCGTGCCACACCAGCCCGACGCCACAGGACATCCGACGCCCCATGAAAGAGACCATCGTTGCGCTGCTCGAGGACGCCCTCGACTCCCTCCGGCAGCAGGGCGTGCTGCCCGCCGACCTCGCCCCGACCATCAAGGTCGACCCCACCCGGGACAAGGCGCATGGCGACTACGCCACCAACCTGGCCCTGATGCTGGCCAAGCCGGCCGACCGCAAGCCCCGCGAGCTCGCCGAGGCGCTGGTCGGCGCGCTGCCCGAGAGCGCCGCCGTCAGCCGGGTGGAGATCGCCGGCCCCGGTTTCGTCAACTTCTTCGCCGCCACCGACGCCGCCGCCCAGGTGGTGCGCCAGGTGCTGGACGCCGGCGACGCCTTCGGCCGCAGCCTCACCGGCCAGGGCCAGAAGGTGCAGGTGGAGTTCGTCTCCGCGAATCCCACCGGCCCCCTGCACGTCGGCCACGGCCGCGGTGCGGCCATCGGCGACTGCATCTGTCGCCTGCTGGAAGCGACCGGCTTCGAGGTGACCCGCGAGTTCTACTACAACGACGCCGGCGCCCAGATCAGCAACCTGGCGCTATCGGTGCAGGCCCGGGCCAAGGGGCTCGATCACGAGGATGAGGGCTGGCCGGCGGACGGCTACCGCGGCGGCTACATCATCGACGTGGCCAACGCCTACCTCGATGGCGAGACCGTGCATGCCGACGACCGCCATGTCACCGCCAGCGGCGACCCGGACGACCTGGCGGCGATCCAGGAGTTTGCCGTGGCCTACCTGCGCCGCGAGCAGGACCTCGACCTCAAGGCCTTCGGCGTGCACTTCGACGTCTACTTCCTGGAGTCCTCGCTCTACCGCGACGGCAAGGTGGAGGCGGCCGTCGAGCGCCTGATCGAGAAGGGCCACACCTACGAGCAGGATGGCGCCCTGTGGCTGCGCACCACCGATTTCGGCGACGACAAGGACCGGGTGATGCGCAAGACCGACGGGCAGTACACCTACTTCCTGCCCGACGTCGCCTACCACCTCGACAAGTGGCAGCGCGGCTTCACCACGGTGATCAACGAGCAGGGCGCCGACCACCACTCCACCGTGACCCGGGTGCGCGCCGGCCTGCAGGCCCTGGAGGCCGGTATCCCCAAGGGCTGGCCCGACTACGTGCTGCACCAGATGGTGATGGTCACCCGCTCCGGGGTCGAGGTGAAGCTCTCCAAGCGCGCCGGCAGCTACGTCACCGTGCGCGACCTGATCGACGAGGTGGGCCGCGACGCCACGCGCTTCTTCCTGGCCGCGCGCCGGGCCGACTCCCAGCTCACCTTCGACATCGACCTGGCGCGCTCGCAGTCCAACGACAACCCGGTCTACTACGTGCAGTACGCCCACGCCCGGGTGTGCAGCATGCTGCGCAAGGCCGAGGCCGAGGAGACGCCCTTCGACCACGCGTTGGCCATGCAGAGCCTAGGGCGCCTGGAGGAGGACCAGGAGAAGGCGCTGCTGAACCGCCTGGCCCGCTTCCCCGAGGCCGTGGAGCACGCCGCGGCCGCCCGCGAGCCCCAGCAGATCGCCCAGTACCTGCTCGACCTGGCCGCCGACTTTCACACCTGCTACAACGCGGTGAAGGTCATGGTCGAGGACGACGAGCTGCGTAATGCCCGCCTGGCGCTGGGGCTGGCCACGCGCCAGGTGCTGCGCAACGGCCTGGAGCTGATGGGAGTCGGCGCCCCGGAGGAGATGTAAGCCATGGCGACTCGCAAGCAGCCACCCAAGAAGCGCGGCGCCACCAACAGCCGGCGCCAACCCAGCAGCAAGACGCGCTGTGAATGGCGCCTGCCCGGCTGGGTATGGGGCCTGGCCGGCCTGGTGGCCGGCTTCCTGCTCTCCCAGCATCAGCACGGCGTGGCACCCTGGCAGGTCGAGGACTCACCGCTGGCCACGGTGCTGCCACGTAGCGCCCCGCCGGAGAGCGAGCCTGAGGCACCTGCGGAACCCAGCGAGCCGCCGATGCCGACCTTCGAGTTCTACACCCTGCTGCCGGAGTCCGAGGTGATCGCCCCGGGCGGCGAGATGCCCGCCTCCACGGCGACCCCGCCGCCCCCGGCGGATGAGACGGCGGCGAGCGACGACCCCATCGCCGAGGTGATCGCCGCCAACTTAGCCAACGACCGCCAGGCCAGCAGTGAGCCCTCCCGTGAGCCGGCCGCGGCCGCCACCAGCGCCTCGGGGCAGCGCTACATGCTGCAGGCCGCCTCATTCCGCGCGGCCGGCGATGCCCAGCAGCTGCGCAGCCGGCTGCGTGACTTCGGCCTGCTGGCCCAGGTCAGCGAGGTGAAGGCCGGGGGCGGCGAGACCTGGCACCGCGTCCAGGTAGGGCCCTACGAGGACCGCCGCGAACTGTCGCGCGCCCAGGACCTGATGGTCACCCAGGGCATCGAGCCGCTGCTGATCCAGCTCAACAACTGAGCCCGCGCCTCGCACCGACACGCGTGGCCGCTTGAATTCCGGGCCGCCTGCCCGCACCTACTCCCTCCAGACAGATTCGTCACGGCGCCCCGGCCACCCCGCGGCGCCGAAAGTCATCGGGAGCCGTTCACCCGCTCCCCCAAGGAGTCCCCCCATGACCACGATCGTATCCGTGCGCCGCGGCGACCAGGTGGCGCTGGCCGGCGACGGCCAGGTATCGCTGGGCAACACCGTGATGAAGGGCAACGCCAGCAAGGTGCGGCGCCTCTATCGCGGCGAGGTGCTGGCCGGTTTCGCCGGCGGTACCGCCGACGCCTTCACCCTCTTCGAGCGCTTCGAGGCACAGCTGGAGAAGTACCAGGGCAACCTGGTCAAGGCCGCCGTGGAGCTGGCCAAGGAGTGGCGCACCGATCGCGCCCTGCGCCGCCTGGAGGCGCTGCTCGCCGTGGCCAACAAGGACGCCTCGCTGATCATCACCGGCAACGGCGACGTGCTGGAGCCCGAAGGTGGCATCATCGCCATCGGCTCCGGCGGCAACTACGCCCTGGCCGCGGCCCGCGCCCTGCTCGAGAACACCGACCTCGGGGCCCGCGAGATCACCGAGAAATCGCTGGCGATCGCCGGCGATATCTGCGTGTTCACCAACCACAACGTCACCCTCGAGGAGCTGCCTGCCAAGGCGGGCTAAGGCCGATACCATGACCCAGATGACCCCCCGCGAGATCGTTCACGCCCTGGACCAGTACATCATCGGCCAGCAGGACGCCAAGCGCGCCGTGGCCATCGCCCTGCGCAACCGCTGGCGTCGCATGCAGCTCGAGGGCGATCTGCGTCAGGAAGTGACGCCCAAGAACATCCTGATGATCGGCCCCACCGGCGTCGGCAAGACCGAGATCGCCCGCCGCCTGGCCAAGCTGGCCCGCGCGCCCTTCATCAAGGTCGAGGCCACCAAGTTCACCGAGGTGGGCTATGTCGGCCGCGACGTCGAGTCGATCGTGCGCGACCTGACCGAGGCCGCCATCAAGCTGGTGCGCGAGCAGGCCAAGGAGGAGGTCGGCCACCGCGCCGCGGACGCCGCCGAGGAGCGCATCCTCGACGCCCTGCTGCCGCCGCCCCGCGGCCAGGAGGAGGAGCCGCGCCAGGACAGCTCCACGCGCCAGATCTTCCGCAAGAAGCTGCGCGAAGGACAGCTCGACGACAAGGAGATCGATATCGAGGTCTCCCAGCAGGGCCCCAACGTCGACATCATGACCCCGCCGGGCATGGAGGAGATGACCAGCCAGCTGCAGAGCCTGTTCTCCGGCATGGGCAAGCAGAAGACCGAGAGCCGTCGCGTGGCGGTCAGGGATGCCTTCGCCCTGCTGCGTGACGAGGAGGCCAGCAAGCTGGTCAACGAGGAGGAGATCAAGGCCCGCGCCATCGAGTCGGTGGAGCAGAACGGCATCGTCTTCCTCGACGAGATCGACAAGGTCTGCAAGGGGGGCGGCCAGTCCAGCGGTGGCGAGGTCTCTCGCGAGGGCGTGCAGCGCGACCTGCTGCCGCTGATCGAGGGCTCCACGGTCTCCACCAAGTACGGCATGGTGAAGACCGACCATGTGCTGTTCATCGCCTCCGGTGCCTTCCACCTCTCGCGCCCGTCCGACCTGATCCCGGAGCTGCAGGGCCGCCTGCCGATCCGTGTCGAGCTCAACGCCCTGACCCCGGACGACTTCAAGCGCATCCTCACCGAGCCCTCCGCGGCGCTGACCAAGCAGTACCAGGCGCTGCTGGCCACCGAGGGCCTGGAGGTGGCGTTCACCGAGGATGGCATCGAGCGCATCGCCGAGATCGCCTGGAAGGTCAACGAGGGCACCGAGAACATCGGCGCACGCCGCCTGCACACCGTGATGGAACGCCTGCTGGAGGAGGCCTCGTTCCGGGGCAGCGACATCGGCACCCCGCTGACCATCGATGCCGCCTACGTCGACTCGCAGCTCGGCGAGCTGGCAATGGACGAGGACCTGTCGCGGTATATCCTGTAACCAAGCGGCACGCCGCGGGGCACGGTATGCCCCCAGCGGCTGCCCGCGGCGCCGGGGACAGGCCGTAGCGGAGGTCCTTGCCTGGGGTGAGAAGCCCTGCTTCGAACGGGCTGGCCATGGATGGCCAGCACCGGTCCTGCAAGCGAAGCAGGACGCGAGAGCGAAGCAGGGCATCGGTAGCGCCCAGGGAGGGGTTCACAGCGCCTCCGCGAAGGCCTGTCACCGGGTCAGCCGCGTCCCCTAATGCCCAGACCCGGACGCCAACCATGCCAGCCCCCATTCCTACCAATGTCCACTACCACAAGCGGGCCTGCGAGCTGGAGCTCGGCTATGCCGATGGCCACAGCTACCGGCTATCGGTCGAGTACCTGCGGGTCTTCTCGCCCTCCGCCGAGGTGCGCGGCCATGGCCGCGATACCGCCACCCTGCAGGTCGGCAAGAAGTTCGTCGGCCTCAAGGACATCACCCAGGCCGGTCGCTACGCCCTCAAGCTGCACTTCGACGACGGCCACGACAGCGGCCTGTTCAGCTGGGACTACCTCAAGTGGCTGATCGATAATCGCGAGGCCAACTGGGCCGATTACCTGGAGCGCCTGGAGGCGGCCGGTGCCAGCCGCGAGCCGCTGGGCATAGAAATCAGGCAGCTGTAACCCGCGTCAAGACAATCGCCGCCGCGGGAGGCTACAATGGCGCCCATCCGAGGCCTTGACCTCTCCCATGCAGCGATTCGGGAGCCCCATCGCATGAGCGCCAACCAAAGCTCCAGGGACAAGCCGACCACCGATTTCGGCTACCAGGAAGTGCCCCGCGAGGAGAAGGCCTCACGGGTGGCCGACGTGTTCCACTCCGTGGCGGCCCGCTACGACGTCATGAACGACCTGATGTCGTTCGGCATCCACCGCCTCTGGAAGCGGCTGACCATCGAGCGCGCCGGGGTGCGCCCCGGCCACAGCGTGCTCGATATCGCCGGCGGCACCGGCGACCTGACGCTGAAATTCTCGCGCATGGTGGGCCCCCGCGGGCGCGTGGTACTGGCCGATATCAACGAATCGATGCTGCGCGTCGGCCGCGACAAGCTGCTCGACCATGGCGTGGGCGGCAATGTCGAGTACGTCCAGGCCAACGCCGAGTGCCTGCCCTTCCCGGACAACACCTTCGACTGCATCACCATCGCCTTCGGCCTGCGCAACGTCACCGACAAGGATGCCGCGCTGCGCTCCATGACCCGGGTACTCAAACCCGGCGGCCGCCTGCTGGTGCTCGAGTTCTCCAAGCCGCGCAACCCCCTGCTGACCCGGGCCTACGACGAGTACTCCTTCCGCCTGCTGCCGCGCATCGGCCAGGTGGTGGCCAGCGATGCCGACAGCTACCGCTACCTGGCCGAGTCTATCCGCATGCATCCCGACCAGGAGACCCTCAAGTCGATGATGGAAGCGGCCGGCCTGGAGCGGGTGGAGTACACCAACATGACCGGGGGCATCGTCGCCCTGCACCGCGGCATCAAACTCTGAGGTGGGCATGGCCTTGACCCCGACTCTGCTGCTCGCCGCCGCCGAGAGGACCCTGAACGCACTGCTGGCCCGGGACCCAGCGGCGCCCTCGCGCCTGGCCCGGCTGGCCGGCCAGCGGTTGCTGCTGCGGCTCGAGCACCCCGAGCTGGCGCTGGCCATCCATTTCCACTCCGGCGGCCTCGACCTGCTGCGCCCCGACGCTCCGCAGGAGGAGGCCTACGATGCCGTGGTCGAGCTGGACGCCGAGACCCTCGGCGCCCTGATGGGCGGTGCCTCCATGGAACGGCTGATGTTCCAGGGGCGTCTGGCGGTACGCGGCCGCATCCCGCTGCTGGAGGCGACTCGCGATCTGCTGCTCGACCTCGACCTCGACTGGGAGGGCGAACTGGCCCGCTGGCTCGGCGACATTCCCGCCCACAGCCTGGCCGAGGGGCTACGCCGCCTGGGCCGCTTCGGGCTGCGCACCCGCGAGGAGTTCTGCGCCGACCTCTCCGAGTACCTGGTCGAGGAGGCCCGCCTGCTGCCGGGCCGCCCCCAGCTCGAGGTGCTGCGCGACCACCTGACCGAGCTGGAGGTGGCCTCAGACCGCCTCGAGGCGCGACTGGCCCGCCTGCATCGGCACCTGGCGGGCAGGGTGGTGGCATGATCCTGCTGCGTCTGCTGCGCATCCTGTGGGTGATCACCCGCTACCGCCTCGACACCCTGCTGCCCCTCGAACGCCTGCCCTGGGCGCTGCGCATCCCGTTCAAGCTCTCGCCGCTGCGCCTGGTACCCATCGGCAGCCGGTCACGGGGCGAGCGCCTGCGCCTGGCGCTGGAGTCGCTGGGTCCCATCTTCGTCAAGTTCGGCCAGGTGCTCTCCACCCGCCGCGACCTGCTGCCCGAGGACGTGGCCGATGAGCTCAAGCGCCTGCAGGACCAGGTCCCCCCCTTCCCCGGCAGCGAGGCCCGCGGCGTGGTGGAGGCGGAGCTGGGCCTGCCGGTGGCCGAGGCCTTCGCCTCCTTCGACGCCGAGCCCCTGGCCTCGGCCTCCATCGCCCAGGTCCACGGCGCCCGGCTGCACGGCGGCGAGGAGGTGGTGGTCAAGATCATCCGCCCGGGTATCGACCGGGTGATGCGCCAGGACATGGCCCTGCTCTACCATTTCGCCCGCCTGCTGACCATCGTGCCCGAGGCGCGCCGACTGCGGCCGGTGGAGGTGGTACGCGACTACGAGACCACCCTGTTCGACGAACTCGACCTGCACAAGGAGGCGGCCAACACCTCCCAGCTCAAGCGCAACTTCAAGGACTCCACGCAGCTCTATGTACCGGCCATTCACTGGGAGCTGACCCGCCATCGGGTGATGGTGCAGGAACGCATCTACGGGGTGCCGGTGGCCGATCTCGCCGCCCTCAAGGCCCAGGGCACCGACCTCAAGACGCTCGCCGAGCGCGGCGTGGAGATCTTCTTCACCCAGGTGTTCCGCGACAACTTCTTCCACGCCGATATGCACCCGGGCAACATCTTCGTCTCCCGCAAGCACCCCCACGATCCCCAGTACATCGCCATCGACTGCGGCATCGTCGGCAGCCTCACCCGCGAGGACCAGGACTACCTGGCGCGCAACCTGCTGGCCTTCTTCCACCAGGACTACTACGAGGTGGCGGCGCTGCACATCGAGTCGGGCTGGGTCGGCGAGCATACCCGGGCCAACGAGTTCGCCGCCGCGGTGCGTACCGTGTGCGAGCCGATCCTCGAGAAGCCGCTCAAGGACATCTCCTTCGGCCAGGTGCTGCTGGGCCTGTTCCAGACCGCACGTCGCTTCGACATGAAGGTGCAGCCGCAGCTGGTGCTGCTGCAGAAGACCCTGCTCAACATCGAGGGCCTGGGGCGCCAGCTCTATCCGGAGCTCGACCTGTGGAAGACCGCCAAGCCCTACCTGGAGCGCTGGATGGAAGAGCGCGCCGGGGTGAAGGGCTTCTGGGCCTCGCTCAAGCGTCAGGCCCCGGAGCTCAGCCACCAGATTCCCGAACTGCCGACCCTGGTCCACCAGGTGCTCTCCCAGGCCGAACTGGAGAAGCGCCAGCGCCGACACCAGGGTGAGGCGCTCGGCGGCATCCAGCGCCACCTGGCGCATCAAGGGCGCCGCCACCGCCGGCTACGCCTGGGGCTGCTGCTGGTAGCGCTGGCGGTGGCCTGGCAGCCGCTGGCCGAGTGGGCCGGCGGACAGCCCTGGCCGGCACTGACCGCCGCGGCCATCGGCCTCGCGCTGCTGGCCTGGCACTGACCACGTTTCACGCTCGCCCTTTTCACGGAGACGTCATCGATGAGCGATATTCTCGAGCGGCTGCAGGTTGTCCTGGATCAACGCCGCGAGGCCGATCCTGCCGACTCCTACGTCGCCGCCTTGCATCACAAGGGCCTGAACAAGATACTCGAGAAGGTCGGCGAGGAGGCCACCGAGACCCTGCTCGCGGCGAAGGACGCCGAGGCCGGTGGCGATGCCGAACGCCAAGCGTTGATCGCCGAAACGGCCGACCTGTGGTTTCATAGCCTGGTGATGCTGTCGCATCTCGGGCTCGAACATGGTGCGGTGCTCGACGAGCTGGGGCGCCGCTTCGGTATCTCCGGTCACGACGAGAAGGCCGCACGCCAACCCTAGTCCGCTGGACACAACATCACTGGCCGTTCCGGGTGAGCCGGAACCCCAATCAGAGGAAGCGCTCATGTTAGGTGGTATCAGTATCTGGCAGCTGCTGATCGTACTCGGCATCATCATCCTGATCTTCGGCACCAAGAAGCTACGCAACGTCGGTACCGACCTGGGTGGCGCCGTGAAGGGCTTCAAGAAGGCGATGAGCGAGGAAGAGAAGGCCGAGAAGGCCGCGGAAGAGGAAACCGAAGAACAGGCCCAGGCCCGCGTCGACCACAAGGAAGAGACCAACACCTACGACGTCCAGGCCGAGCGAAAGCCCGAGGAACAAGAAGAGCGCAAGTAAACCGCCATGTTCGATATCGGCTTTCTCGAACTCCTGCTGCTCGGCGTGGTAGGCCTGCTGGTACTCGGTCCGGAGCGGCTGCCCAAGGCGGCGCGCACCCTGGGCCTGTGGATCGGCAAGATCAAGCGAACCGTCTCCGGCATGCAGCGCGAGATCAGCGCTCAGCTGGAGGCGGAAGAGCTGCGCCAGAAACTCGACGAGCAGCAGAAGAAGCTGGACGACAGCGTCAATCAGGTGAAGCGCGGCGTCGAAGGCATCGCCGAGCCAGAGCGTGGCTCCCGGGATACGGACAAGCGCCACCAGGATGCCCCCGCGGCGACGCCGGAGCAGCGCCTGGATGATGCCCTGTCCCGCGCCCGCGAGGGTGCCGATACGCCGCCTGACGCCGCGGCCGAGCCCTCTCCCGTCGACAAGGACGCCCCCGAACGATGAGCAACCCCGGTGACGGCCCGGAACAGCACCAGGCCCCGCTGATCGAGCACCTGATCGAACTGCGCTCGCGTCTGCTGCGCGCCGTGGTGGCGGTGCTGGTGATCTTCCTTGGCCTCTACGCCTTCGCCAACGACATCTATACCTTCGTGGCCCAGCCGCTGATGGCGCTGCTGCCGGAAGGCTCGCAGATGATCGCCACCGAGGTGGCGTCGCCCTTCCTGGCGCCCTTCAAGCTGACCCTGGTCACGGCGGTGTTCATCGCCGTGCCCTACGTGCTGCATCAGGCCTGGGCCTTCGTGGCCCCGGGCCTGTACGACAACGAGAAGGCGCTGGCCATCCCCATCCTGGCCTCCAGCGTGATGCTGTTCTACGCCGGGGCGGCCTTCGCCTACTATGCGGTCTTCCCGCTGCTGTTCGAGTTCTTCACCCAGACCGGGCCGGAGAACGTGACGGTGATGACCGATATCAACGCCTACCTCAACTTCGTGCTGAAGCTGTTCTTCGCCTTCGGCGTGGCCTTCGAGATTCCCATCGCGACATTCCTGCTGATCGCCTCGGGCGCCACCACGGTGGAGAGCCTGTCGAAGAAGCGCCCCTACGTGGTACTCGGCTGCTTTGTGGTGGGCATGTTGCTCACCCCGCCGGACGTGATCTCCCAGAGCCTGCTGGCGATCCCCATGTACCTGCTCTATGAGGTGGGCCTGCTGTTCGGCCGCCTGGCCAGGCGCAAGAAGCGCCAGCGCGAGGCGGAAGACGACTCCTAAGTTATAAGTTTTAAGCTGTAAGCCATAAGAAAACCCCCAGGCCTCAATGCTCTGGGGGTTTTACTTAAAGCTTACGGCTTACGGCTTACAGCTCCCGGCAAAGCCGGGTCAGAGATCCATCAGCTCGTCGACCCGGTCGACCAGCTTGAAGATGCCGGTGGCGGCCTCGCTGATGCGGGTGGCGAGCATATAGGCCGGCGTGGTCACCACGCGATGCTCGAAGTCCACCACGATATCCTCCACGCCGCAGCTGCGGTGCAGCCCCCCCATGGCGCTGATGGCCCCGGAAATGCCGGGATCCTGGCCGATGGTGACGGCAATACCCGAGCCCAGCAGGCGCGGCACCATCACCGGGCTGATGCACATCAGGCCGATCGGCTTGCGGGCCTCGTGAAAGCCTTCCAGGGCTTCCTTGAGCTCATCGAGTACCCGCATCTCGGCGCCATCCTCGGCGAAGCTGGAGAGGTTCTTGGCGGCGCCGAAACCGCCGGGCAGGATCACCGCATCGAAGTCGTCCGCCTCCAGCTCGGCCAGCGGCTGGATCTCCCCGCGCGCCAGGCGAGCCGCCTCGGTGAGCACGTTGCGCGCCTCCTCCTCTGCCACCTCGCCACTGCGGTGGTCGATGACATGGTGCTGGGCGATATCCGGCGCGAAGCAGCGATAGCCGAGGCCCAGCTGGTCGAGCCGCAGCAGGGTCAGGGTGGTCTCGTAGATCTCGGAGCCATCGAAGACCCCGCAGCCCGAAAGGATCACCGCCACCTGTTTGCTCATGCCTATCTCCTTGCAGGGTTCGCCTGCCGACGGCAGGACCTGTTAACGAGCTCCACACTCTAGAGCGATCCCTCGAGTGCGACAAGGCGAGACTTGACCTGAACGACTTTCGGCGCAAGGCCACACTGATATACTCGAGGACAGTCGACACCACGCTGTCACGTCATTGTCATCAACGGCCGCCAGACTACCATCGGCGGCGCCAGAGCCGGAGAGACGACCTTGAGCTTCACGACCCCACGCCAGTTCCCCGCCACCCGCATGCGCCGCATGCGCCGCGATGCCTTCTCGCGTCGATTGATGTGCGAGAACGTGCTGACACCGGCCGACCTGATCTGGCCGGTGTTCGTGATGGAGGGCGAGGGCCAGCGCGAGGCGGTACCTTCCATGCCGGGGGTCGAGCGCCTGTCGCTGGACCTGCTGATCGAGGAGGCCCGCGAGGCCGTCGAGCTGGGCATCCCTGCCCTGGCCCTCTTCCCGGTGGTGGATGCCTCGCTGAAGAGCGAGCTGGCCGAGGAGTCCTACAGCGCGAACGGCCTGGTGCAGCGCAGCGTGCGGGCCCTCAAGGAGGCCCTGCCCGAGCTCGGCATCATCACCGACGTGGCATTGGACCCCTACACCAGCCACGGCCAGGACGGCATCATCGACGAGCAGGGCTATGTGCAGAATGATCGCACCGTGGAGACCCTGCTCAAGCAGGCGCTCTCCCACGCCGAGGCCGGTGCCGATGTGGTGGCCCCCTCGGACATGATGGATGGCCGCATCGGCGAGATCCGCCGGGTGCTGGAGCAGGAGCAACTGGTCAACACCCGGATCATGGCCTACAGCGCCAAGTACGCCTCACGCTACTACGGCCCCTTCCGCGACGCGGTGGGCTCCGCCGCCAACCTGGGGCGCGCCGACAAGAGCACCTACCAGATGGACCCGGCCAACGGTGACGAGGCGCTACACGAGGTCGCCATGGACCTGGCCGAGGGTGCCGACATGGTGATGATCAAGCCCGGCATGCCTTACCTGGACGTGGTACGCCGGGTCAAGGACGAGCTCAAGGCGCCCACCTATGCCTACCAGGTCAGCGGCGAGTACGCCATGCACATGGCAGCCTTCGAGAACGGCTGGCTGGACGCCGATGGCGTGATCCTGGAATCACTGCTGTGCTTCAAGCGCGCCGGCGCCGACGGCGTGCTGACCTATTTCGCCAAGCGGGCAGCACGACTGCTCACCCAGTAGCAAGGGAGGGGACTGCGCGCCCTTCCTGGAAACGGAGAGAAGCCCATGGAAGACCGCAGCCCCGACCACGTCGCCGCCTTGACACATCAGCTGAGCGGCCCGAGCGGCGAGGAGAGCGGGAGCGATATCCCGACCCCGCGCCTCAACCAGACCCGCGCCGGCATCAAGCCCAAGGCCAGGCCCGAGGCCGATGCGGACCTGAGCGACCCGTCGCTCTACTTCAATCGCGAACTCTCCCACCTGCAGTTCAATATCCGGGTACTGGAGCAGGCCCTGGACGAGTCGCATCCGCTGCTCAACCGGCTGATGTTCCTGCTGATCTTCTCGTCGAACCTGGACGAGTTCTTCGAGATCCGGGTCGCCGGACTCAAGCATCAGGTCGCCCTGGGCGACCCCAGTACCGGGGCCGACGGCCGCTCTCCGCGGGCGGTGCTCAGCGAGATCTCGACCATCGCCCACGAGCAGATCGAACGCCAGTACCGGATCCTCAACGAGGTGCTGCTGCCGGCACTGCTGGAAAAGGGACTGCGCTTCAGGCGGCGCAGCGACTGGACCAAGGCGCAGCGTGCCTGGGTGCGCGACTACTTCGAGGGGGAGATCATGCCGGTGATCAGCCCCATCGGCCTGGACCCCTCCCACCCCTTCCCGCGGCTGGTCAACAAGAGCCTCAACTTCATCGTCCAGCTCGAGGGCAAGGACGCCTTCGGCCGCGAAGGCGGCCTGGCGATCCTGCCGGCGCCGCGCTCGTTGCCCCGGGTGATCCGGATGCCAGCGGAGCTCTGCGATGAGGGCTTCACGGAGGCCGTGTTCCTCTCTTCGATGATGCATGCCCACGCCGAGGAGCTGTTCCCGGGCATGACGGTGCGAGGCTGCTACCAGTTCCGCCTGACCCGCAACGCCGACATGACGGTGGACCCGGAGGAGGTCTCCGACCTGGCCTCGGCGCTGCGCGGCGAGCTGCTGGCGCGCCGCTACGGCAGCGGCGTGCGCCTGGAGGTGGTCGACACCTGCCCGGATGAGCTCGCCACCTTCCTGCTCAAGCAGTTCGAGCTGGAGGAGGATGACCTCTACCGGGTCAACGGGCCGGTGAACCTGACCCGCATGATGTCGCTGCTCGGCGAGGTCGACCAGCCCGAGCTCTTCTACCGCCCCTTCACCCCCGGTTTCCCGAAGAACCTCCACAAGGGGGGCAGCCTGTTCGACACCATCACCGCCGGCGATGTGCTGCTGCACCACCCCTTCCAGTCCTTCGCGCCGGTCGAGGACCTGCTCTCCGAAGCCGCCCGGGACCCGGGCGTGCTGGCCATCAAGCAGACCCTCTACCGCACCGGGGCCGACTCGCCCATCGTCAATTCGCTGGTCGAGGCGGCGCGTGGCGGCAAGGAGGTCACGGTGGTGATCGAGCTGCGCGCGCGCTTCGACGAGGCCGATAACCTGGCGCTGGCCTCGCGGCTGCAGGAGGCCGGGGCCATCGTCATCTACGGCGTGATGGCCTACAAGACCCACGCCAAGATGATGCATATCGTGCGTCGCGAGAAGGATGGCCTTCACTACTACGTGCACCTGGGCACCGGCAACTACCACTCCAAGACCGCCCGGCTGTATACCGACTACAGCCTGCTCACCGCCAACCCCACCCTCTGCGAGGACGTTCACCAGGTCTTCCAGCAGCTCTCCGGCATGGGCCGGGCGCGACGCATCGAGACGCTGCTGCATGCCCCCTTCACCCTGCATGAGGGACTGGTGGCGATGATCGAACGCGAGGCCCTGGAGGCACGCAAGGGCAAGCGCGCCCACCTGATCGTCAAGTGCAACTCGCTGACAGAGCCGAAGCTGATCCAGGCGCTCTACCGTGCGTCCCAGGCCGGCGTGGAGTGCGACCTGATCATCCGCGGCCAGTGCTGCCTGCGCCCCGGCGTGCCAGGGGTGTCGGAAAACATCCGGGTACGCTCGATCGTCGCTCGTTTCCTGGAGCACACCCGGGTCTTCTACTTCCACAACGCCGGCAAGCCGGAGGTGTGGGCCTCCAGCGCCGACTTCATGACCCGCAACATGTTCCACCGCGTGGAGACCTGCTTCCCGCTGCTGGACAAGAAGCTGGCGGCCCGGGTGCGCAAGGACCTGGAGACCTACCTGGTCGACAACTGCCAGAGCTGGCTGCTGCAGTCCGACGGTAGCTACGTCAAGCAGAGCGCCGGCGAGGCCGCGCCGATCAGTGCCCAGGAGACGCTGCTCTACGCCTATGCCGCCAAGGCCTGACCGAGCGCCGGGCTATGCCCGGCTCTCGAAGCTCGAAGCTCGAAGCTCGAAGCTCGAAGCTCGAAGACAGCATGAACGCAACCGCCCCGGCAGCCAGGCTGCCGGGGCGGTTTTTCTTACAGCTTAAGGCTTACAGCTCCCGGCGAAGCCGGGTCAGACGGCGATCGGGCCGCCATCCTGCCTCTGGATTACCACGGTAGAGGCCCGCGGGCGAACGCTACCCTGGGTCTGCTCGGTGGCATCCTCGGAGGCCGGCCAGTTGCCCGGGTGCTGGATGTTGATGAACAGTGCGGTCTTGTCCGGGGTGGCGAAGATCCCGGTGACCTCGCTGCCATTGGGCCCCACGGCGAAGCGCTTGAGGTGCTGCTGGTTCTCGGGCGTTACCACGCCGCCCTCCAGGGCACCCGGCACCACCGCCAGCACCTGGTCGTTGGTGTAGTCGGCGACGCCATCGTAGCCGTTGTCGGTCTGGATCCACAGGATGCCATCACCGTTGCCGCGATCGTCGTACCAGAGGCCGTCGGGGCTGGCGAACTGGTTCAGCTCGGTCAGGCCGGAGAGGTTGTCGGTATCCGCGGCGGCGGCACCGAAGACGAACACCTCCCACTGCAAGCGGGTGACATCGTCGCCATCCCGCCAGCGAATGACCTGTCCGGCACCGTTGCTGGGGCGCGGGTTGGGACCGTTGGTCGGCGCGGTGCCGTATCCCACGCCCAGTTCCTCGCGATTGCTGCCACCGTTGGTGAAGGTCGGCGCGGTGTCCTCGGCGGTGCGCTGGCTGTTGTTGGTCAGGGTCATGTAGACGTCGCCGGAGGTCGGGTCCACGGCACCCCACTCGGGACGGTCCATGGGGGTCGCCCCCATCAGGTCGGCGGCATCGCAGGTATGGATGATGATGCCGGCCTGGTCATCGGCGGCCAGCCCCAGTGCCTCGTGCAGGCGACGACCATCGGTGGTCACCGCCTGCGGCGTGAGCGGCAGCCACTCGCCGCTGCCATCCACGTCGAAGCGCGCCACGTAGAGCGTGCCCTCGTCCAGGTACTTGGCGCCGATCGCCAGGCGGTCGAAGTTGGCCCCGGGGCGATTGGCATCGGCCGGGCTCCAGGTGGCCTTGGAGACATACTTGTAGATGTACTCGTTGCGCGCGTCGTGGCCGGAGTAGAACACCACCGGCTTGCCGGGCTCGAGCTTGCCCACCCAGCAGCCCTCGTGGCGGAAGCGGCCCATGGCGGTGCGCTTCACGGCGCGGCGGCTGCCGTCGTAGGGATCGACCTCGACCTGGTAGCCGTAGGTACGCGCCTCATTGCGATAGTCACCGGTGGCATCTGCTGCGAATGGGTCGGTGTTGAAGCGGGCGAACTCGTCGTTCTGCTCGGAGGCGTCGCCGGCGGCGGTCTCCCAACCATAGCGACCCCGGCCCCGCGAGACGCCGAGGCGCTCGTCGTCCAGCTGCCGATCGGCGTTGCGAACGAAATAGCCGGGCCAGTTCTCCTCGCAGGCCAGGTAGGTGCCCCAGGGGGTATAGCCGTTGCCGCAGTTGTTGGAGGTACCCCGGGCCAGCAGGCCGTCCGGCGAGAACTTGGTCTTCACGTAGTCGCTGCCGGCCAGCGGACCGCCGATCTCCATCTCGGAAGCATTGGTGATGCGACGGTTGTAGGGCGAGTCGACCACATGGGTCCAGCGTCCATCGGCCTGCTTCTTCACATGGACCACCGCCACCCCATGGGCGTTGATCTCGGTACGCGCCTCATCGGCCGGACGCTTGCCCGAACGGCCATTGGTCGGCCCACCCTTGGGCGCCCAGAGCGCACCCTGGTCGATGTACTCATGGTTGATGGCGAGCAGGAACTCCCGTGATCCACTGCCATTGTTGAGGGGGAAGTGGTACATGCCATCATGGTGCATGCCGATGGCATTGGCCTGGATCTCTGGCGTCATCTCGAGGCCATCATGCCATTCCGGAACATCGCTGGTCAGGCCGGCTCCCCAGGGAATCAGCACCTGAGCCGTATACCCTTCAGGCACCACGACGCTGTCGAGCCTGGCGCCACGAATGGACTCGAATGCCAGGGTCAGCGGCTTCTTTCCCGGCGCGCCGGTGCCGCGCATGCCGGTCCGGGCATCGGGTGCCGCCAGGGCGTTCGCCGCGCCGAAGCCCATCACCGACATGGCGGCCAGGCCCAGGCCACCACGCATCATGCCGCGACGCGACACATGCTTGTCCATGATGGAAGAGAACGGCTCGTTGCCGCTCTGGTTGAAATTGCGATGATCCTCGATTTCCTTGCTCATGCCTTCCCCCTCATCGTTTCGTCAGGTTGAAACTCCGGTGCCAGATTCATTCCGGATCGCTAGGGAAAAGTACGCAGTCAAGGTGACAGATGGATTAACGAAAAAAGACGCTTTCCTTATCGAAAAAATACGCGAATGTCGCTAACTATCGATGTCATGAAAGCGTCACCATCCATTCATTAAGATGCCCGTCATGCCACCGTCACACCCGACATGACGACACCTCCTTCATGGTTCCGACTCGCCACTTCAGGGGATCAAAAGCACGCATGACGTCACGGCCGTTCTCTTCCGATTCAGACAGTGACTCCCGAGGGGCCACCGGCATCCGCCGACGCGACCTGATACGGGGTGGCGCCTTCGGCCTCGCCGCCTCGTGGCTCGCCGGCTGCGCGACCTCGGCGGCAGGCCCGACACGAAGCCTGCCGGCTCAGGCGCGTGTGGAACTGCTCTACTATGCCGATACGCTGGGCGCTCGGGCCCCGGAATACCCGGTGACGCCGGCCACTCGACTGGGACCCGCGGCGCGTCTGGGCCAGCCCCCCTGGTCCACTGCCGATTCGGCAGTCGCCATGGCGTCCGGCCCCCAGCCGCTACTGTTGCCAGGGGAGGCGAGAAGAGCCCGCCAGGGCGGCCAGGCCGCCCTGGCGGCACGCCTCGAGACACTGCGCCATACCCTGGGAAAGACGCACACCCTGACACTGGAGAACGGCCAGTGCTGGAATGGCAGCGGGCTATGCCATCTCAGCCGCGGGGAGGCCGGCCTGTCGGCCAGTCGGATGCTGGGGGCCGAGGCACGGGTCAGCAGCGATGAACGCCTGCTCTGGCCGGACCAGGTGGCCGGCCTGTATCGAGCCTTCGAAGGACCCGTTCTCGGTACGCCCGCGGCAGAACAGCCCCAGCCCCCGGGGATTGCCCCCCTGGCCCTCTTCGATCGGGGCGGCGCACGGGTCGCAGTGGTGGGTGTCACGGACCCCCATGCCAGCGACGAGACGCGCCCACTGGACGCCTGGTATCAAGCAGTCGAGCGCCGCACTCGAGAGGCGAGCGAACAGGCCGACCTGGTCATCGTGATGGCCGACTGCGGCAGCGGCGCAGGCATCTGGCTCGCCGAGCGGCTGCCGGATGCCGACCTGTTGTTGTGCGCCCGCGGCCAGGACTTCTGGCCGACCCTGGTGCCCGTCCGACAGACCCGGGGCGGGGTATTACCCGTCTGCTTCCCTGGCTGCCGCGCCACGGGGGCCTTCCAGCTGAGCTGTTTTCCAGCCGAGACGGGGTGGCGAGTGGAGGCTCGCTTCCATCCGGCCGCTCCCTCCCACATGGAAGCCGAAGAGCGCCGCCGAGCCGACGACTTCCAACGAGCCATCGAGGCCGCTCGCACGCCCTATGCCAGTTGGCTGGATGCCCCTCTGGCAACGGCCCCGGACTGGCTATGGCGGCGGGACACCGTCGGCGGCAGCTGGGATGCACTGATCACCGACGCCCTGCTTGGACAGCAGGGCATAGACCTGGCGCTCTCCCCCGGCTGGCGTCACGACATCATGCTGCCGCCCGGCACCCCCATCACCCGTGACCACCTGGTCACCCTGACCGGGGGGCATGAGGCCCGCCTGCTGAAGCTGAGCGCCAGCGCCAGCGACCTGCGTTCGCTGCTCGAGCGCGCCAGTGACCACTGTTTCGGATCGCCATCCCTGCTGGACACCTCCCAGGACCTTCCCAGGCTGAGCGGGGCGACCTGGCACTGCCGCTACGCCGGTGAGCCCGGCCAGCGCATCACGCTGGGGGAACTGTCCGGCACCCGGATGGCCACCTGGCAGCCCGGGGCCAGGGAGGGCGAAAGCCTCTGGCAGCACCTGGAGGCATACCTTGTGGACCGCCCAGAGGGCTGGCGCCTGCCTCGCCTTCCCGAGGTGCAATTGACCGGTGTCTCCGGACACCCCGGCTGGCACCCCTCCCAGCGCCCCGGTGCCTGAGCATGCGTGTCCACGCCCAGCCTCGCCTGCTCGGCTGGCTCGTTGCAGCCCTGCTGCTCGCGGCCCTGGCGATACGCGTGGCCCTACCCTCCTTGACGACGACCGAGGCACCGCTGGCGCACTCATTGCCCCCGGTACCCCCCGTCGCCTGGCTGGCACCTGCCCCCGCCACCGAGCCACCCCGCCAGGCTGCCCCGCCCCTGGCGGTCACCATCGTCGGCAGCCTGCGCCACCCCGAGGCCAGCCACACCATCCTGGTGCTCGATACGCCCGACGGGCAGCGCGTGGCAGGCGAAGGCGATCGGATCTCGGCGACGCTCACACTCGAGGCGATCACGCCGGACGGCGTGATCCTGGACCACCAGGGACGCCAGCAGCACCTGGCCTGGCCGGAGCCTCCAGCCCCCACCCTGATGCTCGACACGGAGTGACTCTCATGAAGTCAACACCGCGGCTCCTGGCAGCCTGCCTGCTGGTCTTTTGCTCCCTCGCCGCCGCCCAGACACCGGGTCTCCCTGACGAGGAAGAGCGCTACGATATCGATTTCCGGGACACCGGCATCCGCGAGTTCATCGCCACGATCTCGCGATTGACGGATCGCCCCTTCGTCGTTGACCCCCGGGTTCAAGGCACCATCAGCCTGACCAGCCAGCGCCCCCTGACCCGCGATGAACTGTATCGTCTCTTCGAGAGCGAACTGCAGGTCAACGGCTATGCGGTGGTGGAACTGCCCGATGGCCAGGCGCGGGTGGTACCGGACGAGTTGGCCAGGACCCAGCCGCTCCCCACCGACATCGGCGAACGGGAGGGAGGTGGCGTAGCCACCCGGATCATCGAGACGCGTCACCTCGAGGCCAGCATGCTGGCCTCGATCCTGGAGCCCCTGGTGGATCCCAGGGTGGGCGTCATCACCGCCCACCCCTCCGGACGCCAGGTGGTGGTCACCGACTGGCAGGACAACCTGAACCGCCTGGCCCGGCTGGCCCGACTGCTGGACGAACGCCAGGAGAGTCAGGCCGAGATCATCAACGTCCAGCACACCCGCCCCGCCGATCTGGCCGAGACGCTGGATGGCCTGCTGCAAGATGGCGATGGTGGCGGGCCCCGGGTCATCGCGGCACCTCGCGCCGACGCACTGCTGGTGCTCGGCAACCCGGCTCAGCGCCAGCAGGTACGCGAACTGGCCAGCGGACTGGACACCGCGGTGGAGCGCCACGTACGCACGCGTGTCATCTACCTCAACCACGCCGCCGCCGAGGATGTCCTGACGGTGCTGGAGGAGCTGCAGTCCAGCGGCGCCACCCTGGTCAACGAGGAGGGCGAGCGCGTGACTCCGCCCTCCTCACGCGACAGCGAGAAAACCGCCTTCGCGGTGCACCCCTCCACCAATGCCCTGGTATTGACCGGCCCCCCGGAGAGCCTCGAGGCCTACCTGAGCATCGTCGAACAGCTCGACATTCGGCGCGCCCAGGTAGCGGTCGAGGCGATCATCGCCGAGATCACCGAGTCCCGCGCTCGCCAACTCGGCATGCAGTGGCTGTTTGCCGATACCGGCTCGGGCAGTACCGTCCCGGTCGGCGGCGTGAACTTCGGCACCGCCGGCTCCACCGGCATCACCGAGCTGGCCGCGGCCGCTGCCGGTGAGGACACCACGGCATTGGCCAACCTGCTGGGTGGCCTCAACGGCATCACCACCGGGGTGGGCCGCATCGACGCCAGCGGCCTCAGCTTCGCCGCGCTGCTCAACGCCCTGCGCAGCGACGCCGACACCAACCTGCTCTCCACGCCATCCCTGATGACCCTGGACAACGCCGAGGCCTATATCCTGGTCGGCCAGGAAGTCCCCTTCGTCACCGGCTCCACCACCGTCGACAACGCCAACCCCTACCAGACCATCCAGCGTGAGGATGTCGGCATCAAGCTGCGCATTCGTCCACAGATCAGCGCCGACAACACCATCCGCCTGGCCATCTCCCAGGAGGTCTCCTCCGTGGCCAGCAATGTCAGCGCCAGCGATGTGGTGACCAACAAGCGAGAGATCGAGACCGCCGTCACCACCCGGGATGGCGGCATCGTCGTGCTGGGCGGCCTGATCAGCAACCAGAGCAGCAACACGCGCCAGCAGGTGCCCCTGCTGGGCGACATTCCCCTGCTGGGCAATCTCTTCCGCTACTCCGACAGTTCCCGGGAGAAGCAAAACCTGGTGGTGTTCATCCGCGCGCGGGTCATCCGCGACGACCGCAGCCTGGATGCCGGCACGGCCCGCAAGTACCGCCATATGCGTGCCCAGCAGCTGCTCAGGGATCTCGAGGAGGATCAGGTCCTGCCGCCCCTGGAGAGCCAGGTGGCGAGCCTCGACGCGCTCTTCCCCTCCGGCCGCGAGCGGCTGGGGGAGCTGGCCCGGTGAACCAGCATCGTAACCACGACGCTGCCGACTGCGCCGGCGAGCGGCGTCCGTTGCTGCCCTACCGGCTGTCGAGGCGCTGCGGCGTGGCCCTGGACTGGCAGCAGGCGGGCTATCGCCTGTTCTGTCGCCATGACGCCTCGCTGGAGGCGCTGCAGGAGGCCCAACGCCAGCATGGACAGCCACTCGCCTGCGAGTGGCTGAGTCAGCAGGCGTTCGAGGCCCGGCTCGGCGAACTGCACGATGCCGAGCGCGACACCACCGAGAGCCTTATGCAGGGACTCTCCGACGAGGTGGACCTGGACAGCCTGCTGCATGAGCTGCCGCGTACCGAGGACCTCCTGGAGAGCGAGAGCGAGGCGCCGGTCATTCGCCTGATCAACGGCGTCTTCTCCGAGGCGCTGCGGCTCGGCGCCTCGGATATCCACGTGGAACCCTTCGAGAAGGAGCTCAACGTGCGCCTGCGGGTCGATGGCACTCTGCGTGTGGCGCTGCGGCCACCCCGGGTCCTGGCACCCATGCTGATCTCGCGTATCAAGGTGATGGCACAGCTGGATATCGCCGAGAAGCGCCAGCCCCAGGACGGCCGCATCAGCGTGCGGCTGGGGGGACGCGGCGTCGATATCCGTGTCTCGACCCTGCCCGGCATCCATGGGGAGCGGGTGGTGATGCGCCTGCTCGACAAGCAGGCCGCCCTGCTCGACCTGAACGGGATCGGCATGCCGCCGGCGGTGCTGGGCAGCTTCCGGCGCCTCCTGGCACGTCCCAACGGCATCCTGCTCAATACCGGGCCGACCGGCTCGGGCAAGACCACCACCCTCTATGCCAGCCTGGCGCATCTCAATGACAGCCGTCGCAGCATCCTCACCGTGGAGGACCCGGTCGAGTACGCCCTCCCCGGGATCGGCCAGACCCCGGTGAACCCCCAGGCCGGCCTGACCTTCGCCCACGGGCTGAGGGCCATCCTTCGCCAGGATCCCGACATCATCATGATCGGCGAGATACGCGACCTGGAAACCGCCGCGATCGCCGTTCAGGCCAGCCTCACCGGCCACCTGGTGCTCTCGACGCTGCATACCAACAGCGCCCTGGGGGCGGTGACCCGGCTGCGCGACATGGGGATCGAGCCCTACCTGCTGGCCAGCAGCCTGAAGGGGGTGATGGCACAGCGGCTGGTACGCCGGCTGTGCGCAGACTGTCGAGGCTGGCGGCCGCCTGCGGTCGGCGAGGCCGAGAGCATCGCCGGGCTCGGCGCGCTGCCCCGGGTCGCCGAGGCGGTCGGCTGCGAACGCTGCGAGGGCGCTGGATACCGCGGCCGACTGGGTGTCTACGAGTTCATCGACATCGACGAGACCCTGGCTGGCATGATCCACGACCGGGCCACCGAGTCGGAGATGGCGCGCCACGCCTTCGGGGAGAGGGCCTCCCTCGCCTCCGCCTCGCTGGCACTCCTGGCCAGTGGAGAGACCAGCCCGGCCGAGATCCTGAGAGCCATCCACCAGTAGCCCGACCACAAACTGCAATACCCGGCGGGCAGGATGGAAGCGCCGAATGGAGGATCCCGAGAGACCATGCCGACCTATCGTTACCTGGCCCTCAAACCTGATGGGTCGCGCCTGCGCAGCGTCCTGCAGGCCGACAGCGAGCGACATGCCCGGCAACTGCTGCGGGACCGGGGGCTCTTCCCCCGACGCCTGACCCCCGTGGGCCAGCGTCCACGCAGGCGGCGCTCGACGCGCCTCGACAACGACACCCTGGCCATGCTGACGCGACAGCTCGCTACCCTGGTGGAGGCGGGCATCGCCATCGGCGATGCCCTGGATGCGCTGGCCCAGCAGACCGAGGAGCCGAAGGCGCGCAGCCTGTTGCTGGATATCCTGCGGCGGGTGCGCGAAGGCTACGCCCTGGCCGATAGCCTCGCCGCCCACCCGAGTACCTTCGACGACCTCTATCGCAGCCTGGTCGCCGCCGGCGAGCGCGCCGGCCGCCTGTCAGGTGTCCTCGAACAGCTGGCGGACCACCTCGAGCGGGTACAGCAGCAGCGCTCGCGAGCGCGCACCGCGCTGATCTACCCCAGCGTGCTGATCGTGGTCTCGATCCTGGTGGTGGTGGGCCTGATGACCCATGTGGTACCGCGCCTGGCGGAGCAGTTCGAGCACTCCAACCTCACGCTACCCACCCTGACGCGCCTGCTGATCAGCCTCTCCGACCTGTTGCAGGCCACCGCGGGCTGGCTCGCCGCCCTCCTGCTGGTGGCTGGCGTCCTGGTGCAGCGCCTGCTGCGCCGACCCACCATACGCCGTCGCTGGCACGCCATGCTGCTGTGCCTGCCACGCCTCGGGGAGCTGCTGCTGCTGCTCGATACCGCACGCCTGACCCGTACCCTGGCGATCCTGACGGGGAGTGGCATCCCCTTGCTGGATGCCCTGCGGGTCAGCCGCAACACCCTGGGCAACCGGGTCCTGCGCGAGGCGGTGGATGCCATCGTCGCCGACGTGTCGGGCGGCATCAGCCTGCACCGCGCCCTGGCTCGCACCGGCCGCTTTCCCCCCACGCTGCTGCATATGGTGGCCAGTGGCGAGGCGAGCGGCCGTCTCGAGCGCATGCTCGAGCGCATTGCGATCTCGCAGGAAACCACCTTCAACCGCCGCATAGAGGCCGCCCTGGGACTCTTCGAACCCCTGCTGATCCTGATCATGGGCGGGGTGGTCCTGGTCATCGTGCTGGCCATCCTGCTGCCCATCATGAGCCTCAATGGCTCGCTTTCCCCCTGACGGAGACCCACATGAGACACCCTGCTTACCGCCCCTCACCCCAGTCCGGCTTCACCCTGCTGGAGATCATGGTGGTGATCTTCATCCTCGGCCTGCTGGTCGCCATCGTCGCCCCCAATGTGCTGAGCAACCAGGATGACGCCATGCGTCAGAAGGCACGTGCCGATATCGCCACCCTCGAACAGGCCCTGGACATGTACCGCCTGGACAACCTGCGCTATCCCACCAGTGATCAGGGGCTCAAGGCCCTCGCCACACGCCCGAGCCAGACGCCGCAGCCCGACAACTATCGGCAGGGAGGCTATGTCCGTCGCCTGCCGGTGGACCCCTGGGGCAACGCCTACCAATACCGGCACCCCGGCGAGCACGCCGACATCGACATCTACACCCTGGGTGCGGATGCACGACCCGGCGGGGAGGGGCAGGATGCCGATATCGGCAACTGGATGCTCTGACGGTGAAGGCAACTGCGCCGGCCAGCGGTTTTTCCCTGCTGGAGTTGATGGTGGTGCTTGCCGTGATGGGCATCGTGGTCTCCCTGGGGGTCCCGCTGCTGGATCCGAGCCGGCGCCAGCCGCTGGAGACGACACGCGAGGTGCTGAGACAGGAGCTGCGGGAGGCTCGCCAACTGGCGGTGCAGGGGCAGCGACTGATCGGCTGGCGGCCGGACGAAACCGGTTACCGCTTCCTCACCTGGCGCGAGGACGGCCGCTGGGAGCCTCTGGCCGACGGCCGCCTGACCGCCGGGGCCTGGCCGGACGGGGTGACGGTGACGCGTCGCGACCCGAGCGACGCACCGACGGCGATGCCCTGGGTGATCTGGTGGCCCGACGGGGAGGTGGCCGGCACCACCCTCATGCTGCACCACGCGCAGCGTCATCTCGAACTGGCCGTGGGTCGGCCGCCGTGAGGCCCGGCGCCGTGCCGGGGCGAGGCACCGGGTTCACCCTGCTCGAGGTCATGGTGGCGCTATTCATCCTGGCCCTGCTCTCCCTCAGCGTCAGTCAGGGCCTGCAGCAGCGCAGCCGCGTCGCCCTGGCCGAACGGGAACAGATCCCGCTCATGCTGTGCGCTCGCGCCGTCGCCGGGGAGTTCGCCGCGACCCGCTTCTGGCCTGATCTCGGCGAACACCGGGGCGAGGCACCTCTCGGCTGCCACTGGCGACTCCGAGTGGAAGAGACCGACATCCAGGCTCTGCGCAGGGGGCAGCTGAGCGTCTCCCCGGGGGAGGTACCAGGCCCATCACTCACCTTCACACTCTTCCTGGCCCCATGACCTTGACGCGCGAACGCGGCTTCACCCTGCTCGAGGTGCTGGTAGCCCTGGGGCTGACGGCGCTGATCGGCATCAGCGTAGCCAGCCTGGTCAGCGCCATGGTCGATACTCGTGAACACCTGGCCGGCTCGCCGTCCATGCAGCAGCACCTGGACTTCGCCCAGCGGCTGGAGCGTCGACTGGAGAGCCTGGTGGTGCGCCCCCTCCACGAGGGTGGTCAGCCACGCCTGAACCGTCCCCTGGACATCCTGGCCGATGGGCGACGACTCGAATGGGTCGCCGCCAGCGGCTGGCCGCTGGCCCGGGGGGACCACTACACCCGCCTGCGCCGCCAGCGCCTCGAGTGGGAGCCGGATAGCGGAGCGCTGCGCCTGCTGTCCAGCGGCGAACTCGATGCTGCAGGCCGGCCCGCATGGCGCTCATCGGCACGCCTCGAGGGGCTCGAGCGGCTGGAGGTCGCCTTCCACGACGGGCAGCAGTGGCGGGGAGCCCCATCGGCAGCCGGCCTTGCCACGGCGATCCGACTCGACTGGTGGCAGGCGGGACAACGCCATGGCGTGGTGGTGGCTCTACCAAGCCTGGAGGCGCGATGAAACGGCAAAGGGGCGTGGCCCTGATCATGGTCCTGCTGTGCCTGGCGCTGGTCGCCTCGCTGATGACCGACCTCGTCGAGCAAGGGCGCCGCGACCTCCAGCGGCTGGCCCGGCTGCAGGCCGAGACCCAGGCGCGGCTGCATGCCGGCGGTGCCGAACTGCTGGCTCGGCGAATGCTGACCGACCCCGCGGCGCGGCATTCCGAGCAGTGGTGGCGCTGGCTCAGGGGGGAGCCCAGGCACCTGCCCACGGAGGGTGGCAAGGTAGTGATGCGTCTCGAGGATGGACGCACCTGTTTCAACCTCAACGCCCTCGCCCAGGAGGGGACGGCCCTGGCCGAGCGCCAGCTCCACCGACTGCTGATGCTGGAAGGCAACGGGGATTCAGCGGCACGACTGGTGGCACGCCTGGCCGACTGGATCGATACCGACGCCCAGCCACGGCCGGGCAGCCTCGACGGGATCGACTACGCCGGCCACGAACCGGCGCGCACCTCGGCCAACACCCTCCTCGCCGACATAAGCGAAATCAACTGGATAGCCCCACTGGACCCGACCCGTGTCCGGCGCCACCCGTCGCTTTGTGCGCTTCCCGACCCCGGCCCCTGGCGCCTCAACCTGAATACCCTGCCCCCCGACCGGCTCCACCTGCTCGACGCCCTCCTCGAAGGTCGAGTTTCCCGCGATGCGCTCTCGCGCCTGATCGCGGCCCGTCCGACCACCGGATTCAACGGGTTCGACGACCTGCAGACCCGCCTCGGCCAGCAGGTCGACTGGCTGCATGAACTGGGAAACCGCCTCACGCTCTCGCCCGACTACCTGACGCTGCATATCGAGGTCGAGGTTCGCGGTCACCGCTTCCGCTTTACCCGGCTGCTGCGAGCCGAAGGGGTCAGCAACTGGGCACCCTCCGTGGCAGCGGCCCGGGTCAGGGTCCTGAGACGCGGCACTCCCCCTGTCATCCAGGAGACATTTCCATGACCCTGTCACTGTCCCGACGCCACCCATCGCCTCGCGTGCTGCTGCAGGCAAGCCAGCGCGAAGCCTCGGCGGAGGCGACGCTCTGGTGGGCACTGGTCGCCCCCGACGCACCACCCGGTGCGCCGCCGCTGGAAGCGGGATGCCTGACGGGCGGCGACCTCGACGAACGGCTGGCCGGCCTGTGCCGCCAGCATTCCGCCGTGCTGCTGCTGCCTCCCGATGCGGTCAGTCACTTCTCTCCCGCTCACCCCAGGGGGGTAAAGCGACGCGAGTGGCCGCTGCTGATCGAGGAGCAGGTCGCCACCCCGGTATCACGACTCACCCTCGCCGCCCTGGAAAGGCGACCGGACAGGCTCGAGCTGGTGGCGGTAGAGCAGCAGCTGTTGGCCGCGTGGCAGGCCTGGCTGAACGACCGCAACCTCGGGGTAGGCTACTGGGCAAGCGGATTCATGGGCCTGCCGACACCCGACATGCCAGAGCAGGTTTGCGTCCTGGATGACGGCACCTGCTGGATGATCAAGGCCCGGGACCCCGAGTTCCCGGAGGTCGAGCGCTGGTTGAGCTGGCCCAGGGACTGGCTGTCCCTGCTCCCCCCCGGGCTGAGTGATAGTCACTGGCTGGGCCCCGAGGGCACGTCCGTCACCGCTACGCTCCCGCCCGATGAACGGCTCGCCCTCTTCGGACGCCACCTCCCGGCCCGGTTGCCCGAGATGCCGGGGGCGGGGACCGCGCGCCAGAGGCCCTGGCGCCTGGCCCTGGTGCTGACCATCTTGTTGCTGGCACATGGCGGCCTGAGTGCCTGGCCGGCCATGCCCTCCCCCGCGTCCGACGCCGCACAGGCGACCCGGCTGGCGCAGCGCAACACCGACATGGCGGCCCTGATGGAACGACTGTCGCCGGTGCTGGACGAGGCGCCGCTGCGCCTGGCGCGCTTCAGCGTGGCGGGCCAGCGCCTGAGCCTGACCTGGACGATGGAAGACGAGCAGGCCAGCGTCGCACTGGCGCAGCGCCTGGAGGGGCTGGGTGAGGTCTCGCGGGGGGCCGGTCAGCTACGCCTGGAGACTCGACTCGGCAACGCATCGGCATCAACGGGAGGGGGACAATGAGTCTGTGGAGGCGATGCATGGCGGGATGGCGCCAGCGACCTGCCGGAGAGCGCTATCGCCTGCTGGCAGGCGGACTGGCGATCCTGGCCATGAGCGGCCTTCTGATCGCCAGGCAGCTTCCGTGGCAGCCGTCGCTGTCGCTCGACGGCACGACCGGCAGGATCGACCAGGCGGCGTGGGAGTCGACGGCCTCGCGACTGAATCTCCATGACGTGCGGGTCGAGACGTCAGGGGCCGACCTGGTGCTGAGCGGCACCCTGGAGACACCGGAGGCCTTCACGGCCTTCGCCGACTGGGCCCAGGACCAGGGCTGGTGGGCGCTGGACTGGTCACTGGCCCGAGGGGATGAGGCGCTGGACGTGGAGGCACGCTTTATCCACGTCAGCCCCCTAACGGTGGGGCCTCAGCCCCTCCGGAAGGCCGCCAGGTCGTGGGGGTCGACGCCGTCGACCCGCTCGGGCAGGCCACGCTCGCGGCGAGCCGCCCGCACCACCTCGCGCTCGGCGAGCAACTCGGCATCGTCGTCCAGGGTGCGGCCGTTGAGCTCGGCGAGCTGGGCCATGCCCTGGTGGTAGAAGGCGAGCAGGTCCAGGGCGGTAGCGTTGTCCTCCGCCATGCCCCGGCGCAGCGCCGGCAGGTAGCCGCTGACCCGGGAGAGGTGGTGCTTGAGCTGCCATACATAGCGCACCTCGGTCATCCAGGGGCGCTCGCGCAGTACGGCAAAGACCAGGCTGGTGGCCACTAGCCCCAGCACCACGCCCAGCACGTTGAGCCAGAAGCCGCCCTCGAAGGCGGCCTGGAGGAGCTGGACGAACACCAGTCCGAAGACGATCAACTGGCCGGCCATGGCCAGACTGATGAAGCGCCCCTTGCGGCGGTAGGACTCGGGATCGTGCTCCTCGAACTGGAACGGCATGGCGGGCTCCTGGGTGGCGAATCGGCAATCGTCGGCATTATCCCGACAACACCATGCTGGGTACAGACCCAGATGCCACCATGCCGCCACCACCAGCGTGAGAGGCGCCGGGGACAGGGCGGAGAGGGGGTCCTATGCCAGGGACGGCATCGGTAGCGCCCAGGGAGGGGTTCACAGCGCCCCCTCGAAGGCCTGTCGCCGGATCAGCCTCGCGTATTACCTCAATCGCTCGGCGGCGGAGAGCAGCAGGTGTTCGGTGGTCTCCCAGCCGATGCAGGCGTCGGTGACCGAGACCCCGTGGCGCAGCCGCCCCGGCTCCAGCGCCTGCTTGCCCTCGTGAAGATGGCTCTCCAGCATCAGGCCGGCGATGGCCGTCTCGCCGGCCTCGCGCTGGGCCAGTACATCGAGCAGCACCTCACTCTGACGGCGGTGATCCTTGCGGGCGTTGGCGTGGCTGCAGTCGACCATCAACCGCGGCGAGAGGCCGGCCTCCTCCAGGGCGCGACGCGCCGCCTGGACGTGATGCGCCTGGTAGTTGGGCTCGCCGTGACCGCCGCGCAGCACCAGCTGGGTATGCGGATTGCCGGCGGTATCGCGGATCACCGGGCGGCCCTCGGCATCCATGCCGAAATGGCTGTGAGGGTGGGCCGCGGCACGCATGGCATCCAGGGCCACACCGATATCGCCGCCGGTCGCGTTCTTGAAGCCCACCGCCGCCGAGAGGCCGCTGGCCAGCTCGCGGTGCAGCTGGGACTCGGTGGTGCGGGCACCGATCGCCACCCAGGCGAGCAGGTCCTCGAGATAGGGAGCCAGCATCGGCTGGAGCAGCTCGGTGGCCACCGGCAATCCCAGGGCGGCCACGTCGCGCATCAGCCGCCGCGAGATCTCGAGGCCACGCGCCATGTCGCCGCTGCCGTCCAGGTCGGGGTCGTAGGCCAGCCCCTTCCAGCCCACGGTGGTGCGGGGCTTCTCCACATAGACCCGCATCACCGGCAGCAGACGGTCCGAGATGCGCGGCGCCAGCTCCGCCAGCCGGTGGGCATACTCCAGCGCCGCCTGGGGGTCGTGGATGGAGCAGGGGCCCACCACCACCAGCAGGCGGTCATCGCGGCCGGCGAGGATATCGTGGACGGCGCGGCGCTGGGCATCGACCCGGCACGCCAGGTCGGCGGAGAGCGGCAGCTCGCGGGTCAGCTCCCCCGGGGTAGGCAGCGCTCGCGCGGGGTTGGCGGCGGGGCGCGGGGATTCGTTCAGGTTCACGGCGGCAAGGGTAGCGTTCATGGTGTCATCGGCTCCGGGTAGCGGTCATACATCGTGTCTGTCGGGTGCCACCGATCTCGCTACGGTCGGACGTGGCGGAGTGGACCGACCGCAGCTCGCTAAATCGCCAGTAGCCGTAATAGCCCACACGGCCTCGGGTCCGGCGGATGGCGATGGATGCGGTCATGGTCTCTCTCCTCGATGTCAGCTGTGTTGTGGGGTGTCCTGACACGCAGAACCCCCGGGCGGGGCTGCCGTCCGGGGGTTCTGGTGGAGGCGGCCCTGGTGGGTGTGCCTCCGGCGATGTCGCGTCTTGCGCTCAGGACATGGCCGCCGGCACACCGGTCATAAAATAGCCATACCAGAAGCCATTCGCGGCCACGCACGACAACTCCCCACGGCCGATGGCGGCGTGATGAGGGAAGCGGTGGGCGACGGCTGCGATCATGGGGTTCTCCTGAGCATTCGCATCATCCTGCCGCATCGCGGCATGGCTGGCAAGGCCCGCCAGGCCGAGCGGCTCAGCCGGCGAACAGCTGATACCAGCCGATGGTGGCCGGCAGCGCGCTCATGGCCACCAGCACGATCAGGCCCATGATGATGGAAAGCAGGCCGCTGCTGTCACGGAAGTTCTCGTCGTGTCCCGCCATGTGTCACTCCTTCGATTGCGTCAGGGTAAAGGGTCTGGGGTAGGCCCATTCTAGCGAAGTTGGCGCGCCTCGGCACGGCACCGAAGGTCGCCGGCAGCGCTACCGCAGGTGTCGGCCACCATCCACCGGCAGGGTGGCGCCGGTGACGTAGCGGTTGTCGAGCAGATAACGCAGCGTCTGGTAGATCACCCCGGGGCCGGGGACCTTCTGCATCGCCGACTTGGCCCTGGCCTTCTCGGCATAGGCCTCGTCGTCGCCCTCACCCAGCATGATCAACGCCGGGGCGATGGCGTTGACCTGGATCTCGGGGGCGTACATCGCGGCGAACGACAGCGTCAGATTGTCCAGGCCCGCCTTGGTGGCGGCGTAGGCGGCGTGCTTCCTGGAGCCCTTCTGCACCACGTAGTCGGTCATGTGCACGATATCGCGCTGGGGCTCGCTGCACGCCTCGAGCAGCTCGCGGGCGTGCAGGTTGATCAGGTAGGGCGCCAGCATATGGATCCGGAACAGCCGCTCGAAGGTGGCCCCCGCCTCGGGCCCGGTGGAGTCCGGCGCCCAGTCGCTGGCGTTATGCACGATGGCACGCAGCGAGCGCGTCTCGGCCTTGAGCCGCGCCAGGAAGTCGAGGATACCCGCCTCCGTCGAGAAGTCGGCCTGCAGGGTGACGATGCCACGCTCGCGCAGCGCGTCGAGCTCCGGCCGCTCACGCCGGTAGCTGATGATCACCGGATGGCCGTCATTGACCAGCTGCTCGGCACAGTGGCGGCCCAGGCGCTGGGCGCCGCCGGTGATCAGGATCGGCGAGGCACTCATGCGCCGGCCTCGCGCCGCAGGCTGCCGGCGGTGGGCACGATGGGGTCCCGCGGCGCATAGGCGAAGACATCGGAGAAGACCCGCGAGGGCGCAAGGCCCAGGGAGGCGAGCACGTCCACGCAGGCGTAGACCATGCCCGGCGAGCCGGAGAGATAGACGTCATGGCCGGAGACGTCATCGAGCCCCGCGGCCAGGGCCTGGTCGATTCGCCCGCGATGGCCCACCACCCGCTCACCGGCCCAGGGCAGCGCCGGGGCCACCTCGGTCACCGGATGGAAGGTGACGCCGGCATGGGCCTCGGCCCACTCCCGAGCCAGGCGCTCCAGATAGAGGTCGCGCTCCTCCCGCGCGGCCCACCACAGGGCGATCTCGCGTCCGGGATCGGCGGCCAGCGCCCCCTCCACCAGCGCCTTCATCTGGGCGAAGCCGGTGCCGGCGGCGATCAGCAGCAGTGGCCGCGTGCTGTCGGGATCGAGAACACAGTCGCCGCCGGGCAGGCGCAGGGTCAGGCGGTTGGCCACCTTGACCATCTCGCGCAGCCGGGCGGAGTTGTCGCGCTCCGGCCAGTGCTGGATATGCAGTTCGATCTCGCCGTCACCGCGCCAGGCGTTGGCGATGGAGAACGGTACCCAGAGTCCCTCGTCGAGCTTGAGCTCCAGGTACTGGCCGGGGTCGTGGGCGGCCGCCTCGGCGCGGCCGTCGAGCCGGACGCGGAAGACGTCCGGGCTGAGGTCCTCGACCTCGGTGACCGGGTAGGTCAGGATCCTTGGCGTCATGAGTGCCTCGTACACTTGTCAGGGGGTCGTATTGTCGGGGGGGCGTGTATCGGGAAGCTCGATGCCCAGTTCGTGCCAGCGCTCGCTGACGCGGGCCTTGACGGCCTCGTCCATGACGATGGGCACGCCCCACTCGCGGTCGGTCTCGCCGGGCCACTTGCTGGTGGCATCCAGGCCCATCTTGGAGCCCAGGCCGGAGACCGGCGAGGCGAAGTCCAGGTAGTCGATGGGGGTGTTCTCCACCATCACGGTATCCCGGGCCGGGTCCATGCGGGTGGTGATGGCCCAGATCACGTCCTTCCAGTCGCGGGCGTCGACGTCATCGTCGAGCACCACCACGAACTTGGTGTACATGAACTGGCGCAGGAAGCTCCATACCCCCATCATCACCCGCTTGGCGTGGCCGGGGTACTGCTTCTTCATGGTCACCACCGCCATGCGGTAGGAGCAGCCCTCCGGCGGCAGGTAGAAGTCGACGATCTCGGGGAACTGGCGACGCAGGATCGGCACGAACACCTCGTTGAGCGCCAGGCCCAGGATCGCCGGCTCGTCGGGCGGACGACCGGTATAGGTGGAGTGGTAGATGGCGTTCTCGCGCATGGTCATGCGCGTCACCGTGAACACCGGGAAGTGGTCGACCTCGTTGTAATAGCCGGTATGGTCGCCGTAGGGGCCCTCCGGCGCCATGTCATCCGGATAGATGAAGCCCTCCAGGATGATCTCGGCGGACGCCGGCACCTCGAGGTCGGCGTGGCCGCACTTGACCAGCTCGGTGCGCGAGCCGCGCAGCAGACCGGCGAAGGCGTACTCGGAGAGCGAGTCCGGCACCGGGGTCACCGCGCCGAGGATGGTGGCCGGGTCGGCACCCAGCGCCACCGCCACCGGGAAGGGCTCGCCGGGGTGGGCCTGCTGGAACTCCTGGAAGTCCAGCGCCCCACCGCGGTGGGAGAGCCAGCGCATGATCAGGCGATTCTTCCCGAGCTTCTGCTGGCGATAGATCCCCAGGTTCTGGCGCTTCTTGTGAGGCCCGCGGGTGATCACCAGTGGCCAGGTGACCAGCGGCGCGGCATCGCCGGGCCAGCAGTGCTGGATCGGCAGGCGATCGAGGTCGACCTCGTCGCCCTCATAGGCCAGCGCCTGGACCGGGGCCGAGCGCACCGTCTTCGGCCCCATGCTCATCACCTGCTTGAAGATCGGCAGCTTGCTCCAGGCATCCCGGAAGCCCTTGGGCGGTTCGGGCTCCTTGAGGAAGGCGAGCAGCTCGCCCACCTCGCGCAGCGCGGCGACCGAGTCCTGGCCCATGCCCAGGGCCACCCGCTTCGGCGTGCCGAAGAGGTTGCCGAGCAGCGGCATGGCGTGGCCCTTGACGTTCTCGAACAGCAGCGCCGGCCCGCCGGCCCGCAGGGTGCGATCGCAGATCTCGGTGATCTCGAGGTAGGGGTCGACCTCGGCGGTGATGCGCTGAAGCTCGCCCCTTTCCTCCAGGGCGGCGATGAAGTCGCGCAGGTCCTTGTACTTCATTCGGATGTCCCGGTTCCAGAATGACGAAAGGGGCAGCATAGCATGCCCCTTGAATACGTCTGCGGAGTTGCCAGGGTGAGCGGCGCCGGGGACAGGCCGAAGAGGGGGTCCTATGCCAGGGGTGAGAAGCATTGCTTCGAACGGGCTGGCCATGGAGGGCCAGCACCGGTCCTGCAAGCGAAGCAGGACGCGAGAGCGAAGCAGGGCATCTGCGCCCAGGGAAGGGTTTACAGCGCCCCCTCGCAGGCCTGTCGCCGGGTCAGCCGCGCCATAACAGTCCCGGCAATCGAGGTCAGCGGCGCTTCATGGCCTCGAAGAACTCGATGTTGGTCTTGGTATCCTTGAGGCGGTCGATCAGGAACTCGGTGGCCGCGGTATCCTCCATGGGGTTGAGCAGCTTGCGCAGGATCCACATGCGCTGCATCTCGTCCTCGGAGGCGAGCAGGTCCTCGCGGCGGGTGCCGGAACGGCGGATATTGATCGCCGGGTAGACGCGACGCTCGGCCAGCTTGCGGTCCAGGTGCGCCTCCATGTTGCCGGTGCCCTTGAACTCCTCGAAGATCACCTCATCCATCTTGGAGCCGGTGTCGACCAGCGCCGTGGCGATGATGGTCAGGCTGCCGCCCTCTTCGATGTTACGCGCCGCACCGAAGAAGCGCTTGGGCTTCTCCAGGGCGTGGGCGTCGACGCCACCGGTGAGCACCTTGCCGGAGCTCGGCACCACGGTGTTGTAGGCGCGCGCCAGGCGGGTGATGGAGTCGAGCAGGATCACCACGTCCTTCTTGTGCTCGACCAGGCGCTTGGCCTTCTCGATGACCATCTCGGCGACCTGCACGTGGCGTGCCGGCGGCTCGTCGAAGGTCGAGGCCACCACCTCGCCACGCACCGTGCGCGACATCTCGGTCACCTCCTCCGGGCGCTCGTCGATCAGCAGCACGATCAGGTGGCAATCCGGATCGTTGCGGGTGATCGAGGTGGCGATGTTCTGCAGCATCAAGGTCTTGCCCGCCTTGGGCGGGGAGACCAGCAGGCCGCGCTGGCCCTTGCCGATGGGCGCCACCAGGTCGATGATCCGCGCCGTGAGGTCCTCGGTGGAGCCGTTGCCGATCTCCATACGCAGCCGCTCATCGGGAAACAGCGGCGTGAGGTTCTCGAACAGGATCTTGTGCTTGGCGTTCTCCGGCCGATCGAAATTGATCTCGCTGACCTTGAGCAGGGCGAAATAGCGCTCCCCCTCCTTGGGCGGGCGGATCTTGCCGGAGATGGAGTCGCCCTTGCGCAGGTTGAAGCGGCGGATCTGCGACGGCGAGACATAGATATCGTCGGGCCCGGCCAGGTAGGAGCTGTCGGCGCTGCGCAGGAAGCCGAAACCGTCCTGCAGGATCTCGAGGACGCCATCGCCGTAGATCGGCTCGCCGCTCTTGGCGTGCTTCTTGAGGATGGCGAAGATGATGTCCTGCTTGCGGGAACGTGCGAGGTTGTCGATGCCCATCTCGCGGGCCATCTCCAGCAGTTCCGGCACGGGCTTTTGCTTGAGTTCGGTAAGATTCATCGGTGTGTTCAGACGTTGCTCTTGGTAAGCCGGGCGGCATGCGCCGTGAGGAAAAGCGACAGGAGGCGAGACGAAGACGCCCTGTGGATGCGTTCAGAGCCCGGACAGGCCACCTCTGGTCGTGATGCATCGAATGGCCATGGGCGGGAGACCGCGCGGGGATTGCCGGGCCACCGGGCCGATATCGAAAGCGAGGAAGCAGGTTCGTTTCGCCTGATCAGCGGTTCGGAGCCGCGAGGCCGGGAACGCGGGCTGATGCAGTGGGCTGTCTGACGACTTGGAAATGACCGAGACGGGATCGCTGGTTCGGTCGGAAAGCATTCGGAACAGGCGAACGCTTCGATACTAGACAAGCCCGCCGATGAACGCAAGTCCTGCCGCCGGCGGCGATTGACAGCGACGCGGCTTGGCCGCACCCTTTTTTCCAGACCCACCGAAGGAAGACCCATGATCTCGCCACAGGACCCGGCCACCGCCTCCCAGGAAGCCACCAGCGATCCTCGCCGGCTGGCCGCCATCGACCTGGGCTCCAACAGCTTCCACCTGCTGGTCGCCAACTACCAGGACGACCGCCTGCAGGTGGTGGCACGCCTGGGCGAGAAGGTGCAGCTCGCCGCGGGCCTGGACGAGGAGGGCGTTCTCGACGAGGCCACCATGACCCGTGCCCTGGAGTGCCTGGCGCGCTTCGCCCCCTTCCTCGAGGGCGTCACCCGGGACCACCTGCGGGTCGTCGGCACCAACGCCCTGCGCGACGCCGCCAACAGCGAGACCCTGATCGAGCGTGCCGAAGCCAACCTGGGGCATCGCATCGAGATCATCGCCGGGCGCGAGGAGGCTCGCCTGATCTACCTGGGCGCGGCCCACGCCCTGGCCGAGGATGGCAGGCGGCTGATCGTCGACATCGGCGGCGGCTCCACCGAGTTCATCATCGGCGAGCGCTTCGAGCCGCTGGCCCTGGAGAGCCTGCGGATGGGCTGCGTGACCTTCACGCAACGCTTCTTCGCCGACGGCGAGATCAGCGAGAAGCGCATGCGCAGGGCCGAGCTCGCCGCCCTCTCGGAGCTGGCCAATATCCGCCGCCCCTATCGGGAACTGGGCTGGCGTGACCCGGTGGGGTCCAGCGGCACCATCAAGGCCGCCGCCGCGGTGATGGCGGCCAGCGGCACCGCCCAGGAGGGGGTGATCACCCGCACGGGGCTGGTCGAGCTGCGGCGCCGGCTGATCAAGGCCAAGCGCCTGGACAGGGTCTCCATGGAGGGCCTCAAGCCCGACCGCGCGCGGGTCTTCCCCGCCGGCATGGCGATCCTCGGCGCCATCTTCGAGGCCTTCGAGCTCGAGCACATGCGCTATTCGGACGGCGCCCTGCGCGAAGGCGTGCTCTACGACCTGGTGGGGCGCAACAGCGCCGAAGATAGCCGACTCAAGACTCTCGACAACCTCAGCCGCGGCTATCAGGTGGACGCCCGCCAGGCCGACAACGTGGCCACCACGGCCCGGGCGCTGTTCGACCAGGTCAGGGACGAGTGGGAGCTGAACGAGGTCCAGGCACGCTTCCTCGAATGGGCGGCGCGCCTGCACGAGATCGGCCTGGCCATCTCGCATAGCCAGTTCCACCGCCATGGCGCCTATCTGCTGGAACACTCCGACCTGCCCGGCTTCTCGCGGCCCGAGCAGCGACTGATGGCCTTCCTGGTGCGCGCCCATCGCCGCAAGTTTCCGCTCAAGGAGTGGCAGGCACTGCCTGCCTCCGATCGCGACTCCCATGCCCGACTGGCCCGCCTGTTGCGCCTGGCGGTGATCCTCAACCACTCGCGTCCCGAGCAGCCCCCCGAGGCACCGCGGCTCTCGGCCAGGGGCGACGAACTGACGCTGGGCCTGGGCCACGAGGATGACCCGGCGCTGCTGCTCAACGACCTGGAGCAGGAGGCCGCCTACCTACAGGCCGCCGGCTTCGGCCTGCTGCTGGGGCGCTGACCCTACCCCACGTCCCCGGGCGCCTGGGCCTCCCCTCGCCAACCCTCGGCGAGCGCCAGCCACCGCCCGGCAACGGGGTCGAGCAGCGCCACCGGCGTCTCTTCCTCCCGGATCACCACCAGCCGTCCGCGCATCCAGGGCGGCACCCCCAGCTCCTGGAGCAGCCGCTTGAGGTCGCGACGGCCGCGCCCGGCCAGGCGCAGACGTTCGCCGCCGCGGCGCGCCATCGCCCGCAGGTCCCCTTCCCCATCCGGCGGTCCCGCAAGCGAGACCCGACAGCTGCCGCAGGGCGTGGCGAGGGGCGAGCGCCCATCCCAGGCGACCTGCCACCCCACCGGCAGTGCCGGCAGCGGCGCCAGCAGGTGGAGATGCCCCCGCCACACCCGCGCCTCGCCGCCGGGCCAGGCCACCCGGGTCTCGGCATCTTCCCGTGAATCCAGCTGGGCGAGCAGGCTCTCCAGGCGACGCGCCGGCGGCAGCGCCAGGCCCAGCCGCCCACAGCAGTGGCGTACCAGCAGCCGACGGCGTGGCAGCGAGAGGCAGAGCAGCGCGTCACGAGGCAGGCGCCCCGGATTCCCCCCGAGGCCCTCCAGGTCGATCCCCGCCAGGTCCGCCAGCAGGCCATCGGCCTCGGCACACAGCGCCGCGCTGCGCGCCAGCGATCCGGCGGCATGGGGCCAGCGCTCGCCGAGCCGCGGCAGGATCGCATGGCGCAGGTAGTTGCGGTCCTGATCGGCCTCGGCGTTGCTGGGGTCCTCGCTCCAGGCGAGGTCGCGGCGCGCCGCCTCGGCCTCGAGTGCCGCCCGGGAGACGCCCAGCAACGGTCGCTGCAGGCGGCGCCGCTGCCAGTTACGCGCCGCCGGCATGCCCGCCAGGCCGCGCACACCACTCCCACGCAGGGCGGCCAGCAGGAGGGTCTCGGCCTGATCATCGCGGTGCTGGGCCAGCCACAGGGTCTCGCCCGGGGCCACCCGGCGGGCGAAGGCGGCGTAGCGAGCCTCCCGGGCGGCGCCCTCCAGCCCCTGGCCGTCGGAGGTGTCGACGCTGACGCGCTCGATGGACAGCGGCACCCCCAGGCGCTGGCAGAGCGCCTGGCAGTGCGCCTCGAAGGCGTCGGCGGCGGCCTGCAGGCCGTGGTGGACGTGGAGGGCACGCAGCGGGCGGGGGTGACGCCGGCAGGCGTCGGCGCCAAGGGTCAGCAGCAGGCTGGAGTCGAGCCCCCCGGAGAGGGCCACCCAGACGCAACGCCCCGGCGGGGTCTGCGCCAGGGCGTCGTCGATGATGGCTTGGAGGGGCCTCCCCATGGGGTCAGGTCACACCGGTGCGCCGTAGCTCATCAGCCGCTGGTAACGGCGTTCCAGCAGGGCATCGGTATCCATGGCATCGAGGCGGTCGAGGCTGGCCAACAACGCCTCCTTGACCCGCTCGGCGGTCTGCACCGGCTGGCGATGGGCCCCGCCCAGGGGCTCGGGAATCAGGGTATCGACCAGCCCCAGCTCCTTGAGGCGCTCGGCGGTGATGCCCATGGCCTGGGCGGCGTCGGAGGCCTTCTCGGCGCTCTTCCACAGGATGGAGGCGCAGCCCTCGGGGGAGATCACCGAATAGGTGGAGTACTGCAGCATGGCCAGTTCGTCGCAGACGCCGATGGCCAGCGCCCCACCGGAGCCGCCCTCGCCCACCACGGTGGCCAGGATCGGCGTGCGCAGGCGCGACATGACGCCCAGGTTGTAGGCGATGGCCTCGGACTGGCCGCGCTCTTCGGCATCGATGCCGGGATAGGCACCCGGCGTGTCGATGAAGGTGAGTACCGGCATGGCGAAGCGCTCGGCCATCTCCATCAGCCGGCACGCCTTGCGGTAGCCCTCGGGACGCGGCATGCCGAAGTTGCGCCGCACCTTCTCGTGGACATCGCGCCCCTTCTGGTGGCCGATCACCATCACCGGCCGGTCATCGAGGCGCGCCACGCCGCCGACGAGGGCGGCATCATCGGCGAAACGACGATCGCCGTGGAGCTCATCGAAGTCAGTGAAGACATGCTCAAGGTAGTCGAGGGTGTAGGGACGCTGGGGGTGCCGGGAGAGCTGCGAGACCTGCCAGGGGGTCAGGTCCTTGAAGATCGACTCGGTAAGCTTGCGGCTCTTCTCCTCGAGCCGGCCGATCTCGTCGCTGAGGTTGACCTGGCTGTCGTTGCCGACCAGGCGCAGCTCCTCGATCTTGGCCTGGAGCTCGGCGATGGGCTGTTCGAAGTCGAGATAGTTGGGATTCATGAGCAAGCCGCCTTGTCATCGTCTGCCACCGACCGACCCACTGAGGTCCAGGACGGCATGAAAAAGAGTGAGGGGCATTATCGCACCCTCAACGCGCCACGCAAGGCGGCAGGAAGAGGGGCGAGAAGCGCCGGGGATAACCCGGAAGGGAGGTCCGAGGACCAGGGATGGCCGAGGTAGCGCCCAGGGAGGGGTTCACAGCGCCTCCCTGAAGGGTTGTCGCCGGGCAAGCTGCGAGCCCGGCATCGTCCTGTTTCAGCGGTACTTGAGTCGCACCCCGTCCTGGCCCTGCACCTCGCGCAGGCCGATCAGCAACTCGTCGGTGGGGGCCACCTTCCACTCCTCGGCCAGCTCCAGCCAGCCGGCGGCCTCGGCGTTGCGATAGCGCAGCCGCACCGGCAGCCCCTCGGTGTTCCGGTGGGGCTCCAGGCTCGCTCGCAGCGAGTCGACCAGGCGACCATTGACCGCCGCCCCGTCCAGGGAGAGCTCCACCGCCTGCCCGTAGCGGGTGCGCGCCGCCACCATGGGGGTGACCTCCTTGCCGCGCAGGCGAAGCCCCCCGGAGTAGTCGTCGCTTGAGACCTCGCCCTCGACGATCAGCACCTGATCGGTCTCCAGCTGGCCACGCATCTGGTCGAAGAGCTCGCCGAACAGCGACGCCTCGATGCGTCCGGTGCGGTCGTCCAGGGTAAGGAAGGCCATGGTGTCGCCACGCTTCGACTTCATGGTCCTCACACCCACCACCAGGCCCGCGACCCGCTGGGGCTCCCGGGAGGGCTTGAGGTCGGCGATGCGCGTGGCGACGAAGCGCTCCAGCTCCTTCTCGTACTCGTCGATGGGGTGACCGGTGAGGTAGAGCCCCAGGGTGTCCTTCTCGCCTGCCAGGCGCTCCTTGTCGCTCCATTCGCGCACCCGCAGGTACTCGGCGTAGACCTCGCCCTCCTCGGGGGCATCGGAGAAGGCCTCGCCGAACATGTCGATCATGCCCAGGTTCTGGTTGGTCTGGTTCTGGGCGGCGGCCTTGAGGGCGTCGTCCAGGGCCGCGCTGAGCACCGCGCGATTGGGGCCCAGGGTATCCAGGGCGCCGGAGCGGATCAGCGCCTCCAGGGTGCGCTTGTTCATGCGCTTGGGGTCGACCCGTCGGCAGAAATCGAACAGGTCGGCGAACGGGCCGTCGGCCTCGCGGGCCTCGACGATGGCGCCGATGGGCCCCTCGCCCACCCCGCGGATCGCCCCCAGGCCATAGACCACACGGGCCTGGTCGTCGACGCTGAACTTGTAGCCGCCGACGTTGACGTCCGGCGGGGTCACCGTCAGGCCGAGGTTGCGACACTCCTCGATCAGCGGCACCACCTTGTCGAGGTTGTCCATCTCGGTAGACATCACCGCCGCCATGAAGGGGCCGGGATAGTGTGCCTTCAGCCAGGCGGTCTGATACGACACCAGCGCATAGGCCGCCGAGTGGGACTTGTTGAAGCCATAGCCGGCGAATTTTTCCACCAGGTCGAAGATGTTGCCGGCGAGGTCGGCATCGATGCCGTTGGCCTCACACCCTTCCAGGAAGCCGGCGCGCTGCTTGGCCATCTCCTCGGGCTTCTTCTTGCCCATGGCACGGCGCAGCATGTCGGCCTGGCCCAGGCTGTAGCCGGCCATCACCTGGGCGATCTGCATCACCTGCTCCTGATAGAGGATGATGCCGTAGGTGGGGGCGAGGACCGGCTTCAGGAGCTCGTGCTGGTAGTCCGGGTGCGGATAGGAGATCTCCGCCCGGCCATGCTTGCGGTTGATGAAGTCGTCGACCATGCCCGACTGCAGGGGGCCCGGGCGGAACAGTGCGACCAGGGCGATCATGTCCTCCAGCGAATCGGGCAGCAGGCGCTTGATCAGCTCCTTCATGCCGCGGGATTCGAGCTGGAACACCGCCGTGGTCTCGGCGCGCTTGAGCATCTCGAAGGTGGGGGCGTCGTCCAGCGGGATGGTGTCGATGTTAAGCGGCCCCTGCCCCTCGACGGCACGCACCTTGTCGACCATCTCCAGCGCCCAGTCGATGATGGTCAGGGTGCGCAGGCCCAGGAAGTCGAACTTGACCAGGCCGGCGTCCTCGATGTCGTTCTTGTCGAACTGCACCACGAGCCCCGAGCCATCCTCATCGCAGAGCAGCGGCGAGAAGTCGGTGAGCCTGGTGGGCGCGATCACCACGCCGCCGGCGTGCTTGCCGGTACCCCGGGTGATGCCCTCGAGCTTCCTGGCCATCTCCCAGATCTCGGCGGCCTCCTCGTCGTTGTCGAGGAACTCCTTGAGCGCCGGCTCGGCCTCGATGGCCTTGCCGAGTGTCATGCCCACCTCGAAGGGGATCAGCTTGGAGAGCTTGTCGCCCAGCGAGTAGGGCTTGCCCTGGGCCCGGGCCACGTCGCGAACCACCGCCTTGGCCGCCATGGTGCCGAAGGTGACGATCTGGGAGACCGCGTCGCGCCCGTAGCGGTCGGCCACGTAGTCGATCACCCGGTCGCGCTTCTCCATGCAGAAGTCGACGTCGAAGTCGGGCATCGAGACCCGTTCGGGGTTGAGGAAGCGCTCGAACAGCAGGTCGTAGCCGATGGGGTCGAGGTCGGTGATCTTCTGGGCATAGGCGACCAGCGAGCCGGCACCGGAGCCGCGGCCGGGGCCCACCGGCACGTCGTTGTCCTTGGCCCACTGGATGAAGTCCATCACGATCAGGAAGTAGCCGGGGAAGCCCATCTGGATGATGATGTCGAGCTCGAAATCCAGGCGCTTTCGATAGCGGGCGTCGATCTCGGCGTACTCGGCGCCGTCCCGAGGGTAGTGTTCAGCCGGAAAGAGGAAGTCCAGGCGTTCGCTGAGGCCGTCGTGGGAGACCTTGCGGAAGTACTCGTCCCGGGTCAGGCCCTCGGGGATCTCGAACTCGGGCAGGAAGATCTCCCCCAGGCGCACCTCGACGCTGCAGCGCGCGGCGATCATCACGCTGTTGGTCAGGGCCTCGGGGACGTCGGCGAACAGCGCCGCCATCTCCTCGGGGCTCTTGAGGTACTGCTCCTCGGTGTACTTCTTCTCGCGGCGCCGGTCGTCCAGCGCCTTGCCCTCGCCGATGGCCACGCGGGTCTCGTGGGCCCAGAAGTCCTCCTTCTCGAGGAAGCGCACGTCGTTGGTGGCCACCACCGGGGTGCCGCTCTCGGCGGCCAGTTCCACCGAGAGGTGCAGACACTCCTCCTCCTGGGGGCGGCCGGTACGCGTCAGCTCCAGGTAGAAGCGGCCGGGGAAGGCGGCGTTCCACTGCGCCAGGATCTCCCGGGCCTCGTCGGGGTGATCGCCGAGCAGGTGGCGCCCCACCTCGCCGTCGCGCCCGCCGGAGAGCGCGATCAGCCCCTCGCTGCGCTCCAGCACCCAGTCGCGCCGGAGCAGCGCCTGGCCCTGGTGCTGCCCCTCCATCCAACCCCGGGAGATCAGCTCGGTCAGGTGTCGATAGCCCACCTCGTTCATGGCCAGCAGGGTCACCCGATAGGGGTGCGCGTCATCCTGGGGGTTGGTGAGCCACAGGTCGGCACCGATGATCGGCTTGAGCCCCGCGCCCTGGGCCGCCTTGTAGAACTTGACCAGGCCGAAGAGGTTGGCCTCGTCGGTGACGGCCAGCGCCGGCATGCCCAGCCCCGCCGCCTGCTTGACCAGCGGCTTGAGGCGCAGCAGGCCGTCGACCAGGGAGTATTCGGTGTGGACGCGAAGATGAACGAAGGGCGTGGTCATAGAGGGCTCGGGGCTTGGCGGAAAATAATCAGTACAGGAAGCGCGAGGCTATCCCGGCAATATCGCTCGGAGCTGATACGGCGACAGGCCCCGAAGTGTCGGACCATCGGGGAGGCGCTGTGAATACCTCCCTGTACGCTACCGATTCCTTCCCTGGAATCGGACCTCCCCTTCGGCCTGCCCCCGACGCTCCTCGCTGCCTGCGTCTGTGGAGGCCAAGGGTGGGTCAGAACAGCGCCAGCTGGCGCTTGACCGGGCCGAAGGAGCGGCGGTGCTCGGGCAGCGGCCCCAGGCGCGCCAGGACGGCCAGATGCTCGCGGGTCGGGTAGCCCTTGTGGCGGGCGAAGCCGTAGTCGGGATGGCGGGCGTCGAGGGCCAGCATCTGGGCATCCCGGGCCACCTTGGCGAGTATCGAGGCCGCGGCGATGGCCGAATGGCGGGCGTCGCCCTTGACCACTGCCTGGCCGGGCACATGATGCCCGGGCAGGCGATTGCCGTCCACCAGCAGGTACTCGGCCCCCGGGTCCAGGGCATCGATGGCGCGACGCATGGCCAGATGCGTCGCGTGATAGATATTGAGCTCGTCCACCTCGGTGGCCGACGCCTCGGCCACGGCGAAGGCCAGGGCCTTGTCACGGATCTCTCCATCCAGGTGCTCGCGACGCCTGGCCGTGAGCGTCTTGGAGTCGCCGAGCCCCGGGATCGGACGGGCCGGGTCGAGGATCACCGCGGCGGCCACCACACTGCCCACCAGCGGGCCGCGCCCCACCTCGTCGACCCCGGCCAGCCGCTCGCCGGTGTAGTGGACCACCAGCGGCGGCAAGTCACTGACCTGCTTGGCCCTCGCCGCCTTCGCCTGCGTCAGGGTCAAGGTGCCACCTCGTCGGCCCGCTCGGGCGCGACGCTGGCCGGCAGCGGGCGGCCCGCCACCAGCGCCTCGATGGCCTCCGCGGCGCGGCGGCTGGCGTCGCGCTGCAGGCCGGCATGCATCCGGGCGAAGCGTGTCTCCAGGGCCGCCCGACCGGCGACGTCGTCGAACATCTCGCCGAGACGCTCGGCGATCGCCTCGGGGCTCGCCGCCTCCTGGATCAGCTCCGGCACCAGGCTCTCCCGGGCAATCAGGTTGGGCAACGAGATCCACTCGGTCTTCACCAATCGCTTCGCCAGCCAGTGGGTGGCCGGTGCCATGCGGTAGGCGACCAGCATGGGGCGATGGCAGAGCATCGCCTCCAGCGCCGCGGTCCCCGAGGCGAGCAGCACGGCATCGCTTGCCACCATGGCCTCCCGGGCCCGGCCGTCGAGCAGGGTCAGGCGTTCGGCGAGGGCGGGATAGGCGGCGAGCAGCACCTCGAGTTCGCCGCGCCGCTCCGGCGTGGCCGCCGGGATGACTACCGAGAGGCCCGGTCGCGCGGCACACAGCCGCTCGGCGGCGGCGAGGAAGGTCTCGCCCAGGAAGCGGATCTCGCCGGCCCGGGAGCCGGGCAGCAACGCCAGCACCTCGCCTGCCGCGGGCAGCCCCAGCTCGGTACGGGCGGCGGCGCGGTCGTTCTCAAGGGGCAGCTCGTCGGCCAGCGGGTGGCCGACGAAGGCCACGGGAACGCGGTGGCGGGCGTAGAAGGCGGCCTCGAAGGGCAGGAAGGTGAGCATGGCATCGACGGAACGGGCGATGCCCTTGACCCGCCCCTGGCGCCAGGCCCACACCGAGGGGCTGACGTAGTGGGCGGTGGTCAGGCCCGCCTCGCGCAGCTGTCGCTCGAGGCCGAGATTGAAGTCGGGGGCGTCGATGCCGATCACGATATCCGGCCGCCAGGCCAGGGCATCGCGCCTGAGCTCGCGACGCACGCCGATCAGCCGGGGCAAGTGGCGAAGCACCTCGACCAGCCCCATCACCGAGAGGGTCTCCAGCGGAAAGCGGCTGTCGATCCCCTCCTGGATCATGCGCGGGCCACCGATGCCGCGGAACTCGACGCCGGGATGACGGGACTTGAGCGCCCGCATCAGGCCGGCGCCGAGGATATCCCCGGAGAGCTCGCCGGCCACCAGGTAGATGCGCTGCACGGCGGCTTGCTCGTCGACGGGCATGGCTAGCGGATGATGCCGCGGGTCGAGGCCTCGATGGAATCGGCGAAGGCCTCGGTCTCGTCGAGCGGGAAGCGGCGGCGGATCTCGGCGAGCGCCTGCTCGACGGTGAGCCCCTGCCGATAGACCAGCTTGTAGGCCTCGCCCAGCGCCTTGAGGGCATCGCGACTGAAGCCGCGGCGCTTGAGCCCCACCAGGTTGAGGCCGTGGACCTGGGCGGGGTTGCCGTTGATCATCACGTAGGCCGGGGTGTCCTTGGTGATGATGGAGCCGCCACCGGCCATGGCATGGGTGCCGAAATGGCAGAACTGGTGCACGGCGGAGAGGCCACCGAGGATGGCGAAGTCCCCCATCTTGACGTGCCCCGCCAGGGTCACCTGGTTGGCCAGGATGCAGTCGTTGCCGATCACGCAATCATGGCCCACATGGACATAGGCCATGAACAGGTTGCGCGAGCCGATGGTGGTCTCGCCGCGGTCCTGGACGGTGCCGCGGTGCAGGGTGACCCCTTCGCGGACCACATTGTCATCCCCCATCACCAGGCGGGTCGGCTCGCCGGCATACTTCTTGTCCTGGCAATCCTCGCCCACCGAGGCGAACTGGAAGATGCGGGTGCGCGCGCCGAGCACCGTGGGCCCCTTGATCACCACATGGGGGCCGATACGCGAGCCGGGGCCGATCTCCACGTCGGGGCCGACCACGGTGAAGGGGCCGATCTCGACGTCGTCGGCCAGCCGGGCGGCGGGGTCGATGAGGGCGGTGGGATGAATCAAGCGACCTTCCTCTCGGCGCAGATGATCTCGGCCTCGCAGGCCAGCTCGCCGGCCACGCTGGCCTTGCAGGCAAACTTCCAGATGCCACGCTTCTCGCGCATCACGTCGGCGCGCAGGTCGAGCCGGTCGCCAGGCATGACCGGGCGCTTGAAGCGCACGTTGTCGCTGCCCACCAGGTAGTAGACATAGCCGTCGGCGGGCAGCTTGTTGACGGTCTTGAAGCCGAGTATGCCACAGGCCTGGGCCAACGCCTCGATCACCAGCACCCCGGGCATGATCGGGTGATGGGGAAAGTGGCCATTGAAGAAGGGTTCGTTGATGCTGACGTTCTTGTAGGCAACGATGGTCTCGCCCAGGGCCAGCTCGGTGACCCGGTCCACCAGCAGGAAAGGATACCGGTGGGGCAGATACTCACGGATCTCGTTGATGTCCATTACCATCGTTACAACCTCTGAAGTCTCGGGATGCCTGCCGTCCCGGCAGGCGAGAGCCGGCGATCATGCCGGTCTGGCGGGGGATTATAGCGCCCCCCGCAACGCCCTCAAGCGCCGCGCGTCCGCTCGAGACGCGCGAGTCGCTTGGCCATGTCATCCAGCTGCTTGAAGCGCACCGCGTTCTTGCGCCATTGGGCATTGGCCATCGAGCCAGTACCCGAGGAGTAGACCCCCGGCGCGTGGATCGAGTTGGTGACCAGGCTCATGCCGGTCACCTGAACGCCATCGCAGAGGGTCAGGTGACCGGCCAGGCCCACCCCTCCCCCCAGCATGCAGTGCCGCCCCACCTTGGTGGAGCCGGCGATACCCACACAGCCTGCCACGGCGCTGTGCTCGCCGATCTGCACGTTGTGGGCGATCTGCACCTGACTGTCGATCTTGACATCATCACCGATCAGGGTATCCCCCAGGGCGCCGCGATCGATGCTCGAGCAGCTGCCCACCTCGACGTCGTCGCCCAGCACCACGCCGCCGAGCTGGGCGATCTTGTGCCAGCGACTGCCGTCGTGGGCGAAGCCGAAGCCGTCGCCGCCGACCACGCAGCCGCTGTGCAGGATCACCCGCGCTCCGATCACCACGCCGTGGTAGACGGTGACGTTGGCATGCAGGCGCGACCCGGCGCCGATGGTGGTATCGGCGCCGACCACCGAGCCGGCCCCGACGCTGACGTCATCGCCCAGGCAGGCGCCGGCCTCGATCACCGCCTGGGGCCCGATCTCGACCCGCTCCCCCAGGGTCGCCGAGGGATCCACCACCGCCGAGGGGTGGATGCCGGCCGGCTCACGGCCCGCCAGGGGGTCGAACAGCCGCGACGCCGCGGCATAGCCCAGGTAGGGGTTGTCGAGCTCGAGCCGGTCGACCGGGCAGGTCTCGGCGTACTGCGGATGCAGCAGCACCGCCGCGGCGCGGGTCCCGGGGAGGTCCTTGAGGTAGGCGCGGTTGGCCAGGAAGGCCACCTGGTCAGGCCCGGCCTCGCTGAGGGTGGCCAGGCCAGTGACCCGGCGGCGGGCATCGCCGACCAGGCGAGCACCCAGCCGCTCGGCCAGGTCACCCAGGGTCATCTTGGAAATATCGCTTCGCGTCATGGAGAGGGCCCGCCGCGGTCACAGCATGCTGTTGAGGATCTCGGTCACCTCGGCGGTGACGTCCTGCAGGTCGCGCTCGGCGTGCAGCACCCCCTGGGGCTCCACCAGCACCTGGATGCTGTGACGGGCGATGATCTGCTCCACCGCCTGCTGCAGCCTGGGCTCGGCGCGCTGCAGCAGGGCCTGCTCGGACGCCTGGCGGGCCTGCATGACCTCGCCCATCAGGCGGTTGAGCTCGGCCACCTTCTGGTTGGCCTGCTGGCGCTCGCTGTCGCTGAGGCTGTCGGCACGCTGCTGCAGCTGATTGAGCTCCTGCTCGAGGGCCTGGGCCTGCTGCTGCTGGCTGCCGACCCGGTTCTCCAGTTCGCTCATGGAGCGCTGGGCCGCGTCGGTCTCCATCAGCGCACGGCGCCAGTCCAGCACCGCCACGTCGGCGGCCAGGGCCGGCAGGGCGATGGCGGAGATCATCAAAAGAGCGAAGGCGGCGGTCAACTTGCGCATGGTAGGACTCCTGTTGGGGCCGCCGGCGGCGGCGGCCGAGGATCTGGGGTGTCGATCCTCGGTCAGAAGGTCTGACCGAGGGAGAACTGGAAGAACTGGGTATCGTCGCCGCTCTCGTCGTTGAGCGGCTCGGCGACACTGAAGGTCAGCGGGCCCACCGGGGTCAGCCAGGAGAGTCCCAGGCCGACGCTGTAGCGCAGGTCGCCGAGGTCGACCCCCGAGTTGCAGCTGGAGGTACGACCATCCTCCACCGGGTAGCAGTCGGTGAGGAAGGTGTTGCCGCCGTCGATGAACAGCGAGCTCTGCACCGTGCGCTGGTCCTCGATGAAGGGGGTCGGGAAGATCAGCTCGGCGCTGCCCTGCACCAGCACGTTACCGCCCAGGGTGCGATCGCGGGTGGAGCTATCATTCGGCGGCGTGGTGGGCTGACCCAGGGTATTGCCGGTGAAGCCGCGCACCGAGCCCAGGCCCCCGGCATAGAAGTTCTCGTAGAACGGATAGGGGTCGCTGCCGCCCAGGGTATCGGCATAACCCAGCTCGCCGCTGAACTTCAGCGCCCAGTCGTGGTTGTCGTCCAGCGCGAAGAGCTGGCGAGCCTCGGCGCGCAGCTTGGCGTATTCGGCGTCGCTGCCCGGCACCGCGGACTCCAGCGAGAGGCGCTGGTAGCTGCCGTCGGTGGGCATGATGCCACGGTTGAGGTTGTTGCGGGTCCAGCTGGCGGTCAGCTTCAGGGCCTGGCCGTCGGCACCCTGGTCGTCGACATAGCGTTTGATCTCCGACGCCGTGTCGTTGTAGGTCTTGATGGTCAGGTCCTCCACCGCGGTGCCGAAGTTGAGGCGCGTGATCTCGTTGATCGGATAGCCGAAGTTGATCCCGGCACCGTAGGCGTCGGTGGAGTAGGTGGAGATGTCGGAGTCCTCGTAGTCGGACTCGCGATAGTAGAGGTTATAGCCCCGGGAGATCCCGTCCATGGTCCAGTAGGGATCGGTGAAGCCGAAGTTGATGCTGGTGAAGGTATCGCTGCGCTGGGCGCCGATGTTCACCCGGTTGCCGGTGCCCAGGAAGTTGCTCTGGGAGAGGCCCACCCCGTAGATGACGCCGGCGCTCTGGGAGAAGCCGATGCTGGCGGAGATGGAGCCTGAGGGCTGCTCCTCGACGCTATAGGTGACGTCGAGCTTGTCCGGCTCGCCGGCCACCGGCTGGGTCTCCACCTCGACCTGCTTGAAGAAGCCCAGGCGCTCCAGGCGCTGCTGGGACTGACTGATCGCCTCGGTGGAGGCCGGCGCGCCCTCCATCTGGGTCATCTCGCGGCGCAGCACCTCGTCCATGGTGGTGGTATTGCCGACGAACTCGATGCGCCGCACATAGGCGCGACGGCCCGGATCGACCCGGAACACCAGGTCGACGGTCTCGCCATCGGCAGAGGTCTCGGGAATGCCATCGACGCTGGCGAAGGCGTAGCCGTCGGCACCCAGGCGGGCACGCAGCGCCTCGGTGGAGGCGGTGACATCGCTGCGCGAGAAGGTCTCGCCCGGGGTGACCTCCAGCAGCTCACGCGCCTCGCGCTCGCTGATCGTCAGGTCGCCCACGAATCGCACGTCGCCAAGCCGGTACTCGCCGCCCTCGTCGACGTTGATGGTGACGAAGATCTCGGACTTGTCGGGGCTGATCGAGACCTGGGTCGACTCGACGTTGAAGTTGACATAGCCACGGTCCAGATAGAAGGAGCGCAGCCGCTCGAGGTCGCCGGCCAGCGCCTCCCGGGAGTACTCATCCTTGGAGAACCAGCCGAAGATGCGACCCGGACGGTCGTTGAGCTCGAACACCTCGCGCAGGGTCTCGTCGTCGAACGCCTGGTTGCCGACGATATTGATCTGGCGGATCTTGGCCACCGCCCCTTCGTCGATGTCGATGTCGACCTGAACACGGCCCTCGTCGATCTCGCGCACACTGGTCTCGATGCCGGCGCTGTAGCGCCCCTGGGCCTGATAGACGCCTTCGAGCTCGCGCTCGATCTCCTCCAGGGTGGAGAGCTGCAACACCTGCCCCTCCTCGAGGCCGGCCTCGCGCAGCCCCTGGCGCAGCTGGTCTTCATCGAGCTGGCGGTTGCCGTCGATATTGAGGCGGCTGATGGTGGGGCGCTCGACCACCTGGATGATCAGCACGTCGCCCTCGCGGGCCAGCCTGACATCCTCGAACAGGCCGGTGGCGAACAGCTCGCGTGCCGCCTCGGCGAGCTCACGCTCGTCGACGCGATCCCGGGCGGTGACAGGAAAGGCGTTGAAGACGGAGGCGGCAGAGATGCGCTGCAGGCCCTCCACCCGAATGTCGGCAACGTCGAAAGGTTCCGCCTGGGCCACGCTGGCCCCGGCAAGCAGCAGTGCCGCCAGTCCGATGGTCTTGATTTTCATGCAGTCGATTCGCTCGCGTTGATCTGCCAAACCTGTCCAGACAGGCACCTTATACACTTGTGCAGCCCACTGACAAGGCGAGGGACGGCCTACCAGAGCCGCATCAGGTCGAAATAGATCGCCATCAACATCAGGGTACCCACCAGCGCCAGGCCGATGCGCAGGCCGATGGCCTGGGTGCGCTCCGAGACCGGCCGACCGCGAACCACCTCCATGGCATAGTAGAGCAGGTGGCCACCATCCAGCACCGGAATCGGCAGCAGGTTGAGCACCCCCAGGCTGATCGACAGGTAGGCCAGGAAGCCGACGAAGCTCTCCAGGCCGGCACGCGCCGAGTCGCCGGAGATCTGAGCGATGGTGATCGGCCCCGAGAGGTTGGAGGGCGAGATCAGCCCCACCAGCATCTTGCGCACCGCATCGAAGGTCAGCGTGATCATCTCGCCGGTGCGCGCGAAGGCCTCGCCCACCGCGGCCACCGGCCCGTAGCGGATCTCGCGGCGATACTCCTCGGGCCACTCCACCGGCGCCACTCCGGCGCCGATGTAACCGATGGTCACGCCCTCCTCGAGGGTGTTCTCGCGGGGCGACACCGCAAGGGTCAGCGTCTCGCCGTCGCGGCGCACCGAGAGCTCCAGGGTCTCCCCCGGGCTGCCACGCACGACATCGACGAACGCGATCCAGTCGTCCACCGGCTCGCCCGCCACCGCGAGGATCTCGTCGCCGGGCGCCAGCCCCGCCTCGGCGGCGGCCTCGCCCTCAATCACCTGGCCCAGCACCGCCGGCATCGGCGGCCGCCAGGGGGTCACCCCGAGGCTCGGCAGCGGCTGCGGAGGATCCTGGCGCACCAGCCAGTTCTCCACCGGTAGACGATACTCCCGGGGCTCCGTGGTCGCGTCGCTGCGGGTGTCGAGGGTGAGCTCGCCGCTCATGCCGATGGCGGCCACCAGCTTGAGGTTGATCTCGTCCCAGCCGCGCACCGCCTCGCCCTGTACCGCGGTGATCTCGTGCCCGGCCTCCAGGCCGCCCCGCTCGGCGGGCGAGCCCGGCGTCACCTCCCCGATCACCGGCGCCACCGTGGTGGTGCCGGCCACGAACAGCGCCCAGTAGGCCACCAGGGCGAGGAGGAAGTTGGCCAGGGGACCGGCGGCGACGATGGCGATGCGCTGCCAGACATTCTTGCGATTGAAGGCGCGGTCGAGTTCCCCGGGCGGCACCTCTCCCTCACGCTCGTCGAGCATCTTGACGTAGCCGCCAAGCGGGATGGCGGCGATGGCGAACTCGGTGCCGTGGCGGTCACGCCGCGACCAGATCGGCGTGCCGAAGCCCACCGAGAAGCGCAATACCTTCACCCCGCAACGCCGGGCCACCCAGAAGTGGCCGAACTCGTGGAAGGTGATCAGCAGGCCCAGTACCACGATCACGGCCAGGATATTCTGGATCACGCCCAAGTCACTCTCCTCCTGACGGCATGGCTAACCTCATGAATAAGTGGCCTCACCTCACAGGCGTGCCAGGTAGATCTCGGCGGCCCGCCGCGCCCGGGCATCGGCCTCGAGGACCGCCTCGAGCTCATCGGCCGGCCGCACCGGCTCGGCGTCACGCACCCTCGCCACCAGCTCGGCGATACCGGTGAAGGGCAGCCGCCCGGCCAGGAAGGCCGCCACCGCCACCTCGTTGGCGGCATTGAGCACCGCCGGCGCCGTGCCGCCGGCCGCCATGGCCTCCCGGGCCAGGCGCAGGCAGGGAAAGGCGATCTCGTCGGGCGGCTCGAAGTCGAGTCGCGCGACCTGAAAGAGGGCCAGCGAGCGCACGCCGGCGTCGATGCGCTCGGGCCAGGCCAGCCCATAGGCGATGGGCGTGCGCATGTCGGGATTGCCGAGCTGGGCGATCACCGAGCCGTCGCTGTAGGCGGCCATGGAGTGGATCACGCTCTGCGGGTGCACCACCACCTGAACCTGGTCGGGGCGCGCATCGAACAGCCAGCACGCCTCGATCAGCTCGAGCCCCTTGTTCATCAGGGTGGCGCTGTCCACCGAGATCTTCTGCCCCATGCTCCAGTTGGGGTGGGCGCAGGCCTGGGCGGGCGTGACCCCGGCCAGCGCCTCGGCCGACCAACCTCGGAAGGGGCCGCCGGAGGCGGTCAGCAGCAGCTGGGTCACCCCGTGACGCGCCAGGCCGCCACGATGCTCCACGGGTAGACACTGGTAGATGGCATTATGTTCGGAGTCGATGGGCAGCAGGGTGGCACCATGGTGCGTCACCGCCTCCATGAACAGCGCCCCGGACATCACCAGGGCTTCCTTGTTGGCCAGCAGCACCCGCTTGCCGGCGCGCACCGCGGCGAGGGTCGGCAGCAGGCCCGCGGCACCCACGATGGCCGACATCACCACCTCGGCCTCGGTGGCCTCGGCCACCTCCACCAGCGCCGCGGCGCCGCTGCGCACCTCGGTGGCGATGCCGGCATCGGCCAGGCGCTCGCGCAGCCAGGCGGCGTCGGCCTCACGCTCGAGCACCGCCAGCGTAGGTCGGTGACGCCGGCACAGCGCCAGCAGCGCCTCGCGGGAGCGATGGGCGGTGAGGGCGTGGAGGCGGTAGCGCTCGGGATGGCGCTCGATCACATCCAGGGTGCTGGTGCCGATGGAGCCGGTGGCGCCCAGCACGGTGACCCCCTGACGCTGCGGGGCAGTATCGCTTGCCATGCTAGATCACCCCCGGTGCGAGCAGGGCGAACAGCGGCAACGCGGCGGTCAGGCTATCGATGCGGTCGAGCACCCCGCCGTGGCCGGGCAGCAGGTTGCTGGAATCCTTGATGCCGCGATGGCGCTTGAGCATGCTCTCGAGCAGGTCGCCGAGCACCGAGACCAGGGTCACCGCCAGGGTGGTCAGCACCAGCAGGGCGGCATCGACCGCGACCAGTCCCTGGCCAATGGCGAACACCAGGGCCAGGGCCAGCGTGGCCGCCATGCCGCCGAGCACGCCCTCCCAGCTCTTGCCGGGACTGACCCGCGGCGCCAGTTTCTGGCGCCCGAAGGCGCGGCCGGCGAAGTAGGCACCGATGTCGGCGCTCCACACCAGCAGCAGCACGAAGAGCAGCCAGAGGCCCCCGGTCTCGCGCAATACATTGAGCCCCACCCAGGCGGGCAGCAGCACCCAAAGGCCCATGGCCAGGCGCCTGGAGGAGGACGACCACTGATTCGTGCGCTCGGGGTAACGGGTGACCCAGGTGAGGTTGAGCGCCCAGCCGGCCAGGCCCAGCCATAGCGGCCAGGCGGCCTGGATGGCTCCGCTGACCCACAGCAGCGCCATGGCCACGGCCAGCACGCCGACCAGCCCCAGGCGACGCCCACGCTCGGCGATGCCGGCCAGGTTGGTCCACTCCCAGCCGCCCAGCAGCACGATGGCCGCGGTGAAGAGCGCGAAGGCGCCACCGGTGAGGCCGAACAGGCCGACCAGCATCAGCGGTGCCAGCCAGGCGGCGGTGATGATGCGCTGTCTAAGCACCTTGTGCCTCGTCGATCTGGTCATCGGTCATGCCGAAGCGCCGCTTGCGGCGCCGGAAGTCTTCCAGTGCCGCATCGAAGGCGTCGGCGTCGAAATCGGGCCACAGGCGCTGCGTGAAGTACAGTTCGGCGTAGGCCAGCTCCCAGAGCACGAAGTTGGAGATGCGCTGCTCACCGCTGGTGCGGATGCACAGGTCCACCGGCGCCACCCCGGCAAGGCTCAGCTGGCCGGCGAAGGCGGCCTCGTCGATGTCCGCCGGTGCCAGCTCGCCCGCGGCGACCCGCTCGCCCAGGCGGCGCGCCGCTCGGGCGAGGTCCCAGTGGCCGCCGTAGTTGGCGGCGATCACCAGGTGCAGGCGCGTGTTGTCGCGGGTGCGAGCCTCGGCCCGGGCGATGTGCTTCTGAATCGAGTCCGAGAACCCCGAGAGGTCACCGATCACCGACAGCCGGATGCCGTTGGCATGCAGCTTGTTCACCTCGCGCTTGAGCGCCAGCAGGAACAGCTCCATCAGCGCGCTCACCTCGGCCCTGGGCCGCTTCCAGTTCTCGCTGGAGAAGGCGAACAGGGTCAGGGTCTCGACGCCGCGCTCGGCGGCGCGGCGAATGGTGGCGCGCACCGCCTCGACGCCGGCGTGATGGCCACGCACGCCGGAGAGGCCGCGGGCCTTGGCCCAGCGATTGTTGCCATCCATGATGATCGCCACGTGACGCGGCAGACCGGCCTCGGTGGTGGCAGAAGCGCCGGCATCGGAGCCGGCGTCGGGGGAGTGCGTTGACGTCATGGGGTCTCGCTTCGGGTGTGTCGCTGCCGCCCGGCCGCGAGCGGGCCGGGCGGATGTCCTCAGACCTGCATCAGGTCGTGTTCCTTGGACTCCAGGGTCTTGTCGATCTCGGCGATGTACTTGTCGGTCAGCTTCTGGATCGCCTCCTCGGCCTGGCGCTGCTCGTCCTCGCTGATCTCCTTCTCCTTGAGCAGGGACTTGATATCGCCGTTGGCGTCGCGGCGCACGTTGCGCACCGCCACCCGGGAGTTCTCGGCCTCATGACGCGCCTGCTTGATGTAGCCCTTGCGGGTCTCCTCGGTGAGCATCGGCAGCGGCACGCGGATGTTGTTGCCGGCGGTCGAGGGGTTCAGGCCCAGATCGGAGGTCATGATCGCCTTCTCGACCTTGGGCACCATGCTCTGCTCCCAGGGCACCACCGAGAGGGTGCGGGCATCCTCGGTGTTGATGTTGGCCACCTGATTCAGCGGAACCTGGCTGCCATAATAGTCGACGGTCACCGAATCCAGGATGCTGGAGTGGGCACGCCCGGTACGAATCTTGTTCAGGTTGCCGTGGAGCGCCTCGACGCTCTTCTTCATCCGGCTCTCTGCGTCCTTCTTGATGTCATTGATCACGATATCAGCCTCTGTCTATCAGCGTGCCTTCCTCGCCGCCCACCACCAGGTTGAGCAGGGCGCCGGGCTTGTTCATGTTGAAGACGCGTACCGGCATGTCATGGTCCCGCACCAGGCAGATGGCGGTCAAATCCATGACGCCGAGCTTCTGGGCCAGCGCGTCGTCGTAGCTGAGCTGGTCATACTTGACCGCGTCCGGATACTTGACCGGATCCTTGTCGTAGACCCCGTCCACCTTGGTGGCCTTGACCACCACATCGGCATCGATCTCGATGCCGCGCAGGCAGGCCGCGGAGTCGGTGGTAAAGAAGGGGTTGCCGGTGCCGGCGGAGAACAGCACCACGTCACCGGAGGTGAGATAGCGGATGGCGGTCCGCCGATCATAGTGCTCCACCACGCCGCTCATGGGAATCGCCGACATCACCCGCGAGCGGATATTGGAGCGCTCCAGGGCATCGCGCATGGCCAGGGCGTTCATCACCGTGGCCAGCATGCCCATGTGATCGCCGGTGACCCGCTCCATGCCGGCTTCGTGGAGGGCGGCACCGCGGAACAGGTTGCCGCCACCGACCACGATGCCCACCTGGACGCCGATGCCGACCAGCTGCCCGATCTCCAGCGCCATGCGGTCGAGCACCTTGGGGTCGATGCCGAACTCGGCATCGCCGGTCAGCGCCTCGCCGGAGAGCTTGAGCAGGATACGCTTGTACTTCGACTTCTGGGAGCGTGGCTTGGCGGGCGCTTCGACGTGATCGGATGTGGACATCGCATCATCTCCTGGGCATCAGCGGTGGCATGACGGGGCGACCGGATCGACCGGCCGGATACGCGAAGGCGTGCGCTCGCGCGCACGCCATCATCTTAGCGGAACTTCAGACCTCAGCTGCGCTTGGCCTGTTCCATCACTTCCTTGGCGAAGTCGACCTCTTCCTTCTCGATGCCCTCACCCACCTCGAAACGGGTGAAGCCGACCACCTCGCCGCCGGCCGCCTTGACAAACTCGGCCACGGACTGGTCCTGATTCTTGACGAAGGGCTGCTCGGTCAGGCTGTTCTCGGCCAGGTACTTCTTGAGGCGGCCCTGGACCATCTTCTCGGCGATCTGCTCGGGCTTGCCGGCCATGTCGGGCTGGGCCAGGATGATCGCCTTCTCGGCGTCCAGCTGCTCCTGGGGCATGTCCTCGGGACGCGCCACGGCCGGGTTGATGGCGGCGACGTGCATGGCGACGTCCTTGGCCACCTCGGCGTTGCCACCCTTGAGCTCGGTCAGCACGCCGATACGGCCGCCGTGGACGTACTCGCCCACCAGGTTGCCGGCGCCGGCCTCGACCACCACGCTGCGACGCACACCGATGTTCTCGCCGATCTTCTGCACCAGCTGCTCGCGAGCGGTTTCCAGATCGCCGGCCATGACGGCGGCCACGTCTTCGCTCTTGGCGGCGAAGAAGGCATCGGCGATCTTCTCGGCGAAGGCCGTGAAGTTATCGTCACGAGCGACGAAGTCGGTCTCGGAGTTGATCTCGACCATCACGCCGTAGCTGCCATCCTCGGCCACGCGGGTCACCACGATGCCTTCGGCGGCGGTACGACCGGCCTTCTTGGCGGCCTTGAGACCGGAATTCTTGCGCAGGTTCTCGATGGCCTGATCGATGTCACCGCCGGTCTCGGTGAGGGCCTTCTTGCACTCCATCATGCCGAGCCCGGTACGCTCGCGCAGTTCCTTGACCTGGGAGGCGCTGATAGCTGCCATGGGTGTCACCTCTGAATATCTCGGGAAGTGGGCCGGACCCCTCCCGGGGGAGAGTCCGGAAAATTCGGAGAAGAAAGGGGGCCGCGGCCCCCTTCTCGTCTAACCGGCATCGATGGCAGCGGCATGACAGGCCGCCCACAGCCGCCGATCAGACGGGCCGCGATCACTCGGCGGCGCTGTCGCTTTCCTGAGCGGCGGGCTCTTCGGTCACCTCGACGAACTCGTCGGGACGACCCTCCTTGGCACGCGCGCAGGCGTCGGCGATGGACTTGACGTAGATCTGGATGGCACGGATGGAGTCATCGTTGCCGGGGATCACGTAGTCGACGCCGTCCGGGTCGGAGTTGGTATCCACCACGCCGATGACCGGGATGCCCAGCTTGTTCGCCTCGTTGATGGCGATGCGCTCATGGTCGACATCGATCACGAACAGGGCGTCGGGCAGGCCACCCATCTCCTTGATACCACCCACGGACCGCTCGAGCTTGTCCTGCTCGCGGGTCGCCATCAGCACTTCCTTCTTGGTCAGCTTCTCGAAGGTGCCGTCCTCGTGCATGGTCTCGAGGTCGCGCAGGCGCTTGATGGAAACGCGGATGGTCTTGTAGTTGGTCAGCATGCCGCCGAGCCAGCGGTGATTGACGAACGGCTGGCCGACGCGGTTGGCCTCTTCCTTGATGATCTTGCTCGCGCTGCGCTTGGTGCCGACGAACAGGATCTTGTTGTTGGCCGCGGCCATCTTCTCGACCACGTCGATCGCCTCGTTGAGGGCCGGCAGGGTGTGCTCGAGGTTGATGATGTGGATCTTGTTGCGGGCGCCGAAGATGAACTTGCTCATCTTCGGGTTCCAGTACTTGGTCTGGTGACCGAAGTGGGCACCTGCCTTGAGCAGGTCACGCATGTTGACGTGTGCCATGGATGACTCCTGAAATATCGGGTTAGGCCTCCATGCACCCCATGGATCCGACCGCCGCATCTCTCGATCTCGACAAGAGACGCCGCAGCACCCGGGACCATGTGCCGGTGCATGTGTGTTTTCAAGGCGTTATGTTGATTGACGCCCTCGCTATCGCGGGCTCCCGGCCCGGCTTCGCGACCGAGGGGGTCGCAAGAGACGCTGCCGACGGGCTCGGCGATTGCAGGAAGGCGCGCAGCTTTATACCATGGAATAACGCCGAGATGAAGCCGTCCGCGCGCGTGCCGCTCCATCGCACGGACGCCCCACCCCCGAATCCGAGACCTCATGAACGTACCCATCAAGACGCCCGACGAGATCGAGAAGATGCGCGAGGCGGGCCGCCAGGCCGCCCGCGTGATCGAGATGATCACCCCCCACGTCAAGGCCGGCATCTCCACCGGCGAGATCGACCGCCTGTGCCACGACTTCATCGTCGACGAGTTGGGCTCGACCCCCGCCCCGCTCAACTACCACGGCTTCCCCAAGTCGGTGTGCACCTCGATCAACCACGTGGTGTGCCACGGCATCCCCGATGACGCCAAGAAACTCAAGAATGGCGACATCATGAACCTGGACATCACCGTGAAGACCGCCGACGGCTACCACGGCGACTCCAGCGTGATGTTCGTGATCGGCGAGACCATCCAGGGTGAGCGCCTGTGCCGGGTCACCCAGGAGTGCCTCTACCGGAGCATGGCGCTGATGCGCCCGGGCGTGCGCCTCTCCGAGCTTGCCCGAGCCATCCAGAAGCACGCCGAGGCCAACGGCTACTCGGTGGTGCGCGACTTCTGCGGCCACGGCATCGGCGCCAGCTTCCACGAGGACCCGCAGGTGCTGCACTACGACGGCTATGCCCCCGAGGCCGACATCGAACTCGCCGCCGGCATGTGCCTGACCATCGAGCCGATGATCAACGTGGGGGGCTACCGCACCAAGGTGCTGCGCGACGACTGGACCGCGGTGACACGCGACCGCAGCCTCTCCGCCCAGTGGGAGCACACCCTGCTGGTCACCGAGTCCGGCGTCGAGGTGCTGACCGCACGCAGCGACGAAGACCTCTCCTTCCTCGAGCACTGAGCCGATGCTGCTCCACCACTACCGCTTCACGCCGGACGAGACACTGTTCGACGTCGACGGCTTTCGCGAGGAGCTCTCGGGCAGCCGCTCGCCGATCGCCCCCTTCAAGGCGGCACTGCGCGAGATCCAGGCGCGCCTCGACGAGCGTTTCCGCGCCGGGGCCGATATCCGCGACCTGGTCCACGGCCGCGCCTGGTGCCTGGACCGGCTGTTGGCGGTGGCCTGGGAGCAGCACGCCTGGCCCGACGAGGGCGTGGCCCTGCTCGCCGTGGGCGGCTACGGCCGCGGCGAGCTGCACCCCCACTCCGACGTCGACCTGCTGCTGCTGCTCGAGCAGGACGACGACACCCCCTACCGGGAGGCACTGACCGCCTTCATCACCTTCCTGTGGGACATCGGCCTGGAGATCGGCCACAGCGTGCGCTCGCTGGCCGACTGCGAGCGCGAGGCCGGCGCCGATGTCACGGTGATCACCAACCTGCTGGAGAGCCGCACCATCGCCGGCCCCGAGCCCCTGCGCGAGGCGATGAAGGCACGCCTGGCCCCGGAGCGCGTGTGGCCGGCAGACCGCTTCTTCGAGGCCAAGTGGCAGGAACAGATCAACCGCCACTACCGACACAACAACTCCGAGTACCACCTGGAGCCCAACATCAAGAGTGCCCCCGGTGGGTTGCGCGATATCCAGATGATCGGCTGGGTGGCCAAGCGGCACTTCGGCAGCGAGCGCTACGAGGACCTGGTCGCCACGGGTTTCATGAACGATCCGGAGCTGCGCATCCTCAGCCAGGGCCAGGCCTTCCTGTGGCAGGTGCGCTACGCCCTGCACATGCTCACCGAGCGTGCCGAGGACCGCCTGCTGTTCGACCATCAGCGCACCATCGCCGAGCTGTTCGGCTTCCGCGATAGCCCCGAACGCCTCGCCGTCGAGCAGTTCATGAAGCGCTACTATCGCCATGTGACCGCACTGGCCGGCCTCAACGACATGCTGCTGCAGCACTTCGACGAGGCGATCCTCCACGCCGGCGAGGCCCTGCCGGTGACCCCCCTCAACGAGCGCTTCGAGATCAAGGATGGCTTCATCCAGGCCCGCTCGCGCACCGTCTTCCGCGACCGCCCCTCGGCGCTGCTCGAACTCTTCCTGCTGATGGCCGAGCACCCCAGGATCGAGGGGGTGCGGGCCGACACCATCCGCCAGATCCGCGACCATCGCCACCTGATCGATGGCCTTTACCGCGACGACGTGCGCCACCAGAGCCTGTTCATGGAGCTGCTGCGCTCCGGTGGTAACGTGGCGCGCCAGCTGCGGCGCATGAATCGTTACGGCGTGCTGGGCAAGTACCTGCCGGAGTTCGGCCGCGCCGTGGGGCTGATGCAGCACGACCTGTTCCATATCTACACCGTGGACGCCCACACCCTGCGCCTGCTGAAGTTCATCCACGGCTTCCGCAAGCCCGAGGCCCGCGAGACCTTCCCGGTGGCCGCCAACGTCATCCATCAGCTGCCCAAGCTGGAACTGCTGTGGATCGCCGGGCTCTACCATGACATCGGCAAGGGGCGCGGCGGCGACCACTCGCTGCTCGGCGCCCGCGACGTGGAGGCCTTCGCCGAGCGCCATGGCCTCTCGCCCCGGGACACCCGCCTGGTGAGCTGGCTGGTGGAGCACCACCTGACCATGTCCATGGTGGCCCAGAAGCGCGACATCACCGACCCCGACGTGATCGCCGAGTTCGCCCGCCTGGTGGGCGACGAGACGCGCCTCGACTACCTCTATGTGCTGACCGTGGCCGATATCAACGCCACCAACCCCACGCTGTGGAACGGCTGGCGCGCCTCGCTGCTGCGCCAGCTCCACACCGAGACCAAGCGCGCCCTGCGCCGCGGCCTGGAGAACCCCCTGGAGCGCAACGACTGGGTCAACGAGACCCGCGACGAGGCGCTCTCGCTGCTCGCCGCGGTGGGCGCCGACATGGACCGGGTACGGCGGCTGTGGGAGTCGCTGGGCGAGGACTACTTCCTGCAGTACGCGCCCAGCGAGATCGCCTGGCAGACCCAGGGCATCCTCGCCCACGCCGACAGCCAGCTGCCGCTGATCCTGCTCAGCGCCCCGGCCGAGGGCATGGCGGAAGGCGGCACCAAGGTGTTCATCCACACCCGCTCGGTGGACGACCTGTTCGCCGCCACCGCCGCGGCCATGGACCAGCTCGGCCTCTCCATCCACGATGCGCGCATCGCCACCTCCAGCAACGACTGGACGCTGAACACCTTCATCGTGCTCGACGACCATGGCGACCCGATCCGCGAGCCCGAGCGGCTGGAGGAGATCCGCGCCCACCTGGTGGAGGAGCTCGACGATCCCGACGACTATCCCCAGATCGTCACCCGCCACACCCCGCGCCAGCTGCGCCACTTCAAGGTGCCCACCGAGGTGATCATCGAGCAGGACCCGGCCAACGAGCGCACCCTGCTGGAGCTGATCGCGCCCGACCGCCCCGGCCTGCTGGCCCGGGTGGGTCGCATCTTCATGGAGCAGGACATCGCCCTCTCCGCGGCCAAGATCGCCACCCTCGGCGAGAAGGTGGAGGACGTCTTCTTCATCACCGACAAGGCCGGGGCGCCCCTCACCGACCCCGAGCGCCAGGCACGGCTGCGCGAGCGCCTGGTGGAGGTGCTGGATGTCTCCGGCTGAGGTCGCAAGTTACGTGCAGAGGTGCTCGGGGCTGATCCGTCGACAGGTCTGCGAGGAGGCGCTGTGAATACTTCCCTGTACGCTACCGACGCCATCCCTGGCGTAGGACCTCCTCTACGACCTGTCCCCGGCGCCCCTCGTGCATGGCCTCGCGTTTGAGGCCTACTGCGGGCTTCCCTATAATCGAGCCCCTTCTCCGACAACGACCCACATAACGACGCCCGAGGCCACGGCCCAGAGGCGCGCCTGGACCCCCATGAACCCCGATCTCGACGCCCTCAAGCCCTACCCCTTCGAGCGGCTGGCCGCCCTCAGGGCCGGTGTGACGCCCCCCGAGGAGCTCGCGCACATCCCGCTGACCATCGGCGAGCCCCGGCACGCCCCCTACGCCGCGGCCCTCGAGGCGCTGCACGCCCACCAGGACGACTTCGCCCGCTACCCGGCCACCGCCGGGCTCCCGGCGCTGCGCGAGGCGATTGGCGACTGGGCCACGCGGCGCTTCGGTCTCGCCGGGCTCGACCCCGAGACCCAGGTGCTGCCGGTCAACGGCACCCGCGAGGCGCTGTTCGCCTTCGTCCAGGCGGCACTCGACCGCACGCGCCCGGCCAGGGTGGCCATGCCCAACCCCTTCTACCAGATCTACGAGGGCGCCACCCTGCTGGCCGGCGGCGAGCCGCTCTATCTCGACTGCCGCGCCGAGAACGGCTTTCGCCCCGACCTCGACGCCGTGCCCGCCGACACCTGGCGCCAGGTGCAGATCCTGTTCCTCTGCTCGCCGGGCAATCCCACCGGCGCGGTGACGCCGCTCAACGAATTCAAGAGACTCATTGCCCTGGCGGATGAACACGACTTCATCATCGCCTCGGACGAGTGCTACTCGGAGCTCTACCTCGACGAGGCCGCCCCGCCGCCGGGGCTGCTCGAGGCCTGCGCGGCGCTGGGGCGCCACGACTACCGCCGCTGCCTGGTGTTCCACTCGCTCTCCAAGCGTTCCAACCTGCCGGGGCTGCGCTCCGGCTTCGTGGCCGGCGACGCCGACCTGATCGCCCCCTTCAAGCGCTACCGCACCTATCACGGCTGCGCCATGGCGCTGCCGCTGCAGCAGGCCTCGATCGCCGCCTGGAGCGACGAGGCCCATGTCCGCGCCAACCGCGATGCCTATCGCGAGAAGTTCGCCGCGGTGACCGAGATCCTCGCCCCGGTGATGGACTTCCCCGCCCCCGAGGCGAGCTTCTACCTGTGGCCGGCGGTACCCGGCGGCGACGATGAGGCCTTTACACGGGAGCTGCTGCGCCATGCCAACGTCAGCGTGCTGCCCGGTTCCTATATGGGTCGTCCCGCTGCCGACGACAGGATGGGCCGCGACGACACGCGCGGCACCAACCCCGGCCGCGGCCGCGTGCGCCTGGCGCTGGTGGCCGAGGCCCGGGCCACCGCCGAGGCGGCACGCCGCATCCGCGACCTCATCGAAAGGAGGCTGTGATGTTCACCCTGTATGGCATCAAGAACTGCGACACCTGTCGCCGCGCGCGCAAGGCGATGGATGGCTCCGGGGTTCCCTACCAGTTCCATGACCTGCGCGAGGATGGCCTCTCCGCGCCGCTGCTCGAGCATATCCTCGACAAGGTGCCGGTGCTCACGGCGCTCAACAAGCGCAGCACCACCTGGCGCAACCTGCCCGACGAGGAAAAGCGGGAGGTGGACGCCAACAGTGCCCGCGAGCTGCTGCTCGCCCACCCCACCCTGCTCAAGCGCCCGCTGCTGGATACCGGCGAGGAGATCCGCGTCGGCTACCGCGATGGCGACTACGATGACCTCCAGGGCTGACCCCCGACTCTCACGACCCACGTTATTCACACTCGACCCACGAGGACTCTCGACATGCTGAGCTTTGCACTCGGAACCGGCACCCAGAATACCCAGGGCGACTGGCTGGAGATCTACTACCCCGCCCCGCTGCTGAATCCCGACGACGGCCTGGTCGAGGCGGTCAAACGGGTGCTGGACGTGCCGGCGGGCAACGCCGCGGTGAGCTTCCTGCCCGAGCAGTGCGCCGAGCTGGCCGGCGCCCTCAAGGCCGCCGGCCACCCCGAGCAGGCGGAACTGGCCGAGGCCTTCGCCGGCGCGACACGCCCGCTGGTGGCGATGTTCATCGCCGAGGACCAGCCTCCCCAGGGCGCGCCCGAGGTCTACCTCAAGCTGCACCTGCTCTCCCACCGCCTGGTCCAGCCCCACGGCCTCGACCTCACCGGCATGTTCGGCCTGCTGCGCAATATCGCCTGGACCAGCGAAGGCGCCATCGACGTCCAGGAGCTGCCCGCTCGCCGCCTCAAGGCACGACTGGAGGGCCGCCCGCTCTCCGTGGATTGCGTCGACAAGTTCCCCAAGATGACCGACTACGTGGTACCGAGTGGCGTGCGCATCGCCGACACCGCCCGGGTGCGCCTGGGTGCCTACCTGGGCGAGGGCACCACGGTGATGCACGAGGGCTTCGTCAACTTCAACGCCGGCACCGAGGGGCCGGGCATGATCGAGGGCCGCATCTCCGCCGGCGTGATGGTCGGCAAGGGCTCGGACCTCGGCGGCGGCTGCTCCACCATGGGCACCCTCTCCGGCGGCGGCAATATCGTGATCAAGGTCGGCGAGGGCTGCCTGATCGGTGCCAATGCCGGCATCGGCATCCCCCTGGGCGACCGCTGCACTGTGGAGGCGGGCCTCTATCTCACCGCCGGCGCCAAGATCACCCTGCTCGACGACCAGGGCCAGGAGGTCAAGACCGTGGCCGCCCGCGAGCTGGCCAACCAGGACGACCTGCTGCTGCGCCGCAACTCCCAGAACGGCCGCATCGAGTGCCTGACCAACAAGAGTGCCATCGCGCTCAACGAGGCGCTGCATGCCCATAACTGATCCCGCCGGTCTCACGTCCACCCTGAGGCTCGCCTTCGACCTGCTGGCGCGCCCCTCGGTGACGCCGGACGACCTGGGGTGTCAGGAGTTGATGATCGAGCGCCTCGCGGCGCTCGGTTTCCATATCGAACGCCTGCCCTTCGGCGACGTCGAGAACTTCTGGGCCACCCGCGGCCACCACGGCCCGCTGCTGGCCTTCGCCGGGCATACCGACGTGGTACCCAGCGGCCCCCACACCCGCTGGGACTTCCCGCCCTTCGAGCCCTGCATCGACGACGACGGCATGCTGCGGGGCCGTGGCGCCGCCGACATGAAGGGCAGCCTGGCGGCGATGGTCACCGCGGTGGAGCGCTTCGTGGCGGACCACCCCGATCACCATGGCCGCCTGGGGTTCCTGATCACCTCCGACGAGGAGGGGCCCGCGATGGACGGCACCCGGGCCGTGGTGGAGCACCTGCGCGAGCGCCACGAGCGCCTCGACTACTGCATCGTCGGCGAGCCCTCCTCCACGTCCCGACTGGGCGACGTGATCAAGAACGGCCGCCGCGGCTCGCTGGGCGGCGTGCTGCATATCAGGGGCGTGCAGGGCCACGTGGCCTATCCTCACCTGGCGAAGAACCCCATCCACCAGGCGCTGCCCGCGCTGGATGCGCTGACCCAGGAGCACTGGGACGCCGGCAACGACTTCTTCCCCGCCACCAGCTTCCAGGTCTCGAACTTCCGCTCGGGCACCGGTGCCACCAACGTCATCCCCGGCGAGGTGGAGGCGGTATTCAACTTCCGCTTCTCGACCGAGGTCACCCACGCGGAGCTCCGGGCACGCACCGAGGCCATCCTCGACGCCCACGGCCTCGACTATGAGCTGGACTGGACCCTCAACGGCGAGCCCTTCCTCACCGCCGAGGGTGAGCTCGTGGAGGCGGCGGTGCGCGGCGTGGAGGAGGTCACCGGCCAGGCGCCGGAGCTCTCCACCAGCGGCGGCACCTCCGATGGGCGCTTCATCGCCACCCTGGGCAGCCAGGTGGTGGAGCTCGGGCCCCTCAACGCCACCATCCACCAGGCCAACGAGCGGATACGCGCCGCCGACCTGGACGAGCTGAGCCGCATCTACGAGGCGGTCATGAAGCACCTGTTCATCAACGGCAGCGCCTGACCCTGAGGCTTCCATGACAGCTGACAGCGAAACCCGCTACCCCGATATCGAGATCTACCTGGCCAAGGCCCCCATGGCGTCGCTGAACGAGTGGCTGGGTATGGCCATCGGCGCCGAGCCCCTGACCCCCGTCGGCAAGGGCAAGTGGCGCAGCAGCGGCCTTGTGGGGGAGCACGCGATCCCGGTGCTGCTGATGGAGCGCGCCGCCGACGGCTTTGCCAGCCTGTGGTTCGACAGCGCGGAGACCCCCTGGCCCGACGACGCGGCCTGCGCCCGCGCCGCCGCCAGGCACCTGGGAAGCGAGGTACGCTGCTCGCTGGGCGGCTGGCAGCCCGGCGACGAGCCCGACCGCTTCCTGCGGGTGCTCCCCGACGGCCGCGAGGAGGAGATCCACTGGCCCGACTCCGGCCAGTAGCCGCAAACGACATCGCCCCGCGAGTGCGGGGCGATGTCGTGTCGGACGAAAGCCGGGGTGACGCAGGCCGCACCGACGGACGGAACGCCGCCGGGCACGGCCGAGTGGCTAGGTGATCACAGTAACGTCGTCGGCCTGCAGCCCCTTCTCGTTCTCCACCACGTGATAGCGCACCTTCTGGCCCTCGGCCAGGGTGCGATGGCCGCGGCCGCGGATGGCGCGGAAGTGGACGAAGACATCCTCGCCGCTGTCGCGGGTGATGAAACCGTACCCCTTGTTGACGTTGAACCACTTCACCTCGCCGAGCTCGCGGTCGTCGCTCTCGATCTCGGCCAAGTTGACCAGCTGGGGGCTAAGGGCATTGACCGCCAGGGTGGCGACCAGCAGCACCAGGAAGACCGCCAGCGCCGCGGCGGCATAGACCACGGCCACGCCACCGATGCGCAGGCTGTCGAACAGCGCCTCCGACAGGGCGCCGCCGGCCAGATGAATGAACAGGGCGATCAGCAGCGGCGCCGGGGCGGCGAGCAGCAGGCTGACCAGACTACAGCGAAACATGACCTTGCGATTCATGGACTCGAATGACTCTCTTGTTGGTAATGAACGATGTTGACAACCAGTGTTAACAACCACGGGAAGGTGCCAAGGTGAACGGTGACACACAGCGACAGGATTCTAGCATGAGCAAGACACAGGCGTCCGACGCCCTGAACGAGCGCCTGGAGGCGCTGGAGAGCCGTATCGCCTATCAGGAGCACTGGCTGGACACCCTGGACCAGGCCGTCGCCGCCCAGGAGACGCGCCTGACCAGGCTGGAGCGCATCAATGCACTGATGCAGCAGAAGATCCGCGAGCAGCAGCGGGCGCTGCAGGAGGGTGACGCGGCGCAACCTCGCCCCGAGGACGAGCTGCCGCCGCACTATTGACCCCAGCTTCAAGGGGTAAGGAGCAAGGGACGATAAGCGGCGGCACCTAGGCGAGCGGCGCCGGGGACAGGCCTGGCAGGGGGTCCTACGCCAGGGATGGCGTCGGTAGCGCCCAGGGAGGGGTTTACAGCGCCCCCGTACAGGCCTGTCGCCGGGTAAGCCGCGACCTCATGCCACATTAGGCAGCGAGGCCACGTCACGCTCGGCACTCGCCGCCGTTACACCTCGTCCAGGTAGCGCTCGGCGTCCAGGGCGGCCATGCAGCCGCTGCCAGCAGAGGTGATCGCCTGGCGGTAGACATGATCCATGACATCGCCGGCGGCAAACACGCCCGGCACGCTGGTAGCGGTGGCGTTGCCGTCGAGGCCCGACTTGACCCGGATATAACCCCCGCTCATTTCCAGCTGCCCCTCGAAGATGCCGGTGTTGGGGCTATGGCCGATGGCGATGAACACGCCCGGCGCGGCAATCTCCTTCGTCTCGCCGCTCTCGGTGGACTTGAGGCGCACGCCGGTTACCCCGGTGTTGTCGCCCAGCACCTCGTCCAGGGTGTGGTTCCACTCCAGCACCACCTTGCCCTCCTCAGCTTTCTGAAAGAGCTTGTCCTGGAGGATCTTCTCCGAGCGCAGGCTGTCGCGACGGTGCACCAGGGTCACCTTGGAGGCGATGTTGGCCAGGTAGAGCGCCTCCTCCACGGCGGTGTTGCCGCCGCCCACCACGACCACCTGCTGGTTGCGGTAGAAGAAGCCATCGCAGGTCGCGCAGGCCGACACGCCCTGGCCCATGAACGCCTGCTCGGAGGGCAGGCCCAGGTAGCGGGCGCTGGCGCCGGTGGCGATGATCAGGGCGTCACAGGTATAGGTGCCGCTATCACCCTTCAGGGTATAGGGCTTCTCACGCAGCTCGACCTCATTGATGTGATCGAACAGCACCTCGGTGTCGAAGCGCTCGGCGTGGCGCTGCATGCGCTCCATCAGCTCGGGACCCTGCACGCCGGCATCGTCGCCGGGCCAGTTATCCACGTCGGTGGTGGTGGTCAGCTGACCGCCCGCCTGGATGCCGGTGATCAGCAACGGCTTGAGGTTGGCGCGGGCAGCATAGACCGCGGCGGTGTAGCCCGCCGGGCCGGAGCCGAGAATGATCAGGCGTTCGTGACGCGCATCGCTCATGGGAAAACCTCGTGGCTGTAGCGTTCAGAAAGGGGGCGCCATTGTAGCAGCCGCGGCGCCTCTCCGCGGCCGGCTAGAGCACCTCGTCATCGCGGCCCAGGATCACCGTCAGCGACTCGGGATCGCCGGGGTCGGCATCGATACGCACCTGGATCGGCGCGCAGCAGACGTGACAATCCTCCCAGGTGAACTGGCTGCCCTGGGAGACATCCAGCAGCAGATCGAAGGGCGCATCGCAGTAGGGGCAACGCACTCGTCGCGGGATAAGCGACTCTTCATGCATGGGAACTCCCCGACCATCCTCGGCCTGTCATGGACTGGTGCCATCCTGCCGGCTCGGCAGCACGGACGCATGGGTGGTGACATGGCGCCGGGCCCGGGGCATTTCAAGCGCCTCCCGGGCAGCGGTTGAAAAGCCCGCCTATCATGACCATGTACTCTCAAGCGTACCAGGAAGGTTCGTTCACTCTCCGCGACGAGGAGGACTTCGATGAGCACCGATTCCATTCCCGACACCCTGCAGACCCTCGAGGCCTCGGGTAACACCTATCACTACTACAGCCTGCCGAAGGCCGCCGAGGCGCTGGGAAGCATCGACCGCCTGCCCAAGACCCTCAAGATCCTGCTGGAGAATCAGCTGCGCTTCGCCGATGACGAGAGCGTCTCCCGCCAGGACATGCAGGCGCTGGTCGACTGGCAGAAGAAGGGCCGCTCCGACCGCGAGATCGGCTATCGCCCGGCTCGTGTACTGATGCAGGACTTCACCGGGGTGCCCGGGGTAGTCGATCTCGCCTCCATGCGTGCCGCCGTGGAGAGCCTGGGAGAGGACCCTGCGCGCATCAACCCGCTGTCGCCGGTGGACCTGGTCATCGACCACTCGGTGATGGTGGACAAGTTCGGCAACCCCACGGCGTTCAAGGACAACGTGGCCATCGAGATGGAGCGCAACCACGAGCGCTACGAGTTCCTGCGCTGGGGCCAGCAGGCCTTCGACAACTTTCGCGTGGTGCCGCCCGGCACCGGCATCTGCCACCAGGTCAACCTCGAGTACCTGGGCAAGACGGTGTGGACGAAGGACGAGGACGGCAGGACCCTGGCCTACCCGGACACCCTGGTGGGCACCGACTCTCATACCACCATGATCAACGGCCTGGGCGTGCTCGGCTGGGGCGTGGGCGGCATCGAGGCCGAGGCGGCCATGCTCGGCCAGCCGGTCTCCATGCTGATCCCCGAGGTGGTGGGCTTCAAGCTTACCGGCAAGCTGCGCGAGGGGATCACCGCCACCGACCTGGTGCTCACCGTGACCCAGATGCTGCGCAACCATGGCGTGGTGGGCAAGTTCGTCGAGTTCTACGGCGACGGTCTCAAGGACCTGCCGCTGGCCGACCGCGCCACCATCGCCAACATGGCCCCGGAGTACGGCGCCACCTGCGGCTTCTTCCCGGTGGACGACGAGACCCTGACCTACATGCGCCTCACCGGCCGCGACGACGCCCAGCTGGCGCTGGTGGAGTCCTACAGCAAGGCCCAGGGACTGTGGCGCGAGCCCGGCGACGAGCCGGTGTTCAGCGACACCCTGGCGCTGGACATGACCGAGGTCGAGGCCAGCCTGGCCGGCCCCAAGCGGCCCCAGGACCGAGTGGCGCTCAAGGACATGAAGTCGACCTTCGCCAAGGTCATGGAGGACGATGGCAAGCCGCTCTCCTCCACCGAGAAGGGCAAGCTGATGTCCGAGGGCGGCCAGACCGCCGTGGGCGTCGAGGAGAGCTACGAACACCACGACAGCCAGGACGTCGATCTCGACGGCGAGGCCTTCCGGCTCGACCCGGGGGCCGTGGTCATCGCCGCCATCACCTCCTGCACCAACACCTCCAACCCCAGCGTGATGATGGCCGCCGGCCTGCTGGCCCGCAAGGCCCGCGAGAAGGGACTCTCCACCAAGCCGTGGGTGAAGACCTCGCTCGCACCGGGCTCCAAGGTGGTCACCGAGTACCTGGCCGCCGGCGGCGTGCAGGATGACCTCAATGCCCTGGGCTTCAACCTGGTGGGCTACGGCTGCACCACCTGCATCGGCAACTCCGGCCCCCTGGCCGAGCCCATCGAGAAGGCCATCGACAAGGCCGACCTCACCGTGGCCTCGGTACTCTCCGGCAACCGCAACTTCGAGGGCCGAGTGCACCCGCTGGTCAAGACCAACTGGCTGGCCTCCCCGCCGCTGGTGGTCGCCTATGCGCTGGCCGGCAACGTCCAGCTCGACCTGACTCGCGAGCCCCTGGGTACCGGCAAGGATGGCGAACCGGTCTACCTCAAGGACATCTGGCCGAGCCAGGCGGAGATCGCCGAGGCCGTGGAGCAGGTCAACACCGAGATGTTCCGCAAGGAGTACGCCGAGGTGTTCGACGGCGACGAGGTCTGGAAGGCCATCGAGGTGCCGCGGAGCAAGGTCTACCAGTGGTCCGACGACTCGACCTACATCCAGCACCCGCCCTTCTTCGAGGGCATGGGGCGCGAGCCCGACGCCATCGAGGACGTCAAGGAGGCACGCATCCTGGCCATGCTGGGCGATTCGGTGACCACCGACCATATCTCGCCGGCCGGCGCCATCAAGCCCGACAGCCCCGCCGGTCGCTACCTGCAGGAGCGCGGGGTCAAGCCGGTGGACTTCAACTCCTACGGCTCCCGCCGCGGCAACCATGAGATCATGATGCGCGGCACCTTCGCCAACGTGCGCATCAAGAACGAGATGCTCGACGGCGTGGTCGGCGGCGAGACCCGCCACGTGCCCTCCGGCGAGCAGATGGCGATCTACGACGCCGCCATGCGCTACCAGCAGGAGGGCACGCCGCTGGTGGTGGTGGCCGGCAAGGAGTACGGCACCGGCTCCTCCCGCGACTGGGCCGCCAAGGGCACCCGCCTTCTCGGGGTGCGGGCGGTGCTGGCAGAGTCCTACGAGCGCATCCACCGCTCCAACCTGATCGGCATGGGGGTGGTGCCGCTGCAGTTCCCCGAGGGCGAGAGCCGCCAGTCGCTGGGCCTCACCGGCGACGAGCAGGTCTCCATCGAAGGGCTCGGTGAGCTCACCCCGGGCGGCCAGGTGAAGGTCACCGTCAAGAGCGACAAGGGCGAGAAGAAGCTCGACGCGCTGTGCCGCATCGACACCGCCAACGAGCTCGAGTACTACCGCCACGGCGGCATCCTGCACTACGTGCTGCGCAAGATGATCGGGTCGGCCTGACAGGACGGCGTAAACCGCCCCCCCATCGCCCAAGCAAAAGGCCCCGCCGGTTTGAACTGACCCCCAATAGTTGGACGGTTCATTCAGCCGGCGGGGCCTTTATCGATTAACTGGGATAGTGCTTCTGATTCATGTCACGAGCGAAGATAGGCTGGCCGCCGCCGGAGCAGAGCAACCGGAGTTGGCAGGCCGCTCAATGAGGATTGCGAGCACCGCCGGCGGCCAGGATATCGAGCGCAGTAATGAATCAGTGCACTATCAGAAGGAGCGGCGACGATAACGCCTGTACTCCGGCGTCCAGCTGTTGCGCTCGATGGCCTCGCGCAGCTTGATGCCATTGGTCTTCAGCGCCACGCCCTCGCCCTGGGCCTGGCCGGCCACGTCGAAGGCGATGGCCTTGGAGAGCTCGCGGATCTTGGCGAGCGGCGGCAGCAGCGCCCCCTCGCCCGCCTTGACGATGGGCGCCTCGCGGGCCAGCGCCCGGGAGGCGGACATCAGCATGTCGTCGGTCACCCGCCGCGCGCCCGAGGCCACCACCCCCAGGCCGATGCCGGGGAAGATATAGGCGTTGTTGCACTGGGCGATGGGGATGACGCGTCCCTCATGCTCCACCGGCGGGAAGGGGCTGCCGGTGGCGACCAGCGCCGCACCGTCGGTCCAGCGAATCACGTCTTCGGGCAGCGCCTCGGCCTGGGAAGTGGGATTGGAGAGCGGCATGATCACCGGCGTCTCGCAGCCGGCATGCATGGTACGCACCACCTCCTCGGTGAAGATTCCCGGTCGCCCGCAAACGCCGATCAGCACCGTGGGCCTGACCCGATGGACCGTTTCTACCAGTTCCTGCCCGCTCCAGCCCTCGGTGAGCGCCGCCTCGTGGGCCAGGCGGCTCTGGAAGTCGCGCAGCCACTCCTGGTCGTCGGTGACCAGCCCCTCGCGGTCGACCATGTAGATACGGGCGCGGGCCTCGCGGTCGGTGAGGCCCTCGGCCTGCATGGCCACCACCACCTGCTCGGCGATGCCGCAGCCGGCGGAACCGGCGCCCACGAACACCACGCGCTGCTGGGCGATGCCCTCACCACGCGCCTGGCAGGCCGCCATCAGGGTGCCCACCACCACCGAGGCGGTGCCCTGGACGTCGTCGTTGAAGCAGCACAGCTCGTCGCGGTAGCGCGTGAGCAGCGGCACGGCGTTGGCCTGAGCGAAGTCCTCGAACTGCAGCAGCACCCTGGGCCAGCGCCGCTTCACGGCGGCGATGAACTCGGCGATGAAGGCGTCGTACTCCTCCTGGGAGATGCGCGGATGACGCCACCCCATGTACATGGGGTCGTCGAGCAGCGCCTGGTTGTTGGTGCCCACGTCGAGCATGATCGGCTGGGTGTAGGCCGGGCTGATGCCGCCACAGGCGGTATACAGCGCCAGCTTGCCGATGGGAATGCCCATGCCGCCGATGCCCTGGTCGCCGAGGCCCAGGATGCGCTCGCCGTCGGTGACCACGATCACCTTGACGTTATCCTTGGTGGAGGAGCGCAGGATGTCATCCATGCGGTCGCGGTCGCCGTAGTTGATGAACAGGCCGCGGTGATTGCGATAGATGTTCGAGAACTCCTGACACGCCTTGCCCACCGTGGGCGTATAGATGATCGGCAGCATCTCCTCGAGATGCTCCGAGACCAATCGGTAGTAGAGGGTCTCGTTATCATCCTGGATGGCGCGCAGGTAGATGTGCTTGTCGAGGTCGGTCTGACACTGGCGGTACTGGCGGTAGGCCCGCTCCAGCTGCTCCTCGATGGTCTCCACGCACTGCGGCAGCAGGCCGATCAGATTGAACTCGATGCGCTCCTCGTGGCTGAAGGCGCTGCCCTTGTTGAGCAGCGGCATCTCCAGCAGCGGCGGGCCGGCATAGGGGATATACAGGGGACGCTTGGATTGGGTGGTCATCTCGACTCTCGATCGGTTGACGGGAACGGGCCGTGGGCGCTCTGCCGGCGCCTTCCCGAATACTCTACCATGCCCGAAACGACCGCGCCCCGGCCGAGGCCGGGGCGCGCTTCACGGGGCAATCACGGGACAATCTCGGAGCACCGACCGGGCTCAGCAGCCCTTGGCGGCCGGCTTGAGCGCCGCCTCTCCGGTGAAGAAGAAGGGCCGCAGCCTGACCCCGAGCATGTTGCCGGCGAAGGCCGCCACCAGCCACACCCAGCCGTGCAGGCTGCCGGAGGCGATGCCGCCGAAGTAGGCGCCGATATTGCAGCCGAAGGCCAGGCGGGCACCATAGCCGAGCATGATGCCGCCGATCACCGCCGCCAGCACCGAGCGCGCCGGGATACGGAAGTTGGGGGCAAACTTGCCGGCCAGGGACGCCGCCACCAGGGCGCCGACCATGATGCCGACGTTCATCACCGTGGTGATGTCGCTCCATACGCTGGCCTCCAGGGCGGAGGCATTCCAGCTCGCCTGCCAGTAGCCCCACTGGCTGACGTCGCCGCCCAGCGCCTCGAAGCCCTTGGCGCCCCACAGCGCGAAGGCCGACGTGATGCCCCAGGGTCGGCCGGCCAGGGCCAGGGTGGCGAAGTTCAGCAGCGCCAGGGCCACGGCGCCAAACAGCAGCGGCCAGGGGCCGGTGAGCCAGCGCCGGTTGCCGGCGTCGATGGTCGGGGCCCGCTCCAACTGGCCATGGCGGCGCCTCTCCATCAGCACGGTGAAGGCGGCGATGACGGCGAACAGCGCCAGGCTCACGACGATACCGCCACCGGCGCCGAACTCGTTGACCAGCGACACCGGCTGGAAGGCCGGCAGGCTCTGCCACCAGCTGAAGTGGGCGGTGCCGATCAGCGAGCCGACGATGAAGAACGCCAGGGTGATCAGCATGCGCGCGTTGCCGCCGCCGGCGGTGAACAGGGTGCCGGAGGCGCAACCGCCGCCCAGTTGCATGCCGATGCCGAACAGGAAGGCACCGAACACTACCGAGACGCCGATCGGCGACACGTAGCCATAGACCGGCTGGCCGAACAGGCTGCCGGCACCCAGCGCCGGGAAGAACAGCAGCACCGCGATGGCCAGCATCACCATCTGGGCGCGCAGGCCGCGGCCGCGGCGCTCGGTGATGAAGACCCGCCAGGCGGCGGTGAAACCGAAGGCGGCATGGTAGAGGACCATGCCCAGCAGGCCGCCGACCAGCATCAGGGCACCGAGGCGGATGCCGAAAACGCTGCCGACCACCAGGGCGGCGGCGACCAGGCCGGCGGCGGCCAGCAGCGGCAGGGAGAGGCGGGGTCGTTGCGTCAGGGCGAGTTCACTCATGGCGTGCTCTCTCGAAGTCGTCAGGGCGGGGAGCCCGGGTGACCGGCCATGGTAACGATCCCGAAAAAGCACGTAAAAGCATTTAAACGAAAGAATTGATTCCAAAAATGAATAAGCAATCCCCCCGGCCGCCAACGCCAGCGGGCGCCCGAAGGCGCCCGCCACCACGATCGGCAGGGCGTCGCCTCAGACGAAGCGGCCCAGCCCCGCGGCCTGGCGCAGGCGATCCATCAGCGGGGCGGCCTCGGCACGGGCACGCTCGGCCCCCTTCAGCAGCACCTGCTCGATATGCCCCGGATCTTCCAGCAGCGCCTGGTAGCGCTCGCGAGGCTCGCGCAGGTGCTCATCGAGGTATTCGAAGACACGATTCTTGGCCTCGCCCCAGCCGATGCCGTTGGCGTACTCGTCGCGCATGGCCGCGGTCTCCTCGGCGCTGGCGAAGGCGGAGAAGATCTGGAACAGGGTGCAGGTGTCGGGGTCCTTGGGCTCGCCGGGCTCCAGGGAGTTGGTCTTGATCTTGCGCACCAGCTTCAGCAGCTTCTTCTCGGAGACGAACAGCGGGATGGTGTTGTTGTAGCTCTTGGACATCTTGCGCCCGTCCAGGCCGCCCAGCACCTCCACCTTCTCGTCCACCGCCGCCTCGGGCAGGGAGAAGTACTGCCCCTTGTAGAGGTGGTTGAAGCGCCCGGCCATGTCGCGGGCCATCTCGATATGCTGGATCTGGTCGCGTCCCACCGGCACCTTGTTGGCATTGAACATCAGGATATCCGCGGCCATCAGCACCGGGTAGCCGAACAGCCCCATGGTGATGCCCTTGTCGGGGTCCTGGTTGCCGGCGGCCTCGTTCTCCGCCACCGACGCCTTGTAGGCGTGGGCGCGGTTCATCAGCCCCTTGGCGCAGACGCAGGAGAGCATCCAGGTCAGCTCGGGGATCTCGGGGATGTCCGACTGGCGGTAGAAGATGGCGTTGTCGGTATCCAGGCCCAGCGCCAGCCAGGTGGCGGCGATCTCCAGGCGCGACTCCTGCACCCGCCGCGGGTCCTGGCACTTGATCAGCGCATGCAGGTCGGCGAGGAAGTAGTAGGACTGCACGTTGGGATCCTGGCTCGCCTCGATGGCGGGCTTGATGGCGCCGACGTAGTTGCCCAGGTGGGGGGTACCGGTGGTGGTGATGCCGGTCAGAACGCGGGTCTTCTCGGATGCTGCACTCATGGGGTAGGCGGACTCTGCGGTTCGTAAATGGCCGCTATGGTAACGCGCGCACCCCGTCAAGGCGACCGGGGTCAGGGCTACTGCGGCTATCCGCCGAGGGATCACTCGGCGACGGCGGCCTCACCGTAGATGCGCCGATACTCCTCGGGCAGGCGCCGCGGGCGGCCGCTCGACAGCTCGATGCAGGCGAAGCGGGTACGGGCCCGCAGCAGGGTGCGACCGTCGGCGGGGCGGATCAGCTGAAAGCGGCGGGTCAGGGTCAGGCGGCTGTCATCGTCGATGATCCAGGTGGCCATGGCCAGACGGTCGCCGGCGAAGGCCGGGGCCAGGTAGTCCAGCTCGTGGCGATGTACCGCCATGCCGCGATCCAGCTCCCGGTAGCGCGCCAGGGTGAGCCCCAGGGCGTCGGAGTGGGCCCAGCTCACCCGCTCGATCCAGCGCAGGTACTCGGCGTTGTTGACATGGTCATACTCGTCGATGGCCGCGGGCTCGACGACGAGTTCGATGACGAAGGGCTCGGGCAGCTCCCACTCCATTGAAGACTCCTCGGGTATCGGGGGGGGCGAGGCTCAGGGACGAGGCGCCCCACAGTTCCAGCAGGCCTCGAACACGCCCTCCAGCGATTCGCCGCAGCCGGGGCAGCGCCAGGCCGGCGCCTCGCCCTCCCCGGCCAGGGCCTGGCGGATCAGCGTCTCGGCCCGCTCGCGGTTGTGGGGCATTACCCACACCTCGGGCTCGCACTCCCCCAGCGGCAGCTCGCCGGCGCCACCACCCAGGGTCATGTTGCGCAGCTGGGCCGGGATCCCCGCCGCCTCGAGCAGGTTGCGCACATGGCTGACCAGCAGCGCATTGCTGTGGGCGAAGACCCGCACCCCCTCGCCCGCCATATCAGTCCCGGAAGACCCGCACGCCCAGCGCCTTGAGGTAGCTGGTCTCGGGAATCGCCGGATGCACCGGGTGATCCGGCCCCTGGTGGCCCTGGAAGAGGATCTGGCCCTGGCGGTCCTGATGACGCACCGCACCCCGCACCACGTCCACCAGGCGCTCCGGCGCCAGGTGCATGGAGCAGGACGCGGAGAGCAGCAGGCCGTCGCGCCCGAGCAGGCGCATCGCCTCGCGGTTGAGCTTGCCGTAGGCACGCTCGCCATTGGGGATATCCTTGCGCTTCTTGATGAAGGCGGGCGGGTCGAGGATCACCACGTCGAACTGCTCTCCCTCCGCCTTGAGGGCCGCCAGGGCCTCGAAGGCATCGCCCTCGCCTACCGACACCCGCTCGTGGAGGCCGTTGAGCGCGGCATTCTCGGCGACGCGCTCGAGCGCCGGGGCGGAGGCATCCACGCAGAGCACCTCGCTGGCGCCGTGGGCCGCGGCCTGCACGCCCCAGCCGCCCACATAGCTGAATAGATCCAGTACCCGCTTGCCGGCCACGAACTGGTTGAGCCAGGCGCGGTTGACCCGGTGGTCATAGAACCAGCCGGTCTTCTGGCCGTCGAGTACCGGGGCGGCGAAGCGCACGCCGTTCTCCTCCAGCAGCACGGGGTCACTCACCTCCCCCTTGACCACCTCAACGCCGCGCTCGAGGCCCTCCTGGCGGCGCCCCGAGGTATCGTTGCGCAGCACCACAGTGGTGGGCGAGAGCACCTTGTCCAGGGCATCGAGCAGCTCGGGCAGCACCGCCTGCATGCCGGCGGTATTGAGCTGCACCACCAGGGTGTCGCCGAAACGGTCGATCACCAGGCCCGGCAGCAGGTCGCCCTCGCCGTGGACCAGTCGGTAATAGGGGGCGGCGAACAGCCGCTGACGCAACGCCAGGGCCTGGTTGAGGCGGTGCACCAGCAGCGAGCGGTCGAGGCCCTGCTTGGGATCCCGGGAGACCAGCCGCGCACAAATCAGCGAGTTGGGATTGACGTAGGCCACGCCCATGGCCTTGCCATTGTCGGCCTCCACCACCACCTGCTGGCCGACTTCCAGGCCCTTGAGCGGGGTGGCACCGATGTCGATCTCGTTGGAGTAGAGCCACAGGTGGCCGGCCTTGAGGCGGCGATCGGCGTTCTTCTTCAGGCGTAGCGAGGACAGGGTCATGGGTCTCTCCGGGGAATCAGGTCTGGCAGTGCGGGCAGTAGACGCTGGCCCGTTGCCCGAGGGTAATAAGGCGCAGCTCGGCGCCGCAGCGGCGGCAGGGCTCGCCGTGGCGGCCGTAGACATTGAGCCGCTGCTTGAAGTAGCCGGGCTCGCCGGTGCCACCGACGAAGTCACGCAGGGTGGTGCCGCCCTGGGTAATGGCGGCGGCCAGCACCTCCTTCGCGGCGGCGGCCAGGCGAGCATAGCGCTCGGCCGAAATGCGTCCCGCGGCGCGCCGCGGATCGATGCCGGCCATGAACAGCGCCTCGGAGGCGTAGATATTGCCCACCCCCACTACCACGGCGTTGTCCATCAGGAAGGGCTTGACCGCCACGCGCCGCCCCCGGGAGAGCCGGTAGAGCCGCTCGCCGTCGAAGGCCGCCGAGAGCGGCTCGGGGCCCAGCCGGGCCAGGCGCGGGTCGCGCTCGATGCTGCCGTCGAGCCAGTCGACGAAGCCGAAGCGGCGCGGATCGTGGTAGCGCAGGATCGCGCCGCCATCGAGCACCAGGTCGAGGTGGTCGTGCTTCTTCGGCAGCTCGCCGAGGCGCGCGATGCGCAGGCTGCCGGACATGCCCAGATGCCACAGCAGGGTGCCCTCGGCGGCGTCTCCCCCGGAGAGGGGCAGCAGCAGGTACTTGGCACGCCGGGCCAGGGTACCGATGCGGGCGCCCACCAGCCGTTCGGCCAGGTCGCCAGGCACCGGCACGCGCAGGCGCGGCTGGCGCACGATCGCCTCAGTGATCTCGCGCCCCTCGATATGGGGGGCGATGCCGCGGCGGGTGGTCTCGACTTCGGGGAGTTCGGGCATCGACGGCGGTCTCTGCGGCGGCCTCAGAAACGCCTGAACCCGGCTGAGGGGTCAGCCGGGTTCAGATCAACAGGCTTGAACACCTGCAGAAGCGGATCAAGGCTTACTTGATCTTGGCTTCCTTGTACATCACGTGCTTACGGACGACCGGATCAAACTTCTTCATCTCCAGCTTGTCCGGAGTGTTCCGCTTGTTCTTGTCGGTGGTGTAGAAATGGCCGGTACCGGCACTGGACACCATTCTGATCTTGTCACGCATGACTGCTTACTCCCCTTGAATGAATCGCTGGAAAGCGAATCGCTTAGACGGCTTCGCCGCGCTTGCGGATATCGCCGAGCACCGCCTCGATACCCTTCTTGTCGATGATGCGCATGCCCTTGGAAGAGACGCGCAGCTTGACGAAGCGGTTCTCGGACTCCACCCAGAAACGGTGGGAGTGCAGGTTCGGCAGGAACCGGCGGCGAGTCTTGCGCTGGGAGTGTGAAACGTTGTTACCAGTCACCGGGCGCTTGCCGGTAACCTGACATACTTTGGACATGGGAGCCTCCAACCACTGGCCAGGTGTTCAATCACCTGTTGTGTTCAAAACCTGTCGGGCAAACCGGGAGATCCCGTGACATTTGACCCAAGGGAATTCAAAGGCTGCACTTTATACCAGAGACCGCCTCGCCGGACAAGCCCGGAGCGCAAGGGCATGACATGCCCCGCGACGGCGAGTGCGACGCGAAAGGCGACTGACGGAGGGCAGGCGCTTGGCAGGCGGCCCCGATTCTCCGGGGCCAGGCGCAGCCGAGGCGGCATTATAGAGGAAGTCGCGCCCCGCGTCATGCTTCGGATCGTTTCGGCGGTCTAGCTGGGGCGCTCAAGGCTGTTCCGGCGACAGGCCCCGGAGCGCCGGACCGTCGATGGGGCGCTGTAAATACGTCCCTGTACGCTACCTCAGCCTTCCCTGGTCCTCGGACCCCCTCTACGACCTGTCCCCGGCGCCTTTCGCTACAGCCACCCGCGTTCGGCGAAGGAGACGACCTCGCCATCCCCCACCACGAAGTGATCGAGCACGCGGATCTCGAACAGCCCCAGGGCCTCGCGCAGGCGCTCGGTGATGCGCCGGTCGGCGTCACTGGGCTCGGCCACCCCCGAAGGGTGGTTGTGGGCGAGGATCAGCGCCCCGGCGCCGAGTTCCAGGGCGCGCCGCGCCACCTCCCGAGGGTACACCGAGGCGCTGTCCAGGGTGCCGCGGAACAGCGACTCGTAGCGGATCACCCGGTGCTGGGTATCCAGGAAGAGGGCGGCGAACTCCTCGTGGCCGAGGTGGCGCAGCTGGCTGGCCAGGTAGGCACGCACCAGGGTCGGCGAGGTGAGCGCCTCGCCTCGGGCCAGCTGGCTGGCCAGGTGACGCCGCGACAGCTCGAGGGTCGCCTGGAGCTGCACGAACTTGGCATCGCCCATGCCCCGCGCCGCACAGAAGCGTTCGCGACTGGCCTCCAGTAACTGACGCAAGCCACCGAACTCCAGCAGCAGATCACGCGCCAGGTCCACCGCCGAACGGCCCTGCACGCCCACCCGCAGGAAGATCGCCAGCAGCTCCGCATCCGAGAGCACCTCCGCCCCCAGCGCCAGCAGCTTCTCCCGGGGGCGCTCCCCCTCGGGCCAGTCCCGGATCGACATACTCCCTCCCCTCCCGTCAGCCTGACCTCAGTGTAGCCACTCGCAGGCAAGCCACCGGCTACGCAAGGTCAGGCGCCGGTGGTAAGGTAGGCGGCTGACCACAGCGCCCCGGGATACACCCATGTCATCGCCATCCGGACCCACCACAGGCCGACGCGTGCTGCTCGGCATCAGCGCCGGCATCGCCGCCTACAAGAGCGCCCTGCTCGCCCGCCTGCTCAAGCAGGCGGGCTGCGAGGTGCGCGTCGTCATGACCCAGGGCGCCCAGGCCTTCATTACCCCGCTGACCCTGCAGGCGCTCACCGGCGAGCCGGTGCGCACCTCGCTGCTCGACCCCGAGGCCGAGGCCGGGATGGGACATATCGAGCTGGCGAAGTGGGCCGACACCATCCTCATCGCCCCGGCCACCGCCGACCTGATGGCGCGCCTGGCCACCGGCATGGCCGACGACCTGCTCACCACCCTGTGCCTGGCCAGCGACGCCGAGAAGGTCATGGCGCCGGCGATGAATCAGGCCATGTGGCGCCACCCGGCGACACAGCGCAATGCCGCGCGCCTCGCCGCGGACGGCTGGCGCCTGCTGGGGCCCGACAGCGGCGACCAGGCCTGCGGCGATACCGGGCCCGGGCGCATGCTGGAGCCCGAGGCGATACTGGCCGCGCTGCTCTCGTCGGCACCCGACGCCGCGCCCGTCAAGACGTCCGACACCGCTTCGACCAAGGCGCCCGACGCCGCGCCGGCGACGAGCGCCTCCCTCGAGGCCGCCGGGCTGACCGCCACCATCACCGCCGGCCCCACCCGGGAGCCGCTGGACCCGGTGCGCTACCTCTCCAACCACAGCTCCGGCAAGATGGGCTACGCCCTGGCCGAGGCCGCCGCGGCGCTGGGCGCCCGGGTCAAGCTGATCAGCGGCCCGGTCGCCCTGCCCTGCCCGGCAGGCGTGGAACGGATCGAGGTGGAGACGGCGCTCGAGATGCATGAGGCCGCCATGCGGCTCGCCCCGCAGAGCGACCTCTTCATCGGCTGCGCCGCGGTGGCCGACTACCGCGCCGAGACGGCCGCGGAGCACAAGATCAAGAAGGTCGACGGCGAGGACGGCATGACGCTGCGCCTGGTCAAGAACCCCGACATCATCGCCTCGGTGGCCGCACTGCCGGCGCCGCAGCGACCGCTGGTGGTCGGCTTCGCCGCCGAGACCCGCGACGTCGCGGCCTATGCCCGGGACAAGCTCGCCCGCAAGGGGCTCGACATGATCGTCGCCAACGACGTCTCTCGCGAGGGCCTCGGCTTCGGCAGCGACCATAACGCCGCCCTGCTGCTGTGGCGTGGCACCGCGGGCGAGGAGCAGGAGAATCTCGCCCCGCAGCCCAAGCGCGAGATGGCCCGGGCGGTGATGCGGCGCGCCCTGGCCTGCCTGGCCGAGCGCACCGCCCGCTGAGTTCAGCGGCAGCACACCCCGACGAACAATCAGGAACCACCGATGCCCCGACCCGATGCCAAGCCACGCCTGGCCGTGAAGCTCCTAGACGAGCGCCTGCGCGACCACCTGCCGCATTATGCCACCCAGGGCTCCGCCGGCATGGACCTGCGCGCCCTGCTCGACGCGCCCCTGACCCTGGCCCCGGGCCAGTGCGAACTGGTGCGCACGGGCCTGGCCATCCATATCGCCGACCCGGGCCTCGCCGGCCTGGTCCTGCCCCGCTCGGGGCTGGGCCACAAGCATGGCATCGTGCTCGGCAACCTGGTGGGGCTGATCGACTCGGACTACCAGGGCGAGCTGATGATCTCGGTCTGGAACCGCGGCCAGGCCGACTTCACCCTCGAGCCCTTCGAGCGCCTGGCCCAATACGTGCTGGTGCCGGTGGTGCAGGCCGAACTCGAGGTGGTCGACGACTTCGACACCACTCCGCGTGGCAGCGACCAGCGTGGCAGCGGCCAGCGTGGCACCGGCGGCTTCGGCAGCTCCGGCCGCCACTGACATCCCGCCCCGACGCGACTCACAGGACAAGGACACCCATGACAGCCGACACCCAGACCGTTCCCGCCTCCATCTTCCGCGCCTACGATATCCGCGGCATCGTCGACGACACCCTCACCGAGCCCGCCGTCGAGGCGATCGGCCGTGCCATCGGCAGCGAGGCCGCCGTCCGCGGCGAGTCCACCGTGGTGGTGGCCCGCGACGGCCGGCTCTCCGGCGAACGACTCAAGGGCGCCCTGGTGCGGGGCCTGACCGCCGCCGGCCGCGACGTCATCGACGTCGGCATGGTGCCCACTCCGGTGCTCTACTTCGCCACCCATGCCCTGGACGGCACCGCCTCGGGGGTGATGGTCACCGGCAGCCACAACCCGCCGGACTACAACGGCTTCAAGATCGTGCTAGGAGGCGAGACCCTCTCCGGCGAGGCGATCACCGCCCTGCACACCCGCATCGCCACGGGAGATCTGACCGAGGGCCAGGGCAGCGTGCGCGAGGTCGACGTGCGCGATGCCTACCTGGCGCGCATCCTGGCCGACGTGCGACTGGCCCGCCCGCTGAAGGCGGTGGTGGACTGCGGCAACGGCGTGGCCGGCGAACTGGGCCCGAAGCTTATCGAGAAGCTCGGCGTCGAGACGCTGCCGCTGTTTGCCGAGATCGACGGCACCTTCCCCAACCACCACCCGGACCCGGGCAAGCCCGAGAACCTGGTGGACCTGATCCGCGTGGTGCAGGAGAGTGGCGCCGATATCGGCCTGGCCTTCGATGGCGACGGCGACCGCCTGGGCGTGATCACCCCCGCCGGCCGAATGATCTACCCGGACCACCTGATGATGGCCTTCGCCGAGGACATGCTCGAGCGCAACCCGGGGGCCAGGGTAATCTTCGACGTCAAGTGCACCGGCAACCTGGCGCGGGTGATCGATGAGGCCGGCGGCGAGCCCGAGATGTGGCGCACCGGCCACTCCCTGATCAAGGCGCGCATGAAGGAGACCGGCGCGCAGCTTGCCGGCGAGATGAGCGGGCATATCTTCTTCAAGGAGCGCTGGTACGGCTTCGACGATGGCCTCTACGGCGCCGCCCGCCTGCTGGAGATCCTCTCCCGCCAGGAGGAGGACGCCGACGCCTTCTTCGACCGCTACCCCCAGGACAAGGGCACCCCGGAGATCAACATCACCGTCACCGACGAGACCAAGTTCGACCTGGTGGCGCACCTGGCCCGGGAGGGCGACTTCGGCGAGGAGGGGGTGAAGACCACCCTGGACGGCATCCGCGTCGACTACCCCGACGGCTGGGGCCTGTGCCGCGCCTCCAACACCACGCCGGTGCTGGTGCTGCGCTTCGAGGGCAAGGACGAGGCGGCACTCGAGCGCATCAAGGCGCGCTTCGCCGACGCCCTGGGGAAGGTCGCGCCCGAGCTGGACGTGGCGCTCTGATCCTCCGGAGCCTTTGGTGCCGCCATGACACCTCAAGGTAAAACGCCACCGCCGAGGCGGCGGCCACGAGCAAGAGAAGGGAATGACATGACCGAACAGACTCGCGACCCGCGCCTGGTAGTGGAGGTGCTCTCCGAGGCACTGCCCTATATCCAGCGCTTCACCGGCAAGACCGTGGTGGTGAAGTACGGCGGCAACGCCATGACCGAGGACACCCTGATCGACTCCTTCGCGCGCAACATCGTGCTGATGAAGGAGGTGGGCATCAATCCGGTGGTGATCCACGGCGGCGGCCCGCAGATCGGCGACCTGCTCAAGAAGCTCAACATCGAGTCGCGCTTCGTCAACGGCATGCGCGTCACCGATGCCGAGACCATGGACGTGGTGGAGATGGTCCTGGGCGGCCTGGTCAACAAGGGCATCGTCAACCTGATCAACCAGTGCGGTGGCAAGGCCATCGGCCTGACCGGCAAGGACGGCGCCCAGATCCGTGCCCGCCAGCTCAAGGTGGAGCACCAGAGCCCGGAGATGACCGCGCCGGAGATCATCGACATCGGCCATGTGGGCGAGGTGGAGCATATCTCCACCGACCTGATCGAGATGCTCGCCGAGCGCGACTTCATCCCGGTGATCGCCCCCATCGGCGTGGACGCCGAGGGTCACAGCTACAACATCAACGCCGACCTGGTGGCCGGCAAGGTGGCCGAGGCGCTGGGTGCCGAGAAGCTGATGCTGCTGACCAACGTGGCCGGCCTGATGAACGCCGAGGGCGAGGTGCTCACCGGCCTGACCACCGCCCAGGTGGATGCGCTGATCGCCGACGGCACCATCCACGGCGGCATGCTGCCCAAGATCCGCTGTGCCCTGGAGGCGGTGAAGGGCGGCGTGAAGAGCGCCCATATCATCGACGGCCGGGTGGCCCACGCCACCCTGCTGGAGATCTTCACCAACGCCGGTGTCGGCACCCTGATCACCGACGAAAGCTGACCACACCATGACGCAGGCACCCCCCACCCCCAGCCGCCGCGAGCAGATCCTGCAGGCGCTGGCCATGATGCTGGAAGAGGACAGCGGCAAGCGCATCACCGTGTCCGCCCTGGCGAAGCAGGTCGGCGTCACCGAGGCCGCCCTCTATCGCCACTTCCCCAGCAAGGCACGCATGTTCGAGAGCCTCATCGAATTCATCGAGGAGACCCTGTTCGCCCGGATCGGGCGCATCCTGGAAGAGGAGCACGAGGCGCTGCCGCGCTGCGCGGCGCTGCTGACCCTGCTGCTGGGCTTCGCCGAGAAGAACCCCGGCCTCTCGCGGCTGCTCGATGGCGGCGTGCTCACCGGCGAGACGGCGCGCCTGCGGATGCGCATCCACCAGCTCTTCGAGCGGCTCGAGACCCAGCTCAGGCAGGTCCTGCGCGAGGCCGAGCTGCGCGAGGGGCGTCGTTCCAGCCTGCCCGCCTCCGCCGCCGCCAACCTGCTGCTGGCCACCGCCGAGGGACGCATCAGCCAGTACGTGAGAAGCGACTTCCGCCGCCGCCCCACCGAGCACTGGGAGGAGCAGTGGGCGTTGCTCTCCGCCCAGCTGCTCAGGGAGAGTCCGCAGACGGCGTAGCCGGACCGCAGAAACGTCAGTGCCCCCGCCGGACTTTCGTCCGATGAGGGCTCTGGTGTTTCACAATGCCTTCGGCGCTCTTACGCGACCAGGGCGTCGCCGATCTGCAGCTTGATCTTCTTCATGGCGTTCTTCTCGAGCTGGCGGATGCGCTCGGCGGAGACGCCGTAGACATCGGCCAGGTCGTGCAGGGTCGCCTTGGGCTCGCTGAGCCAGCGGCGCTGCAGGATGTCGCGCGAACGATCATCCAGGGCCTCCATCGCCAGCTGCAGCCGGCGGGTGGCGTCGCCTTCCCAGTCGCTCGCCTCGAGTTGGGTGGCCGGATCGGCGGAGGCGTCGTCCAGATAGTGCACCGGCGCCTGCCAGCTGCTCTCGTCGTCCTCGCCGGGAGCCGCATCGAAACCGGCGTCATGGGAGGAGAGCCTGCCTTCCATCTCGCGCACCACCTCGGGCTTGACGTCGAGGTCCTTGGCGATCGCCTCGACCTCGTCGCTGTTGAGCCAAGCCAGGCGCTTCTTGGCGCTACGCAGGTTGAAGAACAGCTTGCGCTGGGCCTTGGTGGTGGCGATCTTCACGATGCGCCAGTTACGCAGCACGAACTCGTGGATCTCGGCCTTGATCCAGTGCACGGCGAAGGAGACCAGTCGCACGCCCTGATTGGGATCGAAGCGCTTGACCGCCTTCATCAGGCCGACGTTGCCCTCCTGGATCAGGTCGGCCTGGGGCAGGCCATAGCCGGAGTAGCTGCGGGCGATATGCACGACGAAGCGCAGGTGCGACAGCACCAGGCGGCGCGCCGCCTCCAGGTCACCCTCGTCATGCAGCCGGAAGGCCAGCTCGCGCTCCTCGTCGGAGGTGAGCATGGGAATGCCATTTACCGCCCGGATATACCCGTTGAGGTCGTGCCCCGGGGAGAGTTGGCCCACCGGAAGAAGACTGTTGCTCATGTGCAGGATGTCTCCTCAATCAGCCCATGTGTGTCGTGGCGTGCGGCTCCTGAGACGCCGGGAACAGCGAAAGGTTCCGCGACCTCGTCGGCGCCGGTATCGCGGAGGCCTGGCCTCAGCGCGGCTTCACCTCGGCAAGGTGGCGGCTGACCGCGATCCAGGCACCCAACCAGCCCAATAGTATACTACAGCCGACCAGGGTGGCGGAACCGCCCGCCCCCAGCCGCGGCAGGCTGAAGCTGGCGCCGTAGCTGGCCGCCAGCCCCGCCACCGGCGCCGCCAGCCACTCTCCGCCCAGGGTCAGCAGCGCCCAGGCCAGCAGGCCGCCGCCCAGGCCATACCAGGCCCCGCTGTAGAGGAAGGGGCGGCGCACGAAGCCATGGGTGGCGCCGATCAGGGTCACCACCTCGATCTCCTTGCGGCGGCTCTCCACCGCCAGGCGGATGGTATTGCCCACCACCAGCAGCACCCCTCCCCCGAACAGCACGGCCAGCGCTAGGGCCACGCGTCGCCCCAGCTCGGCCAGGCTGCGCAGGCGCTCGATCCAGGCCAGGTCCAGGCGCACCTCTTCCACTCCCGACACCGTCTCCAGCGTCTCGGCCAGCTCGCGCACCGCCTCCGGCGCCACGGGGGTCACCACCACGCTGGCCGGCAGGGGGTTGTCATCGAGGCGCGCCAGGGCGTCCGTGAGCCCCAGCGCCTGCTGGAACTCCGCCATGCCCTCGGCGGCCGTGATCAGCCGGGTGCGCGCCACGCCGGGCTGGGCGCCCAGGGCCTCCTCGATGCGCACCGCCTCGCCATCGCCGACCCCCGGGGCCAGGTAGGCGGTCAGGGTGGCGCTCTCGGTGAGCTCGGCGTCGAGCAGTCGTGCGCTGTCCAGGGTCAGCCACAGCCCCGCCGGCAGCACCAGGGCGATGGCGATGGCCAGCATGGTCACCAGACTGCCGATGGGGGTGCGCAGCAGACGACCGGCGCTGTCCAGGGCCATGGCCCGGTGGTGGCGCAGCCAGCCCCGGAAGCGACTGGAGGAGCGCGTGCGATGGGTACGTGCGCCGCGGGGCGGCGAGGCAGGAGGTCGGCTCATGCGGCCTCCTGGTCGCCCACCAGGCGACCATCGCGCAGGCGCAGGGTGCGATGGTGCAGGCGAGCGATCAGCGCCAGGTCGTGGCTGGCGATCATCACCGTGGTGCCGATGCGGTTGAAGTCCTCGAACAGCGCCATGATATCGGCGGAGAGCTGGGGGTCGAGGTTGCCGGTGGGTTCGTCGGCCAGCAGCAGGGCCGGCTTGTTGACCACCGCCCGGGCGATCCCGACCCGCTGCTGCTCGCCGCCGGAGAGCTCGATGGGCAGCGCCTTCTCGCGGTGCAGCAACCCCACCTTGTCCAGCGCCGCCCGCACCCGACGCGCCGATTCGCGGGGCTCGACGCCCTGGATCGCCAGGGGCAGTGCCACGTTGTGGAAGATCGAGCGGTCGTAGAGCAGCTGGTGATCCTGGAAGACCACGCCGATCTGGCGACGATAGAAGGGCACCTGGCTGGGATGGAGGCGATCGATATCGTGGCCGGCGACCAGGATGCGCCCCCGGGAGGGGCGCTCCAGACGCATGATCAAGCGCAGCAGTGAGCTCTTGCCGGCCCCGGAGTGGCCGGTCAGGAACAGCATCTCGCCACGCCGCACGCGGAAATCGAGATTGGCGAGGGCCTCGAAGCGCCCGCCGTAGCGTTTGCCGACGTGCTCGAAGACGATCATCCCTGGGCGTCGTCCCCTGCGCGGTCGAACAGGGCATCGACGAACTCGCCGGCCACGAAGGGCCGCAGGTCGTCCAGGGACTCGCCGACCCCGATGAAGCGGATCGGTATGCCCAGCTGCTTGGCCAGGGCGAAGATGATGCCGCCCTTGGCGGTGCCATCGAGCTTGGTCAGTGTCACCCCGGTGATCGGCACCGCCTCGTGGAAGGTGCTGGCCTGGGAGAGGGCGTTCTGGCCGGTGCCGGCGTCGAGCACCAGCATTACCTCGTGGGGTGCTGCGGCGTCGAGCTTGCCCATCACCCGGTGGACCTTCTTGAGCTCCTCCATCAGGTGCGCCTTGTTGTGCAGTCGCCCGGCGGTATCGGCGATCAGCACATCGACGCCGCGCGCCTTGGCGGCGGCCACGGCGTCATACACCACCGAGGCGCTGTCGGCGCCGGTGTGCTGGGCGATCACCGGCACCTGGTTGCGCTCGCCCCATACCTTGAGCTGCTCCACCGCGGCGGCACGGAAGGTATCGCCGGCGGCCAGCATCACGCTGCGCCCCTCGCGCTGGAAGCGCTGGGTCAGCTTGCCGATGGTGGTGGTCTTGCCCACGCCGTTGACGCCGATCACCAGGATCACGAAGGGGCCTTCGCCCTTGGGGGGCAGCGTCAGGGGGTGGCTGACCGGCTCGAGCATGGCGGCCAGCTCCTCCTGCAGGGCGCGGTAGAGAGCCTCGCTGTCCTTGAGCTCCTTGCGGGACACGCGCGCGGTCAGGCGGTCGATGATCTCGGTGGTGGCCTCGATCCCCACGTCCGCCATCAGCAGCTGGGTCTCGAGGTCCTCCATCAGGTCGTCATCGATCTGCTTCCGGCCCAGGAACAGGTCGGCCAGGCCGTCGGTCAGGTTGGCGCGGGTCTTGCCGAGACCCGAGCGGATGCGCGCGAACCAGCCCTTCTTCTCGCCGGCGACGGGCTTGTCCTGCAGCGCGGCACGGGGCGGCTCTGGTTCCGGCTCTGGTTCCGGCTCTGGTTCCGGCTCTGGTTCCGGCTCTGGTTCCGGCTCAGGAGCGGGCTCGGGCTCCGGTTCGGGCTCAGGCTCAGGCTCAGGCTCAGGGGCGGTTTCGGGCTCAGGCTCCGGTTCGGGCTCAGGCTCAGGCTCAGGGGCGGGCTCGGGCTCCGGGGCAGGTTTCGGCTCCGGCTCGGGTTCGGGGGCGGGCTCCGGGGCCGAGTCGCGCGCCTCCTCGGGTGCCGCCGGCACCGGACGCGCCTCCGACTCGGCGGCGGATTCCCCCTCCTCGACGGATTCGACAACCTCCTCCTGACGCGCCTGCTCCTCGCGGGTCGCCTCTTGCTGCTTCTTCTTGCGCTTGAAAAAACCGAACATGGACAGAATCAGCCTCGCGGATGAACGAATCGCCACATCCTACCACTGCCCACCATGACTGTGGACAAGCCGCCCGTTACAATCCTCGCCATGACTCGACGCCCCCCACGCTCACGCCGCTCAGGCAAGCCCGCCACCGCCCGCCAGCACGGCGGCAAGGACGCCGGTCGCCGGCGGGCCGGCCGCCGGAGCGCCGGCCGCCTGCGCATCATCGGTGGCGACTACCGCCGCCGGCTGCTGCCGGTACTCGACAGCCCAGGCCTGCGCCCCACGCCCGACCGGGTCCGCGAGACCCTGTTCAACTGGCTCTCCGCCGCCCTGCCCGGCGCCCGGGTGCTGGACCTCTTCGCCGGCACCGGCTCCCTCGGCCTGGAAGCCCTCTCGCGCGGCGCCCGGGAGGCCACCTTCGTGGAGCACGATGCCCGGGTCGCCGACCAGCTCACCGAGAATCTCGCCACCCTGGGGGCAACGGAACGCGGGCGGGTGATCAACGCCGATGTCACTGCCTGCCTGGGCGGCGCGCCCTCCCCCGCCACCCTGATCTTCCTCGACCCTCCCTTCCGCCAGGGGCTGGCCGAGCCCTGCTGCGCCGCCCTGGAGTCCGGCTGGCTGGCGGCCGACGCCCTCATCTACCTGGAGACCGAGGCGGAGCTCACCCCCGAGGTACCGGCCACCTGGCAGCTCCATCGGGAGGTACGCGCCGGCGACAGCCACGGGCGGCTCTACCGCCGCATGGCGTCGCGGCAAGACGACGCTTGCTGAGGTGAAGGCGCGGCGTTACGCTGCTGCCCATTCACTCATCAATCACATCACCTCGCCCCACCACGGGGCGCCGGCTCGGCCTCTAGGACTGTTCAAGAAGGAGCGTTCCAGAAGGACCATGTCGAAGGGCCATCCCGGAAGGACATCAGGAGAACAGCATGAGCATCGAACTCTTCAACCGGCTCGAGCAGAAGGTCACCAGCGCCGTCGAGGCGCTGGAACTGCTGAAGATGGAAGCCGAGGAGCTGCGTGAGGAAAACGCCCGCCTGAAGCAGGAGCGCGAGGAGTGGGAGCGCCGCCTGACCGCCGTGCTGGGCAAGCTCGACGAGATCGAGTCCACCGAGACGGCCTGAGCCGGCTCAGTCGCCGGCTGCGTCCTCTGCAGCCAGCGTCAGCGACATCAGCAGCGCATCCTCCCGCGCCGCTTCCGCCGCCCCGCCCTGTCGGGGCGGCGTCGTTTCCGGTGCGGTGGCAAGAGGCGGATAGTAGCCGCGACGAACGCCGTCCTCCTGAAAGCCCGCGCTGCGATAGAGAGCGACGGCCGCAGCGTTCCCCGCCCGCACCTCGAGCAGCAGCCGCTCGCTGCCCCACTCCCGGGCCTGGTCGACCACGACACCGAGCAGCCGCCGAGCAAGCCCCTGGCCCCGCCGGGGCTCATCCACCAGGATCGCCTGGAGCTCCGCCTCGAAGGGCAGCCGGGCCACCGCGACATAGGCCTCCAGGGCCGAGCCGACCCTGAGACCGAAGACCGCCGTGGCGGGGTCGGCAAGTGCCGCCCTCAGCTGCGCCTCGGAGCCGCCCATGGGCCAGCCGCGGGCATCCTCCAGCGCCACCACAAGGGGCAGGTCGGCCTCGGTCAGGCGCACCAGCAGCGGCTTCCTTGCGCGCGGACTAGCGCTCATCCGGCACGTTCTCCGTCGCGTCTCGCCACGCCTCGCCCAGCTCAAGCAGCGGCGGCAACAGCGCGCGCTTGGCGGCGGCGCCGGCGGCCAGCTCGGCCAGGGCCGGCGCCTGCCAGGCAGGCAGGTCGAACACCGGGCAGTGTCCCGCCTCGAGCGACAGCACCCGGCCCAGGGTGTCATCCTGGCCGAACATCAGCAGCCGCTGTGGCGCCCAGCCGCGCCGGCTGGCCCCCGCAATGAAGGCCTTCAGGCCCTCGCGGGCTTCCTCCAGTGGCTCATACACCGGCAGCCCCTCCTGCAGCGGCCAGCGAAAGTCCTGAAAGACCGGCAACGGCGACTCGATACCCGCGGCCCGCAGCAGGTTGGCGAGCAGCATCAGCTGGGTACGCCCCGGGGCCTGCTCGCCCGGCAGCACCAGCAGCCAGCGCCCCTCCAGGCAGGCGACCTGGAAGGCGAAGTGCAGCGCCTCTCCGGCGGGCCGTGCCGCAGGTTCTGCCGCCTCCTCGGCCCCGCCGTCGGGTTCTGGCGAAGGCGGGATATCCCCCAGCAGGGCCGCGCGCGCCTTGCCGGGTCGCGGAGCGCGCACCGCCCGCTCCTGGGCCGGAGCCTCCGGCCGGGGGGCGGCAGGCTGCTCCCGCGCCTCGTCGAGCAGCGCATGCAGGCGCTCGCCGTGATCGGCCTCGGCTGCCGCCTCGGGCAGCTCCCAGGCGCAAGCCGGGGTCGGCCGGGCGTTGGGCAGCACATAGCGCGCCGCCCACCCGGTCAGCCCCATCGCCTCCAGGTACTGGAGGCGCTGCGGCTCGCTGATCACCGGCCGCCGCCCTGGCAGTCGGGGGAGTCGGGGCGCGCCTGGCCGCTGGCCTCCCACTCCTTCGGGGTGTAGAGGTGCAGCGCCAGGGCATGCACCGGGCCGGCCAGCTCATCGGCCAGCAGGGAGTAGAGCTGCTGGTGGCGTTTCACCGGCATCAGCCCCTCGAAGCGCTCGCTGACCAGGGTGACCTTGAAGTGGGTCTCGGAATTGGGCGGCACGGCGTGCCGATGGCTCTCGTTCTCCACCTGCAGAAAGGCGGGCTCGAGGGCCTTGAGCTTCTCTTCGATGCTTGACTGGATGCTCATGGCGGCTTCCCGACGTAGTGAAGTGAAGGGATCATTGTACTCGCTATGGGCGGCGCGAACGATGCGACCGGCGCCGCGCGTCAGGGCTATCGCAGTTTCAGCAACCAAGGGGCACTGGGGACAAGCCCCAAGCTACAAGCCATCTGCGATTACCCTGCTCCCCGCCTGCGTCCGCTACTCGCGCCGGGTAGCGGCGAGCGGCACCCTGAGCAGGCTGAACAGCAAGGCGGCCAGGGTCGTCAGGGCGCCCAGCCACAGCGTGGCCTGCACCGCGACCCCGGCGGCCAGGAAGGCCCCCACCAGGGCCACCCCCAGCGACTGCCCCACGGTGCGCGAGGTACTCATGGCTCCGGAGGCGTTGGCGCTGCGCGCGACAGGCACGCTGCCCATCAGCTCGCGATTGTTGGGCGGCTGGAAGAGCCCGAAGCCCACTCCGCACAGCGCCATTCGCCACAGCACATCGACCACCCCGGCCTCGGCATCGAGCCGGGCCAGCGCGGCCAGGCCTACCATCAGCAGGGTCAGGCCCAGCGAGGCCAGCAAGGTGGGGTTCACCCGGTCGGCCAGTCGGCCCGCCAGCGGCCCCACCAGCATGATCGCCAACGGCCAGGGGGTGAACAGCCAGGCGGTCTCCAGCGGCGAGAAGCCCATCTGCTGCTGGAACAGGAAGGAGAGTGCCACGAAGGCGAGCCCCTGGCCGACGAAGGCGCTGCCCTGGGCGGCCAGCGCCAGGCTGAAGCGTCGCTCGGCGAAGATCGCCAGAGGCAGCAGCGGGTGGGTGGCGCGGCGCTGGCGACGCAGGAACAGCAGCGCCGCGACCAGGCTGCTGCCCAGCCACGCCGCCAGCGCCGCGACCGACATGCCGTGGCCGAGGCCATCCATGGCGACGAAGAAGCCGCCGAGCATGGCCACCGAGAGCAGCGCCCCCTGCCAGTCGAAGCCGCCGGGACGTGCCGACTCGCGGGGCAGCGCCCGCCAGGCCAGCACCACCGCCACCGCGCCCAGCGGCAGATGCAAGGCGAACAGCCACGGCCAGTCGGCCACCGAGAGCAGCAGCCCACCGATGGCCGGGCCGGCGGCATAGCCGCCCGCCACCACCATGGCGGAGAGCCCCAGGGCGCTGCCCAGCAGCCGCGTGGGAAAGATCTGCCGGTAGATCGAGGGGCCGATGGAGAGCGTCGCCGCCGCCCCCAGCCCCTGCAGGGCGCGGAACACCAGCAGCGACTCGAGGCTTGTGGAGAGCGCACTGCCCAGTGCCGCCAGGGCGAAGACCGCGACCCCGGCCACGTAGAGTCGACGCCGGCTGAGCAGTTCGCTCAAGGCGGCGAATACCAGCAGGAAGGCGGCGCAGCTGACCTGGAAGAGATTGGTGACCCACACCACCCGGGAGGCGGAGACCTCGAGGCTCCTGGCGATGGAGGGCAGGGCGATATTGACCATGGTGGTGTCCACCACCGCCATCAGGGTTCCCAGGATCAGCGCCAGCACCGCCAGGCGCCGCTCGGGGCCCGGCAGGCCATCGTCGCCGGGGCGGGTCGCGAAGAGTTGACTCATTCCATGTTCCGTCGGGGTCCGTCAACGAAGAAACCGGCCGAAGCCGGTTTCTCGTGGGCTGCTGATTGCTGATCAGGGGTCAGTCCTGATCGGTCTCCAGCAGCAGGCTGTCGTCGATCTCGGAGATCTCCAGTGCCGCCTCGTTGTCGAGGTCGATGGCCAGATAGCTGTGCTCGAGCTGGAGGAAGCGCTGGAACAGCGGCCAGTCGATGGTCTCGGGCCACTGCCGCTCGTCCTCCTCCCAGGCGCGCAGCTCGGTCTCGAGGATCTCGAGATAACGCTCGCGCACGCAGGCCTGCAGGGCCTCCGGGGTGTCCATCTCGGGAATCAGGTAGACGGTGCTCTCGCGCTCGACGTCGGCCAGCGTCAGGTCGTCGTCGCCGAGGGTGGGCTCGAGCCCGTTGATCCAGTCCACGAAGTGCTGGGTCGGGCGAACGCTCAGGGCAGAGCGGTTGAGCAGTTTCATGGTGGTCTCCTCGACGTCGAAACGACGGTCATTATGGGTGCTGCGCACGGCGTTTACCAATGGTTCCCGTACTTACCGAGGCTGGTGGCATGGCCCTCAGATGGCTACCTCCGGTTGCTTCGCTCAGGGCTGATCTGGCGACAGGCCTTCGGAGAGGCGCTATGAATCCCTCCCTGGACGCTACCTCGGCCCTCCCTGGTCCTCGGACCTCCCCTACGGCCTATCCCCAGCGCCCTTCGCCTCACAGCCCCAGGTCAGAGTGGCCTCAAACGGGGTGGACCCCGATGGCTTGCCTTTACTCGACTTCCGGCCGCATGGCCGGGAACAGCAGCACGTCGCGGATCGAGGCGCTGTCGGTCAGCAGCATCACCAGGCGGTCGATGCCGATGCCTTCGCCGGCGGTAGGCGGCAGGCCGTATTCGAGGGCGCGCACGTAGTCGGCATCGTAGTACATCGCCTCGTCGTCGCCGGCCTCCTTCTCCGCCACCTGCTCGCGGAAACGCTCGGCCTGGTCCTCGGCGTCGTTGAGCTCCGAGAAGCCGTTGGCGATCTCACGACCGCCGACGAAGAACTCGAAGCGCTCGGTGACGAAAGGATTGGAATCCTTGCGGCGCGCCAGCGGGCTCACTTCGGTGGGGTACTCGGTGATGAAGGTTGGCTGCGTGAGGCGATGCTCCACGGTCTTCTCGAAGATCTCGATCTGGATCTTGCCCAGGCCCCAGCCATCCTTGACGTCGATGTCCAGACGCTCGGCGATCTGGCGCGCCGCGGCCTCGTCGGCCAGCGCCTCGGCGTGGATCTCGGGGTTGTATTCGAGAATCGAGTCGAACACGGTCAGGCGGCGCAGCGGCTGGCCGAAGTCGTACTCGAAGTGCTCCAGCACCTCGCCATCGCGGTTGCGCACGGTGTTGACCACGGTGGTGGTGCCCAGCACCTCGCGGGTCAGGGTGCGCAGCATCTCCTCGGTGAGGTCCATCAGGTCATGGTAGTCCGCGTAGGCCTGATAGAACTCGATCATGGTGAACTCGGGGTTGTGACGCGTGGAGAGCCCCTCGTTGCGGAAGTTGCGGTTGATCTCGAAGACCTTCTCGAAGCCGCCCACCACCAGGCGCTTGAGGTAGAGCTCCGGTGCGATGCGCAGGTACATGTCCTGGTCCAGCGCATTGTGGTGGGTGACGAAGGGGCGCGCCGTGGCGCCGCCGGGAATCGCCTGCAGCATGGGGGTCTCCACCTCCATGAAGCCGCGCGCCTCGAAGAAGCGGCGCATGGCACTGATCACCCCGGCACGGGTCTCGAACACCTGACGCGAGTCGGGGTTCATGATCAGGTCCACATAGCGCTGGCGGTAGCGCGCCTCCATGTCGGTGAGGCCGTGGAACTTGTCGGGCAGCGGACGCAGGCTCTTGGTGAGCAGTACCGCCTCCTCCATCATCACATAGAGGTCGCCCTTGCCCGACTTGTGCACCGGGCCACGCCCCGCGACGATATCGCCGATGTCCCAGCCCTTGATCTCCTCGAGGGTCTCGGCGGGCAGTCCCTTCTTGTCGACGTAGAGCTGGATCTGGCCGCTGACGTCCTGGATGACGATGAAGGGGCCGCGCTTGCGCATGATCCTGCCGGCCACGCCGGCCTGGTGGTTCAGCGCCTCGAGCTCGGCCTTGTCCTTGTCGCCCAGCGCCGCCGCGAGCTCGGCGGCCTGGCTGTCACGACGGAAGTGGTTGGGAAAGGCGCTCTCGCCTTGCGCGGCGGCCCTCTCGCGGCGCGCCGCCAGCTTCGCGCGACGCTCGGCGATCAGGCGGTTCTCGTCGTTCTGGGGGCTGTCCGGGGTGGGGCTCTCGTTGGCCATTTCGCTACCTGTTGGAAATCTTTGATAAGGAAACTGGGACACGCCTGCTGCTGTAGCCGCGCGAGCCTGGTGGGAGGCCGGCTGTGCCGGGCGAAAGGAGGCCGAAGGCCTCCCCGCTTCGCGGACCCAGACGGGTGACTACAGACCCTGCTTCAGGCTGGCGACGATAAACTGGTCTAAATCACCATCCAGCACCTTGTCGCAGTTGCTGGTCTGCACGCCGGTGCGCAGGTCCTTGATACGCTGGTCATCCAGCACGTAGGAGCGGATCTGGCTGCCCCAGCCGATATCCGACTTGGAGTCCTCGGCCTCCTGCTTGGCGGCGTTGCGCTTCTCCATCTCGTGCTCCCACAGCCTCGCCTTGAGCTGCTTCATGGCGAAGTCGCGGTTGGCATGCTGACTGCGCTGGCTCTGGCAGGCCACCACGATCCCGGTAGGCTCGTGGGTGATACGCACCGCCGAATCGGTGGTGTTGACGTGCTGACCGCCGGCGCCACTGGAGCGGTAGGTATCGACGCGCAGGTCCGAGGGATTGATCTCCACCTCGAAGCTGTCGTCGACCTCGGGCGACAGGAACACCGAGGCGAACGACGTATGGCGGCGGCCACCGGAGTCGAAGGGGCTCTTGCGCACCAGGCGGTGCACGCCGGTCTCGGTGCGCAACCAGCCGAAGGCGTGGTCGCCCTGGATATGCAGGGAGGCCGACTTGATGCCCGCCACCTCGCCGGCGGAAAGCTCGGTGATCTCCGCCTTGAAGCCGTGGTGCTCGCACCAGCGCAGGTACATGCGCAGCAAGATGTTGGCCCAGTCCTGGGCCTCGGTGCCGCCGGAGCCGGCCTGGATGTCGAGGTAGGCATTGTTCTCGTCCATCTCGCCGGAGAACATGCGCCGGAACTCGAGCTTCTCGAGGCTCGCCCGGAAGCCCTCGAGCTCCTTCTCCACCTCGGCAACGGTGCCTTCGTCCTCCTCCATCTCGGCCAGTTCCAGCAGGTCGCGGCTGTCGCCGAGCCCCTGGTCCAGCTCGTCGATGGTGGCGACGATAAGCTCCAGGGAGGCCCGTTCCTTGCCCAGCTTCTGGGCATAGTCCGGATCGTTCCAGACGTTGGGGTCCTCGAGCTCGCGGGTGACTTCCTCTAGCCGATCCTTCTTCTCGGCATAGTCAAAGATACCCCCTCAGGACATCTGTCCGCTCAGACAGGTCCTTTATGAGGTTGTGAATCGGGTTGGTTTCCAGCATGGGGCGTCTCGCCTGAATCTGCGGTGGACGTACGGCCGACGCGGCACCGGCGAAAAACCGGTGCCGCGTCGGCAAGGAAAAGACGACCATTGTAGCGAAAGCCGCGGCACCACGCATCCGCCGGCCGCGACCGCGCAACCCCAGACGGCAGGAAACCCGGCCGAGGCCGGGTTCGCTTGGTCGTCGTGACTGGCTGATGTTTAGAAGCGGTAGGTCAGCTGGGCACCGAAGCCATGGGCCTCGTTCTTGTAGTCGGCGGAGTAAGTGGCACCGCCGACCGGGACACCATTTGTTGCAGCACTAGCCAGCAGATCAGCACGTTCCTGCTCGACATGAGTACCACGCTCCGTGAGGTAGGAATAGGCGAAGTCCAGCGTCATGTTGTCGGTCGGACTCCAGCCGGCACCCAGCGAGAAGATCCGGCGATCGTCAGAGGGGATACGCACGCTGCGATACTCGTCGCTGGTCGGTGTATTGTCGATGCTGAGGCCAGCACGAAGCGCCCACGCAGGCGTCAGCTGGTATTCGCCACCCACCGCAAAGGCCCAGGAATTGGAGTAGTTCTGAGTCTCCTGCGTGATGGTGTCACCTTGGTTGTTCTCCACCAGAATCTGGTCGAACTGGCTCCAGCGAGCCCAGGAGGCGCCGAACATCAGCTTGAGCCGCTCTGTCATTTCCTGTGTGACGGAGAAGTTGACCGTTTCCGGCGTGGTCAGGTCCAGATTAGCGTTGTCGGCACGTACCACATTTCCCGCAGGGTCGTAGGCGCGAAAGTCGCCGGTCAGGGTGAAGTCCACCTTGGAGCGATAAGTCAGACCAAGCGTCGTCTCGGGGATTGGCTTGTAGATAACACCGAGGTTGTAGCCCCAACCGTCATCATCGCCATCGACACGCGAGTCGATATCACCCGCTGGATCATAGACAGTACCACTCGGCAGTTGCCGGCGAAGCTCACCCTCAACCCGGTTATAGGTGATACCGGCCCCAACCGACCACTGGTCATTGAAGCGGTAGGAAACTGTCGGCTGAGCACTCATTACCCTCACTTCCGTGAAGTCACCAAAGTAGCGACCCTGGAAATCATCCTCATAGTCGGTCTGCGAACCGAAGGGAGCATAGACACCGAACCCGAATGCGAGCCTGTCATTGACCGGGTGGGCATAAAACGCATAAGGGATCAGTGCACCCGGCACCATGTCACCATCGTTGCCGCCGGGAATCTCACCGATGGGCACCTGAGTCCCCACCGGAGCACCACCTCCAGCCACACCGGCATCCAGGGTTTGTTGGGCCTCAACGTTATTGAGATCGCTGTTGACGTTCAGATAGGTCCCACCCACCGATACCTGGGCGCGTTCCAGGAACGACATCCCCGCCGGGTTACCGAACACGATGGTGGCGTCGTTGACGTTGGAACTGCGCCCGGCATGGCCATAGCCCTGGCCGCTGACGCTCTGCTCGTTGATCTGGTATCCGCCGGCGTGGACCTGGCCGGTGAAGGAGGTAGCCGCCACGGCGGCGGCGACGGTCAGGCGATTGAACTTGTTATTCATAGATACATCCCTTGCGGTGCTGTTGTGACCTTGGCGCCGTTGTGGCCTCTCGCCGAGGCTGGCGCGTGCACTCCCCTTTTCTCGTATGCGAACGAGCGTTTCAACCCCAAACGAGCGTTTTAATGCTGAAAACGCTAATACTTTGGTCGCACGGTCGTTTGAAGCCATGAACTTTCATGGGGTTACCGAGTACCAGCCCGCTAGCGCCTCAGCACACTCTGCCAGTTTGTGAACGCCTTGACCTTTGTGTAACCCAAGGGTTTTACACTCATGGCATGCCAACTCCGAGAGGCGATCCCATGAAGGTCAGTGAACTGGCGAGGGCCGCCGGCGTTACCGCCGAGACGGTGCGCCACTATGTGCGCGAGGGGCTGCTGCATCCCGAGCGCCACCCCGACAACGGCTACCAGCTCTTCGCCCATGAGGACCTGGAGCGGCTGCGCTTCATCCAGCGCGCCCGCACCCTCGGCTTCGGCGTCGCCGAGATCCGCGAGATCCTCGACCACGCCGACCACGGCGACTCCCCCTGCCCCATGGTGCGCGACCTGCTGGCCAGCCGGCTGCCACAGATCCGCGAACGCATCGCCGAGCTCCAGGCCCTGGCCGAGCGCATGGAGCGCGCGCTGAACGCCTGGGCCGAGATGCCCGACGGCACCCCGGACGGCCACAGCCTTTGCCGGCTGATCGAGAGCTTTCCCGAACCGCTGCACGGCGGGGCCGAATCTTCCGACAAGGAGACGCCATGAACGCCACCCTCGAACGCCAGGTGCCCGGCATGAACTGCCAGGGCTGCGTGAAGCGCATGCGCGAGGCGATCCAGGCCGAGGATCCGCAGGCCGATGTGGTCGGCCAGCCGGGCGATAAGCGCCTCACCGTGACCTCCTCGCTCGACGATGCACACCTCGATCGCGCGCTGCAGGACGCCGGCTACCCGCCGGCGGATCGCCCACTGCACCATGAGCGCCAGGTGCCCGGCATGAGCTGCCAGGGCTGCGTGAGGCGCATGCGCGAGGCGATCCAGGCCGAGGACTCCGACGCCAAGGTGATCGGCGCGCCGGCGGAGAAGCGCCTCACCGTGACCACCCGGCTGGATGGGGAGACGCTGGACCGCCTGCTGAGCGAGGCCGGCTATCCACCGGGAGAGGAGCAACAGGCCGCCATGGATGACGAACGGGAGGAAGCCGATCCCGCCACCGAGGCCCCGAGCGAGGCACCCCGGGAATCGCCCACCGGCGAGCGCGCCACCCCCCATCGCCTGTCCATCGGCGGCATGACCTGCGCCAGCTGCGTGAAGAGCGTCCAGCAGGCGCTGGAGCGCACCCCGGGGGTGGCATCGGCCACGGTCAACTTCGGCACCCACACCGCCCAAGTGCAGGGCAGCGCCGACGAGAAGGCGTTGATCGAGGCCGTGGAGGCGGTGGGCTACGGCGCCGAGCCGATCCACGACCTGCGCCAGGCCGAGGATGCCCGCGCCGAGCGTGACCGCCGCGAGTATCGCCGCCTGCTGCGGGGCAGCGCCTGGTCGCTGGCCCTGGCCATCCCGTTGATGGTGGGCATGTTCGTCTACCACCCCCACCCGGAAGGCACGGGCCGGCTCTTCTGGCTGGTGGTCGGGGCGCTGACGCTCGCGGTGATGGCCTTCCCCGGCCGCCACTTCTTCGTCAACGCCTGGAAGAACTTCCGGCACCACCAGGCCAACATGGACACCCTGATCGCCATGGGCACCGGCACCGCCTGGGCTTACTCCATGGCGGTGGTGGCCTTCGCCCCCTGGCTGCCCGAGATGGCCCGCGGCATCTACTTCGAGGCCTCGTCGATGATCATCGGCCTGGTGCTGCTGGGTAACGCCCTGGAGCTGCGCGCCCGGGGCCGCACCAGCGACGCCCTGAAGCGCCTGCTCGACCTGCAGAGCCGCACCGCCCGGGTGATCCGTGACGGCGAGGAGCGCGAGGTGGAGATCGATGAGGTGCGCGAGGAGGACCTGATCCGCGTGCGCCCCGGCGAGCGCCTGCCGGTGGACGGCGAGGTGGCCGAGGGCAAGAGCCATATCGACGAGTCGATGCTCACCGGCGAGCCGCTGCCGGTGGCCAAGGCCGAGGGCGACGAGGTGAGCGCCGGCACCGTCAACGGCAAGGGCTCACTGGTCTACCGGGCCACCCGGGTCGGTGCCGACACCCGCCTGGGGCGCATCACCGAGCAGGTGGCCAGCGCCCAGAACTCTCGGCCGCCCATCGGGCAGCTGGCCGACAGGGTCTCGAGCATCTTCGTACCCTCGGTGATGATCATCGCCGTGATCACGGCGCTTGCCTGGTTCAATTTCGGTGCCGAGCCGCGGGTGCTGCACATGCTGGTGACCGCCACCACGGTGCTGATCATCGCCTGCCCCTGTGCCCTGGGCCTGGCCACGCCGATCTCCACCATGATCGGGGTCGGCAAGGCCGCCGAGCACGGCGTGCTGGTGAGAAGCGGCGACGCCTTGCAGACGGCAAGCAAGCTCACCACCCTGGTGGTGGACAAGACCGGCACCCTCACCGAGGGCAAGCCCGAGGTAACGGAGTCGGAGCTTCTCGAGGGCGACGAACGGGAAGTGCTGGCCCTGGTCGCCGCCCTGGAGCGCGGCTCGGAGCATCCCCTCGCCGCGGCTCTGATGGCTCACGCGGAGGAGGCCAACGCCGAGCACGCCGAGATCCGGGACTTCGACACCGTCACCGGCGGCGGCGTGAAGGCCGAGACGGTCGACGGCAAGGCCCTGCTGCTGGGTAACACCCGGCTGCTGGAGGAGGCAGGCATCGACATGACGAGTGGCAGGGAGAAGGCCGGCGAGCTGGAGGAAAAGGCGCGCACCGTGGTCTATCTGGCGGTGGATGGCCGGCTGGCCGCGCTGTTTGGCATCAGCGACCCGCTGCGCCACGACACCGTCGAGGCGGTGAGGCGCCTGCAGGCCGACGGCCTCAGGGTGGTGATGCTGACCGGCGACAATGAGCACACCGCCGCCGCCATCGCCCGGGAAGTGGGCATCGACGACTTCCGTGCGGGGCTGCTGCCCGAGGACAAGCACGCCGAGATCGAGCGCCTGCAGGGCGAGGGCGAGGTCGTCGGAATGGTGGGCGATGGCATCAACGACGCCCCTGCCCTGGCCCGGGCCGATGTCGGCTTCGCCATCGGCCAGGGCACCGACGTGGCCATCGAGAGCGCTGGGATCACCCTGGTACGCGGCTCGCTGCACGGCGTGGCCGCCGCCATCGAGATCAGCCGGGCGACGCTTGGTAACATCAAGCAGAACCTGGTGGGCGCCTTCGGCTACAACGTGCTGGGCATCCCCATCGCCGCCGGGGTGCTCTACCCCGTCACCGGCACCCTGCTGTCGCCGATGATCGCCGGGGCGGCGATGTCGCTCTCCTCGATCACCGTGGTCAGCAACGCCAACCGCCTGCGCCTGTTCCGCCCCTCCGGCAAGGCCGGCGGCGCCGAGGCGTCACCCGACACCCCCGAGGAGGCACGCACATGAGCTGGATCGTCAATCTGGCAGGACTCGCCCTGATCGCCCTGATCGCCTGGTGGTTCTGGGGCAGGCGCTGAGCCGCCGGCTCAGCTCACCCCCATGTAGCGCCCGGGCTTGTGGTTCAGCGCGATGATCAGGTTGAGCGCCACCGCGCCGAGCACCGAGAGCCCTATCCGGTCGACTGGCAACAGCGCCAGGCCGACCAGCATGATCACGCCGTCGATGGCCAGCTGCACATAGCCGGCGCGCAGCCCGAAGCGGTCCTGCAGATAGAGCACCAGGATATTCACCCCGCCGAGGCTGGCGCGGTGGCGGAACAGGACCAGCATGCCGATGCCGATCAGGCAGCCGCCCATCAGCGCGCCGTAGAGCGGTGTCACGGCGGCGATGTCGATCCAGCGGCCGGTGAGCTCGGAGAACAGCGACACCAGGCCGATGGCGGCGAAAGTGCGCAGGGTGAAGGACCAGCCCATGCGCTTGATAGCCAGCCAGTAGAACGGCAGGTTGATCAGGAAGAACCAGGCGCCGAAGGACCAGCCGCTGGCGTACTGCAGCAGGAAGGCCATGCCGGCGGTGCTGCCGGTGAGCAGCGTGGCCTGGGTGTAGAGGGTCACGCCCAGCGCCACGAACAGCGTGCCGACCAGCATCGCCATGGCGTCCTCCCAGAGGGAGTGGGGGTCCTTGGGCAGCTCCTGGGGATCCATGACGTGCTCCTTAGCCCGGCTCGGCGTGTTCGATCATCAGCTGCAGGTTTTCTCTACCGCGCCAGCGGTTGCGACTGAGCTTGTAGGCGCAGCGCAGCCGGTCGCCCACTCCGAAGGCGGGCATCTCACCCGGCGTCAGCGCCCGGAACCAGATCGCCCGGTGGATGACCGCGCCCAGCGAGAGCTCCAGCATCAGGTGAGTGCCGTCGGCACCCACGGGACGCAGGCGCTCGACGATAAACTCGCCCTGGAAGAGCGGCGCGTCGAATTCTCGCCCGTAGGGGCCCAGTGCCTGCAGCTCTTCGAGGGTCGCCAGGCTCAGCTGCTCGGGGGCCAGGTCGCCATCGGTGAGGATCCGCGGGTAGAGCTCGGCCTCGCCCAGCTGCTCGGCCACCGCCTGGAGGAAGGCGGCCTTGAAGGCCTCGAGTTGGTCGGCGGGCACGCCGACCCCGGCGGCACCGCGGTGGCCGCCGAAGCGCGGCAGCGCCTCGGGTGCCAGCTCGAAGGTGCGCTGCAGGGCGTCACGCAGGTGGAGCGCCTCGATGGAGCGCCCGGACCCGGTGAGCATGCCGGGCGCGGCAGCGGGAGTCAGCACCAGCGCCGGGCGCCCGTAGGCCTGCACCAGCCGTGAGGCAACGATGCCCTGCACGCCGGGATGCCCCGACTCCAGGAACACGACAATGGCCGGCTCGTCGGCGGCAAGCGCGGGAGCCGCCAGCGCCCTCGCCTCCTCGGCCATGTCCGCCTCGATCGCCTTCCGCGACTGGTTGTCCTGATCCAGCGTCTCCAGATGCCGGGCCGCCGTGGCGTCATCCGCCGCGAGCATGAAGTGCAGCGCGGCATAGGGGTCGTCCAGCCGCGAGCGGGCATTGATGCGGGGCCCCATCTGGAAGCCCAGGGTCTCGGCGTCGAAGGGTACGCTGTCGGCCCCCAACCGCTGGGCCATGGCGCGCCAGCAGGCGGCCTCCATGCGGTTGATCAGCGCCAGGCCCTGGGTCACCACCGCGCGGTTGGCGGGGCTGCCGCCCAGGGAGACGCAGTCCGCCACCGTGCCAAGCGCCACGTAGGAGAGCCAGGGCGAGAGCTTGGGGGTGGCCGCGGGCAGCACACCCCACTCGATCAGCACCGCGCGGCTCAGCGACATGACCAGCCAGGCCACCATACAGCCGGCGATGGTGGGGTCGGGGTAGTCGCAGTCGTCCCGGGTAGGGTTGACCACGGCATGGGCGGAAGGCGGCGGCCCCTCCACCGGCAGGGCGTGGTGGTCGCTGACCACCACTTCGATGCCCTCCGCGGCCAGGCGCGCGATGCGCGGCTCATCGGAGCTGCCGCAGTCGGCGGTGATCACCAGGCTGGGCCGCGGCTTGAGGGCCAGGGTACGTTCCACCAGCGGCAGGCTGATGCCGTAGCCGTCGTGGATGCGATGGCCGATCAGGCTATGCAGCTTCGCCTCGGGCACGCCGAAGAGCTCGTGCAGGGTGCGCCGGATCACCACATGGGAGGTGATGCCGTCGACGTCGTAGTCGGTGAGGATGCCGATATGCTCGCCATCGACCACCGCCTGGGCGATGCGCTCGGCGGCGCGGCGGCCATCGGCCAGGCGCTCGGGGTGGGCCAGGTGGCGCAGGCTGGGCGACACCAGAGGGTCGAGCTCACCCTGGTAGCCGGCCAGGCGCCCGGCCAGCACCCGGGATTGGAGCTCGGAGAGCCCCTCGCGCTGGGCGCGGGCATAGAGGGCGGCATCCCGGGGCCGCGGCAGGATGCGTGGCCTCAGGCGCTGATTAAGATCGATAGGGTCCGTCACTGCGTCCAAGCCAGGCTCCTCTGGTTCAAGTCTGTGACCGCGGGCAAGAGAGGGCCGCCGGAATAGCGAGGGGCGCCGGGGACAGGCCGAAGAGGGGGTCCTATGCCAGGGATGGCATCGGTAGCGCCCAGGGAGGGGTTCACAGCGCCCCATCGACGGTCCGGCGCTCCGGGGCCTGTCGCCGGATCAGCCCCGAGCGTCATGCAGACTCGGAGCTGAATACTGCTGGCAGACTCAGCGGCGATTCTCGACGACGAACTGCTGCACGGCGGAAAGCTCGGCGGGCAGCACGCTATAGCGCTCCTCGCGCTCCAGCAGGTCGTCCATGTGGGGCGGCAGCGGCACGCCCGGGAAGCCCGCCTTGACCACCGCCTCGGCGAACTTGGCCGGGTGGGCGGTGGCCAGGGTGATCATCGGCACGGCTTCGTCGCCCCGTTCCCGCTCGGCGGCGCGGTAGCCGGTGGCGGTGTGCGGGTCGAGGATCTCCTGGGTGCGGTGGTGCGCCTCGCGGATCACCTCGAGGATGGTGGCGTCATCCACGCTGTGGCTGGCGAAGCGCTCGCGCAGCTTGGCCAGGGGCGCGTCGGCCAGGGCCGTGGGCTCGGCCTGGAAGCGCTCCAGCAGGGCCGCCACGGCGGCGCCGTCGCGCTCGTAGGCCTCGAACAGCAGGCGCTCGAAGTTGGAAGAGACCACGATGTCCATGGAGGGCGCCAGGGTCGCCTTGAGCTCCTGCTTGGAGAAGTCGTTGGCGGCCAGAGTGCGGTGCAGGATGTCGTTGGCGTTGGTGGCGATGACGAAGCGTTCCACCGGCAACCCCATGCGGTAGGCCATGTAGCCGGCGAAGACGTTGCCGAAGTTGGCCGAGGGCACGCAGAAGCTCACCCGACGCTGAGGCGCGCCCAGCGCCACGGCGGAGGCCACGTAGTAGACGATCTGGGCCATGATGCGCGCCCAGTTGATGGAGTTCACCGCCACCAGCCGGGTGCCGTTCAGGAACGACTGGTCGGCGAAGCTCGCCTTGACCATCGCCTGGGCGTCATCGAAGTTGCCCTCGATGGCGACGTTGAAGACGTTGTCCGCCAGCACCGTGGTCATCTGACGGCGCTGAACCTCCGAGACCCGGTTGTGGGGGTGGAGGATGAAGATGTCGAGGTTGTCGCAGTGGCGACAGCCCTCGATGGCGGCGGAGCCGGTATCGCCGGAGGTAGCCCCCATGATCACCGCCCGCTCGCCACGCTTCTGCAGGAAGTGGTCGAGGATGCGGCCGAGCAGCTGCAGGGCCACGTCCTTGAAGGCCAGGGTCGGGCCGTGGAACAGCTCAAGCAGGAAGTGGTTGGCGTCGAGCTGGTTGAGCGGCACCACGGCATCGTGGCTGAAGGTGGCATACGCCTCCTTCACGATGCCGCGAAACGTCTCGTCGTCGATCTCGCCGTTGACGAAGGGCTTCATCACCCGGAAGGCGATCTCGGCGTAGGAGAGCCCGGCCATCTCGGCCAGGTCGTCATGGGAGAGCTGGGGAACGGTCTCCGGCACGTAGAGGCCGCCATCGCTGGCCATGCCGGTGAGCACGACCTCCTCGAAGGAGAGCGCAGGCGCCTGCCCGCGGGTACTGATGTAGCGCATGGCTTACTCCTGCTCGTCCAGGGACTCGACGCGGATCCGCATCACCGGTCCGGCGATATCGGCCATGGCCTCGATCTGGCGGATCGCCTCGTTCATGTGCTTCTCGACCGTGCGGTGGGTCATCAGGATGATCGGCACCAGCTCGCCCTCGGTGGCCTCCTTCTGGATCAGCGCCTCGATGGAGATGCCCTGCTCGGAGAGGATGGTGGCCACCCGCGCCAGCACGCCGGGGCGATCCACCGCCAGCAGCCGCAGGTAGTAGGCGGTGATGATCTCCTCCATGGGCATGATCGGCAGCTGGCTGACGTCCTCGCTGATGCCACTGAAGGCCAGGTAGGGCACCCGATAGTGATGGTCGGTGGTGATATCGCGGGCCACATCGAGCAGGTCGGCCACCACCGCGGAGGCGGTGGGCTCGGCCCCGGCGCCGGCGCCGTAGTAGAGGGTCGGCCCCACGGCATCGCCCATCACGGCGATGGCGTTCTTGACGCCGTGCACATTGGCCAGCAGCCGCTCCTTGGGAATCAGCGTGGGGTGCACGCGCAGCTCCAGACCCTGCTCGGTGCGCTTGGAGATGCCCAGGTGCTTGATCACGTAGCCCAGGTTATCGGCCTGTTCCACGTCCTCGGCGGTGACCCGGGAGATGCCCTCGGTATAGGCCTTCTCGAACTGCAGCGGCACGCCGTAGGCGATGGAGGCGAGGATGGTCAGCTTGTGGGCGGCATCGATGCCCTCGACATCGAAGGTCGGGTCCGCCTCGGCGTAGCCCAGCGCCTGGGCCTCGGCCAGCACATCGTCGAAGGCGCGGCCCTCGTCGCGCATATGGGTGAGGATGTAGTTGCCGGTGCCGTTGATGATGCCGGCCACCCACTCGATGCGGTTGGCGCCGAGCCCCTCGCGCAGCGACTTGATCACCGGGATGCCCCCGGCCACGGCGGCCTCGAAGGCCACGATCACGCCCTTCTTGTGGGCCGCCGCGAAGATCTCGTTGCCGTGCACGGCGATCAGCGCCTTGTTGGCGGTGACCACGTGCTTGCCGTTATCGATGGCGGCAAGCACCAGTTCCCGGGCCACGTCGTAGCCACCGATCAGCTCCACCAGCACATCGACATCGGGATTGCTGGCCACCGCGAAGACGTCGGCGGTGGTGTTGATGCCGGTAAGGTCACACTCGGGGTTGGGGGTGCGATAGGCGACCTGCTCGATGGCAATCGGTCGCCCGGCCCGCCGGGCAATGTCATCGGCGTTGCGCGTCAGCACGTTGAAGGTTCCGCCGCCGACGGTCCCCAGCCCACAGATTCCTACTCTCACCGGTTTCAATGTATTGCTCCTGCTCGCGTGTTCCGAGTTGGTTGTATGGCGTGCGGCTTACTCATCGAGCCCCAGCATGGCGGCAAGGCGCTCGGCGGGCACGTAGCCCGGCACCAGGCGGCCATCCGGCAGCACGATGGCGGGCGTCCCCTGGACGCCCAGCTCCAGCCCCAGATGATACTGCGACTCGACCGGATTGTCGCAGTCTGCGGGGGCCGAAAGCGAATCACCGCGCTTGGCAGCGCTCATCGCCTCGGCGGGGTTGTCGGCACACCACACCTGCTGCATGGTGCGCGCGCCCTGGGCATTCATGCCGCTGCGCGGGAAGGCCAGGTAGTGCACCTCGATGCCCAGTTCGTTGAGCCGCGGCACCTCCTCGTGGAGCTGCCGGCAGTAGGGGCAGGTGGTATCGGTGAACACCAGCACCTCGGCACGGGTCTCGGGCCCGCGGAAGATGACCCGCTCCGACTCCGGCACCTGAGCCAGTCGCGCGGCGCGCTCGGTATTGCGGCCCTGCTCGGTCAGGTTGACCAGGCCCTGCTCGCCGTTGCGGTAGAGGTCGCCGACCAGGAAGTGCTCGCCCTCGGCGTCGCTGTAGAAGCGCTCACCGCTCTCCAGGTGCACCTCGAAGAGGCCATCCATCGGCGCCTCGCGCACGCTCCGTACCGGCATCGACTGGCCGTTGACCGAGAGCCGCTCGGCGAGGCGTTCGGCCCCGTCCTGCTGGGCGAGGGCCGGCGCCGAAAGCAGGGCCGCCAGCGGCGCGGCCAGCAGGCCGAAAAGAAGGATCCGGGAAGGGGTCGTCATGGTTCATCCTCGTGGGTGGTGGTCGGCATGCAGGCGCTCCAGGCGCGCCTGGGCCACATGGGTATAGATCTGGGTGGTCGAGAGGTCACTGTGACCGAGCAGCATCTGTACGACACGCAGATTGGCGCCATGATTCAACAGATGGGTGGCGAAGGCGTGGCGCAGGGTATGCGGCGACAGCGAGCGCTCGATACCGGCGACCCGGGCGTGATGCTTGATCCGGTACCAGAAGGCCTGCCGGGTCAGCGGGCGATCATCGCGTCCCGGGAAGAGCGCGGGCCGGGTGGCGTCGCGCATCAACGCCCCGCGAGCGGTGCGCAGGTAGCGCGAGACCCAGTCGACGGCCTCCTCGCCCAGCGGCACCAGGCGGTCCTTGTCGCCCTTGCCGCGCACCCTGACCACCCCCTGACGCAGGTTCACGGCATCGGTGGTCAACCCCACCAGCTCCGAGACGCGCAGCCCCGCCCCGTAGAGCACCTCCAGCATGGTGCGGTCCCGCAGCCCCAGATCGGTCGTCACGTCCGGCGCGGCGATCAGCCGCTCCACCTCGGACTCTTCCAGGGTCTCCGGCAGGCTGGGCCGCACCCGCGGCAGCCTGACCTCGGCCAGCGGGTCACGCTCGATGCGCCCCGCCTCCAGCGCCCAGCGGTAGAAGCGCCGCAGGCTGGAGAGCAAGCGGGCGTTGCTGCGCAGTCGATAGCCCGCCTCGCGACGCTCGTCGAGCCAGGTAGGCAGGCTCCCGGCCCCCGGCGTGACCAGTGACTCGCCACCCTCGGCGAGGCGTGCCGCCCAGGCGACCAGGTCGCGGCGGTAGGCGGCCAGCGTATGCTCGCTCACCCCCTGCTCGAGCCACAGGGCGTCGAGGAAGGCGTCGATGGTGGCACTCTCGTCTGGCGCGCTCATGGCAAGCTCCGGCTGGCATGCCTCGGGTAAAAGGAAACCCCGCCCCGCGCAAGCGGTGACGGGGTTTCTCGGTCGAGCCGGGGCAGGGCCCCGGCTCGTGGGCTCCGAGGGCTCGGCCTCAGACCAGCTTTTCCTTGATGCGAGCGGACTTGCCGCTGCGCTCACGGAGGTAGTAGAGCTTGGCCTGGCGCACGTCGCCGCGACGCTTGACGCTGAGGGAGTCGACCAGCGGGCTGTAGGTCTGGAAGGTACGCTCGACGCCGACGCCGTGGGAGATCTTGCGCACGGTGAAGGCGGAGTTCAGGCCGCGGTTGCGCTTGCCGATCACCACGCCTTCGAAGGCCTGGAGACGCTCGCGGTTGCCTTCCTTGACCTTGACCTGGACGACGACGGTGTCGCCCGGAGCGAAGGTCGGAATTTCCTTGCTCATCTGCTCGGCTTCGAGCGCCTGGATCACCTTGTTCTTGCTGCTCATGACAATGACTCCTTGATAACCTGATTCAGCGGTCGCTTGGCTTGCCGGTGAATCGTGATCCCGGCGCTCGAACGAACTCGAGAGCGCGGGAGATAATGGGTGACGCGGGCCACGAGCTCGGTGGCTCGGGGGTCCCGCACCTCCGCCCTGCCCTATCTGGCGAGCAGCGCGTGTTCTTCGAGGTACTCCTGGAGCAGTTTGCGCTGCTCCTTGCTCAACTCCCTGCCTTCCAGCAGGTCGGGGCGCCGCTGCCAGGTACGCCCCAGGGACTGCTTCAGCCGCCAGCGCCGGATGGCGCCGTGATTACCGCTGAGCAGGACTTCCGGCACCTGCCGCCCGTCGATCTCTTCAGGGCGGGTATAGTGCGGGCAGTCCAGCAGCCCGTCGTTGAAGGAGTCCTCGACCGCGGAATCCTGATGGCCCAGCACTCCGGGCACCAGCCTTGCCGCAGCATCGATCAACACCATGGCCGGCAGCTCACCGCCGCTCAGCACATAGTCGCCGATCGACCACTCCTCATCGATGTCGCTCTCCACCACGCGCTCATCGATGCCTTCGTAACGCCCGGCCACCACCACCAGGGGTGGTCCGGCGGCCAGTTCCTGCACGCCGGCCTGGTCGAGCCGCCGCCCCTGGGGCGACAGATAGACCACCTTGGGACGCTGCCCGGTGGCCTGCTCGGCCCTGGCCCTGGCGGCGTGGATCGCCGCGCGCAGGGTCTCGACCTTCATCAGCATCCCGGGGCCACCGCCGTAGGGGCGGTCATCCACGGTGCGATGCCGGTCGCTGGCGTAGTCGCGCGGGTTCCAGATCTCCAGCGCGATACGTCCGTTGTCCACTGCCCGCCCGGTGACGCCGTGGCGGGTGATCGCCTCGAACATCTCCGGAAACAGCGAGACGACGCCGATCCACATATCGGGCACCGACTCGACCGGGGTCGGTTCGGATTCCGTCAAAATTCGGGATCCCAGTCGACGGTCATCACGCCGCCCTCGAGGTCGACCTCGAGGATGACCTCCTCGGGCAGGAACGGCAGCAGCCGCTCGCGGGCATCGATGGCGTCCGCCTCGAGGCTCCCCTTCACGACCATGACGTCGTTGGCGCCGGTCTCGAAGAGGTGGTCGATGCGGCCCAGCACGCTGCCATCACGGGTCACGACCCGCAGGCCTTCCAGCTCGTGCCAGTAGAAGTCGTCACCGGAAAGCTCGGGCAGTTCGGCCTTGGGCATCACGATTTCCGACCCGGCCAGCGCTTCGGCGGCCTCGCGGGAGTCGCAGCCCTCGAGCCGGGCCACCAGGCTCTTGCCGTGGCGACGCCCCTGCTCCAGGCGATAACGCTTCAGCGTCTCGCCATGGCGCACGACCCACACGGGGTAGTCGAGGATGCCCTCCATGGGGCTGGTGTACGAGTACACCCTGAGCCAGCCCTTGACGCCATAGGGGCTGGTCAGCTTTCCCAGCACCACATGATCGTCGGCGGGCTGAGCCTTGGCAGATTCGCTCATCGACGACCTCGGAACCGAGATAACCATCGCATCAGGCCTCAGGCCTGCTTGCGAGCTTCCTTGACCAGCTCGGCCACGCGGCCGGAGAGCTGGGCACCCTGGCTCTGCCAGTGGGCGATACGGTCGAGATCGATGCGCAGACGCTCTTCCTGGCCGCGGGCGACCGGGTTGAAGAAGCCGAGACGCTCGATGAAGCGGCCGTCGCGGGCGTTGCGGGAATCGGTAACGGTCAGGTGGTAGAAGGGACGCTTCTTGGCGCCACCACGAGCCAGACGAATGGTAACCATGGCCTAGTCAGTCCTTCGGTTGAGTTGGATTCGGTCACGACGATGACCGCGCCATTCGCGGTCCTGCCAGTGAAGACGCAGCATTCTACGGAAAACAGCCCCGCTTGGGAACCTTTTTCGGGCTTATCGCCAAGGCTTGCCGCCCGGGCCACCCATTCCGCCCATGCCCCCCATGCCACCGGGGCCTCCCGGGCCGCCGCCACCCATCATGCCGGACATGCCGCGCATCATGTTCTGCATGCCGCCCTTCTTGCCCGCCTTCTTCATCATCTTCTGCATCTGCTTGTGCTGCTTGAGCAGGCGGTTCAGGTCGGGCACCTGCAGGCCGGCGCCGGCGGCGATGCGCCGCTTGCGCGAGCCGTTGATGATCTCCGGCTTGCGGCGCTCCTGGGGGGTCATGGAGTTGATCAGTGCCTCGAGCTTGCCCATCTCCTTCTCGGGCCCGGGGCCCTGGGCCATCTCGGCCATCTGCCCCATGCCGGGCAGCTTGCCCAACAGGCCGCCCATGCCGCCCATCTTCTTGAGCTGCTGGAGCTGGTCACGGAAGTCCTCGAGGTCGAACCCCTGACCCTTCTTGACCTTCCTGGCCAGCTGCTCGGCCTTGCCCTTGTCGACGGTGCGCTCGGCCTCCTCGATCAGCGACAGCACGTCCCCCATGCCGAGGATCCGCGAGGCCACGCGATCCGGGTGGAAGGGCTCCAGGGCGTCGACCTTCTCGCCCACACCCATGAACTTGATCGGCTTGCCGGTGATGTGGCGCACCGAGAGCGCCGCGCCGCCGCGGGCGTCGCCGTCGGCCTTGGTCAGGATCACGCCGGTCAGCGGCAGCGCCTCGTGGAAGGCCTTGGCCGTGTTGGCGGCGTCCTGGCCGGTCATGGCGTCGACGACGAACAGCGTCTCCTGGGGCGAGACGGCTTTGTGCAGCGCCTGGATCTCGGCCATCATCGCCTCATCGATGGCCAGGCGACCGGCGGTATCCACCAGCACCACATCATGGAACTGGATCTTGGCGTGCCGGATCGCCGCCTCGGCGATATCGACGGGCTTCTGGTCGGAGCGCGACGGGAAGAAGTCGACCTCGACCTCGCGGGCCAGGGTCTCGAGCTGGTCGATGGCCGCCGGGCGATAGACGTCGGCGGAGACCACCAGCACCTTCTTCTTCTCGCGCTCGCGCAGGTAGCGTGCCAGCTTGGCCACCGAGGTCGTCTTGCCCGCGCCCTGCAGGCCGGCCATCAACACCACCGCCGGCGCCCCCTTGAGCGTCAGGCCCTCGTTGGCCTCGCCCATGGTCGCCTCGAGCTCCTGCTGGACGATCTTGACGAACTGCTGACCGGGCGAGAGGCTCTTGGAGACCTCCTGGCCCACGGCGCGCTCGCGCACCCGCTCGATGAAGTCCTTGACCACCGGCAGGGCGACATCGGCCTCGAGCAGGGCCCGGCGCACCTCGCGCAGGGTATCCTTGACGTTATCTTCGGTCAGGCGCGCCTGACCCTTGATCGACTTGAGCGTCTGCGACAGGCGCTCGCTGAGATTCTGGAACATTGGCCTCTCCACATGTGCGATGGCCTGAAGGTTGCGGGCGATTATACGCGCTGTGGCCGTGAGTCTCCATGCGCCTCGACCGACCCCCAAGGCAATCGCAGCTGGCAGCATTGCTCAAGGCTGACCCGGCGACAGGCCTACGAGGGGGCGCTACGAGTACGTCCTTGTAGGCTACCTCGGCCATCCCTGGTCCTCGGACCCCCTCTCCGACCTGCCCCCGGCGCCTTTCACTATCACCGCATGGCTAACTGCGATAGCCCTGGCCCGACCCCCAAGGCAATCGCAGATAGCTCTGGCCCGCCCCTTACCAAGACGAGGTGCCGCAGGCCACGGCCTGTGCGGCAGGCGGGGGATTGGGTATAGTAGCCGCACGCTAGTCACCCTTATGCTGTTCACTTCCACAGGCGCACGGATCGCAACCCATGCAGGCGCTCGCCCTGGCCGTAATGGCCTTCCTCCTCTACACCGCCGCCGCCTCCTGGCAGGGGTTGACCCTGGCGCGTCGGGTCGCTCCACAGCCGATGCTGGTGCGCGGCCTGGCGCTGCTCGGCCTGCTCTGTCACCTGCCGCTGGTCATCGGCCTGTTCGGCCACGACGCCCAGGTGCTGCCGGGGCTCTACGCCAGCATGGTGCTGATCAGCGCCATGGCGGTCGCCCTGCTGCTGGGAATCAGCCTGTTCAAGCCGGTACTGGGTGCCGCGACGGGCATCCTGCCGCTGGCCGGCGTCGCGCTGCTGCTGGCCGCCACGGTGCCGGCGGCACCACCCTCCGATGGGCTGCCGCCGGGCCTGGCGCTGCATGCCATCAGCTCCCTGCTGGGGTTCGCGATACTCGCCATCGCCGCCGTGCAGGCGGTACTGCTGGGCCTGCAGAATCGCGCCCTGCGCCATCACCATATCCGCGGCATCGTCCAGGCCCTGCCCCCGCTCACCTCCATGGAGCGCCTGCTCTTCGAGCTGATCTGGGCAGGCATGGGGCTGCTGACCCTGGCGATCCTCAGCGGCTTCGTGTTCCTCGACAACATGTTCGCCCAGCACCTGGCCCACAAGACGATCCTCTCGCTGGCCGCCTGGGTGATCTTCGCGGTCCTGCTGTTCAGCCACCATCGCCTGGGCTGGCGCGGCATGCGTGCCGTGCGCTGGACCCTGGGCGGCTGCGCGGTACTGCTGGTGGCCTACTTCGGCAGCCGCTTCGTACTGGAAGTGTTGCTCGGCCGCGGCTGAGCGGCCCTTACGTCGCCTTGACACCGCGCGCCCACCTCCCGTCAAATCGAGCCTGACCCGCGACCGAGGACCCTTCGACTTGAGCGACGACTTCCCACTGGGATGGCTGTTCGGCCTGCTGTTCCTGCTTGTCTGCCTGTCTGCCTTCTTCTCGAGCTCCGAGACCGGCATGATGTCCATCAACCGCTACCGCCTCAGCCACCGGGTCAACAGCGGTGAGGCCCGCGCCCAGCGGGTCGCCAGGCTGCTCTCTCGCCCCGATCGGCTGATCGGCGTGATCCTGATCGGCAACAACTTCGTCAACAACCTGGCGGCCTCCATCGCCACCATCATCGCCATTCATTTTCTCGGCGACGTCACCGGACCGGCCGTGGCCACCGCCGCCCTGACCATCACCATCCTGATCTTCGCCGAGGTCACCCCCAAGACCTATGCGGCAGTGAAGCCGGAGCGCATCGCCTTCCCCGCCTCGCTGGTGCTCGAGCCGCTGCTCAAGCTGCTCTATCCGCTGGTCTGGCTGGTCAACGTGATCTCCAACGGCCTGCTGCGACTGATCGGCGTGCGCAACATCGATGGCGACGGCGACAACCTGACCCGCGACGAGCTGCGCACCGTGGTCCACGAAGCGGGCACCCTGATCCCCCAGCGCCACCAGACGATGCTGCTCTCCATCCTCGACCTCGAGAACGTCACCGTGAACGACATCATGGTGCCGCGCCACGAGGTCGTCGGCATCAACCTCGACGACGACCTCGAGGAGATCCTCGCCCAGATCCGTACCAGCCAGCACACTCGACTCCCGGTCTACAAGGGTGACATCAACAACATCATCGGCATGCTGCACCTGCGCAACGCGGCACGCTTCCTCTCCCGTGGCGAGGTCACCAAGGCCGCCATCGTCCAGGAGGCCCGCGAGCCCTACTTCATCCCCGAATCCACCCCGCTGCATACCCAGCTGCTCAACTTCCAGAAACAGAAGCGCCGCATCGGCATCGTGGTGGACGAGTATGGCGACGTGGAGGGGCTGGTGACGCTGGAGGACATCCTCGAGGAGATCGTCGGCGAGTTCACCACCGACGTGGCGGGCATGGAGGAGGATATCCACCGCCAGGAGGACGGCAGCGTAGTGATCGAGGGCACCGCCAACATCCGCGACGTCAACAAGTCGCTGGGCTGGCAGCTGCCCACCGATGGTCCCAAGACGCTCAACGGCCTGATCCTCGAGCACCTGGAGGCGTTTCCGGAGGGCCCCGTCTCGCTGCAGGTGGGCGGCATCCGCATGGAGATCCAGGAGGTACGCGACAACCTGATCACCGAAGCCCGCTGCTGGCCGGCACCGCGGCGGCGCTGAGCCGGGCACCACGGCCGGACACCACGACTCAGTGGCGCTGGACCTGCTGCTCGACTGCCGGCTGGGTCCAGGCATCGCCCGCACACTTGAGCTCGCATACCCGAGCCTCAAGATGACGCCGAGTGGCTGCGCCGGGCGAGAGCGGCTCGCCGAGTTGCAGCATCACCCGCGCGCGGAAGCGATGCGGCGGCCGGCTCAGTGCGCGGCCGTGGCAATGGGAGGTCCATGAGCCCCAGAGCCCGGAGAGGCCCGCCGGGATCACCGGCACCGGGTCACGCGCGAGGATCAGCTCCAGGCCACGGCGGAACTCCTGCACTTCGCCATCCGACGTCAGGCGCCCCTCGGGAAACAGCATCACCACCTCGCCATCGCGCAGCGCACGACTCACCTCCCCCAGCGCTCGGCGCAGGCTACCCGGGTCGCAGCGCTCCGATGCCACGGGAATCGCCCCCACCAGCCGAAACAGCCAGTTGAGCCAGGGCGAGTCATAGATCGGCTTGTCCATCAGGAAGCGCAGCGGTCGCGGGCTGGCACCTCCCATCACCAGCGCATCCATGAAGCTGACGTGGTTGCACACCACCAGGGCCGCCCCGCGCCTGGGGAGCTGCTCGATCCCCACCAGGCGCAGCCGATAGACCAGGCGGACCAGCAGGTAGACCAGCAGGCGCACCACCGGACGCGGCGAATGCGCGACCCGCCAGGCGAGCCACAGCGCCACACAGGCGACCAGGGACCAGAGCAGCGCTGTCATCGCGACACCTATCTGGCCCGCAGGCCGGCGAAGATGGTTTCCAGCAGCTGGTCGAGCAACTCACCCACTTCCAGCTGCTGCCCCTGCCAGTAGCCCAGGCGCTCGTTGAGGCCCAGCAGCACCAGGCCGTGCACGCTGCCCCACAGGGTACGCCCCAGGCGACGTGCCTCGAGGTCATCGAGGGCCGGCTGATACTCCTTGAGGGCGGCCTCGACGCGCCGGAAGAGCGCCTCGATCATCTCGGTCTGGCGCTGATCCAGCTCACCTTCCTGGGCCAGCGGAAAGTCGAACAGCAGCTGCCAGCGGTAGGCCTCGCGCTGGGCAAACTGCCAGTAGGCGCGCGCCAGGGCAAGCAACCGCTCCTCCGGCGCTGCCTGGCTGGTCAGCGGCTCGATCACCTCGCGCAGGTGGCCGAGGGTCTCGATGTTGACGTGCTGCAGCAGGTTATGAAAGCTGCCATAGAGCTTGAGCAGGGTGCTGGGAGCACACCCCACCTCGCGCGCCAGGGCGCGCAGCGACAGGCTATGTACCGGATTGTCCTGCAACCAGGCGTCGCACGCCGCCATCACCTGGGCATGAAGCGCCTCGGGAGCATGCTGTCTGGGACGAGCCATCGAGTTCCTCGCGAGCCGGAGCGGGCAGTTACGTGAAGGGCCCCAAGGATAGCGCACATCGAACACTGTTTTCGATAGCTATGTTACCCTGATGCCCCCTGACCCGGAGCTCCCATGGCCGGCCGACTGCATATCGCACCGATCGACTTCAGCCAGCTGCTGCCCGACCTGGCGATGGACACGCCCCTGGTGACCAGTGCCAACCTGGCACCCCGCCGCATGCTCTCGGGCATCCGCCTGGAGGCAGGGCGAATGCATCTGGGACGGCTGTTCTGGGGGCTGACACCACCCTGGCTTACGGTGCTGGACCACGCGCCCCACTGCGCCCGCGCCGAATCCCTGTCCTCGCGCCGCATGTTTCGCGAGGCCTTCCAGGCCCGGCGCTGCCTGGTCCCGGCGACCGGCATCTATGTCTGGAAGCCCCAACCCCGCGCCAAGCAGCCCTTCCTGGTCACCCGGGTGGATCGTGGCCCGCTGCTGCTGGCCGCACTCTGGTGTCGCTTCCACACCAGCCTGGCCGAACATACCGACTCCCTGGCGCTGATCACGGTGCCGACCAACGCGCTGCTGGCGCCACTGAGCGACCGCCTGCCGGCGGCCATTGCCCCCGCCGACGCGCTGCGCTGGCTGGACCCGCAGACGCCGGTCGAGGCGGCCCAGGCCATGCTGACGCCGGCACCGCGGGAACTGTTTGGCGCTTTCCCGGTATCAAGACGTGTGAACAGCCCCGCGAATCAGGAGGCGGCCTGCGCTCATCCGGTAGGCCCCATGCTGCGCCACCAGAATCCCCTGGAGAGACGATGACCCGCGCCCAGACCATTGCGCCGCTCACGCGGCTGCTGCCCCTCTGCTTGCTGTGCCTGCAGCTGCTCGTCCTGCCGCTGCTCGCCGACCCGGCCCGGGCCGAGAGCATCGCGGCGGTGGCCGACGCCACCACCCCCCGCATCAGCCCCCAGGATGAGCGCGACTATCGCGTGGTGACCCTGGACAACGGCCTCACCGCCCTGCTGGTCAGCGACCCCGAGGCCGACAAGGCGGCGGCCTCCCTCAATGTCTCGGTGGGCAGCGCCCAGGACCCCGGGGACCTGGCCGGCCTCGCCCACTTCCTCGAGCATATGCTGTTCCTGGGCACCGAGCCCTACCCCGAGGCGGACGCCTATCAGGGCTACCTGACCCGCCATGGTGGCAGCCACAACGCCTTCACCGCGCCCCAGGACACCAACTACTTCTTCGATATTGAGCCGGATGCCCTCGAAGGCGCCCTGGACCGCTTCAGCCAGTTCTTCATCGCCCCGCTGTTCAACGCCGACCGCCTGGAGAGTGAGCGCAACGTGGTGCACTCCGAGTACATGGCGCGCATCCGCGACGAGGGACGGCGAGAGAACGACGTGCTCGACCGCCTGCTCAACCCCGAGCACCCCTTCACCGGCTTCTCGGTGGGCAGTCGCGAGACCCTGGCCGACCGCCCCGAGGGCGAGCCTAGCCTGCGCCAGCGGGTCATCGACTTCTACGAAACCTACTACGGCGCCAACGTCATGCACCTGGCGGTGGTCGCCCCCCAGCCCCTGGACGAGCTGGAGGCACTGATCGCCGAGCGCTTCGCCAGGGTGCCCGACCGCGGCCTCGAGCGCCCCGCGATCGCCACCCCGCTGGCCCTGCCGGAGGCACTCCCCAGGCGGGTCGCCGTGCAGTCGCTGCGCGACAGCCGCCAGCTGCGTTTCTTCTTCCCGGTGCCCGACCCCATCGCCGAGTACCGCCACAAACCCGCCGACCCGATCGCCCACCTGCTGGGGCACGAGGGCGAGGGCAGCCTGCTCGCCGCCCTGCGCGAGGCGGGCTGGGCCGACGGCCTCTCCGCCGGGGTCTCCCGGGGCGACGGTGAGCATGCCCTGTTCACCGTCAGCGTCAGCCTGACGCCGGAGGGCGCCAGCCAGCGCGAGGCCATCGAGGCGAGCCTGTTCGCCGCCATCGAGACGATCCGCGAGGCCGGCCCCGAGGCCTGGCGCTATGAGCAGCAGGCGCGCCTGGCCGAGCAGGCCTTCCGGTTCCAGCAGCACGGCTCGCCCCTGAGGGACGCCATGCGCCTGGCCATGAACCTGGCACGCTTCCCGGTGGAGGATGTGCAGTACGCCGACTATCGCATGGACGGTTTCGACCGCGAGCGTACCCGCGACTACCTGGCCGCGCTCGCCCCCGAGAACCTGATTCGCCTCTACAGCGCCCCGGACGTCGAGGGCGAACGGACCTCGCCATGGTTCGACGCCCCCTGGCGCGACGATACGCACGCCGCCGACGGCGCCCCCCTCGCCGGCCTGGCGCTGCCCGAGCCCAACCCCTATATCGCCGAGGACCTCACGCTGCTCGACGCCCAGGACGAGCGCCCGCAGCAGCGGATCGACGAACCCGCCTTCGCCTTCTGGCACATGGCCGACGCCAGCTTCGACACGCCCAAGGCGGAGTGGCGTTTCAGCCTGCAGCATCCGCGGGCCGCCGAGGCGCCCCGCGAGGCGGTGCTGGCCCGGCTGCTGGCCGGCTGGCTGGGGGACAGCCTCAACGAGGCGCTCTACCCGGCACGCCTGGCCGGCCAGGGTGTCGATGCCTATGCCCACGCCCGGGGGATCACCCTGGCCTTCTCCGGCTGGCGCGACCGTCAGGACGTGGTGATGGAGCGAGTGATCGAGCAGCTGAAGCGCGGCGAGATCGCGCCGGCCACCTTCGAGCGGGTCCGCTACCGCCTGCAGCGAGAGTGGCGCAACGCTCCCCAGGACCCGCTGTACCGCCAGGCCAACCGCACCCTGGCCGAAGCCCTGGTGCGCCCGCAGTGGCCGAGCGCGGCGCTGCTCGAGGCGAGCGAGGGGCTGACCCATGAGGACCTGCGCCGCTTCCGCGACACCTTCCTCGGCGCGCTGCGTCTGGAAGCCATGGCGGTGGGCAATCTCGGTGGCGAGGAGGCCGAGGCCATCGCGCGCCGGGTGGCCGAGACCCTCGACCCGACGCTCTCCGCCGATGCGATTCCCGAGCTGGTGCCCCTGGATGCCGCCACGGACCTGCCCATCCTGACCCCGCACACCAGCCGCGAGGAGTCGATCCTGCTGCGCTACCTGCAGGGGCCAGACCGCTCGCTTGACAGCCAGGCACGCCTGGCGCTGCTGGGGCAGCTGATCGACACCCCCTTCTACCAGCGCCTGCGCACCGAGCAGCAGCTCGGCTACGTGGTCAACGCCGGCTACTCGCCGATGCTGGACGCGCCGGGGCTTGCCCTGCTGGTGCAGTCACCGGAGACCGACAGCGAGTCGATCGACGAGCACGTGGATCGTTTCCTGGAGGCGTTCGGCAGCACCCTGGCGGGGCTGGACGAGGCCTCCCTCGCGCCCTATCGCCAGGCGGTTCACGCCGAGCTGACCCGGCGCGACACCAGCCTGGGGGGCCGCACCGACCGCCTGTGGCGGGCACTGGCCTACGGCGACACCGACTTCGATCGCCGCGAGCGGCTCGCCGAGCGCGTGCTGGCCGTATCTGCAGAAGAGCTTCGCGAGGCCTGGACGGCGCTGCGCGCTGCCCCCTCGGTACGGGTCGCCTACGATCCGGGCGACGAACCCGACGATGTGCTGGCGCTCACCAGGCACCTCGTACCGCTGCCGGAGGGCCAGGAGTAAGGGGCGCAGGGGGCAGGCCGAAGAGGAGGTCCTACGCCATGGGTGAGGAGCACTGCTCCGAACGGGCTGGCCATGGATGGCCAGCACCGGTCCTGCAAGCGGAGCAGGATGCGAGAGCGAAGCAGGGCGTCGGTAGCGCCCAGGGATGGGTTCACAGCGCCTCCTCGAAGGCCTGCCGCCGGGTCAGCCCCGCGATCAGATCAGCCCTTAGCTCTTATGTTCTCAAGCATCGAAGGCCTGGGGCGGCAGTATGGCTTCGACGTGCATCACCAGCTCCTCGAGGACCTGGCGGTCGCGGTCGGAGAGCTCGACGCCATTGAGGCGCTCGATTTCCCGGGCGAAGCCCTTGAGGGTCAGGCTCGCCACTTCGGCGTCATTCATGCGCGCCCAGCGGTCGGCCTCCCACCGGGCGAGCTCCGCGCCCTCCAGCGTCTCCGGGAAGCTGCGCGCTCGGTAGCGAAACAGCATCTCCTCCAGGCGCGGGTCCTGGAAGGCGAAGCTGGCCCCCACCAGGTCCCAGGGGGCGGTATCGCGCACCCGCTGCATCTGCTGGCGATCCGCCGGCGAGAAGAAGCCGCCCGAATAGAGCATCAGGTCGGGATCCCCGGGCCCCGCTGGCGGCGGCTCGGCAAACACCTCGGCGGCCCGGGCGGCGACCTCGGGGTGGCCCGAGAGGCGCTTCCAGTGGTCGCGACAGGCCGCCATGTCCAGGCCCAGGCGCTCGACGATATCGCCATACTGCCCCTTGCGCTCCCCCGCCACGTCCTTGAGGGCAGCGGCCGGGAAGAGCACCGGGCACTTGTTGATATGGATCACCTTGAGCGGGATGCGCTCGGTGCCCTCGGCGAGGTCATCGTTGCTGACGAAGACCCGCTGGCGAATCTGCTCGGCGGAGAGCTCGAACAGCGGCGCCGGATCCACCGAAAGGTCATAGACGACCACCCCGTTGGGGTTGGTGGGATGCTCGGCCAGCGGCACCACCAGGGCGGCGCAGCCGCGGCTGGCCGGGTAGCGCCGCGAGATGTGCAGCAGCGGCTTGCGGCCGGGCACATCGAGCAGCTTGCCCACCGCGCGCTTGCCGCGCCGGCTCAGCAGCAGGTCGAAGAGGTTGGCATTGGCCTCGCGCAGGCGCCGGGCCAGGGCGATGGTGGCGCGCACGTCGGCCAGGGCATCGTGAGCCCCGGCGTGCTCGATACCGTTGGCGGCGGTGAGGTCCTCGAGCCGGAAGCTGGGGGCACCATCCTCCCGACGCGGCCACTCGAGCCCTTCCGGGCGAAGGGCGTGAAAGGCCCGCACCACGTCGATCAGGTCCCAGCGCGAGTTGCCGTTCTGCCACTCCCGGGCGTAGGGGTCGAGGAGGTTGCGGTAGAAGAGGTGGCGGCTGACCTCGTCATCGAAGCGCACGCTGTTGTAGCCCACCGAGCAGGTGCCCGGCACGCTCATCAGCGCCTCGATCTGTCCGGCAAACTGCGCCTCCGGCAGCCCGCGACGCCGCGCCTGTTGGGGCGTGATGCCGGTGACCAGGCAGGCCTGGGGATGGGGCAGGAAGTCGTCGGCCGGACGGCAATACCAGGTAACCGGCTCACCGATCTCGTTGAACTCGGCATCGGTGCGGATCGCGGCGAACTGGGAAGGCCGATCGCGACGCGGATCGGCACCGAAGGTCTCGTAGTCGTGCCACAGGAAGGTCTGCGGGGCGTCAGGCGGCGCCATGGGCAAGGTCTCTCCGGCGATTCAGCATGGAGGCCACAGCCTAGCACAGCCCCGCGACTCGCTCAGCCAGGCGGGTTCAGCCCGGCGAGCCCTTGGGCAGGGTCACGTTGAGCTCCAGCACCGAGCAGTTGTCCTCGCTGTCGAGGCTGATGTTGATGGCGTCATCGTCCACCTGGACGTAGCGACGGATCACCTCCAGCAGCTCGCGCTCGAGCATCGGCATGTAATCGGGCTGCCCACGCTGGCTGCGCTGGTGTGCCACGATGATCTGTAGCCGCTCCTTGGCGACCGACGCGGACTTCTTGCGTTCTCGCTTCAGGAATTCAAGCAGTTTCAACGACGACCTCCTCCGAACATGCGGCTCAGCAGACTCTTCTTCTGGTACTCGTGGAAGCGCAGGGGCACCTCCTCGCCGAGCAGACGCGACACGGTATCGGCGTAGGCCTGGCCGGCATCGCTATCATTGTCATGGGTCACCGGCACCCCCTGGTTGGACGCGCGCAGCACCGCCTCGGACTCCGGGATCAGGCCGACCAGGTCGATGGCCAGGATCTCGCGGATGTCCTCGAGGTTGAGCATGTCCCCGGTGTCGACCCGCATGGCATTGTAACGGGTGATCAGCAGGTGCTGCTTGATCTCGTCCTCGCCGCGCTCGGCACGCCGGGTCTTGGAGGCCAGCAGTCCTAGGATGCGGTCGGAGTCGCGCACCGAGGAGACCTCGGGGTTGGTGACCACGATCGCCTCGTCGGCGAAGTACATGGCCAGCTGGGCGCCACGCTCGATGCCTGCGGGAGAATCGCAGAGGATGTAGTCAAAGTCCTTGCTCAGGGTATCGAGCACCTTTTCGACCCCTTCCAGGGTCAGGGCATCCTTGTCGCGGGTCTGGGAGGCCGGGAGGATATGCAGGTTGTCCACGCGCTTGTCGCGGATCAGCGCCTGGCTCAGCCCCGCCTCACCCTGGATGACGTTCACCAGGTCGTAGACCACGCGTCGCTCGCAGCCCATGATCAGGTCGAGGTTACGCAGCCCGACGTCGAAGTCGATGACCACGGTCTTGTTGCCGCGCAGTGCCAGGCCAGTGGCAATGGCTGCCGCACTGGTTGTCTTGCCGACGCCTCCCTTGCCGGAGGTCACAACGATGATCTTGGCCAAGAGTCGCTTCCTGTCGTGTCGTTGAAATGGATCGGGCCATCACGGGCATGCCGCTCAGGCGAGCGAGGTAATGCCCAGCTGATCGCCGTCGAGGCGCACCTGAACCGGGGTACCCAGCAAGCGTCGGTCGATGTCCTCGAGGCGCTTGTAGTTGCCGGCCACCGAGAGCAGCTCGGCATGGAGCTCACGGCAGAAGATGCTGGCCTGGGGATCACCGTGGATCCCGGCCAGGGCGCGGCCACGCAGGGCGCCGTAGACGTGCACGCTGCCCGCGGCGAGCACCTCGGCACCGGCATTGACCGCACCGACCACCACCAGGTCGCCCTCCGGCGAGGTCACCTGCTGGCCGGAGCGCACCGTGCCGCGGAAGATCCGTCCGCCGTGGGTCATTCCCGGCGCTGCCGCCAGGTCGACCGGCTCGTCGGCGGCGCTCGCCTCGCCGGGGGCGACGCTCTCCAGGGGGCGCGCCCGGCCACTCTCCTGGGGCGGGAACCAGCCGAGGCCCAGGGCCCAGGCCGACTGCTTGACCGGGTCGGCACCGCCACGCACAGCCACCGGCAGCAGCTTGTGGCCTCGACACACGGCACAGATGCGCTCCAGCGCGAGATGGGGCTCGTCGAGCTTCTCCACGCTGAGCACTACCGGTGTGTGCTGGAAGAAGGCCGGCGACTGGCTGAGCTTGCCGGCGAGCTGATCGCGAATCTGCTCGGGATCGGCACTGGCCAGTTCCATGACCGTCATCGGCAGCATGCCTCCCTTGAAAGTGAAGGCTGCGCTTTCCCTGTCCAGTTTGAGGCTCATTGCCGAACTCCAGGTCGCTGTGATGGGAGTAGAGTCAAAGCTAAGCGACTCGCCCCTCCCCTGCAACTCCATCATACGCGCGAGGAGCGCCGCCTGTCAGTGTCGCCGTACGGCCACAGACCGCCCCGGGCACGGACTTTTCCCCAGGCGCGGCGCATGCTTAGATAGCCATCATACGATTGACCAACAACGATACGGGCGGGAGTGCCCCGGCACGCAACGCCGCCCACGCCAGGATGCCCAATGTCCGGACTCTTCCGCCGCCTCTTCGCCCCCCGCTGGCAGCACCCCGACCCCGGCGTGCGCCGCCAGGCCATCGCGCGCCTCGACCCCGCCCGCGACGATCAGCGTCACGCCCTGGAGCGCCTGGCAGCGGACGCCGACCCGGCCGTGCGCACCGCGGCGCTCGCGCGGCTCGATGACCCCGAGGGGCTGATCGCCCTGCTCGATGACGAGGCGCGCTCGCCGGAACTCGAACGCCGCCTGACGGCACTGATCTGCGGCAAGGAGGGCCAGCTGGAGCTTTCCGCCCGGGTCGCCATGGTCGGCCGGCTCAACGATACCGCGCTGCTCGGGACGATCGCCCTCGAGGGCGACAACCAGCAGCTGCGCCTGGCGGCGATCGAGCGCATCCAGGACGAGGAGGCCCTGGTGCGCCAGGCCTGTGACAACGGCATCGCCGCGGTGCGCCATGCCGCGGCGGCCAGGGTCGACAGTGACGCCGGCCTGACGCGGCTGGTGCGCGAGGCGAAGCGCGATCGCCAGGTAATGCGCCAGGCCCGGGAGCGGCTCAACCGCCGCCGCGCCGATGCCGCCGAGCTGGCCGCCGCCAGGGAGCGTCGCGAATCGCTGGTGCAGGCCCTGGAGCGTCACGCCGGCGCTCCCTGGGAGCCGCTCTACGCCGGGCGCCTGCGCCACCTCATGCGCGAATGGCAGCAGCTCGAGGACACGCCCGACGCAAGCCTGGAACGCCGCTACCACGACGCCTGCCTGCGCTGTCGCAAGGTGGTCGAGGATCACGAGGCGCAGCAGCGTGCCAGTGCCGTCGCCCATCGGCATCGCGAGGATGCCCAGCAGGCCAGCGAGAGCCTGGTGGAGGCGCTGGAGGAGAGCCTCGAGGCACTCGAGCGCAGCGAGACGCTGGGCGCCCAGGACATCGACAGCCTGCGCGCCCAGAAGCGACTGCTGGCCCATCGCTGGCAGGAGCTCGCCGACCACCATGTCACCGATGCAGCGCTGCGCCGGCGTTACGACGCCGCCCTCAATCGCTTCGAGGAGATCGGCGGCGCCTGGGTGCGCCTCACGCAGCGCGCCGGCGAACTGGAGCGTGCCCTCGAGGACGACGACGAGGAGCGCCTGAAGGGCTTGATCACGGCGATCGTCTGGCCCAGCGACCTGGCCCCCACGCCATTGCTTCTCAGGGCCCGCCAGCGACTCGAGCACCGCCCCGCGGCCTCGCCGGCGACCGCCGAGGTATCAGCAGAGCATTTCGAGGAACAGCTCGATGAACTCGAGCGGCTGCTGGAGCGCGGTGCCTTCAAGCCGGCCAGCCGCCTGCACCAGCGCCTGCGCCGGCTTGCCGAGCCCATCGATCCGGCTCGATTCCGCCCCCTGGAGGCACGCTTCAAGCGCCTCGGCGCCAGGCTGGCCGAGCTGCGCGACTGGCGGGGCTTCGTGGCCGGTCCCAAGCGCGAGCAGCTGGTCGCCGGCATCGAGGCCCTGGCCGACGATGAGGCCAGCGTGGAGGGCGCCCTGGATCGCCGCCACCGCCAGCTGGTCAAGGAGTGGAAATCACTGGGCGACGCCGCCGCCAACCGCGAACAATCGGCGCGCTTCCGCGCCGCCTCGGACCGCATTCACGAACGCCTGGCTGCCTGGCGGGCACGCCTCGACGCCGAGCGCGACAACCACCTGGCGACGCGTATCGCCCTGTGCGAACAGCTCGAGACACTCCTCGACCACCCCGCCGAGCAAGCCGACCCCGACGCCCTGCGCGAGATCCGCGACCGCGCCCGAGACCAGTGGCGCCGGGCCTCGCCGGTCCCACGCGACCAGGCGGAGGCCGTCGGCCGGCGCTTCGGCGCCATCCGCCACCGGCTCCAGGCGCTGATCGACCAGCGCGCGAGGGAGATCGCCGAGGCCAAGCGAGAGCTGATCGAGGAGGCCCACCAGCTGTCGGGCGAGGAGAGCCCGGCGGCCAGGCGCGCCGAGCAGGCCAAGGCGTTGCAGCGTCGCTGGCGAGAACTGGGCCGAGCCCCCAAGGGCGAGGAGCAGGCGCTGTGGCGCGAGTTCCGCGGCCTGTGCGACACCATCTTCGCCAGCCGCGAGGCGGCCCGGGACGACCGCGTTCGCCACGCCAGGGAGCGCATGGACGCCATGCAGGCGCTCATCGACCGCATGGACGGCTGGCAGCCTGCTCAGCCGGCCGACGAAGCGCTGTTGGCCAGGGCCATCGACGAGGCCGCCGCGCTGGAGCCGCTCCCAGGCGGACGCCGCAGCGAGGGCATGCGGCGACGCTGGTCCGGCATCGTGCGTGCCCGCCGCGAGCGCCTGGAGCGCCTGGCGGTGGCCGAGCAGGTGGAGGAGTGGCAGGCCGTGCGCCCGCTGCTCGAGGAACATCTCGAGGCAGACGCCGCACGACTCGAGGGCGGCGAGGCACGGGAGGTGGCACTGCCGAAGGCGCTCACCCTGGGCGACGACATGGGCCGCGCCCACGCTCGGCGCAACGCCGCCCGCCAGGAGGCCACCTCCACCGACACGGTAGAGGAGCGCCTCGCACGCGTCAGGGTGCACCTTTCGCTGCTGGCCGTGGGCAGCGTCAGCCAGCGCGACGAGCCGCTGCGCCTGGCGATACAGGTCGAACGCCTCAACGACAACCTGGGGCGCGAGCCGTCCCGGGCCGAGGAGGTGCGCGGCGTGCTCGCCGAACTGCTGGCCATCGGCCCCGTGCCGCCGGCACTCTGGCAGCGCGAGGTCGGCGAGCTGGACCATATGCTGGAGCGGCTGTCGCGCCTGCCCCCCCCCTGAACGACACAGGAGCGCGAGGTCTCCCCCGCGCTCCTGCATGACGCTGTCCCGCCCCGAGGCGGGAAGCCAACCGCGTCAGCCCATGAACTGGCCGCCGTTGATATCGATGTTGGCACCGGTGATGAAGCCAGACTCCTCGTCGGCCAGGTAGGCCACCAGGCGGCCGATCTCCTCGGGCTTGCCGTAGCGCTTCACCGGAATGGTTTCACGGATCGACTCGCGCACCTTCTCGGGAATGTTCATGATCATGTCGGTGGCGATATAGCCCGGCGACACGGTGTTAACGGTAATGCCCTTGGTGGCGGTTTCCTGAGCCAGGGACATGGTCAGGCCGTGCATCCCCGCCTTGGCGGCAGCGTAGTTCACCTGCCCGAACTGCCCCTTGCGGCCATTGATCGACGAGATGTTGATGACCCGGCCATACTGCTGGTCAAGCATGCTCTCGATCACGCTGCGGCAGGTGTTGAAGACACTGTTCAGGTTGGTATCGATGACCTCGTGCCACTGCTCGGGGCTCATCTTCTTCATGGTGCCATCACGGGTGATACCGGCACAGTTGACCAGCACGGCGACCGGCCCGTGCTTCTCCTCGATCTCCTTGACGCCCTTCACGCAGGCGTCGTAATCAACCAGGTCGATCCCGGCGATGTCGATATTGTCGAAGCCGGCGGCCTTCTGCTCCTCGAGCCAGGCCTTGGCCTTCTCCGGATTGTGATAACCGGCCACTACCTTGTAGCCCTCGGCGGCCAGTGAACGGCAGATCGCACTACCGATGCCGCCGGTACCACCGGTGACCCAAGCGACGCGTGATGAATTGGCCATGTATACCTCCCTGATGATGATGACACTGTACACCGGCCACCCCGGCCGGACTGCACATTGTTCTTGGTCAAGCTGTCATCTTGATGACAAGCCGGGAACAGTATGGCCCAAGGAGGGCGAGAGGGACGAGCGTTTGAGGACGATGCTTGACTAAAGGTGAATCCCGTGTAGAATACGCCTCACGTTGATGCGGGGTGGAGCAGTCTGGTAGCTCGTCGGGCTCATAACCCGAAGGTCATCGGTTCAAATCCGGTCCCCGCTACCAAATATCGAATAAGCCGATTCCTCCGGGAGTCGGCTTTTTTCGTGCCCATGACCCGAAGGCCATCGGTTCCCTCTCGTTTCAGAACCAGCGGCCCCCGCTACCCAACATCGTGTAACCGCGCGGCGGAATTGGCATAGCCTAGCGGCGGAATTGGCATAGCCTAGCGGCGGTAGAGGACGAAGATTTAGCGGAATGATTGGCATAGCGAGCCTAGCAGGGGCGGGGACTGGGTGCAGCCGGTTTTTAGGCGTTGAGGTTGTACAGCGCCTGCACCTCGGTCGCCGTCAGGGCGCGGTTGTAGAAGCGCAGATCGTCCATAAGCCCGTCGAAAAGCCCGCTGTTTGAATTGACCGGATCGACCCACCCCATGGCACCGATGCGGGTATGGGTTGCGGTACTCCCAGGCACGGAGATAGCAAGCTGCCCGGTCTCGGCTCCGTTGATATAGAAGCGGGCGATAGTGCCGTCGTAGGTCACGACGGCGTGGACCGCCACCCCTACCTGCGGAGCATAGTAGGACCTCAAACGGCTGCCGACGCTGCCCCCGGAGAAGATTTGGAACATGATGTCGTTGGCCGTCTGGGGGTAGTAAATCAGTTGCCAGGAGCCACTCGGGGTTGGGTCACTGCCGCTCCTGTTCGAAGCCACCCACCAGTCGTTGGAGCCCCCGACGATGTCCGGCTTCAGCCACACGGCCACGGTGTAGGTCGTCCCCGTGGGGACGGCGGGCGTGATGTCGACATGACTTACCGAGGACGGAACGAACTCCAGGGCCTGACCGCCGCCTGAGAGGAAGCTGGGCGCCTGAGACACGCCGGCCATGACACCGTCATACCCGTTACCCGAGTCATCGACCAGCACCGACCCGGAGATGTTGTCCATGGTGTACCAAGCCACCAGCCCATTGCTGAGATCACTGTAAACCGCCACCGACTGCCCCGACAGATGGGACGTGCCGGCCGCCACCACGTCGATCAGGTAGAAATAGTCGTCGTTGGTGCTCGGTACCGTGTCGACATAGGTTTCGACACCTCCGCTGACGGTGGCCAAGGGTGTCGGGAGGTTCTGCGGGTCCAGCAGCCCCGTATCGCGGTAGATACGCACTTCGTCGACGGAATCCGGCGCCGCTTCTTGCCAGGTCAGCGTCGACTCGCCGGCGCCACTATCAGCGGAGACGGTGAAGCCATCGAACAGCCGTTGGTCGACAAGCTGGAGCAGGACGAAGACGACAGAATTGCTGGCATTGTGCTGGGCACGGGCGTTGCTCACGGCGACCTTCGTCACGGTCGTGAGGTCCACGTCGTAACGGAAGCTCGTCACCTGTTGATCGCTGCGCAGCGGCAGCGCGGGGTCCATGGTGTAGGTGAAGCCCCCGGCGTCGAAGCGCAGGTGCCCTGCAACTTCGGTGTATGTGGTGCTTGTGCGAGGTGCCCTCGTCAGGTTGGCCAGGTCAGGGCCGTACCACAGGGAGACGCCGTAGCTGACGTCGCGCCGGCAGCGCAGCGCCGCCACCACAGTATCGGTCGCGTCCTTGAACTCCAGGTCGAAGTTGGCGAAGCCATTGTAATCGCTTCGGCACTGGGCCTCGATCCAGAAGGTGTAGAAAGGCGAGAAGCGGTTGATGGTGCCGCCGAAGGTGCCGGTGTCGGGGTTGCCGGTGGCGCTGTACTGACTCACGGCGAACCCATCGGTCAGGCCGAACAGCCGGTCCCACTGGAAGTTCGTGGTTGCCATGCGGTCATAGCGGGCGTAGAAGGGGCGCTCCACCTCGGCGGTCGACCCCGACGCGTCGGCCACGGCCGATACCCAGATGCCGTAGGGCACCTCCAGGTCGCTGTCCACCGCCACGATCCTCTCCGCCCCCAGGTGCTCCACCCCGCGGATCACCGTGGCGACCCGGTAGTGGTAGCGCGTCTTGTCGACTACCGTGGCGTCCTCGTACTCGGTCGTCCCCGCCGTCAGGGTCGCGAGTATTGCAGGCAGATTGTTCTCGTCGAAGGGCTGGGTGTCACGGTAGACCCGCACCTCGTCCTCGACCGGGTTGACCTTGAGCCACTTTAGAATAGCCTTCATCCGTCCACCCCCAGGCGGTACATGCGCACCACTTCGTCTTCCGTCATGACGCGCTCCATCTCAAATACCTTGGTCATCGCCCCTTTGAACCAGAAGGTGCTCTTCGCTCCGTCCTCGTTGTTCGCCTCAGACCCCACGGCGACGAAGCCATAGCGATCCACCCCCGCCCGCGAAGGTCCGAGGGTGGTGCCGTAGGTCGCCTGCTCCTCGATGCGTCCGTCCAGGTAAAGGGTCAGCGCCCCGTGGTCATAGGTGAACACTGCCAGGTGCCACTGATCGTCGTCCACACGGGTGATACCGCCAACGTCAAGCACCTTCCCGGTGTCGACCGTCACGCTGATGCCGAGCAGGCCCGTCCCGTCTCCGTAGCTCGTCCCGTCTCCGTAGCAGACCTGTAGACGGTAGAACTCGGAGCGGTCGAACGAGGTCAGCACTTGCCGGTCTGCCGAGGATGTCTTGAACCAGCATCCCCCGGAGAACTCCGGGTAAGTGGCGTCGGCGGGCCGGTAGAGCCCCCGAATCGCCAAGTAGTCGTTGCTACCGTCGAACTGCATCGCGTAGCCGGTCCCGACCGCAATCTGCGTGGCCCCGTTGCGGATCAGGGCATTGTGCTTGCCCGCCGCGTCGACCACCTCGCCGCCGACGAGGGTGTCCATCTTGTAGTAGAAATTGACGTTGCCCACCACGGGGTCGAGGGGGCCATTCGCGTCGACCACCAGCTCGGCACCTACCTTCTCCACGGACCCCACATAGGCGCTGACGCGGTAGTGGTGCGTCTGCCCACCCACCGCCGTATCGTCGGTGTACTGCTCGATGTCGGGGCCGATGTCGGCCAGGGGCGTAGGCAGCGCCTCGGGGTCGATGGCCGCCCCGTCGCGGTAGATACGGTGCCCCGTTTCCGCGGGGTTGCCGTCTGTCCAGCGCAAACGAACCGTCATGTGTCACCTCATGGGGTCAAAGTGGTTTCGATGATCTCGGGACCAACCGGCGGGAAGTAGACGATGCCCACGTCCTCCGGCTCACGGAACGGCCCGCGGAAGGTCACCTGCCCGGCCTGCCAGCTCGTCAGCCCGTCGCGCACGGCGGCGACCGAAACACGGATGAAGGGGTAGCCGGCCCAGGTCTCGCCCACGGTGGCGTCATCCAGCGTGTAGCTGGTGAGCCCCCCGGTGACTACCTCCTCGATCACCCCGGCCACCGCGCCGGTCTCGTCGATGGCCTCGGCGGTGACGCGGTAGTCGGTGCCGCTCTCCGGGGTCGCACCGGCGGCGTCCCAAGCGAGCATGGCACCGGTCTCGGTGAGGCGGTTGCGCTCCAGCCACTCGACACCGACCGGGTAGTCCGGGTAGTAGTCCTCGGCGGGCCACAGGAAGCCCTGGGCGCGCAGGTCGGCGGGCCGGTAGGGTAGCGAGGCGCGCGCTGCCCCCGTGCCGGCGATCTCCGGGGCCAGGCTCTCGTCGAGCTGCCCTTCGCCGGTGGTGACCAGCAGCTTGAGGGTGAAGGCGTCGCCGTCGTTGAGGTCCTTGGGCAGTGGGCGCCACATCTCCCGAGTGGTGAGCCACACCGGGGTGCCGGCGGGCCAGGTGCGCGGTGCGGTATCCAGCACGCCGCGCAGCAACGTGGGTGCCCCGGTCTCCTCGTCGACGGCGGTGACCAACGCCATCTCCAGTTCGTGGGGGGCCAGGCTGCTGTCACCGATCAGCACGATGTCGTCACGGTGTACCCACCAGCCGGTGAGGTCCTCCAGCCCCACGTCGGGGCTGGTCACCGCCGCCGGCAGCTCCACGGTCAGGGTCGCCCGGCCCAGGAAGGGGCGGTCGGTCTGCACCCACTCCCAGGCGGTATCGCCGGAGGCCGTGGTGCCCTTCCACAGCACGTCGAAGGTGGCGCTCTCGTCGGTAGTCGGGTTGGCCGCCAGCACCACCACCCCGGTCTCCGGGTGAGTCAGGTCGTTCACCGTACCCCCCACCAGATCGACGAAGTAGAGCGGGAACGACATCATCCAGGCGTGCGATACGGGGGCCGGCGGCGCCGTGGGGTCCTCCCACTCACCCTGCTGCGGCGGCACATAGCTGGCCAGCGGCAGGGCGAACAGGTCCTCCACCAGGGAGAGGCGAATCTTGCGGCTGGCACTATCGCCGTAGTTGACCTTCATCACCCGCATCACCAGGCCGTCCAGCCCGAACTCGGGCCAGGTGACCTTGACGCCGTCGAACGGCACCGTGTCCCAGAACTCGGGGCCCACTTCAACCTCACAGGAGGCCAGCGGCGCCGAGGCTTCGCGGAGGTCACGCTCGGCCAGGCGCAGCGCAAGTTGCGGGGTGCGTACGCCGTAGTAGTTCTTGCTGCCGGAGACGAGCTGGCCCTGCTGCGCCAGGTTGGCGAGGTCCTGGGCGCGCACCGTCTCACCCTTCTCGGTGTCGGGGTTGGTCCAGGTCACCACAATCTCGTTGGTGGTCTCGCCCCAGCCCTTGCGGCTGAAGTTGCCCAGCACCGCGTTGTCGGGGGTGATCTCCTTGAGGGTGTCGTGGTCGAGATCGTCGCGCAACAGGCGCAGGGTGATCTTGCCGGTGCGGGGGTGGGGGTAGAGGGCGCCCTTGATGTGGTCCAGCACGTCGCCGATGAAGTCCTCGATGCTGGATTGTTGCATCCAGGTCATGAACACGCCGAACTGCTCGGCGTAGAGCACCTGGGAGGCGGCCTCGAAGCTAGCGGTGTCAAGGCTCGCCGGGTCGGCGCCCATGCCCCAGTCGGTGTCGGTCAGGCACTCATAAACGATATGCGCCGGGTTGGCGTCGGCCACCGGCGAGAACACATAGCCCAGCGAGTTGGCGAGCACCGAGGGGTCGCCGCCCGGCACTACCGGCACCCCGTCGCCCGGGGTGTTGTCGACGTAGGCGGTGTACTGGGTGTCCTCCAGGTCGATGTTGAAGCCGTAGGAGGAGAGCATGGAGACACTGTCGATGACGTTGCCGGCGTCGATGGCGTTCTGCTCGGTGGGGAGTGGCTGGCCCGAGATGTAGGGCTCCCCGTCGGTGATGAACGCCAGCACCCGCTCCTTGTTGGGACGGCCATCGAAGAAAGCCGGGGCCGAGGAGACGGCCAGCTCGAAGTCGGTGTTGCCGTTGGCCACATCGGACTGATCGCGGGCCTTGATCCAGTCGATGATGTCGCGCACGTCCTGGCCGTTGACGTTGTCGCGCTGGATGCTCACCGAGGACTTGGCGAAGGCCACCACGCGGATGTCCAGGCTGGTGGCAGTTGTGTAGGCGGTGAGCGGCAGCAGTGCCTGTTCCAGAGCGGTCTTCATGTTCTCCAGGCGGGTCTTGCCGTTGCTGGTGATCTCCGCCATGGAGTTGGAGATGTCGATGGCCAAATAGAGCGCCAGGGGCTCGCTGACGCCCCGTGGGATCGGCGCGGTGTCTGGCCGGAGCTGGCGGGCCGGGATGCGCTGTACGGTCACCCACACGGGCTTGATGTAGGGCTGGGTGCCCCAGTAGAAGCTCTTTTTCGAGAAGAAGGCGAAGATCGAGAAGACGCCGCGTACCCCGCCGAACAGTCCCCCGGTGTCCGTGTCGTCCGGCTTGAGGTTGGTCATGTCGGGCCACACCTCGCCGCCGCCATAGAACAGCAGCGAGGTGATACCCCGGAAGGCCGGCACGTTGCCGGCGTCGCGGCGCAGCTTCTTGATCAGCATGGGTGACGGTAGCTGCTCGCGGTTGCCGATCAACACGTCGATGCTGCCGGCCACCCCGCCTTCCTTCTTGAGCCCGCCGAAAAGGCCATCGCGCAGCAGAGCGGTGGTGCCGCTGCGCGTCCAGACCCCGCGCCAGGCCAGCTTCTCGCCAACCCAGACCCGCTTCACGGCGTCGACCGGCCCCTGGCACACCCCCATGTGGATGGAGAGGTAATACTTGGTGACCTTCATCTTGGCTTCGCCGCCACCGCCGAACAGGCCCATGCGCGTTTCCTGGTTCCGTTACCTGGGGGTTACGCCGAAATCTCGACGGTTTCCTGATCCTTGTCGCCGTACCACAGGGTATTCGGCGACTTGATCGTCCCTTCCCCGAATACCACTGGGATCGGGCGCCCCGCCTCGGCGGTGGGCATCTCCAGGTCGCGGGACATATCCGGCACGTTGTTCTTGGGCCTGGGCATGAGCATGAACGCCACCACGGCGAGCAGGATCGATATACCGATGGCCACGAGAAACGAGAACATGATGACCTCCTAGTAGAAGACGGTGCGCTGGCCGAGCGGGTTGATCTTAGTGATCCACGGCTGGCCGCCGTAGTTGAGGATGTTGTCGTGCAGGTCCTTGCAGTCGCTCATCTGGTGGTTGCAGCCCAGTACCGCGGTGACCGCATCGCCCGGGGCCAGGTCGTGGATCACCCCGGCCAGCAGGAGTTGATCACCGGCCAGCACCTGCAGGATGGTACGGCGAGTGGTGCCGCCTTCGCCGGCCCACTCCAGCATGCCGTTGGTGTACTTGGCGGCGTGCTGGGCGTTCCAGCCGCTGGCCAGGGTGACCACCGAGCCGCTGATCGAGGTCACCTGCCCCGGCGAACTGGCGGCCGTCTTGTCGGCTCGGCACTGGGGGCCATAGAGCGCATGGGGGCAGCCGTACTGGTAGGTGCGGCGCAGCCCCGGCCGGCGGATCGCCGTGGCGATCGGCTCGCAGGAGAAGGTCGCCTCCAGCCCCTGAAGGCCGAAGTTCAGCACCCGGCCCGACCACACCGCCTTGAACTCGGCGTCCGGGTCGTCCAACTCGCCACGGTAGATCACCAGGTTGACCACCCGCTCCGGCGGGTAGACCCGGAAAATCTCGACCAGCGGGTTGGTGCGCGGCGTCTTCACCTCGAGGGTGGCGTTGTCCAGGGTGCCGGAACTCTCGATCTCGCCGTGCTTGATCTGGGCAGGATCGAAGCGTCCGCCCAAGGCATAGATCGGCCGTTCGGCGCTAGTCAGGCGCAGCTTGCCAGCGTCCCCCTCGCCGAAGGTGAGGTCGTAGAGGTAGATCGGCCGCGACCCGGCCCGGCTGGTGAAGAAGGTCTCGAACATCGTTAGAGCCCTCCCGTGTCTAACGCTTCCGGGGGCAACGCCTCGAGGGTGAGCATGCCGAACTGCATGGTGGCCACCGCCGAGGTGCGCCACTCGATGGTGAGGTCGTCAGAGGCGAAGCGGCGCAGCAGCAGCCAGCCGGCCATCACGATCTGGCTCTCGAGCACGCTCTCGGCCCAGGGGGCATCCAGGGTGATCAGCGAATCCCGCCCCTGGGTGTCGTCGACCAGGGCGATGCTTTCCACCTGACGCAGCAGCAGCTCACCCCCGGCGATGCGCACGAACACGGCGCGATGGGTCAGGCTGGCGGCGTATGCCTCGGCGAGCTGCTGGCCCTGCACCCGTAGGGTGGTGGCGCCGGCGGTCAGGCCCTCGCGCAGGGGGAGATCTGGCAGCCAGCTGGGGGCGTAGAACTCGCCCTGGCGTCCGCGCATGCGGTGGAAGAGGTCGACGATGGCCTGCACCTGGTCGCGAGTAGCACCCACGTAAGTGGCCTGCAGGGTGTCGGCGGCGAATGGCACCGGGGAATAGCGCGTGGTCGGGCCGGTGCCGTAGTCGAGCTCGTCTACCGGGCGCCCCCAGGACTGACTCACCGGCTGCACCCAGTTGGGGCGCATCAGGAACACCTCGCGGCCATTGAAGGTGCGCTCGGGCTCGCCGGGTGCGGGCGTCGGTTCGGAGAGCGGGCGCACCTGAAAAGCGATCTCCAGGGTGGCCACTTCGGCGGTGACCAGATCCGCCTGGTGGGCCTGCTCGAGCACGCCGACCAGCCCGGCATAGAGCGGCGTGCCGGCTGGCCAGGTCTGCACGGGCCCGGCGGCGAAGAAGGTCAGGTTGCCCTCCACGGCGATGACGGTGAGCGCCTCGCGCTGCGGGCCGTCGCCGAGGATCACGTCCAGGCCGGGCAATAGCCACTCGGGCGGCTCGGCCAGATAAAGCACACCGGTGCCGGCGGGCATATCGGCGGGCAGCGGCAGGCGCGTGTGGTGCTGGGGGAGCACCAGGGGCTGGACCAGGGCACGGTGAACGAGGGCCTGCCAGTCGCGCAGCCTGCCCTCGAAGAGCACTGCAGAGAATTCCAGGGCATGGCGCGGGCTGGCCCGGCGGGCGGCTCGATACTCACGCCCGGAGCGCGAGACCTGGATCTCGGTGAGGTAGCGGTAGCGCTCCTGCACGTTCTGCCCGCTGGGCGGCCAGGCGATGACGAAGGGCCAGGCGCGGCGCTCGCCCTCGGGCGGCACCACTGGGCCTTCGGTGACCCGCGAGGTACCCCAGGCGACGGGTTTGGTGTTGACGGGCCAGATGGCGCTCATGCGATTAGGCTCCCTCGGCCAACAGGTAGCCGTAGAGCAGTGCGCGAATGGAGTAGGCCGTGCCGCTACCGGCCACGGTGGTGGCCACCCGCACGGCCGTCAGTCCATCGGCGACCAGCGGGGCTTCGCTCTGGCGGGCGTTGAGAGCCGCAACGGTCACGGCGGTGCTGGCCAGATAAGCGGCCGGTGTTTGATCGTCCGGCCCGGCCTGTACTTCTGGCACCCCACCCGCCCCGTCGCTGGCGGTCACCACCAGGTCGATGGCATCGAGGAACAGCCGATAGCCGGCGGGGATCGCCACCGTGACGGCGGCACCGGCGGTGGTGAGATCCAACTCGGCGGAGCGCAGCACCACCGGACGCAGGGCGTCGAGGCTGCCGGGGGCTTTCTGCTCGTATTGCGGATGCGGGTCGCTCGCCGCTTCGTGGGCATCCAGGGCGTCACTAGCCGCCACGGCATCGAGAATCGCCGCGGTGAAGCGTGACTCCACCGGCGAGCCGGCGGGCCAGGCATCGGCGGCGGTGGCCTCGCGGCTGCGCACAATGGTCAAGGTGTTAGCGGCCCGCCCGGTGACGTAGAGGATCTCGCGGCGCAGGTCGCGGCCGCGGATGTCGCGCTCGCAGACCACCAGCGGGTACTGGCGCTCGAGCGTCGCCGAGGCGAAGCGCTCGCCGCCCTCGGTGATGTCCATGGTGGTCGCGCCCGCGGTCAGCGGCGCGGCGAGCTGGACCTCGAAGTTGTTGATCACGGCGAATCGCATGACGGCTCCCTAGCTGCCCAGCGCGCTGCGCACGGCGCTGCGGTTGGCCTTGATGTAGTTGAGGATGACTTTCTGGCCGGCGGTATCGGACATGGCCTGGTTGAGCACCTCGGCACTGTCGAAGACGTTGACGTTCTTGACGCTGACCGACTGCTGGCCGGTGCCGCCCTCGTTGTTGCGATGGCGGGGATCGGCGGCGGTGAGCACCTCCTCGCCGCGGCGCAGGATGGCGGGCACCTCGTCGGGGGCCAGGCCGGCGACGCCGCCGGTGTGGTAGCGGGGCGCGGTGCCAAATAGGTCGCGAGTGGTGCCACCCTGGCCGACCACGCCGCCGCCGTGGAACAGGCTGGCAATGGCGCCCCCTATCCCTCCACCACCGCCACCCATCGTCTGAAGGGCATTGAAAATGGCCTGCTGCATGATCATCCGGGCGATCTGGAGCAGAAAGTCGGCGGCGAATTGGCGGAAGGCGTCAGCCAGGGAGTCGATAGCGTTACGGCCATTGGCGATGTCCTCGGCAAAGGAAGTCAGCGCATCGGTGGCGCCATAGGCGAACTCGGCGTTGATATTGCGGGCACTGAGTAGGCCCTGGTTGATCTCGTCGATGCGCTGGCTGACCTGGGCGGCGGCCTGGTCGAGGGCCGCGGCGTATTCGGGGAACTGGGTCTTGAGCTCCTCGATCAGCTCCAGCTGGCGCTCCAGGGCTCGGGCGGGGTCAGCCTGGTCGAGGATCTGCTGGAGGGCCTGCTCGGCCTGCTGCTGGGCCTGCTGGCGCTCCCGCTCGGCCTCGGCGCGGCGCTCCTCGGCCTCGGTCAGGCGTTCGATCTCGCGGGCCTGCTCGACGATGCTGGCGGCCAGCGCCTGGCCCTCGGCGCCCAGGCGGGCGACGTCGTCGGCCAGGTCGCCGAGGGTGAGGCGATACTCCAGGGCGGCGGCTTCGCTCTCGCCGAAGGTGGCGATCTGCTGCTGGAGGCCCTGGTCGAGCTGCTGGAGTGCCTGCAGGGCGGCCTGATACTCGCGGGCCGCGGCGCTGAGGCCGCTGCTGCTGCCACCGGAGGAAGAGGCGCGGGGGCTTTCGGGTTGGTCTTCTTCGCCGCGCTGCCCTTCGGTGATGTCGATGGTGATGGGGGGCCGGTTTGCGTAGTAAGACTCGATCTGGCCTTCGAGTCGCGCCAGCTCACTCTTGAGCTCCTCGTCGTCCCAGTACTCCACCACGCCGGTCGGGCCGAAGAAGCGCAGTCGATCGCCCTGGCCGGCGAGAGAACGGCTTGGCGTGTCGAGCATGCCGCGGATCTCATCGGCCCGCTGTTCGAGTCGGATAATGTCATCGCCGGCGACGCCCTGGGTGAGAGCCGCAAGCTCTTCGCCTGCCCAGGCGGCGAAGTTGGTGCCGGTGCTGATGCCCTGAGCCATGGCGGCGACGAGGTCGGCCACGGCGGTTCCTAGGGTAACCATAGACTGCTGAAAGCCGGGGTCGGTGACTACCGCGCGCAGATCGTCTATGGCATCGGTGAAGCCGGTCACCTCGCTGCCGCCGAAGGTGACCAGCAGGTCGTTGCGCAGCTGCTGGAGAGCCTGGCCGACGGTGCGCTCCATGGTTTGGAATTCGCGGTCAATACTGTCGGCGGACTCGAGCAAGGCGCGGCTGATTTGCTCGGCGGTGAGCTCGCCGTTCTGGCCCATCTCGCGCAGCCGCCCGATGGTGACACCCAGTGCGTCGGCGATGGCACGCGCCAGGCGCGGGCTGTTTTCCAGCACCGAGTTGAGCTCCTCACCGCGCAGCACGCCACTGGCCATGGCCTGGCTCAGCTGCAGAGTGGAGGCCGCGGCCTCCTGGGCGCTGGCGCCCGAGACGATATAGGACTGGTTGATCGCCTTGGTGAGGGTCAGCAGTTCTTCATTCGAGAGATTCAGCTCCTCGGTCGCGCGGGCCATACGGGCATAGAGGTTGACCGTGGGCTCGAGGCCCTGGCGAGTGCTGTTGGCGAGCTGGTAGAGATCGGCGAACGTCTGGTTGAACTCGTCCTGACTGCCGGTGACCAGGCGCAGCTGGCTCTCCAGGCCGGTCATGGTGTCGGTGTAACGGACCATCTGGCGCAGGGCGAGGCCGGCCCCCAGGGTGGCCAGCAGGTTGCGCACCTGACCCACGGTGCCGGAGAGTCGCCGCGAGCTGCGCTCGGCCTTGTCGGTCTCCTGGGTATAGCGGCGCATGCCCTGGCCGGCCTTGCCGCCACCGCGCGCCACGTCACCCAGCTCCTGCTCCACCTGCTGCAGCTGGCGGCGGGCCTGCTGCAGGTCGGCGCGCATGCGCAGGGCGAGTTCGAGGTTACGATCGGCCATCAGGCTCTTGCTCCTAGGTCAGGCGCCGGTTGCGCAGCTTCTGGATCTCCTGGTTGGGCTTGCCGCCCCAGGCGACGGCGGCCGCCTCGATGAGATCCGCGCGGTGCTCGTCACGGCGGCGGCGGGTCAGCGCGTAGTAGCGCTGGATCTGCCGCCAGGTCAGTCGCCGGGCGAGCTCGCCGGGGTCGCGTCCGTAGCCGCCGGCGACGAGGGCGTCGAAGAGCTCGCCGAGGGGGACGGGCTCACCATCTGGCGCATCGCCCTGGCCAGCGCCCCGCCGAACACCAGCCTGCGCATGAAAAAACCCGAGTTGACCCGCCAGAAGGTCATGCTGAGCGCCTGGCCATCGCGGTCGCGCAGGCCCTCGATCCACGCGGCGGGCTCGCCGGTGCTGATCGCCATCAGCTGGATCCACGCCTCGTGGTGCTCGGCGATCAGCCCGTCCAGGGCCAGGGCGTCGATCTCGCCGCCCTCGAGGATCTTGGCCAGGTCCGCGAACAGCGGGCGTGCCAGGGTGATGGCGCGCAGCCCCTCCAGGTAGCGGAACTCGCGGACCAGGATCTCTTCGCCCTCGATGGTTACGGCTTCGTCGGGGAACAGGGTTTCGACGTCGCTGGCCGCCACGTCGGCGGCCGGCGCTTGTTGCTCGCTCATGGGGTCGGGCTCCTATCAGGCCGCGCGGCCGTCGACGTAGAGCTGGGCGTAGCCGTCGCGGGTCTGCACGGCGACGATCAGCGGCATCTCCTGGGGGTTCTCGCGGCTCTTCATCGGCAGCTCGCCATCCGGGCTGAGACGCGCCTCGGGGATGTAGATGTCGCGGTTCTGGCCCTCGGTGTTGTTGGCCACGAACTTGACCTCGCCACGGCGGGCACCGAGCTGGTTGGTGGTCACGCGGTCGCGGGTCTCGGCCGCCGGGGTGTAGCCGACGTGGATGGTCTCCTCGGCGATGTCGCCATCCTCGAGGATCTCGAGCATGCCGATCTCGGCGTGCACCACGTAGTCCGTGCCGGCCACATAGGTGGTGGTGTCGGTCACGTCGGTGACATCCACCGCCGAGACGTTGCGCACCCCGCCGGGGTTGGCGGCACTCGCCCCCATCTGGTAGAAGCGCCCGGGCATCACATCGTGGGCCTCGTCGACCACCGGGGTATCGGTCTGGGTTACCTCGCTGGCCTCGCCCATCAGGAACAGCGCGTAGTTCTCGGCGTTCATGTCGCGCAGGGTGGTCCGCCCGGAGCGGTTCACGCGGATCGGCACGTCGAAAAGGCGCTCCGCGGTGGGGCCATCGGAGCCGTCCACCGGCAGGGTCTCGCCCTGGGCGGTGATGGTGAAGGCCGGGGTCTCCGCCAGGTAGCGGTAGCCCTCGTAGCTGCCATCGTCGCGGCGCGGGTTGAAGTACACCTTGCCGGCGGGCACCACGACATTGAGATTGCGAGCCATGGGTTAGGCCTCCTTCGCGTTGGCTTTGGCACCGGCGCCCTTGTCGGCGATATGGCCGGATGCCGTCAGGCGCTCGATCTGGCGCGGGGTCAGGCGGGGCTTCTCCTTGCCCTCGGGGGTGTAGCGCTTGCCGCCCTGGATGATGGGCTTGGCCAGGGTCACTTCCTGGCGCGGGGCGGGCTGGGGTTTGGTCTTGGCGTTCACGGTGTCGATCTCCTGGGGGTGGGCGCGGCGGTCAATCGATTGATGCCGCGCGGGTCATCAGCACGGTCTCGAACTGCAGGGGGAAGTAGCCGAAGCCGCCGGGGGTGAAGGCCGGCGCCGGGGCGCTGATGCGCACCAGCGGGCTCAGGCCCTGCCCCGGCCGCCAGCCGGAGAGCGCCTGAAGGGTGCGCGACATGATCGGCCCAGCGGCTTCGCGGGCCGCCTGGCCGGTGCGCTGGTGGCGGGCGTTGCGCACGGCCACCACCACCATCCAGCGCTGCCGGATCACGTGGTAGTTGCCCTCATCGACCTGCTCGCCGCTCGGCACCGCGTCGCCCATATAGACGACGTGCAGTGCCGGGGTGTGCTGCGCGCCCTCGGTCACGCCGCCGAGATCCGCCGCGGAGAGCACCTTGAGGCCGCCCAGATCGGCAAGCTCCGCCTCGAGGCGGTCGAGGATCAACCCCTCGGCCACCAGGTAGTCGTCATGGTGCAGCGCCTGGCTCATCAGAAGCCCCCTCCGGGCATCACCCGCTTGCCCGTCTGGAACTCCACGCTGCCGGCGGTCTCGCCGCCGTCCTCGGTGCCGATGCCGAGCAGCACCTCGCTCTTGGCGACCATGCGCAGGAAGCGGATGGCATCCTCGTAGCGCTTGGTCACCTGCTCGGTGGCGGCGTCGTCATACAGGCGGTAGCGGGCGATGTCGCAGGCGTAGCTGGCGACGATCTTCGGCACCGGGTCGAGCGGCACGGTGTAGCCGCCGCCCGCCACGTAGCCGTCGATCTCGCCGCCGGCGTCCTCGATGGCGCGATCGATCTCCTCCTGGTCGACCTGTCCGGTGCCGTCATCGGCCAGGGCGAGGATCTCGCTCTCGCCGAAGCGCCGGGTCAGATCCTGAAGGGTGATGTAGGACATGGCGCGCTACCTGCTGGGTGGATGGAAGGCCGCCTGATCGCCTCGCGGCGGGTCGGCGGCTGCCGGGTTTCCAGAGCCCGGCCTGGAGATGGATCACCTCCTGCGGCGGTGGCCGGTGGTCAGGTGGTCTCGGGCTCGTCCGGCTCCGCCGGAAAGGTGCACTCCTGCACCTCCAGGGCGGGGTCGGCCTTGAGCGCGGCGATCTCCTCGGCGGAGAGCGCCTCCAGGGCGATGCCGTGGCGGTTGCGATCGAAGCGATGGCCGGCGCGGCGGCGGCTCTTGAAGCGCCGCTTGGTGCGCACGAACAGCGCCGGGATCTCGCCCTTGCCCGCCTTGGGCTCGGTGGCGCCATCCTTGGTGCCGGTTGCCTCCTTGCCGGCGGCGGGCGGGGTATCCTGCTGGGCGTCCTGAGTAGGGCCATCCTTGGCGGTGGCTGCATCCGTATTCGGAGTGGCCTCGCCCTGGGCGGGCGCGGCCTGGGGGTTCGGGGTCGGCTCGGCGGCCTTGGCCTCGGCGGGCTTGGCCTCGGTCGCCTTGGTGTTGCGCTTGCGGGTGGTCATGGGGCTCTCCTGTCGGTCTGGACGGGCCGCCGCCCGCTCGGGGCGGCGGCGCCGGCTCAGGTCACCTCAGCGCGGCGTCAGGCGCTGGCCAACCACGGGTTGAGGATCAGCTGCGAGGTGTTGGCCCACTCGTTGGTCTCGCCACCGGTGGTCAGCTGGTTCTGCAGCACCTTGCGAGCCTCGCCTTCCATGCTGGTCGGCACCATGGTGTGGCTGTGGCGCAGCCCCAGCGGGCGGCCGTAGTCACCCTTCATCTTCTGCAGGGCGGCGCGGGCGGCCTTGTAGTTGTCGGCGTTGAAGGTCTGGTTGGAGCGTACTGCCAGCATCCACAGGCCGGGGCCGGCGTTGACCCGGGCATCCACGCCCATGACGAAGTTGTCGGTCATGAACACCTGGTGGTCGTTGAGGTTGGTGATGGCGCGGAAGTCGTAGTCACGACGGCGCTGGAACACCATCGGCTTGATCACGCGGGTGAGGTCCATCACGTACCAGGCATCACCGCTGCCGCCCATGTCGTTGGAGACCGAGATCTCCTGGCCGCCCTCGTCGAGCACCGGGTGGTCGGTGTCGAACAGCGGCTGGCCGTCGAAGCACTCGGGGTTGGCCTCCAGGACTTCCACGGCGAGCTCGTTGGGATGCTCGCGGGAGCTGCGGCCGTACTCCTCGAACACCGGGCCGAACAGCCCGTAGGTGTCGTCTTCGATGTTGTCGCGGGGCACGCCGGTGGAGAGCTCGAACTTGCGGTTGCGGATCGAGAAGTCCGCGCCTTCCAGGCCGTGGATGACCCGGTCCCCGAGCCACTCACGCATGCGCGGCAGGCTCTTGAGCCAGGGGTAGACCTCCACGGCGGTGCTGGAAGGCACCACGGTGCAGAACAGCTCGTAGAGCGCGGCCTGCTCGCCCAGCGAGGTGAAGCCCTGCTGGAAGTTGGTCTTGTAGGCCTGGAACAGGACCTGCAAGTTGGCGTTGGTGAGGTTCATGGTTCGAGGCTCCTATCAAGCGCTGGCGGCGACGCCGTTGGTGGGATCGATACACACCCAGACGCCGTGCTCGTCGACGTCATCGACGATGCCGGCGGGGCTGCGCGTGGCGGTGCCATCGGTGGCGGCCACGGTTTCGTCGTCGACCAGGTAGCAGACCGAGCCGATGGCGGCGCGCGTGATCTCGTCGGTAGCGGCGCTGTTAGCGAAGTGGAAGAAGCCGCGCTCGATCTCGACCACCTGGTCGCCATCGGCGCCGCCGGTGTTGTCCTGGTAGTGGTGGAACACGCCCAGGGCGGTGAGGCCGGTGGCGGTGCTGGCCGGCTCGGCGAAACCGGTGGCATTGAGCACGGCGATGGCGCCGGCATGGCACACAGCATCGGCGGCGACGGGGGCGCTACGGCGGAAGCCGGCGCGGGTCGGGGTGTTGCGGTTCTTGGTGGTGGCCATGACGGCACTCTCCTCTCAGGCGATCCGGGTGGCGGGTTACTCGACCGGGTTGGCCGCGCGGTAGGCCTCGGGGGTCAGGCCCATGGCCTTGCACACCGCCAACTCGGCATCGGAAAGCGCGCCCTTGGCCTTGTCGTCGCCCTCGGGCGGCTTGCCGCCGGTCTGCGGGCCCTTCAGAGCGGCGATGGAAGGCGCGCCCTCCAGGTGCGCCTTGCAGGCGGCCAGGCCCTGGCCGCGCAGCCAGTCGGCGGTGGCCTTCCCGGGAATGCGGCCATCCTTGAGGCCGGTCTCGATCAGGCCGTCCAGCTCGGCGGTATCGCCGTTGGCCTTGAGCGCCGCCAGCTGGGCGGTGGTCTCCTCGAACACCGCCTTGGGCACGTACTGGCTCATGTCCGGGGTGGCGGGCGTTCTAGCCTTGGTCTTGAGCGCCGCCACGACCGCGGCCGCGTCGTCGCCCTCGCCCACGTCAAGGGCCTGGCGCAAGGTCTTGGCGGTATCGGCCTGGGCCTTGAGGGCGGCCAGGCCGGTCTCGATCTGCTCGTCGGTGGCGTCGGCCACCAGGCCGAGCAGTGCAATCAGCTTTGAGCGGTCCACGGTGGGAGCCTCCTTGTGCTGTGGTGCGGCAGACGCCCGACGGGCGGCAGCCAGGACGGCATCGCCATCGCTGATGGCGGGATTGTTGGTCAGTGACAGATGCAGCAGATCCAGCACGGCGCCGCTCTTGGCGTCGTACGGGAACACGGGGGAGAGGTAGCGGTATTCGCCACCTTCGATCATGGTGCGGGCACGCTCGGTCCAGCTCACCGCGCCATAGAGACCATCGTCACGCCATTCCAGCGAGTGCGGGTCGACCCAGCCGGCCGCGGGGGCCGGCTGGCCGTTGCTCTCGCTGAGCAGGGTCTGATGCTCGTAGTCGATAACGATGTCGGTGGCACGGTTGGCCGCCAGGGCGATGATCGCCGCGGCGCCCTGGGCATCCAGCCGCCAGGGCCCCTCGCCCGCCATCGAGCCGCGCGGGGCGTCGAAGGTGCCGGCGGGGATCAGGCGCGTCTCGTACTCGCTGGCCTGCACGCGCAGCGCGCAGGCCGCCACCGGCCGGGCCGGGTGGGCCGCCGGGGTGGAGAGCGCGGCCAGGGGTGAGGTGGAGCGTTGCGTGGTCATGGGCGCAGCATGGCGCCCGTGAACCGGGGGGAGGATTTAAAGCGTATTGGGAGTTTCGGCGGGGGTGTTTCAGATAGCGCTAGGGGGTGTCAGCACCATATGACCGTCGGCCTCGGGTGGCAATGCCCCGCCTCGCGCTTCTAACGCGGGTCTAACGGCTGTCGCCGGGAAAACACGGGCCAGCGTAGCGGATAGCGGCTCAGAGGGGCTTATAGGGCCTTACATGCGGCCGGGCTGTTCAGCGCCTCTGCGCGGGATAGATCCTAGTGATCGTGATGTACTTGGGTACCAGCCTGGACTTGTTGATGTCATGCCGATAAGTGACGGTCGCATCGACATGAACGTCAGGGCGATGGGTGACCGAGTCTACATCGACACCGTCCGCGAAATGCAGGCGCAGCCGCTTTTCGCCGATCACCGGCATGATGCCCCACCAACCTGACTCCGTCTTGTCGCGATCCAACGCACGGATCTGCACCAGGGTGTCTTCATAGTCGATGTCATGCTCCTGGGCGTTGAGATCCGCATCGAATGGAATCTCGCTGACAGCCTCCGAAGGTATCGATATCGGAGATGACGCTTCCTCAGCATGAATTGAGGCATTCGCGTGACTGGCGATCGGCCTAGCCACGTCAAGCGCGGAGCGCGCAAGCTCCTTGCGATTGCCCCCTGCCGCGAATGCAAGTGCCTCGCGAAGGTCGTGCTCCGAGACATCCATGTTTTCAGCTGTGATCGTGATGATGGTGTTGTGGTTGCCCTGGATGCTTGGGGCATCTTCCTTGAGGAAGTCCGTGACCAGATGGTAGCCCTCGCTGATCAGCAGCAAGGCAAACAATCCAGCCAGTCCATACTTGAGAGGTTTCCCCATGGGGTGCTGCTCCAGGAACTTGAGCAAGGCTGCCTGCTGATCTGGTGTGCTGAGAAAGACCATCAACACCAGCGCTTCCAGCAAGCTGCCAGACTCGATCCGTTCGACGCTGAGCTGATGGGTGTCGATTTCGACGCCACTTAACTGGCTCAGCATTATCGGAATGCGCTTGGCCAGCTTCTCCATCGCGACCAGCGAATCCGCTACTTCCTTGATGGCTACCGGCTCATCGGTCTTGAAATAGAGCCTGAGCGGCATGGCCACGCTGTATTCTTCGTTCCCTGCATTCTCTACCACAAGCGCCTCCTGTCGTTTCACCAAACGTTAGAGGTCTCAGGAGGCTGAGGCAATGAAACGTTAGCCGCGCATCAGGTGCCGCTCGAGGATGGCCAGGATCGGCTGCTCGTCCTCGCTGCCGATGCCGAGCCAGGGGCGGGCCTGGATGTCGCCCCAGGGGATCGGGCCACCCCGGGCGGTGGTGCCGAAGGCGCCCTGCCTGGCGCCGAACTGATGCACGGCGCCATACACCCGGTCGGTACCGAACAGCAGCTCCGTGGCGCTCTCCTGATAGCGCAGGGTGTCGCGCAGGTAGCCATCGAGCACCAGCACACGGTCGGCGTTCTTCTTCTTGCGGGCCTTGGTGACGTCAGACAGCGGCGCCCAGGGCGAGCCATCCGGGGCGCGCTGGGCGTCCCAGCGGTCGCGGTGGGCCATGTCCAGGTATTCGCCGATCTCGCGGAAGGCGGGCTGGGGGGCATCGATGCGATGGGCCAGCTCGGCCAGGGCGCTGAGCACCGGACGGGCGTCTAGCTCGATCTGCAGGCGGGCACCGGCCATGGGTCACTCCTCCTCTTCGCCGCGACGGTAGAGGCGCACGCCGTGGCGCCACTCGCCAAGGCGCTCGCTGTCGCCGGCGACCACCGCGGCGGCCCAGCCGGCGCGGCCCCACTCGAACAGCACCGCACGCTCGCCCTGGTCGTCGGCCAGCCACGCCAGGTAGCGGCGGCGCAGCAGCCAGCGCTCGGCCTCCTGGTGGTAGACCAGCGCCGTCCAGATCTCGTCGGGCGCCTCCAGCGCTTCGCCCAGCAGGTGCAGGCTGCCGGCCAGGGCGCCCAGCCGGGGGGTGGCCTCGTCGCCGAACAACTGGCGAGAGATCGGCAGGATCTCGCCCAGGGGGTCGGGGTGGAAAGCGGCTTGATCCGGCGCGGCTCCGAAGCGGGCCAGGAAGGCGGCGACCTCAGCCTCGGGGCCGTCGGCAGCCGGCGCGGCCGGAGCCGGCCGGGCCGCCGGGGGCATGTCGGGGGCCGGGCGATCGGGCGCCTGGCGGGCGGAGGCCAGCGGTGCCTCCAGCCGGCGCGGCGTGATGCCGCGCAGCCGCGCCTCGCCGGGGCGATGCTCGAAGCCGGGGTCGATGCCTACCGGCACGCGCACACGGCGGGGGCTGGGGCCATTGGCGCCGACGGTGCGCTCCTCGTACTCGATGGGCGGTGGCTCGCGGCGCACCTCCAGGCCCAGGCGCTCCACGTCGTCCTCGCTCAGGGTGTACTTCTTGCAGCTGCAGCCCCAGCCGTTCTGGGGCGTCCACACGTCCCACCAGGGATCGTCCAGGGGCACCACCCAGCCATCCTTGTCGAGATGGTGCGGGCGCGGGTCGCGGCTGCCACCGTGGCGGTAGAGCCCGTAGGGGCGTGCGCGTCGCAGCTCGGGGTCGGCCATCTGCGCCTCGCGGCCGGCGGCATAGCTCTGGCGCAGGTTGGTGTCGTAGATGACCCGGCTGCGCCAGCCGCGGCTGCCGTTATAGGCCCAGCCGTGGCGGGCGACGATGGTGTCAAACTCCTCGCGAAACTGCGCCAGGGTGCGGCCTTCGCTGATGGCGCGGTCGACCGCCTCGGCGAAGTCTTCGACGATGGCCTGGCGGTTGGCGCCGGCCACGGCGAAGGCCTGGTCGTTCTCGCGACCATAGACGTCCGTCCAGGCGCGGGTCGGGATCGGTACCCGCTCGCGGAAGGCCTCGATCTGCTCGCGGAACGGCAGCGAGCCGTACTGCTCGGCGGCCATCAGTCGTCCTCCAGGATGTCGTAGCGGCCGGCCAGATGGGCGGCGGCCAGCGCCTCGGTCATCACCTCGGCGAACTCATCGGCGGGCAGCTCGGGCATCAACTCGACCAGGCGGTCGCGCAGCTCCTCGAGGCTCTCGGCCTCGTCCACCGCCTGGCGAATGCGTTCGGTCCAGGGCTCCAGGGCGGCATCGCCCTCCTCGCGCAGGCGGGCCAGCTGCAGCTCGGGCGCATCCTCGCCGGTCTCGCGGCCATCCTTGCCCACCGCCAGGGCGGCCAGGGCACGGCGGGGTGCTGGCGCCTTGAGGGCCGCCGGGGCGCCGCCCTGGGCGAACGGATCGGCGGGCTGGGCGCGGGGCGTGAGGATCTCCTCACCCTCGCCGGCCTCGGGGATGCCGCTCTTCTCGTGGAACCACCACTTGGGTATGCGCGCGCCCATGTCGACGAAGGTGGGCAGGGTGTCGGCGAGCTGTTTGAAGTCCTCGGTCTCGCCCATGTCGAGGTAGAAGCGCGGGGCGCGGTTGGGCTTCTCGATGCCGAAGTTGAGCGCGGCCATCGGCCACAGGATGGCGCGGCGGATGGTGCCGGCGTACTGGCGCACGTCGGAGCGGATCAGCGACGCCTGACCGCGCTCGTGCACGTTGCCGAGCGCGTTGGTGTTGGTGCCCTCGCCGGTGCCGCTGGTCAGCGTGCCGCCGAGGATCGCCTTGGCCTTGGCGCGCTCGCACCAGTCCATCATCTGCTTGTAGAGGTCGGCGCTGGTGCCCTTGCCGGCGGCCTCCTGGAATTCGATGGCCATGCCCTCGGGGATGATGCCGCGGGCATCCTTGCCCATGGAAACCACGGCGCGCAGCAGCGTGGCCTTCTCCTTGTCGGTGGCGTTCTTGGGGAACTTGCCCACCACCCCGGGCAGGCCGTAGACCTCCAGCAGCTGCGCCAGGTCGCCCAGGGCGTAGTTCTGGAACAGGTAGGGCCAGGCGAGCATGCGGTGCAGGCCCATGCGCGCCACGTAGCCGGCCTTGGCGCGGTGGCGGTGCTGCACCCAGCCCAGCGGCCACAGTTCGGCGCCGGTGGCGCTGTGGTCGCGCAGGGTGATGACGTTCTGGTCGTGCGGGTGCAGGCGGAACCAGGAGTGGGGGCGCAGGATGGGCTGCTCGATATAGCGGGTGGCGCCGTCGCGGCTCCAGGGGAGCTCCAGGTTGGCCCAGCCGTGGCCGATGCCCTGGCCGAGATCCAGGATGAGGTCCTCCACCTCCAACGCCGAGAACACCTCGGCGGCCTGATCGGCGGCACGCTTCTCCACGGCGCTGGCGCCATCCGGCGGCACGATCTGCCACTCCAGCTCGGCGGCGAGCTGGCGGCGCTTGCCGAGGTCCGCCCCGATCTGGGCGTCCTTCTCCTCCATGTCGTCGAACAGCTCGTGCTGGGCCTTGAGCTGGCCCTGCTCGGCCTCCTCGAGGATCTGGTAGAGCCTGGCCGGGGTGAGCCCCTTGCTGGGGTGCTCGGCGAACTCGCGCTTCAGCGAGCCGATGCGCGCGGTACCGGCGCCATCGTCCTCGTCGGTCTGCTGCTCGCTGAGCGCCTGGTGGCCACCGCCCCACAGGCGGCTGATGAGTCCTCGAATGGCTACCATGCGCCACCTCCCCAGTCGGTTGTTAGGTTGTCGTCGTTATCGTCGGCGAAGGCCCCGCCCGGGCCACGCGGCACCGGGATGAAGTCGATGGCCACGGCGTCGGACAGCGAGGCCGCGTGGGCCAGCACCAAGGCGATGGCGGCATCGCCGTGGCGATCGCCTTTCGCGCCGGTCTTGGCATCGGGCAGCTTGGGCACGCCCTTGATCACCTCCAAGGCGCGCAGGTCGTCGCCGGTGTCGCGGTCGCGGGGGATCTCGATGCCGGCGTCCTCAAAGGCGGCCTTGAAGGGCGGCATGTTCTCCAGGTACCAGCCCTGGGTGAGCATCACCGCCTCCACCGTGCTGCCGTAGCGCTCCACGGCTTGCTCGGCGAGGTACTGGCCGTTGCCGCGCCCGTCCAGCTTGCCGCCGCGCAGCCGCGGCAGGCGGTCGACGATGAAGAACAGCACCTGCTCCTGCTGCTTGAAGGGCACGTTGCGCAGCTCCACCAGGAAGGGCACGCGGCGCACTAGGTGGGCGGTGATGGCCATGGGCGCGATGACGGTGAGATCCCCGGAGCGACCGAAGTCCTCGCCGAAGACGTGCTCGTCGCGGCGGTCGAGCGCGGCCAGCAGCGGGGCCAGCTCGCGCTGGCACCACTCCTCCACTTCCAGCGCCCGGTAGCGCTCCGGCACGGCGTTGAACTCGGCACTGCCCTCGAAGCGCAGTACCGGGGCCTCGACCATGCGCGCCTCGATCAAGGCGCGGCTGAGGTAGGCCCCGCCGCCGCTCTTGGGCACGCAGTAGTACTCCTCGAGGGCGTCCTCGCGGGTGGCGGTGTCGGCCAGCAGGTTGGCCTTCCACTCTTCCTCGGCCTCGGGGCTCCACGGCATGCCGCGCACCTGGCAGATGCGCTGGTAGAGGCCCTGCTCGCAGGCGTCGTCCAGGGTGACGCGGTGCACGCTGTAGCGCTTCTTGCCGGCACGCGAGTCCTGGATCAGGTCGTTGAAGAGGTTGTCGACGCCGTTGTGGGTGCTGATCAGGCGCACCTTGGCGCCCCACATGGTGAGGGCCAGGGCGGCCTTGAGCACCTCGGCCAGCTCGGCATGAAAGGCCGCCTCGTCGATGGTGACGTTGCCCTGGCGGCCGCGCAGGTTGCTGGGGCGGCTGGACAGCGCCTGAATCTTGAAGCCGCTGGCGAAGTGGATGTTGAAGGTGAGGATGTCCTTGTCCTCGTCGTGCAGCACCTCCTCCTGGATGGCGCTGGCGGCCCGATCGAACGCCTTGGCCCACATGGCGCAGGCATCGATGAACTCGATGGCCATCTCCTTGTTGGAGCCCACGTAGAAGTGGTTGGTGCCGCCGGCGTTCCTGGCCGCGCTGGCGGAGAGCACGGCGTCGGCCGCCTCGCCCCAGGTCAGGCCGGTGCGGCGGCTCTTCTCGGCGATCTTCAGCGGCGAGGGGTCCTCGATCCAGGCCTTCTGGTAGGGCAGCAGCACGGACTCGGGCAGCACGGCGGTCATCAGGCGATCCCCAGGATGTCGCGCTTGATGGAATCGATGGCCTCGCGGCTCATTCCCTGGCTGGCCATGGCGCCCTCGGCGGCGTCGGCGGCCTCGCGGGCGACGTCCTTGCGCAGGGCCTGGGCGTACTTCTTCTGGGTGATGGAGAGCCGGCCGAGGCTGTCCAGCGCCTTGGAGACCTTGCCCAGGTGGTGGGCCGCGGCATCCGGCTCCATCTCCATCTTGCGGAACTCCAGCGAGATCCTCAGCAGGTGCTCCTGGACCATGCGCGCGGTGGCGTCGATCAGGTGGCCTTCCTCGTCCTCCACCGCATCCGCCATGGCCTTGGCCATCTCGGTGGTGCGCCGCACGCTGCCCATGGCGTCCTCGAACTCCTCCTGGAGGTCCTTGCCGTAGCGGTGCACCGAGCTCTTGGAGATCTCGTGGCCTTGCTCATTCAGCCAGGCGGCGAGCGCCTCGTAGCCCTGGAAGCCGGTGGAGACCAGCCGCTCATTGAGGGCGTCGCGGATCTCCGGCGGCAGATCAAAGACCTTGTTGCGCGGGGGCATGGGCGGTTCCTCAGCGGATGCCGGGGCGCGGCTTGGCCACCCCAGGCACCTGGGCGAGGCCCTCGGCCACATCCGAGCCGCGGGCGGTGAGGGTGACGATCCAGCCGGCGCGGGGCTGCTGGGTGATCACCAGCTGCTGTTCCTCGAGCCAGGCGAGATCCCCATGCAGGCGGTCGCGGCTGACGATATGCGCATAGGCGCCCTTCAGCTCGTCGTGGAGGCTGTACTCGTTGGTGGTGTACTGGTTGCGGCGTGACAGGATGCGCAGGATCACCAACCGGCGCCCCTCGGTCTCGAAGTCCTGGAAGTCGGTGCTCATCGTGCGTTCCCCTTCTCCGTGAGCAGGTATTCATGCAGGCGGCCCAGTAGCGCCGTGGTGCTCTGCATCTGGGCGCTGATCTCGGCCATGCCGCGGCTGATGGTGGCCATCTCGCTACGCAGCACGTCGATCTCGGCGTAGCCCGGGCGGCTGTCGAGCGTCTGCTCGATGCGCGCGATGTGCTTGTCGACCTGGTCGATGCGGCCGTGCACCTCGCCCAGGGCGGCGCCGGTGGCGCGGGTGCGGTTGGTCCACCACACGTAGATGGCCACCCCGCCCATGAACAGGGCGGAGAGCAGGTCGAACAGAAAACGGGCGGCGGTCCAGTCGATGGCTCCCATCATTCCCTCGGCTCGTCGGTTGTCGGTTGTTGGGCGTTAGAGGCGCATGCTTCGGCATGCGCTCTAACGCTTTCCAGGCGACGCCAGCCGCGCCAGCCCCAGCGGTGCAGTTCGATCAGGTAGGCGGCCACGTCACGTTGGGTGATCTCGCCCTCCGGCCGATCCGGCCCCGGCTCTTGCCCGGTCATTCCCGCCGGGGCGGCGCACAGCACCGGGGTCGGCAGCGGCGGCTCGGGCGGCGGCGCCTCGCGGGTGGCGCAGCCGGCATTGAGGAGCATCACCATGAAGAGCAGCAGCCAGGGCACCAGAGGCACCCACCTGGCCGGCCACTGATTCCAGCCCCAGGTGGAATACAGCTGCAGGCCGCCGCCGACGATGAACATCGCCAGGTAGAGAATCAGCTCAATCGGCATGAGGTAGCGCCTCCAGGGCCTGGCGCAGCACCGGGGCTACGGGACCGTCATCCTCCGCCGGGGCCTGGCGGATGCGCCGGCGGATTTCGCGATAGTCGGCATCGCGCGCGGCCAGGGCGGCCTGCAACTCGGCCAGCGCTGACTCGGCCTGGCGGGCACGCTCACGGGCCTCGCCCAGCTGTGCCATCACGCTCAGGGTGTGGGCCTGCCAGCGCTCGCGGCTCGCCTCCAGCGTTTCTACCTGCTGAGCGAGTGACTGGCGCTCTTCGACCCGGGCCTCCCAGGTGGTCACGCCCCACCAGCCCAGCCCGCCAACGGCGGCCAGGCCGATGATCGCCACCCACACCCAGCCGGGGACCAGCTTGCGCACCAGGCTCAGCATGGGTTGCCCCCGGCCCAGCCGGCGCGCACGTAGCGCGGGGTCAGGGTCAGCAGGATGCGGCGCACGTAGCCACGGTTCTCGCGCTTGGCCCAGCCGGCGCGGTTGGTGTAGCGCTCCACATGGCCGAACCAGCGGGCGGCATCGTCACCGGCGGCGGCGGCCAGGCGGCGGTCGCGGTTCACCCAGCCGAGCCCGCCGTTGTACGCGGAGAGCGTCATTGCCCAGCGCTCGCACTGGTCGGCGGTGCCGGAAAGGCGATTCCAGTGGAACTTGTTGTAGCGGGCCTGGGCGCGCATCGCCCAGCCCGGCGAATAGGGCGCGGCGGGGCCGAGATCCGGGTAGAGCTCGGCGATCCAGGCGCTGGTGCCGGGCATGAACTGGCTGAGCCCCTGGGCGCCGATGGGGCTGTTCACCCCTGGCCGCCAGGCGCTCTCCTGGTGGATCTGGGCGCCATGCACGGCCACCCGGCCATTCATGCCCCACTCCTGCTGCACCACGCGGGTGAGCTCGCGCTGGTAGCGCTCGGCGCTGCCGGGGATGCCTTGGGCGTAGGCCTCGTGACAGGCGGCCATGCCGATCGCCACCAGCAGCAGCAACGGCGCGATGCGCGCCACACCCAGCAGCCAGCCCGCTACGGCCACCAGGCCGACACACAGCAGCCAGCCCACCGGGCCACGTTTCTCCAGCCAGCCGGCCAGCATTCGGCGAGGGGCAATCATGACGGCCTCCGGGTGTGGCGTAGCACGCGGCGCGCCAGGTCGTTGAGGCGCTGGGCGCGGCGCAGGTCACGGGCCTCGGTGGCGGTGGCCAGATCCTCCACCAGCACCTGGCCGAGCTCGATCATCAGGGCGCACAGGCGCGGCTGGAGCTCGGGGTCGAGGCGTTCGAGATCCGGCAGCGGGCCGGCATCCGGTGCCGGCGGGGTCTTCACCTGGCTCTCGCCCATCGGAGCGCCGACCGGAGCGTCGGGCATGGGTGGTGAGTGCGGGGAGCCAGTGTCGGAGTGTAGGGAGCTAGGGGCCGAACTCGGGTCGCAGTGTAGGGAGCTCGGGGCGGAGTGTAGGGAGCTCGGCTGACGCTTGCCCTGGTTGAGCTCACGCAGCTCGGCGCGGCCGGCCTCGGTCAACGAGACCCCGCTGGCGCCGTTCTGGCGGTGGCACTCGATCAGCTGCGCCTGGCGCAAGGCGATCAGCTCGGTGGCCACGAAGTCACGCTCCGGGCGGGTCTTGGCGTTGGCCGCCACCTCCACCAGCCACACCGGCATGGGGCCGGCGCGGTCTGCGGTTTCGGCGGCGATGGCCGCCAGCACGGTGCGCCGATCGAGGGCCACGTTACACCCCCAGCCCCAGGGCGATGATGGCGGCGGCGATGATGATCGCCCGGCGCAGCATCAGCATGGCGGGGTCCATCATGCCCTCCTCGACCATCAGCGGCAGGTAGTAGTCGCGGGCATCCGGCGGGGGTGGGTCCAGGGCATCGCCCGGGCGGGCATAGGGGAAGATCGAGCGGTCGATCCAGTAGCCGAGGTAGGCGCCGAACGAGAGCTTGGTCAGGCTCCACAGCAGCACGCCCAGCTGGTGGGGATAGAGCAGGCCGACGATGGCAGCCATGATCAGCGCGGCGACCAGCCAGGGGCCGACGCGCAGCTTGTCTCGAAGGTGGGTAGAGAGCGTGGGGAGCACGGGACACCTCGCCTGTGGGATGAACTCGCTTTAGGAGTTCAGGCTAGGGGCTTCCCGTTGGAACCCGGCAATCAGGCATCTTACGAAAACGCCCCGCTCGATGGCGGGGCGTGATGGGGGTATTTAGCGCGATCGCGGGCGGGCTGTAAAGCTGGCTAGATCGAGTCCAGGAATGCCTGGATGTTGTTGCGGAGCTGGTTATTCTCCTTCAGGTCCATGCGCCGCATCTGGCCCATGGCCATCTGGGTCTCGGCATGTGGCTGTGCCACCACGCGGTAGGCGCCCTCGCTGTTGGCGATGGTGAAACGCAGCACCACATCAGGCTGGGTGGAGTAGCTGTTGCCGATCATAGCCCAGGTCATGATGCCGGCTGCGCCGTCGATCCGTTGGCGGCACACCACCTGGGTCTCGGTCGAGGTCTCGATCGAGAAACCGCGGTCCAAGCAACGAGAGACTATCTTGTCGCGGATCTCCTCGCCGTTGAGGTGTGGAATCATCGCTTCGGCGTATCCCGACCGCGTCGCCTTGTTCACCGGCGGGCCTGATGCACATCCCGCCAGACTGGCGATCAAGATGATAGCGGCGATTGTCGTTGTTCTCTTCATGCCCCTGTTCCCCTCAGGCCTGGTGTTCAAACAGCTCTGGCTGCACTCTCCGGCGCGCCAGCTTCCTCTGCTCTGCCAGTATGGCGTAGACCTGCACCTCCGTCAGGTGTGCCCAGGCGGCCAGCTCGGAGATGTTGCTGCCGTCGAAGCGCTCCCATAGCTCACGGTCGCGCAGGGCGCGGTCCAGTGCCTCGCCCTTGGGGATATAGAAGCTGCGGCCGCCGGCGAACTGGCTGAGCGCGCGAACCGCCACGAAGGCGACTCGGCGGGCCTGCTCGCGGCTGGCACCTCGGCGCACCATGGCGGCCTCGATCACCATGATCATGTCGGTGAGGCCCTGGGGCCACTTCTTGAGCAGCTCAGGATCCTCGAGGCGCTCCAGGGCGTCTTCGGGGATCGCGAAGCCGAGGTCCAGGTTGTCATCACTCATCGGGGTACCTCTCGTGCCGCTTGGCATCGATGATCAGCGCCTGCATCAGCCGCTGGAGCTGGTCGTCGTCGAGCCAGTCGACTCGCTCGACCTTGAACATGTGCCGGGCCATGCCGTCGACGTAGCCCCAGGGGCGGCCGGCCTCGGCGAGCATGGCCTCGATCTTGTCCATCACCCGGGCGCGGCTGCGTGGCGGGCGCGGCGCCTGGCGGCCCGCCTTCTTGGCCGGCTGGGGCACGAAACCCAGCCGCCGGAACTCGTGGAGCACGTTGCCGACGTTGCGGTTGGTGAGCTCTTTGGCACTGCTCACCCCGGCGGTGCACGCCAGGATCGCCCGGTATTCGTCGTCGCTCAGGCCGAGCTGGGCCTTGGCGATATGGATCTGGGCGAGCTTGCCTTTGCTGATCATGACGTCACCTCTTCGCCTTCGCTGTCGGTGAAGGTCCAGGAGGGGGTCAGCTCCAGGCGGACAAACAGTGGCTTGAAGCATCCAGGGCAATCGAACTCCCCTTCTTCGCCATCGCTTTCCGTCGGGAATTCACATCCACTTCTTCGATGCCAGATTTCCTCGGCATCAAACGGATACCCGCAGTGAGGGCAAACAGGGAATCCACAGCTCATGACGTCACCTCTTGTTTCTTCAGCTCGAGGTTAGGGAAGTGCTTCTTGAGGTGGCTGATCAGCGGCCGGGGGCTTCCCCAGCAGGGGGTGACGGCCACGGTGCGCAGGGCGGTCATCTCGTCGGCCTTCTTCTGGCCGAAGATCTTCTTCAGCTCCTTGTACTGCTTGAGCGGCCAGGCGCGGCACTTCATAGGGCGCCAGAAGCGGCCCTCGGGGTGCTCCGGCTGGCCCTGCTCGTCCACGCTCCACCACTGGCCCTTGATCCAGCCGTCGACGTAGACCTGGATCACTAGCTTCTCGCCGTCGAGGCGCTTCTGGAGCGTCACCTCGTGGCCATCGGCCATGATCGTCGCGCATCCGAACACGCCCTTGAGTTGCTCCTCGAGCTGCTGCCACTTGTTCACACGTCACCTCGTTGGCTGCTCATCAGGCCCGGCGCACCACCGCCGGACGACGCCCACCCATGGGTGGGCGTTTCGCTTACGGGTTGGGGTAGAGCTTGTAGCAGTGCACCGCACGGGCTGGGTCGCTGTTGTCGATGCCGGCGAAGCACAGCTCGCAGGTGCCGCGCTCGGCCAGCTTCTCAGCCAGGCGCTCGGCGGCCTGGCGGTGCCCGGCGGTGGCGCTGGCACGCTTGCCGGCGGCGCTGGCGGTATACGTCTGCGTGCTGAGCCGCACACGGATCAGGATCGGCTCGTTCATTGCGGTCACCTCAGTGGTTGTAGGCACGGGTGGGGTGCAGCGGCTGGCCGCTGGCCTCGGCGATCTCGCGCAGGTCGGCGAGCTGGCGGTTGATGGCGTCGATGCCTTGCAGCGCCAGGGCCTGGGTGAGCATGGGGGCGCGGAAGTCCAGCGCCTCTCCGAACTCGGCGGCGACCATAACGCCGGCCTCGCCCTGCTCGATGGTGATGGTGCAGCGGGGCCCGAAGGGCCCCTGGGTTGCGGTGCTCATGTCACACCTCCTCACACGTCGGCGATGTTCAGGCTGATGGGCAGATAGCGGCCCTTGTCGTCACGCTTATATATGCGCACATAGCTCTTGGAGCCGGTGACCTGGACGGCGTCGGCGATGGCATCCATGGCGCGCAGCCAGCGCGGGTCCTGGATGTTGAGCCGGCGCAGGCCGAGCACCTGGCCGGTGCGGATGTTGCCGGCGCTGTCCACGCGGAAGGCGTCCTGGACGATGGTGGCGATCTCGGGCCGGGCGTCGGCGGTCCACTCCTTGAGGCACTCGTCGATCAGCCCCTTGGCGGCCTGCAGGCGCTCGTCGAAGGTGATGTGCTCCTGGATGGCGCGGATCACCTTGTACTGGCCGTCGAAGCTGGTGAGCTGAACGTTGCCCTTCTTGCCGCCGATCTGGACGTCGTACTCCTGGGCGCTGGTCTCGACGAAGGCCTCGATCTCGGAGAAGACGTCACCCTTGAAATCGCGCAGCTCGTCACGCAGCTCGCAGGCGCGGTCGACGATGGAGAGCACAAACTCGTCGCGCAGCTTGTCGATCTCCTTGATCTGGTCTTCGGGTACCAGCCGGCCCTTGGCGTCCTGGCGGAAGCCGTCGGGCACGCTGTCGGCGATGGGGGTCTTGGCGTTCATGGTCAGGCTCCTCGCTTGGTGAAGTTTGATTGGCCACCGCGCGGGAAGCGGTGGTGATGCAGCGGTTCGATGAAGGCGCCGTTGCGGCGCGGCAGGTGGGCGATGTCGCGCTCCACGGTGGCTTCGGCGTGGCGCCACTGGGCGATCAGCTCGCGCCAGCACTGGTAGTTGGCGGGCAGCGCACTGGGCGCGGTGCTGGCACCGGCGGGGGCCAGGCCGGTATCCCAGGCCCACCACAGGCGCAGCGCGGCGGCTTGCTGGGCGGCCAGCAGCGGCTCGGGCTCCAGGGCCAGGCGCTCGCAGCGCTCGGGGTGGGCCAGGTACTGCTCGAGGCTGATGCCGTGCTGCGCCAGGCGCAGGGCGATGAAGCGGTCGGCGTAGTGGTTGATGACGGCGTCGCTATAGGTCCGCATGGTGGGCCTCCAGCAGTTCGCGCAGGGCGGTGTGGGTGTAGGCGCATCCGCAGTGCTCGATGATCAGCTCCAGGTCGCGACGCGGCAGGCTGACCATCTCGCGGTCTTGGCGCTCGCCCAACTGGCGGATGGCCAACACCGGGCGATTGCAGTGGGCGCAGCGGTGGTCGAGGGTGAACTCGGCGCTGCCCAGCGGGCCGCATTCAGGGCAGGCGTAGCGCGGGCGGTAAGCGATGCGCGGGGCCTGGTAGGGGTTGCGGATGATGGGTTGCTCGCTCATGACTCGCCTTCCTCCGGGCGCGGCGCGCCTTGCAACAGTTGGCTGATGGAGTGCTTGCCGCGGGCCTTGCCAGCGGGCTTCTCGCTGGCCTGGCGCTTGCCACCCTGGCGACGTTCGGCCAGGCGCTTGTGCTCGGCGAGCACGTCTTCGGTGCTGCGCTCGCGCACGGCGGGCGAGGCGTTAGAAGGCGGCGCGCTGGCCCCGCTTCTAACGGCCTCTTCCTTGCGCTTCTCGGCTTCGGCGTCGAGCCGGTCGGCTTCGCTGGCGACGATCTCGAACAGGTAGCCGTGGCCGGAGAGCGGCAGCTTGCTGGGCGGGCGCTCCAGGAGCTTGTCCAGGGCGGCGATCCAGGCCTGCAGCGGTGCCGGGCGGCTGATGCCCTTGCGCTCGATGCGTCCGCTGACGATCACGTCGCGCAGCTCGGTGAGCAGGCGCACCGCCTTGGCCCCGGCCAGCGCCCGGCTGGGTGGCCGATGCAGCCCCAGGTAGCGCACCACGCGGGGGCCAAGGATGGCGGGGATCTCCAGCGCCGCGGCCAGCGCCTGGTTGTGCTCGCCCTGGGTGACGAACGCCGCCAGCTCGGCGGAGAGCCCGCACTCGGGGCAGATGCCGCGGATGGTCATGACTCACCTCCCTTGGCGTCCTGCCCGCGACCGTTCTCGCATTCCGGGTTGTGCGGGCAGCCCTGGCAGGTGCGCCACACGCGCATCGCCATGGGGTTGTGGGTGGGGGCCGGACGGTCGCGGAACTCGCGGCAGGCCTCGGCGCTGATGCGCTTGCCCTGGGCGGGGCAATCGCGGCCATCCAGGGCGGCCAGCACACGGCGTTCGATGCCGGCGGTGCTGGGGCTGGAGTAGTTGTTGGCCAGGCACAGCGACACGGCGGTGCGCGAGATGCCGATGCGCTTGCCGGCCTCGGTGCGGTTGCTGGCCTGCACCTCGCTGGCCAGCAGGCGGATCCAGCGCGGCGGCTCGGGGCCCCAGGCGGAGAGATCCACCGGACGAGGGTTGCGGGGACTCATTCGGCACCTCCTTCCACGCTGGGCTCGCGGCTGTACACCACCTCGCCAAGGTTGGGGTCGAACAGCTGCTTGACGCGCTGGATCATCGGCGGGCGCGGACCGCTCCAGCGGCTGGGCACCAACCGGTAGCGGGCGGCCACGGCGGGGCCGGCCTGGCGGGTCAGGCGCAGGTAGCCGGCGCGCTCCAGGTAGTGGCAGTACTCGACGGCACTGGCCTCGGCGACCGACACCCGGTGTGTGCTGGCGGCATCGGCTAGCTCGGCGGCACTGAACTCGCCGAGGATCTTGAGCGTGCGCCACAGCTGCTCGCGGGCCAGGCCCTGGGTGACGTGGCGGCCCTGCTTGGTAACCCGCGGGGCTTCCACGCCTACGTCGCGGGCCAGGCGATAGCGCACCGCCTCGCCGCTCTTGCTGGGCTCCGCCAGGCGCTCCAGGTAGCCGGCGCGCTCCAGGCCCACCAGGTAATCGCGCACGCGGCCCCTGGGGGTTTCGGGCGGTAGCACCAGCCACACGTCACGGATGGTGATCGGCTCGCCGGCCAGGTGCAGGCGGCGCAGGGTCTCCCACATGGCCTGGCGGTCGCCCTTGGGGCCCTGGGCTTCGAGATGGACGGGCTTGCGTGACATGCTCAGCCCCTCCGTGCCGGCGCTTGGCCGGTGTGGATGTCGCGATCGCCCCAGGTGGCGAGGTCGACACGGGCCCAGCCGTTGGCCAGGGCCTCGCAGTGGATCTGGTAGAGGTTGACCGCGACCCGGCGCAGGCAGCCGCGCACCCGGGTGTTGACCCGCTCGAGCAGGTCGGCACCGATCTCGATGTCGGGATAGCTCTTCTCGGCCAGCAGCTGCACGTCGTCGAGGCTGGCTTCCTGCGCCGGCACCCACTCCAGCACCCGGTTGTGCAGGCGCTCCAGACGCTTGCTCATGGCGGTGGGCACGTGTTCCTCGCCGATCAGCACCAGGGTGCCCTGGCTGGCCTCGTAGAGGTCGGTGATGATGTTGGCGGCGCTCTTCTCGATGACGTACTGGACGTCATCGATGATCAGCGGTCGGCCGGACCGACTGAGCTGCTCGGCGACCTGGTCGATCATCTCGTTCAGCGTCTTCATGGGGGTGATGCCCATCTCGCGGAGCATCGCCTGCACGAAGGCCTTGCGAGTGAAAGACTCCCGGCACTGCAGGTAGTAGGCGCGATGCAGGTTGGCGGTGTAGGCGGCGGACAGGCTCTTGCCCAGCCCGCTGAAGCCGTACATCACCGCGACCCCGGGCAGCTCGGGCGGCCGGTTCATCACGTTCTCGACGGCGGTGGCCAGGAGGCCCACGTTGGTCAGTGGTACAATGGCGTTGACGCTCATATCAGTCCTCACTTGCTTGGGTGTCATGGGCCATGCGCTTACATGGCCCGCCGGGTGCCGGGGGATTGCCGTCCCTCGGCATCCATCACGCGCTGGATGGCGCGGAATCCTGTCGTCTTCGGGTAGCTTTCCCACCACGTCTTCTCCTGCTCGCCGAGCACCTCGCCGGCGCGCTGGCGCGCGTCCAGCTGTTGCCACAGGCGGTAACGCTGGGTGGGGTCGCGGGGGATCTCGAAGCGCTCCGCCTGAGGCGCTGCCAGCTCACGGGCCTTGGCCCGGCCGGCCTCGAGGCGACGCTCGTCATAGGTGCGCTCGGTGGCCGGCTCGAGGGTGCGGATCTCGACGTCCTGGCCGGTGATGGTCTTGGCTTTCTTGACCAGGCGGTTGAGCTGGCCGGCCTCGCGCTTGTCGGCGGCGCGCTGGATCATGCTGGCGGGCATCGCCGGGGTGGCATTGCCATCGAGGATGGCCTCGCCGATCCACTCGCCCTCCAGGGTGAACACGCCCACGCGGCTGACGTCGCGGTAGTCCCAGGCCACCTTCACCTCGTCGCCGTGGAAGTCGGCCAGCTCGCGCAGGAAGTAGAGGCCACCGGCGAAGCGCACCTCGCCGCGGTGGGTCTTGCGGATCTCCTGCGGGCGCATCAGCGAGGCGATGACATCAGCGGGCGCGGTCAGCGCCTCGAAGCCCTCGGCCTCGGCGCTCTTCCAGGCCTCCATGGTGCTCTGGTGGCGACGCTGGCCGGTCTCCAGGTCGCGGATCTTGGGCAGCGCGGAATGCGGCCGATAGTTGTAGGCATCCAGGGCGGCATTCAGCCGGTCGTAGAACTCCTGGAAGGTGGGGATCATCGCCGGCTTGAGGCCTTCCTTGATCGCCTTGCGTGACAGCTTGTGCACGCGGTTGGCGGCCTCGGGGTCCATGTCGGCGCCGATATAGCTGGGCATCTCGCGGGCCAGTTTCACCAGGATGCTCTGGTGCGGGCGCTCAATGACTCCGCGGGCCTGAGAGTTGTAGGGCAGCGAGTGAGTGATGGTGCCGCCGAGACGATCGACCACCTCATAGACGCTGGCGTTATCGAAGCCGGAGCCGTTGTCGACGTAGAAGAGGTTGAACATGCCGACGCGGCTGACGGCGTCGCGCAGGGCGTCCAGGGTGGCGAGGGTCGACTCGGCGAGGTTGATGGCGAAGCCGACGATGCGGCGGGTGGCCCAGTCGATGATCATCGTGACCTCGGGGCGGAAGGCCTGGCCGGTCAGCGGGTTGATCACCTCGGCATCGAAGGTGTGGCCGTCGGCCACCCACACGTCGTTGGGCAGCAGGTGCTCGGTCTTGCGGCGCTTGAACGGCTGCAGGGCCTTGAGCTCGCGGGGGCCCATGCGGCCGCGCTCGCGGGCCTCGGGGCTGAGCTTGGCGAGGAAGCGGCGCACCTGGTGGATGCTGGGATGCGGGCCTTCGGTCTGCTCGACCAGCTGCTGGTAGGCGGCCTCGACGCTGGGCTTCTGCGGGCGCTGGTAGCGCTTGAGGAACTCCCCCGCCCAGGGCGGCATGCTCATGTCGGCGCGGCGGCGCTTAGGCGCGAGGCCGCGCTCGCCTTCCTTCTTGAAGGCGGAGACCCAGCGCTTGAGGGTGCGCTCGCTCAGGGTGCGGGTCTCGCTCTTACGATCGTTGGCGATCACCACACGCTCGGCGAGGTAAGGCGTTAGATCGCCGGCCTTCGCCAGGGCGACTAACGTCTCGATGGCCTGTTGCTGGCTGACCAGCTGGCTCATGCGCTCGATCTCGCGCACGAAGGCCACCCGGGCGCTCATCACGCGGCGCTGGGTGTCTGTGAGGCGCAGGGTGTCGGTGGCGACCTGCTGGGGCTCGGGTTCCGCGGCGATCGGGGCCGGCTCGGGCGCGGGGGCGTCGTCCTCGCCACGCGCCTCGTTAAGCTGACGAAGCACCAGGGCGTCGCGGGTCTCCCGCGGCAGCACCGCGACGTGGTACTCCAGGGCCTTGGTGCCGAGACGGCGCTGGCCTTCCCAGCCGTGGCGCTTGGCGAACGCACGAACGTTCTGCTCTGTGCCAGGCAGACCCGGAAGCCCGGCCAACTCCTTGGCGGTGAACCATTCGCGAGCTGAGAGGGAGGTCTTGCAGTTCATTCTTCTTCTCCCATCAGCCGTTTCAGCTCGCGCATGTCGGCCTTGAGCTGGTCCATCATCCGCTGGCGCTTGCCGTACTCCTGGGCCAGCGCCTCGCGGCCGTAGGCCACCCGCCCGCCGCGCAGGTGCACCAGCCAGTCGGTGAAGGCGTGGCTGTGGCACACCTCCTCGAGCAGCGGCACGCGGTACAACGGGATGTTGTGGTCAGCCCGCGCCGGTGAGCTCCAGGCGTCGAGCATGTGCTTGGAGACGTCGTCGCCGGAGAGTCGGCTCATCTGGGCGGCGATCTCGTGGCGATCCACCGGGGTGTCCTTCAGCACCACGCCCACGAGCTCGCTCACCTGCGCGGCATAATTGCCGCAGCCGGGCGTCGGAATCACCGGGCGGGGCACCTCGAACAGGTCAAACGTGGCGCTGTCGTGAACGCGGCGCATGGTCAAACCTCCTCGCCTGCTATACGCTGCGCGCGAGCGTTAGAGCCGCTATCCTTGCGGTTAGCGAGGCGCACCCTGGGGCTCGATTCGCTGCGGTTCGGCCGCTGCCGCGCTGGGGTGCCGTCGGCGTTCCAGCGCTCCGGCCAGATCTGCTGCGGCGTCAGCCCCAACAGCTTGGCGATACCCCGCTCCATGCGCGGATAAGGCCCGTACTTGGCGTTACCCATCGCCTTGTGGGTCACGCCCAGGGAGGCGGCCAGCGCGGTCATGGTCATGCCGCGAGAGCGGATCTGGTACTTGATCCACTCCCAGCGCTGCTCGGGATCTCGGGGAATGTCGGGCTTCATGGCGCTCTCTCGTCGTGGCTTGACTGCGATGTCTATCCGAGGTTTCGCCATAACCGTAGCGCAGAAAAATGGGCACAACAAGCATTTATCTGAGCGTTCTTTTCCGTTCTGGTCTTTTATCTGAGCAAGCGAGGCTAAATCATTGATTTCTAGACAAACGCATGACGAAGCCCAAGGAGCGTCTGATCATTCTTTGCGGAAGCATGGAATCGAACGCTTCAGAGAGAGGCTGGCTGTAGCGTTAGGAGATGAGAAGCCACGGGCATTTGCTCAGAGATCTGATTTCTCTGAGGGCTCTATACGCAGTTATTTGAGCGGGGATACCTATCCCGCCCTGGATAGGCTTCTTCGCCTAGCTTCAGACCTAGGTGTCGATCCGAGCTGGTTAGCTACCGGCCACGCAGAGAGAACACATTTTTTTCAAGAGTCTAGAGATGCGAGTGATAGCCACGAGGAGCCAGATGACTTCGCCTACATCGAGGGAATGACCACCACCAGCGAGGGTGTTGGTCGTACTTTGTACGCGGTCCGCCGCGATTGGCTGAAATCACGCGGTCTGGAGCCTACACATCTGCGCTTCCTAGTGACGCGTGAGGACGATATGGCGCCTACGATCAAACCTGGTGATCGGCTGTTATGTGAAACACTGATGCATCGTGCAGACAATGGCTCCACTATTGGCCTTGCTCCAGACGAGCTACCCTCTGCAGGTGGTATTTATCTGTTGCGTATTGGTGACAAGGGGCCCACAACCCTCAGACGCTTACGCTTAGATATGGGCGGCGGGTTGGTGCTTTCCGCAGATGCCGATGAAAGCCTGCACCTTCACATTCGGGACAAGGACCAGCTTCGCAGGACTCATATCCTAGCCCGCGCTGTGGCTCTCTGGCGCGATCTCTAGTCAGGGCCAAATACCGCACAAAAAGGGCCGCCTCATACCGAGACGGCCCTTTTCTTGTTTTGCGCCTATTTGGCACCGATTCGCTTGCCAGCTATCGCGTCCTGCTTCTCTCTATCCCCCTCAAACCCGCGTCATTCCTGAACTTCTCGGATCACATCTTCCCGAATAGCCGAAAATAGTCCCACACTTCGCCGCTCGCTCCCCTATGCCATATCTACTGCTAACCCACACATCGAGAAGGCCGATTCCTCCGGGAGTCGGCTTTTTTCGTGCCCATGACCCGAAGGTCATCGGTTCCCTCCCGTTTCAGAACCAGCGGTCCCCGCTACCAAATATCGAAGAAGCCGATTCCTCCGGGAGTCGGCTTTTTTCGTGCCCATGACCCGAAGGCCATCGGTTCCCTCTCGTTTCAGAACCAGC